>NZ_BMGK01000040.1 GCF_014640155.1 Planktosalinus lacus | reverse complement strand
TTCCGGATTTTACGGTTACAGATTACATCATTTGTGAGCTGAACAACGATGGAGAGGCCCAGTTTGATTTAACGACCAAGACAGAAGAGATACTATTGACTCAGGAGCCCGGCGACTACCTGGTGAGCTACCACGAGGTAGCAGGCGATGAGGAAATCCCTCAGAATGCGATACCTGTAGTGACCCTTCCCAATTACACCAACACGAGCAACCCTCAGACGCTCTATGTACGCGTAGAGAACACCGAGACGGGTTGTTATGTAACGGGCAGTTTTGAATTGGAAGTACGGGAAGGTGCGAGTGCGACCCCACCTTCAGCACCTTATGAAGTCTGTGAAGACGAGCAGGGTAGTGGAGTGGGCACGTTTGATTTACCGGGTGAGCTGGAAGCAGAGATATTGAATGGTCAGGACCCGGATATTTACCTGGTGAGTTATCACGAGAGTTTAGAGCAGGCAGAGGTCAATGAAGACCCGATTGGGACCCCGGAGAGTTATGAGAGTGAAACCCGGGTAATCTGGGCACGGGTGACCAATAGTGA
>NZ_BMGK01000039.1 GCF_014640155.1 Planktosalinus lacus | reverse complement strand
AAGATGGTGTTTTTACACCTTTACTCAAGCGAGTGATCGAAGCCAGTCTTGAAGGAGAGATGGACTCTCATTTAGAGCAAAGTTCTAAAAAAGACAAAAATCGGCGCAATGGGCGAGGGCGAAAAAATATCTCTAGCTCATTAGGTGGCTTCGATATTTTTTCGCCGCGTGACCGCAATGGTTCTTTTCAACCCGAAATTATCAAGAAAAGACAAAGGCGCATAACCAGCGATATTGACGCTAAGATTTTGTCTCTTTACAGCAAAGGGATGAGTTATAGGGATATCCAAGATCATCTTAAGGATATGTATGATTTAGAGATATCTGTAGGTACATTAAACGCTATAACAGATAGAATAATACCGGAGATACTAGAATGGCAATCCAGGCCTTTAGATTCTGTTTATCCGGTGATGTGGCTTGATGCCATGCATTTTAAAGTCAGGGAAAATGGAAAGGTTGTTTCTAAAGCTGTTTACTCGGTCCTGGGTGTTAATAAAGAAGGAGAAAAGCAAGTCTTGGGTATCTATTTTGGGGATAATGAATCCAGTAGCTTTTGGAGACAAGTACTCCACGAACTACAGACTCGTGGGGTAAAAGATATTTTTGTAGCTTGCATTGACAATTTAAGTGGCTTTG
>NZ_BMGK01000038.1 GCF_014640155.1 Planktosalinus lacus | reverse complement strand
CCTACTTCGCTTAAAGCTTCGTAGGACGATGTGGAGAATATCGGAGTCGAACCGATGACCTCCTGCGTGCAAGGCAGGCGCTCTAGCCAGCTGAGCTAATCCCCCATTTCTTAATTGAAATTCAAATAAATTAAAATTCCAAATTCCAAAAAGGATAGGTATCCCAACTTCTAAAATTTCCTTTCAATATGTGTGTATGAACTTTCTGATAACGCCTGCGCGCCATCTGGCTCCTTCGCTAAAAATGTCCACTGGACATTTTCTTTACGCTCGGCCCTGTAGTCTCAGGCAGACTCGAACTGCCGACCCCTACATTATCAGTGTAGTACTCTAACCAGCTGAGCTATGAGACTATTTGGGTTTTCAAGTTTCAAGTTTCAAGTTTCAGGTTGTTAACCTTGAACCTAAAACTTTGAACTTTAAACCTAAATTTTAAATTGACAGTAAACCAAGTAATAAAAGCTCCTAATTGTTCCAACAAAGTGCTCTTATTTAAAAAAGTGTCGTCTTTCTCTAGAAAGGAGGTGTTCCAGCCGCACCTTCCGGTACGGCTACCTTGTTACGACTTAGCCCCAGTTACCAGCTTCACCCTAGGCCGCTCCTTACGGTGACGGACTTCAGGTGCTTCCAGCTTCCATGGCTTGACGGGCGGTGTGTACAAGGCCCGGGAACGTATTCACCGCATCATGGCTGATATGCGATTACTAGCG
>NZ_BMGK01000037.1 GCF_014640155.1 Planktosalinus lacus | reverse complement strand
GATTGCGGCTCCATCAAATGGGAAGCTGCTCACGGCATCGTCATAACATACATTCGCGTTCTGGGTGCCAACAGGGGCGTCTGCTATTAAAGCAGGGTCAACCTGATCGCTTCCACTATAAGTAATATTAATGTCATCGGAATAAAGTCCACATTGATTAAAAATCACGTAGTTGTAAGTAACTGACCAAGAACAATCATCACCGGTAGGTGTGCCTGTTTTGGTAACGTTTACAATTCCACAATTGTCAGTGTACAATGCAGCAATCTCAGCTTCACTTGGTCCGGCTGGAATATCAGCAAAACAAAGATCCATATCAGTAGCTCCTACTGGAACAGTTCCTGTTAAGATTGGTGCTTCTAGCTCTATAGTGTATGTATACACCCAGTCGTGGTTGTTGCCTGTACAATCAGCATAGTTCCAGACAAAGGTAATTGTTCCATCACAGCCATCATAGGTTCCGCCTTGCGTTGGACCGGTTGGTGTGATTTGATTACCACAATTGTCATTTACAACTGGTGGTACTGGCGCTACTGCATCTGATGCACAAGCAATCTGGCTACCTTCATTTGCAGGCATATTGATTGCAAAATCTTCCACTACTATGGTATATGTATATACCCAGTCATGGTTGTTGCCAACACAATCAGCGTAATTCCAGGTATAGGTAACAGTACCCTCACAGTCTACATACGTTCCGCCTATTGCTGGACCCGTTGGTGTGATTGGATTACCATTACTATCAT
>NZ_BMGK01000036.1 GCF_014640155.1 Planktosalinus lacus | reverse complement strand
CAATGGCGCTTACTTTTTAAGTTCCGGAGGAGTAGATCCGATAGCAGTTGGTACCGATATTACAACGACCACGACAATTTATGTGTATGCTGAAACCGGCACGACCCCGAATTGTTTTGCGGAAAACAGCTTTACGGTAACGATCAACGATACACCATTGGTGGACGACCCTGCAGATGTTACGGCCTGTGATACATATGAATTACCTGCATTGACCAATGGCGCTTACTTTTTAAGTTCCGGAGGAGTAGATCCGATAGCAGTTGGTACCGATATTACAACGACCACGACAATTTATGTGTATGCTGAAACCGGCACGACCCCGAATTGTTTTGCGGAAAACAGCTTTACGGTAACAATCAACGATACCCCATTAGTAGATGACCCTGCAGATGTTACGGCCTGTGATACATATGAATTACCTGCTTTGACCAATGGCGCTTACTTTTTAAGTTCAGGAGGAGTAGATCCGATAGCAGCCGGTACCGATATTACCACGACCACGACAATTTATGTGTATGCTGAAACCGGCACGACACCAAATTGTTTTGCGGAAAACAACTTTACGGTAACAATCAACGATACCCCATTAGTAGATGACCCTGCAGATGTTACGGCTTGTGATACTTATGAATTACCTGCTTTGACCAATGGCGCTTACTTTTTAAGTTCAGGAGGAGTAGACCCAATAGCAGCCGGTACCGATATTACCACGACCACGACAATTTATGTGTATGCTGAAACCGGCACGAC
>NZ_BMGK01000035.1 GCF_014640155.1 Planktosalinus lacus | reverse complement strand
GGCCTGATAGTCTGTACCATTAATGCTGTATTCAAAATCCCCTAATGGTGATACAATCGTTATGCTGCCAAAAGGCTCTGCACACGTAGGTTGGGTAACACTCACCTCCGGTGCTTCAGGTGTGGCTGGTGCCGGGTCTATCTCTACCTCTGTCGCAGTAGATACACACGTCGTGTCATCGCTGTTGCGAACAGTTACTTCATAAGTACCTGAAGCCAATTCCTCAAATACCAATCCGGCCTGATAGTCAGTTCCATTGATACTGTATTCAAAATCCCCTAATGGTGATACAATCGTTATGCTGCCAAAAGGCTCTGCACACGTAGGTTGGGTAACACTCACTTCCGGCGCTTCAGGTGTAGCTGGTACCGGGTCTATCTCTACCTCTGTCGCTGTGGATACACACGTCGTGTCATCGCTGTTGCGAACAGTTACTTCATAAGTACCTGAAGCCAATTCCTCAAATACCAATCCGGCCTGATAGTCTGTACCATTAATGCTGTATTCAAAATCCCCTAGTGGTGATAAAATCGTTATGCTGCCAAAAGGCTCTGCACACGTAGGTTGGGTAACACTCACTTCAGGTGCTTCAGGTGTGGCTGGTACCGGGTCTATCTCAACCACGGTCGCAGTAGATACACACGTCGTGTCATCGCTGTTGCGAACAGTTACTTCATAAGTGCCTGAAGCCAATTCCTCAAATACCAATCCGGCCTGATAGTCTGTACCATTTATGCTGTATTCATAACCTGATCCCAGTGGAGAGGTGATGGTAATCGTTCCCATGGGTATTGCACACGTGGGTTGTACAACGTCTGCCGTGGGCTCTGCAGGTACATCAGGTACTGCATTGATCGTAACTTCTAAAGCTGTTGAGATACAGGTGACAT
>NZ_BMGK01000034.1 GCF_014640155.1 Planktosalinus lacus | reverse complement strand
TGCTCCTATGATACCTTCATTGACCTCCTCTGCAACTTCGTCTACAGGTTCGAAATCCAATATATCAACTGGGTTTTCCAATTCACTACACGCTAACTCACAGTATAATGAAGGATCTACTACTTCTACTGAAGCCATACAAGTTGAACTGTTTCCTGAAGCATCAGTTACTACAATTTCAAACTGGTGTTCACCAATGTCCGCACATGTAAAGTTAATGAAGTCTTCACCGTCTACTGTTACTGTATAACCACAAGGTTCGTCAAGTACGTTTAAAAAGTCTTCTGCCTGAACTGTCGCAGTACCTTCTACCAAGACGACCTCTAGTGGGGGTACTGTGTTGGAGAAATAGGAGTAGTCTAATGTCCAAGAGTTTAATACGCCGTCGTCTCCGGCAGCCCCATCTGTTACAGTTAATGTCCAGTCTCCCATTGAGCTCTCTCCATTGAAGGCAGATAACGCTTCGGTAGGGGTAAATGTTCCTGAAATAGCAGCTGTACCCGGTGGATCACCTGGACCTGATGTAGCACACTGAGTATCTCCTGAAGTTGCAGCATCATCATCCAAAGTTGCTAGTACATTGTCTTGTAGACAAAAATCAGGATCTAATAATACAATTGTAGTTCCCTCAGGAGAAGTAAGTGATATCTCTAAATCACTTACCCAAGTATGTGAAATATCTAAACCAATATTAACATCTGTCAATACAAAATCATCTGTTACAGTAATTGTGCTAACTGCATCTATATTTTCATCAAAAAAGGTTCCCGGAGAAGCAGTCTCTGTTACATTAACATTTCCACCTTCACCTTGACAAGCAATTACCGGTGCCATATCATCCACAACAGTTACTGTAACAATGACTGAATCTGTGTTACCTTCTTCATCTTCTACAGTCAAGGTTACT
>NZ_BMGK01000033.1 GCF_014640155.1 Planktosalinus lacus | reverse complement strand
TACACAGGCAATCTGACTGTCTTCATCTGCTGGAAGTGTAAAGTCTTCAAACTCGATATTAATGGTTTGTGTCACATTAATAAAGTTACCACAAGCATCAGCAACCTTATAGGTTCTTGTAATGGTGGGTTCACAAGAATCACCATCAGATACGTCTCCATCGTGTGTTACGATAGCTACTCCACAATTATCTGCAGCATCTGTAACTACGGTGATATCCGCATTAGGAATATCATCAATACATGCAACTGTTATAGGATCAGGGTTTGAAGCGGTTGGTGCCTCGTTATCGCCACCACTAAATGTGATGTCAATCTCATTGGCATCGTTGCCACAGTCATCAACGATCACATAGTTGTAAGTAACTGACCAAGAACAATCATCACCGCTAGGTGTGCCTGTTTTGGTTACACTTACAGCTCCACAGTTGTCTGTGTATAGCGCAGCTATCTCTGCTTCACTTGGTCCTACTGGAATATCAGCAAAACAAAGATCCATATCGGTTGCTCCTACTGGAATGACTCCTGTTAAAATAGGTGCCTCATTATCACCACCACTAAATGTGATGTCAATCTCATTGGCATCGTTGCCACAGTCATCAACGATCACGTAGTTGTAAGTAACTGACCAAGAACAATCATCACCGCTAGGTGTGCCTGTTTTGGTTACACTTACAGCTCCACAATTGTCAGTGTACAACAGAGCTATCTCTGCTTCACTTGGTCCTACTGGAATATCAGCAAAACAAAGGTCCATATCGGTTGCTCCTACTGGAATGACTCCTGTTAAAATAGGTGCCTCATTATCACCACCACTATAAGTAATGTTGATTTCCTGACATTCATTTCCACAGTCATCAACTACCGCGTAGTTGTAAGTAACTGACCAAGAACAATCATCACCGCTAGGTGTACCTGTTTTGGTTATG
>NZ_BMGK01000032.1 GCF_014640155.1 Planktosalinus lacus | reverse complement strand
ACAAGTACCTACATTTCCAAACTCATCCTCTGCTGTGATGGTGATGGTGTAAGTTCCTACACCAAGTTGTGTTCCCGGTGCTGGGGTTTGTGTCAATGTAACATCCTCTGAACAGTTATCCACTGCTGATGCCTCACCTGAAGCAATAAAGTCTTCAAGAGTATATAATCCGTTTGGTTCTGGATCTACTAATAAGTCATCAGGACAGGTAACAACCGGTGCTACAGTGTCTACGATCGTAACCATTGCAGTACAAGAAGCAATGTTTCCATTTACATCCTCTACAAATACAGTTACTTCAACTTCAGAACCTATATCAGAACAATCAAATTGTGTGATATCAGCTGTTACAATATCCAATCCACACGCTTCAACGGTGTTGTCCATATCTAATAAATCCATTGGGTCAAGGGTTACTGTACCATCTTCTCCAATTGACAGGTCGATATCCTGGCATACTAAAACTGGAGCGATGTTGTCAATAATCTCTAATTGAGTTACACAACTGGTTTCATTACCTGAAGAATCTGTTGCGGTTACAACAACATCTACAATTCCAACATCTTCACAAGTGAAGGTAAGGTCGGTAGTGGTTCCACCGCCACCAACAGAGTAAATAATGTTTCCATTAAATACACGTGGCTGGAATAAAGATCCGGTAAAGAATCCTCCTACAGCAGTTCCTTCCAACATTTCTAGGTTGTCATCAGACGCCCAGATGTTTCCAACTCCTGTTCCATTGGTATATGCAAAACCTCCGTTAAGAACTTCTGCAGTCACATAGAATGAACCTGTTTGTCCGTTTCCAATCTCAACTCCCATATCTAGGTCAAGTGGTGTTGGTACACCTTCTCCGTTTGGTGCAGTACCAGGAGCCTCACCTACTAAGGTCCAAGCTGACTGATCAGTTTCAAAACCAACGTGAGTTCCTTCTTTGTAATAAACAACTACATCTACAGGTGAACCTGCTTGCATGTTTGCGTCAAATGAATCTACTGTAATATCCTCTAAAGCATTAATTGTAAAGAAAGTTCCAAAGTTTCCATTTCCACCAGCAAAGCCTAAATTCAATGTCTCTTGACCACCTGATGTTGCTCCACCGGCACTAACTGTTACTGAACAGTTGTCAGTAGCACTAGTATAAAGGTCAGTAATTGGAACAGTAACTTCACCGTTAGCATCTAAGAAATACTGTGGAATAACTCCCGCAGCCAATTCA
>NZ_BMGK01000031.1 GCF_014640155.1 Planktosalinus lacus | reverse complement strand
CTTTGTACGTCCCTGATATAGGTTGACCACTTAGAGTCAATTTATATGAAAGCAAATGTAAAATTAATTAGTAAACATCGGAAGTATTCAGAAGAATTAAAAAAGTCTATTGTCAATGATTTTGAAAGTGGTAAATTTAGTGTTCCACAGTTAGAAAGATTACACAACATTAGTAATCAATCAATTTACAATTGGATATATAAATACTCCCGTTCAAACGAGCGAGGTCAACGTATATTAGAGATGAAAGACAGCAGTACAGAAAAGTTGAAAGCCCTAGAGCAACGTATTAAGGAGTTGGAACAAACAGTTGGCAAAAAACAGATACAGATTGATTACCTTGAAAAGATGATTGATATTGCCAAGACTGACCTAGATATCGACATTAAAAAAAACTCCAACACCCCACAATCGAGTGGTTCCGCAACAACCAGAAGAAAATAAATTTCTCTATGAACCAGTTGTATAAAACCATAGGCATTAGCAAGCAAGCTGTTTATCAGTATGCAAAGCGCCAAGCGGTCTTTGATAAAAAAGTAGCAGATTTAGTTATGGAAGCTGATCAGCTAAGAGAAGACCATCCCGGTTGTGGGGTTGAGAAGATGTATGACACTTTGCGTCCTGACTTTATAGGCAGGGACCGCTTTGTAGAGACTTTTATGGAGTTGGGATATCGTTTAAAGCGGAAGAAAAACTTTAGGAAAACCACCTATTCAACAGATGTATATTACCCTAATCTAATCAAAGGAATGCGGGTAAATGCACCTTCAGTGATTTGGCAGTCTGATATCACTTATATCCGTGTTGGTGAGAAGTTTTACTATGCGGTATTTATAATAGATGTTTATACCAAGAAAATAGTGGGTTATCAGGTCTCAGACCATATGAGGGCTACAGCAAACATCAAAGCCCTTCAAATGGCTTTAAAGAGCAATAAAGCTCCTAAAATACACCACTCAGATAGGGGAAGCCAATATATTTATAGTGAATACACAAATCTTCTAAAGAGCAAAGGCTGCAGAATAAGTATGGCCAAAACAGCCCAGGACAATGCCTATGCAGAGCGTATAAACAGAACCATAAAGAACGATTATATTGAACATTGGAAGCCCAAAACCTTTGACCAATTGAAGCGCATGATGAAAAAAGCAGTCAATCAATATAACATCGTAAGACCACACAATAACATTGGAAAGATAAGCCCAATGGAATTTGAAGAGAGATTGTTGATGAAAAGTACTTTTCATCAACAATCAATTACTATTTTTAACAATGAAATTAATGTTTAAAAACGGTCAACTCTAATCAGGGAAGTTCACTT
>NZ_BMGK01000030.1 GCF_014640155.1 Planktosalinus lacus | reverse complement strand
TCCTATGAAAAGCACTCGTCCTTCACTTCAAAGATAATATTTTATTTTTTCTTACTTCATAATGATGATTTTGTGGTGTTGAAATGTTGATAATTCCGAAGGATTATCACTATTTCAATACTAAATAACTTGCTCAGCATCCTATATGTGGTCAACCGCCTAAGGCAGACGCCACCGGCATCTGTATGATTTTAAGTTATAAAAGCCCGGTCACTTGCTATAAAAATGTGGTCCTGCTTTTGGCAGGCCACGGCCGATGTTTTGTGATACGGGCTTGGGTTCATTGTGAGCTTTGTTATTGGTTTCTAATTTTATGCTACAACACCAATTTCATAGGGTGTTTCTGTTTTTATAACTGCCAGTGTTCTGCTTAAAAGCTTTCTGGCTATTTTTATAATGATTTTTTTAGTGTCCTTGCCCAAGTGTTTGCGGTAATAGGCTTGCATCACGGGATCTGTCCGGATCGCTTGCCAGGAAGCTTCGACAAAGTAAGAACGCATCAAGCGATGAGCCCTGGGGGTCATTCCCATTGTTTTGTGGTTGGCACCACTTTGGTGTACTCCTGGTGCAATACCCACATAACCTGCCAAGTGTTTCAGGTTACTGAACCTGCGCAAATCACCCAACTCTGAGAGTATGCCACACGCTACAATACCGCCTATGCCGGGAACACTTCTGAGCAAGTAATAGTCCTTTTTATAATGTTTGCGACAGTAAGCCCTTAATTGGTTGCTTACCATTCTTAACTCTTGATCTACAAACCTGAAATTACGCATTCGGCTTTCCAGGGTGGCTTTGCCCGTGAGGTGTTCAAAGTTTAGTTTGTCAAGCCATTGTCTGAACTTATGGCTCCAGTGATCATTGTCAAATTCTTCAGGAACCTGAATCCCATAGTAGAGCAACTGCATCTTTATCAAACTCTTGATGCGCCGGTAATCTTTAACCAGGTCATTGCGCCTTCTGAAAAGACTGCGCAATTGCTCACGCTTCTTATCTGGTATTGGGATACTCTCCAATCTGCCGTCTTTAAGTTCACGACTGATGAGCTGGGCGTCTATTTTATCTGTCTTAGTGAATCGCTCTTTGCCTTTGCGATGTATGTCTGCAGGGTTGACCACCAATGACTCCCATCCATAACCCTTAAAACAACGGTGAGCATAATAACCGCAGCAACCAGCCTCATAAGCCGTGGTGACTTGGTGATCCGGAAAATGTTTGCAAACATACTTGTGCAGTATTTCAGGATTGGCACCCATGCTAAATGATTTCCCTGCGGAAATATCTGTACTGCAATGTACTTTCCAGCTTCGCTTGTGTATGTCGATGCCAATATATAACTTTGGTTGAGCAGTAAGTTCTGTTTTCATATCTTTAGATTTTATGGTGAACTTTAAAGATAAAGAACTTGCTGCTTTTTCATCGATGCTATA
>NZ_BMGK01000029.1 GCF_014640155.1 Planktosalinus lacus | reverse complement strand
TGTACCTGCAATTTCTTGTCCTGGAGAAGTAGACATAGTAGCAGACGCAAACACTTGTGGAGCGATTGTAAACTTCAGTCCAGCAGCAGCGATTGACTTAGAAGACGGTCCATTAGATGTTACACAAGTATCAGGACCTGAATCAGGTGATTTGGTAGAAGTGGGCGTTTACACAGTGGTATTTGAAGCTACTGACAGCGACGGAAACACCGTGACTTGTGACTTCACATTTGAAGTAGAAGACACTCAGGATCCTGTAGCAATGGCACAAGATATCACAGTATCATTGGATGCATCAGGAGTTGCGGTAATCACTGCAGAAGATTTAGACGGTGGTTCAACAGATAACTGTCCAGACATTACATTCTCAATCGATACCACCACCTTTGATTGTGGTAACGTAGGTATTGACAACGAAGTTACATTGACTGTAACCGATGCATCAGGAAACACAGACACAGCGATTGCCATCGTAACAGTAATCGATGATATTGCACCGGAGATTGCTTGTACAGGTGGAAGTGGCTTTGGTATAGAAGTATTTATCAATGAGATTCATTATGACAATGCAGGTGCAGATGAAAATGAAGCGATTGAAATTGCAGGTCCAGAAGGAACAAATCTTGAAGACTGGACCTTAATATTATACAACGGAGCAAATGGTATGGTGTATCATACAGAAAACCTAACCGGAATAATACCCGATCAAAACAATGGATTTGGTACACTGAACTTTCCGATAGAAGGTATTCAAAATGGGGCTCCTGACGGGATTGTACTGGTTGACAATACAAATACGGTGGTTCAGTTCTTAAGTTATGAAGGTGTTTTAGTAGCAGAAGATGGACTTGCAGAAGGAATGACTTCCCAAGATATTGGGGTCTTTGAAGCCGGTTCTACACCACTAGGAGAATCTTTACAACTAACCGGTACAGGATCATTTTATGCTGACTTTACCTGGAATAGCCCGGCAACTTCATCTCCCGGAGATGTAAACTCTGGACAAACGTTTGAAGAGCCTGTAATAGGAACAATACCACAGTATTATTTAGATGCCAACGGTGAAGTTGAAATTCCAATCACTGACCTTTACCTAAATGCAACTGACAACTGTTCAGTTGTAGTAAGTGTAGGAGGTGCTTCATCAGGAGTTTGTTCACAGTCAAATGGAGGAACTGTAACCAATGGTTCTAACAACTCAGTGCATTCGATATTTACAAATGCAAATGACTTGATAGTTCCTGCAGATCAGGACTTCACATTAGACCAAATTGTGCTTCAAGTACTTCCTTTAGGAGCATCCACAGATATCACATTAGCTGATGTCACTTATTATGAAGACAACGGAGGATTACCAGGAGCTATTATAGGAAGTGAAAACGGTGTTGTACCCACAAGTGATGTAGTAGTAGGACAGACTGGCGCGCCACTTCCTGTTGCTGATATCAATGAAGTAACTTTGGATCTAACTCCATTTACTTTTGCTGGTCAAGAAGGAGCAGAAACTACTTACTGGATTTCAGTATCA
>NZ_BMGK01000027.1 GCF_014640155.1 Planktosalinus lacus | reverse complement strand
GTTGGTCTGTAGAGGGAGCGAACGGTACTTTGATTTTTTTGGTTCGGGTTTATTAGTGGAGATTTAAAAACTGTATTTCCGGCTGTTCCCGATACTGGTTTTGTATTTCAATCAACAGTGATTGGGACAACCTGGCTTTAACATCAGCTAAACAAAATGTGCGAGTAAAGTCGGTGTATTTTTTTGTAATTTTAAAACCAATATAAAATAATGGGTTGTTTGCTAAGTGTGGGATTTGCACACTTCGTTTAGCTGCGACCGTTATTCGGGAATCTAAAAAAGGACTTGGTCAATCTTCACCGATTTGGGTGATTTTCTTTTTTTGTATGAAGGCTTTTAAAAGTAAGCAAAGGCAATGGAAGATTGCCGTTTCAAAGTCATAGCGATCAAGATCGTGCAAATTCTCATTTGTGACGTCGGGAACGTCTAAAAGACTTTGAGCCAAGGTATTGAAAAAAATTTAAAATGTCAAGTGTTTTTTGTTTTTCAATTCCCGGGTGCTGGTTTTTAAAAGCTTTGTGTTGGTTAGAAAGAGAAATCCCCTGATTCGCACCGGGCTACTTCGTATAGTTTAAAGCCTATAAAAAATAGCCCGTTTCGACAAATCGGAAAGATAGTCTTTCCAGTGTTTTGGGTCCTTTTTCAGACTACGTGTTTGTGATCCCAATGACAAAAAAGATTATATTTGAAATGAAATGGGATACAAAACACTCCCGATAACACCAGATATAGGATAATATCGCCTATGGCGAGACTACCCATATCCCTTTGTTGTGTGCAATTAAAACCAAACCCTAACCAATGAAGAAAAGCCAATTTCTTTTCGCCTTTTTAATTATACTACAATCTTGTCAATCTGACCTTTTAACAGACAACAAACCTATTATTGAGAAAATCGACAAACTAAATTTTAGCAAAACAATATATGAAGTTTCAATAGGCATTAACGAAAAAGTAATTGATACTCTTTCCATTGAGAAAATAAAAATTGATGCGAACGGAAATGTTCGATTTGAATTAAAAGAGTTTTTGAATGAAAATGGAAAAACTATAAAGCAATCATATTACAGAAATAACGAAGATTTATTTTATGAAATAACCGACTTCGAAAGAAAGAATTTTGAATTTAGAACTCAATATGAAACGTTTGTAAATAACAAGGATATTATTGAAAAGGCTCAAATGATAAACTTCGATTCCAATGAAAGCGATACTATTTTTATGAAATATAACTATTCGTATGATAAAAAAGGAAAAAAAGAAACGCTATCAATCACCTATCCTACTGATTCTACTAATTCAAAGTATTTTATGAAATATAACGATAATGAAAAGTCAGAATTAACATATCAAATAATTGATAACGATACAATTGAAAAAAGCAGAATGAAATATCTGAATGGAAATATTTCAGAATCAACTCACGAATACAAAGAACCTTTTAGAATTGATATCTACAGCTATGATGATAATAAAAGTGTCAAATCAAGAAAAGTTTTCAAAAGAGTAAATGATAGTTTAAAAATGTCAATGGAATATATTTACGAAAATAATGATTTAGGAAACCCAGAAAAGATAACCATAAAGGATTTTGAGAACGACACAATAATTAAACGGAAATTAATAACTGCACACAACAACGTGTCCTATGAAAAGCACTCGTCCTTCACTTCAAAGATAATATTTTATTTTTTCTTACTTCATAATGATGATTTTGTGGTGTTGAAATGTTGATAATTCCGAAGGATT
>NZ_BMGK01000026.1 GCF_014640155.1 Planktosalinus lacus | reverse complement strand
CCAATATATAACTTTGGTTGAGCAGTAAGTTCTGTTTTCATATCTTTAGATTTTATGGTGAACTTTAAAGATAAAGAACTTGCTGCTTTTTCATCGATGCTATAGTTCATTGCGGCGGAATTTTCTGCCGAAAATTCTCGCCGTTTTGCTATCTTTCGGCTACAGCGGAAAAGTCCTTCGGACATTTTCCGCAACGAAACCATAGCCTAACCGTTGTGTGGAAGTTAAAAAAAACTGAATGAACGAAATTCTTGAATTGCGAAATAAACCCGAACTGAAAATAATTCTGAATACGGACGAATTTGAAATTGTTGACGCTTCTCAACCAAAAAACAACGGAATTTACTCATTCAGTGAAATAAAAAGTGTGGAACTGAATTCGGAACGGACTGATTGGTTTATTTCAACACTAAGTCAAATTACAGATTTCCTTATGGGGGGCACTGGAAATGGAGGAAATTTCAAAAACAAAGCGAATTTAAAATTACGACTTACTGACAGAAATTTGAAAATTTGGCTTAACGATGCTAATTTAAGAAAAGCAGAAAGAGTAAAAGTATTAATCAATAGTAAAAAACCCTCCACACAACACCAGCGATAAGCTATGGCTTTTACCGGTACACACGGAAAATCCTACCGGATTTTCTCAGGTCTGGGTTTTGTTTGCTACATTAGTCGCCAAACCACGCCACAGCACATAGCCAAACCGTTGGCAACAAGCTTAAAAAATGAAAAGAGATCACATAATATTAGCCATAATTGTTTTGACCATTATTGGCTGTAGAAGCCTGAATAACGGATTAGAAAAAGAAAGAATAGTTTTTAAACCAGAAGATACTGGAGTTAAAAAAACTTATACGATTCAAGTACCGGATCTTGAGGAAAATGAAAAGACAGTGCTTCAAGAATTTGGAGGGCACGGACACGGATTTAAAATTGTTTATGCCGACTCTTCAATAATTTATTATACCAATGATGACGCTATTGCAACTCCGAATTTCAAGAACTATGAAACCATAGGTTGGCAAGGATTTGATCTTTTGAATAAGAATAAAGATACAATTGTTCACGGGCAACAGGACAATGGGCTTTTTTGGAAAGAAGTAAAAGTAGGTGAAGAGTTTATTGGCTATCTAAATGTTTCACCAGCTGATAAAGAACTTTTTGATAAATCGATAAAGACACTGAAATAAAGCCAGTTACCAACAATATATAAAAACAATGCTAAAACCTGTCTTAAATCCAACTCCGTGCTCGCTTGCATAGCGGATTGTCCTGCGGACAATCACACTCGCCAGTTTGCACTGTTTTTATACGGGACATTCTGCAACATTTAAGAAAAACTAAACGCTGAATGAGAAAAATTGTAAATCTTACTAAACCGAAAGGCGAAATTGTTAGACTTATGATTTATAATGATGATTTTGGAACCTACCTCTTTGGATATAATAAAACCGTTGACTGTAGCTCAGAATTTGACGAATTGTTCGAATCTGAAAATGATGCAATGGAATCTTGCGAAACTGAATACGGAATCAAAAAAGAAGAATGGACTGAAATACCAAATCCAGAACCGAATTGCCAACACGATTGGATAAATCCAGTAAGAATAAAAGGACGCCAAAACGGAAATCCAGAATTCGGAAAACTTGAAAAACGTATAAATGGAAATTGGATTGAATTTGAGTCGATTGAATAAAAAAAACTATTGGTAACACCGACTCCTATGAAAAGCACTCGTCCTTCACTTCAAAGATAATATTTTATTTTTTCTTACTTCATAATGATGATTTTGTGGTGTTGAAATGTTGATAATTCCGAAGGAT
>NZ_BMGK01000025.1 GCF_014640155.1 Planktosalinus lacus | reverse complement strand
AGCCGAGAAACTCTCTGTCCCTTCTATTTTAGCTCTTATTATTAAATGGAAAACTACTATATTTATGGATAATAAATTAAACATTGTAAACATACGAGCCGAGACACGTTGCCCACAATTTATGAAATCTGTCATTTTAACAATATTTAGTCTTTTAATTTTAGGTTGTGCTAATAATAAATTAGTTGCACCAGTAAAATTTGACGGAAAATATGGATTTATTGAAAAAAATGGAAGTTGGTATTTAAAACCGCAATTTGACTCAATAAGAAACTTTACAGATGGATTTGCTGACTCTTATAAAAATGGAAAAGCTGGAATAATAAACACCAAAGGCGAGCTTGTTATTGACTATAAATACGATTTTATTGGGAACGTTTACGATGATAGATTTTTGATTTTATTAAATGACAAATACAATTACGTTGATTTAAATGGAGAGTTAATCTCATCTGCATTTTATTATGACGCAGAAGACTTCTCAAATGGACTTGCACCAATAAAATTTTCGGAAAATGGAAAATGGGGCTACATAGATAAAACAGGAATATTGCAAACCGATACAATCTATGATTATGTTTATGACTTTGATAAAAAACAAGCAAAAGTTGAGATTGGAAATGAACGTTTTATTATAAATAAAAAAGGACAAATCATTGATACGCTGAAAACTGACTATACAAAAACGAAAAGAAAATTTAGGCTGATTGGAAATTCCGACCAAGGAACACTCGGAAGAGTAAATAGAAACGGAGATGTAATAATGGAAGGAATTTATACTTCTTTTGGTTACGTCCAAAAAGACATATTTTGGTATAATAAACAAGGTAAATATGGTTTAGCTGACACAACAGGAACTATTTTGATTAAACCAATTTACGAGTACTTAACTTATTTTAGCAATAACGGACTTGCTCTCACTAAAAAAGACAACAAATTTGGATATATCAATGAAAACGGAATAGTGATAATTAACTTTAAATTTGACGAAGCTCGCGGATTTAAAAATGGATTAGCTGGAGTTAAAATAAATGGAAAATGGGGATTTATTGATAAAAAAGGACAATTTGTAATTGAACCAAAATTTGACCGTATTCAAGATGAATTTAAACCATTAAATTCTAAATTTGACAAAATGTACGATTTTGAATACGAATAAAAAACTGTGGGCAACACCGTGTATGAGCCATTGCTAGTTCCGTACTTCTTCGGAAAATCCATGCGGATTATCCTGCGGAGTTGTGTGCTTTTAATGGTTCGTGGCGAGACACGCAACGGCTCATACACAAAAACGTTGTAGCCAATTAAAAAATGAATTTCACAATAGTTGAAAATATTAGAAATCATAACGAATGGGATTCAGTAAAAGGATTTTTCACTGGACTGCTAAAGATTTTACTCTTTCTAATTCTTATTCCATTCCTTTTGATTGCATTAATATTTAGCGTATTCAAAAAAGGTGACGTAGAAAAAATAATCAACGATTGGACTGAATTTTATTCCGACAAAAATCTGACACTCGAAAGACTATTCATTGATGAGAATGAAATTCCTGACAATCTGGACTATCCTGAAGAACCGAATGACATCTATTTGTTTCAAGTTAAGTCCAAACCCGAAATACCCGAGCTAAAGGGCAGATTTTTCGATTATCAATTTGTAAAAACTGACCAAGGAATATTTCTATTGTCATTTAATGAAGAAGGTAAAGGAATGAGCATATGGTACGTTGACAGTAACGAACATCAATTTGAAAAAGTCAAAGATTTAAAATCGAGTTGGTGGAATTTTGGAGAAAAGGATGGAAAAATTACTCTGAGTACCACATTGAATAAGAAAGATATAAATATTGAAATAGAAAAAACTGGCTACAACAAAACCTATAAGCAATAGCGCCCTGCGGGACGCTACTGCTTATAGCTAAGCCGTTAAAGCCAAGTTGAATGATGGGAAAAATGGTTCAATGTGTTGCTCTAATAATATCTATAAAAAAGTAAAATTAGGTGTGTTTGCGAAAAGGAAACACAGTT
>NZ_BMGK01000024.1 GCF_014640155.1 Planktosalinus lacus | reverse complement strand
ATGAAGCCCTTGCTGCGCAGGATAACAATTTGGTAAACCAATTTGTTTCCTAAAATTTTAGAAGAAAAACTTGTTTTATAACACAGTACCTATGAGCTGTGGCGTCGATTGAGCAACTAATGTAGCAAACAAAACCCAGACCTGAGGAAAATCCGATAGGATTTTCCGAGTGAGCCTGTAGAAGCCATAGCTTATCGCCGGTGTTGTGCATAGTGTTTTTAGGCCATCCACAGGTTTATTTCGGTTAATATTTTCCATTTTCCGTCAATCCTCTCAAAAATAACAATGTTTCCAGCTCCACATAATCTACCACAGTTAATTGCATAATAAGTTGATGCGAATTGTTTGTAATAATTTACTTGAGAAAATCTAACCACCTTATTGGTTCCATATTCTCTTTCTATACCTTTCCAACCTCTATTTATTAGTCTTAATTTACGAAAATGTTTGTCGTATTTTTTATCCGTAATTGTTTCAATTTCGATTAACGGTTTTTGCAGTAATTCCGCATTAATTTTTGGATGTTCAGATTTGTCTGAAGTTAGTTGGACCACTACATTTCTTAAATCTTTTTCTTTCGTCAATCTTCTTAAAAATGTTGTGTCTTTATATGTCATACTATAAAGAAAGATTAAGTCCGAATTAGTAATTGAATCATTTTCGTGATTAAAGACGTGATAAGTTCCATCAAATTTGTCCTTAAATTGCTCAATCAATACAATCTTATCTTTTTCAGTATTGTTTCCCAATTTTAAACGCTCAGTCAGAATAAGAGAATACAATTGATAATCATCTTTTTCCACTTGAGAAAATGACAATTGTCCGAGTAACAATAATAGGAGAATTATTTTCTTCATTTTTACATTATGCACAACGTTTGTCGGCTATGAGCTGTGGCGTGGATTGAGCAACTAATTTAGCAAACAAAACCCAGACCTGAGGAAAATCCGTGAGGATTTACCGAGTGTGCCGGTAGAAGCCATAGCTTATCGCCGGTGTTGTACTGCGTTTTTCAATCCGATATACTGTCAAGCCAAATTTCTAGAATTTCATTATAATTTCCATTTGTATAAATCAATTTCTTTCCATCAATTATTGCTTTATATCCGAAAGCTGGAATTGAATCATCATACTTGAAAATAATTGTATCATTTTGGATTCTGATTTTTCCGGTGTGCAATTTGCTGTTTGGAAAACTTTTGTATTCAAATTCAAAAGTGCTATCCCGGAAAACTCGTAAGTGATTAAATCCGATTGGAGCTTCTCTTTCAGCCATCAAAATTCCATCTTTGGTTAGATCTCTTTTACAAGATAAAATCATTAGACAGACAAATATTGAAATTAAAATTCGTTTCATTCAAATGCAGTACAACGTCCCGTATAAAAACAGTGCGAGCTGGCGAGCGTGATTGTCCGCAGGACAATCCGCTGAGCAAGCGAGCACGAATTTTCGATTAAAGACTGATTTAAGCATTGTTTTTATATGTTGTTGGCAAACGTTTTTATTTCTGTTCATATAACAAATTGTCTCCATTTCTGGGACTGAAATATTCCGTGCCAGTAGTGCCGCACATCTCCTGATGATATTTAGTTGAATTAGGAATTCCCCTGGGGTCAACATCCCAACTCGTGTTGAATTTAAATCGGGTGGTGTCTAATTTATTTTCAAGAATTCTGGATCCGTGGTTCACAACTTCCCATTCAAAATTTCCGTTATTCCAACAAACGCCTATTTCATCGCCGATCCGATCAATTTTGCTGATATCAATTTTAATAAAGTTTTCCTCCGGTATCTGATTATGCTCTCCATCAATTATAAATCTTGTATGACCTTCTGTAATGACTGTAATAGCTTGAGTCTGATCTTTAGGATATAGAATAAAATGATCATTTTTAGAATTGCAAGAATTCATTCCAGTAATCAGGAGTGATAGGCTAATTAGTCCGATGGTTGATTTTTTAAGGTGCATTTTTTTTAATGTTTGCCAACGGTCGCAGCTAAACGAAGTGTGCAAAACCCACTCCCGGCAAACAACCCATTATTTTTTATTAGTCCTAAAAATACAAAAAATACACCTGCTTTACCCGCACATTTTGTTTAGCTGATGTTGCAGAGTGTACTTCCTCAGCGTTCCCCTCCGTTACGCAAACCTTTCACTTATTTCGCAAAAAAAAGAGACCTTATTCTTAAAGTCCGGTCCTCGCAAACTGGTGGTTTCGGCGTTGCTTGCGTTCTGAATGTCAAAGTTTTTATCTCTACGAACTCCTTCCGAACTACTCCGCACAGATTGGAAATTAAAAAAATTAACCGCACCGCCGCCCCACTTAGTTTTTTCTATCTGTATACTCTGCAACGTTTGTCGGCTCGTATGTTTACAATGTTTAATTTATTATCCATAAATATAGTAGTTTTCCATTTAATAATAAGAGCTAAAATAGAAGGGACAGAGAGTTTCTCGGCTAGA
>NZ_BMGK01000023.1 GCF_014640155.1 Planktosalinus lacus | reverse complement strand
CAACATACCGCCTTCTGCCATATAAGAGGCTGCAGGGGCTCCGCCTGACCAAGTGGTCACGTTTGCACCGGCCATATCATCAAATACCAATACGGCTTGTGCATCCAATCCGTCTACACCTCCATTGTTCTCTGTCAATACGACTGATGTTCCTGAAGGAGAGGTTAACGATACCACTAAATCTGATGCTCTGTCGTGTTGTAAATCAATGCTGATTGTATTAAATGTATATTGAAATGAATTTGCGCCTATGATACCTTCATTGACCTCCTCTGCAACTTCGTCTACAGGTTCAAAATCCAATATGTCAACTGGGTTTTCCAATTCACTACACGCTAACTCACAGTATAATGAAGGATCTACAACATCAACAAATGCCATACAGGTAGCAATGTTTCCTGATGCATCTTCTACTGTTACTTCAAATTGGTGTGAACCAATATCTGCACATGTAAAGTTGATGAAGTCTTCACCATCTACTGTTACGGTATAACCACAAGCCTCATCTATAGAATCTAAAAAGTCGGCTGCCTGCATAGTTGCAGTTCCTTCTACAAGAACAAGCTGAAACGATGGAGAACTGGGAGCCGCAACAAATGTTTGTCCATTATTGATTGCTCCGGGGGTTGATGTTGCCGGAGAATTCCAGGTGAAATCACCATAAAAAGTTCCGGTACCTGAAAGTTGTAATGATTCTCCAATTGGCGTTGAAGATGCTTCTGATACACCAATGTCCTCAGACATCATTCCTACCGCAGGTCCATCTACAGCAGCAAAAGCACCTTCATAACTCAAAAATTGTATTACTGAGTTTGAGTCATCAACCAATGCGATTCCGTCTGGTGATCCGTTTTGAATTCCGGAAATAGGGAAATTTAAAGTTCCAAAGCCATTATTTTGATCTGCAAATGTGCCTGTTAAATTTTCGGTATCATAAACCGAACCGTTATTTCCATTATAAAGAACAATTGACCATCCTGTTAAATCTGTTCCTTCAGGACCTGCAATTTCCACAGCTTCGTCAGCATCTGCTCCTGCATTGTCATAGTGTATTTCATTGATAAACACATCAAGACCAAAAGCACTTCCAACACAAGCGATCACCGGTGCTAAATCATCAACGACTGTTACGGTAACGATTACTGAATCTGTGTTACCTTCTTCATCTTCTACTGTCAAAGTAACTTCGTTATCTCCAACATCTGAACAGTCAAAATCAGTCTGTGTCAATGTCATTAAGTCAATACCACAATTGTCTGAAGAACCTCCGTCAACATCAGCTGGAGTGATGGAGCCAAAGCCCATCGCATCCAATGTTACTGTAATGTCTTGTCCAACTGCTACAGGCGCTTCCTCATCTGTTACAGTGATAGTAAATGTACACTCTACGGTGTTTCCATCAGTATCAGTAGCTTCATAGGTTACATCATAAGTTCCTACGGCTAAAAAGTCGCCTGAAGTAGGACCAGCAGTTTGGGTTACTGCCAAAGCACCATCTTCAGCGTCAATCGCTGATGCAGGACCAAAGGTAACCTCTGCACCACATAAACCTTCATCTGTTTCTGTATCAATATCACCTGGACAAGAAATCTGAGGTACAGTTCCTATCAATCCGTTGTCTGTAATATCTAAACAAAATCCGAAAAGTGTTCCTTCGTCTGTTTGTCCTCCTTGATCTGAGATTGTAAGTGTCCAGTCACCGTTTACTTCTTCTCCGGCAAACACGGTATTAAACAAACCGTCTAAAGCTGAATAGGAAGCAGCAGGGGCTCCACCAACCCAGGTGCCAACACTCACGCCAGCATCATCAAATACTAAATTTGCTTGTGTATCCAAACCATCGACACCTCCATTGTTTTCAAAGAGAGTAAGTACAGTTCCTTCCGGTGAAGTCAAAGTCATTACCATATCTGATGCACGGTCGTGTTGCATATCTAAATCAATAGTATTAATGGTAAATTCAAAAGAATTTTCTCCAATAATACCTGTGTTTGCAATAGTAACAACAGAGTTGATAGTTGAAAAATCCTCTATATCTTGAGGTGTGTCTGTTGAACACTGTCCACTTGGTGGTGGAGGTGGTGCTGTAAATGTTTGACCGGAATTGATTGAACCCGGTGATGATGCAGAAGGACCACTCCATGTAAAATCAGCATATTCATTTCCTGAACCAATAAGTTGCAATGATTCACCAATTGGATCGCCACCACTTTGAGACACCCCTATATCAACAGACATCATTCCCACTGCAGGACCGTCATTTGCTGTAAATGCACCTTCATAACTTAGGAACTGAATCACATTATTACTGTCATCAATTAAAGCAATCCCATCGGGTGCACCATTTTGAAGTCCGTTTGTAGGAAAGTAAAAGTTTAAAGTGCCAAAACCATTGGACTCATTAGGAATTGTTCCCGATATTGGCATTGAACCATAAGCAAGACCGTTTGAGCCATTATAGGGCTGTAAAGTCCAACCTGTCACATCTGTACCGGCCGGTCCTGCAATTTCGACTGCTTCATCGACATCTCCCCCTGTATTATCATAATGTATTTCATTTATGAAAACAGTTTGAGCCTGAAATGAAATCACCGAACAAATTGCAAACAATAAAGTAGTAATTTTTTTCATTTTAAATTTATGTTTATAATTAATTTAAGTACAAATATATAAATACTATAGATGAATATTTAATTTGTAAATGTTATTTTAATATTATCAAAAAAAAACCCTGAAGTTTTCACTTCAGGGTTTTTATAATTATGATTTTCTAAGAATTACTTCTTGATCAATCGTTTTACTGTTGTTGCATCAGCACTGCTGATGTTTACCATATACACTCCGGAAGCTAATCCTGAAATGTCTATGCGTTGTTCT
>NZ_BMGK01000022.1 GCF_014640155.1 Planktosalinus lacus | reverse complement strand
ATAAGGGCTGGCGCGACTTTAAGAGCGATGAGGGGGGGCAAATTGTGAAAGCTGTGATGAAATACGAGAAATTAGACTGGTTAGGGGCTGTAAATTGGCTGAATGAATTTCAGGGGGGTATTAGTACCGAATATTCAGAGATACGCAAAAAAACAGCCGAAAGCAAGCCAAATATGGGCGAAACTACCTACGCTATTACGCAGGTAGTTCCTCCAAGTTCTCCCCCTCTCCTCCAATACTTCGAGCAGAGGGGTATCAGTGCAAGCACTTTGAAGATGTGCGCCAAGCAGGTACATTACCAACTTGGCGACAAACACTATTACGGCATAGGCATTCAGAATGATAAGGGTAACTGGGAAGTACGCAACCCCTTTATGAAGACCAAGTTAGGAGAGCAGGGAATGGCAGAAAAAGCCATTAACAAGGAAGCTAAGAAAGTGTTTGTTATCGAGGGAATGACCGACTTCTTTTCAATGGTTGAGATATTGAGGAATAACAAAAGAGACCTAAAGGACTATAAGTTCGTAGTGCTTAACTCTGTAACTAATGCCTTGCAATTCTTTGAGAGATACAGAGACAAGAAAGACCACGAAATAATGCTTTGCCTTGACGGAGACCAGGCAGGAGAGACCACAACGCAGAAGCTATTGAAAGCCCTCCCACACGCTAAGGATATACGGGCTAACTTCGGAATAGGAGAAAAGGGATACAAGGACTTAAACGAGTCACTGAAAGCACAGCTACAAAGACACCAGGAGCAGGAGGAAAAACAGCAAAGAAAAGGGCGAAAAATCTAATCTTTTTCTTCCAGCAATAACAGCCCCTCTGACGATAGGAAGAGGGGTATATATTTATACGATACGAAGGAAACAGCCGTGAGCCCTTATTTTATAAGGGGTGTCGTTATAACTATTATAACAGCGTTATAATTATTATAACAAAATTATAATTATTATAATCTTATTTCGTATATTTGCACCCGAAAAACTAATTAAAATATTATGGCAGAAGAAAGAAAAACAACCTATAAAACAAGGTTAGTAAAGGAACGAGTAGATGAAGAAACAGGGGAGATAATAAGACAGGCAGTAGAAACAGAATATGTACCTGGCTTTGTAGATGTAAAGTTGCCTAAAAGGAAGCATTTAGGTAATGGTGACTTCATTACGGTATTTCAAAATACAATGTTTAGAATAGCCACAGAAGCCAAATTATCAAAGAATGAAATGCAGATATTGTTCTACTTACTGGGTACAGCTGGCTTTGATAATAGTATATACATTGACTTAGATATATTATCAGGGGACTTGGATATTAAAAAGCCTAATGTAAGTACCGCTCTAAAAGGTCTATTGAAAAGGAATATTATTATAAAAAGGGACGGATATAGGGGAGGTAATCAAAAGACAAAGCCCTTTGAGTTATCCATAAATTATGACCAACTCAATTACAGCATAACCTGGAAAGGAGATTATAACGAGCATAAAAAAGTTAAGATGAACCACCCTGAAATACTATCTTTGCCAAAAGAAGAGCCTAAGCAGTTAGACCTATTCGACCTAATAGAAGAGGCGGAAAAAGACAACGGCAAAGAGTAATTTGCGGTACGATTTTTGAGCATTCCTTGTTATAAGGTGTAGCTCACTACACTTTACTAACCCCCTACCTTGCTCGGAGAGACAGCGGAAGGGGTTTAGTAAAGTTCGTTCGTCCTGCGGAGCTCTCCACCTCTTCCTCACGTCAGAGGGTGGATTTAATGCTGAAGAAAAAAGAATTAAAATTACATACTATGGGATATTGTTCACTTCATTTTGAGAAACACGGAGAGCCGTCAGGGGGTAACCTGGGCAACCACATCGACAGAGTTAAGGGCAAGGAATATTCATACCGCCACGCCGATTTGTCTTTGACCAAGAACAACAAGGCACTTAAAGCTGATTACAACAAGTACTGCTCTATGCCCTATAATGAAGCTATAAAGGCACGAGTCCAGGACGGATATAAAGGCAGTAAAGCCATTAGGAAAGATGCCACGTACAGCGTTAATACTATCCTTTCAGGAAGCCACGAGGAGTTAAAGGAAATAGAGAAAGACCCGAAGAAGCTTAACGCCTGGATAACTGCCAACCTGCGTTGGTGCGAACAGCAGTTTGGTAAGGAAAACATCGTACGCTTTTCGGTTCACCTGGACGAGAAAACCCCCCACATACATTGCGTTTGGGTCCCGATAACAGCCAAAGGGGGGCTATCGGCAAAGGAATACATCGGAGACGGCAAGAAGCTTGAAGCCTTGCAGACATCGTACGCCAATGCTATGAAACCATTTGGGCTTGAACGTGGCATACCAAGCGACCGCAAGCACCAGACAACAGACGAATACCGCAGACGAGAGAATGAGAAGCTACGTACAGCCAAGCAGATAACGGACAAAATAGAAAGCATTTCCAGGCTTGAAGCTGCCACCAACTTAGGCAATATAAAGAAAGACCTTACAGCCGCAGTCAATGGGTTAGTACTTAGGCAGGAGGAGAAGAAAGCCCAAGAAATGGCAGAACTTAGAGGGCGAGTTGTTTCGCTATCCCAAGAGAAAGAACAGCTACAAATGAAGCTGAACAAGCAACAGAAGCCAAGCACGCAACCGAAGTATATAGCCCCCGACAAGGTTCAGCAGATAGTCGAGGGGGTGAACGTTATAGACTACTTCCTGCACCTGGCAAAGCGTGGTATATTGAACTTTGAGAAGAAGAGCGGTAAAGAATTTATATTTACCGACCACGCAGGAGCGCAGAAAGTATCCGTGTCAGATAAGGGCTGGCGCGACTTTAAGAGCGATGAGGGGGGGCAAATTGTGAAAGCTGTGATGAAATACGAGAAATTAGACTG
>NZ_BMGK01000021.1 GCF_014640155.1 Planktosalinus lacus | reverse complement strand
TTAAAGAGTTAGCTCCCTCCCTGTCTTGCAACAGGGAGGAGGCGGTGTACATAAGCTTACGGGTTATTAGTATCACTCGGCTATGACATTACTGCCTTTACACCTGTGACCTATCAACGTGGTAGTCTCCCACGACCCTTTAAAGAAATCTCATCTTGTGGTGGGTTTCGCGCTTATATGCTTTCAGCGCTTATCCCTTCCCGACGTAGCTACCCAGCAATGCTCCTGGCGGAACAACTGGTACACCAGCGGTCAGTCCAACTCGGTCCTCTCGTACTAGAGTCAGATCCACTCAAATTTCTTACGCCCGCTGTAGATAGAGACCGAACTGTCTCACGACGTTCTGAACCCAGCTCGCGTGCCACTTTAATGGGCGAACAGCCCAACCCTTGGGACCTTCTCCAGCCCCAGGATGTGACGAGCCGACATCGAGGTGCCAAACCCCCCCGTCGATGTGAGCTCTTGGGGGAGATCAGCCTGTTATCCCCGGCGTACCTTTTATCCTTTGAGCGATGGCCCTTCCATGCGGAACCACCGGATCACTATGCTCTACTTTCGTACCTGATCGACCTGTATGTCTCTCAGTCAAGCTCCCTTATGCCATTGCACTCTACGCACGGTTACCAAGCGTGCTGAGGGAACCTTTAGAAGCCTCCGTTACTCTTTTGGAGGCGACCACCCCAGTCAAACTACCCACCAAGAACTGTCCCCCGCTTAGGCGGGGTTAGGCTTCAAATAAGTAAAGGGTGGTATTTCAACAATGACTCCACAACGCCTGGCGACGCCGCTTCATAGTCTCCCACCTATCCTACACATTACTTATCCAAAGTCAATACTAAGCTATAGTAAAGGTGCACGGGGTCTTTTCGTCCCACAGCGGGTAATCGGCATCTTCACCGATACTACAATTTCACCGAGCTCATGGCTGAGACAGTGTCCAGATCGTTACACCATTCGTGCAGGTCGGAACTTACCCGACAAGGAATTTCGCTACCTTAGGACCGTTATAGTTACGGCCGCCGTTTACTGGGGCTTCAATTCAATGCTTCTCCGAAGATAACATCTCCTCTTAACCTTCCAGCACCGGGCAGGTGTCAGGCCCTATACTTCATCTTTCGATTTTGCAGAGCCCTGTGTTTTTGATAAACAGTCGCCTGGACCTCTTCACTGCGGCCTCTCAATCGCTTGAGAGGCGACCCTTCTCCCGAAGTTACGGGTCTATTTTGCCTAGTTCCTTAGCCATGAATCTCTCGAGCACCTTAGAATTCTCATCCCAACTACCTGTGTCGGTTTGCGGTACGGGCTGCTTCACTCGCTTTTCTTGGAAGTCGCTACTCTGGATTATCACCGCAGCCGTAGCCTTAGTGTACTATCGCCGTGTTACCACTGGCTTCAACGTGCTATTCCGTCAGCACGCACCAAATTTACGCCTCCGTCACTTTTAACGTGAGCAGGTACAGGAATATTAACCTGTTGTCCATCCACTACCCCTTTCGGGTTCGCGTTAGGCCCCGACTAACCCTCAGCTGATTAGCATAGCTGAGGAAACCTTAGTCTTTCGGTGTGCGGGTTTCTCGCCCGCATTATCGTTACTTATGCCTACATTTTCTTTTCTAATTAGTCCAGCATACCTTACAGTACACCTTCAACCCCATTAGAATGCTCCCCTACCAGATCCGCCAAAGGCGGAAATCCATAGCTTCGGTAGTATATTTATGCCCGATTATTATCCATGCCGGATCGCTCGACTAGTGAGCTGTTACGCACTCTTTAAATGAATGGCTGCTTCCAAGCCAACATCCTAGCTGTCTGTGCAATCCAACCGCGTTTCTTCAACTTAATATACATTTTGGGACCTTAGCTGATGGTCTGGGTTCTTTCCCTCTCGGACATGGACCTTAGCACCCATGCCCTCACTGCTGATCATCATTTTATAGCATTCGGAGTTTGTCAGGAATTGGTAGGCGGTGAAGCCCCCGCATCCAATCAGTAGCTCTACCTCTATAAAACTATATATCAACGCTGCACCTAAATGCATTTCGGGGAGTACGAGCTATTTCCGAGTTTGATTGGCCTTTCACCCCTACCCTCAGGTCATCCCAAGACTTTTCAACGTCAACGGGTTCGGTCCTCCACTATGTGTTACCACAGCTTCAACCTGCCCAAGGGTAGATCACACGGTTTCGCGTCTAACACTACTGACTAAAGCGCCCTATTCAGACTCGCTTTCGCTACGGATCCATGACTTAATCACTTAACCTCGCCAGCAACGTTAACTCGTAGGCTCATTATGCAAAAGGCACGCCGTCACCCGCCAATGGCAGGCTCCGACCGCTTGTAAGCGTATGGTTTCAGGTTCTATTTCACTCCGTTATTCACGGTTCTTTTCACCTTTCCCTCACGGTACTGGTTCACTATCGGTCTCTCAGGAGTATTTAGCCTTAGCGGATGGTCCCGCCAAATTCATACAGGATTTCTCGTGTCCCGCACTACTCAGGATACTGCTATGGTTTATGATCTTTACTTGTACAGGGCTATCACCTTCTTTGGCCAAGCTTTCCAACTTGTTCTAATTCATTACACAACCAATGTCGCAGTCCTACAACCCCAATATTGCCGTAACAACACTGGTTTGGGCTAATCCGCGTTCGCTCGCCGCTACTTACGGAATCACTTTTGTTTTCTTCTCCTCCGGGTACTTAGATGTTTCAGTTCCCCGGGTTTGCCCCAGCCTTACGGCCGGTACTATGTCTTCAACATAGTGGGTTGCCCCATTCGGATATCTGCGGATCAATTTGTATGTGCCAATCCCCGCAGCTTTTCGCAGCTTATCACGTCCTTCTTCGCCTCTGAGAGCCTAGGCATTCCCCATACGCCCTTACTTTGCTTATTGTACTTTTTGCTCTTTAATGAGTTTAATTATT
>NZ_BMGK01000020.1 GCF_014640155.1 Planktosalinus lacus | reverse complement strand
TTAAGGTTAAATCAAAGGTCGAAGTGCCATTGCTATTGTAATCACATTGAACCAAGGGAGAAGGGTCTTCTATCTGAGGACTGTCTAATACCTGGAGCTCTAAAGCTATAAGACTCGAGCAGCCGGTTTTCAAATTTGAAGCTCTAGCATATACTGTCTGAACATATTGAACAATGTTATTATAGGGTGAAGACAGAGGTAAAACATTGTTTTGGGCATTGGTTATTGTTTCATGGAAAGAGACGCTAATTGATGGGTCTCCTCCACTTATTTCGGGTATGACTGAATCCAAATCAAACTCACCAAAACCATCGTTGTCTGAATCACAAAAAGTAATTGGTTCAGGTGTAGTTATTGCGGGGTTTTCATTGACAATCAGATCAAAATTTGTATAAACAACACAACCGTTATTAATGTCACGCACCCGAACATAAATTGTTTGTGGGTTGCTGGTATTGATATAGCTAAATACGGGCAGCGGGTTTATATTATCTTCTGCATCAAGTTGACTTTCATGAAAACTTACAGAGACAAATGGATTGTTTCCGGTAATTTCACCAATTTTTGTTGATAAATCAAATTCGGTAAATCCATCTGCTGTTTCATCATCACACAATTCATAGGGAGTCATATCTGCTGGTAATGTAACCGGTGGGTTTAATTTGATTAGCACCGTAAAAGAACCTATTTCGACACAATTAATGACGTTATTAACTATTCTAACCCACAAAAGTTGAGGGTTTTCAATATTTGGATACGCAGTTGGATTAGGAAAAGGATTGTCACCTGCTGCTGCTTCAAGTTGAGAGAGGTGATAGGTAACGGTATAATCAGAAGGATCAACTCCGGCAAATATAAAGTCTTCCTGAACAGTCAAATCGATTGGATAACCAACATCATTATTTCCATCAATACAGAATTCAAGATCAACAAGCTCAAATGGAATATAATCTACAGGTCTAACTTCAATTAAAAAAGAAGATGTTATAAAGCACCCATTGATACTGTTTTCAAGCCTCACAAAGATTGTTTGAATCGGGGAATCAATATTTGTATAACTTTCAGGAGTTAGTATTTGATTTGCACCATTTTCAGCATCATCAAGTGTTTCATGAAAAGTTACATCTATATCTGTTTGTGTTCCTAAAAGTTGTGGTTCCGCTACCAATAAAAAAAAGTTTGCAAATCCATCGTCGTCTAAATCACAAACTATAATAGTATCAACAGGTCCAGCTACCGGATTTTCTATTAATGTTACTTCAACTTCAAAACTATTGTTTGTTTCATCAATCTCCGCAACAACTCCGGTTCCATCTCCTACATCATCAGCGACAGCAGTTAATGTGAAATCGTTAGGAATGGCTACAGGAATGGTTAAGCTTATTGTATTACTTTCAGAACCATTTGCCGGAATGTCATTAATTGTTGCCGAATTTCCAACTAAAGTTCCATCAGCATAAAAAGAAATAGGTGTATTTGCAGGTAAAATATCAGTGCTCTCCTGGTTAAAAACAGTAAAGTCTATATCAATATCCCTACTATCACAATATACTTCAACGTTGGTTACATCAATAGTTGCATCAGGTAATTCGCTTGCAAGTACTACATTGATATTATTTACAATAATACCATCTTGGTCGGTATTAAGCTGCACCAGCATAGAAGTATCGCCAACGTTTATAACATCTTCAATACTGTATAAATCCAAGTCCATATTCCACAAATCCGATGCCCCTGTGTATGAATTAGTGCTGTTAAAGGCATTGGTCGCGGGATTTAAGGGTAAGTCTTCCATTACTACGCCATTTATGCTTAAGGTTTCACCATTAGCTAGTCCTGCATCGCCTTCCCAAACCAGAAACCCTACTTTTGCTCCAATAACATCAACCACATTTAGATTCAAAAGATCAATATTTAATATAGGATCCGGTGAAAAAACTTTCTGCAAGCCATCATAGATAGTTAATTGATTATTGGGTAATGCTAAGTCTTCGAATACAATTGTAATTGACCATCCACCGAAATTTGTCCCATTCCCGGGAGAACCTGTAGCCCCTTGACAGTAATCACCTATAACAGCAGTTAGATCAAGCTCTGAAAGGGTATAGTTTCCATTACCTGTTGATTGCACAAGCGTAGTAACATCTGCAAAAGCACCAAAATAGGTGACAGAGCCATCAAATTCAATAAATGTTCGCTCTGCATTAATCTCAACACCATTAAGTTCAACCTCGAAATCACCGTCACCTGAACCAGCCCAGTACAAATAAGCAGCAACCACTGTTTGACCGGGAAGTAGGTTTAAGTCAGCACTGGAAGATGTTAGTATATCACAATAACCTCCTGCATTCTCAGCTTCATTTAAAGTGTTTCCTAAAGCAGTAAAATCATACCTGCCATTGAATTGTTCATATTGTGTTATTGGTTGAGAAAATACAACAGTTGAAATAAAAAACAACAGGAGTAAATATTGAATTTTTTGAATAATTTTTATCATTTGGGTAGACTTTGTAACTTTAAAGATACAAATTGATTTATTATTTAAATTTTAATATGAAATTTTAATCATATACATTTCAAAATAAAAAGCCCTAAAGGAATCACTTTAGGACTTTTTAAAATTTATACTTTAAAAAAAGTTTATCTTTTCAAGGTAAAATGGCCTCTAAATTCTTTGTTTATATCTTCTTCTATGTATTCCACTCTAAACCAGTAGTCGCTCGATGGCATGTCCCGGCCATTGTAAGTANTCGTGGTAACCGTCATTATTGGGCGTAAAATACAAGGGGTAGTCTATCACATTCACTTCAATCATTACAGAGCCACAACCCAACTTGTCGGTAATGGTCACTATGTGGCTCCCGGGACTTACATTTTCCCAGTAGCCTTCTTCCTGAAACGGCCCGTCGTCCAACTGGAACACATACTCGCCCAAGCCTTCTGCCTCTGCCTCTATCGCGTGCTCTCCTGCAAAGGCCGAAGTTGCCGCCTGTGCACTGTAAGTAAACGGAGGTGAGGATACAATCACAGTGGTCTCTGCACTGCTCTCACAACCGGTCTCAGCGTCAATCACCGTCACGCTGTATACTCCCCCCTGGGTCGCAGTGATGCTGCCCTGGGTTTCCCCAAATTGCAACTCGCCGTCGATCTCCCAGATAAAAATGTATTCAGGAGTGCTTAATCCGGTGTCTATCACC
>NZ_BMGK01000019.1 GCF_014640155.1 Planktosalinus lacus | reverse complement strand
TTTCAGCCTGTAGAATATCATCTTGCAGATTTAGCTTTATTGTTTTTAAATGTTTCTCCGCTTGAGAAATACTGTTTTCTCGCTCATTCCAATTATTAATTTGTAAAGCAATGAGAATACCTATAACTACAAGCACAATTTCGCCAATGGCATATTTAAAATACCTGGTAGTTTTGCCTTCATTGAGAAGGTTTTGGCGAATTTTTCTAAAGAATTTTATCATCTTTTATGTTGCTTATTTCTTTTAGTAAAATTTGTGTTTTTTTCTTAAGTTTAGATAGGATGTTGAGGTGATTTAAAGTTAAGAAATTTCTGAAATTAATTAAGTTAATCATCTTTAGTTCGTTTTCAGGTTTTTCTAATTGCTCCTTGGTGATTGCTTGTAACCTAGGTTCATTCAAATCAATAAAGTTCAAATTCATATGTGTCATATAATCAGCATTCAGAGCCAGATTAAATTCCCCACCCATTTGAACTTCAGATAAATTTATTACCTCTGGGATAAAAACAGCATCAGTAAATAAATTGTTGTTTTTGTTGATAATCACCTGAATTCTTTCTAATTCTTCATAGTATTTAATAATTTGGTCTTTTAAAGCATTATTGCTAATGATATCAATATTACCTGAAGAGATAAGTTCGGTATAGGTAGGCGCGTTTTTGGTGAAGGTTTTTCTGCCAGTGAGATTGCCAATATTTTTTGTAAAGATGCTGTCAATTTTAAATGTTTGATTGGCTTTGTAATAAGCAATTATGGGTGTTGCAATTTGATTTACTTTGGATTCATAGGCCAACTGATATTCAATGATTGTTAATTGATCTTTTAAATCACGCTCGATATTGTTGAGATGTAAGGTTTCTTTGTGTTTTTGAATGCGGTTAGAATTCCAGTTATTGATATTTAAAGCAATCAAAATCCCAATCACCACCAAAATGATTTCGCCGATGGCGTAAAGGAGGTACTTGCGAACATTATCCTGTTCGATCAGTTTTTTTCGGATAATGCGGAAGTATTTTAGCATATACTAATCTATTTTAAACGATTTAATTCTCGATCTATAGCTTCAATTAGCTCTAGATTAATTGAACGAAATGAGAGCAGCGTTCTTAACGTACCTGCGTTATTATCACGAAATGGGATCAGTTCACTCAGCAATACATCTTTAAAGGCAGGATCGTGAATGTCTTTTACAATGATCTTTACATCTTTGTCCAACATTTCAAAATGTCTTCTAAGTGTAGATGATCCTTCAAAAATATTAATGAAAAATGATTCTATATCCTTAATGCCGTTTTGGGCTCTATTTTGTTCGTATTCATAATATCTTGAGAGCTGGGTATTTAACTTTCTGTTGGAGAGTTGCAGCGAAGAAAATTTGAGCATTTCGTAGGCATTACCTATTGGATAATACCTTTCAAAAGTAAACACCCAAGCAAGGTGAATACTGATGCTATCTTGATGAATAGTGCCCTCAGGTACGTAAGATAGCATGCGATTAGTGGCATAAGCTGCTTTTTCTCTTTTTTGAATGATCTCATCAATGAAAGCCTGATCTTCTCTTAAATTATTATGCACCTCTGCAAGTAGGTAAATTTCATAATTTCTATTTTTTGAGAATTCATTCCAGTTATTCACCTGCAAAGCTATCAATATCCCAATCACCACCAGAAGGATTTCCCCGATGGCGTAAAGGAGGTACTTGCGAACATTATCCTGTTCGATGAGTTTTTTACGGATGGTTCGGAAGAATTTTAGCATTGGATTGATTTATCTTTCAGTTGATTTGATATTCATGTTTCAAATTTTTCATTAATTCTTCTGCCAGTAAGAGCTGCTTCAAGTACTCTTCCAGTGAACGCCCCATCATTATTTTCACGGTCATCACCTTATTGATGAAATGATCCCTCGTTGCGGGATCATCAATTCTCTTTATGTACATATTTTGGGTAATGGGATTGTTGAAACGCAGTTCTCCCGTTACTTCAAAATTGACGATTGTACTTGCAAGGGGAACCAGTTCCCACTCCGCTTTTTCAATAAGCTCATCCCGGAAAAGTGTTTTTCTCAGCTGATTGTCATATGCGTTCATAATGTTGACAAGAGATTGATTGAAATACTGCAATGTGCCCGACGATTTCATCTGTGTATACGTGCCATCGGTCGGGGAAAATGGGAAGGTGGTAAAGGTGGTTGACATTCCACGGTAGAATTCAGATAAGTCCCATGTTTCCTGTGGCAACTTGATGATGGAAATGAAGTATTCGATTACCTCTCTTTTTTCCGTGTTGAAATCAATCACGAAATGAAGTGCGGCCATGTCGTTTTCCAGATCTGAAATCATTGATTGAGCCAAAATTTTTGCAGTATTTGCCTCCTTTTGACTCTCATTCCAGGTATTGATCTGCAGCGCAATTAGAATTCCTATCACAACCAGTAGGATTTCGCCAATCGCGTAAAAGAAGTAGTTACGAACTTTGCTTTGCTCAATGAGTTTTTTGCGGATTTTTCTAAAGAATTTAATCATGTTTTTAATTTATATTTCCTCGCTCGCCCCAGTCCGCCCTAGGCGGATGCCAGCGCGCAATTTTGAGTTTATAAATTCAATTGATTTATCAAATTGATTTATGATGTTTTCATTTGTTAATCTATATTCAGTAATACCAGCACTTTTTAGATACGCAGTCCGTTCAATGTCTTTTTCTTTTTGTTCTTTATTGAGGTGATAGCCTCCATCAACTTCTATTGACAATCTGAGCTTATGACAATAAAAATCCAAAACATAACCGGCTATGGGGTGTTGTCTTCTAAATTTGTATCCTAATGGTTTTGTTTTTAAATACTCCCATAATTTCATTTCAGGTTCAGTCATACTTTCCCGAAGTTTAGCAGCAATTCTATACACTTTTGGAGTTGCTCCATCATGCATTCCTGATATTTTTAGTGGATCGTTTTTCATAGCTCTAATTTAGAAAACCCACCCTTTAGGGTTGGGGCAAGGTTTTCGGCAATCAAAATACCAATCACCACAAGCACAATTTCGCCAATGGCGTAAAGCAGATATTTTCGAACATTATCCTTTTCGATCAGTTTTTTTCGGATAATGCGGAAGAATTTTTGCATGGGTTAGCGGATTTTAAGGATTATAGGATATGTAGTTCTTGTTCAATTAAAATGATCAATTCTTTTAGTGTTTGTTGTAATTGCCGCCGGCTTTCAAAAACGCTCTTGGAAATCGTTAGTTTGAGAGACAGAATATTTGTGGCTTCCCTGTCGGCGAGCACCTCAAACAGATCGACAGACCATTCATCCTCATGAGGTTTATTGGTAACCCTTTCTTTTACCATCTTCTGTAAATTGAAATATTTGAACAACACCTCATCAACCCTGGTTTGCTGAACCGTCATTTTATCGGCGATCCGAAATTCCAGCAATTCCAGTTTATTATCCAGCTCTACCAATTTATTCCGGATCTCCTGGCTGGAGATGCTGCTGCTGGATCCTGAGTTTTTTATGTCTTCCCTCACCTGAATTACCGGCACATCAGTTACTACTCTAAATATGCTAAAAGTAATCAGAGAGTCGGCCTTGCCCTCCCCGTTCAGTCTGAACACCCAATCCGGTTCCACCAGGAACATTTTTAGGGGTTCAACACTTATGGAATCAAGCCTGAGAAATTCTTCTCCTTCTTCAACTGCGCTTTCAAGATCGGTCTTAAGGATATTTAGAATCCGTACCTCTTCTGATCCCATCTTTCTCTCTTCATTCCAGTTATTCACCTGCAGCGCAATCAATATCCCGATCACCACCAGCAATATTTCGCCGATGGCGTAGAGCAGGTATTTACGAACGTTCCCTTCCCCAATAAGTGTTTTCCGAAGTCTTCTGAAAAATGTAATCATCTATTATCCATTGTGTTTTTACAAAGAAAATTAACGGGTTTCGAGCATAGTAATCAGTGACTTTGCAGTCTCAAGCGCCTGTGAATGTGCTCTTATCGTACCGTCTTTATTAGTTAAATTGATTTTAAGCGTTGTCAACAGGTACGTGTCATTCTGTATGTTGCTGTAGCTGTGCGGAACAGCGTATTCACCAAATTCCCAATCTTTAAAATGTACTCTTGCATAGGGCAGCCACACATCCTCGAACTCGAATTCATCATTCTGAAGGTCTTTTCGAAGCATAGCATAATCATGTTCATAATACTGCAGCAGGGTTTGGCGAAGCTCCGGACGATTTAAATGACTGATTCCCAGATCTTTCAGATAGTCATATCCATTTCTCAGAAGCACGGTTTCACGCATCAGCATCAGTTTTCCAAGATCGCTGCGGTGCTCTTCCTCATTCAGAGTTTGCCGGGTTAAAGCGTCAACAACACGGGTCTGCGCCTCAAACTCTGCGAGTTGCAGTGTGATCCTGGACTGCAACGTGAGCGTATCCTGAACCAGGTCCTCCCGGATTTCTGACAAGGCTTGCGACACCATTCTGTCCATTATCTTTTCTTCATTCCAGTTATTAATCTGCAGGGCAATCAAAATCCCAATCACCACAAGCACAATTTCGCCAATGGCGTAAAGCAGATATTTTCGAACATTGTCTTCTTCAATGAGTTTTTTGCGGATTTTTCGGAAGAATTTTATCATTGGATAGTTATTTTAATTTTGTTCTTTATTGATGTCAGCAATGATATCTTTCGCAAGTTTTATGGTGTTTGAATAGAAATCTAAAATTAATGTCGATTGATATCTTCTATTCATTATCATTACCTCTAATTGCTTGTTACTTATTACACTTTGTAAATCAATATTCTCCAGAGTTCTTGGGTCGTCTTTATAAAATTTAGCTTGTCGATGCCACGGATTTTTTTTGTTCCATATCCAATAATAGTGTTCTTTTACGTAAGGTTCATACATTGTTTTGATTTCAGTATTGGCATTCAATTCTCTACTTTTTAACTGTTCGAGATATC
>NZ_BMGK01000018.1 GCF_014640155.1 Planktosalinus lacus | reverse complement strand
AGAGAGATTGTTGATGAAAAGTACTTTTCATCAACAATCAATTACTATTTTTAACAATGAAATTAATGTTTAAAAACGGTCAACTCTAATCAGGGAAGTTCACTTGCCCTACGTCTTAGTAGTCGAATTTTCTTTATTTAAAACCCTGAAGCCATAGAGGGCGCCGGTGATGAGGCCCAGTGTGAGGAAGCCGTTGATGGGGAGGGGTGCTTCGTCGTCGACATCGTCATCGCCCCAGCCGGGGTCTCTGCCGGGTACCGGGGGTGGGTTTGAATTGATGGACTTGGAGGTCTGTGCCTGTATTTCCACACAAAACAACAGCAGCAATGTAAGTATCAGTATATATGGGGACGGTTTGGGGATTCTCATGGGAATAATCGCTTTCTATTTTTTACTGTACAATGAGTTTAAGTGCCTTGTGATGGTTTTGTTCGTCGGTTATTTTTACGACATAGATGCCTGAACTCAGGCTACTGATGTCAGTGTGCACGGTGCCATTGCTTTGAATGGTTTCGTGGGTGGTATGTACTAATTGTCCTTGCATGGTATAAAACGCTAGCTTTAGTGTTCCTGAAGTATGTGCAGCAGTGCTGACATACACTTCATCGCCTGTGGCGGGATTGGGATACAGCAACCACTCGTTAGCGGTGTGGGCATCGGGGTTGGAGAGGACAATTTCTTCAAAAATGATATCAAAACGGTTGGTTGCCACACTTTCAGGTTCTGCAGGGTCCACACTGAAATCAATGAGGGTGTTGTTGTTGTTGCTCAGCGCAGTGACCGTACCGGTATAGTGGTCGCGCAGGTAGGCCGTCACACCTTGCAGGAGGTTGAGGCGGGCTTCAAACACATAGTTGGTGGCCCTGAAGGTATTGAGGTACAGCTGTATGACTTCTTCATCCTGAGGCAGTGCCCTGGACTCAATGCTGAGCAGCGCTTCGTTGTTGTTGGCTGCCAGGCTTTCATCCAGGTTAGAGAATTTGGGTGCATCAAACGTATCCACCTCATTGTTACCGTCTGCTTTGAATTTGATACGGAGTCCGTCTGTGGCACTGTGTCCGCCTGCAAAGTTTTCGGCCGAATACAGCAGCAGTTTGATGTCACTGATCAAACTGAAGGTCGCGGTGAGGGGTTGCTCCACATTTTTATAGGTTTCCTCAAAAATCACGGAGGTTTGGGGGTGCCCGTCTGCTACAGTAAAAACAAAGGCTGCCTGCCCGGGTTGCAGGAATTGGTTGGCTTCTGAATTGCCTTCACCATCGACTGTATTGGTATTGTCTTCAAGGTCGATGGTTACAAAGGCACCGCGTCCTCCGGGAGTACCGGGAACGGGGTTCTGCCCTCCCACTGTGGGGTCCCAAATCATATAGAAATTGGGGTTGATGTTGACTGAAGCGCCCACTACCAGACTCATATCTACGGGTGCCTGGTAAGGGTTTCCAATAAAGTTGGAGTCGCCTGCTGCGAGTCCCATCGCATTGTTGATTTGCGTTCCGGTAACGGGAACGCCTTTGGTGCGTAGCCGCGTGTTAGTGGGTTCGGTGCTGTTGGAAGTCACGTTGATGCTGCGGTCGCCTCTTACGAGGAAACGGTAAGGTGTTCCGGCCTGAATGGTCGTTGCGTTTGTGTTTGCGGCGGAGCTCCAGGACTGTGTGGGGTTGTCATATGAAAAGAGGGATGGATTGCCACTGGGGGTGGCATCAAAGCCATTGGCTCCGTTTACTGAACCGGTGATGTGAATGCCATAACCCGGAGTTGGATTTTGGTTTTGTGCCGGGTTGTTGGTGGTATTGTTGACGCCCTCCTGCCAGTTGGCTCTGATGGTCGTGGCGGTATTGACCGGTGATGAAAACAGGCGAAAGGCACGGCGGGCTTTAAAAAAGCGCTCGATGGTCACTTCCCCGCTGATAGTGGCTCCCACGATGACCCTGTCCATCAGGGCTGTTTTTGTTTCGGTAGAAATAAATACCAGGTGCCCGTTTGACTGAAAGTCTCCGTTATTGAGTTTCAGGATGCCGGTGAGTTGGAGTTCGCTTGAAAGACTGGGTCCTCCGGTGCCGTTGTTGGTGATGTTTTCGACGGTATTATCGAGAAACGCATCGTTGTCGATGGTTTGTGGGTTATCGCCTGTGAATAGAATAGTGGCTTCAGTAGCATCTACATAGCCGGTATAGCCTGCAGTGCGCACTACATTGCCTCCCAAGCTAAGGGTTTGGGTATTGAGGTCTACAGTGCCCTGCTCCAAAATAAGGTTGCCGCTGATACCGAGTGCCTCCGGGAAAATAAAGGCTGCGTTCTTGTTCAAATGGATGGAGGGTGTTGCCAGGTTGTCTTCAAAGTAGCCGGTTAAATTGGAAGGGCCTTCAAAAGTGATGGTTCCGGTGCCGCCTAAATAGCCGTTGGTCCTGGTAAGCAGGTTCGTCAGGATTACGTTGGCGTTGTCGCCTGCCCTGAACGTTCCGTTGATCAGGTCCAGGTCGTGGATGGTGAGTTCCTCCAGTTCAGAAGTGACATTCTTGTTATCTACCTCCACTTCATTAAGTGTCAAGGTAGTTAATACATCACTTAAAATAAATTGATCGGTTGTGGGCAGTCCGTAAAAATTGATGGGGGTATTGGTAATGTTAAGGCCCGTTTCCTGATTGACGATGAGGTTGCCATAAATATCAATCTCTGCAGGCAGTAAGGTCGTTCCGGTACCACTGAGTTCGAGGGAGTGGTAGCCAATGTAATCGCCGTTGGTGGTGATGACTTCCTGGTTATTGCCCACATAGGCAATGGTATTGGGAAAGCTTCGGGTATCGATTTCATCATCAACCGAATGGAAACTAATTTCATTTTCTACCTCCACCCTGCTGCCATCCTGTAATTGCAGTATGCTGTATTCATAGGCGGGGTCGCTGTAATTATCCCCTACTATAAGGTCATAAAACCGTGTGGATCCCCCCACAGTGGAGGTGGTTGTTTCGCCTGCGGTTATGAACTGAACGGTTCCGGTTCCGGGAAGGAAGGTGCCATTGTCAAACCAGGTGGTAAAATTGATGTTGCTGCCCCCTGAGTTTTGGTTGGGACCGCCATACATTTTAATGCGTTTTCCGTCTTCAACGGTCAAAACGGCTGTCGCCGCTATTTCAAGGGTTCGCATTCTCACTTCCTCAAAACCGACTGCGGTATTGTTAAGCTCATCACTGTAGCCACTGGTGACATCAATAATGGGTGGAAAATCATATCTGATAGCGGAAGGGATCAAGACATCGGCCGTCTCATTAGGTACTTTCCCGGATGACCAGTTGGACACATTGTTCCAATCAGAGTCTGCCGCTCCCAGCCATACATAATCGTCTGTATATTCCTTTTCGGATATCATCCAGTATTTGGTAAAGGTGGTGCTCCCTTCACGGGCAAGATAGGATACTTTGTGGTTACTCAATTCTACCCAGTGTACATTGCTGTCAAAGTTGGTTCTTCCGTGTTCGTGGGGTGTTTTGGCAGCATAGGGCAAGTGGTGGTCCCAGGAAATGATGGATTCTGTATCGTTGCCACCAATTTCATCTGCCTGGTAAGCCATACGCAAGGTAAACTGTGATTCTGTGAGGGCCACACCTTCATAACGCACCTGATACAAGCGTTTGACTGCGGCCCTGTCTGCCGTGGTGCCATTGATATCAATACCTTCCGTATTGTCGGCGTGTTCTCCATAGAGTCCTCTGCTTACCAGCACATTGACTGCCGGCGGGATGGGACTGCCGTTAACGGGTTTGAACGTAAGTCGTGTGTGGTGGTTTCCAAAGTCGTAAGACGTATTGGGCAGTAAACCTTCCCTTCTGATGGTTCCGGTCACATCACCGATTCCGGTGGTTGTAGCATTGGGTGCCATCATCAGGACATGGGAATCAAAATTGTTGTGCGAAAGTGTGCTGTTATTGTAACCGGTAGTGCCGTAAGTAAGCTGGGCATAGTTTCCGTAGTCGTTGACCAGTTCGAGTGAGCCGTAATCAGGATGCGGATTGGTTGCCGTAAGGTTCAGGACATTGTTGATCTTAAAATCTTTGGTTGCTTTGACACCGTTATCGGTGGAGATGGTTACATTTTGAATGATGTCTGCATCGGGCATTTCCAATGCCGTGGGTATTTGTAGCGTATGCTGACTGTATTCAAGGTTGATGGTACCAGCAAAAGTGGGTGCTTCATTGACAATTCCCCCCGAACGGTTGATGGTCGCCCCTGAAGCCATGGTAAAGTTGTTGCCGTCGCGAAAGAGGGTGCCGTCCTGCAGGTGCAGTGTCCCGCCAATGGTGCGGTCAGTAGAGAGGTTCACTCCTGCTCCACTGTTGTTGATGAAGAGGTTGTTATTGGTGGTTCTTTCGTGTAAGCCTATGAAACCTTCCCGTACATCAGTCTCATAACCGGGTATGGAACCAAACACGGTTACCTGAGGCGTTGCATCGTTGCCATTGTATATTTCGTTGATGGTGTGAGTAGAACCCTCAGCAATAAAAAAGCGTTGTGCCGCCACCGGACTGATGTTGTGTGTGATGGTGATGTTTTGGGTGTTGTTGCCCACCAGATAGAGTCCGGAGCGATTCAGGTTGGGCGATATTAATAACAGTCCCGCCGTCACGGACACGTCGCCTTCCACATCGATGTATAAAGACGAATTGGGTCCTCCCCCTTGATAGTCAAGGTAACCTCCATTAATGTTAAAACTACTGATGACTCTGAGAATCAATTGGGGGTTGTTACCGGATTCCATAATGAAAAAACCCGAATTCAAGGTAAAGTGATTGACCGATAGGTTGTATTGTTGATTTCCGTTTGAGGTTATGAATATTTTAAACTCTCCTCCTTCAATAAAGACAGCGCCATTGGGTAAAAACTGGGTGTCCTGGTTTTCAATGGAAAAAAGGATTTCGTGACCGGTTCTTATATGAACAGCACCTGCAAAGGTGGAAGAAGGCGCAGCACCGGCATTTACCCAGGAGGCCCCATTGTAAGTTTCCCAGGAACTTGCATTGTCCCAGTTACCCGACTGAGTGCTCCTGAAATCACCGGGGTTTTGTGAGGTGACACTCAAAAAAGTGATCAAAAAAAGGGTCATAGCAGCCATGAGCTGCTTTGCAGATAAGTAGGTTAGCTTCATTCTTTGAGATTTAATTGCAAAAATAAACTTTGAAATGATACTACAAAATGATATAAATCACAAAATTTTATGATAGTATGTAAATGTCTGATGGACTTGATTAGTGATTAGTGATTAGTGATTGGTGATTAGTGATTAGTGATTAGTGATTAGTGATTAGTGATTAGTGACTAGTGATTAGTGACTAGTGATTAGGTTATGTTCAATTAAGTGTGTCATCGTTTAAAAATCTGTTATCAAAGTAATCTACTAAATCTCTTCTAACTGATGACCATCCAAACATTTGGCCATTCCATTTT
>NZ_BMGK01000017.1 GCF_014640155.1 Planktosalinus lacus | reverse complement strand
CGTGCCGGTTTCAGCATACACATAAATTGTCGTGGTCGTTGTAATATCGGTACCAACTGCTATCGGATCTACTCCTCCGGAACTTAAAAAGTAAGCGCCATTGGTTAAAGCCGGTAAGGTATAACTGTCACAAGCCGTGACATCTGCAGGATCATCTACCTCTGGAGTTGCTATAACTGTAATACTCACTTCCACCCGTTCGCTCTCACACTCTCCAGATTTAGATTGGCTTACCCAAACAGAAAAGGTGCCAGGTCCGCTTTCATTCGTATTTACAACAGGAGCACCCGGTAATGGTGTATCACCCGGATTATTTGAATTGTAGTAATTTAATGTATAGCCTGGAGTTGCTGTAACCCCATAATCCTTGACTCCTTCTCCCTCACAAAAGGTTAAGTCTTGAACTGAAGGGATAGGAGCTGTTTCTGGTATGGTAACTTCAACCGTAGCCTGTTTAGCACAACCGGCAGTTGTATAATTGTAAAAAACAGTATAAGTTCCCGTTAAACTATTTTCAACATCAATTTCTCCGGTAGTAGCGTCAATAATTAAATTTGGAGAGGAAGATGAAAAAACTCCCCCTTGAACACCGTTAATTGTAACTGAAGCAGTTGCTCCACAAAAATCATTTGAATTATAACTTATTTCAGCAGTTCCTAGATTTATTTGAGCAACTATTGGAGTCACAAAATCATTTAAAGAAGCCGTAGCTGACGCTGAAGATTTGGTTTTAACAAGGATATTCCCAATAGAAACTTCTTGACAGGGGTCATCACCCGCTTCAAAAAATGCACTTACATTTATTGCTGCTTCTACAAATTGATAGGGTTGGTATTGAAAGGTTCCAAATGCTCCTAGAGGATTGTCTACAACCTGAGTGTTTGTCACACCAAATCTGTCTGGTCCCGGGTTATTTTTTTCAACATAATCAAAACCTGAACCGGACACTTCCCATTCATAAAACTTTACTGTGGCAGTACTCCCACCACCAGTATATTCTACAGTTATTAATACATCTCCTAAGGTTCTACCTCCATCTGGTCCGGAACTTGAAAAAGAACCTCCGGGCTCAGCAGTTAATGTATTTTGCAAAAATTCAAAATCAATATAACTTGTTCCATTTGTTACAAACCTATCACTTGCTACAATTAACCATTGATCATTAGCAACATCACTTCCAATGTGCAAAAAGACATTATTGATGTCACCTTTTCCACCTGCCTTACTTGTAGACCAACTCCAAGAAGTGTTAGGGTCTTGATTGAATTTTCCACCTCCTTGAAAAACATTGTCGATGTTTGAGTCGTAAGGATCTGTTATCCTAAACGTTGTTGCAGCTTCAACAGGTGTTCCATCAATGTTAAATACATAGCTTCCTGCAGGGTCACCGTTTGAATTCACCCAATCACCACCTGTATCAGAAGCGGGCATAGTTAAAGGAGTTAAATCCCCATCTATTTCAAAACCATCTGCAGGCACTAAAACAGGAGCATTTTGTCCTTGAACGTTACCAAGAAAAAATAACGAAAGCACCCCTGTATACAACAGCGCTTTCTTGAACTGATTAATAAAAGTAGAATTATGCATATCGTTGTATTTTAATGTCAATTTTGAATGATTAAATAATTAAGTCAAATTAATTATATTATCGCTATAAAGCATTGATTATAAGATTACTTTATCTAAAATAAAATTATGTGTAAATTTTAAAATTTATAGTTTCAGATACTTTCACAAAAATTTTGTTGTAGCATTCTGACAATATTTATATGTAGTTGTTTATACTACATTTAATAATAGATATCAAAGATACGTAGGAAAAAAGCTTAAAGAATTACAAAAAATAAACTATTAGATTAAACGTAAAATATACTCGACCAAATACGAAAAATATGATGTTTTCAATAATTTTTTTGTAGGAAATAATAGTTACTCTATACGTATATATACGTATTTTCAAGCAGTTACAATAAATATTATTTGTGAGAAGAAAGTTATAGAAAGAAATATTTTCAGTACTATTTGAAGAAATAATAGTAAAATAAAAAAGCCCATTTTGAAAAAAACATCAAAATGGGCTTTAACACTTAAAACTTAACTTAAAATTTATTTTGTATAATGAACATAGAACGTCTATTTAGCTGATGTTTATCTTCACTACAAGCAACTCCATCGCTACATTCATTAATGAGTCGGGATTCACCATAACCTTTAGCAGTTAACCTGTCTTTTCTAATACCTTCATTAACTAACCAATCCATTGTAGATTTGGCCCGTCGCTCTGATAACAACTCATTGTATTTATTACTACCTCGGCTATCAGTATGAGACTCAATATGAATAATCAATTCTGGATATTCACGCATTGCTGCTAAAATTTTGGCTAATTCTATGGCGGCATCCGGTCTGATATTGTGTTTGTCAAAATCAAAATAAATGGGTTGTAATGTTAATCTGCAACCTAAATCATTAGGGTGACATCCAATTCTTTTTAATTCCAGTGGTAAATTTACTGTAGATGTGCTTTCGGGTGTGTTTACAATTTTTTCTACAGATTCAAAATCTTCCTTAGAACCCCTTACAGCGTATTTAGTATCACAGTCAACATTAAACATAAATTCAGCATCTTCTCCAACTGTAATGGTCTCTATTAGATTATTATCACTATCATATAATGCAACTTCAGCGCCCGGCAATAATTCTCCTGTTTCTTCGTCGGTAACATTTCCGGTTAAAGAAACCTCACAAACCTCCTTCAGCCTGTAAATTTCATCATCAATACTACCTGCATCACCACCTCTATTTGAAGAAATAAATCCTATTTCTGATTCGTTATCTATTATAAATCCAAAATCATCTTTATTACTATTAACAGGCTCCCCCATGATTGAAACTTCTGTTGGAAGCCCATCATCCCCCAGAGGGGTAAAGAATATGTCTAGTCCACCCAATCCTGCTCTTCCATCTGTTGAAAAGTAAAGTACATTTTCGTCACTAATAAATGGGAAAGATTCTCTTGCTTCAGTATTCAATACTTCACCAAGATTTACCGGCGTGCCAAATTCATCATTTTCTAAAATATCAACATACCACAAATCTGACTGTCCTAAAGTACCGGGCATATTTGACGAAAAATATAGTTTCTTTTCATCAACACTAAGAGCCGGGTGTGCTACTGAAAAATCATCACTGTTAAAAGGCAGCTCTACTATATTTGTCCAGTTGTTTTCCCCAAGCTTTGTGGCTTTATAAATTTTTAATCGAATATTTTTGTCTTTATCCCTTCCCTTTTTTCCGTCAATAAAATTATTTCTGGTAAAGTAAACTGTTTTACCATCTTTAGTAAACACAGCAGAAGACTCGTGATATTTTGTATTGAGATCTCCTGAAAGTTGAGTGACCCCTGAAAGTTTTCCGTTTTCATCTTTATCTGCCACATATAAATTAAAAAAGGGCTGATTACTCCAATCATGAGTTTTAAGTTTTCCCTCAACACCTAAACCTGAAGCTGAAGAAAAAACTATTTTATCGTTATAAAAAGAAGGTCCAAAATCTGAATAAGAACTATTGATTTCAGTCTTTTCAATTGTATATGAAATTTCTTTTGAAGTAATAAAGTCAAGATAATCAGGGTTATTCTTATAGTTTTGAACTATTTTGGTCTCACCGCCTTTGGCAGCAAATTCCTCCATATACCTATTTGCTTGTTCATATTCTTCAATACTTTTTGAACTTTGAGAAGCTCTGAAAAAATATTCTGCTTCAGTTTCATCAGGAAATTCCTCAACTAACTTAGTATACCATTTGGCAGCATTACTGTAGTCGCTATTAAAATAGTAGGTATTTCCCAGCTTTTTATATATTTCGGCAGAAGTATAGCCGTCTTCTACTACTTTTAAATAGATTTTCTGTGCATCAATATAGGCAAATTGATCATATGCTTTTTCTGCTTTTTTAATCTGAGCCTTTTGTGCAAAAATTGCTGAGGAACTTATTAAAACTATGAGTAAAAGACTTATTTTATATATCGTTTTCATCACTAAATTATATTATCAGTTAAAAGAATCTCGGAGTGTGTATTTTGTCATTATTTTTAAAAATATCAAATCGAAGGTAAACTTCATAAGAGCCATCATTAAAGCTAGCTAGATCTGTAGTTTCTCTATCATAAGCAAAACCTAACATCAAAGTATCTGTTATTTGAAACCCAACAAGTGCACTCCAGGATGCACTCCATCTATAAGCTGCACCCAAAGTAAATTTATCATAAAATAAAAAATTAGCAGAACCGTCAACTTGTAAAGGAGAACCTGTAACAATTTTTGTTAATACCGCAGGTTTAAATTTTACATTTTCTGAAATATCAAATACATACCCTGTAATAAAGAAGTAATGTAAGCGCTCTTTACTTATAACACTAGCGTCTGCATCTTCAATACTGGCTTCATCAAAATGTTGTGACTCTATAAAATTTGGAACCGACAATCCTGCATAAAATTTATCGGTATAATAATAAGCACCGGCTCCCACCTGAAGGTTTACCTTATTATCAACATTGTTTTCAAAAACATCTCCAGGATCAGAAATATTCAGCTGTGTAAAATCAATATTAAGAAAACTTGCACCAGCTTTTAAACCAAAAGCTAGTTTTCCTTTTTCAGAAGCTTGCAATGTATAAGAAAAATCAACATTAGCATAGGTTTCTTCTGATGGTCCAATTTCATCTCTAACAAATGAGACACCTAAACCAACATTACTAAGCCCCACAGGTGTGTGGCCAGAAAAGGTGAATGACTTTGGTGCCCCTTCCAAGCCTACCCATTGCGTTCGATACAAGGCTCCTAAACTAAGAGCTTCCATCGACCCTGCATATGCAGGGTTCACAACCTGTGTGTTATACATATACTGAGTATACTGTGGGTCCTGTTGGGCGTTACTTTTTGAACTAAACCCAAGTAGAAAAGCTACTGTAGCTATAATTATATAATTTCTTTTCATTGTAATATATTTTTAATTCAATACCATTATAGAGCTTGATTTCTCAACAATAGTTTTTTTATCTGTTTAAATATAAATAACCTGAATAATTGCTTTCACCAGGATTCTCATCACCAATAAAAGTTAATATGTAAAAATATGTTCCTGTTGGTAAATTATCGTCTTCTTTAACTGTTGTTCTTCCCTCTGATTTTCCAATAAAAGCATTTGTTGAATTATTATATCCATCTCTTTCGAAAACTAAAACTCCCCATCTGTTAAATATTTGAAGGTTATTGTTTGGATAGTCTTCAATTCCATCAATTCTAAAGTGATCATTGAGTCCATCATTATTTGGAGTAAGTCCATTGTATATTTCAAAAGCAGCACCTGCAACCTGTGGCAATATAATTATTGTGGGATCATCTGGATTTCCATTACCATTTAAATCAACATCAGATAAATCTTCCGGATCATCTGACAAGTCTTCAATAGTATTACCATTAATATCCTCACCCACCACTGTTGCTTGGTTTATTACTTCTCCTGCATCTATGTCATTTTCTGTTATAACATATACCGCACTAAAAGTTGTATTGTCTGATTCACCAGGCTCCAAGCTAGCTATAGGACCACCTTGAACTGGCACCAATGGATCATTAATTTCAATATTATAAAGTGTAACAGCCCCAGTATTAATCACTGTGAAAGAATAAGTAATAGTTTCACCAGATTGAGCAGCTCCATCCCCATTTTCATCATTAAAAATACCTGCTTTTTCAAGTTCAATTGATAAATCTTGACAAAGTTCAATAATTGTAGGGTTATCATTTTCCACAGAAGTTCCTGATAAGTCACTTACTTCAAAAGAGCCAGAGACCAAACCATTTACTGTAGCTTGATTGAAAACCTCACCAATATCTAAATCTGCCTGAGAAATTGAATAAGTAGCCGTATAAATCCATATTTCATTAATATCCAAATTATTGTCATTATTATCATCACCTCCAACAAACACAATTTCTACAAAAGGATTGGGGTCTTCTAACAATGGATCTGTCAGTTCTATATTTGTTATTGGTGAAGAACCTAAATTATAGACACTGAAAGTATATGTTATTGAATCTCCTAACACAGTACAATCACCACTACTATTAATTTCTCCTTCTTTTACCAAAGCAATTGAACAGTTATCTAAAGTTAAGGTAACTGAAGTTCTTTCTGAACTCACACAGGTAGGATCAAGATCACTAACTGCTTCCGCCCAATAGGTAACCGTTCCTATTGAATTAAGAATAGGTGTAGCCACAATATTGCCTCCGTTTGCTTGATCATACCACACAACAGTTTCATCAATTCCTACTGAAATGGCATCATTTGCATCTAAAGTCTGTAAGGGTTCTTCTGCACACTCCAAAATATCACCAGAAGATACCGGAGCATCAGGTCCATTAGGTGCCAAATCAATCTCTACCACGGTCGCAGTAGACACACACGTCGTGTCATCGCTGTTGCGAACAGTTACTTCATAAATGCCTGAAGCCAATTCCTCAAATACCAATCCGGCCTGATAGTCTGTACCATTAATGCTGTATTCAAAATCCCCTAATGGTGATACAATCGT
>NZ_BMGK01000016.1 GCF_014640155.1 Planktosalinus lacus | reverse complement strand
AGCCGAGAAACTCTCTGTCCCTTCTATTTTAGCTCTTATTATTAAATGGAAAACTACTATATTTATGGATAATAAATTAAACATTGTAAACATACGAGCCGAGACCGTTGTGCATAATGCAGAAAAATCTGTTTTCAATTCAAAATCAATTTTAAAAAAGTTAAATTTGTCGGAATGGAAACAAAAAATCTTTATATAATCTCTGGATGTAATGGTGCTGGAAAAACAACAGCATCGTATACCATTTTACCAGAAATAATCGAATGTAAAGAATTTGTAAACGCTGATGAAATTGCAAAAGGACTGTCACCTTTTCAACCCGAAAAAGTTGCGTTCGAATCTGGTCGAATAATGATAAATAGAATCAACGAACTTTTGAAAGAGAACGAGAGTTTTGCATTTGAAACGACATTATCAACAAGGAGTTATCGAAATAAAATCATTCAAGCGAAAAAACAAGGATATAACGTTACTCTATTATTTTTTTGGCTTAACAACATAGAACTCGCAAAAGAAAGAGTGAAAATTAGAGTAAAAGAAGGAGGACACAATATTCCCGAAAAAGTAATTGAAAGAAGATATTTAAAAGGAATTTATAATTTATTTGACATTTATCTTCCGATTATTGACGGAGCTTTAATTTTTGATAATTCTTTCGGAAAGCACGAATTGATTGCTCACAAAATGGGAACTGACGATTTAGAAATAATTGATTCAGAAAAATTTAAACAATTAAAAAAAGTATATGACACAAAAAGATAAACAAATCGAATTAAAAGACAAGATTGTAAAAGGACTTGAAAAAGTTTATGAACGACTTCTTGAATTCAAGAAAAATAAGAATAGCGAACTTGTAGTAATGCAAGGAGATAAAATCGTGAAAATAAAGCCGGAATAATAAGCACTATGCACAACAACGTGTATATTTAATTGCTAGTCAAGTCTTTACTCGGAAAATGATATAGATTAATCTTTGGTTCGTTTTCTTTTACTAAATTAGTGCTAAACCAACGCAACTAAACATACACGAACACGTTGGGCACAATTAAAATATTGAAACCAATTAATAATTATTGACACATCAAGCCACGAAATGATCAATTATTTACAAAAATATAGCCTTCTTTTCGTTGCATTGGGAATGATTTATGGTTGCAAAAAGGAGACTAAAATTCAGTCACTAAAAGACAAGGTTGAATCAGCAGTAAATTCAAGACAAATGCCCGACACTACCAAACAACTGGTAAGTTTTGAATCTCCAGATTGGATTACTTTGATAAGTCCAGATATTACCGAACTAAACAGACATTTTGAATATTATTTACCTACCGTTACTATAAGTAAGGAGGGTACAAAAACCAAACAGCTAGAAGAAAACCTGTCTGAAACACTGGGGCAGGAAATGCTGACCAGTCCCTTTTTTAAAAAAGAAACTACCTTAAATGAAATTTGTGCTCGTAAAGCAATAAATGGGGTGATTGTTCTTCACAAAGGAAATATTGTGTACGAACGATACCCGGATATGGATCCGAACGACAGACATATCACAGCATCAATTGCAAAGTCTTTCGTTGGTACAATAATAGCAACCCTCGCAGATCAGGGATTATTGCATGAACAAGATTCCATCACCAAATATTTACCTGAGCTCGGAGGCGCAGGTTTTGAAGGTATTACCATTGAACATTTACTGCGAATGGCTTCAGGGATTAATTGTAGGGAACATTTACCCGATATGGAAGCAATCACCAATCCTGAATCGTGTTTTTATCAACTTTTAGAACATACGGGCTTGTTTCCTGAACCCAATACTGGATTTCAAAAGGATTTTCTACAGGTCATTAAAGAATTTGGAATAGCGGAGCCTCCCGGGAAAACTTATGATTATACCGGTGCCAATTCTGTGCTCCTTGCTATGATAGCTGAACGAATTTCAGACACTCCATATCATGAACTTGTGTCCTCGATGATATGGTCAAGAATTGGAGCGGAGCAAGATGCTCTGATTACCTTGGCAAGCACGGGTATTTCCGGAAGTTATGGCCCCATGATGATGACATTAAGAGATATGGCAAGGTATGGCCTTGCGTTTACTGAGGATGCAGAAATCAAAATTGCCTCTGATCGGTATTTGAAGGAAATTAGAAAAGGTAATCATGAATTATTTCTGTCTAAGGGCGGATTTGGAGATTTAGTATGGTCTCGGCAATATGAGGACCAAGGAGCTATGTTTCAGAGCTATCATTGGGATGTTGTTTTTGAAGATGGGGATTTCATAAAACATGGTGTAGGAGGTCAGGCGCTCTATATTTCACCAGAAAAAAGATTAGTCATTGCTTTTAACAGTTCTCCTAAAACAACTATGGAGGAAAATCACAGTTTGCAATATCTAGTAAGAAGCCTAGCACTTTTAGAACAATTTAATTGAAAACATGTGCATAACAAGGTGTATAGTGCATACCCTTCGAGATACGCACCATACACTCATCGTTGGCAGTAATTTGACAAAATCAGTAATACTCGAATAAAATGAACATTAATTCTATTAAAATATTCTTACTGATTTTCATTTCGAGTACTTTTTTATCCTGCAATGGACAGGAAAAAACTGAATCGAAAATAATCAAAACCAAATCGTTTGAATTCGGAAAGACTGTATCAAATCTTGCCGATAGAATTTGGGTCATATTTCAAGATTCAAAAGAAAATTATTGGTTTGGAAGTAATGGAGAAGGCATTTTTTACTTAAAGGGTAAAGAATTAAAACAAATTACAACAGAGAATGGATTGGTAGACAATACAATCAGAGGAATTCAAGAAGACAAATCTGGAAGTATATTTATTGAAACAGCCAACGGAATTAGTAAATATGATGGGAAATCATTTGCAACACTAAAGCCAATCATTTCAACAAAAAACAAATGGAAATTAGAAGCCAATGATTTATGGTTTGGTTACAACGCAAACGACTTATATCGTTATGATGGAGATTCTCTTTTTGAATTAAAATTACCCCGAAAAGATTTAAAAAAAACATTTGGAATTGACACGCTCGTAAGTCCATTCAATAGCAACAACCCATATTCTGTTTATAAGGTAAACAAAGACAAAGATGGGAATATTTGGTTTGGGACATTCGTAGCTGGAGCTTTTCGATATGACGGACAATCATTTTTGTGGTTTGGTGAAAATGAATTGTCTATTCTTCCAAATGGCACAGCACCTGGAGTTCGTTCAATGCTTCAAGACAAAGATGGATATTTTTGGTTAAGTAATTTTATAAGTAAATATCAAATCCAACCGAACACATTGGAATATGATAAAATAATCGGAATTGAAAAAGACAACCCTTATTATTTCAATTCTGGCTTATCAGATATAAATGGCGATTTATGGATGACAAATTACGGTGGTATGGTATGGAAATATGACGGAAAAACTTTATCAGAAATTAAAATCAATAATGAAGAAAAAGATGTTTTGCTAATTACTATTTATCAAGACAATAACGGAATAATATGGCTCGGAACTGATAATGACGGAGTTTATAAAAGCAATGGAAAAAGCTTTGAAAAGTTTGAACCAAACAACTAAAAACTACTGGCAACAATGTATATAAAAAATAGGCGAAATCCTAGTAAAATCAAGGCATTTAGCTCGTATCAATGTTTGTTTTTAACTGAAAGTTTTGTGCTTCTAAATCGCCTACTTTTCATATACTAACCGTTGTGCAACATTTGAGAAAAATCAAAATTGAAACAAAAAATTAAAATATCCCGCACGGACTTAATTGCTAAATGCGACCAATATCTTAATGGAGAAATTGGCGAAAAAGACTTTGAAAATTATGCTTGGAATTTGATTTCAGAAGATTTTTTTGATTGGGATGATGAGATTATATCTGCCATTATTTTTCAATGGGATAGTCCAGAAATGAACTTTCCAATTACAAAAAAAAATATACAACTTTGGAAACATCAATTGGAAACGGACGAAAATTTATTAGAGGATTTTAATTTATGGAATGTGCACATCGACCGACAAAAGCAGATTTGTGAAAAACATCAATCCAAATGGAATCCGATAAACAAAAAACTAACAATTGGAGTTGGTTCTGACTTAAATGCCGACCCAATCCACGGATTCCGACACCCGAAGGAAAAAGGAACAACGGGTTGGTTTATTTGGACGGGAGAATATTCGGAGACGGATAATTTTTTTAAACAAATCTGTGCAGAAGAACTCCTACAAATCCGACCTGATTTAATCAAATACTTCGGACTTAATGTTGGCTACCGCTTTTTGATTGATAAAAAGGGATATGAAGATGTTTGGATTGACGAAAAACTAAAATTAACCGATTAAAAAAAACGTTGCACAACACCGGCGATAAGCTATGGCTTGTACAGGCTCACACGGAAAATCCTATCGGATTTTCCTCAGGTCTGGGTTTTGTTTGCTAAATTAGTTGCTCAATCCACGCCACAGCTCATAGCCTAACCGTTAGGCAACATTTAGCAGAACAACAGTAGAAACTAAAGAAAAGAACTTTAATTGAATAATGAGACTTTACACAAATTGTCATAATTGTAAAAAGGAGATTAGATTTTCAAGTTGGGATTCTGACAGAGTCGAATTATCAAAATCAAAAGGTAATAAAATCGAACTGACTTGTAAAAAATGTGGACAAACAGACCTTTATCATTTGAATAGAATTAAAGCGACTGAAAGTAAGATTGCACAAATCATCGGACTGACAATATTCCTTATTGGAACTCCTTTGGTGTTTTTATGGATTTAGGACTATATTTTTCAATTCGCTTACATCTATGTGATTGCGGGACTGGTTGGGGTGATTGGTGTTCCATTTATGATTTATTCTGTAATTGAAAGAGAACAAAGAAAAAAAGTAAGACAATTTAATAATTACAAAATCAGTGAGTAAGAAAAGAATAGATAGGAATTTATTAATAGGACTGATAATAATTCTTTTCAATGCATACTGGATTTGGGACAATTTATACTTGCTGTACCAGTATAATTATTCAGGACTACTTTGGCTGTTTATGTATCCAGAATGGACACTGATTTTAAATTCAGTTCTTGGACTTTTAGGAATAATAATCGGAATAAGATTAACCTTCCATAAATTGACATTGAAGAAAGGAATAATTTCAAGTGTACTTTTGATAGTCCTTGGTGAACTGATACAATTTGTGATAATGATTTGAAAGAAGAAAAACGTTGCCTAACAATGCATAATACTTTATGGCGGGTTACGTTATGAAAATGAGTATTTTAGTTTCAAATATAAATCGTCGTGGACAGGAAGATTTGTCTTTCAAAGTCCGCCACAAAGCATATGCTTCCCGTTGTGTGCAACCTATAGAACCAAAATACCATAAAGAATGGAGCTTGACAAGAAAATATTATCCTTTTTAAAACCTGATTTAGCTGATAAGATACTGCAAGAATCAAGTATAAAGGAATTCCCCAAAGGAATTGAAATTTTAAGAGAACAACAGTATGTTAAAGTATTACCTCTTGTTGTAAGTGGACTTGTAAAAGTATATTCAAGATTTGACGAGAAGGAATTATTACTCTACTATATTGAGCCTGCTCAAAGCTGTGTTATGTCTTTCTATGCTGCATTGAAGAACACTCCAAGTAAAGTGTTCGCAGTAACCGAAGAGGATTCAAGGATTATTTTAATTCCCGTTCATTTATTACCAAATTGGCTAAAAGAGTATACTGATTTCAACGAACTGTTTTATAATCAATATAACCTAAGGTATTCAGAACTTTTAGATACAATTAGTCACTTGTTATTAGATAAAATGGATAAGAGACTTTATGACTATTTGAAAAAGAAATTGGAATTGATTAATAGTAATTCAATTATAATGAGTCATAACCAGATAGCTAACGAATTAGGTACTGCCCGTGAAGTGATAACTAGAGTGCTGAAAAAACTTGAATCCGATGGGAAAGTATTACAAAAATCAGGGGAATTAAGAATTATCGCTGAGTGGTGACCACGGTCACTGCACAGCAATAAAACACCACTTACCTTTGTAACGCAATAATGCAAGATTATTTAAATTTTAAAAAAATGAAAAAAAACATGGGAACAGCAGACAGAATTATTAGAGTAATAATCGCTGCAATAGTCGGAGTTCTTTATTTCACAGGAACAATTTCTGGAACATTAGGCATTGTTCTTTTAGTACTTGCAGGTGTTTTCGTTTTAACTAGCTTGATAAGCTTTTGTCCACTTTATGCACCATTTGGAATTAAAACTTGCCCTATGAAAGAAAAGAAATAAGGCAGCACACAACACGCGGTATAAAAAATTGCCGGTTTAGTAGGTAATTCAAGGGTTGTAGCCCGCTTCAACTTTTGTGTAACTTGATAGGAAATCGCCCGCAATCGGCAACTTTTCATACCGCCATACGTTATGTGTGATGAAACAACCAAAAACACCGAGAATATAAAAAACTAATTAATGAAATACTTATTTATTATTGCTATTACTTTGCTGAGCATTGCCTGTAATACCAAAAATGAAGATCAGAAAAAGTTAGATTTTGTGGAATTTGACTTTCATTTTGATACAGAGTCAAATGAGATGCCGTACAATTTTTCTTCATATTGGGATACCCTTCCTACAATAGTCGATAGAACAGCATGGGAATTTGCCAAAATCGGAAACATAGAAAGGATGCATGAGATTTGGGATACGAAAGAATCAATTGAAATCGGACTTACGCAGGAACAACGAGATAGTTTTGGCCTCTACAAAGCAATTGATGCAATAGATTACATATTGAATGAAGCTGAAGAGCACCAAGTAGTCATCATAAATGAAGCTCATCAAATGCCCCAACATCGAATTTTTACCACCCGACTACTTGAAGGACTCAAAAGAAGAGGCTTTAAGCACTTAGGAATGGAAGGATATTTTAATACGCCTCAAGCAGATTCAATTATGCAAGCAAATGGTTATCCTATTCTTGATTCTGGATATTACACACAAGAACCTCAATTTGGCAATTTAATAAGAACTGCCTTTGATATGGGGTTCAATATATTTGGGTACGAAAGCAGTGGACATGCTAATGGGAAGGAAAGAGAGATTAATCAAGCCCGGAATATTGAATCCTATCTAAATCGATACCCCAATGAAAAGATATTAATTCATTGTGGTTTTGATCATGTGTACGAAGGAGATATGCCTAACAGTTCCATGGGTTGGGGAAAGGCGATGGCAGGGAGATTGACGGAATTTACAGGAGTCGATCCATTAACCATAAGTCAGACAATTTATTCTGAAAAGGGTAATAGGGATTACGAAAACTCGTATTATCAGATTACAGATCTAGAAAGACCTAGTGTTTTTGTCAATGAATCTGGTGAGCTATTTGGTCAGCAACGAAAGAAAACCTCTCTTGATTTACCTCCTATGGGCACATTCAGGTATGACATAGCAGTTTTCCATCCAAGAAGTAAAAAGTACGATCGTCCGCAATGGATGGTGTATGGTGATCGTAAAGAAGTGGAACTATCATTTGTTGAAGAAAATATCCAGTGCCCATGTTTGGTACTTGCCTACAAAAAAGGTGAGAAAGTCGGCAAAGCCGTTCCTTATGATATACAAGAGACGGATGATAAGAAGGTTACATTAGTTTTGGATAAATCCGACTTTGAAATTGTTATATTGAATCAGAATAATACAGCCCTAAAAGCTGAATTTAACTAGTATCATAGCATAACTTTATTTTCAAAGAGATAACCAAAAGATTATTATGGCATGGGAGATATGGTTGAATAGATGAATTAATCCAAATGAAGAATAGAATCACCACACATAACACGGCATATGCGATAATGCTCCCTATCGGTCGCACTACGCATATACTAACCGTTGCCATCAAGCTGAAAACAAATATTATGAAAAATTTACTTTTGCTGTTTCTGATCTTAATATCTTCTTTAGGATACGCACAAGAACCAAACCCTGAGTTATTTCAGACTTGGTATTTAAATTTTGTTCAATCAAGTGATCTAGGAACACCTTACGAGGTTTCAGAAATTGAGCCATCAATCACACCCAATTTAATCATACTTGAAGATTATACTTTTAGTGGCGATGGAGCTTGCAACACGTTTAGTGGTATCTTTGAATTTCCAAATGCAGAGACTATTCAAAGTTCTAATTTTTCTAATTCAAATGATGATTGTGATACAGAGGAACATAATTTTTTTGAAAATGAATATTTTTCATTTATGCAAGATGGTGGGTTTTATGAAATAACTCAAGAAGGCAGTGGTTTAGTTTTGACAATTAGCAATGCTATATTTGGGCAGGCTGTATTTAGAAATTTTACGTTAAGTACAAATGATTTTGATTTAAATAGTATTCAAATTTATCCAAGTCCAAGTAGCGATTTAATATTCGTTCAATCTAAAAATATTGATATTGATAAAATTGAAATTATAAATTCAATCGGGCAGTTGAGCAAAACGATAATCTCAAATTTCCGTTCATTCGATATTTCTGATTTACCAGTTGGTGTTTATCTAATAAAAATTTATACGCAAAATGGTATATTAAATAAAAAGATTGTCAAAAAATAAATGAAATAAAAAATGCAGAGAGCCAGATGGCAACAACGCATATAAAAAATTGCTGCTGCAGTTATTGCTCAAAAATTTTTAACTTTTAAAAAAGCAAAAGTTGCGGCGGACAAGTCCGCGCATTTCAACCCGCAACTTTTCATATGCAAACCGTTGTGCATAATGTAAAAAAATATAAATGGAAATAATCTTTATTCCTAAACACACAGCTGATGATTTGATGAATTATAACATTGAAGAAATTCAATCCAGTCATTTTGATTCGATAAAAAAAGATTTAGAATCGATTAATTCTTCCTACTCCCTAAAGGAAATAAATTTAGGAACTGGCGCTGACTGGGCACTGATTTTAGCTGTCATAGGCGGTATTTCAGGAGTTTTTATGTTAGGAGATAAAATAGAAACTGGAATTGCTGGATGGATAAAAGTCGGCAAGAGAATAAAGTCAATATTTGAAAAAACGGATAAGATTTATTTGGACATAGATGCTGCGAAGATTTTAGCATTGGAATATATTTCGCAAACTATAGAAATAAATTCATTAACAGTATTAGACACTAATATTATCGAAATTTTAGATTTAAGTACAATTTTGCTTGACAGAAAACCGACTGATTTTATTGCTAAACCATATGCAGTCTATATGTTAACTTTTAGAATTAATGAAAACATCCAAATTTTACTGAGTGTACGTTCCGATGGAAAAATTAAAGAAATATATAAGTTTAATGACGAATTCCTGCTGCCATTCTAAAAAAACACTATGCACAACACCGGCTCCTATGAAAAGCACTCGTCCTTCACTTCAAAGATAATATTTTATTTTTTCTTACTTCATAATGATGATTTTGTGGTGTTGAAATGTTGATAATTCCGAAGGAT
>NZ_BMGK01000015.1 GCF_014640155.1 Planktosalinus lacus | reverse complement strand
CGGCACTTACAATGGGCGGGACATGCCATCGAGCGACTACTGGTTTAGAGTGGAATACATAGAAGAAGATATAAACAAAGAATTTAGAGGCCATTTTACCTTGAAAAGATAAAATTAATTTATTACCAAATGAACTTAAAACAAAGTACCTACATTTTATTTATAACTCTGGTTTTTCAATTTTCCAATGCTCAAGATGGAATACCAATTTATTCCGATTATTTTGCAGACAATCTGTATATACTACACCCCTCTATGGCCGGAGCCGCAAATAGTGGACAGATTAGACTAACAGCCCGACAACAATGGTTTGATCAGGATAATGCACCGAATTTACAAACCCTGGCCGCAAATGTAAGACTTGGAGAAAAATCAGGGATGGGCGCCATTGCTTTTAATGATAAGAATGGCTATCATTCACAGGTGGGTGCTTATCTTACGTATGCCCATCATCTTAATTTTTCAAGAAGTGATGTAGATTTGAATCAACTTTCTTTTGGCTTGAGTGCCGGTATTGTTCAGTCTAAACTGGATGAAACAAATTTTGATTTGAACGATTTTGACCCTGTAATTGCTGGAATCTTGCAAAGCTCATCCTATTTTAATTTAGACCTTGGGCTTTCATATAACTTAATGGATGTTTCTATGCATTTTACAGTAAAGAATTTAATTTTTCAAAATAGAAACTTGTACTCAGAAGAGTTTGAATCTAACAATCAGCGAAGATATTTATTTGCTGGATCATACACCTTTGGAGGTGCCTATTATTCTGACTGGACTTTTGAGCCTTCTTTCCTACTTCAATTTTTTGAAAGAACAAATGAATCTGCATTTGATATAAATTTCAAAGCTTATAGAAAAATGGAGTTTGGACGACTTTGGGGAGGACTTTCTTACCGCAGAAGTTTTGATGGAGCTGAATTTCAAAATGGAGCAAGTATATCAAGTCAAAAACTTCAGTATATTTCTCCAGTTTTGGGAATAAACTTCAATAAATTTATGTTTGCATATACCTATTCTCAACAAATAGGGGAAGTAAAATTTTCTAATGGAGGTTACCATCAAATCACTCTTGGATTCAACTTCCTAGACCGCGGAACTGCATATGATTGTAATTGTCCGGCAATAAACTAAACATTTAAAAGTCCAGGAAAGAAATATTAATACTCTTGGAGTATTCTTTTAGAAGTTGCTTAAGAGTGGAGGTGCTTTTATTTGTATAAAATTCTAAACGTGGCTTTATTACCTCCGAAGTTATTAAATTGTGTTTTTCTAATTGTGATTTTGTTTGTTTGGCGACAGCTTCACCTGAATCAATAATAGAAACGTTGGAGGGCATTATTTTTTTAATTTTCGGAATCAAATAGGGATAGTGACTGCACCCTAATACCAAATAATCAATTTCTGATGTTATCATTGGGCTTAAATACTTTTCAAGTAATAAATCCATTTCAATAGTGTCAATCTTATTTTCTTCTATTAAAGGAACCAAACCTTCGCCCACAACTTCAAAAATTTGAATATTTTGAGCAAATAATTCTGATGTTTTACTAAATAAAGAACTTTGGAGAGTTCCTTTAGTTGCCAGGATACCAACTCTCTTCGTTTTTGTTTTTAATGCAGCCGGCTTAATGGCAGGCTCAATTCCTATGAAAGGGACTGTATAGTTTTTTCGAAGTGTTTCAATGGCATTGGTCGTTGCAGTATTACAGGCTACTACAATAATTTTTGAACCCATTGAAAGTAATTTATCAGTGTTTTTTATACTCAGTGCAATGATTTCATCCTGTGTTTTATGACCATAGGGGGCGTTTTTACTGTCTGCGAGATAAATAGTGCTTTCGTGGGGTAATAATGCGTGAATTTCCTTCCATATTGAAGTGCCTCCAACACCTGAGTCAAAAATTCCAATGGGATTGTTGTTCATTGTATAAAAATAAAAAACTGCCCGTCAAATGAGGGCAGTTTTTATAATTTTATTTTGAGCAAGTATTAAATACCTAACTCCTTTTTAACAGCAGCTAATAAGTCTTCACCTTCAGCAACGATTAAACCGCTTCCGGGAGTTGCATCCATTACATATTGAATACCTTTGTCAGCTGCAACTTTTTCGATTGCTTTCTTGGCTTTGTCAAAAAGTGGACTGAATAAGTCGCCTTCCTTTTTCTGTAAGTCCATACTTGCATTTTGACGGTACTCGCCAATTTTTTGTTGTGCTGACTGAACTTCTTCTAAACGTTTTCTGTTTTCTTCTTCCGTTTTTGTTTCAGCTTCAGCCTCATATCTGGCTAATTTTGCTTCTAGTTCTTTTCCCATAGAAACTAATTCTGCTTCATAGGTTTTTTTGATACGTTCCAATTCATTTTGTGCCGAACGTGTTTCAGGCATGGCTTCTATCAAAGCTTGGGTGTCGATATGAGCCATTTTTTGTGCATTTACAAAACTTGTAGCACTTACCATTATAACGAGGGCTACTAAGATTGATTTCATGTTTTTCATTGTGATGTAATTAAGTGTTTGTTAAATTGATTATTATAATTAAAGGCTGCCTCCGCCGTCGTCGTCGTCTTCGGATTGTTGAGGAGGTGTATTATTGTTGTTTCTTGCATTTAAAATAGAGTCTCTTCTTCGTTCTCTTTCTTCCAGGATTTGCAACCTTCTCGCTTCTTGCTCAGCAACTCTGGCTGCTCGAATAGAATCCTGAACTCGTTTTCTTTCAGCTTGAATTTCTTCTCTGCTGGGTGTATCATTGTTTGAAGCTGTTGTGTTGCTTTTTCCATCCACTTCTGTTTCTGGGTCAGAGGTGTTTTTGTCTCCATCCTCATTTGAGTCTCCGTCGCCTTGGTTTCTTTCATCGAGAATACGTTGACGTCTAGCCTCAAACTCAGCTTGTCTTGCTGCTCTGATAGAATCTCTTACCCGTCTTCTTTCTTCTAATAAAGCTTCCCTTTGAGACTTTCTGTCTTCTATGGCTTGTTCGCGTTCTGTAAGTGCTTTGTCTTGTTCATCAGACATGGCATCTCTGCTCTCAATCTCCCTTTTGTCCTGACGATTTTCAGCTTGGGTTCGTTTTGCTGCCCTGTTGATGATTCTAATCACTTGATCACTGATGTCGTTACGTTCTGCAGCGTAAAGCATTACAACATCTGCTGATTTGTCAAAAATAAAATCATATTGTCGGTTGCCTGCTATTTCTTGTACTGCAGTAAAAACCTGATCTTGAATGGGCTGTACTAATTGTCTTTTCTGGATAACTAAATCACCATTGGGACCAAATCGATCTTGTTGATATTCAAAAAGCCGGTCTTCTTCAATTTTTATGTCTTCTTCTCTTTCTTCAATCAATTCATTGGTTAACAATACGCGTTCGTTGCTTAAATTGAGTTTCATTTGATCAATTTCCCGTTGCATTGTCTCAATGTCTTTTTTCCATTTTTGCACCCTGCCTTCAAGTTGAATTGAAGCTTCTTGGTACTCCGGTACATTTTCAAGGATGTACTCCATATCGATGTAACCGATTCTCACACCTCTTTGTGATTGTGCTTCTACCAGAAAAGAAGTAAAAAGCAATGTTAAGCTGAGAAAAATTAATTTGTATTTCATAATTATTGGTTGTTTAAGAAAATATCGTGCCAAAATTAAAATTGTTGCCCTATAATAAAATGTGTTTCCCATCCGTTGGCTTGGAATGTTCCCGGAATAGGGTCAAATCCATAACCGAAATCAATTCCTAATAGCCCAAACGCCGGCATAAATATACGAATTCCGGCTCCAGCTGAACGTTTTAACTGAAATGGATTGTAATTTTTAAACCCGTCATAGGTTGCACCACCTTCAATAAATGTAAGGGCATAAATGGATGCCATTTGTTTCAAAGTGATGGGATAACGCAACTCTAACGAAAATTTATTAAAAATAGTATTCCCGTCTTGGTCTGATAATGACTGGTTTGGATAACCCCTCAACGAAATTATTTCTCTTCCGTCAAGGCTGAAAGCCCCTAGGCCATCACCTCCCATAAAAAATCGCTCAAACGGCGGTACACCCCTGTCTAAGTTGTAGGCTCCAAGAAAACCAAATTCCACTTGTGGTCTGAGTACTAATTTGTCTATAATATTGGTGTACCAAGTTCCTTTAAATTTGATTTTGTAATATTCAAGCCAGTTAAACCTTTTTTGATCTATTAAACCTTGATTGGGTGATCCATCAGGATTCTGAAACTCAGGATCGGAATCTAAAGTACTATATTTTACATTATTAAACAAAGAATAAGGTGGAGTTAATTTTGCTGTAACATTAAATTCAGATCCTCCCAATGGAAAAACCGGATTGGTAAAGGTGTTGTTTCTGCTAACTCCGATAGTATATGCCAGATTGTTTGAAAACCCGTTTCCAAAAGTAAAGAGACCGGTGTTATAGTTTTTTAGGTTGTAATGTTGAAAACTGATTGCGTGTGACAAAACAAAGTGGTCATCTGGCCAACGCAATCTTTTTGCCAAGCCAATCGATCCCCCTGTGATAAGAAAACGGCGGTCACGGTCTGCTTCACGTTCTCTAAAGTCATAAAAATACTGTATTGTGTGAGAGAATGAGAGACTAAACTGAACAGGCTTTTTTCCGCCCAACCACGGTTCAACCAGCGAAAGGCTGTAAGTTTGATAAAAACTACTGGCTTGCGCTCTTAAAGAAAGTTTTTGCCCATCGCCCATTGGTAACGGTCTGTAAGCATCACCGTTGAAAATATTGCGGAGTGAGAAATTATTAAATGAAAGACCCAGGGTTCCCACAAAGCCACCACCGCCATAACCACCCTGAAGTTCAATCTGGCTGGCACCACTTTCTTCAACTCTAAACTCCATGTCTAGAGTTCCAGTATTGGGGTCTACATTTTTAAATTCGGGGGCAATCGTTTCTGGGTCAAAAAAGCCGAGCTGGCCTAATTCCCTTATGGTTCTTACTACATTGCGTTTACTGTATTTTTGACCAGGTCTTACACGCAATTCGCGGTAAATAACATGGTCGTTTGTTTTATCGTTTCCAACGACAGTAACGTTGTTGAAATAAGCAAGTCTCCCTTCATAGATTCTGATTTCAAAATCAATGGTATCATTTTGAATATTGACTTCAACAGGATTAATTCTTGAAAATAAATACCCGTTGTTTTGGTATGCATTGGTTAAATCATCTGCATCGGGATCTGTGTCGTCAGCAATGCGCTCTTGAAGTAAAACACCATTGTATGTGTCTCCCTTTTGAATCCCCAAAAAGTTTTTTAATTCTTGATCTGTATAAATACTGTTTCCAATAAAGCGAATGTCTCCAAAATAATGCTTTCTTCCTTCTTCAAGATTGATGAATAGCTCGATGTTTTTTTCATCTACAATGGCCAGTGAGTCTGAAACAATTCGAGCATCGCGATACCCCTTTTCTTTATAGTTACTTACTAAGGAAGCTTTATCCTCCTCATAAGCTGACTTAATATATTTAGAACGTTTAAAAATGCGAATTGGATTCTTTTGCTTGGTGTTTTTCATCGACCTTCTCACTTTGGCATTTGTGAGCTCATTGTTGCCGGCAATATGAATTTTTTTCACTTTCACTTTTTTACCGCGGTCAATATTGATATTTAAATTTTGACCAATTTCTTCACCGGTAGAATCAACTACGGTATTGGTATTCATCATGACATTTGCAAAGAAAAAACCATCGTCCTTGTATTTGTTTTTGATGAAGTTTTCAGTGGTTGTAAGTAGGTTTTTTGTAACCTTTTTTCCTTTTGTCAGGTCGAGTTCCTTTAGAAGTTCTTTGGCTTTTCCTTTTCTGATTCCGGTAATAGTGGTTTCGTTAAGTGTGGGGAGTTCAGTAATGTTAATTTCAAGGTCAACTATGTTGTCTTGTATGTCTGTAACATAAATATTGACATCACTAAAGAGGTTTTCATCCCATAGTTTTTTTATGACATTGCTTATACGCTGACCGGGGATATATATTTCTTCACCTTTTTTTAGACCAGAAAAGGTAATCACGGTAAGCTCGTTAAAACTTTGTGCTCCTGAAACTGTAATCTCACCAATGGTGTATTTCTTACCACTGTCTAATTGGTTTTGTTGTGAAAAAACAAACAGGGGGATAAATATTAATATATATAAAATAAAAAGGGATTTTAATCTCATGGGTGATGAAATCAAATTAGTTAAGTTGATCACTTGTTTTTCCAAATCTTCTTTCTCTGTTTTGATAATTTAAAATTGCTTCAAAAAGGTGTTCTTTGTTAAAATCGGGCCACAATACTTCTGTAAAAAAGAGCTCAGCATAGGCTATTTGCCACAACAAAAAATTGCTGATTCGTTGTTCACCACTGGTTCTGATAAGCAAGTCAACATCGGGCAAATTTTGCGTGTAAAGATGCTCATTTATAACCGATTCGTCAATATTTTCCGGGGAAATTATATTATTTTTAACTTTAGAACAAATATCTTTCACCATATGGGTAATTTCTTCTCTGGAACCATAACTCAAAGCCAGTGTCAAAATCATTTTTTCATTACTTTTAGTCCTTTCCATTACCTCTTTAAGCTCTTTACTGGCTTTATTTGGTAACGAATCTATATTGCCAATGGCATTTAATCTGATCTTGTTTTCCTCCAGAGTTTTAATTTCTTTTTTTAATGAAGAAACCAATAAGTTCATTAGCGTTTTTACTTCCATCTTTGGCCGGTTCCAATTTTCGGTTGAAAAAGCGTAAAGAGTCAGGTATTTGACACCAAGTTTACCACAGCCCTCAACAACCTCCTTTACTGCATTGGCTCCTTTTTCGTGGCCTGCTGTGCGAAACAAGCCTTTGAGTTGTGCCCAGCGTCCGTTGCCATCCATAATTACAGCCACATGGTTGGGAAGTTTGCTCTTATCTATATTATCAATCAAACTCATAGATTAAAATGTACAAAAACAGGGTTTTTTGCCAAACATAACCGTTAGGTTGATTCCTGTAAATACATACCAGTCGTTACTGTTTATATTTCCAAACTTTAGGTTGGGATCTCCTTCTTTAATACCTGTGGGGTTGCTTCCATCCAGATTGTCTGTAAATGTATAACGCGCTCCAATTTCAGCTCCCAAAACCATGTATCTTCCAACGGTTAGTTTGTATCCCACTACCATAGGGATAGCAAACGACCATGCATTACCATATTTTTTTAGTTCATTATTGCGCTCCAAAAATAAGCTTTCATAATTAAAATAGGTAATTCCTGTGTACAAATATGGAGAATTTTGTGGCTTAACACTGTGGGTGTTAAATTCCCAAAAGGTATACTCTATACCCAGAGAAAGTTCTTTAACACTGTTATTGAAGGAAAAACCCCGTTGTTGTCTGCGCGTTTCCTTTGAATCGGCATCATCAGATTCTAAGCCGGCAATCATTGCTGTAAAGCGAAAGGAGTGGCGTGGTGAACGGTTCCAACGAAACATACCTCCCACTGCCAAGTTGTTAGGGTTGATGTATGTAGTGGGACCCACATCTCCTATATAATTTGACCCTCCCAGCAAACCACCTATTTCATAGGTCTGAGAATGGGATGTATGAAATGCTAAGAATACTAATAACGCGGTTGCAAAATGCTTCATAAAACCTAAAAAGTTTGCAAATATAATAATAAAGTTTGGCCTGCAATAAGCTTGGCCTAATACTCTCATTTGATTAACAAACTTTGTATGATTTTATTGCCTAATTGCGTTTGTCTTCTCCCCATAATAACTTTTTTCGAAGCGTTTTGATAAAACTGTCCTCGTGAAGTTGTATCATTTTTAAAGTAAATGGGGATTTTTTTATGGTAATCTCGGTTTCATTTGAAAGTGTAGCAATGCGTGCATCTAAAGAAACAAGGTAGTTGTCTTCCCTTCCGGTGACTTTCAATCTTATCTCGGTTGAATCTGGAATGACAATGGGTCTTGCATTGAGGTTGTGTGGGGCAATGGGTGTTAAAATGAAACTTGTGGAGCTGGGTTCCAGTACGGGTCCGCCACAGCTTAAGGAGTATCCGGTTGATCCCGTGGGTGTTGAAACGATAAGCCCGTCAGACCAATATGAAGTGAGATACTCATCATTGAGATAGGTTTCAATTTTAATCATCGAAGTGGTGTTTTTTCTGATGACACTTATCTCGTTTAAAGCAAAATTCAGCGTTTTAATATCGTTATGGTCCGGAGAGACATCTATGCTCAAAAGTGTCCTTTCTGAAAGGGTATAATCGCCATTCATTATTTTCTCGACACAACTGGTGATTTCCTCTTTTTGAATACTAGCCAAAAAGCCCAAGCGACCCGTATTGATACCAGCAAAGGGAATGTTTAAGTCCTTAATATAGGTGATTGACTTTAAAATGGTGCCGTCACCACCAATGCTGAAAAACAAATCAAAGCTGGAATCCAATTCCTTAAAGGTTGGAAACTGTAAGTCTTGGGTGTCAATCTCCTTGTTTTCACTTATAAGATTGTAAAAATTATCTTCAATAAAAATTGATACATTACTTTTACTTAAAACATCCAAAAGTAATTTAATATACACACTTGAGTTTTCGTGGTAAAATTGTCCGTAAATTCCAACTTTTAGAGGTTTCATTGCAAGTTGTTTGGTATTATATTGAATTTTAGTTTAAAAAGTGTTTTTGAATGTTGTCTTGTTAAACCAGCTAACCAGAAAACTGCCACTGATCACTAAATATTAAGATATTTATCAAGATATTCTGACCGTTCTTTTAAATTATCAGCCCATTTGTCTTCATCGTGGCTCGAGATAATTTCATACCCATACCGCCTGAAAGTTTGAACAATAGCATTCATTCCGGTATGACCAATTTTGATAGTGGTTTGTGTTTTTTCTCCTTCGATTTTAGAAATAAACATCCCTAATATTTTTGCATTGTTTGACTCGATAATTTGGCATATTTCACTAAAAGAATAATCTCTTGAACCTTTTTGAATTTCAAGTATACCGCCATTTTCGTTCAGGAAAGGGGTGTTGTTAAAAAGGCTCATAATATCTGCCAACTCAAAGTAGCCTAAATAAGTGTTGTGGGCATCGAGCACAGGCATAATATTACTTGAATTATTAGCGAAAGCTTCAATAATATCTAACCAATTTGTGTGTTCCCTTACAAAAAATGGTTCCAAAGCATAGGAATAATCTGCAAGGGTTTTGTTGGAATCAAAACAATGTGCATCGGTTTCAGAAACACAACCGGTAAAGACCTGATTTTTCATCACTGGTATATGGGAATAGGTCAACTGGTTAAAAACCTCTTTGACGGCTTCCAAAGGAGTGTTAATGTCAAAAGGGTCAATATCGCGTATGATGTAAAGCTGCGTGTCCAAGACAAAATTATTTTTTGCAAATTAATTAAAATAGTACAGACGGTCGTTATCCATCTTTGTATTTTTGTAACTCAAAAGTACAATTTATGACCAAGCTAAGTGTAAATATTAACAAAATTGCAACGTTGCGAAATGCACGGGGAGGGAATGTGCCCGATTTGCTCAAAACAGCAAAGGATATTCAGGAATTTGGAGCACAGGGTATCACCATCCACCCAAGACCTGATGAACGCCACATACGCCGTCAGGATGCCTATGATTTAAAACCCGTTGTATATACTGAATACAATATTGAAGGCAATCCGTTCCGGCCGTTTCTGGATATGGTGCTGGAAATAAAACCCACTCAGGTCACCTTGGTGCCGGATGGTGATGATGTGTTGACCTCAAACGCAGGCTGGGATACCCTAAAACACAAAGAGTATTTAATAGATATAATTGCTGAGCTAAAGCGGAATGAGATTCGTACTTCAATATTTGTGGACCCCGATTTAAAAATGATTGAGGGCGCTAAAGCCACAGGCACAGATAGAATAGAACTTTACACCGAAGACTTTGCACGCCAATATGAATTGGGCAACAAAGACGGTATTAAACCTTATACCGAATGTGCGGTTTTGGCAAATGCACTGGGTTTGGGCATCAATGCCGGTCACGACTTGTCTTTGGACAACATCGCTTTTTTCAAACAAAACATTCCCGGCTTACTGGAAGTTTCCATTGGTCATGCGTTGATTTCAGAATCACTTTATTTAGGTTTGGAAAATGTGGTGGGAATGTATTTGCAGAAATTAAAATAAAATTTATGATACTCTACTCAAACATAGAAGGCTCCGGCACCCCGTTCTTAATCCTCCACGGGTTCCTGGGAATGGGAGATAACTGGAAAACCCTGGGAAGTCGCTTTGCAGAAAACGACTTTGAAGTCCACCTCATAGACCAGCGCAATCACGGGAGAAGTTTTCACTCAGAAGAATTTAGCTATGAAGTCATGGCAGAAGACCTTAAAAACTACTGCGATCAAAAAGGTTTAAAAAAAGTAGTATTATTGGGTCACTCCATGGGGGGCAAAACAGCCATGTTATTTGCTACTCAATATCCCGATTATGTTTCAAAATTAATTGTAGCTGATATTGCACCTAAATTTTACCCCCAACATCATCACGATATATTAAAAGGATTGTCATCACTTGATTTTTCTAAAATTGACTCCAGAAGTGATGCCGATGCCCAATTGAAAAATTATATAGCCATTAAACCTATCCGGCAGTTCTTGTTGAAAAACCTCTTCCGTAAATCAAAAGAAACCTATGGATTGCGTATGAACCTGCCTGTACTGATTAAGAATATTGAAGAAGTAGGAAAGGGGTTGCCTGAAGAGGCCATTTATGATGGAGAAACTCTTTTTCTTAAAGGGGAGGAATCCGGCTATATTGAACCGATGGATGAAATATTGATTCAAAAACATTTCCCAAAAGCATCAATTGAGACCATTTCAAAAGCCGGACACTGGCTGCATGCAGAAAAACCAGAAGCGTTTTATAAAGAAACGGTACGGTTTTTGTTAAAATTAGGTTAAATAAGTTAACTCTAAAAATAACCTTATTATGAAAAATCGTTCTTTATCTTACATGTTTTTTGTGTTTATTTCTTTTGTTTTTTTTCTTGCCTGTTCTAATGAAAATGATGAGCAATTCCCGGAAGCAATTGAATATGAATCTGTCTTTATAGGTAATCAAGAGTGGATGCTTGAAAATCTTGACGTCGAAACTTACCGTAACGGGGATACTATTCCACGTTTACAAGAAGGTCAAAATTGGTCTGAGTTAACTACTGGAGCCTGGACTTTAGTTACCTATGATGGTTTTGACGGTTTGGGGTATGGCAAGTTATATAATTGGTATGCCGTGAATGATCCCAGAGGTTTAGCTCCCGAAGGATGGAGTATCCCAACCATGGAAGACTGGATTGAGCTTAGTGATTTCCTGGGAGGAGAAACAGTTGCAGGGGGTAAATTAAAATCTACAGGAACTATTGAAGCTGGAGATGGGTTGTGGAATCAACCAAATTCAGGGGCGACAAATGAAAGTGGTTTTACGGCTTTACCAGCACCATTATGGTATAAATTTGTTATACCTCCAGGTGCTTATGCTAAATGGTGGAGTTCTAATGAATTTGACTCTGAATTTGGTTCAAATGTTTGGGTTAGCGCTGGAGGAGAGTTTTTTGCAAATGGGACTTTTAGAAAGTATTCAGGATTATCCGTTCGTTGCATCAGAGAAACAAATATTGAGTAAACATTTTGATATTTTTTAAATAGTTGGTCATTTTAAGTTTTTAACCTACTTTTTATTTTATACAATATAATTTTATTACCTTTAAAAATAAGATGTACTAAATTATATTAATCATGAAACTAATCATTCAGTTATTGTTAACGGCTATTGTGGTTTTAGTACTTGCCGAAATACTACCCGGTGTAGGGGTCGATGCCTTTACAACTTCGATTATAGTAGCAGCAGTATTGGCATTGCTTAATGTGTTGGTAAAACCCATTTTGGTTTTTTTAACCTTACCGGCTACACTGATTACTTTTGGCCTCTTTCTATTGGTGATCAATGCTGTGATCATCCTGTTGGTAGACTACCTGATTCCCGGTTTTAGTGTTGATGGTTTTTGGTGGGCACTGTTATTTAGCTTGCTATTAACTATTTCACAATCCATTTTGTATTCCTTAACTGAAAAGTAATAAAATTACTTATAACCAACCAGTTAAACCTTTTGCGATAATGATAAATTATCGTACTTTTGCACCCGTTTTGAATTGAGAGAAGTAAAATGCTTTTTTGATTCAAAACGGGTTACTTATTTAAATATAATTTTCATGAACATCACAAAACAAGACATTGACAGTCTAAATGCCATCTTAAAAGTAGAGATTACAAAAGATGACTATGCACCTCGCGTTGAAAAAATTCTTACAGATTACAGAAAGAACGCCAATATCCCCGGCTTTAGAAAAGGACATGTGCCTATGGGAATGATCAAAAAACAATATGGAAAAGCTGTATTGCTTGATGAGGTTAATAAGTTGATTCAGGAGTCACTCCATAAATACCTTACCGAAGAAAAATTGGATGTACTGGGCAACCCACTTCCAAAAAATGAAATGGACATCGATTGGGATACAGACAATTTTGACTTTGAGTTTGAATTGGGACTCGCTCCACAATTTGAAATCGACCTTCAAAAAAAGGCGGTTACAAACTATAAAATTGTTGCAGATAAAGAGTTTTTAGACAACCAGATCAAGACCATCAGAAAGCAATATGGAAAGCTTATTTCCAAAACTGAAGTTGAAAAGGGAGACGAAATTACCGGAACTTTTAAAAACGAGGAAAAAGAAATAGACAATAAAACAACGTTTCCTTTAGACAAAATCAAAGGAAAAAAACAAAAAGACCAACTTCTTGGAGCTAAAGTAGGTGATACGGTCACCCTTAAGACCAAAGGCCTTTTTGAAGATGACCATGACAACCAAACCTTTTTAGAAGTTTCACATGACGATGCGCACGGACTTGATGTTGAAGTAACCTTAACCATTGAGGAAATCAATACACGAGAAGAAGCTGAACTAAATCAGGAGCTGTTTGATAAGCTTTTCGGAAAAGACGTCGTGAAGTCAGAAGAGGAAGTAAGACAGAAAATTAAAGAAGATGCAGAACGTCAGTTTGAACAACAGTCAGAACAAGTGTTGCTGAACAATGCAGTAGAAAGCTTGATTGAAAATACCAAATTTGACCTTCCGGCTGAATTTTTAACACGCTGGATACAAAAAAGCGGCGAGAAAGAATTGACCGAAGAAGAAGCAAAAGCAGAGTATGAGCGTTCAGAAAAAGGACTGCGTTACCAGTTAATTGAAGGTAAGTTGATGTCAGATAATAAGCTGCATGCCAATTTTGAGGAGCTTAAAGATTATACAAAAGCAATGGTGACCTCACAAATGATGCAATATGGACAAATGAACCCCGCAGAGGAGGAGCTTGAAAACATTGCAGCAAGAATTCTTTCCAATCAGGATGAAGCAAAGCGCCTGGCTGAACAACTCAACCAGCAAAAAATGTTGAAATTCTTTAAGGAAAATGCCAAATTGAAGACCAAAGAAGTGTCTTATGACAAATTTGTGAAAGAAGCATACCAATAAATCAACGATAAATTAGTTATATTTAGGCGTTGAATGAAGACATTTAACGCCTTTTTTTAACTTAAACAGTACAGTAAAATATATGGATTACAGTAAAGAATTTGAAAAATATGCTACCAAACATCATGGGGTGAGCAGTACTTATTACAATCAGATTATCAGCAGCATGACCCCTTATATCATTGAGGAACGTCAGTTAAATGTTGCCCAAATGGATGTGTTTTCACGCTTAATGATGGATAGAATCATCTTTTTGGGAACTCAGGTCAATGACCAGGTAGCCAATATTATTCAGGCACAATTGCTTTTTTTGGAAAGTACTGATGCCTCAAAAGATATTCAAATTTATATCAATTCACCGGGAGGGAGTGTGTATGCCGGCCTAGGAATCTATGACACAATGCAATTCATCAAACCCGATGTAGCTACAATCTGTACAGGTATGGCAGCTTCAATGGGAGCAGTTTTGTTGTGTGCGGGTCAAAAAGGAAAACGCAGTGCACTACCTCACTCCAGAGTAATGATTCATCAGCCTATGGGAGGAGCACAAGGCCAGGCAAGTGATATTGAAATTACGGCAAGAGAAATTATGACTTTAAAAGAAGAGCTGTACCGCATTATTGCAAAACATTCTGAGCAGACTTATGATAAAGTCTATGAAGATAGTGACCGTGATTACTGGATGAAAGCAGAAAAAGCTCTTGAGTACGGAATGATTGATGAAATTTTAACAAGAGAGAAGAAATAATTCAAAGTTAAATGTTCAGGGTTCAATGTTGTTATGACTTGGAACCTGACACGAGCGCAGCGAACTGTGCGAAGCAAAACCTTGAATCTGAAACCAAAGTTATGGCAAAAGAAAACCTAGAATGTTCCTTTTGTGGACGTAAAAAAGCCGAAACCAATCTTTTGATTGCAGGTCTTGATGCACACATTTGTGATCGATGTATAGAGCAGGCTCACGGTATTGTGATGGAAGAAGCAACACATTCTTCCAAAACACAATTGTCTGGTGAGATGATGTTGAAAAAACCAAAAGCCATCAATGATTTTTTAAACGAATACATTATCGGGCAGGAACATACCAAAAAAGTGATGTCAGTGGCAGTTTACAATCACTACAAAAGATTGTTGCAACCCGCTTCAGATGATGATATTGAAATACAAAAAAGTAACATCATAATCGTTGGTCAAACGGGAACCGGTAAAACCCTCATCGCAAAAACAATAGCCAAAATGCTCAATGTGCCCTTGGCCATTGTGGATGCAACAGTGCTCACTGAAGCCGGTTATGTAGGAGAAGATGTTGAAAGTATTTTAACACGATTACTACAAGCAGCCGACTATGACCTGGAGAAAGTGCAAAACGGAATTGTGTTTATCGATGAAATAGACAAGATTGCTCGAAAAAGTGATAACCCCTCCATCACCAGAGATGTTTCGGGTGAAGGAGTACAGCAAGCTTTATTGAAACTTCTCGAGGGAACCTCAGTTAATGTGCCACCCAAAGGAGGTAGAAAACATCCCGATCAAAAGTTTATTGAAGTCAACACCGAAAACATCCTCTTTATTGCCGGAGGTGCCTTTGACGGCATTGAAAAGAAAATCAAACAACGCCTCAATCTTCAGGCAGTTGGATTTAGCGCTTCAAAATCAGAGGATAGTATTGAAAGGGAAAACCTCCTTCAATATATTATTCCAAAAGATTTAAAAGATTTTGGTTTAATACCGGAAATCATTGGTCGACTTCCCGTTTTGACCCATATGAACCCATTGGATAAAGAAACTTTACGGGCTATTTTAACAGAGCCTAAAAATGCCATTATCAAACAGTATGAAAAACTATTTGAAATGGATAATATTGAATTTAAAATAGAAGACGAGGCCCTCGATTTTATTGTCGAAAAAGCCATTGAATATAAACTGGGTGCTCGTGGGTTGCGTTCCTTATGTGAATCAGTACTCACAGATGCTATGTATGAATTACCGGGCTCTGATGAGTCAAGTCTTGAAGTCACAAAAGAATATGCAGAACTAAAACTAAACAGTTCTGCAATCAAAAAATTAAAAGCGGTTTCTTAAATGAAATCGCTTTTTTTATCTTTAAGAAAATTTAAACCTTCTTTGATGAAAAACTGGATTCTTTTATTAATGTTCCCTTGTATACTCAGTGCAAATGAAATTCAACCAAAATCTGTAATAAAAGAAGTTACAGTATTTTTACAGGGAGCTCAAATTACCAGTGAAGTAAAAGTGAATTTGCAGGCAGGAAGTTCCAAAGTGTTGATAAAAGAGCTGTCTCCAAATATTGACCCAAACAGTATTCAGGTTAATGGCCTGCAGAATGTTACTATTGGTTCCATAAATTTTTACACCAATTTTATTGAAAAAAAAACAGCATCTGAAAAAATAATCGACTTTCAGAATCAACGAAATGAATTAAACCGCGAAGTAGCAGTTTTAAGAAACAAGATTAAAGGTCTGGAGGATGAAGAAGTACTTCTGAATGCTAATAAAAAAATCAACACAGAACAGCAAAATGTTACTGTTGAGAGACTATCATCATACTCAAAATATTACCGTGACCGTATAGCAGAGTTGAAAACAGAAATGTATGATCTGAACAAAAGCATTGAAAAGCTCAACAATAGCATAAGCGATATCAATCAGGAACTGAACAAACTGAGAAGTAACAACACTGAACAAAGAGGAGAGATTCTTCTTGATTTGGAATCACCATCAACTGTTTCACTGACACTTATATTAAAATACAATGTAAGTAAAGCCGGATGGATTCCACTCTACGATATTAAGGCGATAAACACTGAAAGTCCCGTTGCTCTTCATTACAAAGCCAATGTTTATCAAGATACCGGTGAAAACTGGGACAATGTAAATATTACACTATCAACCGGGAACCCAACTTTAAACACTGTAAAACCGGAAGTCAACCCACATTATTTAAACTTTGTAAACCCACAAACATATACCTCTCAAAGTAGAAGTCGTAACAAAGCCAACTACACATATAACCCAACTGTGCAATCGGTTTCAGGGATTATCGTTGATGAAACCGGACTTCCATTACCCGGCGTTAATGTCATATTAAAGGGGTCTGGTCAGGGAACTCAAACAGATTTTGATGGCAGATATACCATAGATGTAACAGGAGGACAGGAACTTGTATATTCTTATATTGGCTTTGAAACAGAAACCTTGCCGGTTTATGCTAGCCAAATGAACCTGTCATTGTTTGCAGATGCTAACGATTTAAATCAAGTCGTGGTTACTGGATATTCAGTCGAGAGGGCATTGAATGGTAAGGCAAGCGGTGTTGCTATCTTAGAAAAAGATGATGTTAGCCAGGATATTCCCGTTATGATCAGGGAAGAAAATGTGACCAATGTATTGTTTAAAATTTCAAGAAAATACAGCATTCCCACTTCGCCTTCTGAAGTAACAACAATTGAAATCAACACCTTTAATGTGCCTTCAGAATATGAATATTACACAGCACCTTTACTAGTTCAAAATGTGTATTTAACAGCAAAATTAAAAGGATGGGAAAGCTTTGACCTGTTGCCCGGAGAAGCAAAAGTTTATTTTGCAGGAAGTTTTGCTGGAAATTCATTTATCAATCCACAATTAACCGAGGAAGAACTGGTTTTGTCCTTGGGGATAGACCCTACTCTTGTTGTTGAACGTAAGCAAGTAAATGACTTGAAAGACCGGTCTTTTTTTGGAAATACCCGGATTGTCAAAAGGAACTATGAAATCACTCTCCGTAATAATAAAAGTTCCAATGTCGAAATCACACTTTTGGATAGAATACCCATTTCACAAAACAGAGACATCAAGGTTGAAAATTTAGCTTACGACAACGCAAGTTATGATGATAAAAATGGTGTGGTCACATGGAAAGTAGACTTGCCAGCCAGTAGCTTAGAGAAAAGAAGCATCAGTTATGAAGTGAAATATCCGAAAGATAAATTTGTAAATCTGGATTAAGCAGGTTAGAACCTCACTTTTTTGCTTTCTAAAATGTAATCTTCTAGCAGCTTTAGTTAGTAACCAGTTTCAATCTTTTGTATTCATAACCAGAAGGTAATTGTACTCCCTCAAAATGCTTAGTTAATACTCCTTTCAGATATTAATAATGGTTCAATAAAAAAAGCCTTCAAGAAATTGAAGGCTAATTTTTTATCTTAGGGTTATGTAAATTCGTTTATGGAGTCGCAATCATAGTGCGTTGTTTGTTGACAATTTGCTGCTTTACTATTTCTTTTTTTTCTTTTAGAGAAAGAGTGATTTCATCTCCTTTATCTAATTTGTGGTTTTTAGTTACACCACATGAAACTAAACTTGATGTAAATAAAACTACTGCTATTATGTAACCTAATCTTTTCATCTTATGCGTATCTTATTTGGTGACACAAACATAGGTTGTAAGAATTCTCCTAGCAAAACTTTTAGTTGAACCTCCAAGAAAGTCGATGAAATGCAAGATTTTGATGTATTCAATGTATTTATTGAAATATCAATAAGTTAGGGAGTGTTTTTAGTCTATAAATTGAGTATTTTATCGATGCTATTTTGAGCTCTATCGGTTTAATTTCATCAATTCCTCCAGAAATTTTCTGGAATTAGACAATCGGGGCACTTTGTGTTGGCCTCCAAGTTTGTCCTGAGCTTTTAACCAATCATAAAATAGATTCTTACGGGCACAATTGAGTTTGAGTAAATTCAGTGTGGTATTGTTAAATCGTTTGGCTTCATAATCACTGTTGACTTCCTGTAAGGCTTTGTCTAATGCAACTGTAAATTCATCGATGCTTTGTGGTGGGGTTTTAAATTCTATAATCCATTCATGGGCTCCCTTTTCTTTACCGGACATAAAAATAGGGGCGACAGTATAATCTACAATTTCAGAGTTTGTGGCCTTGGTTACTTTTCTCAACGCCTCTTCAGCATTTTCTATAATAAGCTCCTCTCCAAATACATTGATGTGATGCTTAGTTCTTCCCGTTACTTTAATGCGATAGGGTGAAAGTGATGTGAACTTTATGGTGTCTCCAATTTTATACCGCCACAATCCGGCATTGGTGGTTATAATGATGGCATAATTTTTTTCAAGTTCAACCTCGCTCAAAGGAATAATTTTTTCTGAAGGGCTACCATACCCGTCCATTGGAATGAATTCATAAAAAATTCCATAATCCAGCATCAGCATTAGCTCTTTAACACTGTTCTGATCCTGAATTGCAAAGAAGCCTTCTGATGCATTATAAATTTCATAATATCGAAAGCGTTCATTGGGTAGTATTTTGTTATACTGCTCTATATACGGATTGAAACTTACACCTCCATGAAAATAGACCTCCAGGTTGGGCCAAATATTAAATAAATGGTCTTCACCAGTAGTTTCCAACACCTGATTGAGTAAAACCAACATCCAGGAAGGCACACCTGCCAGGCTGGTCACATTTTCTTGAATAGAAGCATTCACAATGGCTTGCATTTTGGTTTCCCAATCGGCCATTAGTGAAATCTCATTGCTGGGTGTACTACTATATTCAGCCCAAAACGGCATATTGGCTATTAAAATCGCCGAAAGATCCCCATACACCGTGCCGTTGTCTTTATAAAGTTCTTTACTACCACCAAGTCGAAGGCCTTTCCCAACAAATAGTTGTGAGTCGGGATTATTGTTTAGGTACATACACAATAAATCCTTACTCGCAGCATAATGACATTCCTCCAATGATTCTTCACTCACCGGTATAAACTTACTTTTTGCAGCCGTTGTTCCACTTGATTTTGCAAACCATTTAATGGGAGAGGGCCAAAAAATATTATTTTCTCCCAGTCGGGAGCGTTCAATATCAGGTTCCATATTTTCATAGTTGGTCACCGGAACCCGCTCGGCAAAAGTCTGGTAATTAGAAATGGATGCAAAATCATACTGAAGTCCAACTTCAGTGTTTTTAGCAGTTTTAATGAGATTGTTTAGCAACTCCAACTGAACTTCATTGGGGTATTTGAGAAAGAGCTCAATTTGATGAAAGCGCTTTTTCAAAAACCAGGAAGCTATTGAATTTACTATTGGGATTGGCATAAAAAAAGTATCTTTAATGCGAAAACTGCTTTGTAAATTTAAACTTAATTTTTTGTAATGCAATACCACGGCGTCTTAACCAAAATGCAAACGGAATTTAACAACCCCATTCAGTACTACTTAGTCTTTGAAAATGACTTTCTTAACGTCAATCAGTTGTTGGGAAAAAAAATTAAAATTCAGTTTGCAGGATATCAATGTTTGTCTTGTGGTTTAGATAAAAAAATCTTCAGGCAAGGGTTTTGTTATGATTGTTTTTACAGCATTCCCGCTGCCGGAGACTGGATCATGAAACCTGAGTTAAGCAAAGCCCATCTCGATATAGAAGACCGTGACCTGGATTATGAAAGAAGAGTCCAGTTACAGCCACATATTGTGTATCTGGCTAACTCCAGTAATGTAAAAGTGGGAGTGACCCGAAAAAGCCAAATTCCCACCCGATGGATTGACCAGGGAGCACACGAAGCCATTGAAATTGTAGAAGTGCCCAACCGCTACCTTGCCGGTATTACCGAAATTGCACTGAAAGAACACGTTTCAGATAAAACAAACTGGCGTAAAATGCTCCAAAATGATGTACTCGACCTGAATCTCGTTGAAATCAGGGATTCTTTGAAAGAATTCATCCCCGAAGAAGCAAAAGATTATTTTATAGCATCAAATACTGAAACCAATATCCATTTTCCCGTGCTTCAATATCCCAAAAAATTAAAAACCCTCAATCTCGAAAAAACACCTCAATTTGAAGGAGTGTTAAAAGGCATAAAAGGACAGTATTTACTCTTTGAAAATGATGTGGTGTTTAATGTGAGGAGTAGTGAGGGCTATGTTGTGGAGATAGCTGTGACCTAATCAATCAACCGCTTTTCAATATAGTTGGAGTTCATAACACCCAGTGCACCCATATAAGTCATCTTAAAGGTAACCACATCACCCACCTTGTATTCTTTTTGGGTGTCTGTGACATTCAGCACCAGCATATCTGAACTCGCGCCAATAAAGCTTAGCTCAGGGTCTACTGCTTTTAAGAATTCTATTTTAGTGATGTCTAGTAAACCAATATCCAAAATAGCACGCTTTTGAAGGGTGCCAAATTCACTTTCATCAATTTCAAAGGTTTCCCCGGATGGGTTGGCTTCCATTTCACCATAGGGGATAGCTGGTTTTTCAGTGATTTCTATGATTTCAGAATGTAACAAAAACACATCGTCTTTCATGTTCTCGATGGTTTCGTTTTCGAAAAGATCAACTCCAAAAAATAAAGTTTCACCAATTCTAAAATGATTCACACCTTTGGGAACCAATCCTTTCATCAACAAAGGAACCATTACAGATGAACCTCCTGAAACACCAATGATTTTCTTGCCAAATTTCGCTTCAATCAACTGCTCATACAAACTCAACTGAATGAGTTTGTCTTTACTGGGCATTACACCACTCAGGCAGTTGAGGTTAGAGCCAATACCAACCACCTCAATGTTGGGAAGTTCAAAAACCTTTTGATAAAAATCAATTAAGTCTTCACCCATAATACCTTCACGCAGATCACCCAGTTCAATCATAATAATCACCCGGTGTATCTTGTCTTGTTTGACAGCTTCTTTGGAAAGCCATTTAATCGTGATGTATTCTGTATTAAAACTCACATCAGCAAACCTGATGATGTCTGGAATAATTTTTTTTGCCGGTGGCTTGATGTAAATCGTTTCTTTATGAGGTGCAAGCTTTTTAATGGTTTTAAGGTTCCCAAGACGGGCATCACAAACCTGTTCGGGTCCCAGTGTGAGGATGTAATCCAGGTATTTTTCATTACCGCAAAGCATTTTTAAAACCGGTGCCCATTCGATGTTGTTCTCTCTAAACATCGTTTGAAGAAATTGGTAATTGTGTTTTAAAGATGATTTACTTAAAGTGACAAAAGCCATAGTTTTTGTGTTGCGACCCGTGGGTCTATTTCTTTACTGTTAAATACAAAAGTAGGGAAATTATTACGCCTGCAAGAATAGGGTCAAATCCATAGGGTATTTCAATTTCCAGAAAAGTTAAGAGTAGAGTAGAAAAGCCACCAAAAAGCATCGCCAATAAAGCCGCTAAAGGTTTTTTCTTTTTTGACCATAGCATTCCCAGCACCGGAACCAACAGGCCTGAAACCATAAATGCGTAAGATAACAACATTAAATCGAGTACGCTGGTCATATAACTCGCAATCAATACTGCTGTGAATCCTATGATGAATGTAATGATTTGCGAAATCATAATCGCTTTGGGGTTGTTTTCTTTTAATCCCAGAATATCTGTAACAAAATTACCGGATGATGCCAGCAAACAACTATCTGCAGTTGACATGATAGCCGAAAAATAGGCAGCCATCATCAAGCCCATCAAGCCTGCAGGAAGTATGTTTTTTAATAATAAGGGTAGCCCAATCTCAGGATCCATTGCCGCAACTTCGGCAAAGCCATCTGCAATAAAAAGCCCTTGTTCTGCACCCACACGGGCTAGAAGCCCCAAGGCAATTCCCATAAATGCCATCACCGGCCATTCAAACAACCCGGCGATGTACCACGCTTTTTTAGCTGTTTTCTCGTCCTTACAAGCATAGATACGCTGATAAAGCGTCATTCCCACAAACCAGATGGGGACAATAGTGATAAACCAGTTGGCAAATTGTACCCAGCTGAGGTTGGTGAGTGAAAAAAATTCTGCCGGTAATACTGCTTGTATTGCATCCCACCCACCCAGTTTAAAGTAGGCAATGGGGATTCCCACAAAAATGAGTCCAATCATCAAAATGGCCCATTGAAAGGTATCAGTGTATATCACGGCTTTAATACCACCAAAAACAGTGTAGACTACGGCTACGGTACCCATAATATATAAAGCGTGCAATAAATCGAGTTGCGGAAAAGTGCCTACAGCGAGTTTTGCGCCGGCGAGGAGTTGAGAGGAAGTAAAACCCAAATAGCCAATAAAGGAAATTATTCCGGCCACCAATGCTACGGTAACACCATAATTTTCTTTTAAAAGTTGGGGAAAAGTTAAAAATTTGAGACGATGTCCTTTTTCAATTACTTTAGGAATCAGCAAAACGGCACTTAGCCAGGCACCTATTAAACCAGTAAAAAGCATCCAGGAGCCAGAAAGACCCATCACAAAACCAAGGCCTCCCAATCCAATTGAAAAACCACCACCCACATCAGTAGCAACAACAGAAAGGCCTACATGCAGGCTGCCCATATTTCTGCCGCCCACATAGTAGTCATTAGTGTTTTTGTTTTTTCTATAGAAGTAAAACCCAATTCCAAGAACCAGAATCAGGTAAATAACAAATACAAGAATGTCTAAAAATGGCATGACCTATTTTTTGAGTCTCATTTCCAGGTATTTGTTGGAAAAACCAAGTCTTTCGTAAAGTCTTTTAGCAGGATTGTCAGGCTCAACGTGAAGCGCTATATCACCGTCTGCAAGAGTGATGGCTTTTTCCATTAAAGCTTTGCCAACTCCTTTGCCACGCGTTTTTTCATGTACAGCTATATAAACCAAGATATTTTCTGGAATGTATCCAGACATACCGGTTTTATTGACAATAGTGATTCCGAGAATCTCATCTTTATCTTTAATCACCAACGCAAACCCACCAAAGGCAGCAGGATTTTCCATGGTGGCAAATTCCAAACAACTTAAGATATGCTCTTTGGGGTCACCATATTGGCCAAGATGATTGAATAAAAAATCTACAATCTCTTGTTTCTCATCTGCATCGGGTTTAACATTGCTATTATAAATTTTAAACGAGTGCATAGAGTGTTTTTTTTAAATGTTTTCCTGATCTCTCAAACCTTGAATGTAAGAAGCTTTTTGAACCTCTTTTCTTCTTTTGACAGATTTTTTGGTAAACTGTTGGTTTTCACGCAACTTTTGAAGCACTTTAGTGTTTCTGAATTTGTGCTTCATACGCTTTAAGGCGCGTTCAATATTTTCTCCGTCTTGTACTTTTACTTTTAACATAAATATATTTTATAAAATTCGAATGGGAATTATATTTTATACAAAACCCTTATTTTTAGTAAAACTGATAAGAGATTATCATCAAGCCGGATGGCTCTAAATATTAGCAGTTATTCTGAGGGTGCAAATTTACAAATAAAAAACCACTTAGAGCAAAAGCTGTTTAAAATTTGTTAATTGAACATAAAAGAGTTTTCTATTCTCCACCAATCATTTTCTTTTAAATTCATTTAATGGGACTTAAAATTCTGAAACCCTTTATCCAATTGAGCAAAGACTTGTTCGATTGAAAAGCTCGTGAATCATCCATATGTTGATTGTTTTTGTTTTTGTGAATAACAAATTTAGGCGAACTGAGTTTCTTTTTCTTAATTTGTGCAACTATTCTACAGGAAACTATTTTCAGGCAATAGTCAACAACTTTTAGTCATCTTTTTGGCTAAAATAATGATTTTTAAAAAGAATGAATCAACACAAAACATATATATCCCTGGGCAGTAATGTGGGTGATACTTTTCAAAATCTTCAAAGAGCTGTCGATCTTATTTATGAAGATATTGGTTCAATTCTTAAAATATCACCTGTTTATGAAACAGCCTCCTGGGGTTTTGAAGCCGATGATTTTTTAAATGCAGTGATTTTAGTCCAAACCCGGTTTTCACCAAAAAAAGTATTGCGAGAACTGTTGATTATTGAAAACAAACTGGGAAGACTAAGAAATGAAGAGTCAGGCTATCAATCACGTAGTATAGATTTAGACATACTTTACTATGATGAGGAGGTTTTGGATTCTGAAAATTTGCAATTACCCCATCCGCATATACACAAAAGACGTTTTGTATTGCAACCCCTTGTTGACATTGCAGCTAAACTTATGGACCCCGTTCAGCAAAAAAATGCAGTTCAATTATTGGAAGACTGTGAAGATGACACTAAAATGCAAAAAATACAGCGATGGCTGAAAAACCCCATCATAAACAACAACCTTTCCAGATTTAATTATGTAGCCATTGAAGGGAATATCGGAGCCGGAAAAACCACATTGGCAGAAACCATTGCAACCGACTTTAATGCTAAATTGGTTTTGGAACGTTTTGCTGATAACCCTTTTCTGCCAAAATTTTATAAGGATAAAAGCCGCTTTGCATTCCCTTTGGAAATGTCTTTTCTGGCAGACCGGTATCAACAAGTACACGATGATTTAGGACAACTGGACCTCTTCAAAGATTTTATTGTGGCCGATTATGATATTTACAAATCTTTGATCTTTGCAAAAGTGACTCTGCAGGAAGAAGAATATAAATTGTACCGCAGACTTTTTGAATTGATGTATAAAGATATCAAGCGTCCTGAGTTGTATGTTTTTTTATTCCAATCAACTGATAAACTCATTGAGAACATTCAAAAACGCGGGCGAAAATTTGAGCAAAATATCTCGGCGGAATATCTGGATTCACTTCAAAAAGGTTACCTGGATTTTATAAAGTCACAGACAGAAAATCAAATAAAAATTATTGACATCACCGAGATGGACTTTGTGAAAAACAGAAGCGATTATCTGGAGATTTTGAGACAAATCAGTCTTGAGTAAACTGTTTCATTTTTGAAAAGAGGTCCCAAACCACCACACCTGCACTTACCGCAATATTTAATGAATGTTTGGTGCCTACCTGAGGAATTTCAATTACCTGATGAGCAGCATCTACTACTTTTTGTGAAACGCCTTTTACTTCGTTGCCAAAAACAACCGCATAAGTTTTTCCAATTGTGGGATTAAAATTATTGAGCATTACCGCTTGTTCTGCTTGTTCTACTACAAGTATTTCTACATTTTGAGCTTTTAGTTTTTGAATGACATCCAGCGTGTTTTCGACATATTCCCATGAAACGGTTTCGGTGGCACCCAAAGCAGTTTTATGAATGTCTTTGTGTGGTGGTTGTGCTGTAATGCCGCAGAGATAGATTTTTTCAACCAGAAAAGCATCTGCTGTGCGAAAAACCGATCCAATATTGTTCAAACTCCTGATATTGTCCAATACAACAATGAGCGGCGTTTTTTTTGCCTTTTTGAACTCCTGTTCGCTCAAGCGCGGGAGTTCGCTGTTTTTTAATTTTCTGTTACTCATAAATGCAAAAGTAAGGTATTATATAATGATTGGGAATCAAAATACTTTTACTTAGTCTTCATTCTTAAGCTCAAGATAACTTTCAGCTTGTTGTTTTAAAAAATGGAGTAAACTGATGGCATCTTTTTTGACTATCTCACTAAAATTAATGTGAGTTTCACAAAAATAAAGAAAGTCATATACCTTGTCTTTATCGATTTTCAACTCTTCAATGATATAATTTTCACGAAACTTTTCAAGAATAGTTTCTATTCTTTGATTGTCTTTTTCAACTTTCACCCTATTTTTCAGCATTTTAGTCCTGCCTGAGATGCCATTGATTATTCCATCCAAAGACATGGGGCCGGCACCATAAGAGGCTGTTTTCAATCTTCTTTCTGACTGTGTTAAAACCCTGATTTCTTTATCAATAATTCCTAACGAAAAAGGGGTGACTGCAGGTTTTGTTTGAATAATTTTAGAGTCCCTGCTCAAATCTCCCGTTAAATAATGATTTTTAATAAGCACTTCATCCAGTTCATTGGTGAATTGCTGAAGCTCAATTTCAATCTCTTTAGACACAAACTCTTCTAGTGAAATTGTTATGGTTTCAGTTTTGTATTGCAATGATGAAATGTGCAAAGTATCACCTATCGAAACCATTATTTTAAAATCACCAAAAGAATCAGTTAGTGTGCCTTTTGCAGAAGTAGTGTTGAATATATGAATGTTTTCCAACTCTTTTTCAAAAGGGTGAGTCACTTTACCGCTCAGTATAAACTCTTGTGAACTCACCAGAGTAGTAATGAGCAAAGCAAATAAACAGAAAATGGTTTTGATGGGTTTAATTTTCAAGGGAAACAGAATAGAACGTCAAATTAAAATAATTACGGAATACAAGTCTATTAATGAATTCACAAAAAAAAATCATACCTCAGACCAACTTGACATGTCAGTGAATCTTTGTTGATAAAAACTCAATAAAAAATGGGGAGCTGTTTTAAAAACACAATGCGATTTTTTACCTTAGCTTGTTACAGAAAGATGTAAAAATGGCAAAGAAAGAGACCCCTTTAATGAAACAATACAATACCATTAAGGCCAAGTATCCCGATGCTTTACTGTTGTTTCGTGTGGGGGATTTTTATGAAACCTTTGGAGAAGATGCCGTGCGTGCAGCAGGAATTTTAAACATTACGCTCACTGCCAGAAATAATGGTGGCGATCAAACCGAGCTGGCAGGTTTTCCACACCATTCTTTAAATACGTATTTGCCAAAACTTGTGAAGGCAGGTTGCCGTGTGGCAATTTGTGACCAATTGGAAGACCCCAAGCAAACTAAAACGATTGTGAAGCGGGGCGTGACAGAGTTGGTGACGCCTGGAGTAGCTCTCAATGACGATATATTGCAATCAAAAAGCAATAATTTTCTGGCAGCTTTGCATTTTGGAAAAAACGCTATCGGTATAGCTTTTCTCGATGTCTCTACCGGTGAATTTCTCACTTCAGAAGGAGATAGAGATTACATCGATAAACTACTTCAAAATTTTCAACCCAGTGAATTACTGATTCAAAAACAACAAAAGAAACTCTTTTTTGACTCCTTTGGTGAAGACTTCCATTTGTTTTACCTCGACGACTGGGTTTTTCAAGACGATTATGCTTCTGAAACCCTCAATAAGCATTTCAATACCAAAACATTGAAAGGTTTTGGAGTTGATCATCTTGAAAACGGAATCATAGCATCGGGGGTGGTCCTGCATTACTTAAGCGAAACCCAACACCAAAAACTGGATCACATCAGCCGCTTGCAACGCATCGCAGAAGATGCTTACGTTTGGATGGACCGCTTTACCATTCGCAATCTGGAATTGTATTTTTCCAATGCCCAAAACGCGGTTACCTTGCTGCAGGTGATTGATAAAACCATTTCGGCAATGGGAGGAAGGATGCTCAAACGCTGGTTGGCCCTTCCGCTAAAAAACCCCGAGAAAATTATTGAGCGTCACGAAGTGGTGAGTTTCCTGTTAGACAATCCGGTGTTGTTACAAAAAGTGCAGCATCACATCAAACACATTGGTGATCTCGAGCGGTTGATCTCAAAGGTAGCTACTGCCAAAGTGAATCCCAGGGAAGTCATTCAGTTAAAAAATTCACTGGAAGCCATTGTACCCATAAAAAGCCTGGCTGAAAATTCCGGGAATGAGGCTTTAAAAATTTTAGGGGAACAATTACATTCCTGTGACAGCTTACGCGAAAAAATTAAAGAAACCCTCAATGAAGAGGCGCCTGTCAATATTTTAAAAGGGAACACCATAGCACCCGGATATTCAGAAGACCTGGATGAATTAAGGGCCATTTCTAAAGGGGGGAAGCAATATCTTGATGAAATGTTGGAACGCGAAACAAAGCGCACCGGAATCACTTCATTGAAAATAGCTTCCAACAATGTTTTTGGGTATTACATCGAAGTGCGCAACACCCATAAAGATAAAGTGCCTGCAGGATGGATCAGAAAGCAAACCCTTGTAAATGCAGAGCGCTATATCACAGAAGAGCTCAAAGAATATGAAAATAAGATTCTGGGGGCTGAAGAAAAAATACTTGCACTGGAGCAGGAATATTTTTCAAAGTTGATTGCCTGGATTGCTGACTATATAAAACAAGTGCAGCAAAATGCAATACTCATTGGGCGTTTAGACTGCTTATGCTCGTTTGCACAACATGCAAAAGAAAATAACTATACGCGCCCTTTACTGGATGATTCTTTTGAAATTGATATTAAAGAAGGTCGACATCCGGTAATTGAAAAGCAGTTGCCTCCCGATGAACCTTTTATTCCCAATGATGTATTTCTCGATAGGAATGAGCAACAAATAATTATGATTACGGGGCCCAATATGAGTGGTAAATCGGCGATACTAAGGCAAACTGCACTGATCGTTTTACTGGCTCAAATAGGTAGTTTTATTCCGGCAGGAGCGGTGAGAATGGGTTGTGTAGACCGCATTTTTACCCGTGTGGGAGCCAGTGATAACATCTCGATGGGTGAATCGACCTTTATGGTAGAAATGAATGAAACAGCCAGTATTCTAAACAATATTTCAGAGCGCAGCCTGGTCTTGCTAGATGAAATTGGTCGTGGTACCAGCACCTATGACGGTATTTCCATAGCCTGGGCTATCAGTGAGTTTTTACATCAACACCCGGGAAGACCAAAAACCTTGTTTGCTACCCACTATCATGAATTGAATGAAATGGCCGAAACTTTTGATCGCATCAAGAATTACAATGTTTCGGTAAAAGAACTAAAAGACAATGTACTTTTCCTTCGAAAATTGAGTCCGGGAGGCTCCGCACATAGTTTTGGAATCCACGTAGCCAAAATGGCCGGAATGCCTAAACAAGTATTGCAACGTGCCAATAAAATGCTTGTCAAACTTGAAAAGTCTCATTCCTCAGATGAATTATCAGACAAAATCAAACAAGTGGGCAATGAAGAATTGCAACTCAGTTTTTTTAATCTGGATGACCCGCTTCTGGAAGAAATAAGAGATGAAATCATTGATTTAGACATAGATACTTTAACACCTGTAGAAGCTTTGATGAAGTTAAATGAAATAAAAAGAATGCTGGTAAGAAAAGATAAACTACGTCTAAAAAAATAAGCTATATTTTCTTTTACTTTTTTTTGAAAAGCCTTTGGTATTGGTAAAAAAGTTTTAAATTTGCAACCGCTATAAGAATTAGGTTTTCCTATAGTATAAGTTCATTAACATTATATTCGCGAAAATAGCTCAGTTGGTAGAGCACCATCCGCCCGAGGCTGATGGAGGTCGCGTTTAGTAATGATAATATAAAGTTCTGAAAAACATATTGACGAGATTCCCGCTTTACTTCTTTGCTAAAGCTTTGAAATACAAAGTCGTGGGAATTGATGAATGCGAAAATAGCTCAGTTGGTAGAGCGCCATCCGCCCGAGGCTGATGGAGGT
>NZ_BMGK01000014.1 GCF_014640155.1 Planktosalinus lacus | reverse complement strand
TTGAATACAGTACATATGTGACAAACTCATTCATTCTGTAAAAATAAAAAAATCCCCAATTTTCATTAGGGATTTTTTGTAGCGAGAGGGGGGCACGATCCCCCGACCTCCGGGTTATGAATCCGACGCTCTAACCAACTGAGCTACCTCGCCATGAATTCCCGAGCAAGCGGGAATCTTATTTCACTTTAGCAATTCTATTCCATTTCTGTCAGATCCTCCGTCCGCCTTTGGCGGATATGAATCCGACGCTCTAATCAACTGAGTTACCCGCCATCTTTTCCCACGTAAACCTGGGTCTCAAACATTATTTTTGAGAGCGCAAATATAAAAACAATTTACAGTAGCGCAAAGCTTTATTTTAAGAAAATAATTTTTAAAATCTTTTCTAATTTCAATTTAATATCTATATTGTGCATTAACTAACTTTGAAATAAATGGAAGCAAAAACTAAATTTGAGATGGAGTTCCCAATACAGGTCTCACCATCACTTCTTTATCAATATATATCAACCCCATCTGGTCTTTCAGAATGGTATGCAGACAATGTAAATTCACGTGGTGAACTCTTTACATTTATATGGAATGGATCTGAAGAAACAGCCAAGTTAATGGGCAAGAAAAGCGGAGAACGCATTAAATTTAAATGGATGGCAGATGAAGGAACCGACTATTTTTTTGAAATGCGCATTCAGGTTGATGAAATTACCAAAGACGTCTCATTAATGGTAACTGACTTTTCGTCTGAAGATGAACTCGATGAAAACAAAATGCTTTGGGACAATACAGTGTCTGAATTAAAACACATTTTGGGGTCTACTTAAAAATATTTTAAATAGCTATATCTTTGCCTCGTTTATTTTAAACGAGGTTTTTTTATGGTGAATTTTAATGGAAACATTTTAGAAGAAACAGAGGTTATTTTAACTCCTTCAAATCGTGGATTTTTATTTGGTGATGCTGTTTTTGAAACGATGCGGATAACAGCGGGTAAAATTTTATTTTGGGAAGATCATTATCTGCGACTGATGGCTTCAATGAGAATTATGAGAATGGACATTCCGATGGAATTTACTATGGAATATCTCGAAGATCAAATTCTCCATACAGTTATCGCTGTAAACGATAATTCTAAAGCCTCAAGGGCACGACTCACCGTATTTAGAAATGATGGTGGCTTGTATAGTCCAATTAATAATTCAGTCTCTTTTGTAATTTCTGTCAGTGAATTGCAAACACCCTTTTACCTCAAACATACCGATTTTTATGAAGTAGAGTTGTTTAAGGATCATTACATCAACTCCGGTATCCTTTCTACGATTAAAACAACCAATAAGCAGGCTAATATATTAGGAGGTATTTTTGCCATGGAAAACAACTATCAAAACTGTATTTTATTAAACGAGCACAAACGGGTTGTTGAGGCTTTGAACGGAAATCTATTTTTAGTTTTTGGAAACTCCATAAAAACACCATCTATAATAGAGGGATGTTTAAGAGGAATCTTGAGAAAACAACTCCTCGAAATGGGAAAACAACTACCGGAGTATACTTTTGAGGAAACTATAATATCTCCTTTTGAACTGCAAAAAGCTGATGAAATTTTTATAACCAACGTTATAACAGGAATACAACCAATATCAAAGTATCGAAAAAAAATATTCAAATCTGATGTAGCATCAGATTTGCTTACAAAATTAAATGTAAAAATAAGGCTTAGTTAAAGTTGGGGTTTTCAGGAGCATTGGACCAAATTAGATAATCTCCACCAAATTCTTTCATTTTTTCTTTCCAAAAAGAGGCATTTTCAATCGAAAAAATCCCATTTTCATAAGTGTTATTCACTACAATCCAGCTGTTTAGGGAGAGTTCCTGTTCCAACTGGTTTGTGTCCCAGCCGGAATAGCCCAAAAAGAAACGAATATCTTTCTCGGTCACTTGGTTCTTTTCAAGAAGCATAGTAACGGTTTCAAAGTCACCGCCCCAATAAATTCCATTAGAAATTTCAATGCTATGGGGGATCAAATCAGGTATTTTATGAATAAAATACATATTGTCCTGTTCTACAGGTCCACCATTGTATACAACAATGGTTGAATTAATAGTAGGAATTAAGTCGTTTATGGTATAATCAAGTGGTTTGTTCAAAATGAAACCAATAAAGCCACTCTCATTTTCTTCAGCCAACAGCACTACTGACCTGTTGAAAGAGACATCACCAATTATAGTGGGTTCTGCAACAAGTAAGCGTCCTTTTGTTGGTTTTAAAGAAGTCATATAGTAGTGTAAAACTTAGATTAAATCTAATTCTTTTTTTCTTAAAACCGAAATTTAAATGCAGAAACTAGAAAGTTTAGAATATAAAAAAAACCCTGTTCAATTTTGAACAGGGTTTAATAATGTACCGTTAGGTTAAACTAGTTCACTGATTTTTGTAGATCAGCACCTGCTTTAAACTTCACTACTTTTTTAGCAGCAATTTTAATAGTTTTTCCTGTTTGAGGATTTCTTCCTTCTCTAGCCGCTCTTTTAGAAACTGACCAAGATCCAAAGCCTACTAATGACACTCTATTTCCTTTTTTAAGAGATTTTTCAACATTTCCTAAAAAAGATTCTAAAGCTTTTTTTGCAGCTGCTTTTGTAATTCCGGCGTCAGCTGCCATTCCATCGATTAAATCTGATTTGTTCATAAATTTGATTTTTAAATTAAATTGTTGGTTAAACGTAAATTATTTCGCTTTACAAATTTAATCGGTTTATCGGTTCACGCAAGTAATAACGCGGTAAATCGGAGTTATTGTTAATAACTTACCCACATTGTTAATAAACTGCCTATTTTTTTATTGCTTTTTAGATACATCAACGGGGATAAGCCTTTAGCGCATTTTTGAATTTGCCTCGAAATTAAATCCATTTAAAAGATCCTTTGTGTGCATATTTTTTTTGCCTGGCAATTGAATTTCTTTGATACCAATATAACCATCTTTAGCGGCTACTTTGAGTTCTTTTTTTGTAGAAAATATCATTCCGGGGGGGTCTTGGTGCTTTATTTTTTCCTTTGTGGTTTTAAAGATTTTCACCTTCATTTCCTCTCCGCCATTTTCCAAATAGCACCATGCAACCGGATAAGGACTCAGTCCCCTCACTAGATTGTGAATTTGGTCAACAGGTTTATTCCAGTCAATTTTTGTGTTGTCGTGATGTAATTTATAGGCTGTTTTGAGTGGCTCTTTTGTTGCTTGTGTAAATGGCTTCACTCCATTCTTTTCAATAAGCTCAACTGTGTCAAGCACCAATTGACTTCCTGAATTCATTAGTAGGTCATGCAATTCACCTGCATTATGTTGTGGGTTGATGATCACTTCTCTTTGAAGTATGATTTCTCCGGTATCAATTTTATCATCAATAAAAAAAGTAGTTACACCTGTTTTAGTTTCGCCGTTAATGATGGCCCAGTTAATGGGGGCTGCTCCTCGGTATTGAGGCAGTAAGGATGCGTGCAGGTTAAAGGTTCCTTTTTTAGGTAAACGCCACACCGATTCGGGTAACATTCTAAAAGCAACTACAATTTGTAAATCGGGTTGCAAGTCTTTTAGATTTGACTGGAATTCTTCACTTTTAAGGTTTGTGGGTTGCAAGATCTTTAAACCTTGAGCAAGCGCATATTCCTTTACGGCCGATTGTTTTAAAGAACGGCCTCTTCCCGCAGGTTTATCAGGAGCAGTTACAACGGCTACTACATTTTTATGATTATCAATAAGGGACTTCAAAGTTGTAACTGCAAAATGGGGGGTTCCGTAGAAAATGATTCTTAAGTCAGACATTATTTCAAAGTGTATTTATTTGTTGGGGTTAACATGATTTTTTGAGCTTCTACAAGTTGTTGTAAGACAAGCAGTGTTTTTGGTTCTGAAAAACTACTGCTTTCACAGATTTCTCTTGACGAAAGTACTTTTTCTTCTAATAATGTAAGTAGGGCATTGGCAATAAGTCTTTTTTCTTTAGCTGAAGGAATACTTTTTTGCTTTGCACAAACACTGCAAATACCACAAGGAACAGCTGACTGGTCCCCAAAGTACCTAAGCAACTGGATGCTTTTGCAAGTAGTATCGTTTTCAATAAAATTGATAACGGCTGCAACCTGGTCTTTTTTGTGTCGGTTTTGTTTTTCGACCATTTTTGAAATCCTGTTGATGGTTCTGTCGTCTTCTCTGGGTTCAATAAAGGTAATAGAAGCATCAGTAGTTGCTAAATTTAAGGAAATCACCTTGTCTTTTTCAAATTGTTTGAGTTGTTTAATCACCTCTTCAGTTGATTGGCCACATTTGTCTGAAATCAATTCAAGGTCAATGGCTATAGGTTTATCAAAAATTCCGGTGTAGATTCTCAAAATGGTTTTACCAATCACAGCAGTTTTCATGCTTTGATCCAAATAATATACAGTTTGTTTTGAAGAAACTAAAAATTGAACTTCAGTTTTACGTCCAAATTCCAGCGAAAGCTTTATAATCCCCAATCTGTCCATGGTTTGTATGGCATTATATGCCTTGCCGGTGTGTAATTGATACTGGATACAAAATTTTTCAAAATTGAACGCATGGGTTGTAAAGGCACCTTCACCATATGCTGTGTAAAAGTGATTGCAGAGTTTTCTGTAAATAAGCTTGAGAAAATCAATAGTTGGTAAATTACTGATAAATTGTCTATAGACTTGAGATTTGTCGGCTTCATTGTATAGTAATATAGCTTTTGAATAGGCACCGTCTCTGCCAACACGCCCTGCTTCCTGAAAAAAGCTTTCCAGACTTTCAGGTAAATCTATATGAATAACGATATGCAAGTTTGTTTTGTCAATACCCATTCCAAATGCGCTTGTAGCCACCATAACGGGGATGGTTTCATCAAGCCAATTGTTAAGGCGTTTGTTTTTTTCAGATGTGTTTAATCCACCGTGAAAAAAAGTGCTTTTGATTCCTTCTAGATTCAGTTGCTTTGAAATTTCTTCAGTGCTTTTTCGGTTTCGGGTGTAAATGATGGCTGCTTGTTGTTTTTCCAACAGCTGCCTTATGCGATAAAATTTATCTTCTTCTTTCCAAACCTGATAAGAGAGATTTTCCCTAAAAAAGGAATTTTGATAAATGGAGGGTTCTACGAGTTCTAATTCGTTTATAGTGTCTGAAAGCACATCAGGAGTCGCGGTGGCAGTTAATGCGATGAATGGAACACCGGGTTTTAGGTTTCTAAGCAGGTTTACGTTTTTATAGGCCGGCCTAAAATCGTTTCCCCATTGAGAAATACAATGGGCTTCATCAATGGCAATGAGGTTGACCTGCATTTTTTCAATGCGTTGTTGAACCAATTCCTGTTGTAATCGTTCTGGCGAAAGGTATAAGAATTTATAATTTCCATAAATGCAATTGTCAAGCATTCTATCAAGGTCTGCATATGAAATACCGCCGGTAAGCGCCATACTTTTAATTCCCATTTTGGTGAGTGCATTTACCTGGTCGTTCATCAGGGCAATCAAAGGAGAGACCACAATGCAAAGGCCTTCATTGATAAGTGCCGGAACTTGAAAGCAAATCGATTTTCCGCCACCTGTGGGTAACAGGGCAACAGTATCTTTTTTTGAAAGGACACTTAAAATAATTTCCTCTTGTAGGGGTCTGAAGCTGTGGTGCCCCCAATACTGTTGTAATATTTCTAAAGGATTTGTCACACTTTAAAACTAAAGAAGGTGTTAATCATTTAATGAATATAGAATTTAATATTATATTATGTAATAAATTTTTTGATTAAGGCTTTTGAGCAAGTTTGCAACACGTTTTATTGCAAATGGCTTACCTGATCCAAAATAAAGGCCACACGTTCTTCAACCGAACACTTTGGAACAACAACAGGGGAGTAGTTATAACTTTTATAGGCATTTTCAAGGTAATAATGAATTTTCTTGGCTTCGTCAAAACTTTCATAGCGCTCATTATCGGGTTTGTAAATAACTTTCCAGGGTGGTAAAACAAAAACCATATCATAGGTATAACTTTTGCAAATCACTTGCATTTCTTCAGGATATTTTTCATCTGCATAATGCAAATAAGCTACTACATCGTGCAAACCGCGGTCATAAAAAACAATTTTGCTATTAAATTCGAGAACTTCGTGAAATTGATTGATTCTGCCCTCGAGTAAAAGTTCACTGAAAAGTAAAGGTTTTTCGAGAAATAATTGTTCATATCCTTCTTTTCTGGCTTGCAAAATTACCTCTCTGGAAACTTCGTGTAAACAGGGATAACCGTGTAATTCCAGGGCTTTAATTACAGAAGATTTACCTGTACCTGGACCTCCCGTAATGACAATGCGTTTTGGTTTCAATGTAGCGGTGTTTAAAAATACAAAATACGGAAAAAGAAATTGAATTTGAAATGGTATCTTTGCAAGATAAACAAAAGCAAGAAAGTTTCCTTTATGAATTCAGATCAAAAAACGGTAGAGTTTTATAAAAAACTGAAAGAAAAGTTGAGTAATGACACCTTATGGCCGTCCAATTATCTTTATAAATTCATTGTGCCTTCAGACGAAGAAAAAGTTTTTCAAATCAAAGAAGCGTTTAAATCACATGAAGCCAATATTCAATTGAAAGAATCTTCAAAAGGAAATTTTGTTAGTGTTTCTATTCATGTAAGAATGAAAAACCCTGATGCAGTCATTGAAAAATACCTCGAAGTTTCCTACATTGAGGGAATAATTTCGCTTTAGCTTAACTATAAACAAACTTTTTTTCAGTACTTTGCGCAAAGCAATGAAAAAGAAGTAAACTTCAAATTAAATTTATACAATTTTGTTAGATCAATTAGAATACAATACCGAAAGACCTAAGTTAATCATTCCCGAATACGGGCGACACATTCAAAAAATGGTAGAGCACACCATTACCATTGAAGACAATGTAGAACGCAATAAAGTAGCCAAAAGCATTATTGCCGTGATGGGAAATTTAAATCCACATTTACGTGATGTGCCCGATTTTCAACATATGCTTTGGGATCAGCTTTTTATCATTTCAGATTTTAAACTTGATGTGGAATCTCCTTTTCCCATTCCGGAAAAAGAGGTTTTAATGCAACGCCCTGATCCATTGGGATATCCACAAAACTATCCTAAGTACCGTTTTTATGGAAACAATATCAAACGAATGATAGATGTAGCCAACGATTGGGAAGACAGTGAAAAAAAGGAAGCCCTGATACTCACCATTGCAAACCACATGAAAAAATCGTATCTCAACTGGAACAAGGACACCGTTGAGGATGATGTGATTTTTGGTCATTTATTTGAACTTTCAGGAGGGAAAATTAACCTGAAAGAGAGTGATGAAGATCTTTCCAATGCTTCAGATTTGATGAAAAGTAAAAAGAAGCATTCCAATGGAGGGTCTGGTAAGAAAAACTTCAAAAGCAACAGGTCTCGTAAACGCTACTAAGATTTTATTTTATGGGTATTTTCAAGATTGAGGGCGGTCATAAACTCAAGGGTGCAATTCAACCGCAAGGTGCCAAAAACGAGGCACTTCAAATCCTTTGTGCTGTTTTACTAACTCCAGAAAAAGTAGAAATCAAAAATATTCCAGACATCATTGATGTCAACAAGCTTATTTCCGTTTTAGAACATTTGGGAGTTAAAATCCAAAAAAAAGGAAAAGGGTATTATATATTTCAGGCAGATGATTTGGATATGAGTTATCTTGAATCAGAATTGTTTAAGCAGGAGGGAAGTTCGTTGAGAGGGTCCATTATGATTGTAGGTCCTTTACTGGCTCGTTTTGGAAAAGGTTACATACCCAGGCCAGGAGGTGATAAAATTGGTCGTAGAAGACTCGATACTCATTTTGAAGGATTCATCAATCTGGGTGCAAAATTTCGTTATAACAGAGAAGAGCGTTTTTATGGTGTAGAATCTCCTGAGGGATTAACGGGTACATATATGTTACTGGACCAAGCGTCTGTAACCGGAACTGCAAACATAGTGATGGCTGCCGTTTTGGCTAAAGGAACCACCACCATTTACAATGCAGCCTGTGAACCATATTTGCAACAACTGTGTAATATGCTCAAAAGAATGGGCGCAAAAATAAGCGGTGTTGGGTCCAACCTGCTAACCATTGAAGGGGTTGAGTCACTGGGAGGATGTAAACATACTGTTTTACCAGATATGATAGAAATAGGTAGTTGGATTGGTCTGGCTGCTATGACGCGCAGTGAAATTACCATTAAAAACGTGAGTTGGGAAAACTTGGGAGTCATACCTGATACTTTTAGAAAACTTGGGATTACGCTTGAAAAACGCGGTGATGATATTTACATCCCTGAGCAAGACCATTATGAAATACAAAGTTATATTGACGGATCTATTTTAACAATAGCTGATGCACCCTGGCCCGGCTTTACACCTGACTTATTAAGTATCGTTTTGGTGGTTTGTACTCAAGCTAGAGGTAGTGTGCTTATTCATCAAAAAATGTTTGAAAGCCGTTTGTTCTTTGTAGATAAGTTGATTGATATGGGAGCAAAAATAATACTTTGCGATCCGCACAGAGCGACTGTAATTGGCCACGATTTTCAGTCTATGCTAAAGGCTACCACAATGGTGTCACCTGATATCAGAGCGGGTATTTCCTTACTGATTGCTGCTTTATCAGCTACTGGGACCAGCACGATTCACAATATTGAGCAGATTGACCGGGGGTATGAAAACATTGAAGAACGTCTGCAGGCCATTGGTGCAAGAATCAGTAGATTGGATTAATAGGACTTCGGAAAGACTTTTAACTTGCTTTCAGTAATTCTTTTTGTTTTAAAATAAGATTTTTATGTTTTAAAGAAAGATGTTTCAAATTGTCTTCTTTCAACGTATTGGTATAGGTAGATTCAAATATATTTTCACTCGCATTAAAGAGGGAATTAATTCTTCTGTGTTTTTGTAAAGAAAGGCACTCATTGATTTCCAGCCAAATATTAAAAAATTCCTGGTTTGGTTTAGCTTTATAATTTACTTTTGCTTGTGAGACCAACCTGTTTCTTTCGTCCTTCAATTGCTCTTTGAATAGTAAACTTTTTTGTATACAAGATGTAAGAGTCTTTTTGAGGTCATGATAAATTATTTCATTCCTTACCATCGTGTATATAATAATGCGATCGTTGTTGAGCTCTAACAAGCTATTTAAAATTTGTATTTGTATTTTATATTCCATTTTGAGGTTGTTTTAAGTCAGATTTTGCTTTATAAATGATTTTTAATACTTAAAGCTACGCTGTCTTTATTGCAAGTGTTGGTTTCAAAAGGGAGATCAAATAAGAAATTTTCTGTGTAGGTTATGGTTCTCTTGATTTTGCCGGGAATAATCCAGTACATTCTGGTGGCACTATTTTCATCAGGATAGCCATATTGATCAATAATTTCATTTATAGCCTTGACTGATTCTCTGGTCCAATGTTTTTCCCAGTCGGGCATCGGGTTATTTAAAGGTAGTAAATGGCTTGTGGTTTTTTCTTTATTTGTATCAGTTGGTTCAATATAACTCTGTGCGCTCATAGTTACATAGCACAACATGAGGATGCAAATAATGGTTGGCTGTACATTTTTCATAACTCTTAATTTAATTTTTTTAAAAACCCCTGTTGTTTTCTGTAACCTTCACAATTTGAATACAACAGGGGTGCATAAACAACAATTACTTTATTTATTCTCTTTGATGTTTCTTATCCTTGGAATCTCCATCTTTGTTGTTTAATTGAGATAAAGTGCTTTTTTTATCTTCATTTCCTTCTCTTTCTTCCTTTCCTTCTCTTCCTTCTCTGCCTTGACTGAATTGTTTATTGTCTTTTTTAGCAGTAGGATTGTTAGGATCCGTATCTTTTTTTCGTTCTTGATCACTGGGATTTTGCCCTTGTTGAGATTGAGATCTTGACTGGTCACCTCTTGACTGATCACCGGAATTCTCACGATCGCGATTTTCATTTTGTTTCTGTTCCATCTTATGTGTTTTAATTTATAATTTATATAGGTAAAGATGCTATATTGTTAAATAATTTACGTTACATAAATGTTTTAAAAAGTTGTATAAATCCTCTACTTTTTCCATTAAATTAACAATTGTTTTGTCAAAAATGAGAGATATCTATTGATTGCTATGCTGAGATAGATTTTATTGCAGTATGCATTAAATCAACCGGTAAAATTGATTGAGTACAAAAGAAACTGGAAAATAGTTTACTCCAACCCGCTGGTGGATATGGATGTATTATATCCAATTTCACAAGTTATAATTGAATAGGAAATTGATGAGAAAAATTAACCAAATGGAACCGCGTCGATTACTAAAAACTATGAGATAATAATTTTATCGAGCTGAAGTTGAATTAGATAAAAGCTACAGATACTCTAAATTTTTATTTCTTCTAAGTTTCAATTCTTTATAATAAGAAGGAGAAAGTCCTGTAACTTTTTTAAATTGGTTTGATAAATGCGCTACACTGCTATAGTGAAGCTTGAAGGATATTTCAGTAAGGGTAAGTTGATCATATAGCAGCAATTCTTTTACTTTTTCAATTTTGTGAAAGATAATGTATTGTTGAATCGTGATACCTTTAACTTCTGAGAATGTATTGGAGAGGTAAGAATAATCGTAGTTTAATTTTTTACTAATATATGAGGAATAATTAACCTTAGGGATTTTATCTTCATAATGAATCATTTCTATTATGACACTTTTTATTTTTTCAATTAAGATATGCTTGGAGTCCTCTAAAAGTTCTAAACCTGATTGCAGCAATACTCGTTTTAATAGCTCTTTTTTTTCTAAAGATATTTCCTCTTTAATCTCAACCGTTCCTAAATCAACGTGTAAACATTTAAAGCCTAGTTTTACGAGTTCTTGTTTAACCAACATTTTACAACGAAGGCTTACCATGTATTTTATATATAATTTCATAAAGTGCCCAAATAATTTGCAATCTCTTAATGATATAAGGTTTCTTTTTTTTATAAGAAAAAAAGTAAACTGTTTAAGAGAAATTGATTTTGTTTTTTTTCGGTGTTTTCTTCACAGTAAACTATTAAGTTTATAACAATTCAAATAAATTAATATATGTTTTATATACCATAGTCGATGTACAAGGAGATATTTTTTGACTATGAAACCTGGAGCAAATATTGTTATAATTAACTTGCCCGTTTAATAACAAAGGGAGAACAGAATTAAAATAATTATTTAAAGGTTTTGATTTAAAATAAAAATCTTTTTTTCATTATTAATTTCAATGTAACATTAAATATACTGAAAAAATATTTCTTTTTTAAGAAATACTCTAATGATTTTATTTTTATTAAAAATAAAGTAGGGTATAAAAGGGTTAACTTGTTTTAAGTATAAATAACCTAAATTTTTAATTTATGAAAAAATTTGCCCTATTTCCCGTCTATTTAATTTTTGTTGCTTTGCTTTTTATATCGTGTACGACAGATGATGTTACACCACCAGACAATACTACAAGCACTATCAACAAGACCTCATTGATGGCTAACTTGCTTACCCGTATGTCAGAACCGCCCACAGAGCCAACGGCTATAACCTGTGTGAGTATCAATTATCCAATTAATATTAATATTTTTAATGCTACAGGTCAACAAACAGGAACACAAACAATTAACAGTGAATTGGAACTGTTGCTCTTTATAGGTAATTTAGAAGCAGGTACAACCTTTTCAATTGCCTTTCCTATTTCGGTAACCCTTGAAAACGGTAGTACCGTGGAAATAAATAATTTGCAGGAACTGCAGGATATTATTTTAGCCTGTGATGCTTCAGGGGGTCAAGTACCTACAGATTTTGCTGATATTTTAACAGATGGAGTCTGGTATGTCAATTATTTCTTTGATGATGAGGATGAAACCTTTTTGTTTAACGGTTACCAATTCAGTTTTCAAGCAGATCAAACAGCACTTGCAGATAATGGTTCAACTCAAGTAAACGGAACCTGGGAATTAACAAGTAGTTCCACCCCTGATTTTGTTTTATTTTTTGGCTCAAACAGCCCGTTTGATGAATTGGATGACGATTGGGATATCATTGAAGTAACACCGCAAATCATCCGTTTAAAAGATGTGAGTGGCGGTGACGGAAGTGTTGAATTTTTAACCTTTGGAAGGACACCCACTACCGGTGGTGGTGGTGGATCAAACTCCTTTGTTGAAGATTTAACAACTGGAGACTGGTTTGTAAATCTTCTGGATGACGACGGCACCCTTGAAACATGTCATTATATTAACTATACATTCAATTTTGCCACAGACCAAACCGTTACAGCCACTAGTTCAGGGAATACTGTGAATGGTAGCTGGGAAGTACAGAACAGCAGCAGTGGTCTTGATCTGGTGCTTAATTTCCAGATTACCGGTGATGACGATCCCTTTGACGACTTAAATGATGACTGGGATGTTGTTGAGTTTAACACAAACTTGATTTCTTTACTGGACATAAGTGGAGGAGATGGCAGTACTGATATTCTCAAATTTGGCAGAACACCGGCTGAAAATTGTACAGGAGGTGCAAATCCTCAAGAACTCATCGATATCATGGTATCAGATTTCTGGTTTGTCGCAAACTATCTGGATGATGGTAACAACCAAACAGCTCCTTATTCGGGCTATACCGTTGATTTCATGGCAAATGGCTCTGTAACCGCAGACAATGGCAGTCAAACACTTACCGGAACCTGGGCGGTTACCATCAGTGGCGACGGAAGTGGACTGGATGTAGTACTTGATTTTGGTTCACAAGTGCCTTTTGATGAGTTTAATGACGATTGGGATGTTGAAGGCTTTACCAATATCTCCATCGAACTGAAAGATGTAAGTGGTGGCGACGGAAGTGTTGACACCTTACGTTTTGAAAAGTTATAACTAAACCTTGTTTACGTTTAAATTTAAACCGCCTTTTTTAGGCGGTTTTTTTATATGTTTGGAACTTTGGTTGCCTGCCAGTTTACTACCTGCCAGTTGTCATTGCGTTTTAAAAAGGTACCGCTGTTGTAGTAATATTGAACAGCTTCGCCGGTTGTGCCTTTCATTTTAAAAGCTACAACGGCCATATCGTCATAGACATTGATTTGAATTTCTTCTGCGGTATAGATGGTTTGTGGAGTATTTGAAACTTCAGTTTCATTCTCAAACCCGGCCATGATTTCGGCTTTGCCAAAACGGGTTCCATTTGAACTGGTGTAGATGAGGTCTTCTGCCCAGAAATTGTCATGGGTTTCTTTGTCATTGTTTGAAGCGCCTTCCATGAAGTTGTGGAGCATTTCAGTTAACTGTTCCCGATTATCAGAATCCTGACTTACAACAGATTGATATGAGAAAAGAAAGCTTACTATGAGTATAAGAAAAAACTTGTTCATTGAAATTGTTTTTTATTAAATGATTATTTAATTGGTATTGGTTTTTTAGAGCATCGAAATAATAAAGTAATACAATAAAACGATAAGTAGCACAATCAACCCGGCTGCCAAAAACCGCAGTGACTTTTGCACATATCTAAATTTCACATCTGCTATTTTTGAGACAATAAAAATCTGCTGACCCAGCTGGTGAAATAAACGATTTTCATCTTTGCTTATTTCAAAAAAGGTTTTTGAGTATTCATCTATATCTCCAAATTTTGAAATCACATCCCTGAAAAAGAAAATGTTTTTATCAAACCGTGCTTCAAACCTGGGAATAAAACATCGTACACTGTAATAAATAGAAAGCACTATACATAAAAACCAAAGGCCTAAAAGGATGTAAATAAAAATGTCATTGGGGAATTGTTTCAATAACAAGTTCACGCTTTGGTAAATAAAGTTTAATAGAATTCCATAAAAAGAAAGTATGAGTCCGGCCTTTAATTCTGAAGCCTTAATTAAATAAGCCACATAATTGATACTTCCCCAGTAATGATCTACAAGATCATCTGTGTGTTTGTTTTTGATGTGAACTTCTTCAATTTTCTTGGGTGGTTTAATTTTCTTTTCCATAGGGTCGAGCATTTAATTTATGAGTAAGTTTAATCAATAACCTCGTAAATTGTTGTCGCTACCTCTTTGTTTTTCAAAGTTATCGATCCAACTTCTTTGCAGTGGAAAGCCTCTTTAATTTTTAGATAGCATTTTTCACAAATAACAATCTGGTTGGGTTGTGCGGCATCCTGCATTCGGGCAGCGGTATTAACCGTATCTCCAATAACCGTATAATCCAACCGTTTTAAACTGGCAGAGCCAATATTTCCGGAAATCATTTCCCCACTTTTAATACCAATGGACACCTTGGGTTTAAAGTCTTTTAGTGATTCGGGTTTTGATAAACTGTTAATTTTATTGCGCACAGCCAAAGCCGCATCAATGGCCCGGTCTAAATGATAATCACCTCTAAAAACAGCCATCACGGCATCACCGATGAATTTATCGATAAATCCCTGCTGTTCAATAATTTCTGTAACCATCACGTCAAAATAATTGTTGATCATTTTTACCACGGTATCGGCTGGGGCAGTTTCACTTATTTTGGTAAAACCACATACATCTATAAACATCACTGTGCCTTCAATGGTTTCATTGGCCATAATTGTGGTTTCATAATCACGGCTTCCCATAAAGTTGAGTACGTTTTCGTCCACATACATTTTGAGGATATTATTTTCTTTTATGGCTTGTAGGGTTTTTTTGATTTGATTGGTGTACTTGATGGTTTTTTCAATTGTTATGTTTAAGTCCTCAAAATTGATGGGTTTGGTAATAAAGTCAAAAGCACCTCTGTTCATCGCAGTTCTTATATTGTCCATATCGCCATAAGCAGAAACAATCACCGACTTTAACAAGGGTTTTAACTCTGTTAGTTCTGATAAAAGGGTAAGGCCGTCCATTTCGGGCATATTGATATCACTCAAGACAATATCCACCTCAAATTCTTCTTTGAGTTTGCTCAAGGCATCTACACCATTGATGGCAAAGAAAAATTCATATTCCTTTTCCCGAATTTGCCTTCTGAATTTTTGTTTAATCAAGGTTTCCAGGTCTGTTTCGTCGTCAACTACAAGTATCTTTGTCATAAGGTAGTGTTTTTAAGTTTTTCTTTTAGAAGCCTAAAATCTAATGGTTTGGTCAAGAAATCGTCGGCGCCCAATTTTTTGGCGGTATTGAAATTATCTGCATCGCCATAGGCGGTTATCATCATCACCACAGGTGGTGGTTTGTGATAGGTGGTTTTGATTTTTTCCAGCAACTCCAGCCCGCTCATACCCGGCATATTAATGTCTGACAGAATCAACACTGCTTTTCGCTCGTTGGCATTTAAATATTGCAAGGCTTCCTCACCTGAAAAGGCAAAGTCAAAATCCATTTCGCCCGATTTTATTTCTTTTCTAAACCGTTGCTGAAACAAGGTTTTTACATCGTGTTCATCATCTACTACTAATATTTTCATATCACTGATTTTTTATGGTTTTTAAATTGGGAGACTAATAATAAATTCTGTTCCCTCATTTTGTTCTGTTTCAACTTTTAACTCGCCACCATGGCCTTTGGTTATGATGTCATAACTCATACTCAATCCCAGTCCGGTGCCCTTGCCGGTGGGCTTGGTGGTGAAAAATGGTTGGAAGATTTTATCCACAACAGGTTGTGGCATTCCGTTGCCGTTATCTTTAACTGTAATCTTTAAATATTTGCCAACAGTTTTGGTGCTTATTGAAACGCTTGGTTCGTAATCGGTTGGGTTTTGTTGTTTTTTCTCGTTCACTGCATAAAAGGCATTGGTTAACAGGTTAAGAACGACCCTGCCTAAATCCTGCGGGATTACATTTATTTTTTTCAGCTTGTCTTCAAAATCTGTTTTTAAAGTGGCGTTAAACGATTTGTCTTTAGCCCTTAGTCCGTGATAACTCAAGCGCAAGTATTCATCACAGAGCGCATTAATATCTGTGGGCTCTTTGGTGGCACTGCTGCTACGACTATGTTGTAGCATGCCTTTTACAATGCTATCGGCACGTTTGCCGTGGTGGTATATTTTTTCGAGGTTTTGTTTGATGTCTGCTGAAATGGCCTTGGCTTCTTCGGTATCGCCTTTATCTAGTTCTTGGTTCATTTCATCAATCAATTCATTATTCACTTCGCTAAAGTTGTTGACGAAGTTTAAGGGATTTTGAATCTCATGGGCAATACCGGCTGTGAGCTCTCCTAGCGAAGCCATTTTTTCTGATTGGATGAGTTGGGCTTGGGTCGCTTTTAGGTTCTCCAAAGATTGTCTTAACTCGTTGGTTTGTTCATCAACTTTCTTTTGTAAGCGTTCATTTTCTCGTTTCAATTCATCTTTGTGCCAAGTATCCCCTTCAGATTCTACACCAACCGAACCATGCCAATGAACCACTTTCCATTTTCCTGATTCAAAGAATAATACAGTAGAAATTCTTAATGGAAGTTCTGCCTTTACATTATTAAATGTATAACTCAAATCAATTTCTGCAACTATTACGGCACCTTTTTCGTCATTGAAATACTGCTTTTTAACAATGTCTAAACTATACTTGTAATCTTCTAAATGCTTTTTTTGTTCTTGACCTAGAAGACATAGCTCTTTCACCTGATCAATACCAAAAACGCTTTCTTCCGTGGTTGTACCATAGCCCATAATGTCTGGCGATGCGATGTCATCCAGCTGGTCCACAGGTGCGTCTTCCATAAAGCTGTCTGCCCAAAGTTTATAAGTGTCTAATAAATCTTTTTCTTTATTTTTATCCATTTTTGGTAGGTTTATATAGGTAAAAGTATGCTAAATATAGTTCCTTGTCCTTGTTTGGTATCAACTTTCAACTCGCCACCATGACCTTTGGTTATGATGTCATAACTCATACTTAATCCTAGTCCAGTACCTTGTCCTGTGGGTTTGGTAGTGAAAAAGGGTTGAAAGATCTTGTCCACAACTTCTTGTGGCATACCATTGCCATTATCGGTGACTTTTATTTCTAAGTTTTTGCCTTCAGTTTTTGTGATTAAAGTGACTGTGGGTTCATAGCCGGATGGATTTTGTTGTTTTTTCTCGTTCACTACATAAAAGGCATTGGTTAACAGGTTAAGTACGACCCTGCCTAAATCCTGCGGGATTACATTTATTTTTTTCAGCTTGTCTTCAAAATCTGTTTTTAAAGTGGCGTTAAACGATTTGTCTTTGGCCCTTAGTCCGTGATAACTCAATCGCAAGTATTCGTCACAGAGCGCATTAATATCTGTGGGTTCTTTGGTGGCACTGCTGCTGCGACTGTGTTGCAGCATACCTTTTACAATGCCATCTGCACGTTTGCCGTGGTGGTTAATTTTTATGAGATTTTGTTTTATGTTTGTTAATAGGGCTTTCACTTCTTCCATATCGCCTTTGGTCAATTCTTCGTCTATTTCGTCAATTAGCTCGTTGCTTACTTCAGAGAAATTATTAACGAAGTTAAGTGGGTTCTGAATTTCATGGGCAATGCCTGCCGTAAGTTCACCCAGTGACGCCATTTTTTCGGATTGGATGAGCTGAGATTGGGTAGCTTGAAGGTCAGAAAGTGTTACCTCTAATCTTTGTTTTTCGGCAAGGAGTGCAGCTGCTTGAGCTTCAGATTGGGCAAGATCGGTATACCGCTGATAGGCAAATGTAAACACGTTGCGAAAACGACTCAGGATTGATTTCTGATGTTCGGGCAACACACCGAAGTTTGAAATTCCAATGGCACCTTTACCGAAAGCATACAGGATATAAGACACACTATCGGTTTTGAGTAACCGGGGGTCATCTTTTTCTCCATTATTTCGTCGCATATCTATGAGGTCTTGTAGTTGCTGTCCTTCTAAGGCCAATTCAGAAAAACCATCGGTTGTTGCAATAATATCTTCCAGCTGTTCCTTTAAGGTAGGGTCATCTTTGTAGGACATTTGCGTTACCGTGCCGCCCATTTCGTGAGAATAATCAAAATCTGAAAAGGTTAAACCATCGCCATTATCTATATCAATAATTGAGTTGCGGATATTAGTAAAGCCTAAAGCCAACAACTGTTCATACAACGCCTGGGCAACCTCGAGCATATCATCAGATTTGTTTAAACCAAGCGCAACGGAACGAACTCTTTCCAGTGAAGCTTCAATTTTTGCTTCCATGGCTTGTGCTTCGGCGTTTGCCAGATCGGTATATCTTTTATAGGCGAATGTAAATACATTTCGAAAGCGTTTTAAAACCTTTTTTTGAGTATCACTCAAAATTCCGAAGTTGGAAATCCCAATGGCACCGTTTCCAAAGGAATAGAGGTTATAGGTAAGATGATCAGTTTTGTGTAATCGTGGATCATCTTTTTCGCCATTTCTTAGTCGCGTCTCAATGAGTTCTTCCAGCTCTTTTCCTTTCAGTTCAATTTCAAAAAAGGCGTCATTACTGGATTGCACCTTTTTGATTTGTTGTTCAATAACAGGATCGCCATAGAATGAAAACTCTGTAACAGCGCTTGACATATCGTGGGAATAGTCGTAGTCTAAAAAGGTTTCATTATTGTCGTTATGAATATCGATAATGGCGTTGCGAATATCGGTAAACCCCAGTTCCAATAATTGCTCGTATAGAACTTGAGCAATTTCCAGCATATCATCAGAGTTTTTAAGGGAGAGTGCTACTGATCTCACTTTTTCAAGTGCCGCTTCAATTTTTGCTTCCTGTGCTTGTGCTTCGGCTTTTTTAAGATCTTCAAAGCGTTTATAAGCCAAATCGAAGGCAGCTCCCATTTTTGTGAGAATGGTTTCCATTTCATCTGAAGGTGGGTTTAATAAGTCGATGACCAATTTGCCATTATTTAGTTTTTTTACAGCATGGTGTAAACGTTTTAATTGTGCTTTTTCAATATGATCTTCAACTTCATCTGCAATCTCATTTTTATGTTGCTCACGTAACCATACCATGAGTCTTTTAAAGTCTTTTTCATCTTGTAACTCAACGAAATAATTTTCAGGATTTTCCCAAACACGTTTTACATATAAATGTGGATCTGATTTTTTGAGTTTAAAAGTGATATCAAATGGTACTTCAGAATAATTGTCGTCTAGTTCTAAGGAAGACAGGTCCCACATTCTCACCTTATCATCTTCTTCATTTAGGAAAATGGTAGATGCTACCACATCTGGAATGTCTAAACCCATCACTTCGTCCTTAAGTTTGGCAACCACTTCCAAAATTTCTTCAGACTTGTGCATGGCCAAGGCTTTGGCTCGTACGCGCTCGACGGCAAGATTTATTTGTGCCTCTCTTGTTTGCGCTTCTGCATTCTTAAGATCTAAAAAGCGTGTATAGGCTTGTTCAAATACTTTTGCAAATCGCGGTAGGATTTCAAGCGATTCAAAGGGTTGCAAGGCAGATACCAATATATACCCATTTTTGAAAGACGCACCATAATCAATTTCCCAGGCTGGCGCTTCGGGCATTGGTGTGTTGTTCGATTCCAAATCTTTTAAGACTTTTTGTGCTGATGGTAAGTTGAAAATAGCATCAAAATGTTCCTTTATAAAATGCTCCGGAATTTCTACAGAAAACAGCTCTGTTCCTTTTTTCCATTCATCATAACGGTATTGATGAATATAATCCAGGTCAACAGGGACTATAAAAGGCGTCATCATACCAGCACCCGGAATACTATGCCATTGTTCTACATGTCCTTCATGTTTATCGCAAAAAACAATTCCAGTAGCAAATAAATCGCCATCAAAACGTCTTAATTGGTTGAACATCTCAGTAGTAACAGCACTAAAATCGGTACTCGATTGCATCCCCATAGATTGGGATCTTACGCGCTCTAATGCCGCTTCTATTTGTGCTTCTTTGGCTTGTGCTTCTGCTTTTTGAAGATCGAGGAAGCGGGTATAGGTTTGCTCGAATATTTTGGTAAATCTGGCCAGTAATAACTCTTCTTCTTTCTTTAATAGTGAGCCTGTTACCAAATGCAGGTATCCATGTGAAAAATTAAAGCAATAAAAAACGGTCGGGTCAGGAAACTGGCTTCGAACCATTTCTTCCGCCTCTTTGGAATTAAAAGTGGTTATGGCATATTCAAGATGGTTGCTTCGTATCTGACCGGCTACCGATTGGTGAAAGACTGTTTGTTGGTTTTTCCAAGCGGCATAACGTTCGTCAAACGTTTCGTCTCCTGTTAATGGAAGATGAAACAAACCCAAGGTATCTCCACCGGGAGAGGTCACCCAGGTATGTTGTCTCTGAATCTCTTCATTTACCTCAACGTAACCGCAGGTCACAAAATTGGTAACCCCCAAAGCAATGAGCTCTTTGTACAAAAGGACAGCAACCTCTTGTAATTCTTCGCCCTTTTGCATTGCCATGGTTCTACTTCTGATTTTCTCCAATGCCGTTTCAATCTGTGCTTCTCGTGCTTGTGCTTCGGCTTTTTTAAGATCGAGGAAGCGGGTATAGGCTCTTTCAAACTCAATCGAAAATCGCTTTAAAATATTCTTCTCTTCATCAGAGAGTGTGCGCCGAATGTTGATCCCAAAACAGCCGTAACGCATGTAGGCTTCTGAATAATAAATGCCTTGCGGGAAGAATTTAGCTTTGAGTTTTTGAGCGCCTTGCAAAAGCTCCTGCCAAACATCAAAAAACCCGACAATATCTGAAGGGGGGATAAATACTTCCGGAATCACATCCGGATTGGCCCAGGCCGCAAAGCAAGCGGCCGTGTAAGGTTCCGACTTATCTAATGGATAAGTGACTTGTTTGTTTTTTAGTGTGGTTTTGCCTTTTTTATTTTCAGACCAACTGGCCCAAAACTGATGAGAATTTGTTGATTCATCCGGCAGCCATACATAAGAGAATTCAGTGGGGATGTCTAAGGAAAGCAATTGCTCGTGAAAAACATTTGAAATGGATTTTATTTCATCTGCATGCTGCATCAGCATGCTTTGGGTTCGCGTGCGCTCCAAAGCTGCTTCAATCTTTGCTTCCCTTGCTTGCGCTTCTGCTTTTTGAAGATCGAGGAAGCGGGTAAAGGCTTGCTGAAATACTTTTCCGAAGCGCATTAAAATAGCATTCTCCTCGTCAGAAAATGGATTGCCGTTATAGTTTTCTATATATAATCCGACAGTATCTAAAAGTACCGTTGAGATGGCCAAGCCTTCAAAACCAAAATAGGTGGTTTTGGTTTCTTCAGGTAAATCCGGGATAAACTGAAACAGGTCTTTATAAAATTTATTTTTTTCTTCAAAGTCTAATTGATTGGTAAAGAAATTTCCTCCTGTTTTCTTGGCTTCAATAAAGTTATTCCAATGCGCACAATCAAAATAGGGCAATACAATCTTTGGAAATACAGCATTATGGTCAGCTAACCAAATTTGCATGTCCTCATTTTCTTTATAATCTAATATAAAACCGGCATGGTCAATAGTGACCTGCAATTGCACGAATTGGTCATAAACGACTTGAATGACCTCTTTGAGTTCATCACTTTTATGCATAGCCATGCTTCTGCTACGTATTTTTTCAAGTGCTAATTCTATTTGGGTTTCTCTGGCTTGTTTTTCGGCTTTTTGAAGATCTAGAAAACGACGATGTGCCAGATCGAATGCCCCAGCAAACTTGACTAATATATCGATGTCTTCCTTATGAGGATTTTCTATAATACCTTGTAAACTATAGCCTATTTCTCCATGTGTGGTTCGCGCCATAATAAAGGTGAGACCACCAATATGTCTAATATCATCGTGTGATGGTGCTTGAGGATCTATATTTTGAAAATCACCCAAAGCAACCATTTTATCCACATAAGCAATGGCTTCCTCTGTATTCATTGGATACACCACCGTTGGTGTTTTGCTTTTTTCCCAATTGGCTAACAAAGGGATGTCACCATGAATATGTCGCGGTAGTTTCATGACAAAACCAATTTTACTGCCATCACCGGAGGTCATTGCTTTTTCATAAGTTTCAGGTAGCCACATCATGTGCCAGAAATAATGCGCCTCATGACCGAGTTTAATAAACTCATTGCGCATGGTAACAACGATATCGAGTAGGTCTGAGGATGTTTTCATGGCGACGGCTTGTGCTCGTATCCGTTCTAAGGCACCTTCTATTTTTAACTCTCGATTTTTTTGTTCGAGTTCAATGGTGCGACGTTGTATAGCTTCTCTAAGCTCTTGGTTTTCTTCATTTATCTTGTCGTAACCTATGGTTTCACCTTCTGCTGTTTTTGGGTCTGGAATCGAGAAATGCTGATAGATAAAACGCCAACCGTCTTTGTTTTTTCTTAGAATACTGGAAAAACGGAATCTGCTATAAAAATTCCATTCCTTTTCATGAAGAAACCAACCATCAAGAACATGTGTAATAAAAATAAGGTCACAAAATTGTTCTATAAATTTTGATTCATTTCGTATTTCAGTTTTACCGGCAAATTGATCTCCTGTTTCTGCGAAAAATTCCGTGGTATCCTTTCGGTTTAAAAATTCTTCTTTAGTTGCAGAACCAATAAAATGATATTCATCATCTAAAAATGAATTATAAGTTTCAACATCACCATTAAGATAGCTGTTTAACCAAGCATCATAGACTTGCCAAATTTCTTTTTCTTGTTTTTTGGTTAGTTTCATACGGCTTTGTTTGTTGGTAATGAAATGATAAATTCTGTACCTGCCTTGCCTGCAGGCAAGCCCTCATTTTGCTTGGTTTCAACATTGATAATTCCACCATGGGCTTTTATAATATCGTAACTTAATGAAAGTCCCAATCCCGTGCCTTGCCCCGTGGGTTTGGTGGTGAAAAAAGGTTGAAATATTTTGTCGACGATGGCTTGAGGAATACCGTTGCCGTTGTCTTCAACAGTAATCAATACGTTATTGTTTGATTTTTTGGTTGATACTGATACTGTGGGTTCATAATTTTCGGGTTGATGTAACTTTTTTTCGCTCACAGCACTTCGACTCCGCTCAGTACAGGCATAAAACGCATTGGTGATCAAATTAAGAATGACTCTCCCAATATCTTGTGGAATAACTTCTATTTTTTCCAGTGACTCATCAAAACTGGTGTTTAAGGTTGCGTTGAACGATTTGTCTTTGGCTCTGAGTCCGTGGTAAGCGAGTCGCAGGTATTCGTCTGTCAATTTATTAATGTCAGTTAATTCTTTTTCACCACTACTGCTGCGGCTGTGTTGCAGCATTCCTTTTACGATGCCGTCGGCACGTTTGCCGTGGTGGTTTATTTTTTCTAAATTCTCAATCACATCTTTGGCAATGGCGTTGACTTCTTCGGTATCACCATTTTTTAGTTCCTCCAACATTTCCTCAAGAAGTTCTTTGCTCACTTCACTGAAATTATTGACGAAGTTTAACGGATTTTGAATTTCGTGGGCGATACCGGCGGTGAGTTCTCCTAAACTCGCCATTTTTTCAGATTGTATGAGTTGGTTTTGGGTAGCTTTCAGTTCTGTAAGTGAATTATTCAGGGCCTGATTGGTTTCTTCAATGGATTTTCGTTTTTGCTCGAGCTCTTCAATGGTTTCTTCCAGAAGGATGGCAGTGGTGCGTTTCACTTTTTCGGTGCGCTCCAGTTTGAATAGGGCAATAGCCAATTCGTTTTCAGCATTTTTTATTGATTTAAGTAATGCTGCTTTTTCATCTTCAGAAAGGTGGTTAGCACTTTCGATAAATTCTAAAATATGTTTTAAGTGTTGATTCATTCTTTTTCTTTTAATGCTACCCAACAACATGCACCGGAATGAAAATTTTGTTTGCCATTTAATGCGCGACCAAACTCACCATAGGTAAAAAAACCTGCCATTGGTGTTTGCCATGTTTTGGCAATACCTTCGTTTTCATTTGTTACCATTGGCCCTAGAATTGGCTCTCTTCCTGCACATGAAAAAATCAACAGGGCATCTGCTCCTTCATTAGTACCTTGTTTTAATTGAGTTGCCTTTTCAATAACTTCTTCAACAATATCAAAATCTGGTGGATAGGTAAACCAAAATTTGGTACCCTCAGGCATTGGTAAGTCCATAACCAATGCTTTTACTTGATCATCAATTTTCATTGGTGATTTTAGAAGGGTTTCGTTTTCGTCTCTTTTAACAATAAATGGGTATTCAAAAGATAATTCTTCAAATATATTATAATTGTTTTGGGTGATTTTATCTTCTTTACCAAGATATTTCAGGTACAATTCCACTGCAGATTTTCCATCAATTTCATACAGTAAATTGTTTATGCTTTTAGTGACTGTTCTTGTAATTCCTAATGGTTTCCAGCCTGTTATAGCCATTCCCGTTAAATTGATTTTTTCTCCATTCAAAACTAAAGCTACAACACCATTATCTGTTTCTTTGTTATTTGTAAACACAAAGCTACTATTCAATACCCAGTCGTCTCCGGCCATGCCTCCAAAAAATAATTTCTCTGTTCCTAGACTATGTTTTAAAAGCGTTACCATTTCCTCACCTTTAAAAAATTCACCTTGTTTATTAACACCTGTACTACAAACAATTAGTGATGGATTTGTAAATTGTTTTAATGCAGATTTGGCCAAATTTGGAACGGATTCTTCTAAACTTCGATTTCTTATATCTTCAAAAACAATGGTATAATTCTCTTTTGATAATTCTAAAAGTAAAATTGCAATTTCTCCCACTGATTGATGGCCATCCACAAACTCGCCGCAGGAAGTAGCTCCAAAAACATTGATATGGTTATCATTTAAAAATTCACAAATGGCCTTTCTGTCTTGTTTTACCGAAATAAATACTATAGCTAAAGTTGGTTTAAAACCATCTAAAAGGCTATTTTGCAATGATTGTTTAATATCTTGTAAAGATTTTCCGTGTATAGATTTTGCTTTCATAATTAATTTTATTTCTCTTTCAATGCTACTACACAGCAAGTATTGTTATGGAATTCATGTTGTCCGCCTTTTGCTTTGCCATATTCGCCATAGGTAAAAAAACCTACGAGTGGCGCGTTCCAAACTTCTTTTACTCTTTTGATTTCTTCGCTGGTCATCACACCGAATGACAAATATCTGCTGATGCATGAAAACATAATGACGGCATCGGCTTCCTGAAGCTGTTCACTTTTAACTTCATTGCATTCTTCAACAACAGTATCTATCACATCAAAGTCAGGCGGCAATGAAAAACGAACTTTTGAACCCTGAGGAACATTCCCGGCGCATATTAGTGAACGGTTTTCAATATTCCCCATCTGTGCGGTTCTCATTACTGGTGGCGCACCTTCTCTTTCCAATTGTAGTGGATAATAACCACCAAGATCAAAGACAGTGTTGTTGAATTTTTTGTCCAGATTGAGACCCAAATATTTAGCGACCAGATCCAGTGCGGGCTTATCATCGATGGTGTAAACAACATTTCCCTCACTTTTGGTTACGGTTTTTGTGATTCCAATGGGTTTCCAACCACAAGTCGCGACCCCAGATACTTCCACTTTATCCTGGTCTAAAATTAGTGCCACCAATCCGGTGACACTACTTTTTCCATGTGTGAACGCTTTGGGTCCCGTTAAGGTAAGGTCGTCACCCGCCATCCCGCCAAAAATGGTAGCACCGCCTCCGAAACCATTTTCAATGCCATTGATTACTTCTTCACCATCTATCTCATTGCTCCATCCTGATGCAATGATAAAAGCAGCATTTGCAAAGGTCTTTTTTCCCTCTACACCCAGCTGTTTTGCAATTTCAAATTCAGAATGTTCTCCGGCTTCCAGAAACATTATTTTGAAATAGGATGGATTTATATCAAGTAGCATAATTACGATACTTTCATCTTCAATTTCGCTATCAATAAATTCACCGGCAGAGGTAGCACCAAAAATCTGAATCCCTTCATCATTTAATAATTCACACACAGCATTAATATCCTTCTTAAAGGACATAAAGACAATTGCCAATGTTGGTTTAAAATCATCATCAATGCTTTTTGCCAAAGCAGTTTTGATGTCTTCAGGAGATTCTTCCTTTATGGTTTTAGCTTTCATAGAAATTGATATTATTTAAAAAAATGCAATTGATAAAATGACTTTGAACTATTTCTTTTGGGGAGTATGTTAAAGTTATGGAATTAATTTATAGAATATTACTGCGTTGGATAAAGCCGCTTTAAAACTTTCCGAAGCGGGGGAAATCTTTTTCAGAGCAATCGATTATCTGTTTATTGAATCAAATTTTTCACTGCTTTTCACCGAGAGCAAATTTAAAATTCTTGCATATTTTAGCTTGCAACTTATGTTATGCGCGAGACGTTAAAATGTCTAAAAACCTCAAGATGAGAATTAAATATTCGGGTAGCCATCCACTAAATTTTCATATATTCGATTCTCAAGAACCAAAATTTAGTTTTAGGACTGACTGATTTTGGACACTATATGCAATAGACCACTATTTACTTTTTAATGAAAATTCAAAAAATACTGTATAAGCCACATCCTTTTATTTTTAATCGGTACAGTGTTTTGTTGCCTTCAATGATCACTTTTTTAATTTTAGTGATTCTCAAGCCTTTTGAATTTGATACTTTTCATACAAATCAGTTGATTCTTTGGAGTGTCTTTTTTGCTGTATTTGTTGGTATAACTGTCTTTTTTTGTGTTTCTGTAATAAAAAGATATTTTCTCAAAACCATTGAAGAAAACTGGACTGTTAAGAAAGAAATTTTACTTATTCTTTTTGTTTTAACAGTGATTTCATTAGTGCTATTTGTGCTTTTTTTAAATCTTAACCCTCAAGCCGACAGATTTGAATTATTTCAGCTGGTTGTTTTGAGAACAGTAGCAATTAGCTTCTTTCCTGTTCTTATATTGGTGCTTTATGAGCAAAGTCAACATCAAAAAATAAAAAGGAGACAAGCGGAGCGATTGAATCAAGAACTACTCCAAAGAAAATCTCCATCACCTCAAAAAAAACGGAACACTACTTTACCGGATAAAATAGTATTGGTGGCAGAAAACAATAAAATTGCCTTGCAGGTGACCCCCATAGACGTGTGCTTTATAAAGTCTGAAGGTAATTATGTTGAGGTGTTTTATTATCAAAACCAAAAAATACAAAAAGAACTCATAAGAAATAGCCTGAAAACGATTGAAGAACAAGTAGCTGATTTTGATTTTTTTAGGTGCCACAACCGTTTCTTAGTAAGCCTGCATCATATTCAAAAAGTAGAAGGGAATGCCCGAAATTTTGAACTTATTTTAGAAAATATTGAAGAAAAAATCCCGGTCTCTCGCTCCAAATCTGAGAGGCTGCTTCAACTTCTTCAGCTAAATAGTTAACTAGAAGCTGCTACATATTCCCGTTTGTCACAAATAAGTGACCATTCTTCCCAAAAGGTGATTTCAGCCTGTAATTTAGTAGATTTTAATTCAATTTTGTGCCATCAAATTTAGCGGAATATATTGATGGAAAAATTAAATTAAGAAAGTATGAATAAAAATATTTCCACAGATGGCTTTAAATATAGAGGGATACATGGTTCACGATTTGAAACATTAACTGATATCATTTTTGGTTTTTCGATAACCTTGTTAGTGATTTCTTCTGAAGTACCTAAAACTTATGTAGAACTTCAAGCTTCTATGTATAGTTTTTTCGGTTTTATTTTCTGCGCTTTATTACTTTTTAGTATTTGGAATGAACATAAAACATTCTTTTTAAGATATGGTTTGGAAGATAAAAAAACAATCCTGCTTAATTTTTTGCTTGTATTTGTTTTGCTCTATTACATCTATCCTATGAAGTACCTGTTTTCTTATTTAGGAACCGTCCTCTTTGTTAAAATAAAACGTTCCTTAGGAGATCATTCAGATGGCTTACAATTGGCTGTAACAAACTTAAAGCAAGCAGATTTAGAGGTAGAACAATGGTCTGATATAATGTTGCGATTTGGATTTGGACTTTTAGCCATTTATTTCATTTTTATGTTATTATATATGAATGCAAAACAGAGAAAATCGCAGCTTGATTTAAACCGTATGGAGGTATATAAAACTCAAACTTCTATTCAGGAATACCTTATTTTAGTAAGCATTACAGTTTTATCTATACTGTTTGTATTGATGTTTAAAAAAGATGGGTTTTTATATTCAAGTTTAATATATCTTTTAATTCCCATTGCATTATTTATCCATCAACGCTATAGAAAAAAAAGGTTATGAAAGTAAAGAATCAATAATGCTATTCTTAAAATCAACTCAATGCATCATAACACATTGAATATTAGACATATAAAATCTTACTTTAAAAATTCAAATGAAAAACTTAAATATTTTACTCATTAGCATAATTTGTCTGACCTCTTGCAACTACCTTAAAAATGTCAATCTGCTCACATCGGGCGATTTGGAGCGTGGGAATTTTACAGATAGTATTCCCTTTCGTTTTGAAAAGGATTTAATCGTTGTACAGGCGCAAATCAATGGCAAACAACAGCCTTTAGATTTTATTTTTGACACAGGGGCTTTTAATAGTAAATTAGAAAGTTCACTAGCAGACAATTTGGGATTAGAAATAATTGCAGAAAAAACTAACAGTACAGCTCAAGGAATTAGTCAAAAAATAGAGGTTGTACAGATTGACTCTTTAAAACTCGGCGAATCAACTTTTTACAATATTGGTGCAGGTAAATTAACTTATGCAACTACTTCTGCTAGTCCTTGCATTGCAGATAGCGGTATTATTGGAGCCAACCTCATCAAATTGGCACATTGGAAAATAGACTATGAAAACCAACTTATACACTTCTCTGATAGCCCTTTTGAGGTAGAAGGTGACAGCTATGTTTTGCCATTTAAACGCCCTTTACTCTCAGGTACACCTACCATCAACCTTGAAATTGAAGGCAAAAAGGTAGAAAATATTTTATTTGATGTAGGCTATAATGGCGGGTTGGTTTTGCCTCTATCGGTAGCTAATCATTTTAAAAATATCGAGTCGAAGATAATTCAGGACCAATCTACTTCGGGAATTTATGGCACAAATACCGATTCCTTACTCGTCAAAAATTTATCGGTAAATGTGGGAGGGGCTAAAGCACAAATTCCGGTTGAATTTTCTTCACTCAATAAAGCGCTTTTAGGTAATGAATTTCTAAAACATTTTGAAGTGATTATCAATTATGATACTAAGAAAATTTATTTACAAAAAAAGAAACAAATTTTCATAGCTGAACCTCATAGTTTTTTGGTGTCGATTCAAAACGATTCACTTTGGATGGTAAGCCGCACTACGCCCAATTTGCTCTTCCAACTTGGAGAAAGCCTGCTCTCTGTTAATGGAAAAAAGCCCAACGATTTATTCAATTCACACTGTGATTTTGTGATGAATGTCGGAAGATTACTTGAAAAGGATAATCTAATTATTGAGAAAATGAACGGCTCTATTGTGAAAATTAAATAAATTTTAAAACAACATGAAAAAATCAATCTCAACTTTAATCATTTCATTTTTATTTTCTATACCACTTTTGGCCCAAACAAATACTAACCAATTGCTCAACTCCTTCATTAAAAATAACTTAAAAACATCTGAAATTGTGCCTTCAGTGAGCGTTGCCATAGTAAGTGCCGAGGAGATTTTATATCAAGAAACCTTTGGCTATGCCAATTGGGAGAAGCAACAAGCGGCTACAAATCAAAGTGTTTATTACATTGCTTCCTGCACAAAAGCCTTTAACGGTCTTTTAGCCCATATATTGGCAGAAGAGGGAATTATCGATCTCAATGCCCCTATCCTAGACTATAAGCCGTTTAAGGATTTTAAAAGAAAAGAAGTTTTCCAGAATATTACCATTTTGGATTTACTTTCTCACCAAAGCGGTATTGATAACCCTTATCTTTCCTTTCGTTTGGCATATACTGGCGAATATACTGAGGCTGAAGTTTTGCAGCTCATAGAAGAAGAAACACAAAAAAACGAAGCAGGCAAAGCCTTTGAATACACTAATTTTGGCTACTACTTGTTAGACTATTTGCTAAAAGCCGAATTGGGCAAAAGTTGGAAAGAATTATTAGACGAAAAACTTTTTCAGCCCCTAGGCATGGAAAATAGTACAGCGTATGCCTCTAAAGTACCCGCTGAAAAATTAGCGCGTCCGCATAGTGGCGTGTTCCGAGGAAAAGTAAGCGTTTCTCCTTTGCAAAAAAAAGATGCATTGATGCACGCAGCAGGAGGACTGATGACCAATATTGAAGATGCTTCTAAGTTTTTACAGTTTTATTTGGGAAAAGGTAAAGGTGTTTATCCAGAAGACTTAGTTGAAAATTCTTACCAACAACAAGTGGATGCAAAGCACGAATATGTGCGAGTTTTTGACGGAAACGGCTACGCAAGTGGTTGGAGGATTGGTGAATTTGAAAAGGAAAGAATCGTGTATCATTTTGGGGGATACACGGGTTATTTTGCCCATTATTCATTCATTCCCAAAAAAAATATAGGCATGGCGATTTTCACAAATACAGATATGGGCATGACTGCCGCTAACTTAGTTTCGAAATATGCTTATAATTTGTATTTGGGAAACAAAAAAGAGCTTAAAAAAGCAGAGAAAATTCTTAACAAAAAAGTGCCGAAGGCACTTGCTCAAGAACGCAAAGCACAACTTGACCATGAGCAAAAGATGGCGGAACGAACATGGAATTTATCGCTACCCGAAGCACAATATGAGGGAATATTCACCAGCGAAAAATACGGTTCAGTAGAAATACTATATGAGGAGGGACAATTTGTAGTGATGGCGGGAAATTTAAGAACTATAGCAACTCCATTCCCTACTGAAAATACGATGCGGGTAGAGTTAGTGCCAGGTTCAGGAACTATCATTGGTTTTAATCTGAAAGAAGGAAAGGTGGTTAGCTTATTTCATCAAAGGGAAACCTTTATGAAGATAAAGTAGTTTTTTCAATGAACTCGTTTAACCTTTATTGATTTCGTTGATATTATGAAGTCCTTTTAATTTTTTAAAAGAAATATTATGACACAAGATTTTTCCCCGATAAATTCAAGTGAGCGCATAAAGAGTCTGGATATTCTCAGAGGCTTTGCTATACTAGGCATTTTAATTATGAATATTCAGAGCTTTGCAATGCCGGGAGCCGCCTATATGAATCCAACGGCATACGGTGACTTGGAAGGCATAAACAAGTGGGTTTGGATCGTATCTCATTTGTTTGCAGATCAAAAATTCATGACTATTTTCTCCATACTGTTTGGTGCAGGCATTCTTCTGGTTACTCAAAAGGTCGAAACAAAGCATGGAAGCTCTGCAGGTCTGCATTATAAGAGAACATTTTGGTTATTGGTAATCGGTATTATTCATGCTCACATTATATGGTACGGGGACATATTGGTTCCCTATGTCATTTGCGCATTATTTGTTTATTTTTTCCGCAAAAAAAGCCCTTTAAGTCTGTTCATTGTGGGTATGGTTTTCATCTCTATTCATACATTGATTTATTGGTTTTTTGGAGCATCATTGGAGCATATGCCAAAAGAAGCATTGGCATCCATAAAAGACAGCTGGATACCAAATCAAAATGAAATCAACAGCGAAATTGAAGCTGTCACAGGACCGCTTTTTATGCAAATCAAACATAATTCAGCATCGGCTTTATTTATGGAAACTTTCGTGTTTCCGATCTTATTTTTATGGCGGGCCGGAGGGCTCATGCTGATTGGTATGGCCTTATATAAATGGAAAATCCTGCAAGCATTGAAAAGCAAAAAATTCTACTTACGAGGATTGCTAATATCCTGGTTGATTGGGTTTCCGATAGTGATATATGGGATGGTTAAGAATTTTGATGCCAACTGGAGTTTTGAATACTCTATGTTTTTCGGTTCTCAGTACAACTACTACGGCAGTCTGTTCGTAGGTTTTGGATACATATGCATCATCATGTTGATAAGTCAATCTAAAATAGGCTTGACTGTGAAACAACGATTTGCAGCTATTGGCCAAATGGCTTTAACAAATTATATAGCACAGTCTGTTATTTGTGTTTTTATATTTTATGGTATTGGTTTTGGTCTATTCGGACAAATAGATAGAAGTATTCAGTTACTAATCACGTTGTTTATTTGGATCATCCAATATGTATGGTCAAAGGCTTGGTTGGATCGTTTTCAATTTGGACCGCTGGAATGGCTATGGCGTTCTCTTACATATGGAAAAATGCAGCCAATGCAAAGAGAAAATAAACTTTAGTGATTACAATAAGGGCGAGAGTCAGATGAAAACCTTCGGTGAATCTTGCTCTAGAGAAAATTGAATGGATACTGGATTTTCCCTTATTATTGATTTTTCTTTCATAGAAAATTTCCGTGTTGAATAGAGAGGGATTAAAATATTTCAAAACACGAAAAATATTTATCAAAAAAATCAATTGAGGGTTTATTGAATCAAATTTTTCACTACTTTTCTTGAATTTCTTATCTAATGAACCACAAGCTCGTCCTCGCCTATGGCAAATTTAAATATGTGTTAGTTTTGTGTTTTTAAAGAAGATTTTTACGGATATTTAATCCTAAAGCACCATATAGTTTACAGTCCTATGATTGAGGAAAACAGTTTTTAAAATGATTTATTTACCATTCTTCTTCTGTTGGGTTCAGAAGTGTTTTTAACTACAAAATCGACAACACCAAGTATCAGTTCTTCTTTCGTAATTATATGAATTTTCCATTGGCCTTCCGTTAGGTTGTTTTTATAAGTATATCCACGGAAACCACGCCCACGCCCACCGGTAACCTCAAAGCCAATGTCCTCGGTTATTTCCCAACTTTTGGTTTCGGGGTTGTACCATTGCCAGCGATGAAAAATGGACTTTTTTATATCTGTAGGTGCAAAAACAGAAGTGAACACATAGACACTTTCATCCCCCTGACGATGAAAATTGATGTTGTGAGTACGCCAAAATATATACCATTCATCCTTCTCGTAAGTTACGATGTATTCGTTATCTTTTTTCTGAACATCATGAGCCACCAACCCGGTTTCCATAGCCAGCGGTACCGGTGGAATCAAATTGAAATAGTAAAAAACATTGATTACTAAATAGATAGAAAGGATACCGCTGATTAGTTTTTTTAGACTTATTTCTGCTCTTGTGCTTGGGCTTGACGTGTAAATAAACAGGATGAGAGCCAGCGTACACCCTAAACTTACAAGTCCGGAAATAATAAAAATAAAGGTGTTCATTTCCTTTATCAGCGTGGGAATCATAAAGGTGAAAAAGGTAAAACTTATAAAAAAATAAACACTGAACAGGAGGTATTTATTGGAGATTTTCCTTTTAAGAAACTCGTTTGCAAATAAGAGGAGCACCAGTAGTATGAAAAAAAACATCGTTTTTGACAAGGATACACTTCTAAAAAAATAGATGACAAAAGCACTTGAAAGTGCTCCAAAGAAGAACTGTATGGCGAGCGGAAAATAGTCAGAATAACGCTCGATAAAAGCGTTTTTCAAGGTGCCGTCATCCGCTAAATTATACATATAAAGCGTTACCGATAATAAGGTCATATGCGAACAAAGTACCACCGTATCATAAACACGATCTATACGCCCTAAAGTCAAGGTGTCAAAAATAAAGCCACCCATAAAAAAAAGAATGGGGGCGTACTTTTGATTGCGAATCACAGTCTTTCCAAAAGCACTGTTTCTATATCTTACTAAAGTTCTTTTCATACGATTGCAGTCGCGACAAAAGTAGCGTATTTCCCTTGATATTATTCTTAAATAAAGTAAGCAATCGAAATTACAGTAGAGAGTATGGGGCTGTTGGGGTGGGGGACTGTAAATGGATTATGGGAATGCCGTCAGGAGATGGCAGCATTGCTTTGGTAGCTTTATCGCAATTGGTATGCTCCGAAGTCAGAGACTTCTGAGAGCGGGGTAGTTATTTTTGTTAGTTCCTTATATTCACTTCCATCCCAAATAACGTCAAAGTGCAACTGATTCTAATTCCTCGCAAGGTTCTGTTTATAACCACGGCCTTGTTAGTTCCATCAAAAATGTAAAATCTGTCATCACTGACTATTTATTCAGCGATGAGCCGCTCTATTGCAGCTCGGATACGACCCATGTCACTCGCGCACATTGTGTGCAGCTCTGAACCATTGTCTTCGTGATATTCCATGCCGGGATGAATGAACTGTATTACCCCGGACTTGTCCAGTATAAATGTCACAGAAGTGCCCGGTCGATCAGGACCTGTCAACCACCAGTCCTTTAGTGTTTTATTGCGCCAATCCCAGTCAATAGCGATCGGAAACTTAAAATCTCTAGCTTCCACCACACGATTTACCCGCTCTTTATCTAAAGGATCATCTATACCGGCTTTAGGATGGAAAACACCAATCATCTTAAGGCCTTTGTCAGCGTATTCTTCGTACAGCTGATTAAGCGCAGGGGTACTACTTGCGCAGAAGGGACAGGTGTCAGTAAACCAACGAACCAACACAACATTTCCCTTAAGGTCTTCCAAAGTAAGAGGTTCGGAGTTGAGCCATCCATCAAACCTGAATGGAGGTGCCTGAACACCGATGCGGTCATCACCTGCAGTTCTATCCATATCTGTAAGATACTTTAAATATTCTGCGATTATGGAATCGGCTTTTGCCTCAGACATTCCTTTCTCAATGAAAAGCTCACGCTGGTGCTCCCAAGACTTCACGGTTACATAGTCATTCTCGGGATCTGCCTCAGCGTGGTGCATCTCAGGGTTTCCACTTTTGGAATCTTGCGCAGTACAAGGGAGAATCAAAGCACAGAGGACCAATGCTAAAATTACACGAAATATGTTTTTTTGCTGTTTCATAATGTTGTTAGTTTGGTGAAAGTTATTTGTTTGATTTTTATCTGTAATTTCCGCTAAGGTTTATGTGTAAAGTTAGTTGTTTGGTTAGGCACTAAAAAAATAAACAAATCACAGAATTCTCAATTTGACTTTTTCAGATATTTGTCATTTGGTTTTGTAAATGCTATACTTTGTCTAGGCATAATTTTATTAGTTAGTGTAAATATACATCATATACATATCTTTTACATTTTTTGCCAACGCTTGGTATCTGAAAAGTAAGCGGTTAAGAAGTGCCAAAGTTTCGGTTTATAAATTAACTTCTAAAAATTCAAAAATTTTCGATTTAGCACTTCTCTCGCCATAAATCATAGGGTGTAAACAGTTTTTATCTTCCATGATACTCCATATTAGGTAATTCCTCGTTATTTTTTAAAAACCTATTAAACCAATTAATCACCTGTTTGTCAACTTCTTCCCTGTGTTCAGATATTCCGTGATCTCCTCCTTCAAACATTATTAGCCTGTATGGAATTCTATATTTTTCAAATTCCAATGCTAAATTTAGACTTTGTTCGGGTTTTACACGCCAATCAGCATTTCCGTGTAACATAAGAATAGGAACGTCTTTAGGAAATTTATCTGCCCATTTTATAGCAGACCTTTTCTCAATTTCAATATCTTTACTATTTACATAATTAGGAATCAGTTCTGCAATAACATTTTTTTCCATCTCAGGTCTATCTTCCATCATGCTTAATGCATCTGATAATGCTCCACCAACAACAGAAGCTTTAATTTCATCCATTTTTGATAATGCGATGTATGTCATCATTCCACCTCGACTCCAGCCATACATGCCTATTCTTTCAGTATCTGCTCCTTGTATTTCTTTTAGGACTGTTGGTAGTATAGTTATATCATTAACATCTTTTCCGCCAAATTCTTCTTTTCCTTCACTACCACCATTTCCCCTGTATTGACTTGCTATTACAACATATCCTTCTTTTGCTATTTGCCCAAGAGTTATCGCGCCATGAGCAACTTTCAGTGAGCCAAAATCTCTATTTCCTCCACGATTATATATCACACAAGGGTAATTGCCATCTTTTTTAGGTTTAGCCATTAATCCTTTAATTTTTAAACCGTCACTGATGTAAGTGATGCCATAAACTTCAATACTGTCTAGATATTTAAATTCAGGTTTTCATTGTTTATCAGCACTTGTAGAATCTATCAAATAAGGAAATATTGGATAATTTGACCAATCGTTAATCAAATCTTTTTTTATTAAAAGATTAGATTCTTGTGCTTGAATTGATACAGTAAATAGAACTAGGATAATTGACTTTAAATAGTTCATAGTGTGGTTTTTTTAAATTGTGTTCGACATAAGTATATCAAAAAAAAATCTCCGGTTATTGCTATCAATTTCTTATGTGCTACTGTTTAGGTTTTAATAGTGTTTATACACTCTATAAGTCATATAAACAACATGTTTTTAGGGAGTACTCAAATATAAATATTTGATCTTACAACGCACAACCGTAAACTTAATTCATTGATTTTTAATTTTTTATAGGAACCATCATTCTGTAGGCAAAGGTGCACTCCGTGTCTATTTGGGCTGGGAGTTAGCAACCAGGTTGGTAACCCGAAGTCAGCTGCTCTTTAAAAGTTGATCAAAAGTTTCCCTGATTTCTTTTGATGAAGGTTTGGCTGCTTTTGGATCAATAATTTTTCCTTCTGTATCAATCAATATGAAGGTGGGTAACCCAAAAGCTTGATAGTCTGTGTAGGTTTTAGAATCCCAAGATTGTGGAACTATGAGACTGGTTCCCATATTTTTATTTTTCTTGACATAGTCACGCCATACATTCTCGTCTTCATTTACTGAGATACTCACAAATTCAATATTTTCATGTTCATAATCTGAATGTAGATTTAATAAATAGGGTAATTCACGTCCTGAACGCGGACAGAGGGTTTGCCAAAAATCGATGTATACATACTTACCTTTAAAGTCATTTAATGTAACCAGATTACCATCAACATCTTCAAGTGTGAATGTTGGCGCCGGTTGTCCCGGTGCTAACAATTGCTTTTTCTCATAAAGTAATTTCAAGTGCTCTGCATAATGAGGATCTTTGTTATGCTCTTTAAAATAAGTGTAGTAGTTCTCAAAACCTACAAGACCTTTCTCTCTCAGTCTCATATTCAGCGCATTAAATAGTGCGTAGTTTCTTATATTCTCATTTTTAAATGCTTTAATCACACCTAAGCTTTCATCAAAAAGTGCATCGGGTTCAGCTATTTTAACAGAATCCATCTTATTTAAGCGTTTGTTGGCTTTCATCTCAATATAGTTACTTAAAAAAAAGCGATATTCCCAAATATTAAGGTAATCTTCATTCTCTAATGACAATTGATTGATGAAATCATAATAGTTTTTGGGTTGCTCCTCTTTTCGTTCGCCTAACATTATTTTAAGTGCTGCATTATTGTACGCAACCATCGCTTTTGCATATTCTTCAAAATCAGTTGATAGTGGTTGGTTCCCAATCAATTCTTCAATGTATTCTTTGTTTGCAGATGACATAGAATCTAGGTATTTACCGGCATTTTCTAAGGACTCATTGTAAACATAATTATAATCTACCTTTCTGATTTTTTTTCTTATTAAGTCTAACAATACATTCTCTACAGCCAAACTTCCGCCATAGTTATAACTGCTGTCAATCTTTAAAGCATCAAATGAAATTTCTAAGGATTCTCCCGGCTGTAAATAAATAGTTTTGAACATACTCCCAAAGGTCAACGTTTTGATAGCAGGTTTATCTAGGGGTAGGTTTAGCGCAAACGTTCCATCCTGCACCTCTATTTCAGTAAACCATGTTCCTTTACCCATAAACTCTTGAAACTTCAAAACTGTTTCGTTGTGATTTTCAATTTGACCTGTTATTGAAACCTCATTAGGGATTTCTTGTTTTTTCTGGCAGGATAAACAGAGGAGCACCATTGCAAATCCCAGTGTAATTCGTGTTTTCATAAGTTTACTTCTTTGATTTAAGTAGTTTTAAAAACTATTCAAATGTATACCCTTCCAATTCAACTTCAATAATAGATTCAATCAAAGCTACATCCTCTACAATAAACCAAGCATATTTTGGAAGTTGTTTTTTGTAGTTTTTTGCTCTTTGGTCAGCCACTTTTAAAATTTTAATTACGTCTTCGGCCTGAGCGTCTAAGTTGACCTTATCAGTATACATAAAATTGGTATGATTGCGGTTCTCTTTTGAATACATAGTACTGTAAGCGGTTGTAAGTTCTGAGTTTAACTTAAAACTTCCAACTGTTTTCATCCGCTCTTTACAACTCAATAAAGAAAAGCATAGCATGAAAAGAAATAGTGTCTTTTTTAAATACTTTGTTTTCATTGTAACAGAATTTTAAAATGATTTATTTAAATAGGGTCTGTATTTTTAAGGTTGGCATAGCTATGAAAATGGGTCTTCAAGAGTAAGATGCTTCAATCAATAGGTGTTGGAAATGAGACTTAAGCTTTGTGGAACTATTAAAAACTGAGCTGAGATGAATTCTTAGCCCAGTTTTAGGTAAATTATATAAAAGAATAGACCGGTTTAGTTAGATAATTCCGGTTTGCGTTCCCATATATAGCCCCATGAATCTTCAATTGCTTCACTCCATTTTTCACCGGCTTTTTTCATTCGATCCCGCATCTCATCGGCTTTCTTTTTTCCATTGGCTTTTTCATATTTTTCAAATAGGTTACTGGTTTCATCTAAAGCGGCATAATCTTTATAAAAACTCGCCAAAGTATAATCAGCACCATCTTTACCAACACCCATACTATATGACCAATACCCTGAGAGATCTTCGTCCATCTCAGTCATAATATCAATATACTCTTTAATAGCTTCGCTAAAAAGGGTGTTGTTATTGACTATAAAGCTAGACACCTGGACAAGTTTGTGTGGACCCTCGTGGTTTTTTTGGCTCCATTTAGGTAGTTGTCTTGCGAAACTGCGCTTTACTTTTTCAACATGAGGCGCGGTAAAGTTCCTAATAATATTATAACAGCCTTTCCATCCTTCGTCAACTTCATCCATTTCTGCCCAGTTATCCATAGCACTTACAACGTTATACACACTGCCTTCTCCCTGAACACGTTTCCACACAGTCCAACCATCTTCACCGCCGTTATCATTATAACAGGCTTTCAGTTTTTTCATACCGTCTTCAAATTGAGCACTATGTCCTTGTTTGACGGTAAACTCCATAAATGCCATGATTCTTCCTCTTTCTTCTTCTTGTCCTAAAGCCATAAGCGGTAAGACTAATAAAATCAGTAATGCTTTTTTCATAATAGTATATTTTTAGTTAGTTTGGTGCAAGTTAGACTAGATATCAAATCCCGTCAATCACATTTTGATGTGGTTTTAGAAGGAAATAGTATATTTGATAATACAAATCCTATTGTTTTGAATGCGAAAGCTTTAATACTGGTCATCTGTTTTGGTTTCTGTAGCATGAATCCGTTTCTCTTTGCCCAAAATACCATTCAGGTCAAAACCCTGACTACAGAAAATGGATTGCACAATCGAAATGTTAAAGCGATACTACAAGACACCGATGGTATTATGTGGCTTGGCACCGAACAAGGCATCATAAAATATGATGGCAATACCTTCACAATTTTTAACAGCAATAAAAACAATCCAAACTTTATTCCTTTTGAAGACATCAAACAATTTCAATATAACCCTTTAAGGCAAACGCTCTGGTATATTGCAAATGACAGATTGTTTGCATTCTCTCTAAAGAGTGAAACTTTCATTTCTCATCAACGCATTGTCGAAGAAATAAAAGGAAAAGTCATTGAAATTTTATTGGATAAAAACAATAATTTATGGCTGATAGAAGGAGTGGAAAAACCCAATTCAAAACCTGTTCAACTATTGAAAAAATATGATGGTGAGCAAATAGAGCTTATCAAATCTTATGAAAGAAATACCACTGGCTTTACCTCATTAGAATTGACCCCAAAGAATACTATCTGTTGGGCGACCATCAACCATGGGGTAACGCTTTTTGATCAAAATGGATTGATTCTGGACAACAAAATTTTAGACACTTATGACTGGCTTGGAAAAGACTTGCATTTTGGGGAATCTTTTTTTAATGCTAAAGGGCAACATTATTACTTTCCCATAAGCTCGGGCGGTATAGATTTGTATGAAGATTTTGAGTTTATTGGTACACTTTTTAAACATCAGGAACCCTTTTATAAAGCGGTTGAAAATACAAATGGCGGTATCTGGTTTGCAACAAAAAAAGAGCTGTTTTATCTCAATCCTTCAGGTGAAATCAAAAATTATACAACCGATATCAATGCAAAACTAGACTACGAGAACATCAATCATCTGTTCATTGATGCTACAAATTTGTTATGGATAGCAACAGACAATGGCTTGATAAAAGTCAAACAAAACCTGCAAAACTTTCAAAGCATTCTTAAGAATAAAAACGAGGGTTGGGGCCGATCGTTTAGGAGTATATTTCCTTTAAAAAACGGAAATTTGGCCGCCTTATGCGAAACTGAATGGCAACTTTATGAGATTAGCAAAAACGATGCAGCCAAACCTATTCCATTCAAAAACTTAGGTCTAAAACTGCATAATGCTAAGTTTTTTGTTTCTGATACTTCAAATAACAAAGCCTATTCAGTAAACGATGAACTCATCGAAATTAATTTTGAGGATACTTCCATAAAAACCTTTCCTCAATTTGAGCCTTTCCTAGACGGCACTGAGCCTAACCCTATTATTCAATTGAATACAGGAGAGCTGCTTACCGGACATCGGCTTTCAAAATTGATACGTATTCAACCTGAGACAAAGGCTTACAAACCCCTATTTAAAACACCCCCCAAAGAAGATCAGTATATACTTCGTTGTTTTGAACAAAGCCAACTTGACCCGGAAACCATTTGGGTTGGAACGCAAAATCACGGGATATTGAAACTAAACCTGAATGGAAGCATAGAAAAAATCTATACCATTCATTCAATACCGGCTTTGAGTAAAAACATTATTTTAAGTCTTAATGAGGTAAATTCAAAGCTCTATATAGGCACTTATGGGGGGGGCATCAACATTTTAGACTTAAAAAACCAACAGCTGCAAGTGATCAATCAAGAAAGGGGATTGACAAATGACAATGTGGTATCCATTTTAACAATAGACACGAATAAGATAATTGCAGCCACCTATAAAGGTTTAAACCTTATTGATTTAGATAAAAATTCATTTCAAAAATTTTTTGAACAAGATGGTATAACACACAATGAATTCAACTACACCTCAGCTTACAAATCAGAAAGCGACCAATTTTACTTTGGTGGGCTGAATGGCATTACCAAATTTTCAGTTGAAAATCTATCGAAAAAGCGAGATTTACCGGCTATGAATTTGACCCAAATAGAACTATTTAATCAACAAAAAGACAGTCTCATTCAGCTAACGAAATGGAATCAAAAACCTGTGGTTTTATCGCCTTATGACATCAACTTGAAGGTAGATTGGTCAATTCCTGATTATTTCCATAAAGACTATTATAGCTATTATACCAAGATGGAAGGTTTGGAAAATCAGTGGTTTTATCAAGGCCACACCAACAGCATCCGTTATAACCAATTGCCAGCCGGCTCGTATGAATTGAAAATAAAAGCCGTAGATATCAACGGGAATGAGAGTAAAGCCGGATTGATGATTCCCATTGTAGTGAACCCCATTTTTTATAAAACCTGGTGGTTTTTACTTTTGATGATTCTTTGTATTGCGGTAATTATTTACAGTGTTTTTCAATATCGTCTCCATCAAGCTATGGAAATGGAGCGCTTGCGCACCAAAATTTCAAGCGACCTACACGATGACGTGGGCTCTATGTTGACTGGGTTGGCTATGCAAACCGAAATGCTTGAAATGCAAGCCACCAATCCTAATCAAAAAAACAAACTTCATAAGATTACCCACCTAAGTAGAAGCACCATTTCTCACATGAGAGATTTGGTGTGGAGTATAGATAGCCGAAGAGACACCTTGGGGAATTTAGTAGAACGCATGCACGAGTTGGCAGAAGAACTTTTATTGCCGGCAGGTATTTCTTACCAAATAGATATAGATGACCTCAACCTTCAAAAAAAGATAAATTTTAATAGTCGCAGAAATTTGTATTTAATTTACAAAGAAGCCATCAACAACATTATCAAACATTCAGATGCTAAACAGGTTAAAATTAAGCTTAATATCAACAAAGGAAATTGTGAGTTTAGCATAAAAGACAATGGTCATATAAAAGTAAAAAAACAGGTTTCAGGATTCGGTCTGGCCAATATGAAAATGAGGGCTCAAAGCATCAATGCCGATTTAAAATTTGATTTGGAAGATGGCTTTGGAATCTATCTTTTTATCCCCAATGTAGCTTGATAATAATCTCACATTATGATGTGATACCAAACCTGGCTTTATTTCCATAACTTGTACAATCTAAAACAGCGTCAATTGCAAATTATAAATAACATCATCATCGTAGAAGACGACCCTGTGGTTTTAGATAGTTTGGTCACTTATTTTGGGTTTCAAAGTTCTGTTCAGGTTTTAAAAACTTTTGGGAATACAGAAGATTTTAAAGACTGGCTCAAGCATGAAAGTGAAACCGATTTTATATTGCTCTTAGACATCCAACTTCCGGGAAAAACGGGTGTGGAGTCTTTGCCCGAAATGAAAGTATTGAAACCGGATTTAGATGTCATTATCCTCACCACTTTTGAAGAAACTGACATGATTTTTAAAGCCCTGAGTGCCGGTGCCTGCTCGTATGTCTCCAAACGCAGTTCGTTGCAAAAAATCAAAGAAGCGGTAGAGGTAGTCTCTGATGGTGGTTCGTATATGTCGCCTGCTATTGCCAGAAAAATTGCTGATTATTACGCTCCCAAAAACAAACATCAACTCACCAAAAGACAGCTGGATATCGTAAAAGGCATTGTCAACGGAAAAAGCTATAAAATGATCGCCGATGATTTGTTTATTTCTTTAGACACCGTCAGAAGTCATATCAAGAATATTTACAATGCTTTGGAAATCAACTCCAAGGCGGAGTTGATTAAGAAATCTTATAATAAGGAGTTGTGAATTGGTAGTTGAAAATACAGTTTGGATTGAGCTATTTTTAGAAGAGCATACCACCTAGAAAACCCTCTAGTGGGCGGGTTGGGGCAATTTGTTAAGTAATCATCTTTCCAATCACCACAAGTACAATTTCGCCAATAGCAAAAAAGAAGTAGTTGCGAACTTTGGATTGTTCGATCAGTTTTTTGCGGATGTTTCGGAAGAATTTTATCATAACTGTTCTTGTTCTATAGTTTTTAGTGTAGAATTAATTCTATCTATCAATTCTTCTAACCAAGCTTGTTCTGCCATAGATTGCACATAATATTTGTGAAGCAGTTCATAAGTTTGAGGTTCTTTTAAATACAAGCTTAATGCTTCATCATCCAAAACAAATTCTGGGTGTGTTATAAGATCTGTATCTGGATAGTATATAGTATGAAAACGCTGTAAAGAGTTAAGCCTAATGACTAAATTTGACCAGTCGTCTTGAAATGTCAAAGATGATATTTCTGTAAATTTACTGTAATTATTAATTGAAGTCTCATAATCTGTAAGTGATGTTGTGATATTTTCGGATAATAAACTAAACTTACCCGAGGATTTTGCACTACTTAATCTAGAGTTATTTAGTACTGCAGCTGGAAATGTGAATACACTTGTAGTATAGGTTTTAAGGCTATCTAAAGGTGTATTTTTAGGTGCGCTCGCTGAAAAATTCAGGACTTCAATAAGTTTCCTATTAAGATCTGCTAATCGTTTTGTCCTATTATTAAACTGGGTCAAATTTTCATTGAGTTCTTGTTTTAGATTTGTAATTAACGTTGTCTGTTCTTTTTTTAGTTGATGGTTTATATTTAGATTATTAATCCAAAGTGCAATCAAAATACCAATCACCACAAGCACAATTTCGCCAATGGCGTAAAGCAGATATTTTCGAACATTGTCTTCTTCAATGAGTTTTTTGCGGATTTTTTGGAAGAATTTTATCATTGGATAGTTATTTTAATTTTGTTCTTTATTGATGTCAGCAATGATATCTTTCGCAAGTTTCATGGTGTTTGAATAGAAATCTAAAATTAATATCGATTGATATCTTCTATTCATTATCATTACCTCTAATTGCTTGTTACTTATTACACTTTGTAAATCAATATTCTCCAGAGTTCTTGGGTCGTCTTTATAAAATTCAGCTTGTCGATGCCACGGATTTGTTTTGTTCCATATCCAATAATAGTGTTCTTTTACGTAAGGTTCATACATTGTTTTGATTTCAGTATTGGCATTCAATTCTCTACTTTTTAACTGTTCGAGATATC
>NZ_BMGK01000013.1 GCF_014640155.1 Planktosalinus lacus | reverse complement strand
GATCAGGGCGTTGAGGTCAAAGGATTCTATCTCATCCCCGGGATTGTTGTCATCGCACAACTCGATCTCAAATGGATAGCTTATATCCGGAAGACCTGCCACCTGCAGTTCTACAGTGGTTTGACTCTGGCAGCCGTTATTAATATCTTCAACCACGATATATATGGTCTGGGGGTTGCTCAAATTGACATAGGCCGTAGGGGTGCCAATTGGGTTGGTGCCCGCATCGGCATCGGCCTGGGTCTGGTAGTAGCTCACCGTATAACCTGAAGGATCAGGGATGTTTGCAAATAACTCTTCTTCTGTTAAGGTTAAATCAAAGGTCGAAGTGCCATTGCTATTGTAATCACATTGAACCAAGGGAGAAGGGTCTTCTATCTGAGGACTGTCTAATACCTGGAGCTCTAAAGGGGTAGTTGCAAAACATCCGGTGGCAGGATCTTCTACACGGGCGTAGACTGTTTGGTTATAAATTACTACATTGGTATAGGGTATCGGTAATGGAAACTCTCCATTATTTGCATTGGACTGGGTCTCGTGGTAGGTTACTAAATAGCCCGGAACACCTCCCGTGATTTCTAATAAGGAAAGATCCAGGTCAAACTCACCAAAACCGTCATTGTCAGGGTCACAATATTCCAAGGGGGTGGGAGTGAATATTTCAAGGGCTCCATTTACAATTAATTCCATAGGACTTACCGCAACACAACCAGTGTTGATATCGCGTATGCGTACCCATATTATTTGAGGGTTGGAAATGTTGGTATACGTAAAAGGCAAAGCGTTGACTCCTGCCCATGCATCAGGTTCATCAATATAAAAACTGATGGATAGATTGGGGTTACCGCCACTGATTTCTCCTACTTTGGTAGTCAAATCAAATTCAGTAAATCCATCTACTATTTCATCATCACACAATTCATAGGGTGAGGGGGCTGTAAAGGTTGGAACCGGGTGAAAGAGTAAATCAAACTGGCCAACTGAGTGACACCCGGCAAGCAAGCTTTCAACGCGTACAAATATGGTCTCACCGCCACCACTGTTATAATTCACAGGGTCACCAATGGGGTTGATGTCCTGATCGGCATCGTCAAAGGTGTTGTAGTAGTCAATCTCCATATTGAACAAGCCATTGAGTATCTCGGTGTCTTTGCTCGTTAAATCAAAAATCTCAAAGCCGTCCTGATCGTCGTCACATACATAAAAATCTGTGATGGGATCTGCAATTGTAGGTGTCGGGTTCACTTGTAGGGTTAATTCTACGATATTGAAGCAGCCACTATTGATATCTTCAACACGGCCGAATACAGTTTGTGTATCTGGAATTACATTGGTATAGGGGCTTATAAGTTGATCCCCCGGATCGCCAACTTCTGCGAGCGCCAGGGTTTGAAAATATAATACAATATAATCAGGGTTTGCACCTGTTATTTCATCGTCTTTATCAGTAAGAGTGAACTCGGCAAAACCATCGTTGGGGTGTTCATCACACAAAACAATTGGGGTCGGTTCATTTACGGTTGGTGGTGGCACAATCGTAATAACAAAACTATCAGTAGCATAACAATCAGGGTTTAGATTGTTTGTAACTCTAACATAAATTGTTTGTGAGGGTCCGGTTACAACATAGTTTGTAGGTAAAGGGCTTGCTCCGGAATCTGCATTTGCCTGAGAGTTGTGATATGTTATCGTATAATCTGCAGCATCTTGAGTACCTAGTGCATCTTCATCAAACTGGGACAAGTCAACCTCTAACAAACCATTAGAGTCATCATCACAAAATGCTTCATCGGGTACCGGGCCGGCATCTGCGACAGCAAATTCAATTTCAAAACTATCTGTAACGGAACAGTTTCCGGAAGAATCCTCAATTCTAACAAAGATAGTCTGAAGAGCTCCTGTTATAGGATATGCATTAGGGGTCATTATTGGATTTGCCCCGGTATTTGCATCCAATTGTGAAGTATGATAAGAAACTAGGAATTCGGTGGGATCTTGAGCTCCTAATACCACCGGATTGTTAAGAAGCAAATTAAATTCACCGGTGCCGGTGCCATCATCACATTGAAATAAATTAATAGGTGGGTTTGCTATTTCTGGTTGAGGAAAAAAGGTCACTTCATATTCTGTTGGTTGCAAGACAGAACCATCCATTAAAGTAACAGTTACAGTATACAAACCTGTTTCAGTTACGTCTATATTCGGGAAATTTCCATCAAATATTGTAACAAAACCAGATCCGTCGTCAAATTGCCACAAATAATTTGCAGCTCCAGGTGTTTCAGCATCTATATTGATAGTATCTCCTTCACAAGCTTCAAAGTCTAATAAGATAGTACAATCTGTAGATCCAGAACTTGGTTCTCCAAGATTTGTTTGGGCCAGCATAATAAAACCTGCCTGACCATTAAAATTTGTTATTAAGACAATATAGTACTCTCCTGCTTGTGCGTTGGGCAAGGTCATATTTTCAACAGCATTGATACTATAGCTACAATCAACGACATTACCGTAAGGATACCCATTATCGATTGTATTACTACTACAGCTAGTACAATCATCTAAATCGTCACAGTTTCCTTCAAAATCAGAAAAAGGACCCCAAACAACAAAATCAACATCTAACTGGGTACCAATTGGGTTTCCATCTTCATCAAAACCACCGGTGCTTTGAGAGATAATAAACTCTAAGTCACCTGTTTGATCTACCTGGAGGTAAAACCAAGAAGGGTTTGGCGTACTCCCTAAACAAGCAGGTCCGCCGAAACTTGGTACACCTGTAGTATTAGGAAAGATTAAGGATGCCCCAGCTGCACAAAATGGTTCAGCCTGTTCACAAACTGGCCCTTGGGAAAAGACTGAATTAACTGTAAAAAAAACACTTACAATTAATAAAAAAACGCTTTTAAGATTCATTATTTCAGGGGCTTTATTAATATTACGTATTCAGTATTATCAACTACATAATAAACTGTTTCATCCTTTCTAAAAAAATCCATTTTATAATTATAAGGATTGAAGTTTTTTGGTGAGAAAACTTGATTGAGTGGTTTATAAGAAGGCACAGTCGACAAAAATTGATAATCACCTTTCACTTCTTCAGATGATTTTATTATTTCCAATCTGTTTAAAATTGATTTATATGTTTCGAGCACCTTGGAATCTTTATAAATTAAATCCTGAGCTCTTTCACCGTAGACTTGAGCTATCAATTCGTCAAAATTAGCACTATCAATTTTAAAAGTTTGAGAGTAAGTAAAAGATGTTACTAAAAAAAGTAACATTAAAAATGGGGATACTTGTTTCATTTTAAAAAATTTTATCGCCCGAAAATTAAGAAAATATTATCAAAATGTAAGATAATTGGCGTTAAAATATCATTTGACCAATTTCGATATCTTTTCTTTTATAGCTATCTTTGCAGACTATTTGCAATAAGCATTTTGAACTTTAAAAAATTATGGGTTTAGAAAAACACTTACAAAAACTGGAAGATCTGGGTGATAACCACATAGGTACTTCAAGTGATACTCCTTTAAAAAAGGATGCTTTTGAAAAAAGCGACCTTGAAAAAATTGCTCTCATCAAGGAGGATGTAAAGCATATTATGGAAACCTTAGGTCTTGATTTAACAGACGATAGTTTGCAAGGCACTCCAAACCGTGTTGCCAAAATGTTTGTCAATGAAATTTTTGGAGGATTACACCCTGACCGTAGACCCAAGGCTTCTACTTTTGACAATAAATATAAATATGGAGAAATGTTGGTTGAAAAAAATATCACTGTTTATTCAACTTGTGAGCATCACCTTTTACCAATTGTTGGAAAAGCGCATGTTGCATACATTTCAAAGGGATCTGTAATAGGGCTTTCAAAAATGAACCGTATTGTTGATTATTTTGCCAAACGACCTCAAGTCCAGGAAAGGCTCACAATCCAAATTGTCAAAGAACTTCAGGATACTTTAAAAACAGAAGATGTAGCCTGTGTGATTGACGCCAAGCACTTGTGTGTAAATTCCCGTGGTATCAGAGATATCGATAGTAGTACAGTTACTGCCGAGTTTGGTGGAAAATTCAAAGAATTGGAGGTGCGCAGAGAGTTTCTTGACTATATAAAACTAGACACACAATACTAATTAAAACTCAATCAAAGAATGAGTCTGTTTAAAAATCAAAACATCAAAATATACAATTCCATTTCAAAAAACAAAGAAGTTTTTAAGCCCATCAATGAAGGTGCCGTTGGAATGTATGTGTGTGGCCCCACCGTTTACAGCAATGTTCACCTGGGAAATTGTCGCACATTTTTGTCTTTTGATTTGGTTTTTAGGTACTTAAATCATTTAGGCTATAAAGTGCGCTATGTCCGCAACATTACCGATGCCGGTCATTTGGAAAATGATGCGGATAGTGGTGAAGATCGTATTGCCAAAAAAGCGCGTATTGAAGAAATAGAACCAATGGAAGTGGTGCAGCGCTACACTATAGATTTTCACAATACAATGGCTAAATTTAACGCCTTGCCCCCTAGTATTGAGCCCACAGCAACAGGCCATATTGTAGAACAAATTGGTATTATCAAAGAAATTCTTAAAAATGGCTTTGCTTACGAAAAAAACGGCTCTGTCTATTTTGATGTCTTAAAGTTTAATGAATCACATCACTATGGTAGGTTGAGTGGCAGAAACCTGGAAGACATGGTTACCAATACACGGGAGCTTGACGGACAAAGTGATAAAAAAAATCCACAGGATTTTGCACTTTGGAAAAAAGCAGAACCCCAACACATAATGCGATGGCCGTCACCGTGGAGTGATGGTTTTCCAGGATGGCATTTAGAGTGTACAGCTATGAGCACTAAATATCTAGGTGAACATTTTGATATTCATGGCGGTGGAATGGATTTAAAGTTTCCACACCACGAATGTGAAATAGCTCAATCTGAAGCTTATAATGAACAAAATCCCGTTAATTATTGGATGCATGCCAATATGCTGACATTGAATGGTCAAAAAATGGCAAAATCCACCGGTAATAATATTTTACCTAATGAAATATTTACGGGAAACAACACCATTCTTTCAAAACCCTTCAATCCCACTGTGGTGAAATTTTTTATGTATCAAGCGCACTACCGCAGCATACTAGACTTTTCAAATGATGCTTTGGAGGCAGCTGAAAAGGGGTATAACAGGTTGATGGAAGCATTTAATAATATTGGCAAACTTCCAATAGAAGCTAAGACTTCTTGGAACCTTGAGGATTGGAAACAATCGTGTTATGATGCTATGAACGATGACTTTAACAGCCCAATTCTAATTGCACAGTTATTTGAAGCAGCAAAATTTATTAACGCTGTAAAAGATCAAAAAGCAACCATTACCGAAAAAGATTTAGAAGGTTTAAAAGCAACTCTCAGTGCTTTTATTTTTGAGGTACTTGGTTTGCAAGATGTAGATTCTGAATCTTCAAACACCGGTAAATTATCTGATATAGTCAATCTACTTATTAATTTAAGAAACGAAGCCAGAGCTAATAAAGATTTTGCAACCAGTGACAAAATTAGAGATGAACTTGCTGCAATTGGAATTCAGTTGAAAGACGGAAAAGAAGGCACTACTTTTATTTTGTGAATATAAATCATCAAGTTTATCATTTTGTTGAAAAAGATATTGATAGCACCCTTTCTGTTTTTAATTAAACTATATCAGACACTCATTTCGCCCTTAACCCCAAACACCTGCAGATATCAACCCACTTGTTCTCATTATACCAAAGAAGCCCTTCAAAAACACGGACTATTCAAAGGAGGTCTTCTAGCAATAAAAAGAATTTTTAGCTGCCATCCCTGGGGAGGAAAAGGGTATGACCCTGTTCCTTAAAAATTACTACATTCGTTTTTAGATTTAAAAAATTCACTTTTGTTTTTGGAATTTAGCATTTGACTTTTGGAAATAATTATTACTATCTTTATCCATCTTTAAACAAGAACTCTTATGCACTTTTTAAGCTTCGTTTGGGACCCTTCTACCGGATTGGATTTGGGAATCATCACACTCCATTATTATAGTTTAATGTTTGTTATTGCCTTTGGACTGGGGTGGTTAATAATGAAACGCATCTATGTTAGAGAAGGTATTTCTTTAGAAAAATTAGACAGCATATTTATTTATGCAGTTGTTGCTACTTTAATTGGTGCTCGGTTGGGCCATGTATTTTTTTATGATTGGGATTATTTTCAACATCATTTACTGGAGATCTTTTTGCCTTTCAAAATACAACCTGAATTTGAATTTACGGGCTTTAGAGGCTTAGCGAGTCACGGTGCTGCTGTGGGTATTATTGTTGCAATGTATTTATATAGTAAAAAGGTACTTCAAAAACCTATTTTGTGGATTTTAGACAGGGTAGTTATCCCTGTTGCTTGTGGAGCCATTTTTATCAGAATAGGTAATTTTTTCAACTCTGAAATAATTGGCCAACCCACAGGTTCAGATTTTGGTGTTGTCTTTAAACAACTAGGAGAAGATTTCCCAAGACACCCTACTCAACTCTATGAATCAGGAGCCTATTTAATTGTATTTTTGATTTTATGGCTCATCTACTGGAAAACAAACAAAAGAGAAAAAATGGGTTATTTGTTTGGGTTGTTTTTAGTGCTGCTTTGGTCTGTTCGTTTCTTTGTAGAATTTATCAAAGAAAATCAAGTGGCCTTTGAAGACACGATGGCTTTCAATATGGGACAATGGCTTAGCATTCCTTTTATTCTATTAGGATTATACTTTATGTTCAGACCACAAAAGCGTATTCCTTTACAAGCTTAATTTAAATTTTTCAAAAATGAAAAAACTATGTATTGGCATGGCTTCGCTATGTTTCCTTTTTACCACTGGCTGTAAAGACACCCAAAAGGAAAAACCGGTTGAAACCGCAACTATTTCTTTTACCAAAAATGGTGAACTAAACCTCATCAAAAAAGACACTGATAGTATTTATAAAACCTTGGACATAGAAATTGCCGACGATGAATATAAAACTCAAACAGGATTGATGTACCGTGATTCTATGGAAGACCATCAGGCGATGTTATTTGTTTTTCCGGACGAACAAGTGAGAAGTTTTTATATGAAAAATACTGCTTTTGCACTTGACATCGTGTTTATTGATTCCGAAAAGAAAATAGTGAGTTTTCAAAAAGACGCAAGACCTTATGACGCCAATTCTTTGCCGTCTGGAGTTCCTGCTCAATATGTTTTGGAAATCAATGCAGGTTTATCTAATCAATGGAACATTGAAGCAGGTGATAGAATAGAATGGCAAATTGAATAATAAACTATTCGTACATAAAAAAACCCGTTTTGAATTAATCAAAACGGGTTTTTTTATTTCTTTAAAACTTATCTTAATCTAAGCTTCAATCTCTTCTTCTTTTTCTTTGTATTTTAAGTCAATACCTTTTTTCTTAACAGTATCAAACATTACAGGAGTTGCAATGAACACTGATGAGTAAGTACCTACAATCACACCAATAATCAACGCAAACATAAATCCTCTAATAGAGTCACCTCCAAAAATAAAGATTGCCAGTAATACTACCAATGTGGTGAACGACGTATTCAATGTCCTGCTTATGGTACTGTTTACAGCTGAATTGATAACCCTGGAGAGTTTCCAACTTGGATTGTCATTAAAATACTCCCGAATACGGTCAAACACTACCACGGTATCGTTCAATGAGTACCCTATCACTGTAAGGATAGCAGCAATAAAGGCCTGATCAATTTCCATTGAGAACGGCATCGCATTTCGAAGCAATGAGAATAACCCTAATACTATGATAGTATCGTGAATAACTGCAGCTACAGCACCTAAACTAAATTGCCATCTTCTAAATCGAAGTAAAATATACAAGAATACAACTATCAACGATCCTGAAATAGCCCAGACAGATGCTCGTTTGATATCACTTGCTATTGTTGGACCAACTTTCATTGATTGCATTAAACCAACTTGTTTAGTTTCATCTCCACTCAAAAAGTCTTGATAGGTAAATCCTTCAGGCAAGTTAGGCTGTAAGGCCTGGAATAATAATTCCTGCACTTCACTATCTACTTCTCCACTTTGCTCATCCACTTTATAAGCTGTAGATATTTTTAACTGATTATTTCCGCCAAAAGTCTTCGCTTCAGCCGTTCCATAAACTGCTGCAAGGTCTTGTTGAATTTCAGAAGCAATCACTGATTTATCAAAGCGCACTGTATAAGTTCTTCCACCAACAAAATCAATTCCCTGGTTTAATCCCTGAGTAAATAAGGAACCTAAAGAAAGAACGATTAAAACACCTGAGATGATATAGGCTATCTTTCGCTTTCCTAAGAAATCAATGTTTACATTTCTAAACAGATTTTTGGTAAGTGCAGTAGAAAATTTCAAATCTTTACCATTTACAGTATATCTTTCAATAAACAGTCTCGTGATAAAAATTGCTGTGAACAAAGAGGTTAAAATACCTATTAATAAAGTAGTGGCAAAACCTTTAATTGGACCAGTTCCAAAGACCAATAAAATAATACCTGTCAAACCGGTTGTAATGTTGGCATCCAAAATAGATGAAAGTGCATTGTTGAAACCGTCTTTAATAGCATCCTTTTGTGCCTTCCCTTTATAGAATTCTTCTCTAATTCGCTCAAAGATCAGCACGTTGGCATCAACCGAAATACCTATTGTCAAAACAATACCAGCGATACCCGGTAAGGTAAGTACAGCACCTAGTCCAGCTAAAATACCAAATATAAACAAGATGTTTACCATTAAAGCGATATCTGCATAGACACCTGCTCTTCCGTAATAGAAAATCATCCATAGTAACACCAGTACAAGTGCTATCAAGAAAGACATTATACCACTATCAATAGCTTCCTGACCTAAGGAAGGTCCAACAATTTCACTTTGGATAATATCAGCTGAGGCAGGAAGTTTACCTGCTCTCAATACATTGGCAAGGTCAATTGCTTCATTTAAAGTGAAATCTCCTGTAATCTCTGAACGTCCACCGGAAATAGCACCTCTTGAAACACCGGGTGCTGAATATACTATATTATCAAGTACAATTGCTATTTGAGTCTGCTGAGCAGAAGCTACACCGGTCATTTCTTCCCAGATTCTTGCACCGGTACCATCCATTTGCATGGAGACTGCGGGTTGCCCTCTTTGGTCAAAGGTTTGTGATGCATCTGTTACAACATTTCCACTTAATGGTGGAATATTTTCCCTGTTTGCTTTTATCGCATACAATTCTGATAATTCCTCTCCTGTTTCTGGATTTTCAATTGGTTTACCCCACACAAACTTAGCAAAGCGCTGTTCTTGTGGCAACAATGATCTTACCTGAGGCATTCTAAGGTAACTGTTGATAACGGCAGTATCCCTTAATTTGAATGTAGCAATTACCGGTCCTCCCTGACCACCTAGCCCTTGGATTCTCCCAAATATTGGGTCATTATCTACATCTTCAGCTAGCTCATCTAGGCTTTCTCCTCCTAAAAGATCAGTAATTTCATCTCCTTCAACACTTGTTGAATCTGTAACTTCTTCATCGGTTTCAGATTTTGGTTTCTCCATTGCCTTTACTACTTCATTTGCTGAAGAGAGGAATGAAACCATTTCATCCATTTTATAAACGTGCCAAAACTCTAATTGAGCTGTACTTTGAAGTAATGATTGCACCCGTTGTACATCTCTTGCTCCCGGAAGCTCTACAAGTATACGTGCTGTATTTCCAAGACGTTGCAAGTTGGGTTGAGTCACACCAAATTTATCGATACGTTTTCTAAGGACCTCAAAAGCTGCATCAACAGACTCATCAACCTTTCTGGTTAATATTGTCTGAACTTCAGCATTGGACATTTCAAAGTGGACTTCTTCACTTAGGGTTTTATTGGCAAAAATATCTGGTGATGCTAATTGGTTATCACCCGGAATTTCATCAAATGCCTGAAAAAATGCTTCTAAATAAGTATCTGTGCCTTCGGTTTGAATTTCAACTGCTCTGTCTAAAGCCTGATTGAAAGCAGGATCTTTTGAGTTGTTTGCAAGACCTACTAAAATATCCCTAACTGAGATTTGAAGAATCACATTGATTCCCCCCTTCAAGTCAAGCCCCTTATTTAATTCTTTATCTTTGGCTGAATTGTAATCAATACCAAGAAGAACGGGCTCTGCACCCAAAGAGTCTAAATATTTTTTCTCCTCAAGATCTCTTTTTATAACATAATCTTCTGTATTTTCAGATATTTTACTAACTGCATATTCCTCTGCTTCTCCTTCGACTTTGGATGCTATGTAAGTAAATGAAAGTTGATAAATACTCACTAAGCCAAACAATATCGCAAATACTTTAACTAGTCCCTTGTTTTGCATTCTTCGTAATAATTAGGTGTATAATTGTTTTTATTGGTTTTTTACAAACGTGCAAATATAGAATTTCCAATATGAAATGACAATTATTTTTTAAGTTTTAAAAATAAGTTAAAATGAACGTTTAAATTCCGGAAATCTAAAACAAATCGTCTTAGATTCCGGAATTTAAAACATAAAAAGATGTGTTTTATATTTTGAAATTAAGCATTTAATAACGCATTCACATCTCTAACTGCTTGTGCGCTTTTTTGCATTGTTTCTTTTTCAGTATCTGAAAGTGGAACTTCTACAATTTTTTCGATTCCATTTTTTCCTAATATCACAGGTACTCCAATACACAGGTCAGACAGACCATATTCACCATCCAATAAAACTGAACAAGGGAACATTTTTTTCTGATCACAGGCAATCGCCTGAACTAATGATGAAACTGCTGCACCCGGTGCATACCAGGCTGATGTTCCTAAAAGTTTTGTAAGTGTTGCTCCACCCACCTTTGTGTCTTCCATTACTTGATTCAAGCGATCTTCTGAAAGGAAATTTGAAACAGGCACACTGTTTCTTGTTGCGAGACGCGTTAACGGAATCATTCCGGTGTCGCTGTGCATACCTAAAACCATGCCGTCAACATCAGATTGTGGGCATTCCAGAGCTTCTGCCAATCTGTATTTAAAGCGGGCACTGTCTAAAGCTCCTCCCATACCAATAATTCTGTTTTTTGGAAGTCCGGTAGATTGGTGCGCCAAATAAGCCATGGTATCCATAGGGTTACTCACAACAATTAAAATAACATCAGGAGAGTGTTTAACCAGGTTTTCAGAAACTGTTTTTACAATTCCTGCATTGATACCAATCAACTCCTCTCTGGTCATTCCGGGTTTTCTTGGAATTCCGCTTGTTATAACAGCAATGTTACTTCCGGCGGTCTTTGAATAATCGTTTGTGGTTCCTGTTATTTTGGTATCAAAACCCATCAGGGATGCTGTTTGCATCAAGTCCATTGCTTTTCCTTCTGCAAAACCTTCTTTAATATCAAGAAGAACAACTTCTGAAGCAAAATTTTTGATTCCAATGTATTCTGCACAACTTGCACCTACGGCTCCTGCACCTACGACTGTAACTTTCATATATATTAATTTTTAAAGATTATTGTTTATAATTTTCAAGTGTTGCAAAAATACAATTATCTGCTTTAAAAATTAAATATCAAGTCATTAAATTCCGAAACCAATTCCAGCAGCAGCAGTGTTGTATTCAGCAATATTGTATTCGGCAAAAATACTAAAGAAACCCAGTTGAAGTTGTGTACCTAAATTAGCTTTGATCCCCGAAACTTTATTTTTTACTGAAAAAGGGTCATCAAATGTACTTTGTGATTCAAACAAAGGTGTCCCCGCACGCACTGTGTAAGTCCCTAATACATCAAAATCTGATGTTCCGGTAACATAACCCAGTCCACCATAGAAGTTTATAATCTTTAATTTGGTTGAAGCATGAATTTGAAACAACCAGCTGTTCTGCCTTACTTCAAACTGCTGATTTGAACCTTCAATAATCTGACTGTCTGTGAAATCAAAATTTCCGTTAAAATTTGTAAAACCAACAAAACCAGCAATAGCGACCGGAAATGCTTTTTCTACCGGAAGCCATTGTGTGAATTCATGTTGCAAACCCACTCCAATTAACCCTGTTTTTACGTCTTCATAATCAACTTTGGGGAAATAGCGCACTTTGAGTTCTGTAGCCTTAAAAATCCCAAGTCTTGCCTGTAAAAAAGCCGTAGGAAGCATATTGACATTTTCAGAAGCAAGTCCTTGTGGAAGTTCGAACTCCACTTCTTCTTGAAAGGCACCCGTTTCATCTGTTACGATAGCATACACAATCACATCGGGGTTGTTTTCTCCAAAAGCTGTCCCCACCTCTTTTGAGATACTGCCATCTCTGAAATATAAATTGTTATATTCACTTGAATTCAATGTAAATGCTTTGTGTTCCTCATTAACGAAAGAGACATTTCCGATTACAGACAATTCAAATTTCAATGGTTTTTTGACTTCAGCAGTTTGCAACCAACCACCTGAAAGGTTGTAGATAACGCTTTCTGCAGCCGGTGAAATATAACCGGAAGCAAATCTTTGGGCATCCTCAATTCCGGCAGCCAATAAATCTTCCAATTGGTTTTGAGCATATGTTGTTGATGAAACTGATATTACTAATACAATAAAAGCTATTTTTTTCATATTTATTTTTTAATGTTAGTGCTGCATATTAAACAAGTCAATTCACCTAAACCCTATTGTGTAAACTTTTTTAAATTGTTTTTATTGAAAAAGCCTCAATAGAAAAAATCTTTTGAGGCTTTTTGTCAATCTTTGGTTTCAGTTAGAAAAATGCTAAGCATCAATATTTGCATAAACTGCATTTTTCTCTATAAACTCTCTTCTTGGTGGTACTTCATCACCCATCAACATTGAGAAAATATGATCTGCTTCGCTGAGGTTGTCGATAGTCACCTGACGAAGTGTTCTAAACTCAGGGTTCATAGTAGTGTCCCATAATTGTTCAGCGTTCATTTCCCCCAGACCTTTGTATCGCTGAATGGATGCGCTACCGCCAAAATCTCTATTGATTTGCTCTCGCTCCTTTTCATTCCAGGCATATGTTTTTTTATTTCCTTTTTTAATTAAGTATAAAGGTGGCGTAGCAATGTAGACATGGCCTGCTTCAATTAATTCACGCATATATCTAAAGAAAAACGTAAGGATCAATGTGGAAATGTGACTACCATCAACATCGGCATCACACATTATCACTATTTTATGGTAACGCAATTTGGATAAGTTAAGAGCCTTACTGTCTTCTTCAGTACCAATTGTTACTCCCAGTGCTGTATAGATGTTTTTGATTTCTTCATTTTCAAACACTTTGTGCTGCATTGCTTTTTCAACGTTCAATATTTTCCCTCTCAAAGGCAAAATGGCCTGAAAGTTTCTGTCTCTTCCCTGCTTTGCAGTACCTCCTGCTGAGTCACCCTCAACAAGGAATACTTCACATTTTTGTGGATCTTCTTCAGAACAATCTGATAGTTTTCCGGGAAGTCCGCCAATGCTCATTACTGTTTTTCGCTGGACCATTTCGCGTGCTTTTGTAGCAGCATGTCTGGCCTGTGCAGCAAGAATCACCTTTTGAACTATAATTTTTGCATCTTCAGGATTTTCTTCAAGGTAATCGGTCAACATTTGTGAAACTGCCTGACTTACTGCTGAAGTCACTTCTCTGTTTCCAAGTTTTGTTTTTGTCTGTCCTTCAAATTGTGGTTCAGCAACTTTAACTGATACGATGGCCGTTAAACCTTCCCTAAAGTCGTCTCCGGATATTTCAAATTTTAATTTATCCAACAAGCCTGAGGCATCTGCATACTTTTTAAGGGTTGTGGTTAACCCCCGACGAAATCCTGAGAGATGGGTTCCACCCTCATGTGTGTTTATGTTGTTTACATAAGAGTGTAAATTCTCATTAAATGAAGAGTTGTAAGTCATAGCAACCTCAACAGGAATATCATTTTTTTCAGATTCTAAAGAGATTACATTCTTAATGATAGGCTCTCTGTTTCCATCTAAAAACCTGATAAATTCTTTTAATCCTTCTTCACTATGAAATTTTTCATAGACAAACTCACCTTGTTCATCTTTTTCTCTTCGATCGGTAAGGGTGATTGTGAGTCCTTTATTAAGGAAAGCAAGTTCTCGCATTCTTCCTGCAAGCGTGTCATAGTTAAATTCGGTGGTTTGCTGAAAAATTTGAGCATCTGGAGTAAAAGTTACAACGGTACCTTTGTCTGTTGTTTCTCCTACAGACTTAACAGGGTATTGAGTTTTTCCTAGTTTATATTCTTGTTCCCAGATTTTTCCATCTCTGTAAACTGTAGCTTTTAGGTGAGCTGAGAGTGCGTTTACTACAGAAACACCCACACCGTGTAATCCACCGGAAACTTTGTATGAATCTTTATCAAATTTACCCCCTGCCCCAATTTTTGTCATTACAACTTCGAGTGCAGAAACGTTTTCTTTTTTATGAAGGTCAACCGGAATACCTCTTCCGTTATCTTTTACTGTTAAAGACCCATCTTCATTGATCCAAATATCAATTCGGTCACAATAGCCTCCCATTGCCTCATCAATGGAGTTATCTACCACCTCATAAACTAAATGATGTAAACCTCTAACACCTGTATCTCCAATATACATTGAAGGGCGCATGCGCACATGCTCCATCCCTTCCAGCGCTTGAATACTATCTGCGCCGTAAATTTTCTTCGATTCTTCGCTCATAAATATTTAGGTTGTAAAATTAAATTTAAGCTGCACTTTGGCCTTGTTTTAGCACCCAAAATGCTTAACGAGCAAATATAACAAAACCATTAGTAAATTTAAGGGTTGACACCCTTTTAAACTATCAAGTTATTAACAAATTACTGTGGAAAATTTATCAAATTATTAAATTTTGATTTTTCGAAAAATAATTTTGGAGTCCTTTATAATTTTAACAAAACTTAATCGTTTATTTAACACAGAAATTGTTTACTATTCGTGTATTTTTATAAAAAAAAATTATGAAATTAAATTATATTAAAACCAGTCTTTTATTTTTATTTATCTTCACATCCTTTACATCTTTAGAGGCTCAAGAGTTCCCAAGTCTTGATGCGAGTCCGTTAGACATTACTATTGTTAGAAATGATGATATGTCGCCGGTAATTAGGGTTATTTACAGTCGCCCCAAGAAAAATGACCGTGAAATTTTTGGCGCATTGGTTCCTTTTGAAAAAATATGGAGAACAGGTGCCAATGAAGCCACAGAGCTTGAAATCTATGAACCCTTAAAACTGGGGTCAGAAATTATTGAAAAAGGTACTTACACCCTTTATACAATTCCGAAGAAAGATGAGTGGACTGTCATCCTAAACAGAGAAACAAATGTTTGGGGAGCCTACAATTATAAAGAAGAATTAGATATTGTTAGAATTGACGTTCCTTCAAAAAGTGCTGCAGCAACTATTGAGTCGTTATCAATGGCTTTTATGCCCACTGAAAATGGCGTGAGTTTAATGATTGGCTGGGACGACCGCTTTATTGAAGTCCCCTTCGAAAAGGTTAAGTAAACTAGGGAATATTTAAATATTTATGTGTTTGTAATGAAACTTTCCACTTTGTATTCTTCATTATATATTCTACTATTTCAGGTATCATTTTTTCGCGTTTACTCCATTCGGGTTGCAAATAGAGTATACAATTTTCATTGACACTCTTTGCCTGTTCTTCCGCAAAGCGAAAATCATCTTTATTAAAAATAATCACTTTCAATTCATTTGCTACAGCATAAATTTCAGGTTCCGGTAGTTTTATTTTTTTTGGGGATAAACAAATCCAGTCCCAGATTCCCGTAAGCTTATATGCCCCTGAAGTTTCAATGTGTATCTGAAGACCTTTTTCTTTTAATAATCCAGTCAATGGATTCATATCCCAGGTTAAAGGTTCACCACCAGTAACTACAATAGTTTTGGAATATTTTTCAGCATTTTTAACGATGGCGTCAATGTGTGTAGGAGGGTGAATAGCTGCATTCCAACTTTCCTTAACATCACACCAATGACAACCTACATCGCAACCACCAACCCTTATAAAGTAAGCAGCAGTACCCTTATGAAACCCCTCGCCTTGAATAGTATAAAACTCTTCCATCAAAGGAAGCATTACACCTTCATCAACCATTTTTTTTACTTGTTCATCCATAGCGCACAAAGATAAGAAAAGCAGTGCTCAAGTCTCTTATAGATTAAAACAAATCGAGTAAACTCCTTTTGGACAACACATTAAAATTTACATTTTAACTTTCTTAACCCTTATTTATTAAACTCAAATCAATATATTTGAAATTCAAAAAAAAATTAATTTAATTATTAAGTATTCATTGCTATGGAAAAAAATTCTCCTCTTTTACATTTTAAAATGAAATTTTTAGGAGTTCTACTCCTAATTTTTGTTTTTAACACATTACATTCTCAAAATGACTATACCATTCATTTTCAGGAAGACATCATTGAATTTCCTGAAAACATCCAAACTTTTGATTGGAATCAAATGCCTGAAAAGTCTCACTTTAATGATGGCTTTTATGGTTGGGTTCAGTTTTATGAAACTCCTAATCAAATTGTTCAGGACCGATTTAGAAATGCCAACCTTCAACTCATAGAATATATTCCACACAAAACCTATTTATTTTATTTTCCAGAAAACACCTCTATCAGTTTTCTTCAGTATAATGGTGTGAGAGGAATTATTCCCTTAGATGCAAGTTTTAAAATTTCAAAAGAACTAAACTACCCTCCTTTTGAACCATGGGCGATGGACGGAACAAATTATTTAGTGACTTTACAATATCACGAAAACGTTACTTCAGATTTTGTTATAAATAAATTAAAAGAACTTCAAATCACAGTTAAACAAGAATACAAAAACTCAAATCTTATTGATTTATCAATTCCTGATAACTGCCTTGAGGAATTAGCCAATTTGCCTTTTGTAAAATGGATTGAATTAATCATAGCACCCGATGTAAAAGACGACACACGAGGAAGAAGCCTGCACAGAGCAAACGGTTTAGACCCACAAACAAGTGTTGGGAACAACTATACCGGGGTTGGTGTTGGTGTTTTGGTTAGAGACGACGGAATAGTAGGACCTCATATTGATTTTCAGGGAAGACTTGACAATTCACAAGCCAGTGGTACCGGACAAACTCACGGAGATGGAGTAGCAGGAATTATGGCCGGTGCAGGAAATTTAAACCCAAGAATGCGTGGCATGGCAGCCGGTGCTGACGTTTATGTTTCAAATTATGCTTCAAACTTTTTAGACACCCCTACACAAAACCTGATTAATAATGACTTAGTACAAATTACCAATTCTTCATACAGTAACGGTTGTAATGACGGCTATACAACAACTGCCAGAACAGTAGATTTACAATCCAACGATATTCCCTCATTATTACACGTGTTTTCTGCCGGTAACTCAAACAATAATAATTGTGGTTATGGTGCAGGAACACAATGGGGAAATATTACCGGTGGTCATAAGCAAGGTAAAAATGTTATTGCTACTGCCAATGTGTTTTATAACGCAACCCTGGTTGCTTCCAGTAGTCGAGGACCCGCTCATGATGGAAGAATAAAACCAGATATTACAGCCAATGGTCAAAATCAAAACTCAACAAGTGAAAACAATCAATATTTAGTATTTGGTGGTACTTCAGGTGCGGCTCCCGGTATTGCAGGGGTTTCTGCACAATTGTATGAGCTTTATGCTGAATTAAATGGTGGTAATCACCCACCGTCATCATTAATTAAAGCTGCACTTTTAAATACAGCCAATGATTATGGAAATGTAGGCCCTGATTTTAAATTCGGCTGGGGAATTGTAAACGGAACCAGAGCCGGAAAGCTTATTGAAGACGAAAGATATTTAACTGATGAAATTTCACAAGGAAACTCAAACACACACACTATTAATGTACCTACAGGAACTTCACAAGTGCGCTTTATGGTTTATTGGAATGATCCAGCTGCCACTCCAGGAGCCAACCCCGCTTTGGTAAACGATTTAGATTTGGTAGTTACAAACCCATCAAACGACACCTTTTTACCTTGGATTCTTGACCCAACTCCAAATCCCACAAACCTTGATACCCCGGCAACCAATGGTGTTGACAATTTAAATAATATGGAGCAGGTTTTAATAAACGATCCTGATTCAGGAAACTATGACATTGAAATAACCGGATCAAATGTTCCGGTTGGACCTCAGGAGTATTTTGTAGTTTATGAAATTATTACAGACCAACTTGTGCTTACTTATCCAAACGGAGAAGAAAGCTTCTTCCCAAATGCACAGGAAACCATCCATTGGGATGCTACAAATACATCTGATGATTTCTTGCTTGAATATTCAACAGATAGTGGTAGTAGCTGGAATACTATTACTACTGTAAACAATAGCTTAAGACTCTATGACTGGAGTGTTCCCAACGAAATCACTGGAAATGCAATGGTTAGAGTTAGTAGCGGAAGTCTTCAGGATGAAAGCGACAATGAATTTTCGATAGCTGATTTTGTTGGTGGTGTGATTCAGGTTACTCAAGTTTGTCCAGAAGAAGCATCGTTCAATTGGAATGCAGTTGCAGATGCTGAGTCTTATGACTTTTATTTATTGGGTGAAAATTATATGGAAATTGTAGGCTCATCAACAACTTCAAACATAACGGTTCCTATTACAAATCCAGATGATGAATTATGGTTTGCAGTAGTAGCCAAAAATGATACTGAAGAATGGATCTCAAGAAGATCCAATGCCCAGTTCTATGGGGGTGGTTTATTAAATTGCTCTTTGGCTAATGATGTAGCCCTACTTTCTATTAATAATGATCCCAGTGAATTTAATTTTGTTTGCAACCCTGAACCAGTCGTTATCTCTGCTACGGTTGCTAACACAGGCTTAGATCCACAAAGTAATATTACAATCCGCTACCAAATCAATAGTGAACCTGTTGTTGAAGAAAATATTTCAACAACTTTAAATTCAGGTGATCAAATTGATTATGAGTTTGATGCTACTTTAGAACTGGAAGATTCAGGTGAGTATACTTTAATGGTTGAAATTGAATTAACGGGTGATGAAAATCCTAGTAATGACGATCAATCAATTGATTTTTATTCAATTTCTGAAGCTACTTCTCTCGATTTTTCTGAAGACTTTGAAACCAATGGGTTTCCCCCCAGTGGTTGGCAAATATTGAACCCTGACAATGATGATACCTGGGAAGAGCGTTCAGGAATTTTGGGTAGTGATGGTGCGACAGGAATATCAGCATATTTTAATAATTTCTCATACAATGCTGAAGGCGAAGAGGATGTTTTTCAAACTGAAATTTTTGACCTTACTTTTGCAACTTCAGCACAAATGACTTTTGATTTGGCAAAAGCACAGTATTCTACAGGTTTTTCAGATGGTTTAAGAGTTGAAATTTCAACTGATTGTGGTCAAACTTTTGCAACTGTCTATGAAAAATCCGGATTGGATTTGTCCACGATGCCTTCTTATATCACCTCAAACTGGACGCCTTCTTCAGCAGGAAACTGGAGACAAGAACAGGTTGACCTAACAGATTATTTGGGGGAATTGGTGCAGTTTAGGTTTATCAATGTATGCGGTTATGGTAACAGCACTTTTATTGACAATATCAATGTAGAAGGATTTCTTTCAAATCAGAATTTTGAAAATTTACAATTTACAATGTATCCAAATCCAGCTTCAAACGAAGTATTTTTAAGGTTTGGAAATGCCCCTGCTTCTGATTTGGAAATTAATATTTCAAACGCATTGGGACAAACTGTTTATCAATCAAATTCAGTAAAACTTAATGGCGATCAAACTGCCATTTTAAATGTTTCAGGATATGCAACTGGTTTGTATTTTATCAGTATCAAGCAAGACAATTCAACAATAATTAAAAAATTGATTGTTAAATAAATCCAATTAATTTTAAATAAAAAAAGTCGTCAATACAATGTATTGACGACTTTTTTGTTTTTATTATCAAAAGATTATTGCACATAAAATAGTATTGCTATTTTTATACAAAATTTCAAGGATGCCAACAAAGGAAGAATTTTTCAACCACATCACATCAGGTTATGCTACCAAAGGTGATTTTATTACAATGGGCTCTGCAATGTTGAATGGTGAAACAATGACCGATGCTTTTGTAAAAATACCTTTAAAAACTTTAAACCGACATGGTTTAATAGCCGGTGCTACCGGAACGGGAAAATCAAAAACACTTCAGATATTGTCAGAAAATCTCTCTGAAAAAGGGGTTCCGGTGCTTTTAATGGACATTAAAGGAGATTTGAGTGGTGTTGCACAACCCGGAGAGAAAAAACCCTTTATAACTGAAAGACATCAAAAAATTGGACTTCCTTATCAAACTAAAACTTTTCCGGTTGAATTGCTTTCACTTTCAGAAGAAAAGGGGGCAAGACTAAGAGCAACAGTATCAGAATTTGGACCGGTTTTACTTTCACGAATTCTTGAGTTATCAGATGTTCAATCGGGCATTCTATCAGTACTCTTTAAATACTGTGACGATCATCACTTGCCGCTTTTAGATCTAAACGATTTAAAAAAAATACTGCAATACAGTACCAATGAAGGTAAGGAAGAAATCGAAAAAGAATACGGACGCATTTCAAGTGCTTCTACCGGAGCGATTCTCCGTAAAATTGTGGAATTAGAACACCAGGGTGGCGATTTATTTTTTGGTGAACGATCCTTTGACCCACAAGACTTTTTAAGAATTGATGAGAGAGGCATGGGGTTCATTAATGTTTTAAGACTCACAGACATTCAGGACCGTCCAAAACTTTTTTCAACTTTTATGCTCTGTTTACTGGCAGAAATTTATGCGACTTTCCCTGAACAGGGAGATAGTGATAAACCAAAACTTGTAATATTTATTGAAGAAGCGCATTTAATTTTCAGTAATGCCTCTAAAGCCTTACTTGACCAAATTGAAGCCATTGTCAAGCTCATTCGCTCCAAAGGCGTGGGCATCTTTTTTGTCACTCAAAATCCAACTGATGTTCCGCAAGCTGTTTTAAGCCAGCTGGGGCTCAAAGTGCAGCATGCTTTGAGGGCTTTTACTGCCAAAGACAGAAAAGCCATCAAACTTTCAGCTGAGAACTACCCAATTTCTGAATATTATAAAACCGATGAGATTTTAACATCGCTTGGAATTGGTGAAGCGCTGATTTCAGCTTTAAATGAAAAGGGCATTCCAACGCCTTTGGCTGCAACAATGTTAAGAGCGCCTATGAGCAGAATGGATATTTTGGAACTGCACGAAATTAACTCTTTGGTTGAGCAATCAAAGTTGGTAAAAAAATACAACGAAACTATTGACAGAGAAAGTGCGTATGAATTGCTTAACGAAAAAATAGCTTACGCCGAAAAACAAGAAGCGATTGAAAAAGCCAAACAAGAACGTGAAGCAGCTGAAAAGGCATCTTCTAGAACTTCAAAAGGAAGAACAACCAGTAGAAGAAGGACACAAAACCCAATCACAAAAGTACTTTCAAGTCCCACAGTGATAAGAAGCATCTTGGGTATTTTGGGTAAAATGATCAAATAACAACAACTAAAACAAACAAATGAAAAAAACATTTTTAACCTTAAGCATCATTAGTTTACTTTTTTCAGCCTGTGAAGAAGATAAAGACCCTTTTCTAATTAACACTAATGGTATTGGCTCGATAACCAAAGAAACAAAGATCAGACAATTGGATTCTATTTTTGAAAACGATTCGTTAGTGAAAATACCGGAAGAAGCCAATAGAATGTCCAATATGGAACAATTTGAAATTTATGAAAAAGGAGGTCAAAAACTACTGCTTATCACGCCTCAAAAAAGTAAAGATCCGGAAGCAAGAATAAATAACGTTCAGGTTTTTGATGAACGGTATAAAACTGAAAATGGCCTGACTATTAACAGCACTTTTAAGGAAGTAAAAGAAAAGTACACTATTTCATCAATTGTAAATACCATGAGATCGATTGTAATTTCATTGGAAGGAACTGATGTATACATTACAATTGACAAGGAAGTATTGCCTGATGCCATCAAATATCAATTTGGCTCTGAAGTTAAAGCAACAGACATCCCTGATGATGCAAAAATTAAGTTTTTTATGATTGGCTGGGAAAGTAACGAATAAGATTAATTTAAATATTTTAAAAAGCCCTGACAATTAAAATCAGGGCTTTTTTTGTAACTGAATTCATAAAATATCAAATTTCAAACCTACTAAATTGTATATTTACAGTACAATGTACATTCATTATGTTAACACAACAAGCCAAAACAAAATTAAGAGAAGAACTTTTCAGACACCTGGACGGCATTGCTGTTGCTCCGGTTGCACATCAAGTTCTCATAACAGGCATCCATAAGCACATACTTTCAAAAAAGGAGCATAAACTTTCAGAAATATCAAAGTTATTTAATGCAAATGAAGGGTATTTGAATGTGGCTTTAAGAGTCTTAGCTTCTCAAGGCTGGCTTGAATATGAAGTGAATAATACATCGAATGAAATTACTATTTCTTTAAATGAAAAAACTAAAACCGCATTTTCATTTTTTAACTACTATGGGTTTGCCGTTGAATTTTTAGAATTATCCAGAAATTTCCATCCTAAAGAATCCAATCCAGCAGATTTTTACAAGATTCAAAAAATACTTGAAGAATTTCAGTCCATAAAATTTAACTCATCTGATTCTAAGCTTCACAACGAAATTCAAGAACAAATATACAAACACCTTGAAGGAGCCCTAGTTGGACCACTTACAGTAGCATTGGGAATGAATGGTTTTTTTCATAAATATTTTATGGAGGCATCCTTTAGAGCTGAAGAGTATCATGAAGACCCAGAAAGTTTTCGCAAAATTCTTGATTTTTTTACTTTTTTAAAATGGTTTGAAAAAAAGGAAAACACCTATACTTTTACTGATAAAGGATTGTTTTTTGCGAAAAGAGCAACTGCTTATGGAGTTACTGTTTCTTATATTCCCACTTTCAATAATATTGAAGATGTATTGTTTGGTGATTATGCTTCTATGAGAGAAAACTCAAAAAATAAAACCGAAATTCACGTAGACAGAGTGATGAATGTATGGGGAAGCGGCGGCGCACACACAGCTTATTTCAGGCAAATTGATGATATAATAATTAAACTCTTCAATAAACCCATAGAAGAACAACCCAAAGGGATTCTTGATATGGGCTGTGGAAACGGGGCATTTTTAATTCACTTATTTGATGTTATTGAACAACGCACCCTGAGAGGAACCATGCTTGAAAATCACCCGTTGTTTTTGGTGGGTGTAGATTTTAATAAAGAAGCGTTAAAGGTAACGAGAGCGAATCTTGTAAATGCAGATATTTGGGCCAAAGTGATTTGGGGAGATATCGGCAACCCTGAGCAACTGGAGAATACTATTTTTGAAGACTACTCCATTCCTCTGGGCGAATTATTGAATGTCAGGACTTTTTTAGATCACAACAGAATTTGGTCATATCCCAAAATATCTACGACAAAAAAATCCAGTAAATCTTCCGGGGCTTTTGCTTTTCGGGGAAAAAAATTAAATAACAATGATGTAGAACTCAATTTAAAAGAACACTTTAATAAATGGGAGCCTTATATAAAGAAGCATGGGTTATTAATTATTGAACTTCATACACTTCCACCCGGTTTGGCAGCAAAAAATATTGGAAAAACAGCTGTCACAGCATATGATGCTACCCATGGTTTTTCAGATCAATACATTGTTGAACTAAGTGTATTTTTAAACGTTTTAAGTGATATTGGATTAAAAAGTAAAAATAAGTTTTTTTCAAAATATCCAAATTCTGAATTGGCAACTGTTAGCATTCATTATATAAAAGAATAATAATTATGCAACGCATTCATCAAGATATTATCAGACAGATTTTTACCCTGTTTTTAATTATCGCCTTAGGCGCTATCATTTTTCTAGAATTAGCACCCTTTATGAGCGGGCTGTTGGGGGCAATAACCATTTATATAATATCTAAAAAACCAATGCGAAAATTGGTTTTGAGGGGATGGTATCCTTCTGTTGCAGCTGCATTTATTATGATTATATCTTTTGTGGGTATTTTAGTACCAATTGGTTTGGTTGTTATTATGCTTTCAACCAAAGTAAAAAATGCGTTAAATAAATTAGAGACTTTTATATCAATTATAAAAGACAACTTATCGATTGTTGAAGATCAATTAAATATTCAATTATTTTCTTCTTTTGACTCACAAGAGGTTGCCAACTGGGTTTCAAATAATTTTCAAAGTGTTTTAGGTAACACATTCAATCTCTTTATAGCCTTAAGTATATTATATTTTTTACTTTACTATATGCTGGTGAACAGGAAGCAGTTTATTGAATCTATTTATACTTATTTTCCAATGCGCCCAGAGAATATCAGTACAATAGGTAAAGAAGTTGATAGTGTTGTTAAATCAAATGCTATTGGAATTCCATTGATCGCAATTATCCAAGGACTGGTCGCTTTGCTGGGTTTTTTTATTTTTGGTGTTCCAAACCCTTGGTTTTGGTTTGTGATAACTGCTATAGGATCCATGATTCCGTTTGTGGGAACAGCCATTGGTATTGTTCCGGTGGTTATTTTACTTTTTTCTACAGGACAATATGCTCAAGCTATAGGAATTCTTTTGTATGGCTTGATCGTTGTGGGAACAACTGATAATTTATTCAGAATGATTGTTCAGAAAAAACTGGCAGACATTCACCCCTTGATTACTTTGATTGGGGTGATTATTGGTGTACCGCTCTTTGGTTTTATTGGATTGATTTTTGGCCCCCTTTTGATAAGCTTATTTTTAGTTGTTTTAAAGATATATAAAGACGAATATGTTATCACTAAAGATTATAAAAAATAACTATTCTTTATGTCTTCTTTGTTCTCTCGCTAATAGGGTGTTTTTCAGCAACATCGCAATTGTCATAGGTCCTACACCACCGGGTACAGGTGTGATATAAGAGGCTTTTTTACTCACATTTTCATAATCGACATCGCCGGTAATCACATACCCTTTAGATTTGCTTTCATCTGGAACCCTTGTTATTCCAACATCAATAATAACTACGCCATCCTTTACCATTTCAGCTTTTAGAAACTTAGGAACTCCCAATGCAGAGATAATGATATCTGCTTGTAAAGTAATTTGAGTAATATCTTTTGTGTGACTGTGAGTAAGTGTTACTGTTGAGTTCCCCGGCCATCCTTTTCGTCCCATTAAAATACTCATTGGCCTTCCCACGATGTGACTTCGTCCAATCACAACTGTATGTTTTCCGCTGGTTTCAACTTTATATCGTTCAAGTAATTCAAGGATTCCAAAAGGAGTTGCAGGTATAAAAGTACTCATATCGAGTGCCATTTTTCCAAAGTTTTCAGGATGAAAACCATCCACGTCTTTTGACGGATCAACAGCCATTAAAACACGTTGTGTATTTATTTGAGGTGGGAGTGGTAATTGAATAATGAAGCCATCAATTTCATCATTGTTATTAAGTTCTTTGATTTTTTGAAGCAATTCCAATTCGCTGGTAGTATGTGGTAAACGCACCATTGTAGATTCAAAACCAACGCGTTCACAAGCTTTAACTTTACTGGCAACATAGGTTAAACTTGCACCATCATTACCAACTATTATGGCCGCAAGATGTGGAACTTTTTCTCCTTTTGATCTTATTTTATCGACCTCTTGAGTAATTTCATTTTTTATATCGTTAGAAACTTTTTTACCGTCAAGTATTGTCATAGTTTAAAAATTTAATAGTTGTCTTTGATTGTTTCTAACGTGTTTTGATTAGTCTTATCGCATTTTCCCCATCATTTGCATCATTTTTTTTCCACCGCCACCCTGCATCATTTTCATCATTTTACTCATTTGATTAAACTGTTTGAGTAACTGATTTACTTCCTGAACAGAAGTTCCGCTTCCTTTTCCTATTCGCTTTTTTCGGCTGGCATTAATAACCGAAGGGTTTGTTCTTTCTTCAATAGTCATTGAATGAATCATTGCTTCTATATGCTTGAATGAATCATCGTCAATATCTACATCTTTCAGGGCTTTTCCGGCTCCGGGAATCATCCCGACCAGGTCTTTCATACTACCCATTTTTTTAATCTGTTGTATTTGACTTAAAAAGTCATCAAAACCAAATTGGTTTTTGGCAATCTTCTTTTGAATTTTTCTAGCTTCCTCTTCATCATATTGTTCCTGTGCTCTCTCCACCAGGGAAACCACATCACCCATTCCGAGTATTCTATCAGCCATACGGTTTGGATAAAATACATCGATGGCATCCATTTTTTCACCGGTACCAATAAATTTGATGGGTTTATTGACAACACTTTTGATAGAGATTGCTGCACCTCCTCGGGTATCACCATCTAACTTGGTTAAAACAACTCCATCAAAATTCAATCGGTCGTTAAAGGCTTTTGCAGTATTAACAGCATCCTGACCGGTCATTGCATCTACAACAAACAAGGTTTCCTGAGGATCCACAGCTTTGTATACGTTGGAGATTTCATTCATCATCTCCTCATCAACTGCTAGACGACCTGCGGTATCTATAATTACAACATTGTGTCCATTTTGCTTAGCATGTGCAATGGCATTTTGAGCTATTTGTACAGGGTTTTTATTTCCTTCATCGCTGAATACCTCTACACCAATTTGATCACCAACTACATGCAACTGATTGATCGCTGCGGGTCGATAAACATCACAGGCAACCAATAATGGCTTCTTTGCTTTTTTAGTTTTAAGGAAGTTTGCTAATTTTCCTGAAAAGGTAGTTTTACCACTACCTTGTAAACCGGACATTAAAATGATTGAAGGATTACCGCTTAAGTTGATGCCTTCTGCATCACCACCCATTAGCTCGGTAAGTTCATCTTTTACAAGTTTGACCATTAATTGGCCAGGCTGTAAAGTTGTCAATACATTCTGACCTAATGCCTTTTCTTTAACGGTATTGGTAAATTCTTTTGCAATTTTAAAGTTGACATCGGCATCGAGTAAGGCACGTCTAACTTCCTTAAGCGTTTCAGCAACATTAACTTCTGTAATACTGCCGTGGCCTTTTAGCACATGAAGTGCTTTATCTAACTTTTCACTTAAATTATCAAACATATTATAAACTTCATTTTAAGGAACGCAAAGATAAGCATATGATGTTGAGTTTCAAAGATGCTTCTCAGTATTCATTAAAAAAATAAAAGGCTGTTAAAAATAACAGCCTTTTTTAGTTTATTATACTTGAATAAAATTTTTATAATTATGGTAAAATCACTTTGTCGATAGCATGAACGACACCATTTGTTGCCTGTATATTAACTAAAACAATATTGCTTACTCTGCCATTAGGATCTGTAATGGTTGTGTTTGGAGCATCAATTATTATATCACCTCCCAGTGTCGTGACAGGACCACTTTCAAGATCCTCAGCTCTAACATTAGCTTCGGCGATGACGTGCATATTTAATACAGCTGTTAATGTAGCTCCATCAATATCATCTAGTGAATTAACTCCTAGTTCTACAAATAAATCATTAAAGGCAACATTATCAGGTGCAAAAACAGTAAATGGTGCAGGGCTTGTTCCATTTTCAGTTGAAAGTATTGTGGCAAAATCTGGTTGATCCGGTCTGGTTAACGCTGCAACAAGTGAACTAAAATTTGGATCAGCTACTGCAAAGGTTACAACTGTAGGTAAATCAATTACAGCATCCACAACATGAACAATTCCATTTGCAGCTTGCACATCTGCAAGGGCTACATCTGAAACTCCGTTGATTGTAACTCCGTTGTCAATGTTAATATACATACTTAAATTATTGTCTGTATTTGCATAGGTTGCAAGTGAGTTGGTGTAAGAATTTGTCAATTCAACAGAAAGTATAGAACCACTTAATACGTGATTTAACAGAACTTGTGTCAAAGCTTCAACAGGGATGTCATTCAACGAACTCAATCCATTGGCTGTCAAAAATGCATCGAAAGAAGCGTTTGTGGGAGCAAATACAGTGTATTCTGAATTTCTATCGTCTAAGACATCATCTAAGCCTGTAATTTGGAGAGCTTCTGCTAAAGTGGATAGATCTGGTGTCATCATGGCTAAACCGGCTATGGTGGGGTCAACAATATCAATTGCTGCTTGAGGCAATAAGACCTTATCGATGGCATGTACTACTCCATTATCAGTTTGAACATTTGTAACTACTATGTTAGATGGATTTCCTGTAGCATCAATAATTTTAGCACCCCCATCTAAATCAATAGTGAAACTTTCACCTTGAAAAGTGGTTACAGACTGACCATTTACCAAGTCTTCTACCCTTACGTTGGCTCCAGCAATGACGTGATAATTCAATATTGTTTGTAATAAATCCTGAGGAATGTCTTCAAGAGAAGTGAGTCCTAAGGCATTCAATAGTGCTACAAAAGAGTCATTAGTAGGTGCAAAAACAGTAAATGGTGCAGCTGAAGTACCTGATAGTAAATCTACATAGTTAATATTAGAATCACTTGCCGCTACTAGAGCTTCGACCAAAATCGAAAATTCTGGATTAGCTAAAGCTTGTGTTGTTATATTAGGAATCCCTATCACAGCATCGACCTGGTGAACCACTCCATTATCAGCATTGATATCCGCTTGAGTAACTTCAGAAACACCATTGATTTCTACTCCTGAAGTTGTATTAATAAATAAACTCAGGTTTTCTGTAGAGCTACTTCCGGTTGCTAAAGAAGTAATATAACCGGTTGTTAAATCCCCGGAGGTATTTACTCCTTCTACTACATGATTTAATAAAATTTCTCGTAAAACTTCAACAGGCACCTCATCAAGACTTGCAAATCCATTAGCACTTAAAAAGGTGGAAAAAGCAGTATTGTTTGGTGCAAAAACAGTAAAATTGCCTTCGCTCGCCAAAACTGCGGTTAAACCGGCTGCATCTAAAGCAGCTGCAAGGGATGAATATTCAGAATTGGACGCCACAATATCAACAATTGTGTTTCCTTCAGGCATTGGTGTACCATTGTCATCATCATTAGAACACCCAATGAATGTAAAAGTTGCAATTAAAATTGCAAAAAGGTGGATTAGTTTTTTCATAGCTCTTAATTTTTTGTTTAAACAAATATCATATTAATTAAACAATATTGCAATAAACAAAATATTATTTAAGTAATGTTTAACTTAAAAATAGTTTTAATTAATCATTCTTTAAGAAAAATATTAGAATTTAAATGAAAATTCAAAAGGGAGAATCAACTTTTACTTTTTGCTTCTATCCACTTACTTAAGTATTTTGTGCTCTGCAAGTTATGGTATCGGAGCATGGCACCAATAAAGTTATCCTCGCGATGAGAATTTAAACCTGAGCTTAACTTTTTAAGTTTCTGGAAAAATAAGCTTTCAAAATCTTGATTTAAAAATTGTTCTATGAGGATTTGAAAACCTTCTTTTTGATAATTAGCCCAAAGAAATTCGTCACTATAAAGTTTGATGGCATTTTCTGAAAAGGTTCTTATTTCATCTGTAACTGAGAAAGAAAGGTTAGAATAGTTTCCAAAACCTTCAAATCCAACCGAAGTTGTAACAAATGGAGTTCCGCATTGCATAGCGTCCACGAGCTTTCCTTTTAAACCTGCTCCAAAAAGAAGTGGAGCAAGCATCACCCGTGCATTTTGAATTTGCTGATGTGCATTTTCAGTCCATCCATTTATAAAAAAGCGCTCACCAGCATTGTGAAGTTGTTTGATTTGCTCTCCTGCATATGCACCATAACAATACAAAGCTGCTTGAGGCAGTTCTTTTGAGATAAGAGGCCAAATTGATTTTTTTAGCTCCAGTATTGCGTCCACGTTGGGCTGATGCCTATAATTTCCTATAAATACAAAATGTTGTCGTTGATTAAAACCCGGCAAAACATCTATTTTGATTTTGTTTGGAATAAAAGGAACATATTGTAAAAGTTCGTTATCAATCTTAAATTCTTTTATTAAAACTTCAACTTCTTTAGTAGAAATAATAAGAGACAGATCACAGCGGTAAATACTTGCTAGTTCACGAAGTGCGATCTTTGAATTTTTAAAATTTACCGCTTTCTTCTTTTTTACAGCTTCTTCCCTTGCAAATCTGATAAAGTGAAGATCTTCAGTATCTAAAATCCGGATGGCAAGGGGACAGGATTCTGCTACACGCCAGCCATATTGCTCCTCCGTATAAAACCGATCAAAGACAACCACATCGGGATTAAGTTTTTTTACAAAACTATCAAAAGTAGAATCATTGAGTTTGATTAATTGTTCACGAACTCCAAACGCATTTAAGTCCTCTGAATATTTTGTTTTATCAGCTGCTGAAGCAAATGTTATTTTGAAATCGTGATTTAAAAAAGAGTGGATTAACTGCATCATCCTTACACCGGCACCGGTAGTTTTTGGTTCCGGCCAAGTATAACCAATTATGAGAAGTGATTGCATTTACCTTTTTCTTTTTCTGCTAATAAGACTTACAAGAATATTAGCTTATTTTAAAAGTTTTCTGATGCTAAATATTTCGTTTTCACTGATAGATTTTCATCTTTAATCGAAGTCCACGCAAAATAAACCTTTTCATTTAAGACCGCCATTTGAGGAAATCCAGAAGTTCTGGACGCATCTGCAGAAGTAAGTGTCATCACATTTCCCAGTTTACCATCAACAGTGACTTTTCGGAATTTCACAAATGTATTCTGTCCATCATCTTCCATCCAGCTAATAACTGCATTTTCTGAATCAATAAATGCTACATCCACCCGACCCAAAGGTACACCAGAATTAATTTTTAAAGGTTTTTCAAAGCGTTCACCATAGTTTTTGGAAAATGCCAACTTTACAGCACTTTCTCCATTGGCTGCCGTAAACCAGGCTACAGCAACATTATTATCTTTTGCTGCAATTCTTGGTCCGTTTACCGGACAGCCTGCAATTTCCCAGTTATCTTCATAAACCACAACAGGCTTCGTCCATTTATCACCTTCCATTCTAACAAAAGAGATGTCCCTTACTTCCTTTTCTGAGCGGTCTCTGTAAACAACAACCGGGCCCTTTGAGGTCATTGCAGTTGAAGTCTGGCAACAATCACATACACGATTATCTAATAAATATTCATTTTCAAGAGTTCCATCAGAATTCACAAGTGCTGCTCTTATTGTCATTGCTCCCCCATTGTGGTCGTGACCATTGCCTGAAGTGTTTCTGCCATCGAGCCAGCTAACCAGAAATTGACTTTCGCCGAAAGGAGAATAAGAAACAAAACCATGTTCGGTCTTCGTAGTATCACTATGAATTTTAAAAGGAATTGACCACGCACCTCCCTCCTGCTTTTGCGTGATCATAACATCATAAGCATAGGTGGCCTCATCTGATTTTTGAAGAATATGAGCTATATAACTTTTTCCATTTTTACCAATTTGTGGATAGTCAGCCCAGTTGATAAACCAATCACTGCCTGAGGTTATTGCTTCGGGATTTGACCAGTAGTTGTTAGTTAACTTTGAATAATAAAGTGTTACCAAACTATCCTTTCTTGAAACAAAAGATAGCAACAAATCGTTTCCATCTGAAAAAAGATAAGGCAATGAGCTGTTTTCCATTTCAGGGAGATGAATATTGGTAAAAGGAGATCGTGTTTTTTCCTGTGGTTTTTCTTGAGTTTTTTTACAAGAAAAAAATAAACAAACAAAACCTAGAAAGAGAATTCTATACATAATAGTTAATTTTTAAACCGGCTCTCCATATAAATCAAAATCGGCAGCATCAGTAATTTTTATTTGAGTAAAATCACCTGTTTTTAAATAGTGTTTTGAAGCGTCAATCAGCACTTCATTATCTACATCAGGTGAATCAAACTCGGTGCGACCCACAAAGTAATTGCCTTCTTTGCGGTCGATGACCACTTTGAATTCATTGCCGATTTTCTCCTGATTGAGTTCCCAAGAAATTTGGGACTGAATTTCCATAATTTCGTTGGCACGTTCTTGCTTTACGTCTTCCGGTACATCATCTTCGAGATTGTAAGCATGGGTGTTTTCTTCATGAGAATAGGTAAAACAGCCCAAGCGTTCAAAACGCGTTTCTTTGACCCACTTCTTAAGTGTTTGGAAATCTTCTTCTGTCTCACCCGGATAACCAACAATTAAAGTTGTTCTAATGGCCATTTCGGGAACGGCCTCTCTAAAATCCTGTAATAATTTTGTGGTTTTGGCTTGTGTTGTCCCGCGTCTCATAGATTTTAGAATAGGGTCTGCAATATGCTGTAACGGAATATCGATATAATTACATATTTTAGGTTCATTTCTCATCACATCTAAAACATCCATAGGAAAACCAGTGGGGAATGCATAGTGTAAACGTATCCATTCAATACCTTCAACTTTAACTAAGCTTTGGAGTAACTCGGCCAGGTTTCTTTTTTTGTAAAGGTCCAAACCATAATAGGTTAAGTCCTGTGCAATAAGAATAAGTTCTTTTACACCATTAGCCGCAAGGTTTTCAGCTTCTTTTACTAAATCTTCAATGGGTGTGCTGCGGTGTTTACCGCGCATAATGGGAATGGCACAAAAAGAACAAGGACGATCACATCCTTCGGCAATTTTTAGATATGCATAGTTTTTTGGTGTGGTGGTCAAACGCTCGCCAATGAGTTCATGCTTGTAATCGGCTCCTAAAGCCTTTAACAAGCCGGGAAGTTCAGTCGTGCCAAAATATTGGTCTACAGATGGGATTTCCTTTTGTAAATCGGGTTTATATCGCTCTGAAAGACATCCGGTAACAAATACTTTGTCAACAATACCGGCTTCCTTTTTTTGCACATATTCCAGAATAGTGTTTACGCTTTCTTCTTTTGCATTGGCGATAAACCCACAAGTGTTGATGACAACAATGTTACCTTCTTCTTCATGAACCACTTCTTTATTGTTGGCTTTGAGTTGACCCATCAAGACTTCTGAGTCATACACATTTTTTGAGCAGCCCAATGTGACTACATTTATCTTATTTTTCTTTAAGGTTTTTGTGCGCATATTTTATTTTAAAGGATTGCAAAGATACAATCTTAAACAGATACAGTCATTAATAAAGCACTTTTTGGCAACTTATTCTACAATAGCCATAATTGATACCTTAATTTTTGTATTCTTGGGGAATTTTTCTCAAAGAAGTTGCTTTCTCGAAGGCATAGCCCCACTGGAGCAATTCCATTTCGCCACCGGTCTTTGTAATAAAGGTCAATCCTTTTGGTGTATTGGAATTGTCATAACCCATCGGAACAGTGAGTGCAGGATATTTAGCAACTGCTGCATAACCCGCGTGATAGTTATTTATAGAAAGGATTCCATCAAGGCGGTATTTTTTCATAGGTATGTCAAAAAACTTCCTTCCATTTCTGAATAATGTATCCTTAATAGCTATAAACTCTTTTTCGCTAGCTGTATCAGAAACGACCCCTAGAAATAACTTTTGTCCGTAGGGAGCTCTGTTCAACGAGTCTTTCTGGTTGAAATTTATAATATCATTCACAGTTTTATACCCAAGATTTTGATTGCCATAATATGAAAAATACAATGGAAGGTCCTTTTGCATATCCAGATTTAGCAGACGTAAAAAATTTGGCAAAGAGCTATTTTCTTGCTCAATTTTTATGATTACTCCACCCAGACCTTCTATATGTTTTACAGCATTGGCATATAGTGAATCACCGAGCAAGTGGTTAAACACCCCCAAACGCTTTCCGCTTATAGATGCCTTATTTAGATTTAAATAATAATTTGAAGTGTTTTCAACGGTATATGAGGCCTCGTCCTGAACATCATACCCTGCCATTGCAGAAAGTAAAATTGCATTGTCAACTACAAACTTTGTGATTGGCCCGGGTGTATCGAGCGTTGAAGAAATGGGTATAATGCCACTCCTGCTTAGGAGTCCGACGGTTGGTTTCATTCCCACTACAGAGTTTTGTGAAGAAGGTGAAAGTATAGAACCTGAAGTTTCTGTACCCACCGACGCAACAGCAAAATTCACTGCGGTAGCAACACCACTTCCTGAGCTGGACCCTCCAGTGTCAATGTTTTTTCTTCCGTATGGATTGAGTGTCTGCCCTCCAATTGCCGAATATCCGCTAGGGCAATCGCCACAGAAAAAGTAGGCCCATTCACTAAGATTTGTTTTTCCCAGAATAAGAGCTCCGTGGGCTTTAAGTTGCTTTACAATATGAGCATCTTCAGAAAAGTTTTCGGCTAAAGCTACCGCTCCGGCAGTTGTGGGCATCTCTAGAGTGTTGATGTTGTCTTTAAGCAGAACAGGCATTCCAAAAATGGGATGCATCTCTGAACCATCTTTAAGTGAAGTATCTAAAGAGCGTGCTTCATCTATAACGTTAGGATTAAATGAAATTATACTGTTAAGTGATTTGTCATTATTTCTATCGTAAAGTTGGATGCGTTTAAGGAAAAATAGTGTGAGTTCCTCATAGGAAAAGACTCCATTCGCAATATACTTTTGAATAGTAGGAATATCTTTTTCTAAAATGTATGATCGCAAAGTATGGTATCGTTCGTCTGAAAAACTTTGAAGTTCCTTCTCAAAGGGTTTCCACATAGCTTCGCTATTGAGATATTTCGAGTCTATAACCTTAAATGATAATTCATCTTGAGTGTTTATTTGATCTTTTTGCTTTTCAGAAGAAGCACAGGAAAAAAGAATAAAAGAAACAATTATAAGGCCAACTACTTTCATTAATTTGATTTCTGATTTTATCAAAAATAATGAATATTTTGGTTCTCCTGACAAAAAGCTATTTGAAGAAAGAGTCAATAAATTCAAATTTATTAAACACCTGAAGGTGTTCCATGCCTTCACCAACCCCAATATATTTTACAGGAATTTGAAACTGATCGCTAATACCGATGACAACACCTCCCTTTGCTGTACCGTCGAGTTTGGTAACTGCAAGTGCAGTAACTTCAGTAGCTGCAGTGAATTGTTTGGCTTGTTCAAATGCATTTTGTCCCGTTGAGCCATCGAGTATCAAAAGGACTTCGTGAGGTGCATCAGGCACAACTTTTTGCATCACACGTTTTACTTTTGTGAGCTCATTCATCAAGTTGACTTTATTGTGTAGTCGTCCAGCGGTATCTATAATCACTACATCGGCATTTTGCTTTACTGCACTCTGTAGCGTGTCAAAAGCAACTGAAGCAGGATCGCTGCCCATGCTTTGTTTTACGATTGGAACCTGAGCCCGATCTGCCCATATTTGTAATTGATCGATGGCTGCAGCACGAAAGGTATCTGCTGCTCCCAGCACCACACTTTTTCCGGCTTTCTTAAATTGGTAGGCCAATTTACCTATAGTTGTCGTTTTTCCCACTCCATTCACTCCCACGACCATTATGACATATGGTTTCTTATCTGATGGAGTTACAAATTCAGTTTCTTCACCGGTTTCAATTTCAGATAATAAACCTGCTATTTCTTCACGAAGGATCAGATTGAGTTCATCTGTCCCCAGATATTTATCTTTTGCTACTCTCGCTTCGATGCGTTCAATAATTTTTAATGTAGTGTTTACCCCCACATCTGATGCAACTAGAATTTCTTCCAAATTATCTAAAACCTCATCATCTACTTTAGATTTTCCGGCTACAGCTTTACTTAATTTACCAAAAAAACTAGTTTTTGATTTTTCAAGGCCCTTGTCTAAAGTTTCCTTTTTTTCTGAAGAAAATATTTTTTTAAAAAAACTCATGGTTTATTTTTGATTATTATACAACTGATCAAGAAATAGAAACGGTATATAGTGTCTTAACTAAAAAACTTATAAATTTAGTGAACAAAGATACATAAAAAGGAAAAGCCGTCTCACCAAAAGGTGGACGGCTTTTATATAAATTGTAAGAGTTTATTTTTGCTTGCTTAACCAGTCATTTACCAGTTCAGGAGCAGTAATGGTCTCAACAAATGTATAGGCTCCAGTTTTTGGAGACTTTACCATTTTTATTGCTTTAGTTAAACGTTTTGATCCGGTTTGTAATGATGCTACTGATTTCTTTGCCATGACTTTGGGAATTTATTGACAGTTTTACGTTAGTAAAATGCCTTATTACTTAATTTCTTTGTGAACGGTCATTCTTTTTAAGATAGGGTTGAATTTTTTCAATTCCATTCTATCAGGAGTGTTCTTTTTGTTTTTAGTAGTGATGTAACGAGAAGTCCCGTTCATACCTGACTCTTTATGTTCAGTACACTCTAAAATTACTTGGATTCTATTTCCTTTACTTTTCTTTGCCATTACTTTGAACTATTTTATAAGATTACTTGGTTAAATAACCTTTTTCTCTTGCTTTCTTGATAGTTGCAGAGATTCCGTTTTTGTTGATTGTTTTTAAAGCAGCTGCAGATATACGTAGGGTAACCCACTTGTCTTCTTCTGGTATGTAAAACCTTTTCTTTAGCAAATTTACTTGAAACTTACGTTTCGTTTTGTTCATTGCGTGAGAAACATTGTTTCCAACCATTGCTCTTTTTCCTGTAAGCTCACAAACTCTAGACATTTCTATAAACTTTATTTCGTTATTTTAAAACAGGCTGCAAATTTAATACATTTTTATATGTTGCACAACAATTAAAGATTAGTTTTTTAAAATTTCTTTTCTAAGCAGTTCAAAGCCTTTGTTTGTTGCACTTGTTATAACGCGTTGACGTTCTTTTCCAAAGTTGAATTTTTCTGAAAAAACTCCCTGAGGTGTTGCTATACCAATAAAAACTGTACCAACGTCTTCATTAGCATCTCCTTTAGTTGGTCCTGCTATTCCGGTGGTTGAAATTGCAAAATCTGTTTCATAGAGTTGTTTAGCACTTTTGGCCATGGCTTCTGCTACTTCTGAACTAACAACGGTATGTTTTTTTATCAACTCTTTAGGAACGCCTAAAATTTTAGTTTTGCTGGCGGTTGCATACGTTACAAACCCTCCTGTAAAATATTGCGAAGATCCACTCATCTTGGTTAGTTTGCGAGCCATTTGACCTCCGGTACAGCTTTCTGCCAGACTTAAGGTTTGATGGTTTTTAACTAATAAATTTGCTATTACTTCTTCTATTGAAGTCTCTTCATCAAAACCAATAATAATATCACCAATCAAACCCTGCAATTGCTTGACGTGATTATCGATTGCAGCATGTAATGCAGCCTCATTCAGTCCTTTTGTTGATAATCGCAACCTAACTCTTCCTAATGAGGGTAAATAAGCGAGCTTGATTTCTTGGGGTAAATTATTTTCAAATTCTTCGATTATTTCAGCAATAGCGCTTTCACCCATCCCTGTAGTTAGCAAAGTTTTATGGACAATTACAGGTCTTTTAAACTTTTTCTGAAGTCTGGGCAGTACTTCATTTTGCATCAAACTTTTCATTTCATAAGGCACACCAGGCATTGAAACAAATACTGTATTGTTTTTTTCAAGCCACATTCCTGGGGCGGTTCCAAATTTATTTTCTAGTGCAATTGCTTTTGAAGGAAGTTGTGCTTGCAACAAGTTTTGTTTATTGGGAGTCCGGTTCAGATGCTTTTCAAAAAGATATTTTACATTTTTAAGAGCTTTTTCATTTAAGACCAGTTGATCTTCAAAATATTCACAAAGTGTGTTCTTTGTAATGTCATCTTTTGTTGGACCCAGTCCGCCTGTCAAAAGTACAATTTCTGCTCTTTTTTCGGCATTTGACAAACTTTCGAGTATGTGCTTTTTATCGTCTTGAACTGAAGTAATTTGGACAACCTGAACACCAATTTTACTTAGCTCAGTAGCAATATAAGCTGAATTTGTATCGACAATTTGACCAATGAGAATTTCATCTCCTATGGTGATTATTTCTGCGTGCATTATAAATTAAAATCTTCTTTAAGCTCTTTAAATACTTGTCTTAAAATAGTTTCAATCTTTTCTACCTGCGGTTCTACAGCAGCTTTACTTTTGGAAGTATTGGTCCACGATTCTATTGAAGTTACGTCCTTTGTTAAATTTAACCCTAACATCTCAAGGTTGGGTTTCATTTTATGTGCAAATTGATAAGCGAGCGCTTTATTGTTATCATTGACCGCTTGTATCATTGCATTTAAATCAGGTGGGATTTCATCCAAAAATGTTTTAGCAATTATTGCCATAAATTCTTTATCGCCACCGGCAATTTCTTGTAAACTGTCAAAAGAATATGTTTTACTCATTGTGATTTTATTTTACTTTGATTGAAAAAACTTGCTGATCTTCAATATATCCTGTGAGTTGATCTTCAGGATTGACCTTAGCTACGCCTGCAGGAGTGCCTGTAAAGATAATATCTCCTATCTTTAAAGTAAAGTATTTTGAAATATATTCGATTAAAGCATCAATTTTCCATAACATTAAAGAGGTGTTTCCTGCTTGAACTATTTGTCCGTTTTTGTCTAAACTAAAATTAATGTTATTGACATCTTTAAACTTTGCCTTGGAAATAAAATTACCTACAACTGCTGCTCCATCAAAGGCTTTCGCTTTCTCCCAGGGAAGTCCTTTCTCTTTGAGCTTTGACTGTAAATCTCTTGCGGTAAAATCGATTCCAAGTCCAATTTCATCGTAATATGTATTTGCAAATTTCTCTTCAATGTGTTTGCCCACTTTTTTGATTTTAACTAAAATCTCAACTTCATGGTGCACATCTTCTGAAAATTCAGGGATAAAGAATGGTTGTTTCTTCAATAAGACAGACGTGTCGGGTTTCATAAAAATAACCGGATCTGCGGGTCTTTCATTCTTTAACTCATCTATATGAGCGACATAGTTTCTTCCAATACAAATTAATTTCATTGTCTAAGTTCAAAATGTTAATCTAACTTATTATTCAGTTTTCTTAACTTGATAGCTGTGAGTATTTTTTTGGTATACAATGGAAAATCAGCATTCAGCAACCATCCAAAATAACCAGGTTCATTTTCTAAGATATCTTCTACTTTACTTCCACGGTGTTTTCCAAAAGCAAACACTTCATTGCCTTGTTTATCAAAGCCTATGAAACCCGCAAAATCAGCAAACTTTTTATGAGAGCTGAATTGTGCTAAATACTTTGTATTGTTTTCAAGTGCATCATATCTTTCAATTTGAGCTTCCAGCACTTCAAATGTAGCCATTGTATCAGCTTCAGCACTGTGTGCATTGGTCAAGTCTTTGTTACAGTAAAACTTATAGGCAGCTTCTAGAGTGCGTTTTTCCATTTTATGAAAAATGGTTTGAACATCAATAGAAAGTGTGTTTTTCATTTCAAAATCTACCCCTGCTCTCAATAACTCTTCTGCTAAAAGCGGAATATCAAATCGGTTTGAATTGAACCCTCCCAGGTCTGAATCTTTTATCAGGCTGTATACTTTTGGTGCCAGCTCTTTAAAAGTAGGTTCATTTGCAACCATTTCGTCTGTAATTCCGTGAATTGCTGAAACTACAGGAGGTATGGGCATTTCAGGGTTTACTTTCCAGGTGTGACTTTCTTTATTTCCGTTTGGAAAAACTTTTAAAATTGAAATTTCAACAATCCTATCTGTGGCTATATTGGTACCGGTGGTTTCAAGGTCAAAAAAACATATGGGTTTGTCGAGATTTAATTTCATTCTATAATTATTTTTTAAGAAACAAAATTACTATTAATCATTGATATGGCTGTCCCTATTTTTGAAAAGATTACAAATTGGATGGGTTTTAATTCATTTTCATTTATTTCTGCGAAATATTTTATATTTTTAAAATCAAAACCTAACCATTTTGCTAAAATACCTTGCATACGTAAGCCGTCAATCTTACATTTTAACTAACGAAGATATTTCAAACTTGTTAGTTACATGTAGAACAAACAATACCCGAAATGAAATAACCGGGATGTTAATTTATTTTGATGGCACTTTTGTACAATTCCTGGAAGGGCCTGAAAACACTATCAATTTACTATTTGATAAAATAAAAAATGACAAACGGCATCAGGAAATGATTCTTCTGGTTGAAGGCATTGCAACTCAACGGGAATTTGGTGACTGGTCGATGGCTTTTAAAAAATTAACTACTGAGGACACCACGAGAATTGTGGGTCAAAAAGACTTTAAAAAAGAGGATTTATTTAAAGGAAAAGACCCGAATAGTGAACATCCGGGTCTTGTTTTGATAAAGTCGTTTGTAAATAATTTACATATTTAAATTTCTCTGTTCACATCAAACGCTTCCAGATATTCTGCCACTCGTTTTACAAATTGACCGCCTAAGGCTCCATTAACTACTCTGTGGTCATATGAGTGTGAAAGGAACATTTTATGTCGAATACCAATAAAATCACCTTCGGGAGTTTCAATTACAGCAGGCACTTTTCTGATAGCTCCCAAAGCCAGAATCCCAACTTGGGGTTGATTAATAATGGGTGTACCCATCACACTTCCAAAGGTTCCTACATTGGTTACGGTATAAGTTCCTCCTTGGGTATCATCAGGTTTCAACTTCCCTGTTCTTGCTCTGTCAGCCAAATCATTAACAGCCTTCGCCATTCCAAGAAGATTGAGTTGATCTGCATTTTTAATTACAGGCACTATTAAGTTTCCATCAGCCAATGCTGCAGCCATTCCCAGATTGATATTTTTTCGTTTGATGATTTTATCACCATCAACAGAAATATTAATCATTGGGTAATCTTTGATTGCTTTGGCAACAGCTTCCATAAAAATTGGAGTAAACGTGAGGTTTTCACCTTCTCTTTTTGCAAATGTTGCTTTTACTTTATTTCTCCAGTTCCAAATATTAGTAACGTCTACTTCAATAAATGACTGAACGTGTGCTGAAGTTTGAACACTTTCGACCATATGGTGAGCTATAAGCTTGCCCATCCTAGTCATTTCGATTATTTCATCCTGACCATTGACAGAAACGGGTGTTGCTTTTGGAGCAGGTTGTGTGCTTACAGCTTTTGGCTGTGATGCAACAACAGGCTGAGCTGCCGGTTGATCTGTTCTGTTTTCTAAATAAATAAGTATGTCATTTTTGGTCACTCGACCATCTTTTCCGGAGCCGGCAATTGCATCGAGTTGTTCTTGTGATATATTTTCTTTTTTTGCAATGCTTTTTACCAATGGTGAATAAAATCTTTCAGTAGTGCTTTGCACGGGTGTTTGAACAGATTCTTGGGCAGCAACAACAGTTTTTTCAACTTCAGAAACTAATTCTTTAGAAGGTTCTGCTTCATTGGCTTCTACTTTTTGAACAGCATCTTTACTTTCAGCGGCAGTTTCAATGATTGCTATGGTTTGTCCCACCTGCACTACATCATCTACCTGAAATAAAATTTCAGACAAGACACCTTCAACTTCACTGGGCACTTCAGAGTCAACTTTGTCTGTGGCTATTTCTAGTACTGCTTCATCAAGTTCTACGGTATCTCCAACATTCTTAAGCCAGTTTGTAATAGTTGCCTCAGCTACACTCTCACCCATTTTGGGTAATTTTAATTCGAATTTTGCCATAATTTTTAAAGAAAGTACATTGGTTTATGCGTGTGCAAAATTAATAATTTTTTATCCTTTCGAGCTGTTTTTAGGATTTTATCTCTTGTTTAGGTTTTAAAACACTATTTAGTCACCTGATCATTAGAAAAATCAAAAACATCTCCTTTGGTATTACTGCTGTCGCTTCCAATAATGAAATCTGAATCCACAGGTCTTATTCTAAAAGTGTTTCCTTTATTTTTAAGAAAATCCATTGCTTTGAATATTTTCTCGTAAGAGATGTAATTGGCATCAAAAATAAAGTATGAATTGAATGTTTTCACATCTGTAACAGCACTTTTTGAGAGTGACTTTAATTCAATCTCTGATGCTTTACTAAGCTTTTTTAGAAACCCAATGTTATCGCTTAGAAGGAAATAATTTTCAGGGTTGTTTGAAGTAGATACTGAAGAGGAATTTCTAAATATATTTACAAATTTCGCCATTGAAACACCTAAAAACACTAAGGTTTTAAAGATGCTATTTGATTTAAAATGTTTTTTGTAAAAAATATGCATCGCGCCATAAAAGCGTTTTAAGTACGTTTTATCTTTTGTGGTGCTTTCACCTTTGTAGTGTAAAACTGTTATATCTCCTAAATAATAATTTTTATAACCGGCTTTGAGCAGTTTAAAGGAAAGGTCAATATCTTCGCCATACATGAAGTAATCTTCATCAAAACCATCTACTTCCTTATAAACAGTTGTTTTTAAAAGCATAAAAGCCCCGACCAAAACCGAGACTTCACCGATTTCAGTTTGATCAATTTGAGAAGCGTAATAACTATTTTTTGTTGATTTTATTCCAGTAATTTTATTGAAAACAACTTTAGGTTTAGGAATATTTCTTTTGCTTTCAGGTAGAAAATTTCCAGTTCCATCAATCAAACGAACCCCTAGTGCTCCCAAGTCAGATTTTGTATTTGCAAACTCAAGCGATTTTTTAAACACATTTTTAGGGACCGCTATATCAGGATTTAAAATACAGACATAGGCTCCTTTTGCAATAGCAACACCTTGGTTATTTGCCTTGCTAAAACCAACATTTTCCTTATTTTCAACAAGTTTTATTTCGGGAAAATACTTTTTCACCATAGCACAACTATCATCTGATGAGTGGTTATCGACAATTATAATTTCTGAGTCAATTCCCACAAGTGCTTCTTGAACCGTCAGCACACATTGTCTTAAAAAATAAGAGACATTGTAATTGAGAATGATAACAGATAATTGCATTAAGCGGTGAGTGTTTTGTTATATTTTTAATGAGTTCTCAAAAGGTATCCTGTTGACTATACTTCTTCCCAGGGTAACCTCATCAGCATATTCCAGCTCATCTCCTACTGCAATTCCTCTTGCAATCGTTGTAGTTAAAACATTGAAAGGTTCTATCTGCTTGAAAATATAAAAATTAGTGGTATCACCTTCCATTGTTGAGCTTAAAGCGAAAATCAATTCTTTTATGGTTCCAGATTTCACTTTTTCAACCAATGAATGTATCGTTAAGTCATTAGGCCCAATACCATCCATAGGGGAAATTTTTCCACCCAAAACGTGGTATGTTCCTTTAAACTGGCTGGTATTTTCTATAGCCATCACATCTCTTACATCCTCAACTACACAAACAACTTCTGGATTGCGATTAGGATTTTTACAAATTTCACATAATTCAAAATCAGAAATATTATGGCAACGTTTGCAAAACTTAATTTCACTTCGCAATTTTGTTATTGCTTCTGCAAGGGAAGAGGTGTTTTCTTCCGGTTGCCTTAATAAATGCAACGCAAGCCTTAGAGCCGTTCTCTTGCCAATTCCCGGTAGTTGAGAAATCTCGTTGACTGCGTTTTCTAGTAATTTTGAAGAAAAATCCATTGCAATTTAAACTATTTGACACTTATTTTTTTAGTAAAAATGCCTTTTTCATTATTAATCCTTAAAAAATAAATGCCGGCTGAAAAATCAGCTACACTAATTTGAGGGTTATTGGTAAGGTTTACATCATTTTCAAAATAAACCAATTTTCCGGTACTGTCAAAAACCCTTAATTCTGATAGGTATTCTTCATTCCATTCAATATTTAAATAATTCTTTGCCGGCACCGGATATACTTTTAATGAATTAAAAACTTCTATTTCATTTATACTTAACACTCCATCATATACCGGTGATGTCCAAAGACCCCTCCCATATGTAGCGGCATATATTTTATTTTCAGAATAATTTATTTCCAGTTCGTTGATAATCACATTGGGTAAATTATTATTAAAAACCTGCCACTCATCAAAAGTGTTATCAATATAATAAATACCATAATTCATGCCCAAATAAAGACCATCCAACTGGTTGTCTTGCCAAACTAAAGCCAATGGTTGAAAATTAGGAAGTCCGGAATTATGCGTCTCCCAAGTTTGTCCTCCGTCTTCAGATACAAAAACTTTTAAAACACTAGTGGTTGCTATTGCTACTTTGTCAGGATTTGTGGGATGAATCGCAATTGAGTTTATATTACCACCAAACCCTGAAAGTTGTTGCCAAGTACCGCTTCCTGAAGTTGTTTTATAGAGTTGGCTCCCTCTGGCTGCATACATTACATTTGGATTGCTGGGTGCAATTTTAAGATGGTCGGCTGAGCCACCTAAAAATTGTGAAATGGCTGTCCAGCTTGAACCACTATTTTGTGATTTATAGATACGGTCATAGCCAAGGTAAATTGTATTGGGAGCAATTGGATCTTGCTCTACAGGGGTTACCCAATTTCCTTCTCCGGGTCCGGGCTCACTTATTCCTGTAAAAGTGATTCCACCATTAGTTGTTCTGTATAATTGACCAAACTGTGTGGTGCCATACATAATATTGTTATTGTCTTTATCAATAAAACTTTCCATACCATCTGCACCTAACCAATCCCTCCAGCCCTGGTCTGCTGTATAAAATGAAGTGCCATTGTCTTGAGATCCACCTGAAACCACAACAGGAGTTGTTTGAGAAATTCCAATTTTATAAAATTGTCTGATTCCCAAACCTTCAGTAATATCAGTATAATAGTTTGAATTTATATCTATGGTGTTAGTTGCTTTAAAAATTCCTCCATCAGTTCCGGTGTAGAGTGTGTTGCCATAAAACTCAATAATATCTACATCGGCATGATTATACCCAATGTCATTTGCTGAAGCTGTTCCGGGAACCCAATGAGAGGTTATTGTAAAAGATTGCCCTCCATCTGTTGACATCCAGGTATGAATGCCCGCAATATGAACTTCGCTACTATTATTTGGGTTCACCGCAATGTCCATGTCACGAGGTGCCTGACCGGAAGTGTCATCTGCTTCTAAACTATAACCAAAATAATTATTATTGCCATGGTCTAATTTTAAAAAATTTTCTCCTGCATCGTTTGAAACATATATACCATTAAATCTTGATTCAGTTGCTTCTATGATATAAACAACCTCAGGATTATCTTCAGAAACACCTATCATTTTGGCCCCGGTATTGTCAAACCCTGAGATCACAGAAAATGTATCTCCCCCATCTATCGATTTATGAAAAAATGATCCTGATGCAAAAACAACATTTGGGTCGTCTTGTTTGAATTCAATATCATAGCCCCTGTTGTCAGAAATAACACTAGTCCAGGATTGTCCTCCATCAATTGACTTATAAACTCCTGAATTTTGTGAACTGGCAAACATAATGTTTGAGTTGACAGGATGTATCAGAATTTTATTTACAACTGAATTTCCTGCTGAGCCTATTTGTTCCCAGGTTGATCCACCATCTGGTGATTTATAAATTCTACCCATGTTGGATCCAAAAAAATAAACATTATTGTTTTCTGGCATAATAGCAGTTGAATAGACATAAAGGTTTGAAAAATAATCGGTGAGTGGTAACCAGTTTTGGCCTCCATCAATTGACTTCCATACACCCCCTGTTTCTGCACCAATAATTATATGCTCTTCATTAGCCTCATCTATAGAAAAGGTGGTAATTCTTCCTACACCCGGATTCCAACTAGTTGTTGCATTCCAGCTAACCGGGCCCATTTCTTCCCAATTATCATTTAAAAATAAACTTCTATTTTCATTTAATCGGGCATTCAGCTGTTGCAATTCATTGATATAAAATTCAGGTGCTTTAAGATAGCCTGACTCATCCATCATTCTCAAAGCCATATACTCCCATCGCTTATATTGTTTGTAGCCAGACCCCCTACCTTTAGGCTTATCCATAAAAAATGTCTCGGCACTTTGTTGTACATCAGACACTTTGTGAACACCTTCGTCAATCATTAATTGGTATTCTGCTTGAGCCTGTGAAGTAATAAATGTCAGGGAAAATGTTATTGATAAAAATAACAGAGCTGTAATCGATTTCATTTCAATTTTTTTACCAAAAGTAAAAAATTAATTACCATTAGTGAACAATATTTGTACTTTTATCGCTTCAATTTTATTATCAAAAAAATGCAACCATCTCATATTCTATTGCTTATTCTGTGTTATTTTGGAGTACTACTACTAATCTCACATTTTACAAATAAAGGAGGCAGTAATGCCGACTTTTTCAAGGCTGGAAAACAATCACCCTGGTATTTGGTGGCATTTGGAATGGTGGGCGCATCTTTAAGCGGAGTTACTTTTATTTCGGTTCCCGGTTGGGTTGAAGCTTCACAGTTTGGATATTATCAAGTTGTTTTAGGATATATTTTAGGTTATGCAGTAGTTGGGTTGGTGTTGCTTCCTCTTTATTATCGTTTAAATTTAACCTCAATATACACTTATCTTGGTGACAGGTTTGGAAAAGTTTCACACAAAACAGGAGCATCATTTTTTCTTTTATCACGGTTAATTGGTTCTAGTTTCAGGCTGTATCTGGTCGCTGTTGTTTTTCAAACCCTAATTTTTGATGCTGCAGGTTTCCCATTTTGGGCAACAGTTTCAATAACCATTTTGTTTATTTGGCTTTACACTTTTAAAAGCGGAATCAACACCATTGTTTGGACAGATACCCTGCAAACACTTTTTATGTTGAGTGCAGCAGGCATTGCTATCTATTATTTATCTAATAGTTTAGGAATTGCCGGAAGTGACTTGATTGGCTATGTTAGCGAAAGTGAAATGTCAAAAATGTTCTTTTTTGATGACTTTAAAAGTGCTAATTTCTTTTGGAAACAATTTATCAGCGGTGCATTTATAACAATTGTAATGACAGGACTTGACCAAGATATGATGCAAAAAAACCTAACATGTAAATCATTGAAAGATGCTCAAAAAAATATGTTTTGGTTTACAGTGGTGCTGGTTATTGTTAATTTAATTTTCTTGGTTTTGGGTCTTTTGTTGATTTCATTTGCTCAAGAAAATAGTATCTCTGTTGAACGTCCCGACCTGTTATTTCCAACTATAGCTACTCAATCAGGGCTTGGTCTAACTATGGCTATATTTTTCTGTTTAGGGTTGATTGCAGCAGCTTTTTCAAGTGCAGATGGAACGTTGACTTCACTAACAACTTCATTTTGCATTGATATACTAAATATCGAAACCAAATACAGTCAAGAGCAACAATTAAAAATTAGAAAGCAAGTCCATAAAGTTGTAGCGCTGGTATTTATTGGTACCATGCTCATTTTTGAATACATCATTAAAAATGAAAGCGTCATAGAGCGACTCTTTACATTTGCTGGCTATACTTATGGACCATTATTAGCACTTTTTGCCTTTGGACTTTTTACAAAATGGAATGTAAAAGACCAATGGGTTCCAATAATAGCAATTCTTTCGCCAATCTTGTCTTATATTATTAGCGTCAATAGTTCAATATGGTTTGGTTTTGAGTTTGGATTTTTTATCCTGATTCTAAATGGCTTTCTTGCTTTTATGGGCTTAATATTGATTCGTGCCAAGCAGCACTAAAGTACAAGCAACTTCAACCTCAATATTGTTTTTTTGGAGTAGCTCATAAAGCTCAGGATTTTCTGTTCCAGGGTTAAATATTACACGTTTAGGTTTTAAGTCTAGGATATAATTGTAATATTCCTTCTGTCGTTGTGGGTTTAAATACAATGTAACGGTATCAATATTTTGAAAAAGAATTTTATCTGTTTTAATCTTAATACCTGCAACAGTTCCTTCCTTCAGTCCAATTGCAACTACATCGTGCTGATTCTCGACCAGCCTATTGATTGCCAGGAATGAATATCTCGAAGGGTTTGTACTGGCTCCTATTACTAAAGTTTTTTTGTTCATAATGTAAAGTTAAATAATTAATGTGAGTGTAACACTTTAAAAAAACAATCGTCTTTAATTTAGAAATATATTTCGCTTTACCCAATTTATTTTCGTTGATGGTTAGTGTTAATTATTGGGTATAAGTAGAACTCGGGGGTAATTCCCCGGGTTTATTTTTGTTAATTTTTTCTTAAGCTGTAACAAAACCAAAAAATTGAAGTCATACAATCAAATCTTGTGCTACAATTTTAAAAGCTTTCATCAAGCAATTAGGTATAACAAGGTATTATATTAAACCAATAAATTCATCAAAATCAATCAAAAATGAAACAGTTATTAACTCTATGCATGATTTTAGCATCAATTGGAATTGGTGCTCGACCCACATTAAATGACCATCAATCAAGTGCAAACAGAACAACCATAAGTACAGAAAACATTGGTAAAATTCAAGGCACTGTCATTGACCAAAACCTTAACCAACCTCTTCCTTATGTTACCATTGTAGTTGAAAACATGGCCGGTGAAATTTTAACTGGAGGTATTACAGACGACTTAGGAACTTTTAACATCAACAGTCTAAAATTAGGCAATTACACGGTGAAAATTCAATACATTGGCTACAAACCCTATGTGAACGAAATTGAAGTCACCAAAGAAAATCCTTCCATCAATTTAGGAACTATTGCGCTTGAAGAAGACATTGCTAGTCTCGATGAAGTAGTTGTAGTGGCTGAACGTTCAACAATAGTTCAAAAAATTGACCGCAAGGTAATCAATGTTGGTAAAGACTTAACCACTACAGGGGCTTCAGCAAGTGAGATAATGAATAACATTCCATCAGTAAATATTGATCAAGATGGAAATATTTCCCTTAGGGGAAACCCAAACGTTAGAATCCTAGTAGACGGAAAACCTACAAACATTGATGCTGCACAATTACTTAAACAAATTCCATCAACATCAATCAAACAAATTGAACTCATTACCAACCCATCAGCTAAGTATAACCCTGAAGGGATGAGCGGAATTATAAACATTATTTTACACAAAAATATGAACGACGGTTTTAATGGTGATATCACACTGGGTTTGACCAAATATAATAATGCCCAGTTCAACACCTCTGTAAATTTAAATTACAGAACCGGTAAATTTAATTTTTACACTAACTATGGTGCCCGTGTAGGTAAACAAGCAAATCTTGGTAAAATAAACCGCTTTGATAATCCATCAACGACAGACTATAATGAACGATCAACTGAAAACATCGATATGCTCAATAGCTACAAATCACACTTAATGAAGTTTGGCTTCGATTATTTTATCAATGATTTCAATACACTTTCTGTTTATACAAATCAAAATATTTACAACGATAAATTTCAAGCTCTTTTGCGAATAGATTATCCTGGGCAAGATAGAGAAAGTTTAAGTCAAAATGTGTTTGTTAAAAACGAAAATGACAATGCTTCCTACAACCTTGCTTATAAGCATAAATTTAAAAATGAAGGTCATGAGATTCAACTGGAAGGGGATTACAACACCTTTGAAAATGATGAAGTTGCAAATGCCATCTACCCTGATTTTTCTGATTTAAGTTATACCGACCTTGTTTTTAATGAGCGTGAAAATATCACTTTAAATATAGACTATACAAACCCCATTTCTGAAAACGCTAAACTTGAACTTGGTTTAGAAGCCCGAATTCAAAACACCAAAAACAACTTTGATACAAATAGTTTAAGTTTTACAGATGCACGTTTTTTCTATGACCGTGAAATATTTTCAGGATATGCCACTTTTGGTCAAAATTTCGAAAAATGGTCTTATCAAATTGGAGCACGTATTGAAAACTATACAGTTGATGCCGGATTTACTGAATCCAATGAAGATGAAGTTCCTTTTGAAGATGAAATACTCAGCGTTTATCCTTCAGGGTTTATTTCCTACAACATCAATGAAAAAAACACCCTGCAAATGAGCCTCAGCCGAAGAGTTGATCGCCCGGGAATAAATCAAATCAATCCTATAAGAGAATTCAGTACTCCTCAAATTTCACAAATCGGAAATCAGGAGTTAGTACCACAATTTACCAATTCTGTTGAACTCAATTACACTAAACAATTAGAAAAAGGAAGTATTACCGGCGGTGTATTCTACAGAATGATTCAGGATGAAATCAACCAAAATATTTCAATTGATCCTGAAGACCCAACAAGAATCATACTTTCATATACAAATTTTGAAGACAACAATGCTTATGGAGTGGAAGTCTCAGCAAGTTATAAACCCACAAAATGGTGGAGTTTTAATGCGAGTTTTGATTTGTTCCAACAAACAATGAAAGGTGTTGTTGCCAATGAGCAAACTGAAGTAGACAATACATCATACACGTTCAGGGTCAATAATAGCTTTAAAGCGACAAAAGATTTAACATTCCAGGCATTTGGTTTTTATCGTGGACCTTACAATGGCTTACAGTTTAACAGTAAAGAGTTTTATTTTGTAAATGCTGGTGTTCGTTACAACGTGATGCAGGGCCAAGCAACTATAAGCTTTAATTATAATGATCTTTTGAATACCCGAAAGTTTCAATTTGACACAGATAAGCCAATGCCGGCATCAGGTCAATTCAACCCGGAAAGTCAAGGTTGGAATGTGGGTCTTTCTTATCGATTTGGAGGTGCCAAAAACAGAACGATGGCACGTAAACAAAGAGACAACAATGAAGCGCAAGGAGGCGGTTTGTTTTAGGTCAAAACATAAGAGCTATTCCATTTTATTTTATATTTTAGCTACCTGAAAAATCATATGGGTTGGATATCATTCCAATCCATATACTTTTTATCAGCATTTAAACCATAGCTAAAATTTATCATTTATGGCAACTGAACAACCTGAATCACCACAACAGCAAGAGACCCCTAAAAAAAAGAACTTTTTTACCCGCTTTCTTGATTTTGTAGAATGGATGGGTAATTTACTCCCTCATCCGGTCACTCTATTTGCGATTTTCGCTTTGGGTGTGATTTTAATCAGTGGTTTGGCAGACTGGTTAGGCTGGAACGCAGTTGATCCAAGACCCGTAGGTGCTCCCGGGAGAGCCCCTGATGGTATTATTGAACCAGTGAGTTTATTAAACGGTGAAGGATTAAGGCGCATTGTGGCTAACCTTGTATCTAACTTTACCAGTTTTGCGCCTTTGGGCGTAGTATTGGTCGCGTTACTTGGTGTAGGTGTTTCAGAGAGATCAGGATTAATAAGTGCCTGTATCAGAGGTTTGGTTTTAAAAGCTGCTTCTTTCAAACCTAAATCTACAGGAAAAGGATTTATGGCATTGATTAAAAAACCCATAAACTTTATACTCACACCAAAAAACCTTGTCACCATTGCCATCTGTTTTGCTGCTGTTATTTCAAATACGGCTTCAGAGATGGGTTATGTGGTATTAGTTCCTCTTGCTGCTGTTATTTTTCACTCGATGGGAAGGCACCCGCTTGCCGGACTTGCCTGTGCTTTCGCTTGTGTTTCAGGTGGGTACAGTGCCAATATTTTAATAGGAACAATTGATCCCTTGCTTGCCGGATTAACTCAGGAAGCAGCAAATATCATAGATCCTGAATATATGGTTCACGCAGCGGTAAACTATTACTTTATGTTTATCAGTACTTTTTTGATTACAATAGTGGGAACGTTTGTAACCCTCCGCATAGTTGAGCCTAAACTGGGAGTATATAACCCCAAAGAAGCTTCAGAAGACCTTTCTGATCAATCCATGATGAGTCCCTTGACACCCTTGGAAAGAAAAGGATTGAGAATTACCGGGATTGCAGTTCTAATTATTTTAGGGTTACTGGCACTCACTATTGTTCCTGAAAATGGGGTTTTACGCAACCCCGAAACAGGTGAAATATTAAACTCACCCTTTTTGAGAGGTATTGTAACTTTCATTTTTATTTTCTTTTTGATACCCGGTTTTGTTTATGGAAGAGTAACAGGTAGTATGAGAGATGACAAAGGTATTATTGATGGTATGGCCAATGCTATGTCTACACTTGGACTTTATATAGTAATTGTCTTTTTTGCAGCTCAGTTTGTGGCTTATTTTGGATGGAGTAACCTCGGACAGATATTTGCCGTTAAGGGAGCCGAGTTTTTAACAGAAATCGGGCTCACTGGACCGGCTGTTTTTATTGGTTTTATAGCCGTGTCTGCCATGGTAAACCTAATGCTTGGTTCAGCATCAGCTCAATGGGCAGTAACAGCACCTATCTTTGTGCCCATGTTGATGCTAATTGGTTATAGCCCTGAAGTTATTCAAGCAGCCTATCGCATTGGTGATTCAGTGACTAACATCATCACACCCATGATGAGTTATTTTGGGCTCATATTAGCTTTTGCGGCAAAATATAAAAAAGACATCGGTATCGGAACCATTATTAGTATGATGTTGCCTTATAGTATCTTCTTTTATATTGGATGGATGATTTTATTTTATCTATGGGTTTTTGTTTTGGAAATGCCGGTAGGTCCTGAAGCACCCACATATTATTTAATGAATCAATAAAACTGAATTATTCATTTAAAATATAGATATTTGCGCCCTTTTAAAATTCACTCAATGAAAAATTATTTATTGGTTTTTTCTACAGCATTTTTATTGTTAGTTTCTTGTTCAACCGAGACTAAAAACACTCATATTACCGGAGTTGTAAACGGTTTAAAAAAAGGAACACTATATCTGGAAAAATTTCAGGACTCCACTTTAGTTACTTTAGATTCTGTGGTTTTAAAAGGGTCTTCAGACTTTAATTTTTCTATACATCTTGAAAGTCCTGAAGTAGTTTATATGCTTTTAAGAAAAACTGAAGGAACACAAATAGAAGACGGTATTGAAATATTTGCTGAACCAGGCACTGTTGAAGTTAATACGACTTTAGAAAATTTTGAAAGTGATGCTGAAGTTAAAGGATCCACTAATCATGAAAAACTCGTAGATTATAACAAATTAATGCGGCGTTATTCAGACAGAAGTTTACAGCTATTTGCAGATAATATTCAAGCCGAAAACAACTCTGATGAACTTAGAAAAGTAGAAATCAATAAAGAATATGAATCACTTATAAAAAGCAAATATATGGCTACCATCAATTTTGCTTTAAATCATAAAGATTATGAAGTTGCTCCTTATTTAGCATTGACTGAAATTTTTGATGCAAACGTAAAATATTTAGACACCATTTATTATTCACTCGATGAAAAAGTTAAAGTGTCAACTTATGGGAAACAACTGGAAACTTTTATTCAGGAAAGAAAACAACTCAGCGAAAAACAATAAAAAAAATCCCTTGAAATTTCAAGGGATTTTTTTTTAAAGCTTATTTACTTTATCAATAAGTTTAGAGGCTTTTTCTTCAAGCTCCCTGCTTATTGATTGAAAATGTTTTTTAGAGTTTTCAACATCTTTTTGGTTGATTTTTTCAACTAACTCATCAAACACAACAATGGTTTCATCAATGATTGCCTGAGATTTTTTAGTATCCTTATCAGAGTTTGTCAATTCCCAAACATACACTGCTTCAATGATATCACCCAAAACGTAGTTTATATCTTTCTTTAAATTTTTTACGCTAGCCATAATTAAATATTAAATTGGGTGCAAAATTACCATTTTAATTAAATATCTCGTGAAAAAATCTAAAGAATTAATAATAAGTTTCTTTTTTTTATGACCTATCCATTAAAAAGAAAGAATATATCTTATATTTATTGAATAATTAATCACCTTTATATGTGGACTAAACACTTACATTTTTAAAATTTATGAATTTCATAAACCATAGTATTTTAAATTTTAATACTCCTAATTTTTATTTCTGATATGGCTGAAGTTTTTAATAATTTTAAAAAAAATATCGGAAAGTGGTTGACTGTTTTTTTCTGTGCCTATTGGCTATTCGTTGTTTTTTTTGATTTCATTGCTAGTTCCTCTAGTTATGTTTACGCTGTAAGGTTTTTCAAGTATTGGGATTTTTTAATTGCAGCCTATGCAACCGGGTTTTTATTTTCTATGTTTTTTATCAAAAAAAAATCCAGCTGGAATACCATAAATATTAGTGGTTTTAGAATTATCTATTTCTATCCCATTTTACTGGCTTTTATGACAATGGTAATGTGGTTTTATTTTTATAAAAACGATCTTGAGTTTTCTGCTTTTCAATTTCTTCTAAAAACAGTATTAATTCATATCAGTGTTATAACCGTTTTTGTTTCAGCAATATCATCGGGTGTCTTCATATTGAAAGCAATCAAACTACCTGAGAGTTTTAGTTCAAATATATTTTTACAAATCAGTGTAGGATTTGCAATTATGTGTTTTGGAATTTTTTTATTAGGTGTAATTAACCAACTTAATTTTTTCACAGCTTCAATATGGTTGCTTCTTTTAATTATAACTGGCTGGAAAAGTTTGTTAGATAGCTTAAAAAATAACCTATTCAAAAAACAGCATAAAACCACAATAAAACCATTTTCAATATTCTTGATTATTACTGTAATTATTTTGGCCTCTGTCAACTTAATTACTGTAACCTCGCCTTTCCCTTTAGGCTTTGACTCACTTACCTTGTATATGAATATTCCAAAGTTAGTAAGCAATAATGGAGGATTAATAGAGGTTTTATATCCTTACAATTGGTCATTAATAGTAAGTTTGGGTTATGTCATTTTTGAAAGTAACGCTGTTGCACTTCATTTGGGTTCTGTTTCAAGTATTTTATTGATTTTTTTGATTTTTAAAATTGCGAGAAATTATGTTTCCACCGATTGGGCAATATTTTCTGCAGTACTATTTTACACTTTACCTTTAATTGTTTGGCCATCAAGTATTGAAATTAAAACAGACTTAAGCTTGTTTTTAATTATGCTTACAGTGCTACATATTATAATTGAATTTTACTTTCGGAATCAAAATAGTCAAGTTGAAAATAGTTCAAATAGTATCGTTGACAACGAGTCCAAACTTTGGTTAATTGCCGGTATCTTAGTTGGTTTTTCTTTAGGAATAAAGTATACTTCCCTAATAGCCGTTTTGGGGCTTATAGTCTTTCTATTTTATTTTTACTGCGGAAAATTTGTGGCATTTGCCTCTTTATTAGCTATTATTGTTTTTATTTTTATTTTTAACTTATACACATTTGCAGATTTATCTTTTTCAAATATTGAAATTTTTTCTCTTATACTTGTGTTGGCAGTAGTAGCTTTATTTTTCATTTTTCTTGCAAAAAAAAATGGAAGAATTTCAACTAAAAAACCATTAAAATTAATTTTCATTCTAATGATTGGCTCAGGTGTTGCTCTTTTACCTTGGGGAATAAAGAATACTGTTGATTCAAATTCATTAAACATTTCAGAATTATTAAAAAAGACTGAATCATTATCTGCAAAATTTAATATTGAATTAAATCACTTTCCAAAGCACGAATTATTTTCACCTATACTTACTCAAGTTTTAAATAAAAATGATAATGTTTCAGATGTTAATCAAAATAATCTGGATATTTATACTGCTAAGAAAGAAGAAATAAAACGTTATTTAGGTTATGAAGGAGGTTTTATGAGATTTCTCAGTTTGCCTTATGATCTTACCAATAAAGTCAATGTAGATTTATTTTCAACTGATATTAGTTTTTTATTTTTAGCTTTTATTCCACTTATTTTGTTTGGTCACCAAAGAGCCAGGCTTTTACCAGTATTAATTAGTATTTCATCATTGGTAGTTTGGTTTAGTTTATGTTTTTGGTCTGCTCATAATCCTGATAATTCATTAAGTGTTTACGAGATTAATGAAATATTGATGAACAAAAATTATGGTTTTGCATCTGATTTTTCTGGTCATTTCGCTTCAGTTTACTCAACACTTATTTACCCGTTTTTATTGCTTGGAAGTTATATAGCTCCATTGTATTTGTTACTATCTTTTGATAGTGACATTGCAAGTATAACCGGAGTTTTGGTTTTTTCTGCCTTGTGTTACTTATTGTTTAAAAATGTGCTGTTGAAAAAATTAAATTTAAAATCTAAATCTTTACTTCTTTATGTTGTAACTTGTTTTGTCTTTTGGTTAATACTTTCAAGTGGTATACCCTGGTATGGCATTATTGGTTTTGGATTACTACCCCTAATACTCGCTGTTTTTTTCTTTACAAATCAAAATTCCATTTTTCAAAACAGTCAAATAATAAAAGGAATCAGTTTTTCATTTATTTTTATTTGGATTTTCATCCTTTTACTCTTTAGGTTATCACCACTATTGATGGGAAAAACTCAAAATCCCGAATCAACCGATTTTAGAAATTTATTTTTAAATTCTTCAGCTCTTTATGCTAGTGGTCAAATAACCGAAATAAAGGCATTTAATACTGCTTTTAATCTTGAAACAAGAAAAATTATTCATGAATTAAATAAAAATAAAAACACTAAAATTCTTAATGTAGGGACATTGTTTGCTTTTTTTATAGAGGAGAACGATAAACGAATTTATAACGACAACCAGTTAGATTACTTTTCGACTTTATGGACAAGTTCTGAATTCAATAAAATTACTACAACTCACGGATTAAAGCAACAAGGTTATGACTATATACTTATAGATTTAGAAGCTCACACCCTGGATGTAACTCCTGATCAAACACTTGTAAAAAAAGTGATTGAGCTTTTTGATTATCTAAACGAAAACCCATATGTTGAACTTATTGCTACTGATAGATTATTGGTCCATCCACAAGGTGATAAGCAAATAATGCTAAACGGAAATGTTGTCAAGGCAAAATACGATGTATTTGGATATGAAACTATTGAAAGAGGTAAAACAGCCCTCTTTAAAATAAATTTTTAAGTGATTGAGCAATTGATAAATAAGGATAATATTTTAATAATAATTCCCGTTTTTAATGAATCGGGAAGAATTGGTATTCTTATAGAAAATTTAAAATCAGTGGGGTTTCAAAATATTTTGGTGATCGACGATGGCAGCCTTGATAATTCAATAAGTGAGGCTATTTTTAATGGCGCAATAGTCATCAGGCATCTTTTAAATAGAGGTGCTGGTGCAGCAACTGAAACCGGGCTTGAATATTTTAGAACAAACGAGAAATATAAATTTGCAGTTACCATTGATGGGGATAACCAGCATGACCCCATTGATATAGAGTTTTTATTGGATAAACATATTGAAGAAAATGCTGACATAACCATTGGAAACAGATTTATGTCAAAAGACAATAACATTCCGGGTATTAGAAGGTTTTATAATTTTCTGGCTGATATTTTAACTTCCTTTTTTGTGCTGAAAAAAGTGAACGACTCTCAATCCGGGTTCAAAGCCTGGAGCAGAAAAGCAACAAGAACAATTCATATAGAACAGGATGGATATGACTTTTGCAGTGAAGTGATTATTAAGGCTTATCATAGTAAACTAAAGATTATAAATGTCCCTATAACTGTTTACTATCCTGAGAATTATTCTGATAAGGGTCAAAACTTAAATCAGGGTATAAAAACCGCATTAAATATTGTATATCATTCTTTGTTTAAAAACTAACTACTATGAATTTTGAAGTCTATCAAATTATCGTTCCAATAATAGGTTTGTTTTCAATTGTACTTACTCTAAAAAGCCATAGGGGTGGCAATAACACTTTATTTGAAACGCTTTTTTGGGTCCTTTTTTGGTTAAGTGTTTGTGTACTTGCAATCATTCCAGATCAAATCACTTTCTTTTTATCTGATTTACTTGGAATTAAGGACAATGTAAATGCGATAATTTTTATTGGACTAGCCTTGTCATTTTTCATTCACTTCAAAACCTTTGTAACCATTAAAAAACAAAATAAACAAATAACAGATTTAGTAAGAAAAACAGCATTGGAAATTGAAAAACTTCAAAATTTCAATCAATGAAATTTGTCTTTATTGTTGAGCATTACTATCCATATATTGGAGGAGCAGAAACCCTTTGGAAAAATCTTTCAGAACAATTGGTTATCAACAATCATCAAGTTACTGTAATTACAACAAGATTTCAAAAAAAGTTAAAAAAACAAGAAACTTTGAACGGAGTTGATATCATTCGATTAGCGATTCCCAATCGATTTTTATTTACCATCCTTTCGATAAAGAAGTGTGTGCAGATAGCCAAAAAAGTTGATTTAATACAAACATCATCTTATACTGCTGCAATTCCGGCCTATATTGCATCAAAAATCACTAAAACAAAATGTGTAATTACATTTCATGAATATTGGGGAAAATTATGGTTTAAAGTCCCATTTGCTTCATTGTTTTCAAAAGTTCTCTATTTTAGTTTTGAATGGTTTATACTTCAATTGAATTTTGACAAATTTATAGCTGTATCAGATTTTACAAAAAACAGACTTATTGATGCAGGTGTCAATCAAAACAATATTACACGGATTTATAATGGATTGGAATATAGTCATTTCAATAACTATATTTTGGGAAATTCAAATCAATTTGCATTCTGTTACTTTGGAAGACTAGGCGTTTCAAAAGGTCTTGATATTTTACTTGAAGGGTTTTCATTATTCATAGAAAAAAACCCCGAAGTAAAATTAAAAATGATAGTACCTAACTACCCCAAAAATATTTTTTTAAAAATAAAGAAATTAACCAAATCCCTAAAAATTGAATCCAACCTAATTTGGAAACACAACCTCTCTTACAATGACTTGATTAATGAAGTAAGTGCTACAAATGCAATAATTATCCCATCATTAAGTGAGGGATTTTGTTTTACAGCTGCAGAGAGTGTTGGTTTAAAAATGCCAATAATTAGCTCTGAAAAAGGGGCGCTAAAAGAAGTTACAGGAGGCAAAGTCATTGCTATTAGTAGCTTTTCACCCATAGGTTTGAAGCAAGCTATGGAAAAAGCTTACAAAGACAATTGGGATGAAAAAAAAGTCACTCTTTTCCCAATAGGAAAAACTGTAAAACAATATCAGGATATGTATGATTTGACATTACGCAATTCTTAGTCTTTTATATACCTCAGGTAAATATTTTGTTGGTCTGTATTAAGGAGGTTAACCACATCATTTTTTGTGTTTTTGATAATTTGATGTCTAATTTTCTGTGCTTGATCCCTGACTAAAATATCACCGGTGTTTCCTCCCATAGAGATATAGGCTTCCATATAAATCTTCTGAATTGATGAATTTGTTTTACTGTCAATCTTTAGTCTATACTCTAAGGATTCAACCCAAGTTTCAATGATTTGCTCAATGGATCTGGACGTTTGTGACAGATTTGTTCTGTCATTTCGTTCTACTCTTTCAATATTGTTCTTAGTATTTTCTTCTATGTTTTTATTTCCTTGACAAGAAATCATAAAAACAGTCAATAAAAATAGTAACCCAAAGTTATAAATTTTAGACATAAATTAAAGTTTTAGTTAGTTATTAGAAGTAATTTTTTTTGATTTTATAAAGTTAACATATTTTTGAAACTGATTGTTATCTTTTAAAATATCTACTGCAGCTTGATATTTTTTATGGTTTAACAAAAAGTCTCCTTGCAACAGATAATGATAAATTGTATATGCTCTGTCAAATTGCTCATAACCTGCATCCTTAGCCTCTGTTAAATTTGATAATGACAATGCATTGGGATCATAAAATACTCTAATAAGTTTTTCAATCAATTCATAAGCTCCATCTAGATTATCATAAACGGGTTTCAGATAACTTTCAGGATTTTGATTTTCTCTAAAAGCTTCATCAAGTTTTTCAGCTACAAATTTTGCGCTCATCATACCCACATATATTCCACTTGAGAAAATAGGGTCAAGGAAAGCACTGGCATCTCCAATTATTGCAAAGTTTTTTCCATATTTTGAGTTTGTATAGTATGAATAATCTCCGTGAGCCATAGCCGGCTCTTCTTTGACTGAATTTGAAAGTATTTTATCAAGTAACTTTGATTCACTAAGCTCATTTAAATATATTTTGTCAAGAATTTTTTTCTCTCCTGAAAATCTTTTTCTTTGAGATAAAAAATATGAATTTGACATAACAACTCCAACACTCAGTCTTGTTTTAGATAATGGTATTGCCCAAATCCATCCCATTTTTTCTCCCCCAAGATGAATGATTTCAATACACCCTTCTTCCAGTTCTTTATCATAAGTGGGGTTTTGCCAATGCGAATTAATAGCCACCCGCTCCAATCCATCATAATTTTTTTTATCGTTAAAACTATTTGCCAGAAAGGTGGATTGCCCACTTGCGTCAATAATGAATTTTGTGTAATAATCTTCTTCTACTCCCTCTTTATTGCATGTGGAGACTTTTACAGTATCATTTTCTTGGTTGAATTCGACCTCCTTTACCGTAGTTTCTTCAATAACTTCTACTCCCAATTCTTTAGTTCTATCAAGTAACATATTGTCAAAATGAGCCCTGTCCACGTGAAATGAAAGCGAACTTGGATCTTTAATGGAGTGGTTAAAGTACCAAACCGTGTTTGAGGAACCATCAGAGTTTGTAAATTTTACCCCTGGCTTTCTGTGATATGTTTTTTCCATGGTGTCCAATACACCCAATTCATTGAATAAATGATAGTTGAAAGGCAATAAGGACTCCCCCACGTGAGGCCTTGGAAATTTTTCTTTCTCAAAAAGCAAGACTTTATGCCCTTTCAAGGCAAGAAGTGAAGCAACTGAAGAACCAGAAGGGCCTCCCCCAATTACAATAATTTTATCACTTTTCATAGTTTATGTTTATTGATTCACAAATCTAATTTAAATTTTTAAATATCCTGAAATTATGTTTCGTTGTATTTCTGAAGTTCCTGAATAAATAGTTGAACTTAATGAATCCTTAATGTAATTTTCAATAAAGCTTCCTGATAAATAAGCACTTCCACCCATTATAGAAAAGGCGTCATAACACATAGTCCGATAGGCCTCGCTTATATACAACTTTGCTATAGAAGCTGTTATTCCTGTTTCTTTGTTAGAATCTAGATTGGATGCAGCTTTGTAAAGTATTAATCTTGATGTTTCAATTTTAATTTTCATATCGGCAATCTTGTGTGAAATACTTTGATATTTACTTATCGGATTACCCCCTACATTTCTATTTTTAACAAAAAGGATTAAAAAATCGATAATTTTTTTCATTCTGCCTAAATGAACAGCTCCCAGACAAGCCCTTTCCCACTCCATACTAGACTGGAATATAGGGCCTCCGGAACCTAATTTACCCAGTAAATCTTTTTCGCTAACTTTTACATTTTCAAAACTTTGATTTCCCATTTGAACGCTTTCCAAGCCTAATTTTTTAAGAGCTAAATTGGAATTTACACCGCTTAAACTATGATCGATTATAAAGGCAGAAACACCCCCAAAGTACCTTTTTTCAGGATTTGTAGCAACGTAGACCAAAGACCAGCCAGCCAGTGGTGCATTTGTTATTAATGTTTTTTGAGCTTGAATAATAAAATCACCCCCTTCCTGTTTAGCGGTAGATTTCATTCCATAAATATCAGATCCTGTTTCTTGCTCGGTAATACTGTTTGCAATTATGTATGAACCATCACAAAGTTTTGGTAAAAAATTATTTCTTTGACTGTCACTTCCATTTTTCCAGATTGGAATCAAACAAGATAACATCTGTGCCGCAATAGCAAAAGGCAGTCCACCATCCTCACAGTGATAGCTTAATTCTTCCAAGGCAATAGTTGATGACAGCGCATCAAAGCCTCTCCCTCCAAATTCTACAGGTATAGGTAAACCATGGATTTTGAGATTACCAACTTCCTTCCACTCTTCAGCGTTGAATGGTCTTTTTTTATCAATAAACCCCATTTTATTGATTGTATGCTTTACAAAATGAGAAATTTCATCTTGCAGCTCCAGTTGTGCTTTGGTGTATTCAAAATTCATTTAAGTGATGTAATTTTTGATAGTCAGTTTTATCAGTACTTGTTTTGGGGATATTTTCTAAAATTACAAATACATCGGGTGTCATATAATGTGGCATATTCTCCAAACAATATTTTTTGAGTTCCAATATATTGCCTTCTTCATCATTTATTTGAATAAATGCAATGATTCTGCATTCAAAATCTGAATTGATTTTTCCAATTACTGCAACGTCAATTATTTGCTGATTACTGTTGATGGTATTTTCAATTTCATCGAGTTCAACCCTAAACCCGTTTTTCTTAACCATCCGGTCTTTCCTGCCTAAATAAATGTAGTTTCCTTCTAAATCCTGGTCAACCAAATCACCTGTTTTATACCAATTTACTCCTTCAGAATTTTCAAATGAACTTTTATTCAATCCCTCATTATTCCAATAACCTTGGCTAACATTAGGTCCAGAAATATACAACTCGGGTTTTCCTTCAAATGTGGTTATAGTTTTTGATTTAAGCCCCTCGCAAATTTTACCGATAGGAAAAGGTTCAATTCTGTTTACGTCAACAGGCAGTTTTACTTCATAATATGTACACACGTTTGTTTCGGTTGGTCCATAAAGATTAAAAAATCTAGCGGTACTCCAAAGTAAAGTTAATTTTTTTAATGGATTGACGGGAAAAACCTCTCCGGCAAATAAAACATATTTTAATGAACTGTGGTCGTGTCGTTCAATTTTTCCATAATTAACCATCAGTTTTAATATGGTGGGGGTTGAATACCAGTGAGTTATTTTTTTGGTTTCTATTAAATGAGAAAGAGCTAAGGGATTTTTGGATTCTTTGGAGCTAATCAAAATTAATTTTGATCCGTGCTTTATGGACAGGTATAGGTCTAAAATTGATAAATCAAAATGGAAGGATGCATGGGACGAAAAAACACTGTTCTCATCAGGAAAAAACTGATTTGAACACCAATTTACAAAATGCAGTGCATTGCTGTGTGAAAACATAACCCCTTTTGGTTTTCCTGTAGAACCGGAAGTATATAGCATATAGGCTAAACCATCCGGCTGAATAGGATTAGTTTGTATTGGTAATAATGAAACTTGATTTAAACCGTCAATATTCAAATCCTGTATGCTTCCTGACAAAGATTTTTTTAATGAAGGACATTTATCTGATGTAGTAAAAATTACTGACACCGCACAGTCTTTGATTATAAATAGATTTCTAGATTCTGGAGCTTCATAATCCAAAGGAATGTATGTCCCTCCGGCTTTTAAAATTCCGAAAAGTATCGCAACAGATTCAATGGATTTCGGGTAATAAATAGCAGCTCTAAATTGACTTTCACCAAAAGACTCCTTTAAAGCCCTTGCTATTAAATTTGAAACTTTGTTTAGTTTTTCATAATTGATGGAACGCCCCTCTTCTTCCAGTGCGGTTTTAGACGGCCAATTTTGTGCAGATAGTTCTAATAAATTTTCAAGTCTCTTGATTTGAGGGTTCACTGTTTTTTTGATTTGATAAATTCCCACATCAAATTGACAGAATCTAAATTCTCCTGATCTACTTCGTGATGAAAAAATTCAACTTCAAATTCTTTTTCAATAAAATCAACCAATTGAATGGTTGAAATTGAATCCATAATCCTGCTTGAAACTAAGGGGGTATCTTCATTAAAACCCTCAATTTCTGTATTACTTAAAAATTCTGTTTTAATGTAATCCAGTAAGAATTGTTTATCTTTTACTTGTTCCATAAATCTTGTTTGAAAGGTTACAATTTAAAAATAATTATTATTAAATGAATAAATTTTTTTGTGTTTTAATTTTTAAACTTTTGGCTTAATTTATAAAGAGGCAATGCTGAAACTGTAGTAAAAATAGCTATGGCTACCAAAATGGCATAAAGTGTTTGATCAATCAATCCATACATCATTCCAATATTTGCAATTATTAACTCCATTAACCCTCTTGCATTCATCAGAGATGCTATTGAAAAAGAGTCTTTTTTAGAATAACCCCTTAATCTCATTGACCCAAATAAAGGTAAAATTTTACTTGCAAATGCAAATATCAAAATAATGATCGTTGGCCCAAGAATTCCTGACTTGGAAAGTATAGTCATATCTGTATTAAGCCCCGAAAAAGCAAAAAACACAGGAAGAAAGAGTACTAAAGTAATGTCTTTTACTCTAATTGAAACTGCTTCAATAAAATCTTGTTTTCTTGGCATGGCAAGTCCAAGCATAAATCCTCCAAAAACAGAATATAACCCCAGATAGTCAGTTAAAATAGCACAAACTATTAAGAGGAATATTACCACACTAAATGCGGTATTATCCTGATTTGGATTTTTAGTTTTATTAATAAAATAGGTGAGAAACGGTCTGACCATATAAAACAAAAAGAGAACAAAAATAATGGCCCCAAAAATCATTATTAAAATTTTAGTGTAACTATCACCTATTGACAAAACAGTTACTAAACCCAGTAACATCCAGCTTATAACATCCTGAATACTTGCTGAAACCATGGCAAGTCCTCCAATTTTTGTTTTTATTATATTATTGTCTTGTAAAATTCTTGCTAACATCGGAAATGCTGTTATTGCAAAGGCGGTTCCCATAAATATGGTAAAAGAAAAAGTGGATATTTCTTTAGTATTGAGAGCATCTCCAAAAAATATCATTGCCAAAAACCCAAATATAAAGGGCGTTAATAAGGCAGATGCTGAAATTACACCGGCATCTTTCAAGAGTTTTTTATTGAACAACGACAAATTAATTTCACTACCTACTAGAAACATATAAAAAGATAGACCAATGTTTGCTATTACAAACAAGAATGGCATAACATCTTGTGGAAATACTTGAATGTATAAATCAGGAAAAAGGTTTCCGAAAATTGTTGGACCAAGCATTACGCCCGCTATCATTTCACCTACAACTCTTGGTTGTGAAATGTATTTAGCTAATCCTCCAATTATTTGACAAGCAGCCAGAATTAAAGCAAGGGCAACTGCAACTTTGACAAATATTTCTAAGTAGGTCATTTTATCCAGTATAACTTTATTGATTGTAAAATTTTAATGTATCTAAAATTTCTTGTTCAGTGTAAAAATCCCTCCAGGCTCCTTGATCTCTTAATATTTTGTTTGCAATCATTTCCATTTGATCAAAATTATAACTATTTACTTTGTTTTTGTTAATCAACTTTACCTGTAGTTCGGTTGCTACTTCTGTTATTGCTGATAGCACTTTGCCAGATGAAGTAATAAGGTCTTCATATCTGATAATATTTTTTTCATTTAATAATGAATAGCTTTTTACAATTTCATTATAAAGTGCAATTTGCCTCAAAAACAAGTCACCGATGGTATTTAAATCTTCAAATAAAACCGGATTTAACCCTTTTAAAACGGTTAAATTTCCTTTTGAAACCGGGACATTGATTGAATTCCAGGAGGCTATAGTTGACACTGGATTTCTGATAACTGAATAACAAGGAAAATGGTTTTTGAGTTCTTTTAACAAAAAAGTGAAATGGCCATTATGTTTGATAACAAGAACATAATCTGGTGATAATTGTTTATTAATTTTAAATTTTCCTTTTTTTACAATACTGGTTCTGTTTGATGCTCCTTCTTCAAAAGGGTTGGTCGGTATTACCCCGTCTTTTACTTTTGAAATTGCAAAGCCTTCTTCATCAATCATCGTTCGCATGTTCTCAAAAAAATCAATCGTGTTTTTTAATCCTTCTGTTTTGTCAGGAAACAATTTTAAATTCATAGGCTCATGCAATGCAACTACATTTGGTAACCTGTTTAACAAATTACAAGTCAAAGTAGTTCCTGAACGTGGCGGACCTGTTAGTATGATATTTTTTTTAATCATAAATCAATTTGAATTGCAAAACGCTCAATCTCTTCTATTGAGTAAAAGTCTAAAAATGCTCCTTCGCTACAAGTTAGTAACATTTGGAGATAACTAGCCATTGCTTTTTTATTATATAAAGAATTTTTATTATGATTACTCAATGTATCCTTGGAAAAAGTATCTTTCCCTGAAATAATAGAAAGTTCTGTACCTTGAGATGCTATTATATCTTCATATTTGATGATGTTTTGTGTTGGCAACATTGTAAATTGTGAAAAATACCAATTTAAAATAAATATTTGTTTGTCTTTTAGGGATTTTATTCTTTCCAATTGAATGTGAAAATCGGAGTTTAAAATTTCTGATTTGTAAACTCGTCCTTCACTAACCGGAACATCTACACTATGCCAGGAAGCTAATACTGAGAGAGGGTTTCTCACTATAGCAAAGCATTCATAACTTTTAACCAATTTATCTAAAATTAGAGTAAACTCGGCACAATGTTTTAAAATTAAAGTAAAATCTGAATTTAAGTTTTTATCAAACTCTACCAAAGTTCTCTCAAGCACCTTTTTTCTTGTTTTATTATCTGTGGAATATGCATTGTCTGTAATCTTTCCTGCTCTTGTTCTTATAGGGACGGCTTGATTTTTTAATAGTTGCTTTCTATAGGTTGCAAAGGCATTTTTAACCACTTTTTCAGGAGTTAATTTACTTTTGAAATGGTGTGCCGCAATGGGTTCATTTAAAGCTATTTGATTTTCAACCTCAAGCAGTATTTTACAGCAAAGTGTAGTGCCGGAACGTGGTATTCCCGTCAAAATCACATTACGCCCTGAAGGTCTAAGTTTTGTTAAAAAGCGTTTTATCATTCCAGATAGTATCAACTTGGTTTAAAAGATTAATTAGTGCCTTTTGCTCATTTTCCAAAAGATGGTTTTTCGTAATCTCACTTGCATTTGTAATTAACCCTTCTCTTTCATAGCCAGTCATATTTACAGCCTTTTTAATTGATAAAAGTATGGAGAGAAAGTTATATTTTGGCATAATACAAGTTTTACCATCTACACAAAAATCAATATTTCCTATGGCAAAGGGACAAATAACTAGTTTTTTCATAAACATAGCCTCAAGTGCAGGCAAATAAAATCCCTCAGAACCAAATTTTTCCTCCAAGGGTAAAAAAACAATTGTTTTTGAGTTATTGACTAAATTTAAAAAATTGGCTCGAGTGGGCAGCTTTGGGGGAAGTTGTACCTTTATGACAAGCTTTTTCTTTCTGAAATTATTTAAAAATAGCAGAGATTTATAAATTTTTTGTGCCAATTCAGGATTTTTTAGTCCTACAATCAAAATATCGTTTTCAGGATTTTCATTGGGTGCAGGAATATCTTTAGGATCAATGGCATCTGGTATTAAAAATACTGGACCATTCACTCCATAATTTTCCAGAATGCTTTTGCTCAAGCTGCTTTTTGTTATTCTAATTGCCGGATATTTGAGGAATTCATTTCTTTTATCCTGTAATCTTGCATGACGAGGGTGAGCAATATTTATTACCGGAATGGGAGGATTTAGTTTTTGTTTTTCATTAAGAATCATCCAATCTATTCCTGCCAAAAGAAGAATGTCATTTTTTTTTAATTCCCACGTTTCAATTTCATCTTTAGAATTTCTGTATGAAGTCCAGACATTTCCGGGGTTATCAAACCAGGTGGTTTCGGGATTGAAAAATACTTTTGGTGTAAAACTTTCAGAGTTTTTAAGGTGTTCAAAATAATCTCTTACTTTTATTTGACCCCCACTAGTACCGCCATTATAAATATTAAAAAACCTATGAAAAATTACTCTTCTTTTATTTAATTCCATGTGTTTTTTAAAAATATTACTTATCTAAGTATTAATTCATGAGGCTCATTTAAATATATATAATTCCTATAAGACAAGCTTCTAAAATATTTTGGCCACTAATTTATCAAAAAAAATAGCATTTATAACTTCTTCCATTAAATTTGAGGATATAAAAAACACTAACTTTGTTATTAATCAACCTAAATAATGAACACAGATTCTACTTCACAATATTACAAATCAAATTGGGAGGCCTATTACAAATCAATGGCTAATGATACATCTCAAATTCCCTGGGATGTTACACCGGACAAAGCAAGCAAGCTTGATTTGGATATCATGTCAAGCTATTTCAACCTTTCATTGCCTTTAGTTGATATTGGTTGTGGCATTGGCACACAGTCCATGTTTCTCAAAAAACATTTTGATGTAGTTATCGGAACTGATATTTCTGATGAAGCCATTAAAATTGCGAATCAAAACTATGGAGACCAGGATATTGCATTCTACTATTTAGATACACTGAATTTAGATGAAATAAAAGCATTTTCTAATAATTATGGCCCATGTAATCTTTATATGCGTGGAATGTTGCAACAAATTCTCCAAGACGACAGAAAAACATTTACTGAAGCAATAAAAATACTTCTTGGTGGTATTGGTAAATTGTATTTTACAGAATTATCACCAGACGCCGGTGTGTTTTTTTTAGACTTAAAAAGGAAATTAGGTCAATTTCCACCTCAACTGCAAAGGGTGTTGACTGAAAAAGTAACTAAAATGGAGGGTGTAAACCTCAATGACATTGATCATATTTTTGATGTTGAAAATTTTAATGTTTTAGAAAAGGGAGTAACAACCATTTCATTAAAGATGGATGAAAATAATCACATTGGTGTGCCAGCTGTTTATGGATTGGTTTCTTTGAAATGAATAAAAAAATACTAATGAGAAGAAATGTATATACATCAAAAAGTTATCAGGAGAAAGGCCTGATTGGCAATTTGAAAGAAATATATTTTGATTTAAAACTTTACAGACACCTTCTTTATAGTTTAGTAAAGTTATCGATAACACAACAATACAAAAAATCCTTGCTTGGCTACACATGGATTATTATTTCACCTTTACTTTCTGTTGTAATTTGGGTCATTCTTCAGATTTCAGGATTGTTTGACCCGGGTGACACACAAGTACCCTATCTGGCATTTGTGCTTTTAAGCAATTCCATTTGGGCCTTTTTTATTAGTTTCTACAAGGGAATAAGTGAATCGCTTACTGCAAAAGGGGGTGAAATTATTCAAAATAACTTTCCTAAAATAATCATAGTGGTTGAAAGAATTATAATTTCCTTTTTTGATTTTATGATTCCACTTATTTTGTCCATTTTAGTTTTAATGTTTTTTGGGGTTGAGTTTACCTGGTCTTCACTTTTATTCCTGCCTGCACTATTGCCACTTATAGCCATAGGTATTAGTTTAGGACTTCTATTTTCAGTAATTAAAGTAATTGCTGTTGATTTTAATCTTATTTTCAATAATTTTATGGATGTACTAAAATATTTGACCCCTGTTGTTTATTCAACAGCAGTTGCAAGTGATTTAATTTTAACTATTATAAAGTGGAATCCTTTGACTTATCTTATTGACTTTCCAAGAAATTTACTTCTTGGAGGCGGTATTGAAAATTGGGACATTTATTTATGGATTTCGTTAGGCAGTTTGTTTTTATTATTACTTGCTATACGGTTTTATTATTTAGCAACACCTTGGGTAATTGAAAAAATGACACTTTGATTTAAATGGAAAAAGAGCTATTGGTAGAAGTAGAACACGTGAGCAAAAAGTTTTCCAAAAACTTAAAATGGAGCATGTTGCATGGCATTTCCGATATAACTAAAATTGCAGTAGGAAGTGACTTAAAACGTGATAAACTCAGAAAAGAGGAATTTTGGGCTTTAAAAGATGTTAGCCTAAAAGTGCACAGAGGTGATTTGCTGTGTATTTTGGGGAATAACGGTTCCGGCAAAACAACTTTAATGCGATTGATTTCAGGCATCTATCCGGTTGATAAGGGACAAATTACTGTTAATGGTAAGGTATCCAGTTTGTTTGCAATTAAGTCAGGTATGCACCCCCACTTTAGCGGAAGAGAAAACATTTACATTAAGGGCGGTATGTTTGGACTCACTCTTAAGCAAATAAAACAAAAAATTGACTGGATCATCGATTTTTCAGAGCTTGGAGATTTCATAGATTCGCCTTTAGGCACCTATTCATCTGGAATGAGGTCAAGATTGGGGTATGCCATTGCCGTGGGTACACAACCGGATGTGTTGATTATTGATGAAGGCCTGGCTGTGGGTGATGCCTCATTTAGATTAAAATGTTTTCAAAATCTCAAATCCATTTCAAAAAACTGTTGCATCATTTTTATTACACATAACATCAAACGAGTTAAAGTATTAGCAAACCGAATTATGGTTTTAGATCAGGGGAAATTTGTCTATGAAAGCACAAATATTAAGGAAGGTATGGAGTTTTATATAGAAGAATGTGCCAAACTTGTATCTAGAGAATTTTTAAGTTAATTTAAAATGATATTTTTTAAGAAGAAATACAAACTTGAAGTACTCTCGTTGCATATTCCCAAAACGGCAGGCACTTCTTTTAGAAACATTTTAAAAGAAGTTTATGGTGAAAATGCTGTGGTAAGATTTGATATTAATAATAAAGGGGTTGTGCGGTTAAATCAGGAATTTTATACTAACAAAAAACTCCCTCAAGCAAAGGTAATACACGGTCACTTTACATATAAAGACATCAATACTCAATTTGATTTACCTGAAGATATTCAAAAAATTACCTGGTTAAGAAATCCTGTGGAGCGTGTAATCTCAAACTATTTCTATCTTGAATCAAGATTAAAAACATTATTGAATGAAGAACAAAATAACTTAAATATTCTTAGCAAAATGCAACGTTCATTGATAGAGTATGCCAGAGACGATGTCAATAGAAATCGCCAATCCAAATTTTTGAGTGGTATAACACTAGAAGAATTTGACTTTGTAGGGATCCAAGAGGATTTTGAAAATGATTTAATCGAAATTTCGAAGACTTTAAAATGGGAAAAACTTCCAAACAATCTTCACCAAAACAAAACTACAGTGAAGAAAAATCACTTGGATATAGAAATAATAAAAGAAATCGAGTGGCTGAATCAAAATGATATGGAGTTGTATAAAAACGCTCTGCATTTAAGGGGAAAATCATTGTAAGTAATGTTAGAAATCATTCATATTCATATTCCTAAAACAGCTGGAACCAGCCTATTGAATGTTTTTCAAAAAAAATATTCCTCCAATGAAATTTGTACAATCAAAAGAAAAGAATTGAATGAAAATTCAATAAAAGATAATTCTGAAATAATTAAAAATCATATTTCAAACGAACATAAAATACTGCACGGTCATCTCTATTTTAAAGAAATTGACACCGTTCTCAAAATGAATACAGATGTGAAAATCATCACTTTTTTAAGAAGCCCTGTAGACAGAGTGATATCAAACTATTTATTTTTCAAGCAAAGAATCATTGAGGGAAAAGTAAATAAAAATGAATTGTCAAGAAAAAATGAAACTTTGATGGAATATGCCCGCCTAGAAGAAAGCAAAAACAGGCAAAGTAAATTTCTGGACGGTCTTAATCTTGAAAATATTTACTTTTTAGGAATAATGGAAAGCTTTTCAGAGGATATAAAAACCTTGTGTAAAGGATTGGATATAAATTTAACAGAAATACCTGAACTAAATAAAAACAATCACTTTGAAACCAGTGATTTAAAAGTCACTGAAGCTGAAGTTCAGGAAATAAAATCTTTAAATCAAAAAGACCTGATTTTGTATCAAAATGCACTTGAAATAAGACAAAAATTTAATTTAACTTGAATTGAAAAAATAAAATAATATATGAAATGCTGGATTGCTTCTTTTCCAAGGTCGGGTAATACATTTTTCAGAAATATACTCTACTATGTGTATGGAATAGAATCTAGCACCTGGCATAAAGAAACGACATACCCTGTAGACCAGAATTATGACAAATTTGATTTTGTTAAAACACACCTATTGCCGGAGGAATTAGAGCCAAGTGATGAAAACATTCCGGCGATTTATTTGATTCGAGATGGAAGAGACGCTTTGGTATCTATTGCCCATCACAGAAGTGATATTGTCGAACCGGGTTCCGATTTCAAAACCAACCTGAAAGAAGCCATATTTGCAGATGAAGGAAGCTATTTTGGGGGATGGTCAAATAACGTGACTCAATGGACAAAAAGAGCAGATATAATTATAAAATATGAGGACTTAATTTCCAATCCCAAAAAAGTATTTGAACGGATAGAAAAATTAATTTCACTTCCTCAAGGAAATTGGGAAAACTTACCGGATTTTAAAAGCATGAAGTACGGAAAGCCAAAGTATGGGGGGCAAACAACTTCAAAGATTATAAAAATTGAGGATTCAGATTTTGCTGAAAAATTCTTCAGAAAAGGGGTGTCAGGCACTTGGAAAAGTGAGATGCCCGATAATCTTTTGAATTTCTTTTGGCAATTTCACGGAGAAACTATGGAAAGTATGGGTTATGATCCAAGTCCTTCCAAAACACCTCAAAATAGTTTAATTGACGAATTGGAAATGAAAAAACTGGGACTTCATCCTGAGGGTATTTCCGTTGAAAAAAAGAAAATTAAAGTTTTGATTGAAGGAAATAAACTTTTAGACACAAAAAATGACGGAATAAAAGTGTATCTCTCACAATTATTAAAATATTTTGAAATTCTTGAGCAAAAGGGTAGTTCTCAATTCAGTTTTGATCTTTTGATTGAAAACAAGGTTATTCCAATAATTAACTATTTTGAAACCATTAACTCTCTGAAAAGTACAAAAAAAAACTACGAAATTTATCTTATGTCATTAAAGGGTTTGATAAAAAATTATCTTCCAAAAACAATTTACAATCCTCTTGCTGATATTTACAGAAATAGTCCGGTAAGAGATCTTTTAAGAAAAACTAAGAAAAGCACTTTGATAAAAGAAGAAAAAAAAATCCTTCAGCAACATTCGAAAATATCAGTAGATTATGATATAGTGCATCTTCCTTTACCTCAAAACTATGAAAAAATTAAACATTTTAACAGCAAAGTTGTTGTTACCATTCATGATATAACACACAAACTGTTGCCTCAGTTCCACACCAGACTAAATATTAATCAATCAGAAGAAGGTATATTGTTTTGTAAAGAAAAGGCTGATTCTTTCATTGCCATTTCCAATAATACCTCAAAGGATTTAAAACAATCCTATAATATACCGGAGAGTAAAATTGATGTTATTTATGAGGCATCAGATCCAAATCTTTTTTATCAAAATTTTAATTCAAACCACCTGGAGCACGTTAAAAATAAATACCAGATTTCCAACCACCCCTACTTTCTTTGCCTGTCAACCATTGAGCCCAGAAAAAACATTATCAACACAATCAAGGGCTTTAAAATATTTAGAGATAAACATCCAGCTTCTAACGTGAATCTTGTTATTGCCGGGGAGAAAGGCTGGAAAGTTGACAAGATTCTTGCAGAGAATTCTAAAGGTTCCCAAAACATTATTTTCACTGGGTATATAGAAGATATCGACTTAAAAGCAATTTACTCTGATGCCATTGCTTTTTGTTATTTGTCATATTATGAAGGCTTTGGATTACCCCCGCTAGAGGCTATGAGTTGTAAAACACCAGTAATTCACAGTGGTGTGAGTTCGCTTTCAGAGGTTATTTGTGAAAGTGGCCTTGTCGCTAACCCGGAAGATCCTCTAAGCATTGCAGATAAAATGGAATTATTATTTTTAAATCCAACATTAAGAAATGATTTAGCTATTAAAGGTTTTGAAAAATCACTGACTTTTAGTTGGAGGAAAACAACCTTTGAAACCCTGAAAGTATACAAGAAATGCGTCCATTAAAAATCGCTATAATAGCTGACGCCTTAGACAATCAAAACGCCGGAGTTCATGTCTTTACGAAAGAAATGATCCGTGCAATGATAAAAACAAATACCGTTCACGAAATCCTGCTAATCAGGCAAAAAAAAGGACCAAAAATTGAGGGGGTTAAAGAAATTATTGTCAAAAACACAAAGCTCCCGATAGGTTATGCAAGTTTTCGCTTGTTTTGTATTATTCCTTTTATTTTAGTCCGTCAGAAGGTTGATATCGTCATTGAACCGGCACACTTTGGCCCCTTTAATTTGCCTTCAAATATTAAAAGGGTTACGGTTATCCACGATTTAACACCTATTCTATTTCCAGAGTATCACAGATTTTTCAGTTGGTTTTTACAGAAATTATTTTTAGGTAAAATAATTGCCAAAGCAGATTTATTGATTGCAAACTCAAATTATACCAAGCAGGACATCTTAAAACATTATATCAAATCCAAAGATAAAGTTGTAAAGATTTATCCAGATAGCACTTTGTCAAATAAAAAAGAAATTTTGCCATTAAAAGCTCCATTCAATTTCCCTTATTTTTTAACTGTTGGTACTATTGAACCCAGAAAAAATCATTTATTACTTTTGGACGCCTTCGAAATATTTAAGATGAATAATCCTGAGTATAAACTTATTATTGTGGGAGCTAATGGTTGGAAGTCTAACCCGGTTTTTAAAAATATTTCAAATCATAAGTTTAAAGATGATATTATTGTTACGGGTTTTGTAGAAAATGAAACCCTATGTAGTTTATATCAAAATGCTGCAGCTATGATTTATCCTTCAAAATATGAAGGCTTTGGGCTACCTGTTCTTGAGTCAATCAGATTGGGAACTATACCTATTTTAGCAAACAATTCCAGCTTACCCGAGGTAGGAGGAAAAGATGCATTTTACATACAAAACGAGTCCCCGCAAGAATTAGCAAATGTGATGCATAAAGTTATATCTTTAGATACACAAGAAAGAGAGCAAATCATTCAAAAATTAAAAAATCACGCCAATATATTCTCTTGGAAGAATTTTGGAGAGCAAATTTGGAATGAGTTAAACGTATTGAAAGATTTGAATTAGAAAAGTCAATAATATCAATCCTCTTTATTTTCCATTGAATTTAAAATTTCAGGTGAGTTTTTAATTATTTCAAATAATTTATCAGCTACCAATGAATGACCTAACGCATTGGGGTGCCTGTCTTTAGGCGCAACAAATAAATCAGCCGGTTTATAATCTATATAAACATCCGTAAGATCAATGACTGTAAATCCGATTTCCTTGACCAATAAAGAGATATCCTCAGGATACATTTTTACAAATGGGTGAACATCTGTTGTTGGCCAGTAAACCCAAATAGGCTTGATGTTATTCTGAAGACTAAAATCATATAAATGTTGGTAAAGGCCGGTTACAAGTTCATCAGCAAAGGGTTCTAGTTTATCATAAACAGACATCGAAGATGTACTATTATCTAAATTGCTTTGGTCAATAATTTTCTGTACAAAACCATAAGGAATAGACCTTCCCGACTCTATGGCTGTCGCCAGCGTTCTTATGTTTTTAAATTTGTCTATTCCATGTGAAACATAAATCAAATTGTCAAAATCATATTTGACAGCTTCCTTCATTTCAAAGTCATAAATACATTGTATCAAATCAAATCCGGGATTACCAAAATTCCAGAATTCATAATCTACTTCTTTGTTCAAACTATCGAGTTTTTGTTCTAAAAGTTCGTCAAAAAGGTCGTCATCTGCTATTCCTGATCCATTAACATATGATCCTCCCAAAATACCGGTTCTAATGGTGTTTGAAGGTTTAATCCTGGAATAATTTTGATCTCTTATTCCTAAAAAATTTGTTGAATAAAGTTGGTCTTTAAATGTAAATGATATGTTGGGTTTGCCCAATACAATTCTGATATCATCAACTAATAAGGCACCTTCGGAATGTATAAACCTGCCTCTGTCTCTTCTTTCGACAATTTCACCAACAGGGTTTGTCAATTCATTTCCAATAAGTATTTCTTCATAATAACCATCAACAAGTAAATTTTCATCGGCTATATTTAGTTTAGGCTCTAAAAAACCAATTAAATCAATATTACTCTGTTTTTCAATAAAAGTTTGAACAGGTTGCAATTGAAAGACCAATAATAGAAAAAGCATTGCAATTGACCAATAACTAGCTAGTTTTGTTTTAGGATCTGGATCCATGACTTTTCCTAATTCTTTTAATTCAAAAAACCTGTAAATAACTGTACTTAAGATCCATGTTATAATTAATATGCTAAATAATGAAAGATATTGTAATTGATTTCCAACAAATATATTTTTAACAACATAAAACCAAGACCCCATTGTTGTAGACGACCAAATTGACCACAAAACACTCATAAATAAAAACATTCCCAGAATTTGAGTTGTCATTAAAGCTGAATACTTCCAGGATTTTTTGTCAATTTGATTGGATTTTCTTCTTGATTCCCAAATTGCATTTCCGGCCACTAAAACACCAAATACACCCCAGAAAACAATATCAACCATTCTAAGTGGAAAATAACCCCTTAACCAAAACCACTGAAAAGAATGTAAAAACCAAGTAATAAAAAATATAACTAAGATTGCAAAAACTTTAGCTTTTAAGTCTCCATATTTTCTTAGTTTAAAAAATAATGGGTAATAAAAAAGCTTTATCAAATAATCCCTAAAGTAAATATTAATCCTTCTCCATAAATCGGAAAAACCTGAGGCTAAAAAATAATTATCAAATACTCTTGGCAGATTAAAACCAAATAAGCATAAAACCCCTACAGAAATATGAAATAATCCTGAGAGCCTTATAATTAATAGATAATTGGTTGTCATATAATGCCACAATGAAACTACGTCTGTAACTTCAGTAGGTGGTAATAAAAAGTAATAATAAATTACACGGTACACCAACAGATGAAAAAGCCCCAAAACAATCCATTGTACCCCTTTTTTATAAATTGAAATTGCCGAGTCGTTATAGTAATTTCTTAAAAACAATTTGTAATCGACTGCAGGAAAAAGTAGTATTGCCATGTTTGGCAACATAAAAAAATAGGTGATATCTTTAATTAATTTAGGCCGTTCTTTTTGATACGTTTTATCAAAAAGAAAAATAGATAACCTAAAAATAAACATTGACCCTAAAGTTGAAACAACAACTAAATGAGGCGCTAACCAATCAGGTTTTAAAACCATTAATACTATTAGACCCAGAAAAATTGAAAAAAGTAAAAAGTTTCTTAAATGCTTATCTAGAAAAACTGAAATAAGTGTCACCAAGACCCCAATAGCCATAACACCAATCATTCCTGTTAACCCGGTTATAAGAAACAACAAACACAAACTAAGTAAAAAGAAAAAATACAATCTGTATGGATAAGAAATAAAGGTGTTCACAAGAAACCCAAAAGAAGCAACAATTAGCAGTTTATCCAGGTTCAAAAAAGTTTCAACCTCATACCAAACTACCAAAAGGTTAATCGCAATTAATTGTAAAATTATCAGCCCAAAAACAAAAGCATTTGATTTATTTAAAACTGAATCGCCGGAATCTTGACTTATGAGCATAAAAAATATTATTAATTATTTACTGGCACAAATATTTCCAAAAGTTTTGCTGAACCATTTTGAAAGTTTACCACTTCCACTGCCGCTGGAATCAAAACTGTTTCACCCATCTTCAAGTTCTCAGACACACCTCCACAATTTATTTCGGTTTCACCCGAAACACACATATATACTACAAAAGAATCAATTGCTTTCAGCACTCTAAAGGCATTTTGCTCTGTGCTCACTTGATTCACAGAAAAATAGGGATTCTTGATTAATTCTTCTTTTGCAACATTAAGTCTGAAATTTTTTAAAGGATTGAAATCAATGGCATCAATAGCTAAATCGAGGTGAAGTTCTCTCATATTACCATCTACATCTGGACGGTTCCAGTCAAATATACGATAAGTAACATCAGATGTTTGCTGAATTTCAGCTAGCAATACTCCGGCCCCAATGGCGTGAACAAATCCGGGTGAAATATAAAAAGCATCCCCTTGCTTAATTTTTTCTTTGTGAAGAATCAGCTGTATATTTTTGTTCTGAATGGCGTTTAAATAGGTTTTCTTGTCAATTTTTTGATTAAAACCTAAAATCAATTCTGCATTTTCATCTGCCTGAATGATGTACCACATTTCGGTTTTACCAAATGAATTGTGTCGTTTTTTTGCCAATTCATCACCCGGATGTAACTGTACTGAAAGTACTTCTTTAGCATCAATAAATTTAAACAACAACGGAAATTGAGTTCCATAAGTTTCAAAGACTTTTTTTCCTAGAAATTCTTCCTTATACTTTTCAATTAGTTCATTAACTGAATTTCCATTTAGAAAGCCATTCTGTACAATAGAAATATCATTGTCAACTCCAGAAAGCTCCCAGCTTTCACCAATATTTACAGAAGCTGTATTCTTACCTAAAATGGTTTTAAGCTTATTGCCCCCCCAAACTTTTTCTTTTAATATGGGTGTAAACTTAATAGGGTAAAGGGGAAGTTTCATTAATCTTCTTGTTGCTTTAGAACCTTAAGCGCTTCTTTAATATGTCGCTCAGCATTCATCGAATTGAAAGTAAAAATAACAATTCCTTTTTTATTTACAACAAAAGTTTCCCTTCCCGGAATCAATCCGAACAAATTGTTTTTTACTCTAAATTTTCTCTTTACGGCACCATTGGAATCAGACAATAAAGTGAATAGCAAATGGTATTTTTTCGCAAATCGTTCGTGTGATTTTTTTGAATCTGCACTTATCCCTATCACTTGTGCACCCAATTCCTTGAAATCTTCATAACTGTCTCTAAAACTACAAGCTTCTAGGGTACAGCCGGGGGTAAAATTTTTGGGGTAGAAATAGATCACCAAGCTATTTTTGCCTTTGACAGAGTTGATGTCAAAAACTTTACCATTCTGATCTGTCAACTTAAATTCGGGAATTTTATCACCAATATTTAAACTCATTGTTAATTTCCGGTATAGGTTACGAAGTTTCTGGGGGTTTCATAAAGTGTAACACTTATTTCAAATTTTGATTCAAGACGTTTTCTCAACTTGTTCCAAATGACAACTGCAATATTTTCAACTGTAGGATTGAGGTTTTTAAATTCTTCTACTTCCAGGTTTAAGTTTTTATGGTCAAAAGGTTGTTCTACTTCTTCCACAATGATGTCTTTAAGTGTTTTTAAATCAATTAGATAACCAGTTTCAGGATCAATTTCTCCGGTAAGACCAACAATGAGTTCATAATTATGTCCATGATAATTCGGATTGTTACATTTGCCAAAAACTGCATTATTCTTCTTATCAGTCCAGTCTTTTCTAAAGAGTCTGTGTGCAGCGTTAAAGTGTGCTTTTCTGTATAATGTGATTGGCATAGTTAGAGGTGCTGGTAGTATTTATCAAATATAATCTTAAACCACTCTGTATATATTGACGGTTTTTTTTCAATATCATTTTTAATATCTTCAAGCGACATCCATTTCCAGTCTGCAACTTCCTCAGGGTTTATTTTTGGATGTCCATTGAAATAGCCTACAAGAATATGATCATATTCATGCTCGGTCAAACCATTATCAAAAGGTGCTTTATAAATAAATGAAATTGTTTCTTTTAGGTTTGTATCAAAACCCATTTCTTCTTGCAAGCGTCTTTTACCGGCTTCAATATTGGTTTCTCCATCTCTTTGATGGCTACAACAAGTATTAGTCCACAAACCAGGTGAATGGTATTTGTCAAAAGCCCTTTGCTGAAGCATAAGTTCATTTTTTTTATTAAAAACAAAAACTGAAAAAGCTCTGTGGAGAAGTGCTTTTTCATGAGCTTCCTGTTTTGGCATCAATCCTATTTTTTCGTCATTTTCATTGACAAGGACGACCATTTCTTCTGGCATGAGAATTTCTTTTTTCCCAAAAATACAAAATCGGTTTTAGTTTCAATACAAAAAGCATCTCGTTAACTGAAATTTATCAGTTTGAGATGCTTTTTACTCTAACTTAAAACTTAACTTAATTTTGAATAATAAACATTGATCGTCTGTTTAATTGATGTTTTTCTTCACTACACGAAACCCCGTTAGAGCATTCGTTAATTAATCTGGATTCTCCATAGCCTTTTGCACTTAGCCTATCTCTGCTTATTCCTTTGCTCACTAACCACTCTAGAGTGGACTGTGCTCTGCGTTCAGAAAGCAATTCATTATAAGTGTCACTACCTCTACTATCGGTGTGTGATTCTATATGGATTATCAATTGAGGGTATTCTCTCATTGCTGCTAAAATCTTAGCTAACTCAATTGCAGCATCTGGCCTTATATTATATCTATCAAAATCAAAGTAGATAGGTTGAAGTGTTAGTCTGCAACCTAAATCGTTTGGCGGACAAGGGTCTTTAGATTTTAACATCAAAGGAACATCTATGTTTGAAGAATTTTCAGGTGTGTTAATTATCTTTTCTGCTGGGTTGTAATTCTCTTTGGTTCCTATTATAGTATACTGTTTGTCACAGTTTGCCAAAAATTTATAACTCGCATCAGAGCCTACGGTCATGCTTGAAACAACTTCATTGTTCTCATCTATTAATGTAACGAGTGAGCCAGGTAATAATTCACCGGTATCCTCATCTGTAACTAATCCTGTAATTGTCACTTCACATATTCTTAGGACTCTATAAATATCGTCATTTATACTTCCGGCATCTCCACTTCTATTGGATGAAATAAACCCTAGATTCTTTTCGCTGTCAATTATAAAACCGAAATCATCTTGATTACTGTTAACCGGAGTTCCTAATGGTTTGATTTCAGTTGGTAACCCTTGGTTGTTTAGCTCAGTATAAAAGACATCAAAACCGCCTAGACCCGCTCTACCATCAGTAGAAAAATATAAAATATTTTCATCACTGATAAAAGGAAAAGACTCCCTGGCCTCAGTATTTATAGAAACTCCTAAATTCACCGGTTCACCATAGTTTCCATTTTCTAAAATATCAACATACCATAAATCTGATTGACCAGTTGTACCAGGCATATCAGAGGAAAAGTACAATCTTTTTTCATCAACACTTAAAGCAGGATGTGCTAGCGAGTATGAATCATTGTTAAAAGGCAATTCTTCGATGTTGGTCCAAGTATTCTCTGCCAACATTGTTGCCTTATAAATTTTTAATCTAATTAAATTTTCTTTGTCTTTTTTCTTTTTACCATCTATGTAATTATTCCTTGTGAAATAAATTGTTTTTCCATCTTTAGTAAAAACTGCGCTTGACTCATGGTACTTTGTATTTATATCGTTTGAAAAAAAAGATGTTCCTGACAATTTTCCTTCTTCATCTAAATTAGCAACATATAAATTTAAAAATGGCTGATTATTCCAATCATGAGTTTTAGGATTTACTACTCCTTGACCTGATGCTGATGAAAATACCAGTTTGCCATTAAAAAATGAAGGTCCAAAATCTGAGTATTCACTATTTATTTCAGCATTTTCTATAACATATTTATCTTCCATGTTCATTATGGAATTCAGGTAGTCCTTATTGTTTTTATAATCTTGTATAATTTGTTGAGAGCCACTGGTTTCAACAAATTTATCCATTAATAAGTCGGCTTTATTATAATTGTCTGTGCTTTTGAAGCTTTGAGATGCTCTGAAAAAGTATTCAGGTTCTGTTTCATCCGGGAATTCATTCACAAGTTTTTCATACCACTTTGCCGCATTTTTATAATCACTATTAAAGTAATAAGTGTTTCCTAATTTTTTATAAATCTCTGCAGATGTATAACCATCTTCTACAACTTTTAAGTAGATTTCCTGTGCATCTATGTAAGAATATTGATCATATGCTCTATCAGCCTTTTTAATCTGAGCTTTTTGAGCTAGCAAACCTGCTGCAGAAAAAAATATCACAAGAACTAGTATAATTTTAGTAACTTTTTTCATCACAAAGTGTTTAAGTTGTTAAAAGAATCTTGGTGAAAGCACCTTTTCTTTATTTTTAAATATTTCATACCGTAAATAAAACTCATAAGAGCCATCATTATACTTTGATAAATCTGTGGTTTCTCGGTCATATGCAAAACCTAACAATAGAGAATCTGTTATTTGAAATCCTACCATTGCACTCCAGGAAGCACTCCATCTATAGGCTGCCCCCAATGTGAACCTATCATAAAAGAGGAAATTTGCAGAGCCATCGATTTGAAGTGGAGAACCGGTTACTACTTTTGTTAAAATTGCAGGTTTAAACTTTACATTTTCTGACAAGTCAAATACATAACCTGTGATGAAAAAATAATGCAAACGCTCTTTACTTATTGCACTAGCATCAGCATTTTCAATACTTGCTTCATCAAAATGATCAGATTCTAAAAAGTTAGGAACAGATAATCCCATGTAAAATCTGTCAGTGTAATAATACGCACCTGCTCCAATTTGTAAATTTATCTTATTGTCAATATTGTTTTCAAAAACATCACCTGGATCAGAAATATTCAGCCTGGTAAAGTCAACATTTAGGATGTTTGCTCCTGCTTTTAAACCAAACGCCAGTTGTCCTTTTTCTGAAGTTTGAATAGTATATGAAAAATCAACATTTGCAAAAGTCTCTTCAGAAGGTCCAATTTCATCCCTAACAATCGATAACCCAATACCTGTTTTTCCATAGCCTATAGGTGTGTGGGCATTAAAAGTAAAGGATTTTGGAGCACCATCAAGCCCTACCCATTGTGATCGGTATAACAACCCTAAACTAAGAGCTTCTTTAGAACCGGCATAAGCGGGATTCACAACCTGAGTATTATACATATATTGTGTATACTGTGGATCTTGTTGTGCTGATACTTTTACAAAAACACCCAGTAAAAACACTACGACAACAACTAAAAACTTATTTTTCATTGTTTTGTTTATTTAATGAATTTTACTGCGGCAGTGTTACTACCGCAGTGTTTAATTTATCTGTTTAAGTATAAATAACCGGAATAACTGCTTTGTCCAGGGTTATTATCACCTATAAATCTAATTATATAGAAGTAGGTTCCAGTTGGCAATTCATCATCTTCCTTGACCGTTACTCTTCCTTCAGATCTTCCTCTAAATGCGTTTTCAGCATTGTTATAATTATCTCTTTCAAAAACAAGAACACCCCATCTATTGAATATCTGAACATTATTATTGGTATAATCTTCAATTCCTTCAATTCTGAAAAAATCATTTAATCCGTCATTGTTTGGTGTTACACCATTAAAGATTTCAAATGCTTCACCAGCGACCTGAGGTAGTATCACAATTGTTGGATCATCTGGGTTTCCGTTTCCGTTTATATCAATATCAGTCAAATCACTGGGATCGTCAGATAAATCTTCTATCATATTACTCTCAATATCCTCAGCAAAAACAGTTGCTTGATTAACTACTTCACCATTATCAAGATCAGTTTGAGTAACCGTATACACAGCTGTAAATGTAGTTGAATCTGATTCTCCTGGCGCCAAGCTGGCTATTGGTCCTCCTTCTACTTGAACTAATGGGTCATCAATAGTGATGTTATATAAAGTTACTGAACCGGTGTTGTATACAGTAAATGAGTAAGAAACTGTTTCACCCACTTGTGCAGACTCATCCCCGTTATTGTCATCAAAGATTCCTGCTTTTTCAAGTGCAATACTCATTTCCTGACATAATTCAACTAATGTTGGAGTATCATTATCTATAGCAGTACCTGAAATATCAGTTACAAGCATACCTTCTGGGTCTAGACCTTCAACAAAAGCCTGGTTCACAACTTGACCGGCATCTATGTCCTCTTGAATTATAGTATAGGTAGCTGTGTAAGTCCAAACTTCATCAACTTCCAATAATCCATTATTGTTTACGTCTCCGTCAACAAATTGAATATCTACAACCGGGTTTGGTGCCTCAAATAATGGATCACTTACATTAACATCACTAATAGTAACATACCCTTGATTACTTACTTCAAATGTATACGTAATCGTATCTCCTATTGCAGCACAATCTCCTTCGCCATTAAAAACTCCCGTTTTCACTAAAGCTATCGCTGCATCCTGACATAATTCTGTTACCGTTGGATCATCGGTCTCAATACTTGAACCGGACAGGTCGTTTACTTCGTCTCCGTTCGGAGCTTCTGCTACTGCCGTGGCCTGGTTCTCTACTTCTCCCGTATCTATGTCTTCCTGGGTCACTGCATAGGTCGCAGTGTAAGTCCATACTTCATCAATGTCAAGGTTACCATCCGTGTTGGTGTCGCCTCCTACAAAGGTGATCGCGCTGAGTCCCGCTAAAGGATCCGTCACAACCACATCGCTCAAGGTCACGTTGCCCTGGTTGGTGACCGTAAAGGTGTACGTGATTACATCCCCTACCTGGGTACAGTCGCCACTGTCTATCTCGCTCTCTTTTACAATCGCTATTGCTGCATCCTGACATAACTCGGTTATTGTCGCATCATCGGTCTCAATACTTGAACCGGACAGGTCATTTACTTCGTCTCCGTTCGGAGCTTCTGCTACTGCCGTGGCCTGGTTCTCTACTTCTCCCGCATCTATGTCTTCCTGGGTCACTGCATAGGTCGCAGTGTAAGTCCATACTTCATCAATGTCAAGGTTGCCATCCGTGTTGGTGTCGCCTCCTACAAATGTGATCGCGCTGAGTCCAACTAACGGATCTGTTACAACCACATCGCTCAAGGTCACGTTGCCCTGGTTGGTGACCGTAAAGGTGTACGTGATTACATCCCCTACCTGGGTACAGTCGCCACTGTCTATCTCGCTCTCTTTTACAATCGCTATCGATGCATCCTGACATAACTCGTTTATTGTCGCATCATCGGTCTCAATACTTGAACCGGACAGGTCATTTACTTCGTCCCCGTTCGGAGCTTCTGCTACTGCCGTGGCCTGGTTCTCTACTTCTCCCGTATCTATGTCTTCCTGGGTCACTGCATAGGTCGCAGTGTAAGTCCATACTTCATCAATGTCAAGGTTGCCATCCGTATTGGTGTCGCCTCCAACAAAGGTGATCGCACTGAGTCCCGCTAAAGGATCCGTCATAACCACATCGCTCAAGGTCACGTTGCCCTGGTTGGTGACCGTAAAGGTGTACGTGATTACATCCCCTACCTGGGTACAGTCGCCACTGTCTATCTCGCTCTCTTTTACAATCGCTATCGATGCATCCTGACATAACTCTGTTATGGTTTCTAAATCATCATTAATTGAAAGCCCGGATAAATCTGTTAAAGGAACATTTCCATTTGCGAATCCATTAACAGTTGCCTGGTTTATTACTTCACCAGAATTGATGTTATTTTGAGTAATTGTATAAGTAGTTGAATAAATCCAAACTTCATTAGGGTCTAATAATCCATCATTATTTGTGTCTCCTGAATCATAAGTTATTGAAATAACAGGGTTTGGTGCTTCAAATAATGGATCAGAAATATTTACATTTGATATTGGCACATCTCCTGTATTATACACAGAAAAGGTATAGTCTATTGTATCTCCGACAGAAGTACAGTCTCCACTATTATTTAATTGAGCTTCTTTAACTAATGCTATTGAACATTCATTTATAGTTACTACAAAACTGTTTTCAGCAAAACAATTAGGAGTCGTCCCAGTTTCAGAATACACATACAAGGTAGTTGTTGAGGTAATTTCAAAACCTTCATTTAGTTGTGTTCCTGTCCCTTCGGGGCCAGTAAAATAGTTACCATTAATTAATTCAGGAAGTACATAACTAAAACAAACACTCACGTCATTAGGATCATCTACTACAGGCGTATCGTTGATCGTAACAACAAAACTGATCTCATCCGAACAGTTCGGGCTCGTGCCCGTCTCATCATAAACCCA
>NZ_BMGK01000012.1 GCF_014640155.1 Planktosalinus lacus | reverse complement strand
CTTTTTTAATTCTTCTGAATACTTCCGATGTTTACTAATTAATTTTACATTTGCTTTCATATAAATTGACTCTAAGTGGTCAACCTATATCAGGGACGTACAAAGTTCCAAATTCCAAAATCCAAGTACCAAATTCCAAATTCCAAATTCCAAAATCCAAATTCCAAAATCCAAATTCCAAAATCCAAAATAGTATTAAGTATTAAGACTGACTGTCGTCCCTGATATAGGTTGACCATTTTTAATTCTTCATTATTAATTTTTAATTCATCCACCTTTCACCCTCCGAAGGTTTACCGAAGGAGGGAATCTATTAGTAACTAGTAACTAGTAATTAGGGATTAGTGTTAGAAAACTAATCACTAGTCACTAATCACCAATCACCAATCACCAATCACTAATCACCAGTCCACCAATCACTTTATAATTCTTCATCCTTCACTATTAATTTTTCAATAGTTACAGATTTCATACCTTTGCACCAATATCCCCTCACAAACTTAAAGCCGGTCATACCAAACAGTAGCTTCCGGCGTTAAACTGTAGGGGTATTTTTTTTAATTAATTGACAATCAACCTATGAATAAAATCGCCATTATTGGCCTGGGGTATGTCGGGCTTCCCCTCGCAAGACTCTTTGCCACTCAATACCCCGTTGTGGGCTATGACATCAACCAAAAACGCATCGACCAACTCCAAAGCGGCCACGACAGTACCCTCGAAGTAGAAGATGCCGACCTGCAGGCTGTCATGCTTGACAAATGCCCGTTTCGGGAGGATATGATGGGCAACGGACTCTTCTGTACTCACCACCTCATTGACATTCAGGATGCCAATGTCTATATCATTACGGTGCCCACGCCTGTGGACAAACACCACCGGCCGGACCTCACACCGCTGTACAAATCCAGCGAGGCCGTGGGCAGTATTTTGAAGAAAGGCGATACCGTCATCTATGAATCTACCGTCTATCCAGGGGTGACCGAGGAAGAGTGTGTACCCGTACTCGAACGCGAGAGCGGACTCACCTTCAACAAAGACTTTTTTGTGGGCTATTCGCCCGAGCGCATCAACCCGGGTGACAAGGAACACACCGTCGATAAGATTTTAAAAGTGACCGCCGGTTCGACACCCGAGATCGGGCTACAGGTAGATGCTTTGTACAAAAGCGTCATTACGGCCGGGACCCACCTCGCACCCAGCATCAAAGTAGCCGAAGCCGCCAAGGTCATCGAAAACAGCCAGCGCGATATCAACATTGCTTTTGTCAACGAACTCGCCAAAATATTCAATATCCTCAACATCGATACCCGGGCCGTACTCGAAGCCGCAGGTACCAAATGGAACTTCCTGCCCTTCAAACCGGGACTCGTAGGCGGACACTGCATAGGGGTAGACCCTTATTATTTAGCACAAAAAGCACAGGAACACGGCTACCACCCCGAGATCATTTTGGCAGGACGCCGCCTCAACGACTCCATGGGTGAATACGTCGCCGCCCAGGTAGTCAAGACCATGATTCAAAAAGACATTTCCATTAAAGGCGCCGAAGTACTCATGCTGGGCATCACCTTCAAAGAAAACTGCCCCGATGTGCGCAACACCAAAATCGTCGATGTCATACACGCCCTGCAAGACTACGGCGTGACCGTCACCATCTACGACCCACTGGCCAACCCCGAAGAAGTCATGCACGAATACGGACTAAAGAGTTACCCTGAGCTTGTCGAAGGGAACGCGTTTGACGCCATCGTCCTCGGCGTAGCTCATAAGGAGTTTCTCACCCTGGACTTAACGCCCTTGAAAAAGGAAACAGCGATTGTGTATGACGTAAAGGGGGTGTTGGAAGAAGCGGATATGAAATTATAAGACTATGAAATATTTTGTACACGAAACAGCAGTCATTGATGAAGGTTGTAAAATTGGTGACGATGTAAAAATTTGGCACTTTTCACATATTATGCCCGGAGCGGTGATTGGCAACAAATGTAATATTGGACAAAATGTTGTCATTTCACCGGATGTAATACTTGGAAAGAATGTTAAGGTTCAAAATAACGTTTCAATTTATACGGGTGTTATCTGTGAAGATGATGTTTTTTTAGGGCCGTCTATGGTTTTTACAAATGTCATCAATCCCAGGAGTGCTGTTAACAGAAGAGGGGAGTATTCAAAAACCACCGTTAGGAAAGGAGCTTCAATCGGAGCAAATGCTACCATTGTTTGTGGGAATGATATAGGAACCTTTGCTTTTATAGGAGCAGGGGCTGTGGTCACTAAAAAAGTCCCTGATTACGCACTGGTTGTTGGCAACCCTGCCAAGCAAATTGGTTGGGTGAGTGAATATGGTCATAAACTAAACTTTAATGAAAAACAAATTGCCATTTGTCCTGAATCAAAACAAGAATACAAATTGGAAAACAACAAGGTATCAAGAATTAAATAGAGTATTATATGAAAAACTTTGCATTGATAGGTGCTGCAGGGTATATCGCACCACGCCATATGAAAGCTATAAAAGATACCGGTAATCACCTGGTTGCAGCCCTTGATAATTTTGACAGTGTGGGGGTAATAGACAGTTATTTTCCCAATGCCGATTTCTTCACCGAGTTTGAACGCTTTGACAGGCATATTTCAAAACTACAGTATGATAAGGATGTTCATCTCGATTATGTGAGTATTTGTACTCCAAACTATTTACACGATTCCCATATTCGTTTTGCTTTGAGACAGGGTGCAGATGCCATTTGTGAAAAGCCCCTTGTTCTAAATCCATGGAATATAGATGCTTTGCAAAATATCGAAAACGAAACAGGAAATAAAATCTGGAATATATTACAACTACGGGTTCATCAAAGTATAATAGATTTAAAGAACAAAATTGAAAATGGACCTAAGGATAAAATCTATGATGTTGATTTAACCTACTTGACTTCCAGAGGTAATTGGTATTATACTTCCTGGAAAGGGGACAATACTAAGTCTGGAGGTATTGCAACAAATATAGGTGTTCATTTTTATGATATGTTGTCGTGGATTTTTGGAGATGTAAAAGAGAATGTGGTTCACCTTCACACTCATGACAGGGCAGCCGGTTATTTGGAACTAGAACGTGCACGGGTTCGCTGGTTTTTATCCATCAATGAAGACGTGTTGCCGAAAGAAGTGCAGGCCAAAGGACAACGTACCTATCGCTCCATAACCATAGAGGGTAAAGAATTGGAGTTTAGTGGTGGGTTTACAGATTTACATACCCGAAGTTATGAAGATATCTTAGGCGGGAAAGGTTATGGGCTTGAGGATGCCCGACAGGCTATTGAAATTGTCCATACAATCCGAAACGCTAAACCCATTGGTCTTAAAGGAGAGTATCACCCCTTAGCTAAAAAAGAACTTTCTTCTCATCCTTTTAAAAGAAATGCATAATGAAAATTGTAACCATTATTGGCGCGAGGCCACAATTTATAAAAGCTGCAGCAATAAGTAATGCAATTTTGACACACAATCAAAATAATCCACTTGAAGCTATCAATGAAGTGATAATTCATACGGGACAGCATTTTGACCCAAATATGAGTACTGTGTTTTTTGATGAAATGAAAATACCTAAACCTGACTATTTGCTAAACATCAATAGTTTAGGACATGGGGCCATGACAGGAAGAATGCTCGAAGAAGTTGAAAAAATCCTTATTAATGAAGAACCAGACTATGTTTTGGTGTATGGTGATACCAACTCCACTTTAGCAGGTGCCCTAGCTGCCTCCAAGTTACATATTAAAGTCGCCCATGTGGAAGCAGGTTTGCGGTCTTTTAATATGAAAATGCCGGAGGAAATCAACAGAATATTGACCGATAGGATCAGTACTTTATTGTTTTGTCCTTCTGAAACAGCTGTTAAAAATCTTCAAAAAGAAGGGTTTGATAATTTTAAATCAAAAGTTTTGAATGTGGGTGATGTCATGTATGATACGACTTTGCATTTTTCCAAAATGGCAAAAGAGCCCACTTTTGAATTACCTGAGAATTTTATATTGGCAACAGTTCACCGGGCAGAAAATACAGATGATATCAATAACCTAAAAGAAATATTTTCGGCTTTTAATACTATAGTTACTGAAATACCGGTGGTTTTGCCCATTCATCCAAGGACAAAAAATATTTTGGAAAAGAATAATGTTGAAATTTCTGATAGGGTGCAATTGGTGCCACCTGTGGGTTATTTGGAGATGTTGTATTTACTAAACCATTGTCAACTGGTAATGACCGATAGTGGCGGGTTACAAAAAGAAGCTTATTTCTCAAAAAAATACTGCATCACCTTGAGAGAAGAAACAGAGTGGGTTGAATTGGTTGATAACGGGGTGAATCAGCTGGTAGGTGCTTCTGAGTCTAAAATTATCAAAGCTTTTAATGAAGCCAAACAGTTAAAACCAAACTTTGAGAATCACTTTTATGGTGATGGAAAGGCTAGTAGCTTGATTATAAGTCATATAATTAAGTATTTATAAAACTCAATTAGCTTAATTTTTTTAGTTTGTATAACATTCAAAAAATAACGTTGATGATTCAGCATTACTTAAAATCTAATTTTATGAGAAACTCATATTATATGATTTTAAGTACTGTGGGGATGCAAGTAATTGCGATTTTGACTATACCAATACTCTCAAGATTTTTTTCTCCAGATATATTTGGATATCACGCAACGTATAGGTCTATATTGGTTATTTTAAGTATATTTTTAACTTTAAAATTAGAAACGGCAATAGTATTACCAAAATCTTCTAAAATTAAAAACACTCTTTTTCTTGCAACAATTACCAATATTGTAGTAATAAGCTGTATTCTGATTTTTATATATTTTGTTTTTCTTTTAGCTGGTCTTGATTTTTTAGATTTAGTTTTTGGTATTACTGGTTCTCTGTTATTTTTACTTGTGTTGCTTGGCAGCATTCTAGTTGCCTTGTCTAACACCAGTCAAAGTGTACTAGTTAGTCAAGATAAATTTAAGAGTTTATCAATATCTAGGTTAATATTACCAACGTCATTTTTCTTGGTTTCACTTTTGTTATTCTATACTTTCAACAATTCTATTTCATTAATAATAGGACATTTTTTTAGTTATATTTTATTAAATATTTTTTTAAAGTCTAAATTTAAAATAAATTATGTTGGCTATTCAAAACAATTATATAAATTATCTTTAAAAAAGTATAAAGATATTGTTCAATATACAAGCTCAAACGCCCTTGTAAATACAATATCAAATAATATTCCTTCACTAGTTCTACTTGGTTTTTACGGAGCGACACCATTAGGTTTTTTCGCTGTAGGCGCCAAAATTATTTCAATACCATCCCAACTTATATCAGGGTCATTGAGTCAGATTTTTTACAAAAAATTTGCTGATATTTATAATGAGCGAGCAAGTGAGTTGTATTCTTTTGTTAAAAAAGTATATTTTGGTTTGTTGCTTTTTGGAATAATAGTTTTTGGTACAGCATATTTAATAATTCCTTATATAATTCCATTATTATTAGGCGAAGGATGGATAGAAGCAATTCCTATAATGAAATATCTTTGTTTTTGGCAGGCTCTAGTTATTGCTAATAGCCCCATATCAACATTAACAATAGTATTAAATAAGCAGAAAGTATTATTGTTTTATGAAAGTTTTCTTTTAATAAGCAGATTTATAGCACTTTGGCTGCCCTTTTATTACGGTTTAACATTTAACAAGGCTATACTCTGTTATGCTCTTGTTGGAGTTTTTTTCAATGTCATATTAGGCTTTTATCTAATAAAAATAGCCAAAGAATCAATAATAAATTAAATATTATTTAAAATGAAAGAACAAAAAATATTACTTAATTATAATTATGGATTTAAGTGGTACAGTAAGGAAAATCTCTATTATAAAGGATACATTTTTTATAAGGGAGAAATATTGAATATCGATGAACTGGAATCTTTATTGAATTCCATAAATTCTTTACTTGATTTTGAAAATTTATTAAAGTCATTTAAAGGTTTGTTCAGTATAGTTTTTCAAAAAGAAGCTACCCTATATGCTGCTGTAGATCCAACCAGAACATTTCCACTCTTTTACCATATACAAAAACAATCAATATTGGTGACGGACAACACATTCACAGATAGCTTTAAGGATATCGTTAAAGATTCTAATTCTAGTAAACAGTTTTTAGGTATGCGTTATGTTTTAGGCAAAAAAACTATCTTAAATGAAGTAAATCAACTGCAAGCAGGTGAATGTGTTTGTTTTGATGGTGAAATAAATAGTATGATTTATGACAGTTTTTCTGTTGGAACCAATGAAATATTTAAGAATGTTTCATTATTAAAGGACATGTTTGAAAATGTAATAAAAAACGCAACACAAAGGCTCATTAAAAGTGCTTCAGGTCGCACAATTATAGTCCCTTTAAGTGGTGGTTATGATTCAAGACTAGTTGTGTCACTTTTGTACAAAGAAAAATATAAAAATGTAATTTGTTTTACTTATGGTAATAAAAACAATGATGAAGTACAAATTTCAAAAAGAGTTGCAGAAAAATTGGGATATAAGTGGCTGTTATTTGAAACGGATAAAACATACGTAACCTCTGACTATTTATACGATGATGAATTTAAAGAGTTTATAAAATTCAGTTACAATAATACTTCTCTTGTTGTACTTCAGGATTATTTTTTTGTAAGAGAAATGAAAAATAAAAATCTAATACCAAAAGATTCTATATTCGCTCCTGGACATTCAGGTGATATGCTAGTAGGTGACTATCTCTACCCTAGTGATATTTACATATATAATGAAAGAGAGTTTACCAAACAAATAACCAAAAGACATTTTGTACTAAAAAAATATAAATCAGATAAAACTATTGAAAAACATTTGAAAAAATATTACAATAAAAATAAACTATCCTATTCTTTGATAGATAACTATAACATTAAAGAGCGCCAAGCAAAGTACGTTGTAAATTCGGTAAGAAATTATGAGTTTTTTGGTTACGAACATAGAATGATTTTATGGGATCAAGAAATATCAAGCTTTTTTAGATGCCTTCCCTTTAATCTAAAATTAAATGCCAAATTTTATAAAAGGGAAATATTTGAACTTTTTTTCAAAGAATTAGATATAGATTTTATTCCAGAAGCTAAAAGAAAAAGAAAAAAAGCAACTTTAAAAAAAATATTATTGCCTTATACCCCTCAAGTTTTAATAAATACTTTACGTGAAACTCGATCAAAGCCAAAAAATAAATTTATTGGCCTGCCTTATAAACCCTTACTCGATGAAATGAATAAGGAATTAGGTTTAAACATTTCAGATCATTTTGAACTATTGGCTGAGTGGATTATTAAAGAACAAAATGATTTAATAAATTAATATTCTTTAGTTTAAAAAAAGCATAATTTTTTTTATGATTAAACTTGTTAGGTTTTTTAAATTTATACCATTTGTAAACAATTTTTTAGAAAAAAGATTGTATGCTTGTGGCTATGGCACATACTCTCTTAATATGATTTGTAAGTATTTGTTCTTTTTAAATAGAGGAAAATATTTGATTCATTTTACATCTAGAATAAACTCTCCTAATAAAGTTAAGATTATTTCCAATGGAAAAAACACGGTTCACTTGTCGTTTGCAACTTCTGGTGGCTGCTATTATCAAGCCATTAATGGTATAGAAATCGGTGAAGGTACTATCTGGTCTTATAATTGCAGTTTCATAAGTGCAAATCATGCCTACAAAAATTTAACCGCGCATATAAGAGCTAAGCCTCTAAAAATTGGATATAATGTTTGGATAGCTTCAAATTGTGTATTACTTCCAGAAATTGAAATTGGAGATTTTTCAATTATTGGTGCAGGATCTATTGTTACAAAAGACATTCCCGCTTACTCAATTGCTGTTGGAAATCCGGCAAAAGTGATTGCAAAAAGATGTGAAAAATGTTTAAAAAAAATAAAAATAGACGAAACTTGTATTTGTTCATAAAATGAAAAAAAACCTACTCATCATTTCTAATAGCTATCCGCCGTCTAATGTGCCGGCGGCACAACGACCTTATGCGGTGGCAAAATATCTTGACAAAAACAACTATAACGTTACGGCAATAACCTGTGGCAATCCTGACACTACTTGGGGAGTGAATGAAGGCTTTAATCCGGACTTGCCACTCGTTGAGTTGATAAAAGTGAATAGTCTTTTAGGAAAAAGTGTAACGGGTTTAAGAAAAAATAAAACTGACGCTCTACAAAGTAAAAAAAGCTTAAAAGCTAAACTTAAATCTTCGTTAGTTAAATTTTTATCGTCATTAATAGTGCCGGATCAAGCTATTTTTTGGTATCCAAAAGTTTGTTGGTACTTGATTAAAAATAAAGACCTAATCAACCAAACTGACATTGTATTTACCACTTCACCTTCATTCTCAAATCATTTAATCGGTAAATTCATTAAATCTAAAAAAAAGAGTGTTAAATGGATTAGTGAATTGAGAGATTTTCATTTTGTAGAGCATACAGATAAAGTAAGCAATTTAAAGCAATGGATCAATAAAAAATTGGAAGTTTCAGTAATAAAAAACGCTGATAAAGTTTCATTTATATCACATTCAATGCAACATATTTATGCAAAGCATTTTCCTAAACACCAAAAAAAATTTAGGGTTATCTATAACGGTTTTGATGTTTCAGATTTTGAAAATTTAAACATTGCGAATACTCAAAATAAAAAAATGACACTATTCTACGCCGGTAGCTTTTATCGTGGTGTAAGGTCTCCTTTTCCGTTGTTTAAAATATTCGATAGCTTGTTAGAAAACAAAATAATAACTACTGAAGATATTGAAGTTCGTATTGCAGGTAATTTTGATGATGAATTGATTGACGAATTAAAAAAATTCAAGTCCTTTGCGGTAATCAATTTTATTGGAAACATACCAAGGGCTAAAGTGCTAGAAAACATTGTGTCCTCAGACTTGCTCTGGTTGATTGTAGCAAATATACCAACCCACTATACAGGAGTACCGATAAAGTTTTTTGAGTATTTAGGTGCTCGAAGACCCATAATAAATTTTGCCCCTTATGATTCTGAACCTACAAAAATCATCTTTGAAAATAAACTGGGTTGGAATTTTGACACCACTAATTTTGATTTAAATAAATCAGTTGAAACATTTAAAGAAATTATTTCTAAATATAAATCTGGCAAATTATCTGAACCGCTCCCATACAAATTTTACCCCGAGTTTGATAGAGTATCTCAAGGAGTGGTATTTGAAGAGTTATTTGAATAAAATATTTAATTAATGAACAAGAAAATTGCAGGTCTTGGTTTACCGGTATTCTTTATTCAGCCTCTAGTGGGCTTTTGCTTGTCGTTATACAATATTCGTTCAAGAGTCAGTGGAATAGTATATGTTTTGTTTGCAATGGTGATAGGATATGCCATCTCATTTTCTAATACTTCAGCAGATTCCCTTCGTTATGCTGAGGCATTTATGCGGTTTGACAATACGCTTGATTACAATGCTTTAGTCAGGTTGTACCGCGAAGGTGAGTTGAGGGACTTGTATCGATTGTTGTTGTTTTATTTTGTCTCCATATTTTCTTCGAATCCTAAAGTAATGTATGCCTTCGCAGGCTTGGTGTATGGTGTGTTTAGCTATTTGTCATTGAGAGTCTTAGTGAAAGAACGAGGGTCTAATAGTGACACGTATTTGTTTTTTCTATCACTTATATTTTTTACATACTATGTTTCTTTAGTAAATGTAAACGGCTTTAGGTTTAATACCGGTGCTTTAGTCCTTTTTTATTCTTTATACAATTTTATCTTTCAAAAAAAATCAATTTGGGTTATAGGTATTTTAATTACACCCTTATTTCATTATGGTTTTCTTCCTGTAATTCCAATATTTATACTTTATAAATTAGTTCATCAATTTTTTTACAATAAAATTGGTGTAAAACCCCTACTTTATTATGTGTTTGTTATCACATTTTTGGCATCATGGTTTTTAGAGACGAATTTGATAAAAATCGGGTTTTTAAGTCAAATGGACATCTTTTCTGGTGCTATAGGGAATAGAATGGAATTTTTGAACAGTTCAGAGGTTGCAAATCTAGTTGATAGCAGAAAAGACAACTCACTTTATTTAAATGTTAAAACCTATTTTGATTATGGAATTAAAATCTGGGTTTTTGTGATGGTATTGTTTATCAGAAAACTTCTAAAAAAGAGTGTAGGCGATAAATCTGAGTTTACAAAGCTATTTGCTTTTGTGATTTTCTTTTATTGTCTATCTTTTGTTTTATCTACGATTCCCTCAGGAGCACGATTTTTAGGTATTGCGCATTTATTTATGATATTGCTCTTGGTGAAAATTTATACAGTTTACAAAGAAGTAAATATAAAAAGATTGATTGGGTGGTCATTACCTGTATTTTCTTTCAATATTTTATTCATTAATGTTTTATTGCCCATACTCATTCTAACCCCAACATTTTGGTATGGTAATCTGTTTTGGATCATTATTGAAGGAATGGATTTTTATTTATATTAAACTATCACTATTTATAAATAACCTTAATATATGAAAATACTAGTAGCAGGTGACTTTTGTCCAATTGGAAGAATAACTAAAAAAATTATCAATAATTAAAAGTTATTTTTTTTATGAAAGAAAAAATATATAACATTCTCCCCCATGTCTTTCAAAACCTATTGGTAGTTTTGTACAACTATAAGGCATATAAAATTCGCTATGGAGGAAGTTATAAAGTATTTAGAGAAGAGAAGGAAAAAAACAGAACTCTATCTTTAGAAGAGTTGAAAAGGTATCAAGCAGAGCGGTTTAAAAAACTTATTGAGTTTGCAAAACAAAATTCAGCTTATTACCAAAAAACACTTTGCAATATACCTAATGCTTCAGATATTCAAAATATACAAAACTTACCCATCTTAGACAAAGAAACACTCCGTCAAAATATTGAATCAGTTGTTGTGCAAACTGAGGAAAAGTTAGAAAAATCAAAAACAGGAGGGACTACAGGTAAATCGTTAGAAGTACAAAATTTTGCCCATAATAGCCAAGAGCGCTTTGCTTTCTTAGATGATTTTCGCTCCCGTTTTGGCTATGAATTACGAAAAAAAACCGCTTGGTTTTCGGGTAAAAACTTATTGACTTCTCGTGATATAAAAAACAACCGTTTTTGGAAAACAGATTTTATTCATAAAGTACGGTATTATTCTACTTTTCATATTAATGAGGATTACCTAAAGTATTATGTTGAAGATTTAATCAAATACAAGCCGCAATACTTAGTAGGTTTTCCTTCTACAATGCTAGAAATTGCTAAATATGGATTATTAAATGGATATGATTTTCCTGCTGATACTGTAAAAGCAGTTTTCCCTACAGCAGAAACCATCACACTCGAAATGAGAGCTAGAATAGAGCGTTTTTTTAAAACAAAACTCTATGACCAATATGCTTCTTCTGAAGGAGCCCCATTTATTTTTGAATGCAAAAACAACAAACTACATTTAGAACTTCAAAGTGGTGTTTTTGAGGTTTTAGATGAAAATAACCATCCTACTCAATCAGGAAGATTAGTTGTAACGAGTTTTACTAATGAAGGCACTCCATTGATAAGGTATGACATAGGTGACTCTATAACTTTGGAAGATGAATCAGTTACGTGTACTTGTAGTAACAACAACCCTTTAGTTAAAGAAATTTTAGGTCGTGTCGATGATTATATATATTCTCCTGAAAATGGAAAGATTAATATAATTAATGTTGCAAATGCGGTGAAAGATGTAGAAGGTGTTATAAAATATCAGATTTTACAAAATAAATTAAATAGAATTGACCTTATTATTGTTAAGGATGAAAATATTTATAATACCAATCAAGAGTCTAAATTTATTCAAAATTGGAAGGACAGACTAGGAAATAAAATGGAGTTGAAAATAAAATATGTAGATGATATTCCGGTAGAGAAGAGTGGTAAATTTAGAATGGTAAAAAATAATATTAAACACCTTATTAATTAATGCTTAAACCCAAACTCATCCGCATCACCACTGTCCCTTTATCCTTAAACGTCTTGATAAAAGGGCAGTTGCGGTTTATGAAGGCCCATTTTGAAGTGCTAGCGGTGTCTTCTGGGCCCGAGGAGGAGTTAAAAGAAGTGGAAAGAAGGGAAGGGGTATCCACAGTTCAAGTGAAGATGACCCGGTCGATAACAACTTTACAGGATCTTAAGGCCGTATGGCAACTCTACAGACTTTTCAAAAAAGAAAAACCACACATCGTCCACACCCATACCCCAAAAGCCGGTACTGTGGGCATGCTGGCCGCCAAACTCGCCGGGGTGCCGCACCGCTTGCATACCGTAGCCGGCTTACCCTTGCTGGAAGCCACCGGCGCCAAACGTAAACTCCTTGACACTGTTGAAAAATTTACTTATAGCTGTGCCACAAAGGTCTACCCCAACTCCAAAGGCCTCTATGACATTATACTTCAACAAGCCTACTGTAAGGCTACAAAGCTAAAAGTAATAGCAAAAGGCAGCTCCAACGGCATCGACACTACTCACTTCAATACTGAGCAAATAAGCAATAATCAAAAAGAGGTCTTGAGAAGCCAACTCAATATTCAACCAAACGACTTTGTCTATGTATTTGTAGGCCGTCTAGTGGGGGATAAAGGCATTAACGAGTTAGTAAAAGCCTTCACCCGTCAAACGGGTGGTGATTCAAAGGAAAGTCATTCCGAACCCCAACAAAGTTGGGGTGAAGGAATCTCACCCCGCACGACCAAATTGTTATTAGTAGGACCTTTCGAATCTGAATTAGACCCCCTGCAACCTCAAACCCTGCACCAAATCCAAAACAACCCTAACATCCTCACCGTAGGCTTCCAGAAAGACGTACGTCCCTATCTGGCCATCAGTCACGCCCTGGCGTTCCCCAGTTACCGCGAGGGATTCCCCAATGTGGTCATGCAAGCCGGAGCGATGGGTTTGCCTGCCATCGTTACCGATATTAACGGCTGCAACGAAATCATTGAAGTGGGGAAGAATGGGCTGGTTATCCCAGTGAAAGACACCGACGTCCTTTTCGAAAAGATGCAACAGCTCCAAACAGACAACAAACTGTACACCCAACTACAACAAAACGCCCGCCCTATGATTTGTGAACGCTATGAGCAACGGGTGGTGTGGGAGGCGATACTTGAGGAGTATCGTACACTTGGTGGGGAAGATCAATGACGATTGTACTTACTCGATGAGATTGCTTCGCAGTCGTTGCCAAAGGCAACGCTGCTCGCAATGACTCCTTTTTCAATGTAGTTTCGGCTTGCCGTAATTCGTTAAAGCAAAACCTTCTAGTAATGGGGGTCATTGCGCGTGCCCGCCGAAGGAGGGAGCGGAGCGCGGCAATCTCATCAACCAAGTATCCCAATTTTATCAAAATGCCGTACCTTTGAACCCACCATGTACAAAACCCTAACCAAACCCATCCTCGACCACCTTTGCGCCTTAATCGCACTGCTATTGCTGAGTCCGGTGTTCTTGTTGGTCACACTCGCCCTCACCATCGCCAACAACGGCAAACCCTTTTTTATAAAAGCCCGCCCAAAACGCAAAATAGTACATTACGATATGCAAAAATTACCTATATTTGTACATTAAAACAGACGTTATGGAGGATTTGTTTAGAAGATATCGTACAAAAATACAGCTTGTTAAAACTGATTTCGTTAGAAGTTTGATAGACGATATCAATTGGAACAGTAGATTAATTGGCATTAAAGGTGCCAGAGGTGTAGGTAAAACAACATTGCTCCTGCAGTACATCAAGTTGAATTACAGCACCAAGTTGGAAGATGCACTGTATGTAAGTTTAGACTCATTTAGTTTCAAAGGCAAGACCTTGGTTGGTCTCGCTGATGAATTTGTTAGAAATGGAGGAAAGTACTTATTTCTGGATGAAGTACATAAGTATCCAAATTGGGCACAGGAGTTAAAAAATATCTATGATGACCACCAAGAGCTCAAAGTAGTGTTTACCGGCTCATCACTTTTAGAAATTTTAAACTCCAGAGCTGACTTAAGCCGCAGGGCAATTATTTACCATATGCAAGGCTTGTCTTTTAGAGAATACCTGGCACTTGAAACCGGAATTAAATTTCAACCATTCACCCTCGATGAAATCCTAACAGAACATGTGCAACTGGCAGGAACCATCAACGATCAAATAAAACCATTTCGTTATTTCAGTAGTTACCTAAAACATGGGTATTATCCGTTTTACAAAGAAGAACCTGAACTTTATGAACAGCGTGTGGAGGAAGTCATTAACATGATGCTGGAGGTAGAACTCCCTTTATTACGTGGCGTGGATATTGGTTTGGTCCCTAAAATAAAACAACTATTAACCATCATTGCTGAGTCTGTACCTTTTATTCCTAATGTAACCGCATTGAGCCAAAAAATGGAAATGCATAGAACAACGTTACTGTCCTACCTGCATTACTTGCAAGAAGTGGGGCTGACCATTCATTTACAAAAGGAGGCACATGGTAATGTCAAGCTTCAAAAACCTGCTAAGGTGTATTTAGAAAATACAAATTTGATGTTTGTGCTGTCTCCCTTAAATACCAATATAGGCAATGTAAGGGAAGCGTTTTTTGCCAATCAGCTAAGCCAAGGTAACAGCTTGAGTTACCACAATAAAACAGATTTTTTAGTCAACAATACCTATGCTTTTGAAATTGGAGGGAAAGAAAAATCAAAAAGGCAAATTAAGGATTTAAAAAATGCCTACATTGTTGCAGACGATATAGAATATGGCTATCAAAACAAACTACCCTTATGGCTTTTTGGTTTTTTATATTAATTACTAGATCTAACGGCTAAACCATGTACAAAACCCTAACCAAACCCTCTCTCGACCACCTTTACGCCTTAATCGCACTGCTATTGCTGAGTCCGGTGTTCTTATTAGTTACACTCGCCCTCACCATCGCCAACAACGGCAATCCCTTTTTTATTCAGGCACGCCCCGGGAAAAACGGACGCATCTTCAACATCATCAAATTCAAAACCATGACCGATGCTAAAGACGCTCAGGGTGATTTATTGCCAGATGCTGAGCGGCTCACAGGAGTAGGCAAGTTTGTACGCAAAACATCCCTGGACGAGCTGCCACAGCTGTTAAACGTATTAAAAGGTGATATGAGCTTTGTGGGTCCGCGGCCCTTGTTGCCGGAGTATTTACCCTTGTACAATGAAGAGCAACGCAAACGCCACGATGTCAAACCCGGCATCACCGGCTGGGCGCAGGTGAATGGAAGGAATGCCATCAGCTGGGAACAGAAATTTGCATTGGATGTGTGGTATGTGGAGCATCAAAGTTTTGTATTGGATTTAAAAATCTTATTTTTAACCATCAAAAAAGTGTTTGTTTCTGAAGGCATCAATACCACAGGGCAAGCCACCACAGAACGGTTTAAAGGGAATTAGTATGAGTCAACAACTATATGTTTACGGTGCCAGCGGCCACGGTAAAGTGGTCATCGAAATTATTGAAGCCCTCGGGAAAAAAGTAGTCACAATATTTGATGACGATGAAAGTATTAGTCAATTATTGGAGTATCCGGTGCTCCCCAAAGACAAAGCACACCCAGACAAAAATATACCCGTACTTTTTGCCATAGGCAACAATGAAACCAGAAAAAACCTTGCTGAAAGCAATGGCTTCCTCGTTACTGAACCTTTAATCCATCCATCTGCAATTGTTTCTCCACGTGCAACCCTAAAAAGCGGTACTGTCGTGATGCCCGGTGCAATAATCAATTCACAGGCTGAAGTAGGCCACCACTGCATCATCAATTCCGGTGCCGTTGTGGAGCACGATTGTCTTTTAAGCGATTATGTGCACATTTCCCCAAATGCTGCCTTGGCAGGAGATGTAAAAGTAGGGGAGGGCACCCAAATTGGAATCGGAGCCCAGGTCATTCAAGGAATCAACATCGGTAAGTGGTGCACCATCGGCGCCGGTGCCGTCATCATCAAAGACGTTCCTGATGGGGTGACGGTAGTGGGGAATCCGGGGAGGGAGGTTTAAGTGGACAGACATAGGACTGCAAGCAGCGCCGTCGGCGCTCCGTCGCTGAAGCTATGAAGCGTAAGTGACAAACCTATGGCGGCCGAGGGACGTATGACAAGCGCCAAATTCCAAATTCCAAATTCCAAATTAGAATTAAGAATTAAAAATTTTTGTTTACATATTCCTTTGCAAATCAGCGCATCAGCAAATCAGCAATCAGCATCTTCCCCTTTTTTGTCATACCGACAAAGGAGGTACGTGTCCGCCAAATCCGCCAGAGGCGGAGGAGGAGGATCCCATAACAGTGAGCACCCAACAGTGAGCAATTTAGTCAATGAATTGGCTGGATTACTGATAACCGATGACGGGTTTGCGAATCAGCAAATCAGCAAATCAGCGCATCAGCATACAGCATCTTCCCCTTTTTTGTCATACCGACAAAGGAGGTACGTGTCCGCCAAATCTGCCAGAGGCGGAGGAGGAGGATCCCATAACAGTAAGCACCCAACAGTGAGCAATTTAGTCAATGAATTGGCTGGATTACTGATAACCGATGACGGGTTTGCGAATCAGCAAATTAGCAAATCAGCCTAAAGCCTACAAATAAGCACTTTGCGACCGATGACGGGAATGAGGGGTCAGCATCACCGGTACATCCATCTGCCATTGAAAGCCTTAAAACCAGAAATTGGATAGAGATAAAATAAAGGGACAAATGCCATACCAAAAGAGCACTACAATACACTTTGGTAAATGATATTATCCATACCGGCTATGAATATATCAAAAAGAGCATTTTATAGCACTTTTATGTAATTTGTACAAGAATTATGTTTATATTTGTATAAAATAGCGCAATAGAATGCACTTTAAAGAAATTATTACAGCTATAAAAGAACGGCGGGAAGCTTTTCAAATAACTCAGGAAGATTTGTCAAAACGTTCCGGTGTGGGTTTGAGGACGCTCAAGCAATTGGAAAGCGGGAAAGGCAACCCCACACTCACAACTGTACAAAAAATAGGTGATGCGCTGGGATTGGAGTTGGTGTTTCAAGTGAAAGACATGACGAAATGAGACAAGCAAAAGTTATGTTCAAAGGAGAAGAAGCCGGGCTGTTAAGCCAGCAAGCAAACGGGTCGTTTACATTCAGTTACACCACGCGGTGGTTTGAAGATTGGAGCAAACCGGCCATCAGCCTGACACTGCCAAAAACACAACAAGTGTACTACTCAGGGCATTTGTTCCCTTTTTTCTATAATATGCTACCGGAAGGAATCAATAAAGAAGTGGTTTGCAAGAGCCACAGGATTGATCGTGATGATGCTTTTGGACTTTTGATGGCAAGCACACAGCACGACACCATTGGTGCAGTAAGTCTTAAAAACACCTAAGGGAAATGAAACTACTTGAAATGAATCACTGTCCCGGTACATTGGCTGATGGGTATTCCACTTACAGTCCAACCTGTCTTAAACGTATGTTTCAGGGTAAACGAGTCAGCCATGTATTGCCTTATACTGCGCCGTCAACACAAGAAGATACCGGTAAGCACTTTATGGAAAACCAACAACGAATTTCCATTTCGGGCGTACAGGAAAAATTTTCCTTGCGATTGGAGAAAAATAAATTGCGTTTGACCGGGGAGGGGGAGCAAGGCGAATACATTTTAAAGCCCATACCACATTCAGGAAACAAACCGGACCTCATGCCGGCCAATGAACATCTTACCATGCAACTGGCACGACAGGTGTTTGGCATCGAAACTGCCGAAAATGCCTTGGTTTTTTTTCAAAATGGACAACCCGCTTACATCACCAAACGTTTTGACCTAAAAGAAGACGGCACCAAACGGGGCCAGGAAGATTTTGCTGCATTGGCAGGGAAAACCCCCCAAACTCATGGGACACACTATAAATACTCAGGCAATTACCTTGATCTTTTTATACTTTTAAAAAGGTTTGTACCGGCTTACAAAATTGAAGCACCAAAATTACTACAGCTTTTACTGTTTAATTACTTGTTTTCCAATGGCGATGCCCACCTCAAAAACTTTTCCCTGGTAGAAACCCGGTGGGGCGATTACCGTTTGAGTCCGGCTTATGACCTCTTGAACAGCCGTATTCATATTGACGATGCAGTATTTGCTTTGGAAGAGGGGCTCCTTCCTAAAAACGTAGCACAAGGAACCATAAAAAGACAATTTTTAGAGCTCGCAAATCAAGCTGAAATACCTCAAGTAGTTGTGCGGGAAATGTTTACGCAAATGACATCAGCTACCCATTTGGTGGAAAAATTCATTGCCTCCTCCTTTCTGGACGATGCCACCCAAAGGAATTACAGTCAAGCTTATAGGTACAAGCTGAAGAAATTGAGTTAAAGTTCATAGTTCAAGGTTTCAAGTTTCAAGTTCAAAGTTTAAAGGAGAATTTCTCTGTGCAACCCTACCTGCCGGCAGGCAGGCCTGTGGTATAGCTTTCGGACATAAATTTAAGGGACGGGTCAAGGACGGGTCATAGTGTCAGATGGAGCATAGATACTACATAGATAAAGCTATACTAAGTCGTGGTTAAGTCATCACTAAGTCGTAACTAACTCGAGAAAAGTCCCTAAAAGCGGGGTAAGTACGACTTAAACTCGAAGGCATAACGACGTAGCATGGCTTTATCCCTGCTTCATCCTACTATAATGTACCCCCCTGATATAGGTTGACCATTTTTAATTCTTCATTATTAATTTTTCATTTATCCACCAATAAATAGTAACTAGTAACTAGTAACTAGTAACTAGTAAATAGTAACTAGTAATTAGGGGTTAGGGTTAGAAAAAAAATCCAAGTACCCAACCTTCTCCGCTTTGGCGGATACGGTTGGCAATGCAAATTTCAAGTACCAAATTCCAAATTCCAAGCACCCAACCTTCAGTAAACTTTCGGTTGGCGAGGCAAATTCCAAAATAGTATTAAGTACAAAGTATTAAGACTGGCTGTCGTCCCTGATATAGGTTGACCATTTTTAATTCTTCATTATTAATTTTTCATTCATCCAACAATCCTTTGCGCTTTCTTTGCGAAAATCTTGGCGACCTTTGCGAGAACCCCCGTAAGAGTAAGCAACCCGAGATTAGTAACTAGTAATTAGGGGTTAGTGTTTGAAAAAAAATCCAAGTACCCAACCTTCTCCGCTTTGGCGGATACGGTTGGCAATGCAAATTCCAAGCACCAAATTCCAAAATCCAAGCACCCAACCTTCAGTAAACTTTCCGCCTTGCTCCGCCAAAAGGCGGATTCAGGGCGCTTACGCTATCCACCTTCGCTAAAGCTTTGGAGGATAAAAAGCTTCTGCGACAGCGTGCGACGAAGCGGTTGGCGAGGCAAATTCCAAAATAGTATTAAGTACAAAGTATTAAGACTGGCTGTCGTCCCTGATATAGGTTGACCATTTTTAATTAATTCACCCAGCACCAAAGCACCAAAGCACCAAATTCCAAAATAGTATTAAGTATTGAGACTGATGTCTGTACGTCCCTGATATAGTTTGACCGTTTTTAATTCTTCATTATTAATTTTTCATTTATCCACCTTTCACCCTCCGAATCCGCCTGAGGCGGAGAAGGGGGGAGTCTATTAGTAACTAGTAACTAGTAATTAGGGGTTAGGGTTAGAAAACTAATCACTAATCACCAGTCACTAATCACTAATCACTACTCACCAGTCACCAGTCAACCAGTCAACCTTTCACCCTCCGAAGGTTCACCGAAGGAGGGAGTCAACCAACTCAAAGTAAATTCAAAAATTGTCACTACATTTGAAAGATGCTTAACCAACTTCTCACATGCATAGGCTTCCTCTTCGTTGCTTTCCAGGCTGCTTTTGCCCAGGTTCCTGACGGTGAGATTGTTGACAGTTCAGAGATTTATTACCAACGGGTTTTGAACCCCACAGCCACCCACCATTTACCCACCGGTTATTTTTATTACCTGAAACATAAGGAGTCCCACCTCATTAGCGGCGATACCCTCAATGCCATTGATGTGATGCGTATGGCCGCCATTGCAGGCTTCAAGCTGGGGAGCTATAATGAAAGCGAACAACTGGCCGTAGAGGCCCTGGAGCTCTTGCAGAATTCCGAAATCGAACAATCACAACGCCAGGCCCGCCGGGTGGGGCTCTACAACCATTTGGGGAAAATCTACCGCGAGAAGGAGCTTTATAGCAAAGCACTGGATTACTACAACCTTGCCCTGGAGGAGGTTGACAAAGTGAGCGACCGCATCACTCTTTTAAACAACCGCGCCAATGTGTTCATCGAGTTAGATAGACATCAACAAGCTACCACCGATTTCCAAAAAGCCATTCAGCTGGGGGAACAGTCGGGTGATACCCTGCGATGGGCGCGGGCACTCAACAATCTGGGGGTGTTGAAAGTAACAAATTACAACCGCGAGGGACTCCGTGAGCTTCAACGGGCATTGGACCTTCGGATAGCCATTGGAGAGACTGAAGGGATGTACTCCAGCTACCGGCATTTGGCCTTAAACGCTTTACGCGAAAGCGACACTGCAGCGGCCACACGGTATGCCAACCGCAGCCTGGAACTCGCCGAAGAGCTCAACAGCGCTACATTCCTGATGGAATCACTGTCCATACTCACCGAATTAAAAAAAGACCCCACCGTAGTGCGGTATAAAGACCTGACAGACAGTTTAAACAGTGCGCAACAAGAGGAGCAAAACCTCTTTGCTGCTATGCGGTTTGATGTGGATAAAGAAATCCTCAATACCCAACGTGCCCGTGCACAGATGGAAAAGGAGCGCAGCCAAAAACAACTCACCCAAATCATCGCCCTGTTGCTATTGATCCTCCTGGGGCTGGTGATCTTTATCATTCTCAACCGGGTCAAATTGGTCAAACAACGCGAAATCTACAAGACTGAAAACCGCATCTCCAAAAAGGTACACGACGAAGTGGCCAACGAAGTCTATCAGGTGATGGTAAAAATGCAACTCAAGGAGGCTGACTCCGGTAACGAACTACTGGACAACTTAGAGTCGATTTACAACCGCTCGCGCGACATTTCAAAAGAATACAGCGCCCTGAATGATGCGCTGCCCTTTGATGAGGTCATCACCGATTTACTGGCGGGATACCAGTCTGACGGACTCACCATTGTAAAGCGATTTTCAAAAAATGTGGACTGGTCGCAAATTTCTCAGCATAAAAAAAATGCCCTCTACAGGGTCTTGCAGGAATTGATGACCAACATGAAAAAACACAGCAAAGCCACGCTGGTAGCGGTCTCTATGAATCAAAAAGGAACCAAAACCGAACTCTTTTATTCTGATAACGGGGTGGGAAGTACCCTAAAAAAACAAAATGGTTTGCAAAATGTGGAAAACCGCATTTTTGCATTGAACGGAAGTATTACTTTTGAAACAGCACAAGGAAAAGGATTTAAAGTAAAAATTAGTGTATAGATGTTTTCAAAAGTATTAATCGCAGACGATTTGGTAAGTGTCAACACCGGTGTGCACACGGTGCTGAGTCAACTGGAAATTCCCGAAATTGAACAGGTGAACTATTGTGACGATGCCTTTTTACAGATCAAGGCCGCCCAGAAATATGCAACACCCTTTGAACTGCTCATCACCGATTTGTCGTTCAAAGCAGACCACAGAGACCAAAAAATAAAATCAGGGGATGCCCTGGCCACAAAGCTCAAAGCTGCCCATCCCGATTTAAAAATCATTGTCTATTCCATCGAAGACAAACCCCAGCTGGTACGGCATTTGATTCAAAGGCACGGCATCGACGGCTATGTGTGCAAAGGCAGGCACGGACTCACCGAGCTTACCGATGCAGTGCAGGCGGTGTATTCCAATAAAACCTATGTGTCTCCCCAATTGGAAACAGCTTTAAGTGGAAAATCAGTACTCGAAATTGACGACTATGACATCGAATTGCTCAGTCAGCTCGCCAATGGCCTGGTGATGGAAGAAATCGCCCGTAGGTTTAAAGAAGAAGAACGCAAGCCCTTTAGCTCAAGCGCCATTGAAAAACGCATGGGAACCCTCCGCACCCAATTCGACGCCAAAAACAGCACCCAACTCATCGCGAAGGCCAAGGACTTAGGATTGATTTAGCTAGCAGCTGTAAGCTGTAAGCTGTAAGCTATAAGCTATAAGCAATATGCTATATGCAGGCAATACCTCAATAACTCACAATCTCCTTTGCGCTTTCTTTGCGGAAATCTTTGCGTACTCTGCGTGAACCCCACCTATGAGTAAGCACCAAATTCCAAAATCCAAGCACCAAGCACCAACTACCAAGCACCAAATTCCAAAATCCAAGCACCCAACCTTCTCCGCTTTGGCGGATACGGTTGGCAATGCAAATTTCAAGCACCAAATTCCAAAACAGTATTAAGTACAAAGTATTAAGTATTAAGACTGACTTGTCATTTCCTGATATAGGTTGACAGTTTTTAATTTTTCATTATTAATTTTTCATTCACCCAGCACCCAACACCCAGCATTTCCATCCCTGATAGAGTTGACCATTTTTAATTCTTCAGTATTAATTCTTTTCCATCATACTCCCAAAACAATCGAGGCATCAATCCCCAGCTTACGGCTTATTTCACGGGCTACTTTTAAGGTGGGTTCGCTTTTTCCGTTGAGGTATTCACTTACCCTGGAGGTGCTAACTCCAAGCAATTCGGACAAGCGTTTTTGGTTCAGACCCATTTCTGCCATGCGCAATTTAAGTACGTCAGTGAGTGTGGGTTTTGTTACCGGGTGGTAATGTTCTTCATAGTCTGCTACCAGATCAGAGAGGATATTGAGTTCAATATATCCTTTGGCATCGCGGTTTTCGATGTTTTCAGGATTTTGTAGAAGTTCTTCCACACGTTCAATGAGGGCGTTGTATTCCTTTTCTGTCTGTATCATGGTTACAGGTTTTTAATATCTTTTAGTTTATCATATTCGGCATGGGTTCCAATAAACCGGATGTAGAGCTTTTTTGCATTGAAGGAGATAATGGCGACCAATCGGTAGGAGTTCCCTTTAATATTAAAAACAAAACGATGGTTTCCCACATAATCAACTCCATTAAAATCCCTTCTTAAATCATTGATGGAGTCCCAGTTTTTAATTGATACTGTATGATACCAAACATATAAAGGAGTTCCGGCATCTGCATGCTTTGCAACAAACTCCTCAATCCTTTTGTAGGTTACGATACGCATCGGTTTCTCATCATTTCCGGTAGCACAAAATTAGTATAAAGTTTTATATTACAAAAATAAATTTTGTAAATCAAAATAATTAAACAAACCTTTTATAGTGAACTGGTCAACTGGTCAACTGGTCAACTGGTCAACTGGTGAACTGGTGAACCAGAAATTAGTGACTAGTAATTAGTGATTTGTGATTAGTGATTAGTAATTAGGGGGTTAGTGTTAGAAAACCAAGCACCAAGTACTAAGCACCCAACCTTCAGTAAACTTTCCGCCTTGCTCCGCCAAAAGGCGGATTCAGGGCGCCTTCGCTATCCACCTTCGCTAAAGCTTTGGAGGATAAAAAGCTTCTGCGACAGCGTGCGACGAAGCGGTTGGCGAGGCAAATTCCAAAATAGTATTAAGTACAAAGTATTAAGACTGATGTGTCATGTTCTGTTATAGGTTGACCATTATTAATTCTTATTTCTTCATTTTGCTATCAGCTTTTTTTGCAAATCAGCGCATCAGCAAATTCGCAAATAGGCAATTACTCAAAGCCTCCTTTGCGCTTTCTTAGCGGAAATCTTTGCGTACTCTGCGTGAACCCCGCCTATGAGTAAGCAACAAATTTCAAAATCCAAGCACCAAGCACCAACTACCAAGCACCAAATTCCAAAATCCAAGCACCCAACCTTCTCCGCTTTGGCGGATACGGTTGGCAATGCAAATTTCAAGCACCAAATTCCAAAACAGTATTAAGTACAAAGTATTAAGTATTAAGACTGACTTGTTAGAAAACTAATCACTAATCACTAGTCACTAATCACCAATCACCAATCACCAATCACTACAAAACCAGCAGTTTTTGCACCCGTGTAGTTCCATCTGCAAAGTAGACCTTTACAAAATACAATCCGGGTGGAAGGGAGGTTACTTTCAGCGTGGTGTCCAGGCCTGATGTCTGTTGCGATTTTACCAGTCGATGCTGTGCTGTAAAGACTTCAATGCTTACCATTTCCTTAGAAGCTGTTACAGTGAACCGCTCCTGAGCAGGATTGGGGGTGAGTTGTAGTTGGGGTTGTGAAACGTCAGTTGTACTGAGTTCACATTCCAGGTCGTTGATGTATTCCCAAATCTGGTCATTGAGTAAAAAGGGTATGGGCAGGTTGCCGGGGTCTTCGCCCATACGAATCCACACCATATTTTCTGAAGGAATGACATTGAGGAATTGTCCGTCTTTTCCCATGGCGGCATAAGTGTCATCGGGTGCCAACGGAAACAAGGGTCCGTTAAAAACCGATTGGAGGCCGGGCAGCATATAGGTTGCCGTGCCGTTCAACCACCAAAGGTATCCATAGGCTTCATTGAGGGCTTGGCTGGCAGTGATCATTTGATTGAAGTAATCAGGGTCGGTTAGAATCTGGTTGCCGTTCCAGTTGCCCTGATTGAGCATGAGCAATCCAAAACGGGCCATGCTTCGGGCTGTACTGAAAAACACCTTGTTGTTTTGAACGGACACAAACAGGCCGTTCATTCCCGTGGGGGTTTTTAGTTTTTGGGTGGTATAGTCGTTTAAGCTACTTCCCGTGGCAGTTTCAATTACGGGATCGAGCAGGGTATAAGGCGCATTGTGATAAGCCCACCGGCTTCCCGGGGTGGCAATACACTCCAGGCAACTACTGGAAGTACAAGTGGGGTCTGAGACACCATCGTTGAGTCCGCTGGTCATGGTCAACTGATGTTCGATGGTGATGGTTAGTTCGTCTGAGGCCGTGCAACTCGTCCAGCCCTCTCCCAGATAGGTTGCCGTTGGATCATTTATGGAGAGGAATCCTTCCTGTTGAGCGATGCCGGTCACAAAGCTGGTGATGGTTTTTCCGGCAGAGGCCCATTGCCAGGGGGCATTTTCGGTATGGCCGTTGAAATAGCTTTCAAGGACAATCTTGCCGTCTTTCAATAAGATAAAAGCTTTGGTGTTGTTGTCTTCCAGAAAATTGTTGAGCAAATCAATTTTTTCGGGGCACCAGTTCAGGGATTCCGGGGGAAGGGTTTCCCAGGTGCTGCCTGTGGTGGGTGGGAAATACAGGTTTTGTGCACTTCCAATCATACTGAAAAATAATACTGGAAATAGGAGTTTGAACATCACGAAGTGGGTTTTATTGGTTGGACTTCCGGATTGAACTTTGGTTTAATGAACTGATAAATCTAAAATGGATGTTGCTGGGTTGTTTCAAAAAACAGCTTCTTTATGTTTAGGAGTTTTATATGTCAAGATTAAATCTTCTTATGGTATGCTCTAAAATCAAAACAGTTGTTGTAGTTCAGGATACACGACTTCTTGCAGACTTTCAGGGGTATTGCTGTCTTGCTGCGGGTGAAAAACGGAGCGTGTTACCGTATACGTATCCAAAGCATCCTCTGCATAGGTCTTGTTGATCAGGGATCTAATGTCAGTTTCATTCAAGGAGTCCTGCAGCCAGTTTTGTTCGTCTACTTTATTCAGTAAAACGGGTTGGCGTTTTTTCTTGTTGTGAATGGCCGCCAGGCGTTCCCCGGCAGGTTTGGTGAGAATGGTGCACGTAAGCGTGGTTCCCACGTGGGTATAGAGTCCGGCAAGTGCAAAACTCTCCCGGTCATTTCGGGTGATGAAATAGGGGAATTTTTTTTGTTGGTATTCGTGGGGTTCAAAAAAACCACTCACGGGGATGAGGCAACGCTGACTGTGGGCAGCCTGTTTATAAAGAAAATGGGAAAACAACTTTTCTGATTGCGCGTTGAGTCCGCCACCAAACTGAGCTGCTTTTTTGTAATAGTCGCCCAGGGTGTCAGGTGTTTCTTTTGACGGAGCCAACCCCCAGGCAGCAGTGGTAATGACAGAAGGTTCTTCCTGGGGAATCAACAGGATCTGCGGATGGGTGAAACCAATGGCATGGTAAAAATAGGGCAGGGCAGTGGGGTCGCCATCCGGGAGTTGCAGCCGGGCCTCATAGCGTTCCTGCAATGCGCGTCCTATTTTTGTCTGACTGATATGAAAACACATAGGGTTTTGTTGAACGGGTTTTTACAAAAATAGCATCTTTGATGAAATTGCTTTGGTTTGATTATGTTTTCAGACGGTTTTTTACAAATTCAACTTCAGTTTTTCCGTGGGCTTTGGGTGTGCCCTGTTCATCGAGCCCTACCATCACAATTTTATCGATGGTGATGATGGATTCGCGGGTCATTTTGTTGCGTACTTCACAACTCAGGGTGAGCGATGCTTTTCCAAAAGCCACCACATCCAGACCGATTTCAACAATGTCACCCGGTTTGGCAGAGCTTTTAAAGTCAATTTCACTCATAAACTTAGTGACCGTTTTGGGGTTTTCGAGTTGAATGATGGCATAGAGGGCCGCCTCTTCGTCAATCCATTCCAGCAACCGACCGCCAAACAAAGTGCCATTGGGGTTGAGGTCCTGGGGTTTGATCCATTTTCGGGTGTGGAAACGCATATCGCTTGGGTGTTAATGGTTCTTTTATTCAGTAGATGTATAATCTACCTAAAGATAGCTTCTTTGTTTGCATAAAATTACTAAAAGATTGCAAAAGGAAGCCTGTTTCAAGTGCAATCTTTTTTGAATTTATACCCTCAAAAATGCATTGGTTTAATCTGTTTCAACCGTAGTCTTATTAAGCACGTTTAGTTACTAAGAAATTCTTTTTTTAGTCATATATCAAATTCATCAAACTAGAGTACGTATTCCTACGTAGTTGACTAGTATAGATCACATAGGAACTAAATTAGAGTCAAAACAATGTTAAATACTTAAATAATTATAATATATTTATTCCCACAACTAAATAAACCCATCAGACCCGAAATCCATGCACAAACTCCTTGTTGGCTTCTTCATGTTTATTGGATTGCAAGGCGTTTGTCAAGAAAAGCAGTTACTCAATAAACCTTACAATGAGAAATACCCGTTAATAGGAGAATTCTATTCCGGTATCCTTGACTTAGAAGACTCTCTGAAGGTAAAGAACAGGGTTAATAGTATCACAGATCAAGCCCGTGCGCATCAGGATCTTGAGTTGGAGCTGGAAATGGAACTTTTATGGGCGTATTACCTTACCAAGCAAAAAACAACCCGGGATGCAGGGATGCATGCTTTGCGGGTCCTGTTTCATAAATCTGGCGAAGAAGGGATTGCCCACATTCGCATCAGGGCACTCAGGGTGCTTGCGGAATGTTATTGGAATGATTTTGAAAACTATGAAAGGGCCTTTGAGGTCTATCTGCAAATGGAAGAAGCCCTGCAAGAGGTTACTGCAGAGGTGTATCCTGATAAATTGATGGATTTAAACCGGATTGCTCTGGCCTATTATTATTTTCAGGATTACCGGCCGGCCATTTCAATTTTAAAGGAAGCTGTTGATATCGAAGAAACACAATTCAATAGCCTTCACAAAGCCAATGCCCTCAATACCCTGGGCTTGTGCTACCAAAAACTTGAAGAATTTGAAGCCTCAAACCGCAACTTCAGAGCTCTATTGGAGTTGCAGATTCCTGAAACAGTTGAAGTATGGGAACCCATCGCGAAGGGCAATCTGGGATACAATCACTTTCTCAAAAAAGAGTTTGACGCAGCAGAACCCATGCTGTTGTATGATACTCAGCAGGCTGAACAGGCAGAAGATTATGGTCTCGCGGCAGGAGCACTCATTCCCCTGGCTGAAATAGCCCTTCTAAAAAACAAGCTGAAGGATGCAGAGGCCTATGCTTATAAGGCCCGCAGGTATATCGCACTTTCCGGGCAAACAGATCGTCTCAGGTTGTTGTATCCGGTGCTGGCGAAGCTGACTGTCAAAACCAGGAAAATGGAACAGGCCATGGCCTATCTCGATTCGGCTGTATGGGCACAAAACAACTACCATCAAAAGTTTAGCGGCCTCAAATTGGTGCGTGCCGAACAGAAAATTAATCGGCAGGAAAACAACCTCAAACTCACAGCCTTCAACCTCGAACGACACCAAATACTTCAAGAACGCAACCGTATATTGTTTTTTTTAGCAGTGGTGTTTGTATTGGTTATTACAGTGTATTTGTATTTCAGAGACAAACACCAAAAAAGAATGAAAGTCCTGCAACGGGCAGAAAGGAACCTGCAGAAAGCCCAACAAGACCTTGAAGCTGCTGGAAATCAACTCAAACGCTATGCGCAAAGCAGCATTCAAAAAAACAATTACATCAAACAACTCGAGCAATCTACCCAACAAGACGATACACGCCGGGTGTTGAACCAACTTAAAAAAACCACCATCCTCACCGACGACGACTGGAACCGCTTTCAGGAGTTGTTTGAGAAAGCCCATCCCGGGTTTATTCATCAGCTTAAAACCCACTACCACCAACTCAGCCAAACAGAAATCCGTTTGCTGGTGCTTTCTAGATTGCTATTTACCACCAAAGAAATGGCTGCTGCCCTGGGGGTTTCGGTCAATGCCATTCAGGTAACCCGCCACCGCATCCGTAAAAAACTCGGTCTGGAGGCCGATGTCAAACTCGAATTCCTCATTTCTTCACTTTAAGTACGTTTTACCTACACTTCTTACATCTTTCTTACGCTTTATAACAATTCCTTAGAGCGTTGTAAGCTTTTTGTAAGCCCTATTATTAAATATGAAGAAGAAGTAAGGTTATATTTACCCAACATTTTTTTAATGAGCAGGCGAAAGAAACTTCTATGGGTCATTCTCATCATCTTGTTATTGATTTCATTTCTGGGGATTTGGAAAAAGTACAACGATGAACTCGATGCGATTGATCAAAAAATAGAACAACTGCCGCCGGTTACTTTAAAAGGGAATAAGTATTAACATAACCAACTTTATTATGAAAAAAAGTACCTTTAAGATTTTAACTGTCTTTCTGCTGGCATCGGTAATGGGATGGGCACAACAGCTCCAGACCACTACCGGGCAAACAGAAAGTATAACTTTAACCCAACCAATCAGTATTGATAACACCCAGCAGCAACCCATGGCTGCGGGCACCGCCACCCTGCAGGGCGATGGATACAACTATCAAATCATGTCCACCCCTCAGGTGATTACGCATAGTAGTTCACAAGCAATTACTATTGTTCCTCAAAGATGTTCTGCTGGAAACACTTCATTTTACAGGGTGTTTGACCTGGATGATGATTTTGGAATCACCACCGACTTTCAGGTCAGTGCTGCTGAATTTGGAGTAGGATATGGAGTAGATCCGGGTGTACCCGTTCCTTTTACTGTGAATGTGTATTCGTCAATCGGTACGTTTCCAAATGACACCCGTACTTTACAGGCCTCTTCCGTTTTTATGGCAACAATTGCTAACAATGCTGCAGTTGTTTCTGTTCCGATTTCTGCTACCATCCCATTGGGAGAAAATTTAGTGTATGAACTCGTAATCAATATTGCTTCAACTGGTGGAGATTATGGTGTTGGAGCTAATACGGCCGGGGAAACAGGCAACTCCTGGATATCAGCTCCTACTTGTGGTGTTCCAAATCCGGTACCAAACACTGCAAATTCAAACTATGTTATGAACATCGTGGGCAACGAAATCCTTGCCTTTAGTGAGTGTGGTACCCCGCTGGGGCAACCCATTCCTGCCGGTGCACCGGGTGACACTCAGGGAGCAATGACTCCTTCGGTAGCCACTGTTGTCGGCTCGGGAATCATCGGACCCAATTACTATATTGACCGTGTAGAAATGGATATTACTCATACCTGGACCGGTGACCTTGACATTTCACTCGTAGCACCGGATGGAACGGTACTTATTTTATCTAATGATAATGGTGGTTCAGATGATAACTATACCAATACTGTCTTTCAGGATGGAGGGGCAAGTATTGTTGGTGCATCAGCCCCCTTTACCGGAACCTTCCAACCCCAGGGAGGCACCTTTGCCAATGCCTTCAATGGAATTGACGTGAATGGAAACTGGGAATTACGTGTTTTTGATGATGCAGCTGGTGATGTTGGAACGTTGAATAATTTCTGTATTTATTTTATACCCAATGAAGCCCCTGTAATCACATGTACAACCAACCAAACAGAGGACACAGCTGCCGGGGTATGTACCTATACCCACAGCGGTACGGCCTGGGATGCCACCGCTACCGATGACGGTTCGGTTGACAGTATCGAATACGAGCTCACCGGAGTCACCACAGGTGCAGGAACCTCTCTCGATGGGGTTACCTTCAACCTGGGAGTAACCACGGTCACCTGGACCGTAACTGACAATGGCGGCAGAACGGATGTGTGCTCCTATACCGTAACGATAGCAGACAATGAAGATCCGGTCATCACCTGTATCGGCAACGAAACAGTAGATACCGATGCAGGGGTCTGTACCTATACCCACAGTGGTGCCACCTGGGATGCGACCGCCACTGATAATTGTTCAGCCACAGTAGTGTTTGAATTAACGGGTGTAACCACAGGTACAGGAACCTCCCTGGCCGGTGTGGTCTTCAATCTTGGAACCACCACCGTGAACTGGACCGCCACCGATGGCAGTACCAATACTGATGTCTGTTCGTATACAGTCACAGTAGAAGACAATGAAGATCCGGTCATCAGCTGTATCGGCAACGAAACAGTGGATACCGATGCCGGGGTATGTACTTATACCCATAGTGGCACGGCCTGGGATGCCACGGCCACCGATAACTGTTCGGTTGACAGTATCGAATACGAGCTCACCGGAGTCACCACAGGTACAGGAACGAGTCTTGCCGGTGTGGTCTTCAACCTTGGAACCACCACCGTGAACTGGACCGCCACCGATGGCAGTACCAATACCGATGTCTGTTCGTATACGGTGACAGTAGAAGACAATGAAGATCCGGTCATCACCTGTATCGGCAACGAAACAGTAGATACCGATGCAGGAGTATGTACTTATACCCATAGTGGCACGGCCTGGGATGCGACAGCCACGGATAACTGTTCAGTAGCCTCGATAACTTTTGAATTAACGGGCGTAACCACAGGTACAGGAACGAGTCTTGCCGGTGTGGTCTTCAACCTTGGAGAAACCACAGTCACCTGGACCGCCACCGATGGCAGTACCAATACCGATGTCTGTTCGTATACGGTGGCGGTAGAAGACAATGAAGATCCGGTCATCACGTGTATCGGCAACGAAACAGTGGATACCGATCCGGGTGTTTGTACCTATACCCACAGCGGTACCGCCTGGGATGCAACAGCTACCGATAACTGTTCGGTCAGTTCAATTGAATATGTCCTTACCGGAGATACCACCGGCAACGGGACCTCACTTGACGGTGTGGTCTTTAATCTCGGAACAACTACAGTAACGTGGACCGCCACCGACGGCAGTACCAATACCGATGTGTGTTCATATACGGTGACGGTAGAAGACAATGAAGCACCGGTCATCAGTTGCACGACCAATAAGACCGCAGATACCAATGCCGGGGTATGTACCTACACCCACCTGGGCAACTTCTGGGACGCATCTTATGACGACAACTGTACAGCGACCCTCAGCTATGAGCTCACGGGAGCCACCATCGGCACCGGCAGTTCACTAAATGGTGTGACCTTCAACTTAGGCGTAACCACCGTCACCTGGACCGTGACCGATGTGGGCGGCAATACCGATGTGTGTTCGTATACAGTCACTGTAGAAGACAACGAAGCGCCTGAGGTGAGCTGTGTTGCAGATGCCACGGTTGAGACCGATGCAGACGTATGTAACTATACCCACAGCGGTACAAGCTGGGATGCTACGGCCACTGACAACTGTAGCCTGAGTACCTTGACCTATAGCCTTAGTGGGGCCACCACCGGCACGGGAACCAGCCTTGACGGTGTGACCTTTAACTTAGGTGCCACCACGGTGACCTGGACGGCTACGGATGCGATAGGCAACAGCCAAAGCTGTACTACGACCATCACCGTAGAAGACACCGAAGCCCCTGTAATCATCTGTATTAGCAGCAAACTCAGGGATACCGATCCGGGCGAATGTACCTATACCCATAGCGGTACCTTGTGGGATTCCCTGGCATCAGACAACTGCAATGTTTTCTCGTTGACCTATGAACTCTCAGGCGCGACCACCGGCACGGGCAACAGCCTTGACGGTGTGACCTTTAACCTGGGCACCACCACAGTGGTGTGGACGGTTATCGATGATGCCGGCAATACCGATGTGTGTACCTATACCGTAACCATCGAAGACAATGAAGCACCGGTAATTAGCTGTACAAGCAACCAAAGTGTAGACACTGATGCAGATGTGTGTACCTACACCCATAGCGGCACGGCCTGGGATGCCACGGCCACTGATAACTGTGGAGTCGCAGCGGTAGAATATACCCTTTCAGGCGCGACCACGGGCAGTGGTATGACCCTGGACGGCATAGTTTTTAACTTAGGCACCACTACGGTGACCTGGACCGCGACCGATACCAATGGCAATACAGCGCTATGCAGCTATGAAATCACGGTAGAAGACAACCAGTCACCTGAGATCAGTTGTGGCGGTAACCAAACAGTGGACGCCGATGCAGGCAGCTGTAGCTATACCCACAGCGGCACCGGCTGGAATGCCACCGCGACCGATAACTGTAGCGTGTCAACCATCACCTACAGCCTGTCAGGCGCGACGAGCGGTACGGGAAGTTCGCTCAGCGGCGTGACCTTTAACCTAGGTGTTACCACGGTGACCTGGACTGCGACTGACGCAGCCGGCAATACCGATGTGTGTACCTATACCGTGACCGTAGAAGACAATGAATCTCCTCAAGCAGTCTGTCAGGACCTGACCATCCAGTTGGATGCCAATGGAATGGCGAGTATACTAGTGGAAGACCTCAATGGCGGTAGCAGCGACAACTGTGGCAACAGTGCTCTCACTTACACGGCCAGCAAGACGGAATTTGATNGCTGTACAGCGATCGTGACCGTGGAAGACCTGATTGCACCCGAAGCCTTGTGTGTAACAGACTTTACCCTGGAGCTTGATGAAAACGGAGAAGCCACCCTCACGGCAGCCATGCTGGATGGAGGCAGTATGGACAACTGTGCCATAGCCGATATCAGTATCAGCCAGACTGAGTTTGACTGTTCAGATATAGGCGAGAACACGGTAACCGTTACGGTAACTGACAGCGAAGGCAACAGCACGAGCTGTACTTCAGTGGTAACCGTGGCCGACACCTTGCCACCGGTGATTAGCTGTCCGGGCGATGTAACCGTCGATCCAAATGGAAACGGTACCTATGTGGTCGAAGACTTTACCGGCGGTGTAACCGCGACAGATAACTGTACCGACCCTGTAGTGTTGATCACCCAGGAACCGGCACCTAACACGATGTTGTCAGCAGGTACAACTTATACCGTTACCTTTACGGCAGAAGATGAGGCCGGCAATACCTCAAGCTGTAGCTTTGAGTTGGAGGTCACCCCATTCCTGGGCACAGACAACTTCAACCTAAGTAGTTTGACGATGTACCCGAACCCTGCTGCCACAAGGGTGAACATAGGCAACCCCAACCTGATAGCAGTAGATCAGATTAGCATCTATGATGTCAGAGGGCGAATGGTGGTACAACAACAGTACAGTACACCACAAGGCGCCTATGCATTGGATGTAAGCGAACTCTCATCTGCGGTATATATGGTGATGATTCAGAGTGAAAACAAACAAACAGTCAAAAGACTGATCGTGGAATAGTTTTTTTCTAATTATTGATAATGTTTAAACCCCGGCACTTGTGTCGGGGTTTTTGTATTATAAACTGTAGAAGATTATAAAATTCAGTTGACAGCCTTTAATATTTACCTTCCGTCAGCACAAGACATCCCGCTGTTAAAACCATAATGAAATTATTTCTGTGAGAGCGTCCGCAATTGTAAGCTGCGGCGTGATTTAACTTAGACAAACCATCAGACCGGAGTTTAAAAAGTAAAAACCCCTAAGCAGTGAACTGTTCAGGGGTTTTTCATAAATACTTTGTAGGGATGTAGCTCATTGATTGCGAATGTAAGCTACAAATCATTTTACTAAAAAGGAGACTTATTCATTCGGATAAAAGTCAAGACGATTGACTTCGACTTCGGGGGCGTTTTTATTGACCAGCTTCTCAAAAGCATCTACATCTGCAAACCCGTCTCCACCTCTAAAGTGGTAAGGAATCACCGTTTTTGGTTTGAATTCTGCTACTGCTGAAGCAGCACTTTCAACGGTCATTGTGTAGGGTAAATTCATACATACAAAGGCCAGGTCAATATTTTTAAGATTGCGCATTTCCGGGATGTCTTCAGTATCTCCTGAAATATACACCCGGTAATCATCGCGTTGAATCAGGTAACCGTTGCCCCTTCCTTTTTCGTGATACTGAAGCGCTTCTTCTCTCAGGTTATACATCGGAATTCCGGTGATGGTAAAAGCCTGTTGTTCTACAGAGGCACCGTTGGCCAGTACTATGGCATCGGTTTTTAGCTCCTCCGGAAGTTGATCAATAACTGCCTGGGGTGCAATGATGCGGCTTTTGTCTTTTTTGACGGCTTGTAAGGTTTCTATATTCAGGTGGTCGCCGTGAATGTCAGTAATCAAAATGATGTCAGCATCTTTCATGTCAGTGAATGCTTCGGCTCCTCCCACCGGGTCAACATACATAACCGTTTCATCCCATACAAGAACCATCGTTGCATGGCTGATGGGGTGGATATCAATCTGGGGTGCTGATTTTTCGATGGCCATTTCCTGATCGGTATCGGCCGTTTCCTCAGGCGATTTCTCAGCGGAGTTTTTACAAGACCAAAAGAGTGCAATAAAAAGCAGGACGAATAAGGTGTTAGATTTCATTTTTTTAAGTGTTTTGGATTGACGTGTTAAAGTACAACAACTTAAAAAGAAGGACTGTTAACTAACTTATAAAATCCATGATGAGGTAGGCCAGTAGTTTACCCACTTGTTTTTCTTCATCGGTTCCGGGTTTTGGGGCTGCTTCACAGAGGTGGAGATAGGCCACATTGTTGTTTTTTGCAAAATAACTGAGAAACCGGCGCGTGTCATTCACAGAAAATCCACTGGGCGTTTTGGCACTGCTTGGGATGTCCTGTATGCTGTCTAAATCGATTTCCAGTCCGAACTTCTCTGCGGCTACCGTAAAAGATTCAGCTTCTTTCAGGGCTTGTCCGAATGATTTGGTGCGTTGAATGGCGATGCTTTCAAATAAGTTGTATGAAACATTCACTTTACTGGAGTGCAGTCTGTCAAAAATAGCCTGACTGTTATAGCTTGTATGCAATCCGAATACAAAATAATGATGCAGGTAGCCTTCTTCATACGCAAAGGAAAAGCCGTTGCCACTGTGTCTGTGTTCCATGGGTCTGAAATCGGCATGGGCATCAAAGTTAATGACACTTATAGGTTTTTTTAGCGCAAACGAAGTTCCTTTAATAGCACCATAACTGTTGTTATGCCCTCCACCTATGATTACCGGAATCTTTCCGGCATTGACAATATGTTCAACTACAGTGGTGACTTTGGTGTCAATTTGCGAAACGATATGACCGAGTTCTTCAAAATAATGTTCGTCTTCTTTGTCAAGGGTAGCGGCTGCTTTGAGTTCAATGTCACAATCAATTTCACCTAAAAGCACCAGGTTTTCAGGTGTTGTAAATTCATTGGCTTGTAAATTAAGCAATGCTTTTAAGCAAGCCTGCCATGCATTTTTGGCTCCCTTGACACCGTGGTTTGCCAGGATGCCAATATCTTCGGGTATACCGAGCAGGACATACTTGGCCGGAGTGGTTTTCAGGTCATTGAGTTCATGTATTGTTTGAATGGATTCACCAAATTTTGTTTCACCGGGTCTTTTATTAATAAACTTTTGAATTTTTTTAGGGGAGTAAATAATTAAAGGATTCATTTTCAACTTTTAAATTGTTTTGTATTCAGCTTGGGTTAAAGACTGAAATTTAAGTAATAATATTCAGGAAAACGAATCCATTTGAAACGAAATTACTTGTTAAGATACACCCATCCTGTAAAGACTTTATAGTCAGGATGATTTAGGTTTAAAACATAATAATACACCCCTGAAGGAACAGGCCCTTCATACAATAAACCGTGGTTGGCATTGCCATTCCAAAACCCGGTTTGGTTAGTTCCTTTAAAAATCAAGTTGCCTTTTCGGGTGTATATTAACAGCTCGTGCAAGGGATAAATATCCAACAAGCCTGAAATTTCAAAGACATCATTGATCCCATCGTTGTTGGGTGAAAATCCTTCGGGAATGAAGGGAGGACAATCAGTAGTTGAAATTTGAAACTCACCAATGGTAAAACAGGTGGCGTTGTCCAGTCTCACATAAAGTGTTTGCGGATTGGAAGTACTTTGATACCGGTCTGGAAACAGCAGTGCGTTTTGTTGGTTGAGGGCCTCTTCATAAGTGGTGTAAAAACTTAGTTCATCCTCATTGGACGGGGCGATAGACTCAATAATTTCAGTGAGGTCAAATACTGCAAATCCAAAACCTTCATTACAGATTTCCAGATCAGGCAAAACAGGAAGGTCTTCAATACTTTGAAATTGAACAATAGTCGTAAACGTATTGTTGGTTTCATCCAGTTCCTCAACGACCCCGGTGCCGTTTCCGGTATCATCGACGACCAGGAGTAGCGTAAAACTGTCAGGCAGGGTAGCCGTCAGTTCAATTTCTGTGGTCATATGAATTTGTCCACCAATGGGAATGCTGATGGGGGTTGCTGTGGTATGGTACAACTGATTGTCAAGATACAATGCGATGGGTGTCTCTGCCGGTAAAGGGGCTGTGCCCTGTGTATTGGCCACGATGTATTCAATTTGAAGCAATCGCTGGCGGCAAGCATTTACATCATTGGTAATTGTAATGGTTGCGTCAGGTAATGGGCAGGAGATGACCTCAATGATGAACGAACCGATCACAAAACAAGCTCCGTTGTCTACCCGGATATAAACTGTTTCTTCAGTTCCTGAAATTTCATAGGTTTCAGGATTTGCAATCGCATTTACATTGTTTTCAGCATCTGCTTCACTTTGGTGAAATGTGAGCAGGTAGTCTGGGTTGATTTGCTGTGTGGAAAGCGTGAGATCAAAGACTTCAGGACCCACCGCATCACATTTTTCCTGATTGGTCAGACCTGAAATTTCCGGATATACCAATAACACTACCTGGGTGCTGTCAGTATTGTTGGTTTCATCGATTTCATTTACAATCCCGTTTCCGTTTCCGGTATCATCTACCGCAAGGCTTAGGGTAAATTCCTGCGGAATTGCCGGAGGGATGCTCAGTGTGATTTCACCACTTTCAGCCCCTTCAATGGGAATCTCTGACTGAGTTGCTGAGGTGCCCACCAATGTTGTATTTGCATAAAAGGCGATGGGCGTGTTGGCGGGTAACACATCAGTGCTGTTTATATTTTTGACCGTGTAGTCCAGTTCAACGTCTCGGTTGCCGCATTCTTCTCCGGCAGTCAGGGCGTCCAAGTGGATGGTCGCATCGGGCAGCTGACTGTTTAACAAGGTTACTATGTTGTTGATCATCACAAAATCCTGGCCTGAGCTCAATGAAATGGTTGCCTGTGTATCACCCACCTGAATGTTGTTTTGAATATCATACACATCCATATCCATGTTCCACAATTGATTGCTGTTTGTATAACTGTTGGTTCCGTTAAACGCATTATTACCCGGGTTCAATGGCGGATTACTAATGGTATTGCCATTGATTTGCAGGGTTTCGTTGACAGCAATGCTTTCATCGCCTTCCCAGGCCAAAAAGCCAATTTTAGCACCTTCGTTATCAATCACATTGAGGTTTTCCAGAATAATGTTGATTTGAGTGTTATTGGCGGACACACTTTCCAGTCCGTCATATACATTGAGTTGATTGAGGTTCAGACCGGGATCTTCATACACAATGATTACAGACCAGCCTCCAAAGTTGGTGCCGGAAGGGCAGTAGGGTTCTATGACATTGGTTAGATCGAGTTCAGAGAGTGTATACATCCCGTTTCCGGAGTTTTGAAGTTGTTGGGTGACATTGGCAAAAGCGGCAAAAAACTGGCGTTGTGGATCCAGTTCATTACTGAACGTGCGTTCTGCAATAATGGGTTCGCCATTGAGACTGACTTCAAAATCACCCTCACCGGAACCTGCCCAGTACAAATAAGCTGCAACGATGTTTTGTTCCGGTTCTAAATTGAGTGTTGCACTGGAAGAAGTCAATATAGTACAGGGAGCATCAGCTCCGTTTTCTTCCACATTCAGGGTGTTCCCTAATGCTGTAAAATCATACCGACCGTTAAACTGTTCATACAGACTAACTTCCTGAGCAATTACAAGGGAATAGGAACCCTGTAATGCCATCAAGCATACCATTATCTGAATTGATTTTTTCATGCGGTGGGGATTGAAAGTTTAAATATACAAAATTCCCCTGCAGTTAACAGTGATTTATTGAGAGGTTGTTTACCTGATGTTTAAGCTTATTCAGCATAAACTACTCGACCTCTTTCACTTAGTTACTATGGATGCCACAAAAAAAGTCCCTGCTTTCACAGAGACTTATATTTTGGGTGGAAGACCGGTCTCGAACCGGCGACCTCTAGAACCACAATCTAGCGCTCTAACCAACTGAGCTACAACCACCATTTGTTATTGCTGCTTCAACAAACCTTAGTTTGCTCAAAAGCGAGTGCAAATTTAATTGAAAAAGCTATCAATTTCAAAACAAATATGCGATTATTTTAAATCAAAAATGGAATTGACGCCCAACAGCCTGTCAGCATTGAAGCCCTCTGCGTGTTCAACCCCGATTAGACGTCCTAAATCACGGGCTCTGTAAACTATACTGTCTTTAAAATTGGGACTGCTGATGGGGGTATCAGGTTCGTTTTTATCGGGATTGTAAAACTGACTTTCATAGGCCATTACGGCTTCCATTTTTTTATCGATAAATCCTGATACATCCACTACAAAATCGGGTGTGAGGTTTTTCCATTGAATATAGTGGTATACGCTTTGAGGCCTCCAGGCTTCCTGTTTGTTGCCTTCAAAAATCGTTTCTATTTTTTTTAAGCCGCTTAAAAAACAGGCATCACTCACCAGTTTACTGCCTTTGGCGTGGTCTATATGCCGGTCATCGACCGCATTGCAAAGCACCGTTTCGGGTTTGTATTTGCGGATGATTTTAATGACTTCCAGTTGTGATGCGGTATTGTTAATAAAAAAACCATCGGCAAATTCGAGGTTTTTCCGGAAGGTCACTCCCAGAATTTGAGCAGCATTGGCAGCTTCAAGGTCTCTGATTTCAGCGGTTCCGCGTGTACCGAGTTCGCCCCGGGTGAGGTCTAAAATGCCCACTTTTTTTCCGTTTGCAATTTCTTTAGCCAGTGTAGCACCACAACCCAATTCCACATCATCGGGATGGGCACCTATGGCGAGTATATCTAATTTCACGTTTTTGAATTTTAATTTTATTTACAAGCCTCCAAAGCCTGCTCTATATCTGCAATTAAATCTTTTTTCTCTTCAATTCCAACAGAAAAACGCAATAAATTCTCTGAGATTCCCTGAGCTGATCGTTCCTCTTGACTCAAAAGAGCGTGAGAGGTTTCAGCAGGGAGCAGGATGGTTGATTCCACACCGGCAAGGCTCATGGAAGGTTTAATGAGTTTCAGGTTGTTCAGGAATTGACGGGCGTCCATGTTTTTGGAGAGTTCGAAGGAAAGCATTCCGCCAAACCCTTTCATTTGACTTTTGGCAATGTCATAATCGGGATGTGACTTTAAACCGGGATAATACACTTTTTCAATGTGTGTGTGCTTACTGAGGTATTTTGCCAGTTTTTTGGCTGTTCGATTCTGGGCTTTTACCCGAATTCCCATTGTTTTGATACTCCGTTCTAACAGCCACACGGTATACTCACTTAAATTACCTCCCAGGTTTTTCCCTTTCTGGAAAATCTGCTCGATGTGTGCTTCAGAGGCGGCGATTGCACCTGCCAGTATATCACTGTGTCCTCCCATATATTTCGTCGCACTGTGGATCACGATGTCAATTCCAAAGTCGATGGGATTTTGATTGACCGGAGAAGCAAAGGTATTGTCGATCATCGAAATGAGCCGGTGTTTTTTGCATACGGACGCTACCATCGCGATGTCAGTAATTGTCAATAAAGGATTGGAAGGCGTTTCAATGTAAACCACTTTGGTGTTGGCTTGTATTTTTTCGGCGAAGCCTTTTTCAGAGAGGTCGTCAGTAAATGAGTAGTCAATTCCAAATTTTTCAAACTCTTCAGTCACCAGATTGAAGGTACCTCCATAAAGTGTTTTTTGCAACAACACATGGTCTCCTTTTTGTAAAAAGGCTAACAAGGCGGTACTTACTGCGGCCATTCCGCTTCCAAAAAGCAAACCGGCTTCGGTATGTTCGAGTGCGGCAATTTTTTGTGACAGCGCCTGCTGATTGGGCGTATTGAAATAACGGGGATAGCGCTTCTCTTCTACATTGTCAAACGCATAGGAAGTGGACATATATAGAGGAGAAACAGCCCCGTGAAAGCGGGTGTCTTTTAATTCGCCCGCGTGCGTACACAAGGTATTGATGCCGGGTTTTTCAGTTGGTTTCATAAAAATGATTTAAGAGCACCAAGGTACTAAATGTGAAGATACTTTGTATAAGTGACTCATGAAATTAAACTTTTTTTAATAAATCATGGAAAAGTGCTTCTGTGTTTTTACAATATTTACTTTCAAAAGGTCGTTGAAGTACTTAAAGGATAATAGATTCTCCTAAAACCATACAACTCATTACAACGAAAAAAATAGTTATTTTAAAGATTAACCGCTATTTTTGCCAAAACATCAGGGATGACTAAAAGATTACGTTTGATACTTACCAGAGTAGGGATTAGCGGTTTGGTGATACTTTTCTTGGGTGCATGTTCCTCCAAAAAGGACATTTTGTACATGCAAGACATCGAATCGATGGAAGCAATGACAACTGACAATTACAATCCGCCTACCATACGTGCCAACGATATTTTAAAAATCAATGTTGCTTCTTTTGATATGGAAGCAGCAATGCCTTTTAATTTGATGCAGCCTGCGCGAAATATTTCAGAACTTGGCAGAACCAACAATCGTGAAATACAGGGGTATATAGTCAACAATGACGGTACCATCGAGTTTCCTGTGTTGGGAACGCTGGAAGTTGCCGGAAAAACCCGTCAGGAATTGGTTACTTTCTTAAAAAAGGAAATAGGAGCTTACCTCAAAGATCCCATTATCAATATAGAAATCATCAATTATAAAATTACTGTTTTAGGAGAGGTAAACCGCCCGGGAACTTTTACAATTTCAAATGAGCGCATTACCTTACTGGAAGCACTGGGCATGGCCGGCGACCTGAATATCTATGGAAAGCGCAACAATATCCTCTTACTCAGGGAAGACAACGGGCAACGGATTTATCACAAAATTGACATCACTCAAAGTGATTTTATCCAGTCACCTTTTTACTATTTGAAGCAGAATGATGTTATTTATGTACAGCCCAACAGTGCCCAGGTGGGTGCTGCTGCCTATAACCGTAACGCCACGGTCTATATTTCTATAGCCTCGGTACTTATTTCAATTGCGGTATTAATTACACGTTAATTTTATGGAAACGACCCCAAATACACCTGTGAACGAACACGCTGAGCCCGATTTAAGGGAGCAACTGGAATTTTACATGCGCAAATGGCCCTGGTTTATTATGGGTGTATTGATTTGTATGACGGTTGCCTTTTTGTATTTACGCTACAGCACCGCGCAGTATAAAACCACTACATCCATTATTATTAAAGACAGTAAAGGCCGGGGAGCAGCATCAGAGTTGGCGGCTTTTGAAGACATTGGCCTTATCAGTGGGATGAATACCAACAGTATTGAAAATGAAATTGAAATCCTGCGTTCCAAGCGTCTGTTTAGAAGGGTGGTGGAGAAGCTGAATTTGAATATAAGATATTATACTGAGGGAAATATAAAGATTACCGAGGTTTATAAAAACACCCCCTTTACTGTAAAAGTACTGAACTACAATGAGGAGGTTCCTTTACCCGAAACACCCTTACAATTTACGATTCTTTCCCCAACAACTGTCAGCATTACAAATCCGGAAACCGATCAAAGCCTTGACGCTAATTTTGGCGACCGCATTGACCTTGACTTTGCGTCCATCACACTCGTTCCCGAAATGGAACGACTGGAAGCATTAGAGAATAATCGCTCTTTATTGGTTCAGTTTTCAAGCGTTGAGCAAATAGTGGGACTTTATCAGTCCAGGGTTCAGGTGAATCCCATTGCTAAAAATGCCAGTGTGATTGAATTGAGCCTGAACGACCCGGTGCGGGAAAAGGCACAGGATATACTCAACGAATTGGTCATTCAATACAACGAGGACGCCATCAATGATCGCAATCTGGTGGCCAATAACACGGCTAATTTCATTGATGAGCGATTACAAATCATCACTGCTGAACTCGATTCTGTAGAGACCGATAAGGTTACGTTTAAACAAGACAATCGCATTACAAGCCTGGAAGCTGAAGCAGAACTGTTTCTTTCAAGCGCCAGCGAATTCAACAAACAGCAAATTACATTTGAAACCCAGCTGGAACTCATCAACGACCTGATGCGCTATCTGGACAACCGTTCAGAAATTGGATTGCTGCCTGCCAATCTGGGAATAGCTGAAGGAGGTATGGAAGAACTTATTAGTAACTACAACCAACTTGTACTGGAACGCACCAGGATGTTACGAAGTTCTACAGAGCAAAATCCGGTGGTTATCAACCTGACCAATCAAATCAATGAGTTGCGTGGCAGTATTATGAGCGGACTCGATAATGTAAAAAATGCTATTGAAACCAATTTGCGTGACTTGCGTCGTCAGGAGTCTATTTTTGGTTCAAAAATAGCAGAAGTACCCGGTAAGGAAAAACAATTTAGAGGCATTGAACGTCAACAAACCATTAAAGAGGCCCTCTATTTATTTTTATTGCAAAAACGGGAGGAAACCTCAATATCACTTGCAGTCACGGCACCCAAAGCAAAAGTTGTGGATGCGGCCTATAGTTCTTCTAACCCGGTTTCACCCAAGCGCAATATTATCTATTTGGCAGCCCTTTTATTGGGATTGTTGATTCCTTTTTTGATTTTTTACTTACACCAATTGTTGTATGACAAGGTGAGCACCCGAAAAGACATTGAACGCTCTATTGGTTCCATCCCTTTTGTGGGTGAAATTCCAAAAATTGTAGCAAAGGAAGTCGATTTTATAAAACGAAACGATACCAATGTATTGGCAGAATCCTTTCGAATATTAAGAACCAACCTGCAGTATTTATTGGTCAATAAACACCACTCTGAATCCGGAAAAACCATTTTTGTGACTTCTACGGTCAAAGGTGAGGGTAAAACATTTACAGCAGTGAATCTGGCACTCACACTTTCCTATACAGGTAAAAAAGTTGTGCTGGTGGGAGCTGATATCAGGAACCCCCAAATACACAGATACTTTCCAAGTGATGATGGAGCAAAGGGCGTGACTAATTATTTGATAGGTGAATCACCCAACCTTGAACATTATGCCCGTAACACACCCCTTTCATCCATGCTGGAGGTTATTTCATCAGGACCCATTCCTCCCAATCCGGCTGAGTTGTGGATGAGTCAACATACCGATGAGTTTTTTGATAGTTTAAAACACGAATATGACTACGTTATTGTTGATACAGCACCCTGTTTACTGGTGACAGATACCCTGTTGATCAGTAAATATGCTGATACCACATTATATGTCGTAAGAGCAGATTATACCGAGCGCAAACTACTGGACTTCCCAAAAGAAAACCTGGAAAACGGAAAGCTGAAGAATGTTGCTTTTGTTTTAAACAATGTAAAAATGGCCAACTTTGGGTATGGTAACAAATACGGCTACACCTATGGGGCTGAAAAACAAGGCTTTTGGAAGCGCATGCTGGAAGTGTTTAGGGGGTGATTCAAAGATTGATGAGATACTGCCTGCTATCTGTTTGCCTGTGGTGTTTTTGCAGTTTTCAGTCAGATGCTCAAAATCATATCAGAATAAAAGCCAATGCTTTCAGTGCGCTTATATTGATTCCCAATGTTGGTTCTGAATTTAGAATTTCAGATAAGTTAAGTGTTCAACTGGATGTAAGTGCTTCTTTTTGGAATTCTTTTAACGGCACACCTCTTCAGTTTGTTCAGGTTTTTCCTGAATTGCGATATTACACAAACCAAGACAATACAGGGTTTTTTGCAGGCGCTCATATTGGCTTTGGAATGTTCCACTTAACCAAAAATCGATTTCCCTTTAGTGTTTCCGGTCAAAAATATCCAAAAGGCACTTATCAAACAGGGCGCAATAACTATTACGGCATAACATTAGGCTACAATTACTTCTTTAACCGGCATTGGGGAATGGAGCTTTTTCTGGGAGGAGGAAGTTCACAAAGTAACTACAAAGGCTATAATGCAGAGGGTGATCGCATTGATAACATCGACAACTCTGATCCTGAAAACCCTGTAATAACCACTAGCGGTTTTAATAAAAGTGGAGAATGGTTACCCTACCGTGGCGGTGTGATGCTTATATACCGCTTGTAAACGTGACCCGTCCACTACAATCCGGTGTCATTTTTTTTCTTACGTTTTCTTATAAAATCAAATATAAACCAACCTGCCAATACAATCAGGAAGTATTTAAAGTAAGAAACAGGTTCACCGTCACCCCCCACTGTGGTAAACATGCGATCCCAGCGAATTTTATTAAATCCTTTTTCGTTGGAATCCCAGCTCATCCAGATAAAGACAGGTTTTCCCACCACGTGGTTATGGGGGACATAGCCCCACATACGGGCATCTTCTGAGTTGTTTCGGTTGTCACCCATCATCCAGTAATAATCTTGTTTAAAGGTATAATCAGAGAAAGGTGTGCCGTTCATTAAAACCTGATTGCCCTGAACGCTTACTTTTTGTTCAACGCCCATTTCCTCTCCTTCATACACTTCTATGATTCGCTTGTAAAAAGGAATGCTTTCCGGTGTAATTGCTACGGTAACTCCTGCTTTAGGAATATAAATAGGACCAAAATGAGACGTATTCCATTTGTAGGATGGATGGTGGGGAAAGATCGATGGATTGGCTTCTCCCGGTTTTGCTCTAAGTGGAATGACCTGATCAATGTTGGGGTTGTTTTTTAACATTTCAATACCTTCCTCAGTGACATTGGCCCTGAAGGTTTTGTAATCATTACTCATTGGGTAAATCTCGGTAATGTCATAACGGTCTTTTAAGAACTGTATGTTTCTAAGAGGTTCTTTGGTTGTAAAACCATAAGCAAACTGTAGACGCGCACGGTCTGGCAGCTCATTTTGTTTTCCGTTGATATACACATAGCCATCTCTTAGTTCAAGAGAGTCACCGGGAATCCCTACTGCTCGTTTTACGTAGTTTGATTTTTTATCAATGGGTTTGTCAAATGTTTCGGGGCCCTGGTAAAAGAAGTAGGGCACGGTATCTGTTGGCCAGTTAAACACCACGATATCATTGCGTTGAATGTCCTGAAATGCAGGAAACCTGAAATAAGGAATTTGTGGTTTCTTGGTATAGGATTTTACTTTAGCAACAGGAATGGTATCGTGTACCATAGGGAATGAAACAGCGGTCATAGGTGTACGGGCACCATAATGCATTTTGCTGACAAATAAAAAGTCACCTACCAACAGGGTTTTCTCCAAAGAGGAGGTAGGGATTGTAAAAGGTTGAATGAAATAAGTATGCACTATGGTAGCCACCACCACAGCAAACAGTATGGAACTCACCCATTCTCCTGAGCCGCTTTTAGGCTTAAGTTCTCTGTCTTGAATGTAAGTTACATCCTGGGTATAATTCACATAGGCTATGTATAAACCTAGTGTCACCACACCTAAAACAGTATCGGTAGTGCTGTTTTTTCCAAAACTGCGCAGGGTTTCTACCCATACCACCGGAAACATAATCAAATTGATGATTGGGATAAATAAGAGGAGGGTGTACCACCAGGGGCGGTTAATGATTTTCATTAATACAACCGCATTGTAAACAGGGATGGCGGCCTCCCAGGGTTTTCTGCCGGCTTTGCGATAAAGTTTCCAGGTTCCTGCAAAGTGAATGAGCTGCACTATCAGGAAAAATATAAACCATTCAGTAAGTGTCATAATGCTTTCTTTTTAAGTATTGTTAACTGTATTTTCAATTTTTTTTGTCTTTTTAAAACCCAAATCAGGATTGAATTCCGAGTACATCTTTCATTGTAAAAACCCCTTTTTTGTTTTGAAGCCATTCTGCAGCGAGCAGCGCCCCCAAAGCAAACCCCTCCCGGCTATGGGCTTCATGCTTTATACTTATGGTGTCGATGCTTGATTGGTAGGTGATCGTATGCGTTCCTTTTACATCTTCAAGCCGTAGAGCATTAATAGGAATTTCACCTTGCGCAGCCCCATTGAGTTTCCAGTTTGTATAGTTGCTTTGTGCAATAATATCATTAGCCAATGAAATGGCTGTTCCACTGGGGGCATCCAATTTTTGAGTATGATGAATTTCTTCCAGAGACACCTTGTATTCATTGTGTTTGGCCATGAGTTGTGCCAATTTTTGGTTTAATTCAAAAAATAAATTGACACCCACACTGAAATTAGATGCATAAATAAAGCTTCCGTTACGGTTTTGGCAGCTTTTTAACACCTTATCAAAATCTTTGAGCCAACCGGTGGTTCCACTTACTACCGGTATTTGTTGTTCAAAACAACGTTCTATATTGACGACTGCTGCCTCCGGGACACTAAAATCGATGGCAACATCGGCATTGGAGAGCTTACTCAATTGTTCTTTACCAGTGATAACAGCAACAATTTGATGTCCTTTTTCAACAGCCAATTTTTCGATGGTTTTACCCATCTTCCCATAACCTAAAAGTGCTATTTTCATAATTTAGTTCAATTTATAGGTAAGACGCATTCCATAATTAGTCGATTCCTGAAAGGGGTTGTAATCCACTTCCGGGTTCAGTGATAAATCATCTGAAATACTGTACTGTTTTAAGTGGGCGTCCACATTGGCATCTACAATATTCAATAAATAAAAGCCCACAGCAACTGCCAGGCTTACATCCATATTTCTTTTGGAAGTGCGCTGGGCACGTATCAGGGTTTCATTTGCAATTCCTTGAAACTCATCATCGGTATAACCGGCAAGTCTTCGTTTATAAGCATCGCGATAGCGCGTATAATCTTCTCTGTTGGTGGTGTAAAAATAAATGCTTGCGCCAATTCCTGCATAAATGACAGGAATCTTCCAGTATTTTTCGTTGTAAACTTGTCCGAGACCGGGAATGACAGCAGAATAAAACGCCGCCCGTGAAGGGGCGAGAGGGTCATAAGGTTCTTTGGTGATTTGATTTACTGATAGGCTGGCATCATTGGCAACCACAGTAAGCGTGTCCTTTTGTTGTGCAAAGACCTGCACCATGAACAGCAGCGGTAACCATCCTAAAAGTTGTTTACTTTTCACCCTGTATCAGTTTAGTAATCCGTTCCAGTTCGGCTTTGTTTTTAAACGGAATGATCAGCTTCCCTTTACCATTGGCATTGGCTTTTACTTCAGTTTTTACTTCGAAGAAATCGGAGAGTTCCCTGCCTGCTTTTCGTGCAAACGAAGGAACTTCCTTAAGAGAAGTTGATTTTGTGGTTTCAGGCTGCTGCATTTTTCTGACCAGTGCTTCTGTATCTCTTACAGACAGTTTATCTGAAATGATTTTTTCATAAACATCCAGTTGGTCGTTAGTATCTTCAAGGGTGATCAGGGCCCTTCCATGACCCATACTGATAAAACTATCGCGCATTCCGGTTTGAATAATGGGGTCGAGTTTCAATAAACGAAGGTAGTTGGCAATGGTGGATCGATTTTTACCCACACGATTGCTCATTTCTTCCTGAGTGAGTTGGATTTCTTCAATGAGCCTTCTGTAAGAAAGTGCAATTTCGATGGGGTCGAGGTCCTGGCGCTGAATGTTTTCAACCAAAGCCATTTCAAGTGATTCCTGATCGTTGGCAATCCTGATATAAGCCGGAATGGTTTTGAGTCCCACAAGTTTAGAGGCACGAAAACGGCGTTCACCGGAAACCAGTTGAAATTTGTTAAAATCAATTTTTCTAACCGTAATGGGTTGTATCACACCGAGTTCTTTGATGGAAGAAGCCAACTCCTGAAGGGTGTCTTCATTGAAACTGGTGCGGGGTTGATAAGGGTTTACGTCGATGCTTTCTATATCGAGTTCAACGATGGTTCCCACTACTTTGTCGGCACCCTTATCGTTAGCAGATTGAATATCGTTATCAGGGTCTTTCAATAAAGCAGAAAGACCTCTGCCAAGAGCTTGTTTTTTAGTTGCTTTGGCCATTGTTATTTGTTTTTAGTGATGAGTTCTTCAGCCAGACTCAGGTAATTATTGGCACCCTTACTTCCGGCATCGTAGGTAATGATGCTTTCACCATAACTGGGAGCTTCACTTAAGCGTACATTTCGCTGGATGATTGTTTTAAATACCATTTCACTGAAGTGTTTTTTCACTTCATCCACCACTTGATTGGACAGTCTGAGACGAGAATCATACATCGTTAATAAAAGCCCTTCAATGTCGAGCTCAGGGTTGTGTATTTTTTGAACACTTTTGATGGTGTTGAGCAATTTACCGAGTCCTTCCAGGGCAAAGTATTCGCATTGGATGGGTATCAAAACAGAATCTGCAGCAGTCAGTGCATTGAGCGTGAGCAACCCCAAAGAAGGGGCGCAGTCAATTAAAATATAGTCGTAGTCGTCTTTGATGTCTTTGACGGCTTCTTTGAGCATTGACTCCCTGTTTTCCTGGTCAACAAGCTCTATTTCAATGGCTACCAAATCAATGTGCGCCGGGATTAAATCAAGGTTGGGAGAATCAGTTTTGATGATCGCTGCTTTTGCCTGAACGCTGTGTTCCAACAGTTGATAGGAGCCAACCTCAACAGCTTCCACATCAATCCCTAATCCGGAAGTGGCATTGGCCTGAGGATCGGCATCGATTAAAAGTACTTTTTTTTCCAGCACCCCCAGCGAGGCGGCTAAATTAACAGAGGTTGTTGTTTTTCCAACGCCCCCTTTTTGGTTGGCTATCGCAATGATTTTTCCCATTGATACGTTCAAATTTTAAGGGATAAAAATACAATTATTTATATCGATAAAAAATGAAAATTGTTAACAGTTGGTAAAAATGAAAGATCAAACTGCTTTAAGGGTGTATCCCTTAATCAATTTAAGCAATACAAATTTTGATTTCAGGTGAATTAGTCTTGTTTTAAAAAATTACCGTCAAGGTCAAAAGTAAGTTCTGTGTTGTTTGTCAACTCTACTTTTTGTTTCTTTTTCTTGAGCTCCCATTCCTGAATGGATTGTTGAGGAAAGTTTGCATTCACATAGGCTAAAATAGGTGCCGGAATTGCACTTATTGGAATGGTATTTTCAGTTTCAATTTTTAATGGTTCACCGGTTTTAGAAAAATCGAGTTCGGTTCCATCATTGAGTTCTACTTCAAATATGCGTTGAAACCCTTCAATTTCACGTTCGGTTTCCACAATTGTATGATCGGGAAAATGGAGGTTTACATATTGAGTGATCTTCTCCGGAAGCTTGATTGTTTCTAAGGTGTTGTTTTGTGAAAACCCTGTAAAAACAGTAAAAAGGAGTATTAAAATTGTGCCTGTGAGTCTTTTCATAATCATCATTATTGGTTTTAGTATTTATAAATTCAAGATACTATTTAAAAAAAATACTTACTATTAAGAACACGTTAAAATCGGTTTTAAAGTCAACATAGTTCCAATTAAACCAAGCTTTTATTTGTTTTAACCCTATTTAAAGTATACAGAAATTAGGCATTCAGAACGAGTTGATTTAATTTAGATAGGACAATCCGAAAGAATATCTTAATTTTGAGTTTTAATCTTTTAAATAATCATTTTTGAAGACACAATTGAAAGTAATTGCAATGATTCCGGCACGTTATGGTGCTACTCGTTTTCCGGGAAAATTGATGCAGGATTTAGGGGGACAAAGTGTGATTTTAACAACTTATCAAGCCACGGTAAAAACAGGTCTGTTTGAGGAGGTGTATGTAGTGACTGATAGTGATATCATTTATGATGAAATTGCCTCCAATGGCGGTAAAGTAATTCGCAGTATAAGGGAACATGACTGTGGTACCGACCGCATTGCAGAAGCAGTAGAACCGCTGGATATAGATATTGTGGTAAACGTTCAGGGTGATGAACCCTTTACAAACAGGGAAGGACTTGAGAAGGTGTTGAAAGTATTTGAAGGGGAAGATGCCGAAAAAATTGATTTAGCCTCATTGATGAGTGAAATTTCAGACTGGAAAGAAATCAACGACCCCAATACCGTAAAAGTGGTGGTTGATCAGGAAAATTTTGCACTCTACTTTTCAAGGTCGCCCATTCCCTATCCAAGAGACAAAAAATCAACGGTTACTTTTTATAAACATAAAGGAATCTATGCTTTTAGAAAGCAAGCCATACTCGATTTTTATCGATTGCCAATGAGTGAATTGGAAGCTACGGAAAAAATAGAGTGCCTTCGTTTTCTTGAAAACGGAAAGAATATAAAAATGTCGGTATCCAATTCAAGAAGTGTAGAAATAGATACTCCTGAAGATTTAAAACGCGCCAATTTGTTGATAAAAAAATCCAAACAGGGTGTCAATCGTGAATTTCGTAATTTCCCGATGGTTCCTAAAATTGTTTTTGGTGCCGGAAGCTTTGTGCAACTCCATGATATTTTAGCAGAGCAGCGTACTGAAAATGCCCCGTTTATCTATTTAATAGATGCAGTTTTTGAAAATAATGCTCCTTTTCTAAACCGTATTAAAACAGAAGGTTCAGATGAAATCATCTTTATTTCCACCGAAGAAGAACCCAAAACCAGTCAGGTAGATGCATTGGTGAGTCGTTTAAAAAAACAATATGATGGAATGCCTTCCGGAATTATTGGAATAGGAGGGGGTAGTGTAATGGATTTGGCAAAAGCGGTATCTATTTTGTTGACCAATCCCGGAAGTGCTGCAGATTATCAGGGGTGGGATTTGGTAGAAAACAAAGCGGTTTATCACGTAGGAATCCCTACAATATCGGGCACTGGAGCTGAAGTTTCACGCACCTGTGTGTTATGTGGCCCCGAGCGTAAATTAGGGATTAACAGTGATTACACCCCATTTGATCAGGTAATTCTCGATCCTGAGTTAACACGGGGCGTTCCCAAAAATCAATGGTTTTATACCGGAATGGATTGCTATATACACTGTATTGAATCACTGCATGGCACTTTTTTAAATGCGTTTAGTCAAAGCTATGGCGAAAAGGCACTGGAATTATGCAAGGAACTCTTTTTAAGCGATACCCTGAGTGATTCAGAGTCCAGAGCCAAGCTTATGATGGCCAGCTGGCATGGCGGTATGAGCATTGCCTACTCACAAGTGGGAGTAGCACATGCAATGAGTTATGGGCTCTCTTATGTTTTGGGGACTAAACATGGAATTGGCAACTGTATTGTATTTGACAAGCTGGAAGAGTTTTATCCTGAAGGCGTAGCATTATTCAAAGAAATGGTTCAAAAGCATCAGATTGAAATTCCTGAAGGTGTCTGTAAAAACCTTTCGGACCAACAAATAGATAAAATGATTGAGGTGGCTTTAAGTTTAGGGCCATTATGGGAAAATGCTTTGGGTGCCAATTGGAAAGAAACGATTACACCTCAAAAATTAAAGTCGATTTACCTTAAGTTATAACCTATGATGCGTTGGCTCACCGGTATTATTTTTAAGAAGTTGATGGGCTGGAAGATTGAAGGCGATTTGCCTGGCAACCTTAAAAAATATGTCATCATTGTTGTGCCACACACTAGCTGGCACGACTTTTATATTGGTGCTATGGTAAGGAAGTTATTAGGAGTATCCATTAATTTTATTGCTAAAAAAGAATTGTTTTCGTTTCCGTTTGGATGGTATTTTAAATGGATGGGTGGCGCACCGATTGATCGGTCTGCCAATCAAAATACTGTGCAGCAAGTGGCCCGGTTATTTAAAGAAAGGGATGAATTCAGACTGGCGTTGGCTCCTGAAGGCACCCGAAAAAAAGTTGCATACTGGAAGTCAGGGTTTTACTACATTGCACTGGAAGCCAATGTTCCTATAGTGGGCGTTGCTTTTGATTATGGATCAAAAACAGTAAAAATCAATAAACCATTCTATCCTACCGGTGACTTTGAGAAAGACTTAGAACAACTGCAATCCTTTTATGTTGGTGTGGTAGGGAAGGTTCCTGCATATACTTAATTAATCCTTCTTGAGAAACCCAAACAGTATTGCAGAATGTTTTATTTTGGTACATTCTTCCCTTTTTGAACTTATAAAAGAGATTGTTTTGTAATTTTGTTTCAAAATAAAAAGCTTGAGACCCAATTTTAAATGAAACAACCTAAAATTTATTTGTCTTCACCACATATGGGAGGAAGTGAACTCAATTATGTTCACGAAGCTTTTGATACCAATTGGATTGCCCCTTTGGGGCCCAATGTAACCGGTTTTGAAGACGCTATACAAGATTACTTAAACAAAGAAAACAGAAACCTGGAAGTGGCAGCTTTAAGTTCCGGGACTGCCGCTTTGCATCTAGCATTGATTTTAAGTGGAGTTGAGAGAGGCGATGAGGTACTTTGTCAAAGTATGACGTTTTCAGCATCTGCCAATCCAATAGTTTATCAAGGTGCCACACCCATTTTTATAGATAGTGAACCGGAAACCTGGAATCTATCTCCAGAACATTTAGAACGCGCCATAAAAGACAGATTACAAAAAGGTAAAAAGCCAAAAGCGATTGTTGCGGTACACCTTTATGGAATGCCTTACAAAGTAGATGAAGTAAGGGAAATTGCAAATCGTTATGATATTCCCATCATTGAAGATAGTGCAGAAGCCTTGGGAAGCTCCTATGACTCTCAGAAATGTGGAACCTTTGGGGATTTATCAATACTTTCATTCAACGGCAACAAAATAATCACGACTTCAGGAGGTGGAGCATTGATAACCCATACAAAAGCACAAAAAGAAAAAGCTGTTTTTCTTGCAACACAGGCCCGTGATGCTGCTCCTCATTATCAGCATAGTGAAATTGGTTACAATTATAGAATGAGTAATGTTGCTGCAGGAATTGGACGAGGGCAAATGGAAGTGCTGGATACTCATGTTGCCAAAAGGAGAGAAAATCATAAATTTTATAAGAAGATATTTGATAATTATAATGAGGTATGTATATTTAGTGAGCCAAATGAACGCTTTTTTTCAAATCATTGGTTAAGTTGTGTGCAAATCACACCAAATCAAACCAAAACAATTTGCCGTGAAACCTTGCGTCTGGCTTTAGAAAAAGAACATATTGAATCACGCCCTTTGTGGAAACCTATGCATCTTCAACCGGTGTTTAAATACGCCCCATATTATGGAGATCAGGTTTCTGAAGGACTTTTTAATTTAGGTTTGTGTTTACCCTCGGGGTCCAATCTCACAACAACAGACCTTGAAAGAATTAAAATTGCGATTGACTCAATATTTTAAAAGCTTTAACTCTCCCCACAATTGAATGCAATTTACTAATTGCGTGATCGTTTCATTAGTTCAAGTATTATGATACAGGGAATAAAAAATAAGTTGCAACGCGCTATTTTCAGAGGTGATAACAAATTGGGAATAACCAACCTCCGTTACTTACCCCGTTGGATTGTCATTTTGATAGACATCATCATTTTGATGAGTTCGCTCGCAATGACACATTTAATTTTACTAAATCTAAATATTAAATTTTATCAAACAATTAGTTTACCCTATCAATATGGGTTGTTGTTAGTGATTAATTTTTTATTCTTTTTTGTCTTCAAGACGTATTCAGGGTTGATACGACATTCTACGTTTACTGACATAACAAAGTTGTTACTGGCCTCCGTTTCAACTTTAATAATAGTTTCAATCATTAATTACGGCCATTATTATGTAACCGGCAAGAAGCTCTATTTGATGCCGGGTTTAATTTTTTATGCGTTCTTTTCATTTTCTTTTTTATTGCTTTTCAGATTATTTGTAAAACATGTGTATCGTATTATGAAAGGTCAAAAAAGAAATGGTGCTTATAAAAAAAGAATTTTAATTTATGGAACTGATGATCAGGCAATTTCTATTGCGGAGGCCTTGAATACAGATTCAGTCCAGCCTTTTGAATTGGTTGGATTTCTCGCTCATAAAAAGAAATACAAAAACATTAGAATCCTTGATAAACAGGTTATAAACTATAATAAAAGCCTTTCAGAAGAGTTGCGAAATTATAATATCAATGGTATTTTGATAATTGAGGACACTTTGTCAATAAAGGATAAAAACCAGCTGGTGGATGAGTGTTTGAAAGCAAACATTCAGATTTATAATGTTCCAAAAGTAGAAAAGCTTGAAACCCAGAAAGAGATAAACAGTCAAATTCGTGCCATTGAAATTGAAGATTTATTAAACAGGGAAGTGATACATCTTGACGATGATCATATTCGAGAATCAATTGAAGGAAAATCGGTATTGGTTACCGGTGGGGCGGGTTCAATAGGAAGTGAAATAGTGCGGCAGTTAATAAAATATCAACCCAAGTTGGTTGTTGTCCTGGATCAGGCAGAAACCCAGTTACATGAATTGGAGTTACTGCTTCAAGATGAATTTCCCGATACAAAAATCATCACTGAATTGGCCAACATTACCAATATGTATCGGCTTGCTTTGATATTTGAGCGCTATGATTTTAATATAGTATACCACGCTGCAGCTTATAAACACGTGCCAATTATTGAAAGAAATCCGCATGAGGCGATTTATGTCAATATTCTTGGAACCATGAATTTAGTCAAGCTGTCTTTATCTGAAAATGTTGAACGGTTTGTGATGGTTTCTACAGACAAGGCTGTGAACCCATCCAATGTTATGGGTGCTTCAAAACGTGCAGCTGAAATTTATGTGCAATCCATTCAGGAAGAAGAAAAAGTTTCCACTAAATTTATCACCACCCGTTTTGGAAATGTATTGGGCTCCAATGGCTCTGTAATTCCACATTTTAAACGTCAAATTGCCAAAGGGGGCCCGGTTACAGTTACCCACCCGGATATCATCAGATATTTTATGACGATTCCTGAAGCCTGTCAATTGGTATTACAGGCTGGAACTATGGGCAAAGGAGGAGAAATATTTGTTTTTGATATGGGAGAACCTATTCGCATCATGGATCTGGCAGAACGTATGATAAGATTATCAGGCTTGATTCCCGGAGAAGATATCCATGTTAAAGTCACCGGTTTAAGACCGGGCGAAAAGCTGTTTGAAGAATTATTGGCTGATACTTCTTTAAATTTGCCCACCCATCACAAAAAAATTATGGTTGCTAAAGAAACACCTCAAAACTTTAAAAACCTTACAGGGCGATATGAAAAAATTGTAAAATCTGCCTTAAGGGGCAGTGAAGTTGAAGTGGTAAAACTACTTAAGGAAGTTGTTCCCGAATATAAAAGTGAAAACTCTAAGTTTATGTCATTGGATAATTAATTTTCATCCATCGTGTGGTACACATTTTGAACGTCATCATCTTCTTCAATTTTTTCAAGCAATTTTTCAACATCAGCAGCTTGTTCTTCAGTGAGTTTTTTGGTCACCTGTGGAATTCTCTCAAATCCGGACGATAGTATCTCAAGGTTGTTTTCTTCCAAGTATTTCTGAATAGCCCCAAAACTTTCAAAAGGCGCGTAGATTAAGACGCCGTCTTCATCTTCAAATACTTCTTCCACACCAAAATCGATCAATTCAAGTTCGAGCTCTTCTAAATCGAGGGCTGTTTTTTGAATTCTAAAATTACAGGTGTGATCAAACATAAACGATACCGAGCCACTGGTCCCCAAACTTCCATCACATTTATTAAAATAAGAACGGATATTGGCAACTGTGCGTGTATTATTATCGGTTGCAGTTTCTACCAAAATAGCAATGCCATGAGGCGCATAACCTTCAAAAAGCACTTCTTTGAAATCGCCCAAGCTTTTATCGGAGGCGCGTTTTATGGCGCGTTCAATATTGTCTTTGGGCATATTGACAGACTTTGCATTTTGAATTACAGCTCGTAAGCGCGAATTGCTATCGGGGTCGGGACCGCCTTCTTTAACAGCCATTACAATGTCTTTACCGATGCGCGTAAAGGCTTTTGACATTGCAGACCAACGCTTCATCTTTCTCGCTTTTCTAAACTCAAATGCTCTTCCCATAGTGTGTAATCTCTTCTAAAATTCGGAATTCAAAAATACTAAATCTTCAAAAAAAATCAGCTAACGATGCCATCAATAATTTGTGCCAATTGAAAATCTTTTTCAGTGAGACCACCTGCTTCGTGTGAACTTAACGAAATACTTAATTTGTTGTAAACGTTACTCCAGTCTGGGTGGTGGTTTAGATTTTCGGCTTCAAAGGCAATGCGGGTCATCACCGTAAAGCAATCTTTGAAATCTGAAAATTCAATGGTGGTGTGAATAGCGTTGTCACTATACTCCCAGTCTTCAATGTGTTTTAATTGTTCCTTGATTTGGTTTTCTGATAGTTTGCTCATAATAATGTGGTTTTTAATGTTGGAATACTTTGATTGAGGGTGACCTCATTAACGATATCAAGTACATTGTACTTGTGCTCTTTAAGACTGAAACTTTTTTTGGGAAGCACAGCCTCAAAGCGGTCTGTATTGGATTCATAAACCTGTTTAAATATTGGTTTATTGGAACCGAGTTTTTCTGATATTTCCTCAAATAAATCACTATGGTGAATCAAATCAGATGATCCAACATGAAAAATACCATATTTTGACTGATTGACCAAATAATGAATCTGTTGTGACAAACGGGTGTCTGTCGTAACATTAATTACCAGGTCAGGATATATTTCAAAAACATCTTGTGATGCTATGGCATACTTTAAATTTGTAACAACAGGGGCATTGACACCTAAAACGAGTGGTAAGCGAATAATAGCATAACGTTGTGCCGGAAGTTCTTTCAATAATTTTTCAACAGCCAGCGCATATTTCCCCTGGTTTGAAATGGCAAAGGCTTTGTCTGTTTCCAAGGCCGGATAACTTTTTATTCCGTCAAAAACTTTTACTGTTGATATAAAAAATAATCGGCAATTTGGAGTGACCATTGCATAAGAACTCAGTTGTTTGTGTACGTCCAATAAACGATCAAATTGGCCTCCTAGACAAGAAATAATAACAGAGGGTTTGATCGTATTTAAAAGTGCTTCAACATCGTCTTTTTCTACATCAAAATGATAAAAAACCTGATTTTTGCTAAAGTCTGAAAAATTTGAATAGTAGGTGCCATACACATCAAAATAGGATTGGAGTTCGCTGTACAAAGCATTTCCAATAAAACCGCTGGCTCCAAGTATTAGAATTCTTTTTCCCATTTATTTTTTATAGAATGGGAGTTTGACAACTGTAGCGGGTATAGCATTTTTTCTTATTTGAATAGCAATTTCACTTCCGGGTTCACTGTAGTTGATTGGAACATAACCCAGTCCAATGCCTTTATTGAGTGAAGGAGACATTGTTCCGCTGGTTACAAATCCAATCTTGACTCCTTGATTGTCAATGATGTCATAGCCTTGACGAGGTATTCCTCTTTCGTTGATTTCAAAAGCGACCAGTTTTTGTGATAGGCCCTCTTCTTTTTGTTTTTTTAAGGCTTCTGAATTGATAAAATCTTTAGTAAATTTGGTTACCCATCCTAAACCGGCTTCCAGCGGAGAGGTTTCTTCGGTAATGTCATTTCCATACAAGCAGTATCCCATTTCAAGCCTGAGGGTGTCTCTGGCTGCCAATCCTACCGGTTTGATACCAAATTTGGCACCGGCTTCCATTACTTTATTCCAAACTTGTTCTACTTCACTGTTTTTACAATAAATTTCAAAACCACCACTTCCGGTATATCCTGTTGCAGATATAATTGTGTGTTCTATTCCTGCAAAATCAGCCACTTTAAAATTGTAAAAAGGAATGCTGTTTAAATCAACTGATGTAAGTGATTGCATTGCTTCAACTGCCTTGGACCCTTGAATTGCCAATAATGCATAGTCATCAGACAGGTTGCGAAGGTCTGCACCCATGGTGTTGTGTTTATTGATCCAATTCCAGTCTTTTTCAATATTAGAAGCGTTGACTACCAGTAAATATTTTTCTTCATTCAACCGATAGACTATCAAATCATCTACAATACCACCTGTTTCATTGGGAAAGTAACTGTATTGTGCTTTACCATCAATGAGCTTTGAAGCGTCATTGGAACAAACTTTTTGAATGAGGGCAAGTGCATTTTTCCCGGAAATGAGAAATTCACCCATATGTGAAACGTCAAAAATACCCAGGTTGTTTCTAACGGTTTCATGTTCTATGTTGACGCCTTCATACTGAACGGGCATCTTGTAACCGGCAAAGGGAACCATTTTGGCACCCAAGGCCTCATGTATGTGAGATAACGCTGTGTTTTTCATTGCAACAAATTATTTAATGTAAAAAATGCAGAATTTCTTCTGCTTATAGCGAAAACAAATGTATTTAAAAACATTGATTCTACCTTAAGGAAATGCGATGTTTTAAGTAAAATGAAAAACTAAATTTTAAAGCTCAATTTTCTTTAGTTCGCGGTAGTTTTTGTAGAGTTTTCTTAACAATATTCCATAAACCAGTCTGTAAAACAGCACTAGTAATAAAATAAGCACGATACCAACAATGATTTGTGCTGTAAAAAAGTAAGTTAGAAAGTCAGGCGGGAACGAATCCATTCCATATACATCTGAAAACACTTCCAGCAAAAGATCACTTTTGGTATAATAATAATAGTTGATTATGCCCAGCGTGAGTATAAAGGCACTCACATTATAGATTACAAAATACCGCACAGTTTTCCGGGTTCTGAGAATGTTTTGCATTAATGATTTTGTGTTTTCAGTGACTTTTATAGAGATGTAATTTTTATAAAAACAATATATAAATACAATGACAACGATGTAATGAACGATATTAAAAATTAACATGACCGTGTTCATCCCTAGTTTTTCGATAATTTCAAACGATGATTTAGGTGATACAAAATACAGCCCTATCCAAAAAAACAACTCCAGCAAACTGATGATAAAAATCCATTTGACTATAGAAGTTGACCTTTTGAACAACATATTGTAAATCTGGTCATAGGAAAGCCTGGGATGCTCTTGATCCCGCAGTTTCCAGTTTTGTTTTAATAATTCCAGTTGATCCATAGCCTTACGGATTGAGTATTGTTCTTAACTTTTCTTTTATTCTATTCATTTTTACCCGGGCATTCACTTCAGTGATACCAAGTGTTTCTGAAATTTCTTTATAATTTTTATCCTCGAGATATAAAAAAACGAGTGCTTTATCAATATCGTTGAGCTGTTTTACAGCGTCATACATCAGTCTGAGTTGTACTTCTACAGTATCGTCATATTCGTCGGCTGTGATTTTAAAGCTCACAGTATCAAAATCCTGTGCGCCGGTATTGACGCTTCTTTTGGATTTTCGATAAAGTGTGATGGCTGTATTTAAACCCACACGATACATCCAGGTACTAAATTTTGAATCTCCTCTGAATTTTGGAAACGCTTTCCATAACTGGATCGTGATTTCCTGAAACAAATCATTGTGTGAGTCTGCATCATTGGTGTATAACCGGCAGATTTTATGCACAATGTTTTGATTCTCTTCCAGCTGGGTCACAAAACTATGTTCCAGTTCTTTACTCAAAATTGTTAATTGGTTAGTGTTGCAGTGTTAGTATACAATTAAAGGCATTTGTTACAAATCGTAAAAATTTAAAATTAGCAGTTTTTATATTTATCATTCAGGCCCTTTCCTTCCAGGATTATCGGGATGCATTTTTCAAGCCGGTTGCGGCGTGTTTTTTCTTGTTTTGCACTGCCAATGTGTTCTTTATATTCTTTTTGTTTGTAAGGGGTAAGCACATCGAAATTTTGTTTTAAAGCAGCATTTTTCTTGAATGCTTCCTTAAGTTCAACGGGCAGCTCAATTTTTTTACTTTTCTCGGGTTTAATTTCTTTACCAGCTTTGGCGTTTGCAATTGCTTCTATGGCATAGGCCAACACAATCGACTCATCAATTTCATCAAATGATTCAAAGCGCCATTGTCTCAATGCTTTTGTTTTACCTTTCTGAGCATTGATTAATTTTTTGTTGGGGTCTTTCAGGAAAACTCCTTGAAAAAACCATATACAACAATGGTTTTTAAAACCTGCAATCGCCAGCACATTTTTACCATGAGCAACATATACTGGTGCGCCCCATTTAATTGTTTCTTCAAGAGTGGTTTTTTTTAAAATTGTTCTGAGCTTTTTGAGTTCTTCTTTCCAGTGCTCATGCTTTTCTATATAGGCTGTAACTTTGTCTGAAACCATCCTTCAGTTTTTAAATTATGTGGGGATAAATGTAGAAAAAATCTTTTAGTTAATTCTTTCTTAATGAAAATCAACGAGTCAAAATGTGTTGTACATTTACTATGATTTTAAATCACAACAGTATGACAAAAAGCAAGTCAAACAGTAAGCCACAGCCTAAAAAGGCTGCGCCAAAACCGGCGGTAAATAAGGCTGCGCAGACTACTTCAAAGAAGAAGTAATTGCTGCCACTCTTTCGCTAAAAGCGAAAGCAAATTCGAAAACTATCTTATGGCCACCTTAAAAAGGTGGCTATTTTTTTTACGGTTCATCATAGAAAATTAACAGTTCGGAATTATTAATTTCCAGTAGTTGAATTTGGGTTGCAGTTTTGCTGAAAAATCAACCATGAAACTAGTAGTCTTATTTATTTTATTGTTAACCGTAACAAGATTTTCAGCTCAAACAACTATTTCGGGAGTGGTATATGATGGAAAGAGAACCCCCATTAGTGGAGCCAATGTTTTTCTCCAAGGCACTTATGACGGAACAATCAGTGAGGCAGACGGTCACTTTTTATTTACGACTGATTCCAAGGGTTTTCAAACGCTTCAAATTTCTTATGTTTCCTATGAAACAAAACACCTAACTGTTGATGTTCAACAAATGCAGAATTTAAGTATTCAGTTGAGAGAAGATGTTGCAACATTGGGAGCGGTCACTTTAAGCGCAGGGACTTTTGAAGCGGGCGACAAAGCACGTACTTCTGTTTTGAAGCCTTTAGACATTGTCACAACTGCAGGAGCAGCCGGGGATATAGTGGCCGCATTACAAACACTTCCGGGAACCCAAACTGTGGGAGAGAGTGGTCGTTTGTTTGTCAGAGGTGGTGAAGCAGGTGAAACCCAAACATTCATAGACGGAATCAGAGTGGCCCAGCCCTATGGAGCTTCTGCACAAAACATCCCCACCCGGGGCAGGTTTTCACCTTTTTTATTCAGTGGGATGTCATTTTCAACAGGAGGTTACTCAGCAGAATATGGAGAGGCATTATCAGGGGTGCTGTTGATGGATACAAAAAATGAAGTGGAACAAAATCAAACAGAAATTTCCCTGATGAGTGTTGGAGTAGGGCTGGGTCATTCATTTAAAGGAAAAAACAGTTCCCTTTCAATTAACACCGCCTATATAAATCTGGAACCCTATCAATTAGCTGTTCCTCAACGATTGGATTGGAACAGAGCTTTTCAGTCACTTTCAGGAGAAACTGTCTATAGAAAGCATTTTGATAAGGGCCTTTTTAAAGCCTATGCAGCGTATGATTCTTCCTCATTTGATTTTAACAGGGAGACTATCAATCAAGAAACCACAGAGCGAATTGAATTAAACAATCAGAATCTCTATGTCAATACTTCTTATAAATCCTATTGGAATAACAATTGGCAGTATTTTTCCGGGATGAGTTATGGGTTTTCATCCAACTCAATTAGTCCGGACTTCATAAACATCAAAAACAAGGAACATGCTTTGCATTTAAAATCAAAATTAAGTCGTAGGTTTTCCAACAGGTTTAAAATATTTGCCGGAGGAGAGCTTTTCTACACTCAATTTGATGAACAATTTCAAGAACAGGGTTTTAAATTAAACTCGGGATATACTTCAACGATTGTGGGTTTATTTAGTGAAGCATCCATCTTTTTTTCCAAAAGGTTTGCGACCCAAATCGGAATACGCTTTCAACATGATGCTTTGTTAAATGAAAGCAGCGTGTCTCCAAGACTTTCTCTTGCCTATAAAAGTGGTGAGCACGCGCAGTTCTCTTTGGCGTATGGACAATTTTCACAGGCACCAAATCAGGAGTATTTAAAGTACAACACCTCTTTATCTTTAGAGAATACTGCACATTATATTTTAAATTATCAATATGCTCACAATCACCGAACCTTAAGGCTGGAGGGTTATTACAAGCAGTATCAAGATTTGGTGCGTTTTGAAAGTGAACAGGAGCTATTTAATTCCGGGTTTACAAATGAAGGGAGTGGCTATGCAGGCGGATTAGATGTTTTTTGGAGGGATGGAAAAAGTTTTAAAAATACAGAATATTGGGTTTCTTATTCATTTATTGACACAAAGCGATTGTACAGAGATTTTCCTAATAAAGCCACACCCTCATTTGTGGCACAGCATACGGCATCTGTTGTTTTGAAACATTGGGTTCAAGAGTGGAGGTCACAATTGGGGTTTTCACATACGTTTCATAGCGGGAGACCTTTTAATAATCCAAATGAAACAATCTTTATGAATGGAGAAACCAACTCATATCACAGCACCGGCTTCAATTGGGCCTACTTGTTAAGTGAGCAGAAGATTCTGTATTTTTCGGTTTCCAATATTATGGGAACAAAAAATATATTTGGATATGAGTATGCCAATACTCCCGGCGAGGATGGATTTTATAATCGAAAAGCCATCACACCCACAGCCGATCGATTTTTCTTTATTGGATTTTTTTGGACAATTAGTGAAGACAAAAAAAGTAATCAGTTGGACAAGTTGTAATTTAATTATTCTGAAATATATAAGGCCAGTAAATAATCATTGCAATAATTACAGCAATTATGGCGGCAAAAAAGACAGCCCCGGCGGCAATGTCTTTAATATGACCTATTTTATTATGAAAATCAGGATGTACAAAATTAGCCAGTTCTTCAACGGCGGTATTAATTCCTTCAATGCTTATGACCAGGCCGATTGCAAAGAGCTGCAGTATCCATTCTGTGGCAGTGATGTCAAAATAAAACCCGGCAGCAATCACACCAATTGATACAACCATTTGCACCTGAATGCTCTGCTCAGTTTTGAGAAGCATCCAGGCACCTTTAATGGCGTAATAAAAACCTTTTAATCGGCTTTTTATAAAGTTTTTTTCATTCATTAAACGTGTTTTAACACTTCCGCATAATCAGGTTCCCGGCCAATATCAGGCACTAATTGGGTGTATATTACCTTGCCTTCTTCATCCAGAACGAGCACAGCTCTGGCGTGCAATCCCTGAAATATTCCGGATTCAATTCTCACACCATAGTTGCTTCCAAATTCATTGTTCTTATAATCAGATAAAGTTTCCACATCATGGAGTCCTTCCGCCCCGCAAAACCCCGATAATGCAAAAGGCAGGTCTTTGGAGATGCATATTACTTTTGTATTCTCAAGTTTTGAAGCTTCTTTATTAAACCTTCTTACCGATGCTGAACAGACTCCCGTTCCCACGCTTGGAAATATATTTAAAATAAGCCTGCTGCCCCGATAATCCTGAAGGGAAATATCAGATAAATCTGTTTTTGTTAATGTGAAATCGGGAGCGGTTTTTCCCACTTCCGGTAATTCGCCATTGGTTGTTGTGGGAGTGCCGTCTAAAGTTATTTGTGCCATCGTTTTTTCAGTAAAAATATAAAATATTGTCTGAATCCATACAAAAAAGCCTGCTTTTAAACCAGGCTTTTTACAATATTAATTGAACGCATTACCGGTCAATGGAACCCATCACTTTTTTGGCAAAACCATTTGCCGCATCGCGTTCATCCATACCGTTTTCAATCATTTCAGCAACTTCAGCAGCGCCGCAGAGATTGGTGATCAGTTCGCCGATCACATCCATTTCTTCCTCTGTGATCCTGTTGTATTCACTGAAGGATTCAAGCACTTCAATGCAATGTTGAATCTGTTCCGGCGAATTGTTCTTCTGTAAATGCCTAATTACGGGTAACTTCATCGATCAATTCTTTTAAAACATCTGTTTTGTTTGTCTGTACCTGATTAACCAGGTTTCCGTTTTTAAACGTAGCAAACGTGGGCAGGTTGTCAACCGTTGCCATCTTTCTGCTTTCCGGAAACTTTTCGGCATCGACCATCAGAAAGGTGAAGTTTTCAGTTTCCTGAGCGAACTTTTTAAACTTCGGTTTCATCAAACGGCAGTTGCCACACCATCCTGCAGAATACTGCACGATTACGTTTTCCTTTTCGGCAACAACCTCTTTCAGATTGTCTTGTTCCAGTTCAGTTACCATAATTAGTTGCTTAAATAAGCGGCTACTCCGGTTCTGTTTGCCTGCATTGCGTCTTTACCTTCTTCCCAGTTTGCAGGACATACTTCGCCTTTTTGCTGCACGTGGGTATAGGCGTCAACCAAACGAAGGTACTCATTTACATTTCTTCCCAAAGGCATATCGTTTACACTTTCGTGGAATACTTTACCGTCTTCATCAATGAGGTATGTCGCACGGTAAGTCACGTTTGAACCTTCATAAATCATGCTGTCTGATTCTTCATCATAATTTTCTGAAACAATGTCCAGAATCCCCAAACGGTTGGAAAGGTTTCTGTTGGTGTCAGAAAGGATTGGATAGGTCACGCCTTCAATACCACCTGCATTTTTTGGGGTGTTTAACCATGCAAAATGCACTTCGGGGGTATCACAGGATGCGCCGATGATCATGGTGTTCCTGTCTTCAAATTTAGACAAGGCTTCCTGAAAAGCGTGGAGCTCTGTAGGGCATACAAAGGTGAAATCCTTTGGATACCAGAAAAGCAATACCTTTTTTTTGTTTTTGATCGCTTCTTCGCGAATATTGAGTTTGAAAGTGTCTCCCATTTCATCCATTGCGTCGATCTCGATGTTGGGAAATTGTTTTCCTACTAATGCCATAATTTTTATTTGTTTTTGTTGTTTGTAAATTGGCTGCAAAGGTAAGCTGAAAGCATACTTTTACCTTAAGGTTTTATCCTAAAATCTTATTAAAACATAAGTCTTTTTGATAGTCTGTTTCTTGGTTTTTGTTAGCTTCTGGAAGTCAAAAATATAGGGAGTAGATAGCATTTAGTTTTGCAGGATTTTCCGGCTACTTGGTGCTAAAACAAATTCTTTATAGTCCTATCCTAAAAATATAGAAACAGAAAACACTCTAAGCAGCTTTACCGGTCAACATTTTTATCTTGATGCTGAAGGCTGCAAAAAACAAGGTGGTGAAGGGGCTCAGCCAGTTGAAGATGGCATACGCAAAATATTCACCCACACCCACACCCAGCACACCGCTGTGATAGGCACCGCAGGTATTCCAAGGGATCAGTACAGACGTAACAGTACCGGAGTCTTCCAGTGTTCTACTGAGGTTTTCCGGAGCAAGGCCTTTGTCTTCATATGCTTTTGAAAACATTTTCCCGGGCACTACGATTGCAAGATACTGGTCTGAAGCTGTTAGGTTCAACGCCAGGCAACTGGCAACTGTACTGGCAAAAAGCCCGAAGGTGGTATGAAACATTTTAAGCAGGGCACGGGTGATGACTTTCAGTGCACCGATGGCATCCATAATACCACCAAAAACCATGGCGCATATAATCAGCCAGATGGTACCCAGCATACCGCTCATCCCACCGGCAGAAAACAAATCGGCCAGGGTTTCATTATCTGTGGCCACGGTAGTGTCAACCGTAATGGCATTCATCACGCCTTTATAACCGCTCTCAAAGGTGAGCGTATCTGAACCACCAATAGTTGCTACAATTTCCGGCTGGAAAATAAGTGCTGCCAGTCCGGCAAGCAAGGTGCCAATCAATAAAGCCACGAGGGGCGATGTCTTTTTTACGATTAAAACTATTACCAGCAGCGGCACCACAAACAGTACCGGGTTGATGTTAAAAGCTGCATCAATGGATGTTAAGATTGCCTGGGAGTCAACGGATCCCGTGGTGTTTATATTCAGGCCTATGATGATAAAGACAATAATGGTGATCACAATCGTGGGCACCGTGGTGAGGGTCATATACCTGATGTGTGTAAAAAGGTCGGTTCCGGCCATCGCAGGGGCGAGGTTGGTCGTATCGCTCAAAGGCGAAAGCTTATCCCCAAAATAAGCCCCCGATAAGATAGCACCCGCGGTCATCCCCAGCGAGATATCCAGCGCACTTGCAATTCCAATCAGGGCAATACCCACTGTTGCCGACGTCGTCCAGCTACTCCCTGTGGCTATCGAAATCACACAACATATAATCACACAGGAAGCCAGAAATATGGCAGGGTTCAACACCTGCATCCCATAATAAATCATTGTCGGGATGATACCGCTCACCATCCAGGTACCGGCAAGGGCACCCACCATGAGCAGGATGAGTATGGCGGTGGTGGTTGACTTGACATTCTCTGCCACGGCTTCCATCATCGTGTCTATCTTCACCTTGTTATAGAAGCCTACAACGGCTGCAATGGCACCACCCAGCAACAGGATAAACTGGTTGCTGCCACTGAGGGCATCATCACCAAAAGCATAAAAAACGTTGTAAAAAAGCATGCCAATTAAGGCGATTACAGGAATCAATGCTTCCCAGATATTCAATTCTTTGTTGGAATGGATATTCTTTTTTACATCGACGTTACTTTTATCTTTCATCGTGGCAAGTTATTTTTAGAGTTGTAATGTTACAACTTTGAGCAGAAATTTGCAAACTCAAAAATCTATTGAGAATTTGTAAAAATTAAAAATAAAAAAGTCAATAAAAACTTTTAAAGAACACCGGTTAACTTCATGCATTTCTTCATTTCCTCATAGGTGCGTTCAATGTCGTTGTCCAAACCAATTGAGAATCTGATCAACCCATCGGTCAAGCCCATTGCTGCTTGTTCTTCTTCCGGGATTTCTGAGGAGGTCGAGCTGCCCGGTGCGCTAAACAGGGTTTTATAAAATCCTAAACTCACGGCAAGATAGCCGATGTTTTCTTGCTGCATCAGCTCCATCAGTTCGTTGGCTTTATCAATCGAACCCACATCTATGGTGAGCATCCCGCCATAGCCGTATTCGTCGTGCATCATTGAGCTAAACAAATCGTGGCTGGGGTGAGATTTAAGACCCGGATAGACCGTTTTAATTCCTTCTTTTTCAAAACGCTCTGCAAGGTACATCGCGTTGTGGCTGTGTTGTTTCATCCGGATGTGCAGGGTGCGCATATTTTTGAGAATGGAAGCGGCCCGCAGGCTGTCCATAGAAGCGCCCAACAGCATACTGGCGCCATCGTTAACACTTCGCAGGCTGTCAATTAGCTCCTGGGTTCCGCATACCACACCGCCCATGGTGTCACTGCTTCCGTTGATGAACTTGGTCAAACTGTGGATGACGATATCTGCGCCCAGTTGTTTTGGGGAAACCGAAAGCGGCGAGAAGGTATTGTCAACCACCAATTGTAAATTGTGTTTTTTGGCCAGTTTTGCCAGCCCGGGAATATCAGCGACTTCCAGTAGTGGGTTACTCACGGTCTCACAATAGAGTAGTTTTGTTTTGGGTGTGATAGCGGCTTCTACTTCGTCCAGTTTTGTAATGTTCACAAAAGAGGTGTTGACCTGAAAGCGAGGAGCAAAATTCTTTAGAAATGCATAGGTACCGCCATAAATGGTCCTGCTGGATACCACGTGGTCACCGGCACCGCATAGTTGCATAATCACCGGCGTGATGGCACCCATACCGGTTGCAGACACATTGGCTGCTTCAGTGCCCTCCATAGCTGCAAGTGCTTGTCCTAAATACAAATTGGAAGGTGAGGAGTGGCGTGAATATAAATAACAGCCGTCTGCGTTGCCTTCAAAGGTGTCAAACATGGTTTTGGCCGAAAGAAAGGTATAGGTGGATGAGTCTGAAATGGAGGGGTTTACACCTCCAAATTCGCCAAAATATTGTAAGTCCTGTATGTTGTTTGCTGGTTTAAATTTCATAGTGTGTGGTTTAACTTAAGTAAAAAAATAATTTATTCCTTTGTTTTTTAATAACTTCAAACTTACATAACACTAGTTTAAAAGTCAATGATAAGCATTATTAATAGTTTTTTATACTGAATTATTTTCATCATGTAGATTTTATTTCGTTTTTTTGTTCTTAAATAAGGCTTGCGCCGAAAAACATTCAGTATGCAACCAGATGCTATCGACCGAAAACTATTAAAACTTCTTCAGGAAAACAGCAAGCAAACCAATAAAGAGCTATCCTTGCAGCTCAATCTTTCTGTGACAGCCGTTTATGAACGTATCAAAAAATTAGAGAAAACCGGTATCATCCATCGGTATGTTGCGATTGTCAATAAAGAAAAAGTTGACAAAGGGTTTGTGGTGTTTTGTCAAATCAAGCTGGTGCAGCATACCAAAGAATACCTTACAAAATTTGAAAAAGAAGTGATGGCCCTTCAGGAAGTGATGGAATGTTACCACATTAGCGGAGAGTATGATTATTTGCTGAAGATTTTGGTCAAAGACATGGCCGCTTTCAGGGAATTTATGGTGACAAAGCTCACCACCTTACAGCATATAGGTAGTACCCAAAGCTCTTTTAGTATCAACGAAGTAAAGTGTGAGACTGTCTTAAAAGTTTAAGCTTTATGTCAAAATTGTCCTCTTTTTATCAAATCTAATTTCACTATTGTATTTTGTAATTCGTACTTTTGTATTCCAATTTTAAAACTACTTACATGAATTCATATGACGTTGCAATTATAGGTTCGGGGCCCGGGGGATATGTAGCTGCCATTCGTTGTGCACAACTGGGCATGAAAACCGCAATTATTGAAAAATACCCAACGCTTGGAGGGACTTGCCTCAATGTGGGTTGTATACCTTCCAAAGCCCTGCTGGATTCTTCACATCATTATGAAGACGCCTTAAAACACTTTAAAGACCACGGTATTGACATTCCCGGGGACATCAAGTTAAACTTTAAGCGTATGATTGAACGCAAACAAGATGTGGTGGACCAAAATACCAAAGGCATCGTCTATTTAATGGATAAAAATAAAGTGGATGTTTATGAGGGTCTGGGCTCATTTAAAGATGCCACCCACGTCAACATCAAAAAAAATGATGGAAAGACGGAGACTATCGAAGCCAAAAACATCATCATCGCTACCGGTTCAAAACCGGCATCGCTTCCGTTTATCAAAATTGATAAAAAGAGAATCATCACTTCTACTGAGGCGCTTTCGCTGAAAGAAGTTCCTAAACATATGATAGTAATTGGTGGAGGAGTTATCGGTTTGGAACTGGGCCAAGTGTATCGACGTCTGGGAGCCGAAGTCACTGTGGTTGAATATATGGACCGCATCATTCCTACGATGGACAGCGCTCAAAGCAAGGAACTTACCAAAGTGATGAAGAAACAGGGTGTAAAATTTCTGCTATCACACAAAGTAAATGGTGTCTCTGTGAAAGGTAAAGAGGTAGCCATTACGGCCAAGGATAAAAATGACAAGGACGTTAGCCTTACCGGTGATTACTGTTTGGTCTCTGTGGGAAGAAAGCCTTTTACAGACGGACTCGCAGCCGATAAAGCCGGTGTAAAAATCTCAGAACGCGGTATGGTGGAAGTCAATGACCACCTGCAAACCAATATCAAAAATATCTATGCCATTGGTGATGTAGTGCGTGGCGCCATGCTCGCTCACAAAGCTGAGGAAGAAGGTGTTTTTGTGGCTGAAACCATCGCCGGTCAAAAGCCGCATATTGATTACAATTTAATCCCCGGAGTGGTATATACCTGGCCGGAAGTTGCCTCAGTAGGGAAAACTGAAGAAGCACTTAAAGAAGCCAAGGTAGAATATAAAGTAGGCCAGTTCTCAATGCGTGCCCTGGGACGATCACGTGCCAGCGGAGATATGGACGGATTTGTAAAAATCCTCGCTGATAAAAAAACAGATGAGGTTTTGGGCGTACATATGGTTGGAGCCCGTGTAGCTGATTTGATTTCAGAGGCCGTTGTGGCAATGGAGTTCCGTGCGAGCGCAGAAGACATTGCCCGTATGAGCCACGCACATCCCACTTATGCCGAAGCCGTCAAGGAAGCCGCCCTCGCTGCAACTGAGAACAGAGCATTACACGCTTAAAAAAAAATCCCCGAAGATTCGGGGATTTTTTTTTAATCATAATATAGTTTTAAAGGAATTTCAAATAAAAATGGTCCTGTCAAATTTTATTTGATTTATTGACAGCAAGTTTTCCGCCTATCCAGGCCATAGGTAAATATGCAAATAATAAATCTATCAGGTTAAACCACATAGGTGAGGGGAGCATCATTACGTTGGCAATTCCTCCTAATAAAAAGAATACACCTACTAAGAAGGCGAGTGTCATTTTTTGTTTTGCTGCAATCTTAGCAGCAATGAAGGCACCTACCAGAACCCCAAGAGCGTGAGCTAAAAAAGGCATTAAAAAATTAATGGGCTTAAAGTGTTGCATCCCTTCTTTTAGACCTTCAACAGTTGTTACATCTATACCTTCAGGAGGAGGTATGATAGAACTGCTCATCATAATAATTGACATATTGACTAAACCGCCAATTAAAATTCCTGCTACAACTGCGAGAACATTTTTAAATATTGGGTTCATAATTTTGGTTATTAAATATTTTACTGCATTTATAGATAAATGTATTGAAAAAGATTCAATTTTTTTCAATATTACAAATCAGTCTCCAAAAGCAAGTAAATTACTTCGTCTACATACATGGTTTTCAATGGAGATACGAATTAATTCACGATTGTTATTTTCTTTAGTTTCCATAATTTGAAGTGCATTGTCCCAAACATCTTTTCGCCAGGTTGTAATAAGTCTAGAAAGCAAGTATTCATCCAGACGTCCGAATGCTTTATCAATCCATCCCATAAAAGGATCTGCAGGAGCAAGAATTTCGTCTTGAACTTTGTCAATTGTCTCCCCTATTATTTCATTTACTTTGCAATGGTCTTCAAATCGTTTAATTTTTTCATTTTCTGTAAGTTTAGGCCATTCTTCGTTGAGCATATCAACAAGTGTAAGCACTAAGTCGTAGTTAATATGAGCGTTTACTCCAATAAGTAAATATTGCACATGTCTCATTTTTTTGGTTTGGGTGAGTTGATGTACCTCCTGCCAAACTTTTGGTACTTTGTCACCACAGTCATAACAATTTAAAGCATCAAAATAATAATCAGCAAAACGATGTAGCAGATTGTAAATCCATTCAGAATCGTGAAATTCATTCTTGTTGATTGCGTCAAGCATGTTTGAAGTCATCATTCTGTAGCAACTTAAAAATATGTGACGGGAATCACTTTTGCTCTTCCAGTTTAAAATATGAGCATCCATTTGATGCAATACTTCAGGGTTTGAGGGCATAGTCTAAAATTTTAGGGAAATTAAATTCTAAAACTCTAAAATTATATAAAACTATCTTGACTATTGAGATTTCTTATAAAAAAAACTGGAAATAATTAAAAGCAAAAATGTTTGAATAAACATAACATAATTTCATTTTTATGTTTTGCTCTTATATAAATTTGAATTTCATCAATTGTATTTTTACTGTTGCGGTATTTTAATGAAACTGTCCTCACCGTGTCTTTTTCCAATATAAAACTTTGTCCTTTTTTAGGTTTGTCTTGCAAAGGTTGAAGTGAAAGTATATTAGGAACAGAAACTTCTGAGTTAAATTTTGAAAACCATTTATTTTTTTTAGTAGCTTTCAAAAGTGTATGCTTTTGAGATTCTTTATGGTAAAAAACACCCAAAATACGATCTCTCCAAATAGCTTTTTTGACAGCATATTTTTTTTGATCAGGCTGATAAAGAAAGAAAACAAATGCATTTTGAAATGAGGCCATTTGCATACTCAGGTTAAAATGATATTCAGGTACTCCATTTAAAAATTGATCAAATTCTTTGATACCATTTTTATAAAATATCAAAGTATCACTTACATCATTTTGTTTGTTTATGCAAATTGCTTCTAAGTACTTTCCAAGGTTATCAATTTCTTCATCGTTGTCAAAATTAATGAATACAGGATGTGTTCTAATTTTTTGATATTGGTATTGTTGAATCATATTTTGTGAGGTTATGAAGCTAAATTAGAAACTATTGTTTAAAACTTAATGAGGAATTCCTCATTTTGAAAAAAAATATTCAAATAAGAATGTGATAGAAACTCAACAAAAAAAAAGCTGCCCTTTTCTAAAGGGCAGCTGGAGTAAGCAAATTATAAATTAATTTGAACGTGTCATACCAAATTGATCAAAGGCTTGTTTACACATAGTTTGTTTGCAACTAAAACTCAATTCTTTCCAGGCAGTACCCTCGACACCACTTAATGTGAGCGTGCCGTTATGTTGTTCTATTGTAAACAAAAAGGTGTTGCTGTCACTATCTATTTCAATACGGTCTCTTTTTGATAGTTCTGTCATTCCATATTGATCGATTGCTTGCAATAAATTTGCATTAGTGGTTGTATAATGTAATTCTTTCCAATTACAACCGGTTAAGCAAACAAGTTTAATTTTGGTATTTGTTTTTTCAATTTCAATTAAAAATTTCGAAGGTGAACTGTCTTTTTGATTTTGAGCAGTTAAATGAGCTGTAAAACTGATAAGAAAAACAAAAAAAGCCAGACACATGCTTCTAAAAAAATATTGTGTTGTGCTTTTCATATCGTTAGGTTTTTTAGGTTATATCATCTAAAATACAAAATATAATTCAAAAAATATTTAAAAACAATTATTTTTTAGTATCCTGACTTAATAATAATTGAATAAAAAAAAATATTACTTACGTTTATTTCTTTTGCTGTAATTTTTGTCTCCACTTGTTTTTGTTTTTTTAGATTTTTTTGTTATTTCCTTCCGCTAAGAACCTCCCGGTGCGTCTTCATCGTTTTTACTTCGTTTGTTGGGGATGTCAACGTTGATAACGTGCGATTTGTTTTCAAAGTCAAGTCTGCGTGCCATTACATCTGTTGCTATGAGGATACGATTTTCACCGGCTTCAATTTGCCGAATACTGCGAATGCGATAATTCTGAGACTTGTTTGAGTGAATTACACATAACCCTTCCTTGCAATGTTCGTCTAGTAACTCAAAGAGTAAGTCAGCTGTTTTTTATTTTTCACAAATAGTAATACTTTGGAAAAAGATTCCTTTGTGGGTCGTAATCTGATGAGGATATGGGGGGGTGATTGGGCATGTCGTTGATTTGTGATGTTTTGTGGTCGTTGTTTTGGATACTAGTGGTCATATATTAATACAACTCGTCTTTCCAGGGTTTTTGAATCAGGCTGTGACGGAATTTCACTGCAAACACGACCTGAATGTGCATTTAGGTGTTGGCCATATATAATTTAGTTGTTTTAAATTTATTATAACATATAGATAATCAATTATTTATGTTTTCATCCAAACATATGAAATTATTTGTTTTATATTTGATAACTAACATATTAACACCAAAATAACATTATTATGAGACTATTATTAAAACGCCTGCCGATTTTCGGTGTACTGGCTATTGCCTTTTTAATGGTTTCCTGCGGGGAAGAGAAAAAGGAAGAACAAAAAGAAGATCAAAGCGCAGCCCTCAATGAGTGGTTTGACACCAAGTATGAAGAAGTCCTTCAAAGGAGCCCATTACAGCTCACCATGCTGGGAAGAAAAGACAAGTATGACCAGTTGGATGATATGAGCCTGGAGGCGGAACAGGAAATGCTGGAGTGGTATAAGGCCAGTGTAGCTGAGCTTGAGGAAACCTTTGACTATGATGCTCTTGAGATGGATGACCAGATCTCCTATGACCTGTGGATGTATCAGTATGAACAGATGAAAGAAGGTGCGCAGTTCCAAAATATGGATTATGTGTTTCACCAGATGAACGGAATCCATATCCAGCTGCCCAGCTTTATGATTAACTTTCACAAGGTTGACAGTCTTTCTGATATGCAAGCTTATATTTCCAGGATAGAAGCATCTGACCGCGCGATGAACCAATTGCTGGACCGTGCCAGACAGCAAGCTGAAAAGGGCATACTGCCTCCCAAGTTTGCTTTTGAGACCGTGCTCACCCAGTCGAAAGCACTTATTGACGGGCAGCCGTTTACTGATGCCGGGGAAGGAACTGCTATGTGGATGGATATGAATATGAAAATCAATAGCCTTAAAGAGAAAGGGGATATCGATGAGGCACAGGCGGATAGCCTGATGGCACAGTCTAAAAGAGCCTTGACAGAACATTTCAAACCGGCTTATGACAGCCTTATAAACTGGGTAGAAACCGAAATGCCCAATGCCGAAGCTACACCCACAGGTGTAAGCAGACATCCTGATGGAGAGGCCTATTACAACTACCGTCTGAAGGCTTCTACCACGACTGATCTGACTGCCGATGAAGTGCATAATATTGGTTTGAGCGAAGTGGACCGCATTCAGGAAGAAATGATGACTATTAAAGACGCTGTTGGTTTTGAGGGAACCCTTGAGGAGTTTTTCAAGTTTGTGAATACAGACGAACAGTTCTTTTTCCCCAATACCGATGAAGGTCGTAAGGGGTATCTTGATGAGTCAACAAAATATCTTGACGAACTCACAGAGAAGCTTCCGGAGTATTTTGGGATCCTCCCCAAAGCAGATCTGGAGGTAAAACGAGTGGAATCTTTTAGAGAACAGGACGGTGCACCACAGCATTATTTTCCCGGCACACCGGACGGAAGTCGCTCAGGGATTTATTATGCCCATTTATCTGACATGAATGCTATGCCCAAAACCACTATGGAAGGAGTGGCCTATCACGAAGGAAACCCGGGGCACCATATGCAAATCTCGATAGCACAAGAGTTGGAGTCTGTGCCTGAGTTCCGCACGCAAGGGCGGTATACTGCTTATGTAGAAGGCTGGGCATTGTATTCCGAAATACTCGCCAAGGAGATGGGCGGTTATGAGAATCCGTATTATGATTTTGGTCGTTTGGTGAATGAAATCTGGAGGGCTATCAGGCTGGTAGTGGATACCGGTTTACATTCCAAAGGATGGACTGAAGCCGATGCCATTGCTTATTTTACAGAGAACTCTTCTATTTCGCAGGGAGCTATCAAAGCTGAGGTACAGCGTTATATGGTTATTCCCGGACAAGCCACAGCGTATAAAATCGGGATGTTGAAAATACAGGAGTTACGAGAAAAAGCAGAAACTGAACTGGGGGAAAACTTTGACATCAAAGGATTCCATGATACGATTTTGGGGGGTGGCGCGATGCCCTTGGAAATCCTTGAGAAGCGTGTGAACCACTGGATTGATTCGCAAAAGGAAAGTGCTTAATCTTTTCAGGGATTACAACAAAAAACGTTACAAAATACCGTGCCTTAGGGTGCGGTATTTTTGTTTTAGTGTTGTTAGCTGCGGGTGCACAGTGCCCGAGGCAATAGTTTTAAGGACAAAGCTCTCAATGCTCAACGGGTGGAGAGGTAGGTCACGGTATTTTTGTGTTTGATACTTTTATAGATTTTACGGGCGTTTTTTCTTTGGAGAGGGTCATAAACTGTTCCTCTTGATCGATCATAAGTGTGTTTACAAAACCCGGCCGGATGTCTGTGATGTACAAAGGTTTGCCGGAGTGGTGCGCTTTCTTCTTTAATGGAGTCAAAACAGTCGGTTTAGATGTTCTGGGGTCAGTGGCTTTTATACTTTCCAGAAGGACTTCTTCCGGAGTGGTACTACCCAATTGGTAACTATTTGCAAGGAGGTTTGGCAAAGTTCTTTTCCCATGCCGGAAGTGGCACTAACGATAATTGATTTTTTTTATAGTTTAAAAATCAGATAAGTTCTTTTTTAAAACAACGGCTGCTTTTGACGGCAGTATATTGTCCGTAGTTTGGGATGCGGTTATAGCCTTTTTTTTGATAGAGGGCGATGGCTTCGGGATACTTCTCACCGGTTTCAAGGATGCAGTGGGTATAAGAGAGTTCGTGCGCCCATACCTCCAGGTGGGTGAGCAGGGCAGTAGCGATTCCCAGACCGCGGCATTCGGGTGAGACATACATACGTTTGATTTCAGCGGTGTGATCGTCATAGTGTTTAAAGGCACCACAGCCCACAGCGGACTTTTTATGGTAAGCTACAAGCACATGTTTGATAGTGTCTGTTTTGTTGTATTGTGCGTGAAATGCGTACTCATCGCCGTCACGAATGGTCAGTTCTGCATCGAGGTAGCTGATAAGGTGGAGAAAATCCTTGTTTGCAGAAGTTGTTCTTACAAAAGTATTCATTGGTGGTTGTTTAGGTTTTAAAAATACAAAATACCTAAGAAACAATCGTACGGAATGTGAGATTTACACGAGGTGTGCATATTTTTTTAGTGGGTGGCAAACGATGCAGCCAGTGGGTTTGAGTAGAGCCCTTCATAACCAGCAAACTACCGTGATCCAGGATGAGTGCAATGGTTTCTTTGGTTTCTTTGTGCTTGAAGGCAAATTTGCGTTCTGCGCCAAAGCTGAGCGATGCGATGGCCCCGTTCTTTTTTAGGTCTTTTTCACCGTCGCTGTGCCAGGCCATACCTTCTTCGCCACTATGGTATAAATTCAGCAAACAGGAATTGAAGGTCTCGCCGGTTTCCTTTTCGGTGGCGGCTTTTAATGAGAGCAATTCCGGTGTCCAGGGAAGGGCGTGTTTGGTGGTGTTTGAGTAGGTGTATTCAAAAGGACGGTCACCATACCAAGCCACTTTGCGTTTGGTTTGTATGCGTTTTCCGAAGATGACGGCCTCGTCGTTTTTCCAGTCGATGTGATTGAGGAGGCGTTCCAGATAAACATCAGCTGTGGTTGACAGAAAAATGATCCCGTGGTAATGAACGGCTCCGTCTTGAGGAAGGAGGTTTGTACTGGGGTCTGATAGCTGACTGAAAAGGTCCATGGGTTCTCTTGAAAAATAAAACACCTTAAAAATACTATTTCTTTTTGTTCCTGCGGTTGTAGTTTTTATCGCCTTTGGTTAAGGGTTTTTTATATTTTTTTGTTATTTCCCTCCGGTAGGAACCGCCCAGGTTTTCTTTTTTATTTTTATCTTTTTTCTCGTGAAAAGAGGGTCCCGGTGCGTCTTCGTCATTTTTGTTTCGTTTACCCGGATTGTTGATTTCCTTGATGACGGGTCGCTCTTCATAGGTTAGCTTTTCAGAGATTTCAAGACCTTCAGGCAAGGGAAGGCGTGTTACTTCCAGCTGCATCAGGGATTCAATGGCTTCCAGGTTGTTTTCCTCCCCGGGTGTTGTGAATACCACGGCATTTCCGGTGCGTTCCGCACGCCCGGTGCGGCCTATCCTGTGGATGTAATTTTCGGGATAGTCGGGGGTGTCAACATTAATAACGTGAGATATGTTTTCAAAGTCAAGTCCGCGCGCCATTACATCTGTTGCAATAAGAATACGATTTTCACCAGCTTCAAATTGCCGAATGCTGCGAATGCGGTAATTCTGAGTCTTGTTTGAGTGAATTACACATAACTCTTCCTTGTAATGTTCGTCCAGTAACTCAAAGAGTAAGTCAGCTGTTTTTTTATTTTTCACAAAAAGTAATACTTTGGAAAAAGTTTCTTTGTTTGAGAGTAGCTCCAGAAGTAAGTTTACCTTAGTGTAAAAGTTGGGTATAAGGTAAACATATTGTTCTATGTTTTTTAAGGGCTCACCACTTAAGGCGACCGAAATTTTTTCCGGATTTTTAAAAAAGACATCCAAAAGCTCTTCTACATCTTCAGTCATTGTGGCTGAAAAAAGGATGTTTTGGCGTTGTGCCGGAAGTATATCAAAAATATTCACCAGTTGATGTCTAAAACCTAAGTCTAACATGACATCTACTTCATCAATCACCAGCTTTTGAATTGATTTTAGCTGTAATACACGGCTTACGGCCAGATCATAAAGCCGTCCAGGAGTTGCAACAATAACATCTATGCCTTCAGCAATGGCTTTTTTTTGAGTGTTTATGTTTGTCCCACCATAAACCCCCAGAATACGCAAGTTTGTATACTTTGCTAATTTTTGGGTTTCCTCCACAACTTGCAATACAAGTTCACGTGTAGGAACCAAAACCAAGACCCTGGGGTTTTCTTGTTTAGAGAAAGGCAACATTCGCAAAAGCGGAAGCATATATGCAAACGTTTTTCCGGTACCTGTTTGTGCAATTCCCACCATATCTCTGCCAGACATAACAACTGAAAAAGATTGCTCCTGAATTGGAGTGGGGGTTGCTATCCCCAAATCATTCAATGCGTTGAGAAATGGAGTTGTTAGATTAAAATCACTAAATGTCAAATCGTTTATTTTTCCGCAAAGGTAAGCTTATTTTATATTTAGCTTTTTATAAACATGAAGTCTCTAAAATTTAGGTATTTTTGTTTTTTAATCACATCAAATCAGCAAAATCTGAAATGAAAAAAATACTGGCCTTTGCAGGATCAAACAGCAGCACTTCAATCAATTACCAATTGATAAGCTATGCAACTTCATTAATTAGCCAACACGAGGTGGAACTTATTAAACTTACAGATTATCCACTGGTATTGTTTGGTGAAGATATTGAAAAAGAATTGGGCTATTCTGCTGAACTGCGTTTACTTTTGAATAGAATTAAAGATGCTGATGCACTTATGATTTCAGTAAATGAGCACAATGGCGGACCCTCAGTTTTTTTTAAAAACGTGATGGATTGGTTGTCTCGCATTGAATATAAATACCTGAAGGGTAAGAAAGTGTTGTTGATGAGTACATCAACCGGAAGCAGAGGGGGAGCAAGTTCCTTAGAATATGTAAAAAGCCGAATTCCAAGACATGATGGTGAGGTCATCGAAAGTTTTAGTTTTCCTTCATTCAATGAGAATTTTTCTCTTTCTGAAAATAAAATTATCAATGAAGAACTTGCTCTTGGTTTTATAGATGTGATTCAAAATTTTGAACATCAAATTGCTGGTTAATTGCGAACAGTAAAAAAAATAAACCTAAAGCCTTCTCACGAACTTAAAAACAAGCTGCTTAGCTGGGCACAACAATTTGAAGAAGTGGTTTGGCTCGATTCAAATTCTGGTGCAAACCAAAAGAATTTAAATTATACTTCATTCGACTGTATTTTAGCGGTTGATGCGTTGACCTCAATAAAAACAGATTTTCACGAGGCATTTGATAAACTCGAGGAATATCATAAACACGCGGCCGACTGGGTTTTTGGATATTTAACATATGACCTGAAAAATGCGGTAACAGATTTGTCATCCAATAATGTTGATGGGTCAAAGTTTCCTGAACTTTATTTTTTTCAGCCAAAAAAAATTATCTTGCTGAAGGGACAGACCCTGGAACTACATTACCTTCACTTTGTTGCAGACGAAATCGAAGATGACCTCAATTCCATCTTTAAAAATAAGACTCCAAAACAAACAAAGGAAATTCCAAAACCTGTTATTGAAGCAAGAACATCCAAAAAAGCTTACATAGATAAGGTAAAAGAAATGCAACACCATATCCAGCAAGGTGATATTTATGAAGCCAATTTTTGTATGGAATTTTTTGCTGAACAGGCCACAATTGAGCCACTACACACTTTTTTAAAACTCAATTCAATTTCAGAGGCACCCTTTGCATGTTTTTTAAAACTGGAGTCAAATTATTTGCTTTCGGCTTCACCTGAACGATATCTGAAAAAAGAAGGAAATAAAATAATTTCACAACCCATAAAGGGCACCGCACCACGATCACAAAATCAGGAATTAGATACTCAACTGGCAGCAACTCTTAAATCAGATGAAAAAGAGCGCTCTGAAAATATTATGATCACTGATTTGGTGCGTAACGATCTTTCACGCACAGCGAAACGCGGCAGTGTGTATGTGGAAGAATTGTGTGGTTTGTACACCTTCAAACAAGTGCATCAACTTATTAGCACAATCATTTCAGAAGTTGAAACAGAGACAACGATAACCGACGTCCTGAAAACAACATTTCCAATGGGAAGCATGACGGGTGCACCTAAAGAGAGTGCATTAAAAATCATAGAAAAACTGGAAGATAATAAGCGTGGACTGTACAGTGGCTCGGTGGGTTACATTTCGCCTCAAGGCGATGCAGATTTCAATGTTGTAATAAGAAGTATACTTTTTAATGAAACTTTAAAGTATTTGAGTTTTTCAGTTGGTAGTGCAATTACATTTAAGTCAGACCCTGAAAAGGAATATGAGGAATGCATTTTAAAATCAAAGGCAATGCGTCAGGTTTTGGAAAGTTAAAACATTGTTTCATCCAGTTGATGCAATACATCAACGCTCCAGGCTGCAGCTTTGTTTGAAAACATAGGTTTTGTTTCACTCCAAACGTCTTTAAAAAGAGCACTGTTGCGGTAGTTTTCAAGATCAGATTCTTCTTTCCATTTGCTGTAAGTAAAAAAAATGTGTTGGTGTTGTTTATCCCGGTAAAGTTCAAGGTGTAAACAGCCCGGAAAAGTTCTTATTTTTTCTTTTACTGTTTCAAAGTTGTCTAAAAACTGTTGGACCTTGTGTGTTTTAAACTCCATTTTCACGATTCTGATAAACATAGCCTTTTTTTATTCAAAATTAACAGTAACGGTATCTCTGTAGTATAATCCAAAAAGTGTAGAAGCACTTCCTACAGTTTGTGGGTTGCTTTTGTAAACAGCCAGTTCAAGATAACCCGAGGCGTTCCAGATAGCAAGTTTTTTACCGTCTTCTTCACGCTTATCGGGTGGAAGTGAAAAGTCAATTGCATCACTGTATTTTGCGAAAATCTTTTTGAATTTTACATTTCTGCCAGAAACGACAAATGGATTGCCTTTTCCAACTGCTTCAAAAAGCTTTTTAGAAATATTGGTAACAACATTTCCATAGTTATCAATATAGATCACATTCCCAATAATTTGTTGTTGTTTTTCCTGAACAACAGGAGTCAGTCCTTTTAATTTTTTTATTTCAGGAATTTCTTTTCCAACTACTTCAAGGGTGCCTCCCCGGGCGAGGTGACAGGCCACTTTCACAAAAACGTCCAACACCGGAAAATCAGAAATCACTCTGTCGTGTATGTTTATTTCAACAATTTTTTTGGGTTTCATTTCCTGAGTGATTAAGGAAACAATTCCATTGTCAGCACATATAAAGTAATGCTCGTCCAGCAAAACTGCAATATGTTTATTTTCAGGTGTCAACTCTGAATCTATTCCAATAATATGAATGGTACCTTTAGGAAAACTCCTATAAGCATTTTGAATTATGTATGCAGCCTCGGTGATATGAAAAGGTGAAACAGAATGGGAGATATCAACAATTTTAATAGATTCCAATTCATTATAAATAGCACCTTTAACCGCTCCTGCAAAATGATCTTTTTCTCCAAAATCGGTTGTAAGAGTTATTATTGGCATAGGTAAATTGTTGATATTTTTTTAACCTCAAAACATAGAGGTAACCATAAAAATACATTAGATTTGTAGTACAAACTTAATCATTATAAAAGACAATTCTTAAAATAAATTACTGCTTTTGAACGAACTTATTCTAGAAATTACAGAGATAAGTCCAAGCGAGTTGTTTGGACATCAAAATTCAAACATCAACCTTTTAAAAAAATACTATCCTAAGTTAAAAATTGTTGCCAGAGGAAACCGTTTAACTGTGTTTGGTGATGAAGAATTGTTGGAAGAATTTGATAAAAAATTCACTATGTTGATGGAGCATTTTGTGAAATACAACAAGTTGGATGAAAATGTTATTGAACGCATCCTTACCAGTGAAAGCAGCGCAGAATATGAAACTCCTGAAGGTAGCGGCGAAGTGCTTGTTCATGGAGTGGGAGGAAAGCAGATTAAAGCCATTACAGTAAATCAGCGTCGACTGGTTGACTTAATGCGTAAAAATGATATGGTTTTTGCTGTGGGCCCTGCCGGAACCGGAAAAACTTACACCGGGGTTGCCCTTGCTGTAAAAGCTTTAAAAGAAAAGCAAGTTAAACGCATCATACTCACAAGACCCGCTGTTGAAGCCGGTGAAAACTTAGGTTTTCTTCCGGGCGACTTAAAGGAAAAATTAGATCCTTATATGCAACCTTTATATGATGCTCTAAGAGATATGATTCCTCATGAAAAACTTGAATCGTATATCGAAAAAGGAATTGTTCAAATAGCACCGATGGCATTTATGCGTGGTCGCACATTGGACAATGCGTTTGTCATTCTCGATGAAGCTCAAAACACCACCCATGCCCAGATGAAAATGTTTTTAACCCGAATGGGTAAAAATGCCAAGTTCATGATTACTGGTGACCCCGGTCAAATTGACCTTCCCAGAAGGGTGATTTCAGGACTTAAAGAAGCATTGTTGGTTTTAAAAGACGTGAAAGGAGTGGGAATGATTTATCTCGATGATAAAGATGTGATTCGTCATCGTTTGGTTAAAGAAGTTATTTCTGCTTATAAAGCGATAGAAAATGTAGAATAATAATGAGCAATACCCTCACAAAAACAAATTTTCAATTTCCGGGTCAAAAAAATGTATACCATGGTAAAGTGCGTGATGTATATACCTTGGAAAATAATATGCTACTAATGGTAGCTACAGACCGCATCAGTGCTTTTGATGTTGTGATGCCTAAAGGAATTCCCTTTAAAGGGCAAGTTCTCAATCAAATTGCAACAAAAATGATGGGTGCCACCAAAGATATTGTACCCAATTGGCTTATTGCCACACCTGATCCCAACGTGGCAATTGGCCACGCTTGTGAACCTTTCAAGGTGGAAATGGTCATAAGAGGCTATTTAAGCGGACACGCAGCCCGTGAGTACAAAGCCGGTAAAAGAATCCTTTGTGGTGTTTCAATGCCTGATGGAATGAAGGAAAATGATCAGTTTCCACAACCTATTATCACACCGGCCACTAAAGCTGAAGCAGGGGAACATGATGAAGATATTTCACGTGAAGACATTTTGATAAAAGAAATAGTTTCTGAAGCAGATTACCAGGTATTGGAAGAGTACACTCAAAAATTGTTTCAACGAGGGACGGAAATTGCCGCTTCAAGTGGATTGATTTTGGTTGACACCAAATATGAATTCGGAAAAACCAAAGACGGCCAAATTGTTTTAATTGACGAAATTCACACGCCGGATTCTTCACGTTATTTTTATGCTGACACCTATAAAGAGTTGCAGGACAAAGGTCTTCCTCAAAAACAATTGTCTAAAGAGTTTGTAAGACAATGGCTTATAGAAAATGGTTTTCAGGGAAAAGAAGGGCAGAAGGTTCCAATTATGACTGATGATTTTGTTAAAAATGTTTCAGAGCGATATATTGAACTCTATGAAAATATTACAGGAGAAACGTTTCAAAAAGGTGATGTTTCTGATATTGAATCAAGAATAGAAAAAAATGTACTAAGCTATCTGGTTGAGTACATTTAAAAGAAGTCGATTTCAGTTATATGAAATCGACTTCCCGGTACTTTATTCAAAATAATTAAAAGATTGCCCGTCTTTAAACATTAAAACAGACTCATAAATCAACTTTATTACATTTTCAACATCATCACGATGCACCATTTCAACAGTGGTATGCATATAGCGTAAAGGCAGTGAAATCAAAGCTGAAGGCACACCACCGTTACTGTAAGCAAATGCATCAGTATCAGTTCCTGTAGACCTGGAAGCTGCCATCCTCTGAAACGGTATTTTATTTTTTTCGGCTATTTCTATTAATAGTTCTCTTAATTTATTTTGTACTGCCGGAGCATAAGAAATCACAGGGCCATCACCAATTTTAGTTTCACCTTCCGTCTTTTTTTCAATCATTGGAGTAGTAGTATCATGGCAAACATCAGTTACAATTGCCAAGTTTGGTTTGATGGTTTGTGTAATCATTTCTGCACCTCGCAAACCAATTTCTTCCTGAACTGAATTGGTGATATACAATCCAAATGGAAGTTTTTTCTTGTTCTCTTTCAAGAGTCTGGCAACCTCGGCAATCATAAATCCACCCATACGGTTATCGAGTGCTCGACAAACAAATTTGTTTTCGTTTAAAACGAAAAAGGTGTCGGGATAGGTAATCACGCAACCCACGTGAACTCCGAGTTTTTCAACTTCCTCTTTGCTGGTGCAGCCCACATCAATAAAAATGTTTTCTAATGAAGGGGCCTGTTCTTTTTCTTTACTCTTTCTGGTGTGGATGGCCGGCCATCCAAAAACACCTTGAACGATTCCATTTTTTGTGTGGATATTTACACGTTTAGAGGGTGCTATTTGATGGTCACTGCCTCCATTTCGAATTACATAAATTAAACCATTATCAGTAATATAATTGACATACCAAGAAATTTCATCGGCATGTCCTTCTATAACTACTTTGTATTTTGCTTCGGGGTTTATAACACCCACTGCCGTTCCATAATTATCTGTAATGAATTCATCAACATAAGGCTTCAGGTAGTCCATCCAAATTTTTTGACCACTCCACTCATATCCGGTGGGTGCTGCGTTATTTAGATAGTTTTCTAAAAATTGAAGTGATTTTTTGTTGAGGATTGATTTTGTCATAGTTTTGATTTTTTAAAGGTGTAAAATTATCAATATAATTATGAAATTAGATATACTAAACGATTTATCTTTAATTTTGGAATGATTTTAGCTTTTTGTTCAGAAACTCTATAATATATGTTGCACAAAACATTAGTAATCTTTTTACTTTTATTTTTCATTCTTAAAATCAATTCTCAAGAAGACAATGCATACCGTTATCATAAAAATGATACTACTGAGTATTTATATATGATTATTGATGGCGACACATTGCCCAGGCAATTTATTGACCTTGAAGAAGTATACCTTCTAAATAAACTAAAGTTTAATAGCGCAAAAGAGCGACGGGCATACTTAATTTTAAGAAGGCGAACCCGAAAGGTTTATCCTTATGCCAAACTGGCAGCAGAAAGACTGCAGGTAATGACTGACCGCCTTGCTACTTTGGAATCAAACAGGGAAAAACGAATTTACACTAAGAGGGTTCAAAAATATATTGAAGGAGAATTTACAGACGAATTAAAAAAGCTTACCAAAAGCGAGGGTAAGATATTGGTAAAACTCATTCACAGGCAAACCGGAACCACCGCATATGATTTAGTTAAAGAGTTGCGCACAGGTTGGCGAGCCTTTTGGTATAATACCACAGCTAGTTTATTTGAAATCTCTTTAAAAGATGAGTTTTCACCATTAAAGAATAAAGAAGACTTTTTAATAGAAGATATTTTACAGCGAGCTTTTCAAGAAGGTGCCCTGGAAGTTCAACATCCTGCCTGGCCCATTGATTATTTTGAACTGGCCGATTTCTGGACAAATAAGTAACTTAAAATTCTTGTCATTTGATTTATTTTTTGTAGTTTAGTAGTTCGCTAAAAAAATAATTCAAATCAATTAATTAAGAGTATCAAGTAGTTAAGGAAAAGCATAAAAATATATTGAATTTTTATGTAGTTTTTTCTTGCCAGGGATAAAAACGGTTGTATATTTGCAGCCGCTTTGAGGGATAAAGGAATTGTTTTGAGGAGTGAAGTTCATTGATTGTTTTTAGTGTATTTTTTGAGTTTTTAAAATTTTTCAAAAAAAGCTTGTGGGGTAAAAAAAAGCGTATTATTTTTGCACCCGCTTTGAGTCAGAGGCAAACAGGTTCACTAAAATAAACAGAGAGAATAGAAATCCCGGGTGGGTATATAGAAGAGGTTCGAGTCCTTTTATTTTAGCAAGACTTCCTTTATTTGGATAAGGGAAAAAGTTCATTGATATATTGAATTGACAGCGTATTTTTTGGGATTGGAAACGATCCCGGATAATACAGAGAAATAAA
>NZ_BMGK01000011.1 GCF_014640155.1 Planktosalinus lacus | reverse complement strand
CAAAGCTTGGATCAACGCTCCAAGACAGATGCCCTGGACAGTAGAATGCTGAGCATGCTGGGTCTGGAAAGGAACCTTCGCCCTTGGCATCCACCAAGTAAAACCTTGCAACAATTAAAGGTATTGAGCCGAGAGCGCAGTACGCTATTGAAGGACAGAACGGTAGAGATCAATCGTTATGGAGCGATTTTATCAAGCGTTGGCAATAATACCAAGGCATCCAAAAGGCATCGAGCGAGGCTTAAGCTGTTAGACCTCCAGATAGCATCCATAGAGGAAGAGATGCGTTGTTTGATATCAAAAGATCAGGCATTAAACAGGAAGCTTGGTTACTTGGAAAGTATACCAGGTATTTCCTTTATATCAGCAGCTACAGTCGTTGGAGAGACCTTAGGGTTTGAATCAATAACTAACGGGAAACAGTTAGCAAGCTATGCTGGTTATGACGTTGTCTTAAGAGAGTCTGGTAATTTTAAAGGAAAAACAAGGATAAGTAAGAAAGGAAATAGCCATATCCGGGCAGTCCTGCACATGCCATCAATGACCTGTGTGCGTTGCAACCCCACTTTGAAACAGTTTTATAACAGATTAAAGCCCAATAAGGCAAAGCCATTGGTTGCACTGGTGGCAGTACAACGTAAACTGTTACTGTTGATGTTCACTCTTTGGAAGAACGAAGAAAATTATGATGCGGAATTTGAAAATAAAAAGCAGCAAAAGCATGAAGCCCTTGCTGCGCAGGATAACAATTTGGTAAACCAATTTGTTTCCTAAAATTTTAGAAGAAAAACTTGTTTTATAACACAGTACCTATGAGCTGTGGCGCGGATTGAGCAACTAATGTAGCAAACAAAACCCAGACCTGAGGAAAATCCGATAGGATTTTCCGAGTGAGCCTGTGCAAGCCATAGATTATCGCCGGTGTTGTGCAACGTTTTTATTCTCCATTTGCTTTTTCAAAGACACCCAAACATCCACTACACGTATTCAAAGTCGAGTTTCTTTTTTTAATTGTCCGAATTATTTTTTTATCGGATTCTGTTAGTTTAACTTTTTTGTTTTTTTCTAAATATTCCAATGCATCTACTCCGTAAGTTTGTAATTCAGGGTTAAATGATTTTATCCAATGACGGAATTCCGAAATATTCTTTTTATCGTCAAATAGTAATTCGTTGTATCTTGGTACGTCATAAACAACAGGTGCATATCCACAAACATATCCATATATACGGTCGTCTAAAATTTGGTCAACAAAATCTGAAATCGTAAAATTAGTTTTGTAATAAGTATTGTGAAAATCTATTTGTTTTTTTAAAACCTCAAAGTCAAAATAAAAATTTGTTTTTTCTCGAAAAGGGTCATAATTAATTAGTCCTATAATTGTGTCATTTTTAGAAAAAACGTGAACTTGGTATTCTTTATATTCCATCCATTTTCCAACTGGATAATCTATTTGAATACTATAAATCAATTCAGTTATTCCATTATCTCTATCTCTTTCAAAACGAAAACCACCAAAAATTGAGTTTATATCTCTGACATATTTAAATTCTCTTTTTTCAAGACTATCAAGGTCAAATTTCCAGTAGTCTTTAAAGTATCCTTGCATCTCAAAATCAGCTTGAATTTCTTCCCTGTTTTGTGAAAAAGAATTGAATGAAATCAGTAAATAAAGACAGATAATTAATATTCGCATAGTTTTTTTTCAAATGTTGCACAACGGTCGCAGCTAAACGAAGTGTGCAAATCCCACACCCAGCAAACAACCCATTATTTTATATTGGTTTTAAAATTACAAAAAAAATACACCGACTTTACTNTGAAGCCCTTGCTGCGCAGGATAACAATTTGGTAAACCAATTTGTTTCCTAAAATTTTAGAAGAAAAACTTGTTTTATAACACAGTACCTATGAGCTGTGGCGTGAATAGAGCAACTAACCTGCCTGCCGGTAGGCAGGTGTAGCAAACAAAACCCAGACCTGAGGAAAATCCGATAGACACGAGCGCAGCGAACTGGCCGTTAGGCAATTTTCCGAGTGAGCCTGGACAAGCCATAGCTTATCACCGGTGTTGCCAGTAGTTTTTCTTCGATTTTTAATTGTTAGCTTTTTTGTTAAGTGCAGTTTAAAATATTAGTTGCTGTCTGATAAATTCTGGAATTTCGTTTTTATTTTTTATTTTATTGAATATTTTTTTAGCTTTTTTCCTCATTTTTAAATCATTATTCATTTGTGAAATCTTTAATAAGCATAGAGAATAATGGATTTTAAAATTTTCGTCATTTTTAAAGGTTGACTTTGCTTTTTCAAGGTATTTTATTCCCTCCTCGTATTTCTCGTTTAATGTCAATAAAACACCTTTTAAAAAATAAACATCATCATTAACCTTATGATTCATTTTTAAATACTTGCTGATTGCTGTATTAATACAATTCAACCCATTTTTTAAGTCGCCAATCATTGGTGAAGTTAAGGCAATACCGTAATATCCTTCAGGGTTTTCTGGAAAATACTCCATAAGTTCTTCATATTTTTTTCTTGCTAATTTAAGACCTTCTACATTACCGAATCTCATAGCTTCTGCCGCTAGATTGGATTTAAAAACAGAAGCTTTATTTTGGGCTAAACTATCAGCCATATAATAGAAAACCAATGCGTCTTTATCGTTCATTAATCTCATTGTATAGCCAGTAAAAAATGCAGCGTCGCAAAATGTGCTGTCAATCTTGAAAGCTTTAAAAAATACATCTGCAGTTTTATTGAGGGTTTTTTTATCCAATGAAGAATTGAGATGCAACAATTCTATTCCAGCATTAAAAGCTTTCAATGCCTCTGGGTTGCTTGAACCGCAGTACAGATTTTTCCCTTCAAAATAATCTTGCCCAAAGCAAAAATAAATATTGATTAAAAATAATATTAAGAATGTTTTTTTCATGATTTTATATGCTGGTCTAATAAATTACTGGCAACGTCTAATGGTATGGCAAGTAGCTTGCAAATAATCGCTAGCCATTCCGAGTTGGTTTTATGTTTTTGAATATACATAAACTTTGGTTTAAGAACTTAAAAGCTATTTGTTATACCAGTTGTTGTAAGTAGTCTTTTCTTAATTTAATCTCTTCAAATCTTTCAGTTGGTACATTCTCATATTTCTCATAACATTTTTCCGCCAATGATAACGATTCGATTGCTTTGTCAGTTTGGTTTGCTATCATATAAAAATCAAATATTTTTGCGATATAGGCGAATTCTTCTTTTTGAACCATATAATCCGATGCTTTTTCCCAGTCAGACACTTTTTCCAATAATGGAATTCCAATATTCTCTAAATTCCGCTTTATATCTTTCATTAACTTAACATTGTCAAATTTGGCAAGGTCGTAATGAACTTCACGAAATTCAGTTTTCCATTCGTCAATATGTTTATCGTACCAAGAATGAACAAAGTCATTCATCGGTTCAAATCCGTATTGTTTTTTATGCCACTCAACATAAGTCCTAGAGTTTACTGACAGAATAATCCAAAAATCTACATTAGTTTTTCCAAAATTATGTCGGCTTTTTGGGAAGTATATTTCTTGAGTAAAATCGCCAACATTTCGTTTAAATGTCAATTCAGATTTCAATAGTTTGAATCCTTTGTTTTCAAGAAATTCTTGTAAATATTCCTCAACCAATTTTCTGATTCTATCACCTGGTGGCAAATCGGTATATTTAAATTTCTTTCTTCCGAACATTTTGGTTTTAGATTACTTACAACGGTTTGGCTATGGCAAGTGCGGGATTTTGAAACCGAATCTTTGTCCGCCAGACCGAATATTCTTTAGTTGTAATATCTTCATTTTTAAGCAGTCATCCCGCATTTGNAAAACTGTGTTTCCTTTTCGCAAACACACCTAATTTTACTTTTTTATAGATATTATTAGAGCAACACATTGAACCATTTTTCCCATCATTCAACTTGGCTTTAACGTTCTCTGGTATGGCAAGTAGCGTGCACATAATCGCTAGCCATTCCGAGTTGGTTTTATGTTTTTAAATATACAAAAACTTTGGTTTAAGCACTTAAAAGCTATTTGTTATACCAGTTGTTGTACACCGTTATTTATATTTTCTTTTAGCAACTAAAATTTCTTTTCCATTGACAGTTTTATACTTTTTAGTCCAAAGTCCATTTTTGTTGTATTTATACCTAAAGTATTCAAATTCGTATTTGGCTGGTCCACCAGTCATAATTATTGGAAACTCTTGTTTAGGTTCAAATTCTCGATGAATTTCTATCACGTTATTCCATTTGTCGTACTTGAAATGAGTAGTTGCTTTTTCCTTAGCTGTTTTGTTATTTAAATCTGTATATGTACTGAATACAATCGATTTAACAACATTTCCTTTTTTGTCATATTCAAATATTTCTTTGTGAGGCCAAACATTATGCTCATCAATTCTTTCAATCAATTTTGGTTTTCCAAACTTGTTGAAATCGGAATATTTTTCAGTCATTCCAAAATCAAATTCTTTACGAACCAATAAAGTATCATTGTATTTTAATTTGATATGTGAAACGTTATTGACTTTTCCGTCGTTGATATTATAGGTTTCCGTTTCTTGTTTTACGTTATCGTATTTGTCATATTCGAATTCTGTTCGACTACGCAATTCATTATTCCAATAGTTTTCTTGGGTTGTGACAAGTCCATTTGAAAGGAAATATTTAGTACTCCATTTTCCCATTTCTATGTTTTTCTCCAAATAGAAATCGTAATCTTTTAATAATTCCGATTCGCTTTTTTGAGCAAATGAAATATTAAAGTTTATGAGGATTAATATGAGTAACGGTAGGTTTTTCATAATGGTGTACAACATTAGTATATACGTCATTTCTTAGGGTTTTATTGTTGATATATTCATTTTGTGCACCATGCCCTGACGTTATTTTTTATCGAAAGTAGCACTTTCCATAATAACATCCAAAGGACTCTTCAACGTTTTACTGTTTATACTCAAAACACGCGTATAAACCTCAGTCGTTTTAGTACTGCTGTGCCCCAAAGCCGTTTGTATATACCTGATGTTCACCCCTCGCTGCATCAAATGGGTCGCAAAACTATGACGCAAAGTATGCGGCGTGCTCCAGGGGTTTGACCCCGTTTCCTTTACCGCCTTACGGTAAATCTGCTGTATGCTCGTTGCAGAATACTGCCCCCCGTCCTGTCCCTCAAACAACCAATAAGAAGGCTTGTGAACCTTGTAATACGTTCGAAGTAAATCCAACAACAACGGACTCAAAACCGTGTGCCGGTCTTTTTTACCCTTAGAATCCTTGACAAACAAAAAACCGTCATCAGACCGCACATCCTTTACCCGCAACCTGATCACCTCACCAATGCGTAAACCCGCACTATAAATAGTATACAAAATAGCCTTGTGTTTGATGTTTTTAGGCGCGTTGATGATCGTAAGCACTTCTTCCTCACTCAAAGTGTTGGGCAAATCCTTGCTGCGCTTGGGACGCGTGATCGTGTAATACTCACGTGGCTGACCCAGCGTGTGCTCATAATAACTCTTAATCGCATTGATCATCATATTTTGCTTCTGCTCACTAATTTTGTACTTCTGAACAAGCTCATACACAAACCCCTCAATCTGTTCCTTGGTTAAGGTGGTAACATCACTGTTTTTAAAATAAACAAAAAACTGCGCCAGGTTAGACTGATACGTCCGTATAGTAGAATCACTGTAACTCTTTAACTTCATCTTTTGATAATGCCTGTCCAACTCCAGCTGAATCGCCTCTGTAACAACAAACTCAGGCATTTCAGGCGGACTGTGTTCGTTGACAACCTTCAGCTTTTTACCAAACAAAGTCTTCACTTGCTCCTTGTGAGCGGCCGTGTTAGGTAAACTCCACAATCGCTGCGAGGGGTGATAAAACGAGCCGTTCAACTGCTTAAAAGCAGTGCGCTCCTCCATCAGTTCATAAGGAATTTTAAACTTGATTCGCCCCGCATTCTTCCGGGGTAAATACATAACAATAGTCGTTGAATCCATCATTTTTTTTAGCAATTGAGAAAAAGACTTCCTCAAAACTATAAAAAAAGAAAACCCTAAACCGCTAACAAACAACTATAAATGATTATAACCGTTTCAAACGAATAGTTTATATTTGAAGCCACAAAAGACATCAAGTGAAAAAAGCCTGTAAAATATGTAAAAAAATACTCCGCGGAAGAACAGATAAAATATTCTGCTCCGTCGGCTGCAAAAACTACTACCACACACACCTGCGAAAAGCCTCCAACCGCGCCGCACAACAAATCGACGAATACCTTAAACGCAACCACGGCATCCTGCTCGAGCTGATCGGTAAAAATAAAACCCAAATCAAAATTTATAGAACACGCCTGGAACAAAAAAAGTTCCGCTTTAAATACCACACCCACTTCCACATAAACAGCAAAGGAAAAATGTTTCACTACGTCTATGACATCGCCTGGATGGAATTCTCAGACGACGAAATCCTCATCGTAAAAAAAAGGTGATGCAACCTCCACGCCTGCCACAGCCTGACTTCTACCTTAAAAATCAGCGGTATTACAACCCCCATTGCAGTAATTACAACAATAGCGTCCTAAAGGTTTTTTGAAAAAACTGCTCTGGCCTCTATTTTACAAATGCTTCTGGCGTATAAAGATGGTGAGGGCTTGATTTTTAAGCCGCTGACATATGACTTTAAGACCTATGACGTACGATTTCTATTCGTTATTAAATACCAAAATATCAAGGTGTTGGATATCGGAAGTCATACGTCTCGAAGTCCTACAGTCCTACGTCAAAAAATATTTTGGTCATTATTGTTATTACAAAATAAAACTACCCAAATACACACTCGCCGAAGCCCTTTTATCGGGTCGTGAAAAGCCTGCCCATATGTGGGTCTCCACACCTTCCCAACTTTGGTTCAGCTTGATGGTAACCGTCTGGTCACTGCGCCGGGTAACACCAGTACGGTAAAAAAGAGCCTTGGCCTGCGGGGCGCACAACACGACCAGTAATCCGTCATCAGGATAAGCCAGCGCCTGCTCACTGTTGTCCTGCCATTGCAGTTCCACCAGATAGGTGTCGTCTACATGCACAGACATCAGCTCCGGCGGCCGCAAGTCACCCAAACTCATCAAGGCTTTGGAAAAATTAATGTGGTAGCCCTCGTCCTCAAAATAAACCACCTCGTTCAAATAATAGGACTTTGCCCAATGAAAAGCCGGTAAATGACTGCCGGGGGGAAATACATTCTCCCGCAGCAAACGCTTTAAGGGCCTTAAAAAATCCATTACCACCAGCATTTTGTCTTGTTGCAACTTTTGCAGTGGGGATGATTTTCTTTTCTTCCCTGAGAAGTCCGGCCGGGCGCGCACCAGGTTCCCATAAATACTCTTGTAAAACACCAGGTCATCAATCATCCCGGTCAGGTGGATCAATTTATTAGTTACTCGTGCCATCTTAATTTCGTTGGTTATACAAAAAAATACGTTTAAAAAGGAACAAATCCCCCGTAAACCATTCAAAGTTAAGCAATTCCCCTGAGATAATCCCTATATACTACTAGGTTTTTGCTAGTGTTAAATATAGATTCTTCGATGATTAACCGTACTTTATTCGTAAATACAGTACTTTTTACGGTAAAACATCGAAGAATCTACGGTTAGTTTATGAATAAAATAAGGCGATGCTATACAGTATCCTGCAAGGAAGTATGGGATAAGGGAGGACGAAAATAGAAGTGTAAAGTTAGAAGGAAGATGTTAGAAGTAGCCTGTAGGACGTTGAATGTATTTTGGTATATCTGTAAGAAAGGCAAATGGGGTGTTTACAATCTTTTTCATACAACATTTTTTTCCTAGCATCGGGAACAATTACTTTGAATGTGAGTGAATCGCTTGCATCTGTTTCAGGATGTCTGCGATTCGGTTCACTTTTTCTGTATCGGTTTTGGACTGGTATACCCAATCTGTCAGGGCATTTTGCTTAAAAGGGATCAAAGATTGAAAAGCCTCTAATGCCCCGGGTTCCACCTTTAAGCACAAAAGCAGTTCCTCGCGAACCGTCTCAGGGGTCTCATCTCTGAACAGAATGACTTCCACCCTATCCCCCGCTTCTTTCCCAATCTGTTTCCTGATTTTGGCATTGACAGGAAGAAACAATTTTCCATTGCCCATGGGCTGTAGTTTATATTTTTCAATGGGATACCCATCTATACTGCCCTTCACTTGCACCCAGCCAAAGGGCGTGTTTTTACCGGGTGAAACCTCTGGAATTTCCGCATAGGTCCAGCCGCCTTTTCCTTTAAATTTTTGGAGTAAATAATCTTTATGTACCAATGGTTTTTTACTCATCTGTGCTTAACCTTCAAGGTCTTTGAGGCCTTGAAGGTTTGGTTAATTTATTAGCAATGGATTCTGACAATTCTTTCACTCGTTGCTTTAGACTTTCGGGTTCAAGGATCTCGGCATAGTCGCCAAACATCATATACCAGCGCGCAAAACCGTCTTTAATATGCCGCGACATAAAGGTCATTTCCATGTACTTGCCTTTTTCCTTTTCGGAAACAAAGCCGTAATACTTCCTGCCGCTCTTGATGTGCTTTACAATACTTTTATCCACCAGGATACGCACCTTGACCGCTGTTTTGTCGGGGTCGCTTGCTAAAAAACGGTCCAGGGGGTCGTGCTCCCGGGTAAAGGGGATATCCGTTCGATGAATGTGGGCAATCCTGTCTGTACGGAATTGCCGGTAGTCCTCACGCAAATGGCAATAGGCCATCATATACCAGTGGTGGCTCTCGTGAAAAAGGCCCACGGGCTCGATAGTGCGGTTCGTAGCGGTTTCGGTATCCTGTGCCAGATAGGTCATCTGCACCTGCTTCTTTTCGGCGATGCTCTCAAAGAGGATTTGCAGGGCATTGGGCACCTTTTCATTGAAGAGCTCCTCGCCCGGTTCAATCAGTATATGCGATTCGATGGCGGTTACCCAGTCCTTTTCGCGTCCGCGCAACACCGATTTCAGCTTGAACATGGCCGATTCAAAATAGGAACCCAAACCTTTGTCGGTAAACTTCTGCATCAGCTTTTCAGCAGCCACAAAACTGCCGGCCTCCTCGCGGGTAAACATCACCGGTGGCAAGCGGTAGCCGTCCATAATGGAATAGCCCACACCGGCCTCACTGTAGATGGGCACCCCCGAAGCTTCCAGCGTGCGGATGTCGCGGTAAATGGTGCGCAGGCTCACCTCAAAGCGGTCTGCCAACTCACTGGCCTTTACCACCCGCTTGGACTGCAACTGGATAAGGATGGCGACAATGCGGTCAAATCGCTTTGGGGTGTCTGCACTCATAACACGTTGATAGATTTCCCAAAGATACTGTTTAAGACGAAAACACAAATAATCAAAAGTTAGATTCCTTATGCCTGAACATCAGGAGGTAAAAATTAAAATCGGTTATCAGGATTGTTATTTTCATATAGGGTTGTTTTGATGTATATGCTACAAAGGAAATGCCTTGTTGTGACAACCTTTTGTCAAGAGGGTTTCGCTTTTTTGAAATCAAGGCAGTACATTCTTAAGAGTTGTCGCATTTCCCCCTTTACGTTGTCGACTTTACACCCATTAAAAACAGGAATTTCATTCTATCTTTACCTTATACAAATCAATACCAAGCTATTATGTTTAAAAAAGAAACCATATTCAGTAGTTATGCTGTGGACAATGTGGAGCAAGCAAAGGAATTTTACACTACCGTTTTGGGCCTGGAAGTACAAGAGGACCCTATGGGTTTTATGGAACTGCACATTCCCGGGAGCAACAATGTCCTGCTCTACCCCCGGGACAATCACCGGCCGGCACCCTTTACGGTGTTGAACCTTCCGGTGAAGGATATTGATGAAGCCGTGAACAGCTTAATTGAAAAGGGCGTCCGGTTTGAACAGTATGAAGGAAACATTGCCACCGATCCCAAAGGCATTTGCCGTGCAAACGGCCAGGGTCCTGACATTGCCTGGTTCAAAGACCCGGCCGGGAATATACTATCGGTTTTGGTACTCTAAATGTCGCAACAGCCCCTTTCAATTGCCGTAAAAACACCGTTCCCCTTTTTAAACACCTTACTATCTTTACGTTATCAAAAAAAAACAAGTAGTATGACAGCACGTGCAAAATTTTTAAACCGGTTCAATAACGCTTTCGCGAAAGGCGATACCCACTATATTGCAGAACAGCTAACCGATGACATTGTATGGGAAATGGTGGGCGAATTCAACATTCAGGGAAAGGAAGCGTTTCAAGACAGCTTACGCGAAATGGAAGGCGTGGAGACCCTGGATATGCAAATCTTAAACACCATCACCCACGGAAGGACCGCCGCCGTGAACGGAACGATGAAAATCAAGGAAGCCTCCGGCGAAGTAAAGTCCTTTGGGTTTTGTGATGTGTATGAATTCAACGGCTTTAAAAATGCCAAAATCAAAAAGATGACTTCTTATGTTTCACCCCTTAAAGAACACTAACCTGACAAAACAGTAAAGCGATGAAAAACAACATCTATCCCTGTCTCTGGTTTGACCCCGAAACAGGAAGCGCACAAGCAGCAGCCGATTTTTATTACACTGCATTCAAGGATGCAAAAATCACCACCGATGCCGGCATCGTGGTTAGCCTGGAGCTTTTTGGGCAAAAATTACTATTGCTCAACGGCGGACCTGAATTTCGTCCCAACCCATCCATCTCCCTGTTTGTGATATGTCGCTCAGAAGACGAAGTGGAGACTTTGTGGAAAAACCTGAGTCCGGGCAGCGAAGTGATGATGCCTTTGGACACCTATGACTGGAGCCCCAAATACGGTTGGCTGCAAGACAAATTTGGTGTCAGTTGGCAACTTATGCTGGAGGAACCTTCTTATACCCGGCAAAAAATTGTTCCGCTCTTTTTCTTTAGCGGCAAGAAGCACGGGAAAGCCGAAGAAGCCATCCGGTTTTACCTGTCGGTTTTTAAAAACACCCAAAGCCACGGCATCCTGAAATATACTGACGAAGACCAAAACGACTATGCCAACGGAACAGTCAAACACGCCCAGTTTGAGCTGGATGGCTATACCTTTATGGCGATGGACAGTGGGGTGGAAAACGACCATCCCTTTACGGAAGGGGTGTCCATTATGGTGGAATGTAAAAACCAGGAGGAGATTGATGCCTATTGGGCACAACTCACTGCTGATGGTGGCGAAGAAAGTATGTGCGGCTGGCTGAAGGACAAGTATGGGGTCTCCTGGCAAATACTGCCCGACACCCTGATCAACATGGTCACCCACCCCGATAAAGCACGGGCCAAACGGGTGATGGATGCCTTTATGCAAATGAAAAAGTTTGACATCGCCACCCTGGAAAAAGCCTTCGGGGAGAACCCTTCAAGGGTTTGAAACCCTTGAAGGGTTGAAGCCGTAAGACCCGACAGGATCAACAGTAAAGCCGTAAGATCTTACGGCTCAATTATAACAAAACCCACAAACCACTAAACAATGAAAAACCCAATCACAGTAACAACACACGTAGACGCCCCCGTACAAAAAGTATGGGACGTGTGGAACGCCCCGGAACATAGCGTCAACTGGAATGCCGCCTCGCCCGACTGGCATACCACCGAAGCGACAAACGACCTCAGGGAAGGCGGACAACTCACCAGCCGTATGGAAGCCAAAGACGGCAGCGCCGGCTTTGACTTCACGGGAACCTATGACCGTGTGAAAGAGCATAAGCACCTTGCCTATACCCTCTCAGACGGCAGGAAAGTCACAGTTGACTTCCGTGCAAACGGCAACACGACTGTGATAGAAGAACGCTTTGAAGCCGAAAACATAAACAGCCGCGAACTCCAACAACAAGGCTGGCAAGCCATACTAGACAATTTTAAAAAGTATACTGAATCCCTTTAACCCTTGAAGGGTTTCAAACCCTTCAAGGGTTGACTCACATACTCAAAAACTAATACACTCATGACAACACTAAACCCCTATTTAAATTTCAACGGCAATGCCGAAGAAGCCTTCAACTTTTACAAATCCGTTTTTGGCGGCGAATTCTTAGGGCTGCAACGCTTTAAAGACATGCCCGAAGATGAAAAGAGCCCCGGACATATTCCGGAGAAAGACCAAGACCTGATCTTACATATTGCCTTGCCCATAGGCAACAACATCCTGATGGCATCAGATTGTATAGAGGCTTTTGGATACAGGGCGGTATTTGGGAGCAGCAATTACATTTCGGTCCAGCCCGACAGTGAAGAAGAAACCCGAAGGATATTCAACGCCCTTTCTGCCGGTGGTGACATCGAGAGGCCCCTTGAGGAAATGTTCTGGGGCGACCTCTTTGGCAGTTTTACAGATCAATTCGGGATTAAATGGATGGTGAACTATGAAATGAAGAAGGAGTAATCCAACCTCAACCTGTTTCCGAAAGTTTGAACATTTCAGCAATCAAAAAATGAACACTAAAGAATCCCATATACCCTCGATAGGGAAACCCACCCTCTGGCAGGAATTAAAAAACGTGTTTGAGTATGATTAGTGGCGTGTTTATGCACCTAATTTAGCAAATAAAAACCAGATAGAAAATCTGCGAAGATTTTCGCAAGTAGGCGAAAACCAGCCATTAATTATACACGGGTTGCCAGTAGTGCTTATGCTACTTTAAATTCCGATTCGTTCATTTCTACACTAAATCTAACGTTTGCTTTCAACGCTCTGAACACTTTTAAAATCGTTTCGATAGTTACGTTTTTAGTATTTCGTTCCAGTTTGGAGATTTGCGACTTTTGAACTCCGATTAATTCTCCGAGTTGCTCTTGAGTCAAATTACGTTCTTTTCGGACAGACTTTATCATATCGCCAAGCACTTCCATTCGCAACTCAAATTCGTATTTGTCACGTTCTGGTGTTCCTACTTTTCCAATGTCCTTGTCCTTCATTTGGTCAAGTGTCATCATTTTCATTTTTTTATTTTTCGTTGCCATAATTTTAAATTTATTCATCAAAATATTCAGCTCTAATTTTCAATGCTTTCTCAATTTCCGCTTTTGGAACTTTACTTACTTTTTTTACCATTCCGTGTGTTGATAACACAAGCGTTTCGGTTTTGTCGGTTTTGTCCCAAAAGGCAAATAGCCTGTATTGGATTCCTTGATAAAGTGTTCGAAATTCCCAAATGTCGTCTGTCAGTTTCTTAAACAGTTTTGGGTCGTTTTCGAGTTTCGCTTTATCTAAATTATAATAGATTTTCTTTTTGGTTTTAACATCTAATTTTGACATAAAGTCAATAGCCTGTTCAAGAAAAACTACCTCAAATTTTGGTTTCATTCAGTATATTTGTCGTTATACTTTAGCAAAGATAACAAAAAAGTTGAGTTATATGGAAACTTTTGTTGATGGGTTGCATTACTGGCAACGCTTGTATAGTCTCAAGTAAGCATGGCAGCAAAAACAAAACAAGAAAACACCCCCGCTTCTTTCTAAAATAAGGAACTGATATTTGTAAGAAAATAATACATTTGTACATCAGAACCTTATGCATTGTTACCCAAATGAAACTTATTTTACTTGCCCTCTCCTTAACCTTTACGCTCACGATTCAGGCATTTCAAGAAGACCTTTCAGACAAAATAACCAGAGCAGACAGCTTATTAAATGAACAGGAATATGCACTCTCAGCAGAGGCCTGGGAAGAAATCCTGCAACTGAGTTCCGAAGCATCGCCGCAATATGCGCGCTCTAAAAGTAAGATCCACTTTACCAACGGAAAGCTTTTGGATGCTGACGGCAACTATGCAGAAGCTGTAGAAGCTTATCAGAAAGCGCAAACCACTATAGCAAACTACCAAGCCACCCCCGAAACCCGCTACAGGATTGACATCTATAACGCCCTCTACCATGCCCTGGCCTATTCCGGTAACTGGAACGAAGCCCTGGAGAAAGGCAACGAAGGCCTGGCACTCTTCAATGACTCGATTGACAAAGAAGTGCGGGCAGATTATATCTATGATTTAGGTTATATCAATGACCGATTGGGAAACTATGCCGAGGCCATTGACTTATACCGCAAATCCATAGCCCTGTATAAAGGCTTGAACGAAAACAAACACTTTGACCTTGGGTTGGCTTATAACAACCTGGGTACCGCTTACAAGGCAATCGGGTTCTTCTCAGAACGCTTAAAGAGCTTTGAAAAAGCACAGGCACACTGGGAAAAAGACACAACTATTAACCCCGGCTATCTCAATACCCTGTACGGTAACCTAATGAAACTCTATATAGAATATGGTGACCAAACAAAAGCCCGCGAATTATTCCAATCGATAAACGCCCTATCCTACCCTGAAGCTCCCGTGTCCACCCGTGTCAATGAATATCGCCTAAAGGTCATTTACCACACCTTTGCCGGCGAAAGCGACCAGGCAGAAACAGAACTCACAGCCTTTGGTGACTACTTTGAAATACTTCCTGCTCAGCAAAAACAACAACTCAGCCACCACTATCTCGCTGCCGTGATCAATGTGGGCGATTATTACATTGATGAAAACAAGTACACCCAAGCCTCCGGGTTTTTAACACGGGCGTTGGAAATTTCCAAAACCTATGACCAGCATTATTACCAAATGCTCACACACACCAAACTCGCCCGGATAGCAACCGATACAAACCAAAACAAAACTGCCATTGACCATCTGGAACAGGCCTTGTCCGTGCGCGATCAGATAGACATCGGGACGGTGAATGTGGTGAACATCCTGATCAAAATAGCAACGCTGCAAGCGAAAGAAAGCCTGACGGAAGATGCCTCCCAAAACATTCGTGAAGCCCTTTCCGTTTTAGGAGATACACCCCTTACAGACCCGAAAGCCATAACTCTGGAAACCTTTCAAAAGCAACACAGTTCGTTTTTTGTTAGTGCCCTGAAAGATGCTGCCGGCTACTATAAAGCACTGTATCATACCACCGCCGACCGCGAAGAGGCCCTCAATGCAAAGTATTTGTATGAACTGGGCGCTCATGTTTTTGCCTTGTATTACCAGAACGGCGAATACAACACCAGCTTAAACTACCTCAACAAATCCATCAATGAAGGCCTTTATGCCGTTCACACCGCCCTTGACCTACCGCTGTCTCCAGACCTGCTGGCTTTGATTGAAAGCAACAACTCCCAGGTATTGCGAAATGAGTTTGAGAGAAAGCAGCTCCAGTTCCTGAACGTTGAAGAAAACACCCTGGCCACCCGTAACTTTTTACACCTCAAGCTCCAAAACCTCGCCACTGAAAACCCTGATGCATCCGAAGCCACCCGCCAAAAGCTTGCAGATTCCATCTCACAGCTGGACGGCCAAATTGCCAAAAAAGAACCCCGCTACCATTCCTTTTACAACGAAGAGGTCACCCTCCAAAAAATCCAGGAACACCTCTCAGAGGACGAACTGCTCATAAAATACTTTACCGGAACTGAAGATACGTATGCCATCACTATCTCACACCAAGACATCAAGCTCTTTGACCTTAGCGGAACAGCCGGGCTACAGCAGCAGCTGGAGGCATACTACCAACTGCTTCACGACCCCCGAAAAGACCCTCTCGCGCAGTCACGGGAACTCTATAGGCATCTCATCACGCCCTTTGAAGACGAATTAAAAACCTACACCAACGTGACCATCATCCCGGATGACTTCCTGCACTACCTGCCTTTTGAAGTGCTTGACAACGGCAGCACACCGCTCATACAATCTCACGAGATACACTATGCCAATTCACTCGCCTTATGGCTTTTGATCAAGAATATGGCTCCGGCTAACGGCGAAGACAAAAGCCTCTTTGCTGCATTTGCCCCACGCTATGACGATACCGATACGAATAGCCTTGTTGTCCGCGGCAACCGCTTCAAGGACATTGCAGGTGCCACTAAGGAAGCCCGCGCCATTGCCGCTACCATCAACGGTGACCTTTTCCTGGATGAACAGGCAACTGTGCAAAACTTTATGGAACACACCACCTCTTATAAAATATATCATCTGGCGATGCACGCCTTACTGGATGAAAAAGAACACACCCGCTCCGGCCTGGTGTTTCAAGACAACGGCTATCTGGACTTTTCTTCCCTGTATGGTATGTACTTTCCGGCAGACCTTGTGGTGTTGAGTGCCTGCAATACCGGGGTGGGCAAACTGGCTGCCGGTGAAGGTTTGCTGAGCTTGTCACGGGCGTTGACCTATTCAGGGGTGCGCTCGAGTGTGTACAGCTTGTGGGAAGTACCCGATGAGGAAACCTCAGAAATCATGATTTCCTTTTACAATTATCTGCACGCAGGAGAAAACAAAGCGAGCGCTCTGGCGGCCGCAAAAAAAGATTTTATCACAAACAACCCTTTGAAAACACACCCTTATTACTGGGCGGGCTTTGTCATTAATGGCGATGCGACACCCATTGTGCCGGATGAAAATAGAGTTGTATGGTACCTGGCCGGAGGTGTGCTTGTAGTAGCAGGATTATTCTTTTTTAGACGCAAAAGAAAACCCAAAGCATCAGTCTAATGCCTCCAGTACTTCCTGTGCACGCTTGCTCAGGGAGTTTTCACCGTCGGCTACTTTTTGTAAGTAGAAGCGGGCATCTGTACTATTCCCCAATTTTACATATCCCAGTCCGATATACCAGTCCGCAACTGTTGTAAAGTCACTGTTCTCTTCTTGCCAGGGATAGGTTTCCAGCGCATCAATACCAGCCTCAGTTTCGCCACCGGCCATCAGGCTCAAGCCATAGTAAAAGTGAACATAGTCTTCAGGCCGTTGCCGGTAAAGCTCCTGAAAAGCCGCGGCAGCTTCCTTATATTGATTGGCCTCATACAGTTCAAAAGCCTCTTTTGCTACACCCTCCTGCGGGGCATCGCTGCGGTTCGTGAGGCTTACCACATTGGGATACGCTTCAAAGTGGGTGGCATATACATCCTCATAATCGGGTGTGGGATTGTAAAAGAGGGAACCTATCGAAATCAGGGCGACTAGCGCAGCGGCATAAAGGTACCAATGGTTTTTCCTGGCTGGCTTTTGATCCAGCTTTTGAAGGCGTTCCTTTAAAGGCCGGTGCTTTTCACCCGCAAGGGCCTGTTGTATTTCCAGCGCGTCATAAAACTCCTCACGAAATGTTGCATCAGTTTCCAAAAGCTGTTCCAACTGCACAAACTCAGCCTCGCTGAGCCGGTTGCTAAAATAGTTCTCTTTTAACGCCTCCTTATTCATAACTTTTCTTCACTAATTCTTTTAACTGCTTCAGGCATCGTGATTTCTGGCTTTTTAATACGTCTTTTGAAGTGTAGTCCAGTTCGGTGCGTATTTCATCCAGTGTCATTCCGTTATAGTAATACAATTCCAGTATTTTTTGGCACTTAGATCCCAGCTGTTTCAAAGCCGTCTGAAGCTTACGTTGCCGTTCATCATTCACTTCGGTTTCAAACAGCTGCATCTCTTCAGAGATATGAATGCTGTTCCCCTCGTGGTGCAGTCTTTTGTTCTTATTTAATTGCTTATAGATTTTAAACTTTCCAATCGCAAACAAATAAGTCTTCAGTGTACTGGTCAAGTGTTCTAGTTTTTTGTTCTGTATATTCTCATACAGGCTGATGATGGTTTCCTGATAGACATCAGCAATAGCATCTTCCGATATGGAAAAGGTTCTCGCAAATAAAATAAACTCCTTTTTATAAGTAAGATAAACTTCATCCAGCGCCTTTAAATCATTTTGCTTGAGTTTATCAACTACATACTGGTCTTTAATCATTCATACTGATTTGGGGGAAAAGTAAACATACACAAAGATAAACTTTTTTTAAAACCCCTGTAGCCCACTATAACCCCCTGCAAACAAGCGATGTGACAATTATTTAATAGGTCTTCAGCCCAAGGCTTTATCATTTTTTTTGAATCTGAATGTTTACTTTCTCTTTGGAAGGGTATGAATAAGAAAGTTAATTCTAAAAACTAAAATACAGTACACTATGAAAAATTATTTTAAATCAGCACACTTAGTAATGATGTTCCTTTGCGGCACCCTGGTATTCACTTCCTGTTCTACAGACGACGGTATCTCAGATCCGGTTGATGTCATCCTCCCTCCCATTGCGCTGGACTGTGACTATTTCTCAGAAGACCGCGTGCTGGAGAACGACCCCCAACGCCCTGTAGATTATGTCATCAGCTGCTATGCAAACGTTGAAGGCAGCCTCAGCATAGAAGCGGGTGTGGTCATTGCTTTTGAAAACCACGCCGGTTTGCGGGTGGCTTCAGAAAACAAACTCTTTGATGTGAGAGGAACTGCTACAGAGCCGGTCATCTTTACAGGCACGGCACAACAAAACGGTTTCTGGAGAGGCCTGTATTTCACCGAAGCTCATAACCTCAACAACACGATAGAACACGCCATTATTGAGTATGCCGGTTCACAGCCTTTTACCGAAATGTCGCCTGTTTATGAAGGCAGTCTGGCAATAAGGGGTGTTTCAGGTACCCCGCCACAGGCACTTACACTCAATCATGTTGAAATCAGCAAAGGAGGAAGTTTTGGTCTTGACTTCCACAGAATAGAAACCAATGCCACAGTAGCAACGTCCAATCTTATCATTACTGAAAACAATGGCGTGCCGGCAAAGGTCACCCCCAGCATGACCCATATATTTAACAACACCTCTACTTACAGCGGGAATGCTTCAGATTTTTTGAACATTGTGTCTGATCATTATGAAATAGAAGCCCCCCGCACCTGGCAGAACCTTGATGTACCCTATCTGGTGGACCGTCGTGTACATATCAGGCATGGTGGCCACCTCACCATTGAGGCAGGCAGCGAACTCTATTTTGAGCCTGAGGCCTATCTGCAACCTTATGACGGCTCTACAGACGGCGGCAATGAACTCAGCCTGAAGATACTGGGCACGGCAGCCAATCCCGTATTGCTCACGGCAGCCAATGGTACTAACTGGGGCGGTCTCTTTTTTGGGTTTACCCAGCAAAACAATGTGATCTCCCATGCCATTATTGAAAACGCCAAAGGAGACTTTCCTGTAGGGAATCATACAAATACCGGTGCCATCTATATGCATGCCACTCCGGTGCTGAGTGTTGACAATACCATTTTCAGGGACATACCCAACTGTGTATTTTATGACTACAGCACCAGCCCTTTTGAAAACCTCTCTACCTCAAACCTCGTGTTTGAAAATGTAGGCGAAGTTTTATGTGAAGCCTAACAGACACTAAGAAGGCCGAATGTCCCGCACGTGGGATGTTCGGTTTATTTTTAAGCACTAAAAACACAAAACACGATGAAAAATAACAACTTTAAAACCACCTTCCTTTTTATAACGGCGCTGTTGCTGTGGAGCCACGCTGCCACGTCACAAACCATTGATGAGGCCATGCTCACCGGTGCCTGGGAACTGGAAGGAAACATCATGGGTGATGATGGTGAAGGCTGGGTCATGCCCCACAAACATTCCGCGCCTGATTGCGGTAAAGACCACACCTTTTTTGCCGAAGACCATACCGCAAAAGAAGTGAAATATACCGCAAACTGTGCGCCTTCAGAAAACACCTTTACATGGCAACTCGACGGCGATACCCTTACACTGACCAAAGGTGAGCGCAGCATACAATGGCACGTCCTGAGCCTGAAAGACGACACCCTCAAAGTGGGTGTGCAACTCAGACCCGATTCTGATCACAGACTCTATGTAGTCTATAAAAAAAGAACCTAATCAATACAAATCAAACAATAATTAAAAATGACACTTATGAAAAATCCGGTATTCTATCTTATTTTGACACTCCTTTTTACGTTCACCGCCTGTAGTGGTGATGACGATAACGGCAGCAATGGTGACGACCCCAATGTGGGCGCAAACGAAATTACTTTTGACATCTCAGGTGCTGTTGAAGGCAACAAAAGCGGCTCCTCTTATGTGGTGATCGTTGAAGGCTACTCCTATATGATTTCAAACAATGACGGTACCTCAGGAAGCGACCAGACCTTTAGCCTGGCTTTCCATAAAAGTTTTGAGGACGAAAACCCCTCAGCAAACCCTGCACCGGGCACCTACCCCATTGGCAACTCTGTAGACGTGCTGGATGTAGACGGCTTTTGGGTGGTCTATACAGATACCCAAACCGACCAGGAATTTGGCGGTCAAAACGTCAACGGCACCCTGACCATCACCAGCACTAACAACAACCAGTTAAAAGGCACCTTTGAGTTTACAGCCGATGGCTTTCCCGGCACTGAAGGAACCATCACGGTCACCAACGGAAGCTTTTCTGCTGCTATTGACTAAAACCACTCCTTAAAATAACATGGAAACAAAACAACGCAAACAATAAACCTATGAAGCTACTAAAAACAATCTTTCTGTTCCTTTTGGTTGCCTGGCAGCCAACCGCTCAAGAAGCCGGGGACTCAGTGCAAATCGACCTTGGCTTTACGCCGGAATTCATTGACTTTTCACCGGACGACCACTTTATGGTTGCAGAAAACGATCAACGTTTTCAGGTATGGAACATCCGGTCTAACACCAAAATACTGGAAGGCAAGCATACCTTTAAATTGGGGCGTTTTATCAACAGCCTGGCGGTGTCAACAGGAAGCGGTTACTTTCTCTTTGGTAATGAAGAGGTATTTATGACCATAGATTACCAGCACAACGGCACGCAAATAAAGGCGTTCAACCTGGAGGATGGCAACCTGCTTTGGGAAACAGACCAATTGGATATGGCCATTTCAACCGCCGAAACCATCTTGACGGCACACGGTGCAGGCAATGTCGAGGTCGTTGGGCGCCCGATGAACGTGAGGCACAACTCAAATAATTTCTTTACCCGTGATAAATTTCTCGACAGGCTCATCAATTACCTCCCCCAGCTGAATGCCATTGCCATAAACGGTAAGAATGGATTGCAATTGGTGGATTTAAAAACCGGGGAAACCCGTTGGACACAAAGTGAGGTGACCGGAGGAATTGGCGAACTCTTGTTTGACGCAAAATCTAAGCGTATTATGGCGATAAAAGTCCCTAATTCTGAAGGCGCCATCGATCAGCTTACATCAAAACCGGAAGTACAGGCACTCGATGCTACCACCGGCAAGCTGTTGTGGAGTGTGGAATACACCGGAACATTTGAGCCGGGTTATGCTTCGATGGTGGGCAATACCCTGGTGTTGCCTTACTTAGAGCTGACCTTCATTGATGTGGTAAACGGTACCGAACGTAACGGCGATATCAAAAGCCGTTTGGAAGGTACCCGAAAGGCTTCCAAGGTGATCGGGGGCATAATGGCGATAGACCGCGCGATACACGGTAGTGACGAATCGGCCGCCAATAACAAATACAACAGGCTTGTGCCTCGCGAACTCCATTTTGACAGCGATGGAAAGCTCTGTTATTTTACGGCATTCAATGAAGAAGGAAAACTCGACGGAGGCTTTAAAAAAGGCTATCTTAAAATAGATATCCACAAGGATAAGGTAGAAACTGAAAAGTACAACATCCTCGGCAACCAATGGACGGTTATGCAGGATGCGATGGCAGACGGTCTTTTCTATGTGAAGGCCTCGGGCAACCTGAACCGCACCCAGATTACAGCCTTGGATGCCGGTACCGGAGAAGTGGTTTTTGAAACAGACAAAGCCTCCAACAGCGCCGATATCGCAAAATCATTCAACCCGTTTATGGTATCCAACGGGCGTATAGTGGACATTGTATCCAAGGGCATTTACATACACGACGCTAAGACCGGCAAGGAGCTGTCTTATACCCGCTCCAAGGACCTGGGCGTGGGAAAGGTAAAATACAGCCGGTTGTATGCCAATGGCATCATACTCTTTGGAACAAAAGGCTTAGGCATACTGGATTTTGAGGGGAACCTCATCGCCGGTGTAGATGCTAAAAACATACGAGATTTTGCCGCAACCCGGGATGAAGTATGGGTATTGGAAAAGAAAACGTTTACGCGTGTAGACGCGAAAGCAGGCGATGTGTTGGAAAGCAGTGAATTGAAAAAGAGTGAGCACGTCTTTTTCAGTCCGTCAGGAAAAACGCTCGCCAAGTTCAATGCATCAGACAAGCAGCTGGCAATCATACGTTAACGGGCACATTATCAGACTACCGATACCCCTCAAATAAAAAGGATGATTTGAATTTTCAGCCGGGGGCATGGGTGAACCAACAGGCACCCTCAGGGTTTCAAACGGCCCCTTTTCAGCCACTAATGATCAGGGCCGTTCCTTACCCACACCCTGGTCCCAAACACAAAGGCAGCAGGCCTCAGCAGTGTCAAGCTGAGGCTTGGTGCCTTTTTTTTAATTGATTTAGGATGACACAGTTAATTGAACACTCCCATTTAATCCACATTGAATCCCTATGTAAAGACTACCTAACCCAACACAAATACATCCTTGCAAACCGGGGTGGCAAATTCCAAAACAACAAGCTCCACACGAGGCCACCGGCCGAACTGAGCGTTAGCTAAATCCCAAAGAAACCATTCAACGCAAAACCTTGGAACCCCGCAAACCCGTAGTCCCGACAACCCGCAAACCAACCTTCCGCCTTGCTCCGCCAAAAGGCGGATTCAGGGCGCCTACGCTATCCACCTTCTCCGCCTCAGGCGGATTCGGAGGATAAAAAGCTTCTGCGACAGCGTGCGACGAAGCGTTAGGCAAACCCGAACACCCGCACACACGCTAACTCGAACCCCCGCAAACCCGCAAACCCGCAAACCCGACATTACATGCAGATAAGCACATAGATAGCCCGTTGACAGCCCATAATTTACACGTAAATACAGGCCTTAACGTGTTATCAATATATTATTGTGAAACAAAAGGGCTGTTTTAAGAGCGTATTGGTATACGGGATGTTATGGTCGATGGGGGAGTTTGCAATGGGCAATAACAAGATGGTTAAGATGAACAAAAAGTGCTATTATTCCACTACTATGAGCGATAAAATAGTATCTTAGTGTTTATATAACGAGTTGTAAACAATGGCCCTAAATTAACTGTACATGAAAATAACTTTATTTTTTTTATTTGCGCTTAGTTTGAATTTCACCATTCAAGCTCAACCAGATCTTATTTGGTCAAATGAAGTCATTACTGACTTTAATTATGGTTATTCTCCTAGGGATTATCCAAAAGTTCAGGTGCAAAATAATATCATCAAGGCATTCGGTTTATCTGACACAAACAACGACAACAAATTGCAGCAGGTAGAATATAACATGGAGGGGGAGTTAATAAACAGTAAATTTTACGGAATTGACCCGACGAGAAATGACCGAGTATATGGTTATAAAATTGACAACTCAAATAATTTATACTTAATCAAATACATTGTAGAAGCCAATGATTACATAACAACTTCCATTCAAAAATATGATAATGATGCAAATTTGATTTGGGAAGATGAAATTGAAGGCATAGGTGAGTTTTCATATTGGGTGGATAGTATAGAATTACTAAATAACGACCAAGTTTTTATATCTATCGATAAGGAAGATATTTCAACACAAGCAAGAAGTCAAGTAGTTGTTTCCTATGATTCTGATGGGACATATTTGTGGGAGATAGACATACCCGAGATTGAATTTTACACATCAAACATTAAGGCATACGATGATAATGTTATTGTATTTGGCTTCAATAATTATCCGTTTCATTCAATGATTACTATTGAGCCTGATGGAACCAAAACTGTAACTAGTGATATTGAGTTTATCCGGGGCTTGCATGATATTTTCGTTGACGAAGATTTGGCAATTTTCGCAACTCATGGTTCACTTTATTGGCTAACCAAACTAAATGGTTCGGGCCAAGTTATCTGGTCAACTTTATATGATGATTTGGAGCTTGGAATGGGGTTAGAAAGAATCAATGCTTTTATTATGGATAATGAAGGTAATGTTTATGTGACAGGGCATTTTCCAGGGGGCGATACTGGTGACCCAAACGACATTTATTTAGATTTTCTTACACTAAAAATTAATAGCGATGGAGAAATACTCTGGGAACATAGGTACCATCGGAGCGTCGACAGTGGCGAGCAAGCTTATGACCTAGTGTTGAAAAATGGCTTTATTTATGTTTGTGGTGAAACAAGTAATGATGGTATTGGGACTCATCACGATTTTGCCATTGTTAAAATTGACGCAACAAGTGGAGAAGGAATTGCTCATTACAGATTTGACAATGATGGAATGGAAGACTGTTTATATTCCATGCAGGTTTTGGATAATAATGAGATCATAGTAACAGGGTATACATCCGAGGAGATGTATGCACCCGTTAATTTAGTCACTCAAAAACTATCAGGTGTTAATGGGTCACTATCCATTACAGAGGCAGCGAAAAGCACTGTTTCTATATATCCAAATCCAACAACTACCACAGAATTATTAACAATTCAGAATAATCGATTCAGTAACTATTCCATAGTTACAATTAATGGACTTGAAGTTAAAAATGGAGTGTTGAATATTGGAGGCAGTTCAAAAATTTTACTGGATCATTTATCAGCAGGATTTTATTTTTTGGTTTTAAAGAATGAGACCGAGACTGTGACCAAAAAAATTATACTTCAATAATCAATATAACATGCCACAGTTTACAACAACGCATAACTTGCAACACGGCTAAATCTTTAGCCTCATACTCTTAGGGAAAACCATAAAATCACTAACCGAAAAATAAGTAACTTTAAACCTTGTCGCACGTTATGCGAAACCGTTACCCTTAATTTGAAAACATATATTTGTATGAATATTAAACAATTAGAAAGCGTATTCAAACTTGAATCAAAATTGCGATACGGATATCTGATAAGAAAAATTGCCGATTTTGAGCAAGTATTTCTAATCGCAGACAAAGATGGAAATTATGTTACGTGCGGAGCTGACAACGAAATGATTATACCAATCTGGCCGGAATTGGTATTCGCCCAAGAATTAATAAAAATAGAATGGAAAAATTGTATTGTTAAAATGGTCGAACTAAAAGTATTTATGAAATGGATGGATAAATTGGAAGCGGAAAACTATTTTATTGGCGGATTTCCAAATCAAAAGCTGAATTCAATTGTTGTGAAACCAATTGAAATTAAAAATCATCTGATATTCGAATGTGAACAATACGAATAAATGACGTGAGAAATTAAAAAGGGAAAGACACAACTGAAAAAAGAAAAACAAAGGGTAACACCGAATCTATGACTAGGTCTGAGCTTCAATCCACGCCACAGCTCATAAACACATAATTTTGTGAATAATGTTCAGAAAATGATTTAAAAAACAAGCGTTAAGGTAAAAACCTCGGCGACCACTAAATTATTGTAATATGAAAAAAGTAATTTATATATTTTTGGGAATAGTTTTAATAGCAATGTTTGTTTCAAATACATCTGAATCTGAATTTATAAATAAAATTGAAAATAGTAAAGACCCTTTTGCGGACTTTTATATGCAGAGACTTTATAAGAATGTAAAACCAATTTTAGAAAGCAAAGAATACTATTTTTCACCAGTATTTGATTTAATCTACACTAATCTCGGAATGCTCTCTATTGCCGATATAGAGTACGGCTGGATGGGAACTTTGAGAATAGACGGCAAATATTTAGATGAGTACGTGAACAAAGTTTCAAACGAGAGATATCTACTAATATTTGGTAAGGAATTTAAAATATAGTCTTGAATTTGTAAAGGAATAAACCCGCTCTCCGAAGTATACCCGCAGCACATAAATTTGCAACTTCGGAGCCACCCAAACAACCAACCAACCCCTTCGCAACCACGCACGTAAATAGTTTATGCCGTTATCTATACAGTGATGCCATTCCATAGCCCACGAATTAATTTGTGGGCTATGGGAGTTATGAACGATAAAAAACATAGTTTTGTTTGCTATACAAATGCAAGGCTTTTTAAATTATATGAACTATTTACTTACGTTTTTACTTGTGCTTTCTTTTTTCACTGCTGCTTCCCAAAACAATGTGGAAGATCTCTATGTAAAAAATAACATTGAAAAAGTTATCATCAAAGGGTTTGAATACAAAAAAGGTTCTCTGGTCAAACAGTCACATCTTGTTCATGAACTGGATAAACAGGGCAAAACAGTTTTGTTCACCTCTTATGACACAAAGGACTCATTGATTAGACAAACAACTCATACGTTCTCTGAGGATGGTATGACAGAATATAGAGAAAAGAAAGATAAAGATGGCCATTTACAGCATTCAGCTATTGTTGTTAGAAATAAAAAAGACCGCTCCTTTAGAAAAGTGCAATTGGACGCTAAAGGAGACACTTTGATTGAACAACTGTTGATCAGAAATCATAACATGAATGACAGTATTTTATATAGGGTTATTAAAGGTCAACGATACTTAACACACAAATGGGAAGTGGATGATGAAGGGAAACTTATTTCAAAAAAAAGATATCATGTAAGCGGAAGTTTATTGGAAAGCGATTCTTATACCTATATTAAAAAAGGGAATTGTATCATAACTGAAAACAAAAGAAAGGAAGTCATTGCCGAAATATGCACTGAAGGCAATAAGGAAATAAGCAAAATCCTTCAAGACAGAGAAGGCTATCGATCAGGCATTAAACTGGTTTATGAAAAAGGCGGGGAAAGTATTGAAACGAAATTAGCAAATGGCCTTATCGATAAGATTGAATATTTTTCTAAAAAAGGAAAGTTACTCGCCAGTATTCAATATACTTATCTAAGTAATTAATTAAATACAAGAGATTCGCCAACGCCCACTCTCCAAAGTATGCCTGCGGCACATCAATTTGCAACTTCAGAGCCACCAAGTAGTATAAAAATTACAATCCCTCCCGCCAGCTCCCTTTGGCTTTCCTAAAGATTAAAAAAAAGTTAAAACTATTGCACTACTGTAACCATTTGCATTTTGCTTCGTCTTTATAGTAATCAAATGTTTAATCTTTAAATTCATCATCAAATGCAAAAAACGATCACAGTAACTGTACTGGTGCTTGCGCTTTCCGTTGGTTCGCTCAAAGCACTCACATTAGAGACCTTCCCCCAGGCGTATGGGGAAACAACCCATCTTTTAGAGATGGGAGTTAAAGACAACCCACTTCACTTATCAGTAATTAAAGGCGATTTGGAAACCGTGCAAAAGTTAATCGAATATGGCGCAGACGTTAACGAAAAATGGAAAGGCAAGACCCCTGCCATTTTAGCTGCCCGTCATAATCAGGTAGAAATCCTGAAATACCTTATTGCTGAGGGAGCCAATCTCAAGTTGAGATGTGATAATGGCCATAACGCCGCGTATCACGCAAAACATTCCGGAGCAAAAGATACCGCACTCCTGATTGAGCAAACACTGGCAAAAAAATAGATCGTTCTCAACATGAGTGTCTTAAGTTTAAAAGCTGTGCAGTAACCCGCTGCACAGCTTTTTTTTGTTAACTTTATTGCTTAACAAAAAAACAGTCGTATGAGAAACGCATTTCTAATATTCTTCTTAACAATGTGTATGGTTTCCTGTTCCGGCGACGATATAGATGTAACTACAGAAAACATAAGCCTTTTGAATACTGAAACCTATGAATATGATTTAGGCGCATTTGGTGATGAGGATGGTGCCATCATTTCAAAACAGGCTGAGCACTACGAAATAAGCGAGTTAAATCAAAACGGAACGGTCGTTTACACCTATAAACCTGCAAATGGGTTTTCAGGGTCTGATCAAGTGAGGATTGAAATTATTACCGGCTCAGATGGTGCGAGTGCGGGAAGTGTTTCAAGTATCGTGGAAATCAAATTCACTGTCACCGAATAAAAACTGCTTCTATCAACGGCGACGCCTTTCTTCCGGTTTAAAGTCAAAAACATTGTGGGCAATGAAAAATAACGAATATTCAATCAACCCTTGATTCTAAACAAGCATCCAACTATGACTGAATTTTGGGAATCTGCCTTTAAAAGCAATGAAAGAATGTGGGGAGAGCAGCCTACTGACAATGCACGCAACGTACTTGAATTATTGCAAAAACAGCATATCAGTAGCGTATTAATTCCGGGGTTCGGCTATGGAAGAAATGCAAAGGTGTTTTACGATAAAGGATTTGAGGTTACCGGAATTGAAGTCTCTAAAACAGCTATTGAAAGAGCCCGGAAGCATTTTGGAAGTGATGTGACAATACACTATGGTTCTGTTACTGAGATGCCATTTGATAAAACCCAATACCCATCAATCTACTGTTATTCACTGATTCATCTTTTGAACAAAGCCGACAGAATAAAGCTGATTGACGACTGTTATTCCCAATTAAAACCGAATGGGATAATGATTTTTGTGGCTTTGTCTATAAACGATCGTCGATTTGGAGTGGGGGAAGAATTAGAAAAAAATACCTTCCATTCGCCACAAGGTCTCAACCTCTACTTCTATGATGAAGCATCCATTAAGGAAGAGTTTGGTCCATATAACATTGTAGAAGCGAACGAAATTAACGAACCTGAAGCACATCCAAATGAAAGACATTGGATGATTGTGTGTAAGAAATAACTGCTCCCGCTGCCGAGCGATTGTAACGCGAGAACACCCTACTAGATTGCTTCAGTCAAACCGCTCTCGCTTTAAACGGAGTCAAAGGTTGGCAAACTCTCATTTGATCAGCCCTTAATAAGTTTTATTGTTTTTTCCTGGCTGTGGGAGCTTATTTTACAAAAATAGATTCCCCTGGATTGCTGTGACAGGTTTAAGGGAAAACTGTTTTCTCCCATTGCAACTTCATCAAGTTGAAAGGTGTGTATGCTTCTTCCCAAAACATCAAATACCTCAACAGTCACCGGGTTTGCATCTTTGGAATTGAACACAATGGTGGTGGTTTCAGAAAAGGGATTGGGGTAATTTAAACCCTCCATTTGGCTGTTTAAAGTATAGTCACCTACTCCCAGGGTTCTTTCCAGGGTTCGATCAATACATTCAAATCCATCAACGCCATTGGGGTTATATATTGTAAAGCCTTCACTTTGGGTAAGGGCCCAAATATTTCCGAAAGAATCTACCGCTATATCTTCCACTTGCTTGTGGGCAAGCGGTGAGCTTTCATCCAAAAAGGTGGTAAAGGTGGTTCCGGTGCCATCAAAAAAGGAAATGCCTCCATAGTAGGGCCAATTAAATGTATTATGGGCACTTACATAAACAGTGTTGTTGGCGTCAAAATCAATTGCGGTTACATAGTTGGCAGCAATGTTACTGTTGCTTTCGTTCCAGTTGGTCCAGGTGGTGCCGTCATACTTCCACAAACCGGTTGTAGTACCCAGCCACATAGCATCGTTTGCATCAAAAGCGATATGGAGCACATGCTCGATGCCCTGGGGCGTCAAATCAATGGTGGTCCAGGTTTCGTTTTCATACACATCGATTCCCTGGTAGTGACCTACATACATGGCATTGCCCCGAGATCCCAAACTAATTGGAGAGCCGGAGAGTCCATTGGATATGTTCCAAACCGTCCATGTATCTGCAAGCTTATCATACATAATAGCATTGTTATCAGCCAGCGCGAACAACTTGCCGTCATCGGTAGCATTCAGTTCATCAATAAACTGAAGCCAGGGTGTTGAGTTTGTATTGTCATAAGTCGTCCAGGCAGCATAATCAGTATAATTCCCTTCCGGAATATGGATTATATACCCCGATGTACCGGCGTAAGAGAACCATATATCCCCATCAGCGTCTTCGGTAATCGAGGTTCCGATGGTAGTAGAATAAAGCGTCTGTGGATTGGGAAACAAACCTTCATTTTCTGGGCCATACACTTCCCAATTGGGGCAATCGAATACTTGAATACCGCCATTGCCATTGGCAAACCAACGGCGGCCCTGACTGTCAATAAAAATATCCTCGTTGAAGTTGTTGGGTAAGCCGGTGTTGTTGCCGGTATAGCGCAACCAACCCGTTCCATCGTTCCTCGCCACTACGCCATAGCCGGAGATCCAGTAAGTACCGTCATGGTCTATATAGGAATCAAACATGGTTAAACTCATATATTCAGAGGTCCAGGTAGTTCCGTCAAACAGTAATACCCGGGAACCGGCACCTTCAGCAATAATTACCTGATCTCCAAAAACGTCCAACGAGCGTCCTTGCACATTCGTGATTGGCCAGTCGGTCTCGTTGATTTGCGTCCAGGTACTTCCGTCAAAGATATCTACGGCATTGTCCACCAGGGCCCATACGTTGTTTTGATCGTCCACGGCCACTTCCCACACACTATCGTCAGAAAGACCACTATTGGCACTGGTATAATGTTGCCAGTCAGTCCCGTCAAATGAAATCAAACCGTTGTTGGAAGCCATCCACTTCACATCATTGTCATCCACCACAATATCCCTTAAAAGGGTGCCAGCAGGAAGGCCTGAATTTGAAAAAGTAAAATAGTTCCAGGTGGTTCCATCAAAAGAACCCAAACCCCCCAGAGTGGGGTCGCTATCGGTATGTATCGTCCAAACCGTATCTCCGGCTCCTATGGCAATCCCCTCAACATCAGTGCTTAAAAAAGGAGTGTTGCTGGCATCATAATGTGTCCATTCCAAACCATCTCCCGAAGTGGTGATCCCCGCCTCGGAGCCTACCCAAATAATACCCGTACTGTCGAAAGCTATGTCATAGATCATTCCATTGGGTAAATACTCCTCAGAATAGGTGGACCAATTGGTGTAAACGGTGTCTGTAGTAGCAATACGCACCAAACTGCCTTCATCGGAAGATTCGTAACCCCCGGTCCATATGTTTCCAAAAGCATCCCCCTGAACCACATAATGGAGTGCGCCCCCTATCCCTGTATTTTCCTTACGGATGTAGGACCAATTGGGGTCTTGTGCAAGGAGTTGGGTAGTGAAGAAAACCAATAATAAATTGAGAAGTAATTTTGTTTTCATGATCTTTGTTTTTAAAAGAACAAATAAGTTTTAAAATACCCTACTTAAAGGTATGAATTATTTAGGTAATAAGGGGTTGATTTTAAACTTATTACGAAGAGAGAATGTATATTAAGCGTAAAGTATGCCAGCAATGGCCCCCCGTTAATTGATAGGATGGCCTTCCTTAAAATGGCATTCATTGAGTTTTTTAATTATCTTAGTCCTTAAACCCTGCCGGCGGCCAGGCAGGCACACAATGCCTCTGTTACACAAAAAAGTTGGCACGGTGACCCCCAAAGAAAAAAACGAAATAACATTTAAAGTTTAAAGAATATGCAAGCACTCAATTCCATCAATATTATGCAGAAGTTTTCATTATTTGAAAAGCAATGGACCCCTCACATTATTGGAGAACTTAACGGACACTATGTGAAACTTTGTAAACTAAAAAATGACTTTGTTTGGCATAGCCATGAGAATGAAGACGAACTTTTTATGGTCTTCAAAGGCACACTCTTGATGGACTTTCGGGATGGCAGAACTGTTGAAGTCAAGGAAGGAGAAATTCTAATAGTCCCTAAAGGTGTAGAACACAGACCGCATACAAATGGAGAAATTGTGTTTAACCTTCTTTTTGAACCCAAAGCAACATCCCATACAGGTACTGTGGAAAGTGAAATGACGGTGAAAGAATTAGGCTGGATTTAAACAAAGAATAATAACGACCCGTGAAGGGTGGTCAGTGAAGATACTGATCGGTTTTAAATCTTAAAGAACAAACTATTTAAATCTAAAAAGATATGAGTGAACATGTGAGAGTTTTGACGGATAGTGCGATAGTGATCAATCGAATTGTACAGCTTTTAGATGAAGAAAAAATACCATCAATCATCAAAGACAATGTCGAATCAGCAAGACTCGCAGGTTTCGGAATTCCTTCAAACGATGTTGATCTGTATGTAGATACATCTGATGTTAACAGCGCAGAAATGATTATAAAATCCTTTATAAAAAAAGATGGTCAACAATAAAAAGGTGTTTTACAACAATCTATAAAAACAACCCAAACGTTCCTCCCCGATTGTTTTCCGGGCAAATTAAGACAGGCGTTGCATGGCACATAGAATGAACCACTTCCATAGCCGGCCTGTTACATAACAACAAAACCCGGCTTACAATTCTTAAATCACCCGAATTCATTTATCTTTACGGCCCATTCAAAAGTAAAGACTATGAAAGAGAACAACGTCCTGAAGTATATTGAAGAAGTCCTTGAAAATATGCCAACTGACTGGTTACAACTCACAACCCATCGGCTGGATATTTATAATGAACAATTGGCTAAAACTGAATTCTTAGAAGCGTTTGAGAACTTAGCTGCAGCCAAGATTGCTGATACTTCAGCCCTCAGTGCCTTACCCACTGCTTATGATTATATTCGGTTAGGGCATCCCTTATCTTCAATACTGGAGTGGGCCATCGCTCACTTGAATGCAATAAAACCAACCAATGTAATCAGTTTTTCATCACGGTCGACTCCTGTGTTAGCCGTTTTGAGAAAAAACTTATTGGACAAGAAGAATACCCTGATCTGTTATACCGGGGCATTGCCGGCGTTTTTTGATGCGGAAGCACTCCGGCGTGTATATGGGTATCATTTTGAATTAAAGCAGGTGGAGAAAGCAGAAGATGTTCCTGAGTTTCATGGCAGTACCGTTTTCTATTCACAAGAGGTTGAAATAGGTTCTGTAAACCTCCTTCCCACTATTGACTTTTATATCAGTGTTCACCCACACCTGGGAAGTATACTATTGGTAAACGGAGCAAAGAATGCAGGGTACATTTCAGAAATACAGCACGTGCGAAGAAGGGAAACCATCGCCATGACACCTGCCGATTGTTTGACGGCCTTGCAACAGCTAACAGGAAGGGCTTCTGATACTGAGATCAGTAATGTTGAAGCTGACAAAACAAGTGTAATAGCATCCATTCAAGAGATTACGGGTACAAAAACAAAAGCGCTGCTGGCTTCCAGCGGACTCTCTATTCAATATGCCATTATGATGGGGCTCATTGATGATGCCCTGGAAAAACATCCAGGAAAGGCCATCAAGTTTATTGTTCCCCCCAATTGCTATGGCGGCACCAATGATCAGGCGCGGCGGGTGGCAGCTTGCGTTAAAAATGTGGAAGTGTTGGATTTACCTGTTGATGGTGACAATGATATGGTGCAAAGTATTGATCTCGTATTAGATAAAGTTGCCAACGAAGATGCGGTCCCATACATCATTGCTGAAATCCCCACAAACCCAAGGGTCGAAGTTCCGAATCTTAAAAAACTAAGAGACGTTTTAAGTAAAGTGCGGACAACGGCAAGTGGTGAAACGGCGATCGATCCGGTGTTTATTTTAGACCAAACCTTTTGTCCCAATGTACAATTTGTGGCGAATGATGGCATCCTTGCCGGGATCAGGACCCTATCCTATGTGAGTGGCTCGAAATTCCCGAGTGGAGGGAAATGTACGGCCGGTTACTGTGTCGCCAATGATACCGCTGAAGCATTGCTGGATACCATCGAAAAGCACCTCATACTTTGCGATAATGAAGCTACCAATCTTCAGGTTAAAATACTGGCAGCACAACTGCCTTCCATGAATCAACGAATAAAAGAGGCGTATAAGAATACGCGTGCGTTTGTAAACTTTATCAAAGAGACCTTACCGGAAGCAAAGATCAATTTTGTCTCAGAAGAACTGGCTGAAGAAGGGTTTACCCCTTCTGTGTTCTCCTTAGACCTGCCCACGAAAGGGAATACGCCCGAAGAAAGAGAATCTTATAAACGAGCATTAAACCATACACTGATTGATATGATGATCAGTGAAATCCCTAATGAGAGTAAGTACTGTGTGAGCTATGGGCAGTTAAAAGGATGTTATTGGACGATCCCGGCAACCTCTACGCAGGGCACAACCAAAGAAGACGACAAAGATTATATCGCGCGGGTATCCCTTTCTCCGAATATGGACCTGGAACGGCATAAAAAGGTGTTTTTGGATTTTGTTGAAACAATGTGATACCTTGCTTTCACGCGATTGCTTGGTAAACAACTTTTTAAACTATAAAAGATTCTGTATTGAGTGACCAACCTTTATAAGGGTTTATAAACTATAAAGACAGTTTTCCTTATCTTTATAAAAAAAACAATATGACAAAATATGCTACCCTCTTGCTGCTGGGCGTCCTCACGATGACACAAGCCCAGACAGACCCCCGTATGTATGACATTGCAGAGGCCGTTTCCGCCGAACGGCTGGAAAAGGACGTTACTATTTTAGCTAATTTTGGTACACGCCACACCTTGAGTGACACGGTTTCAGACACTCGTGGCATTGGTGCGGCACGCCGCTGGGTCAAACAGGAGTTTGAGAGTATCTCCCGTGATTGCAACAACTGCCTGGAGGTCTTCTATCAAAAAGACCTTGTCAAAGAAGGCGCCAATGCCCGCATTCCTTTTGATGTGTGGGTGGTGAATGTGGTGGCTGTGCAACGCGGCACCAAATACCCCAACCGGTTTGTGATTATGAGTGGGGATATTGATTCGCGTGCCAGTGAAGCAAACAACTACACCATTGATGCTCCGGGGGCCAATGACAATGCCACCGGTATTGCGGGAGCATTGGAGGCTGCCAGGGTATTGTCTAACTACACTTTTGAAAGTAGTATTATCTATACCGGACTTTCCGGTGAGGAACAGGGACTCTTTGGCGGTGCCGGACTCGCGGCCTATGCCAAGGAACAAGGATGGGAGATCATCGGGGTACTCAACAACGATATGATTGGCAACATCACCGGTGTTAACGGGGTCATCAGCAACCGCGATTTCCGTATCTTTTCAGAACCCGTACCACCCACAGAAACCGAAAGGGAACGCACTATGAGACGCTTTTATGGTGGTGAAGTGGATGGTATTTCGCGTCAGCTGGCGCGCTATGTCCACAAAACCACCCAAACCTATATGCCTGAGATGAACCCCATGCTGATTTATCGTTTAGACCGCTTTGGACGCGGGGGGCATCACCGTCCCTTTAACGATGCCGGCTTTGCGGGCATCCGCATCATGGAAGCCCACGAAAACTACACCCAGCAACATCAGGACATCCGTGTGGAAGATGGGATTGCCTATGGCGATGTGCTGGAACACGTCAACTTTGACTATGCCGCCAAACTCACAGCCGTGAATGCCATTAGCATGGCAGCCCTGGCGTGGGCACCCCCGGCACCTGAGAATGTACAGATAGGCGGAATCGTAGAGCCATCAGCCAAACTAAAGTGGGACAAAGTGCCCGGCGCTGTGGGGTATAAAATCTACTGGCGCGATACCACCTCCCCCACCTGGGATTACAGCCGCGCTGTGGGCGATGTGAGTGAACACACCCTGGAAGGCATTGTGATTGACAATTCCTTTTTTGGCGTTGCCGCCGTTGGGAAAGACGGACACGAGAGTGTAGTGGTATTTCCGGGGGGCGTGTTTCGATAGTCTTTAGACCGATGACGGGTTCTCTTTGCTGCTTTGCGGATACCTTTGTGGCCTTTGCGTGAAACCAGAATAAGAGTAAGCAGTGATCAGTAGCAGTGTTCAGTTTAAAAGCAAGAACTACTGACCACCGCTAAGCGCTATTACAAACCTTTATATTTCAAAAAACAATACTATTTTTGCAGGAAACACTTCAATAATGCATAAACTACTTTCCCTACTTTTTTTCCTTGTATGTTGCGGGACTATGGTCTTTTCACAGGCTTTCACCAAACAAGACACTTTACGCGGAAGCATCACTCCTGAGCGGGCGTGGTGGGACCTGACCTTCTACCACCTCAACATTGAAGTAAAGCCTGACGAAAAATGGCTGGGCGGAAGCAACACCATCAGGTATACAGTACTGGAACCACATCAGGTGTTGCAGGTGGATTTACAGACGCCGTTGAGCATTGAAAAAATCACTCAGGATGGAAAGGAACTGAACGTGACCACCGAAGGCAATGCCCATTTCGTTACGCTACAAAAAAACCAAAAGAAAGGAGCTACCGAAGAAGTAGTAGTGCATTACAGCGGCCATCCCGTCGAAGCTAAAAACGCTCCCTGGGACGGAGGGATCTCCTGGAAAAAGGACGAACAGGGCAATCACTTTGTGGCTTCCTCCAATCAGGGAATTGGGGCCAGTGTGTGGTGGCCCAACAAAGACCATATGTATGACGAGGTAGACAGTATGGCCATCAGCGTGCGGGTACCTGAATCCCTCATCAATGTTTCCAACGGAAGACTAAAAAATGTGGAAGAACACAAGGATAACACCAAAACCTGGCATTGGTATGTTACCAACCCCATCAACAATTATGGCGTCAACATCAACATTGCCGGCTATGTGCATTTTGGTGAAACCTATGACGGCGAAGCCGGTGCCCTCGATATGGATTACTGGGTGTTGAGTTACAATCTGGACAAAGCCAAAGAACACTTTAAAGACGCACCACGCACTATAGAAGCCTTAGAACACTGGTTTGGCCCCTACCCTTTCTATGAAGACAGCTTTAAGCTGGTGGAAGTTCCTTATTTGGGTATGGAACATCAAAGTTCGGTGACCTATGGAAACAACTACTTTAAAGGCTATTTGGGCAATGACCTTTCAGGAACCGGCTGGGGCATGAAGTTTGACTTTATCATTGTGCACGAAACCGGGCACGAGTGGTTTGCCAACAACATCACTTACAAAGACATCGCAGATATGTGGATCCATGAAGGCTTCACTGCCTATTCTGAAAGCCTGTTTGTTGAATATTTCTACGGAAAAGAAGCCGGCGCAGAATATGTAGTGGGCACTTCAAACCTCATACAAAATGACCGGCCCATCATTGGGGTGTATGACGTCAATAAACGTGGTTCCGGCGATATGTACTACAAAGGTGCCAATATATTGCATACCCTAAGGCAACTCATTGAAGATGATGAAAAGTGGCGGGGCATACTGCGGGGGCTCAACCGTGATTTTAGGCACCAAACGGTCACCACCTCTCAAATTGAAAACTACATCAGTGAAAAAACGGGCTATGACCTGACTGAGTTTTTCAATCAGTATTTACGGGATGATCGCATTCCTGTGGTGGAGTTTAAAATCAATGAAAACGAGCTCTCCTTTCGCTACAGCGAAATTATTGATGGTTTTGATATGCCGGTGAGGGTCTACATCAATGACGAGTTGCAATGGATCTACCCGAAGGCCGAATGGACAGTTAAAACTTTTGAAAACCCTGTAAACAGTTTAGTTTTAGACCCTAACTTTTTAGTGGATGGGTTACTGGTAAAATAGGAATTAAATTCTATCAAACTAAAACCATCCTCAAAGCCACAACGTTTAAATAAAAAATGGGACTCTATGAGTCCCATTGATGTAAGCAATTAGTTGTATTTTTTCTATTCTTCTACCTCTACAGTTTTGGTTTCTGCTACTGTACTAATGGTGTGAATGACACCATTGGTAGCTTCAATATCACTTTTAATGATATTGATGGTGTTATTATTGGCGTCTTTTAAAGAGATTTTTCCGTTTGCAAGCGAAAAATTGAGTTTTTCTCCTTGTAAAGTTGCGATACTCATTGTATTGTTGTTTTGACCTAACATTGTTTTGAGTTCATCAGTAGTTAATGTACCCGGAATGATGTGATACTTTAAAAGTGATTGCAGGTCTTCCCTGTTTCTGGGTTTTAAAACCTCTTTTAGCTTCTCCTCTGAATATTGATTTAACGCCATGTTATTAGGCGCAAAAAGTGTAAAAGGCCCTTCCTCTAACAAGGTGTCGACCAGTTCTGCAGACACGACCAATGAGGAAAGTTCAGAAAAGTTTTTGTCAAACATAAGAACAGCCATAATGGTATTGACCTCGCTCTTCGCTTTTTCTCTTATTGCCTCCCTTTCTTTAAGTCTTTGTTGTCTCTGTTCAATTTGTTGTTCTTTTGACAGCGTTATTTCTTTTTTAGATTCGCTCTTAGGTTCATCTTTACAGGACATTGCTGAGATCACAAGAACTGCCAACAAAAGTAAAATCTTATTATTCATAAAGTTTCTTTTCAAGTTAATTAAACACGGGACGAAATTAGCTTTTTTATAGGGTAATACAAAACATAAAAATACAATTTTATAAAACGCAAATATCATTTGGAATCACTCTACGATTTTAAACTAAATTAATTGGAAGCTGTTTCAATAGGAATCGGATGGGTATTTCAAACTTTAAATATATTTTTTGTTTATATTTGGAAATTGCATTTTGAAATGCAACTTTATATAAACACCCTGTTTTACAGTAGTTTATAATTGTAATATGCCTTAAAAGACACTTTCATTCATTCATTTATTTTTAGCTTATACTATGCATCGATTTATCTACCTTTCATTCATTGCCATTGCTATTCCTTTTGTATTAAACGCCCAGGAAGAAGACACATGGGATGTGGCCAATCCCGGTCATGATTTCAAGTACAACACACACAAGTTCACAACCGATGAGGGCACCTGGATGAACCTGGACGTCTCTCCAGACGGCAAAACCATTGTGTTTGATATGCTGGGAGACCTCTATAGCGTTCCGGTAACAGGAGGTCAAGCCAACGCATTGCGCACCGGTATTCCTTTTGAAATACAACCGCGTTTCAGTCCTGACGGCACTCACATTTCTTTTACCAGCGATGCCGGAGGAGGTGATAACATCTGGGTAATGAAAGTTGACGGCAGTGATGCCAGGCAAATCACAAAAGAAGACTTTAGGTTATTGAACAATGCCGTATGGATGCCCAACGGAAACTATCTGGTAGGCAGAAAACACTTTACTTCAGGCCGTTCAATGGGTGCCGGCGAACTCTGGCAATACCACATCACGGGAGGAAGCGGTACTCAACTCACTAAACGCAGTAACGATCAGAAAGACGTCAATGAGCCCACCATTTCACCTGACGGGAACTATATGTATTACTGTGAAGACGTGACCCCGGGAAGTACCTTTCAATACAACAAAGACCCCAACAGCCAGATTTATGCCGTAAAACGCTACGATTTTAAAACCGGCGAGACTGAGCAAATCACCGGTGGCCCCGGCAGTGCAGCCCGTCCGCAAGTATCAAGAGATGGCAAGCTTTTGGCTTTCATTAAACGGGTACGCACCAAAACCGTGCTGTATATTCACGACTTAAAAACCGGCGAGGAATGGCCGGTCTATGACGACCTCAACAAAGACCAGATGACCGCCTGGGCATTGTTTGGCACCTATCCCAACTTCAGCTGGATGCCCAATAACCAGGACATCATTATCTGGGCCAAAGGAAAACTACAGAAAGTAAATATCAACACTGCTACCGCTTCTACCATTCCCTTTACTGCAGATGTGGCCATTGACATCGCCGATCGTGTGCACTTTGAAACCCCTATAGACAACAACGATTTTACAATAAAGGTGATTCGTGATGCCGTGACTTCGCCCGACGGAAAAACACTCGTTTTTCGTGCGTTGGGTTACTTATGGACCAAATCACTACCCAATGGCACCCCCAAACGCCTCACCAACGCCACCGATTTTGAAGCGGAGCCTGCCTTTTCGCCCAATGGAAACGAACTCATATACGTTAGCTGGAACGATACTGAGAAAGGGGCAATCAGAAAAATTTCGGTAAAGGGCGGTGGTTCCACCAAGCTTACCAATGAAAAAGGAATCTACCGAACGCCCTCCTATTCTCCTGACGGACAAACCATCGTGTTCAAAAAAGAAGACGGTAACAACGACCAGGGAAGAGCGTTTACCAAGAATCCGGGGATATACACCATGCCTGCCAACGGAGGCACCGAAACCTTTTTAACCAAAGACGGAGACTATCCCACGTTTACCAAAGACGGTAAACGCATCTTCTTTCAAACCGGAGGGGTGTTTTTTGGAAGTCTTACCAAAGAATTAAAAAGTGTGGACCTCCACGGACAGGACGAGCGCACACACATCAAATCAAAATATGCCAACCGCCTGGTGCCAAGTCCCGATAATAACTGGATTGCTTTTACGCATCTTCACAAGGGCTATATTGCCCCGTTGAATATGGTGGGTCAGGAAGTTGATTTGGACAACAAAACTACAGCCGTACCGGTTTCAATGATTGCCAAAGATGCCGGTATCAACCTGCATTGGTCTAAAGACAGCAAGCAAGTGCTATGGACCTTGGGTGAAACCTATTTTAAAAACGACCTCAAAAACCGTTTTACGTTTTTACCCGGTTCGCCCGAAAAGGTAGACGATCCCTCAGACGAGGGAATTGCCATTGGCCTGAACGCCAAAGTGGACAAACCTTCCGGAAGAATTGCTTTTACCAATGCCCGAATCATCACCATGGAGGGCAACGAAGTGATTGAAAACGGAACGATTGTCATCAATCAAAATAAAATTGAAGCCCTCGGTAAAAGCGGTGAAGTAACGATTCCCGCCAATGCAAAAGTGATGGACGCCGGCGGTAAAACCATTATGCCCGGAATGGTAGATGCCCACGCCCATGTGGGTGGATTCAGATATGGTCTTACCGTGCAGCAAAACTGGCAGTTTTATGCCAATCTTGCGTATGGCGTAACCACAGCACATGATCCTTCGGCCAATACAGAAACCATTTTCACTTTAAGTGAAATGATTAAAGCCGGAAACCTGGTGGGACCCCGTCTCTACTCTACCGGTTACATCCTTTATGGGGCCGATGGCGATTTTAAAGCGGTCATCAACAGTCTGGACGATGCCCGTTCCAACATACAACGCACCAAGGCCTTTGGGGCTCTATCAGTAAAAAGTTATAACCAACCCAGACGCGATCAGCGACAGCAGGTTTTACAGGCTTCCCGTGAAGAAGGCATCAACGTAGTGCCTGAGGGCGGTTCGACCTTTTTCCATAATATGACGATGGTTATTGACGGCCATACCGGGGTGGAACACAACATTCCCGTTGCCCCGGTTTACAAAGATGTGCTCGAACTTTGGGGCGCCAGTGAAGTGGGGTATACGCCCACCCTTCTGGTCAACTACGGCGGATTGAATGCAGAATATTACTGGTATCAGAAAAACAATGTCTGGGAAAATGAGAAGCTATTGCAGTTCACACCGCGCGCCATCGTTGACGCTCGCTCGCGCCACAGAATGATGATTCCCGATGAAGAATATGAAAACAGTCATATCCTCACTTCAAAAACAGCCACTGCACTTTCAGAGCAAGGGGTGAAAGTGAATATGGGCGCACACGGACAGTTACAAGGACTCGGAGCACACTGGGAGCTGTGGAGCATTCAGCAAGGTGGGATGAGCAATCTGGAGGCTTTAAAAACAGCTACCATCCATCCGGCACACTACATCGGTGCAGGACAAGACATCGGTTCACTGAAGGTTGGCAAAATGGCCGACTTATTGGTATTGGAAAAGAACCCCTTAGAAGACATTCAAAACACCAACAGCTTAATCTATACCATGGTCAACGGCAGGTTGTATGACAGCAACACCATGAATGAAGTGGGCAACCATCCCAAGGAACGCAAACAGTTTTACTGGGAACACAACAAATACAACGCCGCCTTCCCCTGGCACGAGCACAGCAACGGTTTTATGGAACAACAGTGTTGCGGAGTAGGGCATAATTAGTTGGCTCACATCGCTATCCCTCATGATAACCGCTGACAGAAACTAAAGTTTTGCATTTTAGTGCTTGGATTTTGGAGTTTTGAATTTTGAATTTTGAATTTTGAATTTGCCTCGCCAACCGCTTCGTCGCCTGAAGCTTTGAAGCGCAAGGCGGAAAGTTTACTGTAGGTTGGGTACTTGGAATTTGGAGTTTTGAATTTTGAATTTTGAATTTTGAATTTTGAATTTGGATTTTGGTACTTGGTGCTTGGAATTTGGAATTTGGAATTTTGAATTTTGAATTTTGAATTTGGTACTTGGTACTTGGAATTTGGAATTTGGGTTTTGGAATTTGGAATTTGGTACTTGGTACTTGGTACTTTTATAACTTACTCACTAATTCCACACACTCCACCGCTTCCTTCACATCGTGAACCCGTAAGATATGTGCCCCTTTCAAAAGCGCAATACTGTTTAGTGCCGTAGTGCCGTTGAGCGCTTCCTGAGGTTTAACACCGAGTGTTTTGTAGATCATTGATTTTCTGGAAAGCCCTATCAGTACTGGGATTTCAAGATTTTTAAACAGTTCCAATTGGTTGAGTAATTCAAAATTCTGTTCACGGGTTTTGGCAAAACCAAATCCGGGGTCGGCAATGATATCATTGATACCCAGCGCACGAGCTGCGGCCATTCGTTCGGCAAAATAGCGCAACACTTCAAGTGTGACATGTTCATACTGAGTGAGTGATTGCATGGTTTTTGGTGTGCCGCGCATATGCATCATTACGTAAGGCACTTGTAGCTCCGCCACAGTTGGTAACATTGCTTCATCAAGCATTCCGGCAGCAATGTCGTTGATCATGGCTGCCCCGCTTTCAATGGCTTTTTTTGCTACTTCACTCCTGAAGGTATCGATAGAAATCAAGGCTTCGGGGAAGTTTTTAAGAACGATTTCAATTGCTGGAATCACCCGGCTGATTTCTTCGGTTGTTGAAATATCTTTGGCATCGGGACGGGAGCTGTAGCCTCCTATATCAAGAAAGGTCGCCCCTTCATTGAGCATTTTTTCGGCTTGACCGAGAATATCTTTTTCATTTTGCAACACCCCGCCGTCATAAAATGAGTCAGGTGTCACGTTGAGAATTCCCATTACTTTGGGTGTGGAAAGATCGATGAGGGTTCCTTTGCAGTTGATCGTCATAAGAGTTTTTCGCGTAAGTGAACAAGTAAATATTCATCAAATTTAATGCTTTCTCCTCTTTTTTTTAGAACTTCCCGCCTGAAAGTGTATTTTTGTAATTGAACCTAATTACAGCCGATTGAATTAAAAGTATGTCAAAAACTGAAGCTCAATATGATGAAGTCATTGCCACGTGCAGGGCTTTATTTATTAATAAGATGAAGGATTACGGACCTGCGTGGCGCATTTTAAGATTGCCTTCCCTCACCGATCAAATATTTATCAAGGCACAACGCATTCGCAGTTTGCAACAAAATAGGGAACGCAAAGTGGAGGAAGATGAACACAGCGAATTTATTGGAATTATCAATTACTGTGTGATGGCGCTTATTCAGTTGGAAAAAGGTGTGGTCGAGCAACCCGATTTAAAGCCCGAAGAAGCCACCGCTTTATATGACGAAAAAATCACCGAAACCAAAAACCTGATGCTCAACAAAAACCACGACTATGGCGAGGCATGGAGGGATATGCGCGTGAGTTCGTTAACCGATTTGATTATCCAAAAGTTACTGCGGGTAAAACAAATTGAAGACAATCAAGGCAAGACATTGGTGAGTGAAGGGATTGATGCCAATTATCAGGATATGATTAATTATTCGGTCTTTGCCCTCATTCACATAAATGAAAATAAAAATTAAACCAAAGCACGCAATGAAAGCGCAAAGACCGCAAAGAAAAAGGAAAAACCCTTAGCGCACTTTGCGAAAACTTAGCGCCCTTTGCGTGAAAAAAAAAGATTTTAATGAAAGCACTCGTACTCATTTCCCGTATCCTCGTTGGAGGCTTGTTTATTTTTTCCGGACTTATCAAGTTGAACGACCCGATGGGTTTTGCATTCAAGTTGGAAGACTATTTTGCTCCAGATGTATTGAACCTGGAGTTTCTGGTGCCCTATGCTTTGACGCTGGCAGTGCTTATTGTGATTTTTGAAGTGCTGGTGGGGGTTATGGTAATTATTGGTTTTGCGCGCAAGTTTACGGTTTGGAGTTTGCTGCTCATGATTATCTTTTTTACGTTCCTGACTTTCTACTCAGCTTATTTTAATAAGGTAACCGATTGCGGTTGTTTTGGTGATGCCATTCCCCTAACCCCATGGGAGTCGTTTATAAAAGATATCATCCTGCTGGTGTTTATTGTCATCCTTTTTGTGGGTCAAAAATACATTAGCCCGCTTTTCGCGAAAGCGTCTTTAAAATATATCATTTTGGCAACCCTCTTGTTTTGTGTCATTATCGTGTATCAGGTATTGAACCACTTGCCCTATATTGATTTCAGGGCGTATAAAGTGGACAGCAACATACAGGAGTCGATGACCATCCCGCCGGATGCCCCAAAAGCAATCTATGAATACCGCTGGAAATTTGATCTTAATGGCACAGATAAAATTGTTACTACCAACGGTTCTTATCCTTCGGTTGACGGCGAATTTATCGATGTGGAAACCGAGCTCGTCCAGGAAGGTTACCTGCCACCCATCCTTGACTTCACTATAGAAACCGACGAGGAAGAGGTAACCGATAAGATTTTGAGCATTGAAAACCTCATTATGGTGGTGGTTTACAATGTAGAACGTTCAAACGAAGACGGATTTGAAAACATAAAAAAAATAACTGACGAAGCACGTGATAAAGGGTATACTGTTGTGGGGCTTTCAGCGTCCATTGGTGAAACAATTGACCGTTTAAAAGCGGAACACAATTTAAACTTTGACTTTTACTTCTGTGACCAGACTGTTTTAAAAACCATTGTGAGAAGCAACCCCGGAATTCTGGAGCTAAACAGTGGAACCATAAAACAAAAATTACATTGGAAGGATGCGCTCGATTTAAAGCTTTAAGGTGGGTAAATATATATTAAATAAAATGGGGTATGCCTTCCTCACATTATGGGGTGTGATAACAGTTATATTCTTTTTGTTTACCATTCTTCCCGGCGACCCCGCAAGGATGATGCTGGGGCAGAATGAAAGTCCGGAGCAAATTGAAATCATCAAGAAAAAGTATGGTTTTGACAAACCCATCAGCATACAGTACCTCTATTATTTAAACGACCTTTCCCCTCTTTCCTTTCACAGCAACAATCCGGCGGATTACACTTATTTGAGTGCTGGAAAATACAATGCCACAAAGCTCTTTGATGTGGCAAACACAACCTGTGTGTTGAAGTTACCTTACTTCCGGGAGTCTTTTCAAAAAAGTGGTAAAGATGTATCTGCAGTGATTGGCGAAACCTTACCCAATACGATTGTGCTGGCAGTTTCGGCGATTGCTATTGCGCTGCTGATTGGTATTTTTTTCGGCATTGTTTCCGCATTGGTTAAAGACAGCTGGATGGACAAAACCATTCAAATTTTCAGTACCCTGGGGATGAGTGTGCCTTCCTTTTTCAGTGCCATTTTATTTGCCTGGTTTTTTGGGTATGTGCTGCATCAATATACAAACCTCAATATGACCGGTAGTTTGTATGAAGTGGACGATTTTGGTGAAGGAACATACATTCAGTGGAAAAATCTGATCCTTCCTGCTGTTGTTTTAGGCATTCGCCCATTGGCTGTAGTGATTCAGCTAATGCGGAACTCCATGCTGGAAGTATTTAATCAGGACTACATCCGCACGGCACGGGCCAAGGGACTGAGCACCTATCAGGTCATCAGAAAACACGCTTTAAAAAACTCGTTAAACCCGGTGGTAACAGCCATTTCAGGCTGGTTTGCTTCGATGCTGGCAGGGGCGGTATTTGTGGAGTATATCTTTGGTTGGAACGGACTGGGAAAAGAAATCGTTGATTCGCTAAATACACTCGATTTACCCATTATTATGGGAGCTGTTATTGTTATTGCTGCCATGTTCATCTTAATCAATATTTTTGTGGATATTATTTACGGGATTTTAGACCCTAAAATCAGGAGTTAGTTAAATAAGATTCAAGCACCAAGTACCAAGCACCAAATTTCAAATTCCAAATTCCAAGCTCCAAATTCTAAGCTCCAAATTCCAAATAACAAGCACCAAATTCCAAATAACAAGCACCAAATTCCAAATAACAAGCACCAAATTCCAAATAACAAGCACCAAGTTCCAAATCTGTCTCTTGAATATTCGTTTGCAAGAAAAACATGAAGGCATTAAGCAAAATATTCTTAACTACTTAATGGTTAAAATCCTTTTGATTCACTTTTTGTAACAATAAGCAAAGGCATTCATACCTCAACAATGCTAAAATTTAAGTAAATTTGCTACCTCTTACCATTTGACATTTATTTTTATAAACCATCTATCAATAAATTAAAAAAACGATGAGTCAACGAAAAAAAATAATCGCAGCAAACTGGAAAATGTATAAAGATCTTGCGGAGTCCAATGACTTTTTTACGTTTTTCATTGAAAACTTACAAGACACAAAGGCTGAAATCCTGATTGCCCCTTCGTTTACAAACCTCTGGCATGCTTTTGATGCTACACGTGAATATCCCATTGAAATTGTAGCACAAAACATGCATGAGTCTGAGGAGGGTGCCTTTACCGGGGAAGTATCAGCCAAGATGCTGAAGAGCATCGGGATAGAACGCGTGATCCTAGGGCATAGTGAACGCAGGGAATACTTTGCTGAAACCGATAGGATTCTTTCCGAAAAAGTGCGGACCGCACTGGCCAACGAGATAAAGATTATTTTTTGCATAGGCGAAAAACTGGAAGACAGAAAGGATGGGGATCATTTTAAACTTGTGGAAAGCCAGTTACGCAACGGCCTGTTTCACCTAAATGCAAAACAGTGGGAGTCTGTGGTTATTGCCTATGAACCTGTCTGGGCCATTGGCACCGGTGAAACCGCCAGCCCTGAACAAGCACAGGAAATGCACCAATTCATCAGAAAAACCATCGCCGACAAATACAGTAATGAGGTTTCTGATAATGTTTCCATATTGTATGGTGGCAGTGTCAAACCGGCCAATGCAAAAGACCTGTTCGCACAACCAGATATAGACGGTGCATTGGTGGGAGGCGCTTCGCTGGAAGTGGAATCCTTTATCGACATCATAAGCGCCCTGTAATGGAAGATATCTATCTGGAATTTGAGTTTAATGTGAGTCCGTCAGAACCCTGGACTGATATCCTCATCGCTGAACTCGGGGAAGCCGGTTTTGAAAGTTTTGCCGAAACCGAAACAGGCGTGACCGCATACATTCAAAAAAGGGCTTGGAAAGAAGACTTGTTAGAAGCTGTGGATGTCCTCAAATCAGACCTGGTGACCATCAGCTATACGCAGCAGGAAATCAAACAGGTAAACTGGAACGAAGAATGGGAAAAAAACTTTGAACCTATTTTGGTAGACGGCATTTGTTCGGTACGGGCTCCCTTTCACGAAAAGCCCGACGTGACCTTTGATATTGTCATCGAACCCAAGATGTCTTTTGGCACCGGTCATCATGAGACCACGCATATGATGATTCAGCATTTATTGAAAAATGAATGGGCCGGCAAGAAGGTACTGGATATGGGTTGCGGCACGGCCGTCCTGGCTATTTTAGCCGAAATGAAAGGCGCCCAACCCATTGACGCCATTGATATTGACAACTGGTGTTATTTAAATTCGATAGAAAATGCAGCACGCAACAACTGCAAGCACATTAGTGTGTATGAAGGAGACGCTTCGCTGTTGGAGAGAAAAAGCTATGACACCATCATAGCCAACATCAACCGGAACATCCTGCTCAACGATATGGCAACCTATGCTGCGTGTCTGGAAGCGGGCGGCGAACTCTACCTCAGTGGTTTTTACACTGAAGACCTCGAAAGCATTGAAAAAGAATGTAATAAACACAAGCTTCTGCACGTTGAACATATCATACGCAACAACTGGGTAGCCGCTAAATTTTTCAAGAACGATTAATTTTCATTAATTTTGTAAGGTGAGCACAAAAGAAAAAATACAAGAAGAAATTGAAGTTCTTACTGAGGAGCAGAAGAACAATGAGATTGTTTTATTCAATGATGAGGTCAATACGTTTGACCATGTGATTGAAACCCTGGTCTATGCCTGTGAGCATACCCCCATTCAAGCAGAGCAGTGTGCGTGGATTGTGCATTACAAAGGCAAGTGTACTGTTAAGACCGGATCTTATGAAGAACTGGAGCCCCGTTGCAGCCTCTTGCTGGATGCCGGTTTGAGTGCTGAAATTGTATAAAATCTCTTTGCTCAAAGTAAAATAAAAGGTATATTTGCATCCGCTTTCAAAACAAGCTTGTTCTTTCAGAGGACACGCCCTCAAAAAGGCCTCGTGGCGCAACTGAATAGCGCATCTGATTACGGCTCAGAAGGTTACAGGTTTGAATCCTGTCGAGGTCACATTTAACATCCGCATATAACTGATTATGAGTTATTTGCGGATTTTTTTATGCTTTTGTACCGCCCATTGTGCCGCCCGATTTTAAATATTTTTATTATCCATCAATTGAATAATAGTAAAGAAATAGCTTTGTCTACATAAAGTTTTAACAAATTATGTTAATTTTGAGATGTGCCAGTTTTTTCAAACCTTCGCATTTAACTCTATTCTGTGAAGGTCTGTCATAGAACATAAAAAAACGTTAGTCAGGATATAAAAGATGAGTACAATACACGTACAACACATAAAGTCTCATTTAGAGAAAGAGTTCGAAGACAAGATAGATCTTAGTGATGTAAAAGCTGATTCAAAAGAAATTGAAAATTTTTTTCTTACACGCTCATTAGCTGCGTATTCTTTAATCTATCATGCTCAGGCCTCACTTTCTATTGCTTGCGATTCAATAACTGACGGAAGTAGTGACAATGGCCTTGATGCAGTATACTATGATGGCACAGCAAAGACTTTGCACTTAGTACAGTCAAAATGGATCCATAAAGGAACTGGTGAGCCTGATAATGGTGAAGTAAAAAAGTTCATTAGCGGTGTAAGAGATTTATTTAACTTTAAATTTGAGCGGTTTAATGATAAAGTTAGACGTAAAGAGGTTGTTATCAGAAATGCAATTTGTGACCCAAAAACCAAATATCAAATCATTTTAACATATACAGGCATTAACGACCTTGCTGAACCCTCGAGAAGGGATTTTGAAGATCTCCTTGTTGAGTTTAATGACGCTTCAGAAATTGTCTATTTCTCAGTTTTTAATCAATCTCGTATTCATTCATCCTTATTGAAGAGTGTTGATTCAGGAGAGCCAATTGACTTAACAATACAGCTTAAATCTTGGGGGAAAATCACAGAACCTACTACAGGATATTATGGTCAAGTAAATGGGGTAGAAATTTTTGATTGGTGGGATAAATATCGAAACCGATTATTTCAAAAAAATATTCGTGGAGTATTGGGAGATACCAACGTCAATTTAGAAATAGCTAATTCATTAGAAAAACAACCAGAAGTGTTTTGGTTTCTTAATAACGGTATAACTCTTATTTGTAATACTGCCGCAAAAAATATGGTCGGAGGAGCTTCCACAGAAATTGGTCAATTTACGTGCTCGAATATTAGTATTGTAAATGGTGCTCAAACTGTTAGCACAATCGGACGGTTTGGTGAAGAAGACTCATCGAAATTGGAAAGTGTTTTTGTTCCTGTGAGAATCATAACACTTGATAAAGCAGAAAGTGATTTTGGACAAAAGATTACCAAGGCTAATAATACTCAAAATCGCGTTGAAAATAGGGACTTCGTAACCTTTGATCCAGAACAATCAAGGATCAGAGACGAGCTTTTAATTGATGGAATAGATTACCGAATTAGTAGAGGTGTGTTTGAGAAAGAGGACCAAGTATCTTTTGACCTAATTGAAAGCACAACAGCAACATCTTGTGCTTCTGGTGACGTTTCAATAGTTGTTCAGCTTAAAAGAGAGATTGGAAAGTTATGGGATAACCTTGAAAAAGCACCTTACAAAAAAATATTCAACCAACAGACTACCGGTCGATATGTTTATAATTGTGTACGGACTCAAAGAATTATTGATCAAGCAATAAAAGAGATAGAAAATACTCTTGAACAGGGACGTGATCAAGGTATCATAATACATGGAAATCGAATAATATCATTATTAATTTTTGAAGGTCTTAACACTAAAAAATATCAAACTGGAAAGTTTAATTTCGATAAACCAGAACTGCTTATTTCAATGGGTGAAAAAGTAAAAGAATTTTTCGAATTACTTAAAATCGAAATTGATAGAAATTACTCGAATGCTATAATACCAACACTGTTTAAAAATGGAACAAAATGTCAAAAAATCTATGAAAATGTAAGAAAAGAGGCTAACAAAAATAACGCCCATTAAAAAAAATTAGTATGCGCAATTTTTTCAAAAATATGTTTTTTTTCCAATAAACTCAACCACTATGAAATTTATTAAGAATATTATTTTTTCTAAAACACCTCTTAATGGATTATATAGATATAAAGATAAATTTCAAATCTATCCAATTAACATTGACGCAGCACCATCTTCTCCTTTAACTGAGCATTTTCCATTGATAATAGAATTTTGTTATGATCAAAGTGAAGTGAAAAAAGTTAAAAAGTTTATAGAAATGGAAGGGTATTTCCCTATTTCGGAAATGACAGCACAAACAAATAAATTAATACAGATTACAAATTTACTTTCTACCATAAGCAACTTCCGGTTTTTCTTTTATCGAAGACCTGAAATGAAATGGGCAATACATTTACCTGAGAAAGAAATTAGCAAAATGACGGAGGAAATGAGGGCTGAATATAATAAAACTTCAAGCAAGTGGTCAATGCTTATATACGCATATCCTAATATTGGTAAAGACTTGGAAATTAATGAATTTTCAAATCCAAATGTTTCAAAAGTAAATCAAACTCAACATTCCCATTATTACTATTATGACCCCTTAGAAAGTAAGAAAAAATCTATAGTTTTTCCTCAAACTATTGATGACATACTTGACAAATACTATTCTCTTAACGAAGAGGAAATGAAAATAACTAATTCAGGAATGCACCAGTTCTGCAATGGTTTGGATATATTTTCGAATATGAAAAGTTTATCATTTTTTTCATTTGTTTCAAGTATTGAAACGTTGGTAAACTTAGAATTTAAAAATGAAAAAATTGATTTTGAATGTAATGATTGTAAAACAATAAAATCATCAGAAAGAACTTGTCAAAAGTGTGGACGACCAATTTGGGGAATAGCTGCAAAATTTAGGGAGTTTTTGTTTAAATATGTTTCTGATCATTTTGAAGCTAAAAAATTATATAATAAAATCTATACAGTTAGGTCAAAAATTACACATACTGAATATTTGATAAGCGGTGACAACTTTCTTGAATGGGACTTTACAGATAAGACAGAAGAGGTTGATATGCTTCATCTGAAAGCTATGCAATTAGGCAGAAGAAGTTTTGCTAATTGGTTATTAAAAAAATAAATAATGTAAGTATGTAACGTAGGTTTTACAAAATTTGTGGGGGCCGAAAGTAGTAGGTTCATTAGCCCACAACTTAAAAACCAAGACATTTACAATCAGTTTAAAAAACAATAAAAATGGAAAAATGAAGCACTACCAAGAAATCGTTGACGAAATATTCGGAAGTTATTATAAACACAGGACATTAAGAACACTATTTGATCCAAACTCAAATGAATGGAACCATACAACAATCGAGGAAAAACTCGAAATTTTAAAAAAGATATTAGATAGTAATAAAATCACTTTAAAAGAACTTATTTTAGGGTATAAAAACTTTTACACATTTGAACTTGCAAATAAAGAGCATGTATTAAGTTCATTAGAAGACTCTCTAATTATAATACTTCAAAATACTTTAAATAAATGAAAACAATTTTTGAAGTAACGCCAACAGAAAAAGATTTAGACATTTCGACGTATAAATACCAACTTGAATTAACTAAAAAACTTGACGATTTAAATTCTGACTTTAACCAAAACACCTTAAACGAAATTATTTTATGGAAAGTAAACCGCTATGCAATATTCAGAAAAAAAACTATTGACCTTTTGAATAAAGTAAATCCGGAGGATGACGTTATCAATCATACATTGACAAAAGATATATTATTGAACCTATTAGATAAAAATCAAAAAGGTGTGAGGCTTGCTATGGCATCAACAATCTTACGGTTTAAAAATCCAAAGGTGTACCAAATTTTAGACCAAAGAGTGTATCGATTTATCAACGGAAAAGAACTAAAGTATTCACTAAACGACATCAACTCACAAATCGAAATATATCTGGAATATCTCGCTAAACTAAGAGAGGTATGTGAGAAACATCATATAAAATTTGAAGAAGCAGATAGGATACTGTACAAAATGGATAAAGAATATAACAGCGATTTAAAATTACAATACTAAAAAGAAAATAGAACAGTTAAAATCCGCACAAAGTCAAGAAACTTTATGGAACATTTATGGAGGAACTCAAATGGATGAAAATTTTAAGAAAAAAATTTTAGATGACATTAATATTTCTGGTTTTCAGACTGAATTAGAGGTAGCATCAATATTAAAAAAGAATGGATGGAAAGTAGAACCAAACACAAATTATGTTGATTATGACTCAAACAAGAGTAGAGAAATTGACATAATAGCATATAAAAACCCAAGCGGAGGTTCAATTTATTTAGAACTCCATTTAGTGGTTGAGGTTAAAAAATCAAACAAACCTTGGATTGTTTTTACATCTGAGTTTAAGCAAACATTTTATCATAGATATGCTTCTGGTTTATTGAAAAAATTTGCAAACAAGAAGAAAGGGTTTAAAAGCAATATACTTACGAGAAAAAGCCCAAATAGCTCATTTGAAAGAATTGGAACTTCGTATAAAGAGGCATTTAAAAAGCCTAATGAGCCTTCTAAAATCTATGAAGCTCTACTTTCTGCATGTAAAGCATCACTCTTCAGGTTTACTGAAGAAGCTCCTCCAAAAGAACTTGAAAGGGACCCCTTTGATCCAAATCATCCAGTAGAAATATACATTTATCATCCTATAATAGTTTTGGAAGGTATTTTAATTGAGGCTTATTTAAATGAAGAAGGAGAAATAGAGATAAGTGAAAGTGATTTTATTCCTGTTCAACTAAAGTATCAAACTCAAAAAGCTGAAGAGAATGAGTTCTATTGTGATGTCATATCAAAACAAGGTTTAAATAAATATTGCAAAAAACTTGACGAGTGGATAAGAAATATAATTAATGAAAAATAAATATCACATAAAAGCACTACTTAACAATGTCTAACAGACAAACCATGCTGTCTAAATAGTTTCGACTCTTTGTCAAGAAACGTTATATAGAAGCTCAACATAAATAATTTTAAGTAAAGAATGACAAACTCTAAAACAATCAAAATATTAATATCGTGTCCTGGTGATGTTAATGCTGAAAAAGAAGAAATAAAGCGTTTGTGCAAAGACTTTTCTGATGAAAATAGGGACAAATCTAACATCTCATTCACCGTTATAGATTGGAAAGATTATGTGGGTAAATTTGGCGTCAGGCCACAAGAACAACTGAACGATTATTTTGGAGATTATGATGTATATATTGGTATTTTATGGAAAAGGTTTGGTACTAAACCTGGATCAGTAAATTCTGAGGGAAAAGAAAATGATTCTGGCACCGAAGAAGAGTTTTACATTGCTATTGACAAGTATGAAACTCAAGGAAATCCCGAAGTTATATTTTTTATAAAGAATTACGAGAGGGAAACCAATAGCAGCGAGGAAACTGAGCACCTATTAAAAGTTGATAAATTTGTTGAGAATCAAATTAAAACCAACATAAATTATATCAACAAATTTAATTCAGGTAATCAGTTTAACTCGAAAATTGTACGATTTTTGAAGTCGCTGGAGAATGAAGCTGTTTATAACATTCAAGTTGAAGAGAAAGGTTTAATTAGCAAGGAAACGAAAGCTAAAATTGCAGAATTAAAGACGGATGCTATTAAGCCTTCTAAAACCTACATAGAAAGAGGTATATCCCATTTTAAGTTAGTTAAAGATAAACAGACCAACCCTTTTTTAGAGTCTGAAAAACAGCCCTTGGATAAATTGATGATGACCACTAAAAGAGTTGTTTTGCTCGGTGATGCAGGTTCAGGAAAATCTACAGAATTAAGAAACCTACATTATAAATTAAATCAAGATACCTCACCTTTAGTTCCTATACTGCAGAATTTCAATTCTTACACACCGGACCTCGGTCTTGAAGAATTTTTACCTGATTTCTGGAAAGATATACCAAGTGATTTATTATTAATCATTTGGGATGGACTGGATGAAATTGAGCCTAAAAATTTTAATACAGTTGTTAGGCAGATTCAAGTATTTTCAGAAAAACATAAGGAGATAGGGATTCTTATTTCATGTCGCACGAATTTCTATGAATTACCCATTAATAACTCAACGAGCACACTCCCTGGATTTGAACCTTACTTCATTAACGACCTAAATGTAAAGAATGCAAAGGATTATTATAGCCGAAAATATTCCAATGCCCTATCTGTTAATTTTATTAGAGAGATTTTTGAAAATAATCTGGACGACTTATTTTTAAAGCCATTTTTCCTAATGTTATTGGCAGACCGTTATAACCAAGAACAAAAACTTCAAATGAATAGGGCTGAACTCTACGAAATGTTTCTATTAAACCGAATAGAGCTTGATCAAAACCATTTTAGGACCACCCTTGATTTAAGAAGCAAAAAGCGAGAAATTGTATTACTATTACAAAAAGTGGCTCTTGGCATGGAAATATTGTCAAAAAATCAGATTAGCGAATCAGAAATTCTGATGCTGACTTTAAGTGAAGAATTTAATTCACTCAAGTATTGTACTGCTTTTAAAAAGAAAAACGGAGAGGAAGATATTTGGCAATTTGAGCATAATAATATTCAAGAATATCTTGCTGCTAAAGCATTATCCAATTTAGAATATGATAAAGTAATCCAGTTTATTGCTTATGCACCTAACCATGACAAACTTATACCGAGTTGGGTTAATACCTTGGCTTTTTTATTCAGTATTCTTGATTCCAAAAGTATCCTATATATGAAGTTACTTCAATGGATGTTGAAAAATGAAAAGGAGGTATTAGTTAAGTTTGAGCCAGATAAAGTTGTTGTAGATTTGAGAGTTCAGATATTCCAAGGAATATTTAAATATTATAAGACGCACGATGTTTGGATTAGTTCAAATAAGTTTAGCGATAGAGAACTGGCTCGATTTGGTCAGACAGAATTGAACTTACGGTTCTTGATTGAAGAGATTCAAAGTGAAGAGAATACCAAAACTGTTCAATTAAATGCTATTCGTCTATTAGGACATTTTCAAATTGAAGATGATGTTTTGAAGACAGAAATAAAAGAACTTCTATTTCAACAAATTGATAGAAACATCAACAACCATGACTTTATCCATACAGTAATATACTCACTTAAATGGGCTAAATTAACAGATAGCAATACTATTGAAAAATTAATGGAGAAAGTGGGCACTAAGAAAAACCAATACATAAGAGCTGCAATGTATTCAATTCTTTTAAAATCTGATGTATTGGAAGACCATGTGAGTTATTTAATTGAAGGTTATGAATTAATAGATAAAAAAATAAGTGGTGAAAGAGATGATGTATCCTTAATGGATGAAGAATGGAATCTCAGAGAGTGTGTTAAAAATATTAAAGGCCCTAAGGGTATCAAAGAGATTGTAGAATACATATCGGGAGATACAAGGTTTGAGTATGGATATAATTCAGAAAAGATAATAAAAGCTATTGTCGCCAACGCTGTGGTAGGTTACAAGGAAGATAATAATATATTTAACCATTTTTTAGAATGGTTCAAAAAAGATATTCGAAGATACAGAATGGAAAAAACCAAATTAGTTCTTCAATTTTTTAATAAGACCAAAACCAGAGAGCAAGCTTTTCACAAAATATGGAAATCTAATATAGATGATAAAGAAAGGAATAAATCATTTGCAATAGCAAAGCTTTTAACACCAGAGCTAATACAATTTGTTGTGGATGAATATTTAAACCGAAACATCACAAATAAAGAGCTTGAGGGAATCTATTATGATATGGGATGGGTAAATAATGAAAATCAAGATACACTCGCAAAATTGATACTTGAAAAAACAGATTTTGAGTTAAAAAAACCTGAGCATTTAGATCATGAAGCTTTGCGTATGGAAAAACTGAAAGTTGATAATAATTTACTCTTTAATCAACAAGCCTTTAAAGATGCTACATTGGGTGTATTTGAAAAGGAACAGAAAGAAGTACTCTCATTTGATGAATTATTTGAAATGAGAAAGGAGAACAATAGATGGGTAGATATTGATGAGTATTACCCAAGCGTTGCCCTAAGTTTGTTAAGAGATTTCGTTAATAAAGGTGAGTCCATAAGCAAAGAAAAAGTTGTTATGTGGTTTGAAGGAGATACAAATGAAGAATGGTATAGGATCTCTCAAATCTATAGATATCTCAAAAATCCCAGGGAAATTGAGATTAATTATGAACAACAACAATGGATTAAACAATGGTGTTCTGAGAACGTAAATAAGGTAAATTTTAGAGAAGCTATTAAGGTGCATGATGATGGCAGAATCACATTTAATACTATGGCCATCTACATAGGATATTTTTCAAAAAGATTTAATATAAGTTATCCAAAAAATGTGCTTCTTGATATGCTATCTTTTGACTTTGTGGAAGAACATGAATGGGCAGGAATAGAACACATTATTACCAAATTGGATAATTTAGACATAATAAACAGAATGCTTGAAAACATTGTGGTAGGTATCGCAGATAGTTCTGTATTAAAAAATCATGTCAAATACTTAACTCAAAACAAGGTCAAAAAGAGTTATCCATTTATACTGAAAGAAATAACTAATTTGAAAAGAAACGATTACCAAAGAAGAGAAATCTTAGACCTGTTTTTCGAATACACAAAGGATGCTGAAAGTCTTAAACAAATTATCGATCAAGTAGATAATATAATTAGATGGGCTATACTTGATAAGTTAAAGGCCAATAACCAAGAGTCATTTGTTGAGCATTACCTCTTAAAGACACTTGAAAACAGTATAAATAATGAAGAAATAGGAAAAGCTGCAGAAATACTTGTTAGTCTGCAAAACATACAAGGCCTAAAATCATATGTTGAGTGGATCAGAAAAAACGTTGAGAATGAAATTGACGCAAGCCGTGTAACGTGTTTGAATAGCTTAAAGTCCATTGAAGCCATTCCATACTTAGTTGAACTACTTGAGCTTAGTTACATGAAAGAAATCAAAGTAGACCGATTTACAAGGTTCAACTCTCAGGTACTTGGAACGTTTTCCAATATTGCTCTTGTTTCAGAAGAAAATTTCAAGCAGGTAAAATCAAGTTTACGAGAATTTATGTCAGAGAAAGCCTCACTTATTCATAGTGTAAAGTATATACTACATACTATTGAAAGAATTGAAGAGCAATTCTACATGAAGAATGCTCAATCGTTTACTATACAACAAGTAAAGGATAAACTTGAACTTTTAAAATTGTAAATCAAGTATAAAATAATAGCAGTGTAAGTACTAAATTCTAAATTTGTATACCCCTTAAAATTTATTGTATCTTGAAAAGTAAGAACTCAGCGATTGGCTAACAGCTTTCACACTTTATCCCCCCAAACCCCCAAAACATAATCCGCAATATCCCATCCCTCTGTTTTTTCCTCAGCGGTGGCCTTTCTCTCCAACAGATCAGAAAATATGAATTGTATGTTTTTTGGTAGGTCAGCAACCTTTTTACTCCAAATATCATAACAGCCGGCATCCGGGTATAGAATTACTTTTCTGTTAGCTAAGGGCAGTATCATATCTTTTTTTAGATTCATCAGTCCTCCCGTTGCCATCCAAATGAATTGCGGGAAAGCTATGGAGGCTATTACAGCTGTCTTCTCACTTTCAACGAGAGCAATGGCCTTATTTTTATCAGAGTTCAACAGGTGAAGGCCAAATAGGCATTGGTTCAAGTTAAAGTCGTCTAACCTTAGTACTGAATGTACCCAATTGATTTTATTTTTCTTTCCTGTGACTTTATTATATAACATCATTTTACCGGTGCGGATCTTTCCCCGGTTATCTATCTGCCAGAATATGGTTGCACCCTTCCATTTCTTAGAAGTGCCTATTTTATATTTTTCCTTCACATGAGACACTGTTTCTTTATTGGTCATTTTTTCCAGAAAAAGCAGGAAATTATTGTCGCTGTTATGCTTCAAGCTATTTAACAAATGTCTGCTTTCAATGAAGGATGAGGCAAGATTCGTTTTTTTAGGCTTACAGAAATCAATTAACGGTTTTTTGGCGCCAGCCCAGTCAGTATCTACTTGATTGCCCTGTAAGGTAATTTGGTTGTCAAAATATTCTTTAGGGGACAAGTGATAGCCGCATTTCTGCTCCCTGTTACATTTTCCAACGTTTTCTGCTACATACTCTTTTTTTTCTTGATCAACATAGCGTGTAAAAACGCTATTTTTACCACAGGAAGGGCATTGATACCTGTTCTTTTGTGAGATGTATGGTTCTAAAATAAAACGAAAATGGAACATAAATAAGTTTTTTATTGATTACATTAAGAACACCTTCTACACTTAGCGTGTAGAAGGTGAATAAAATGTTACTCTATTAAATCTTTTTTTTCTGCAAATACAACCCAGCCGGAATTCTTCCTCTTAGTTTCAAAACCGACGTTTTCTAAGCGTTTTTTGAATGTACGATTGGAGCATGGCCGATTGCTGTTTTCAATGCAGTAAACCTTGTATTCCTGGTATAATTCTTTAAGACTAACTTCTTCAGTGCAGGATGGACAGTAGCCTGAATCATCATTAAAGCTAAGTACGGAGTCACTTTCACGTCTAAAACGGTTTACTTCATCCTCAACAATTGTACTGTGAGTGAAATTCTTGTTTTTAAGCAACCGCTGCATTCCTGAAAGGATCCAGGTGAAAATACCCGGCAATTCGTGTTTTATAATTTTAGTGGAAAGATTTTTGTCCTGGTCCTCATCTTTAATTGTTACCCTAAACGGTACAATTAAAAACCTCCGAAAAAACGCATGATTATGCTCAATATCTGTTGGCATGTCATTAGAGTTGAACATTAACCGGGCATAGTCTGTCATGAGAAACGAACTTTTATAAAGCAGGCGTGCGTCAATTGGTTCACGTGACACAAGCTTCTTGAAAATTTCAGATTGAATATTTTTGCTTGTTTCGCTGCAGTAGTTTAAAAGCTTATCGGAGATCATAGCCCGAGAATCTTTATCATTGGTAATGCTATCAAGACTATAACTCGAAAAGTTTTCTTCACCCAGTAAGGCACTGATTATATCAAACACAACACTCTTTCCGTTTGAGCCACCACCGTAAAGAAATAAAGCTTTTTCAAGTTTTAAAACATTGTTTTTTATGAAAATGGACCCTAAGTATTCAGCCAGTATGTTTTGCAATTCGGCTTCGGGCAATACTTCATTCAAAAATTTATGGAATAAGCCCAAGCGGGCGGTTTCATCATATTCAAATGGGAGCTGGTAGGTTAAGAAATCCTCTTTCCTAAATTCTCGTAGCTTCTGAACGTGTTCTGAAATTTCAACAGTTCCATTTTTTAAATTAATTAGTGTTACTTGTTGATCTGCTAGCGGTGTTTGCAGCCTACCTTCAGCTTGAAACTGTTTGTATAGATCATCTTTGAATCTAAAGAATTTGGCATCAAATTTATAAACACCCAACTGAAGGGCAGCTTCTCCCAAAAAGTATTTAAATTCTTCTTCATTAATTTTTTCCCAGTACTCTTTATTAAACAAATAGGTTTGCTGGTTTCTAAATATGACATCTAAACCTAATTCTTCCGTCTTTTCAAGAATAAACTGTATTGTTAATACAAGATAATGCTTGCGTGGTAAAGGAATATCCTCATGTTTAAATTTTGCTTCAGCTTTAAAATCTTTTTCTTCTAAGTTTTGTAAAATAAATTTAAGTACTTCAGATAAAGTAATTTTGGAGTTAAGTAATTCCGTTTCTTCCAGTAGTTCCTCAAGAGAAATACCATTCGATGGCGTTTCACTACTGATTTCGCTTGGAGCTTCTCCTTTGGAGATTAAGGGTTGCGTAGTATTTAAATCTATTTTGGGATTATCTCCTTCAGATTTTTGATCAAAATTGTTGTGGTTCGTTTTATTGTTTATCTTTGTCATAATGATAGTTTTTTCGGAATAAAATCCGAGATTAAAAAATTAGGCTTCAAAACTGACTTGGCGGTTATTTTGAAGCTTTTTTGTTTGAATTAAGGAGAATATTTTCTATTTCAGATCTTTTGAATCTTACCCTGTTGCCAATCTTGTAAGGGTTTATAATCCCTTCTTTGGACCAATTGTGAATGGTTACCAGTGAAACACCAATAAGCTCTGAGGCTTCTTTTCTGGTGATCCATATTACCGGCTCTTTAGGTTTGAAGTTTTTTGAAAACTCAAGTAATTGTTTGCTCACACCATCCAATATTTCTGTTTTGAATTGTTCTGGTGTGACACCGTAAAGTTGTGTGATGTCTTTGCTCATAATAATTTGTTTTAATTGTTATTTATGAGAGCAAATAAAGAACGTCTTTATCAAACTAATGCTGACACGATGCGGTGCTGATGCGGTAGTAATGGGGTAGTAATGCGGAAAAAAAACCTAACAAGTTGAAGTCCAGGTTATTTTGAACTCTCTATTTTAAAATTTTCTTCGATATTTTTAAAGATTTGTATGTCGTGTTCATTCGCAACTGCACGATCATCCAATTTAGAAAATAAAAGTTGATGCTCCTCTCTTAAGAAATTTATAAAATGAGTTTTTTTTGCCTTTTTAATAATTTTATTTTCATCTTTAAAATATTCCAGAAGTTTATTGGCCAAAGCTGGACCTATATTTTCCTTTTTATTTAGTTCAAGTATGGTGTAGTTAAAAAGGTTGAGGGAATTAATAAAATTAAAAATTTCTGGATATTCATTTTTTTCAATATCCGAAGATTCAGTGTGGTAATATTTTGTTGGCCTATAAGTCTTTGATATAATTTCCTCTATTAATACTTTGAGATAAATAAATTCTATTATGTTGGTGTTTAGCAAATTAAAATCAACCAATAATTTAGAAACAAAACTGGAAATTCGCATCTCATCAAAGTAATCAAACTCTTTATAATCATTCTCCTTGAAATCATTTTTTTTTATCTCCTTCCATATTTTCTCTTTAGTAGAATCATTAAGAGTAAGGAATAAAAAGCCAGGTAATCCTATAGCAGATAAATTTTCAAGATAAAAAGCTGGATTAAGAATTTCGGATGGATTTTGCTTAAAATAAATTTTCAACTCCTCTACTCGGATTTTAATCATATTGATTTTTTCTTCGTCGGTCAGTAAATAAAAAAGTTTTTCCTGCCATTCCCTTTCTACCTTTTCCAAATTATAAACCAACCTTACGTAAATATGAAAGTCCATATAAATCGTTACCCATATCTCAGCTTCAGGTTGATACCCAGTAGTATCTTTTGAAGAATCGAACATACGTTCAAATTGCCTCGCTTTTAATCTATTTTCCCAATCATTTTTAACATCTTCAAATTGTTTTCGTAATTCTATAAAGGTCATTATATTATTTTTTTAAATTTAAGCCTCCAATGGCCAATCTTTATATTGTCCCTCAGCTTGTTCAATAACCTCTTTTAGAAGATTATCCAGTTCTGAATAAGGCACCTTGCCTCGTAACTCTTTTTTTACTGCCAAACGGATTGCTGCCCGGGCATTTTCTTTCTTGGTCCAGTCAAGCTGCAGGTTCTTCTTTACTGAATCTACTACCTTATGAACCAGGTCCTGGATAGGCCCGGCTTTATTGAGAAGCTTTTCATTAGCGGAAAGCAAATCATAAAAAGCGAGCTCGTCTTCGCTTAATCCCAGTTCTTTGGTGCGTATATCATCCTGTTGAAATTCGTTTGCTATATCGAGCAGGTGTTTGATCGCGGCAATGGAATCCAAAGAGTTTTTGTGATAGGAGCTTAACACCTTTTCCAGTTCGTCTTTAAGTTTTCTCATCCTGCGGATGTTCTTGGGCATTCTTACTCTTATCTCATCATTTATGATTCTTCTTAGCAACTCTACCTTAATATTTTCTTCTCCCTTTTCTTTAACAATTGCCTGGAACCGGTCATCTATTATGGAAATATCAATCCTGTCCAAATCATACATTTTTGCCAAATCGACAATCTCCTGTGATTCCAGGGATTTATTGATAAGGTCTTTTATTTTTTCATTTTTATCCCTGCGTGGGCCAGGTGGATATTTGATCTTTCTAATGATCTGCCTGATCTTTTGAATTACTGCAACTTCTTCCTGTATCTCCCAGATTCGGCTATCAGAATTGGTCATTGCAACGAGTTCAGAAAGCTTACGCTCCTCCAATAAAAAATCATCTGTAACGGCATCGTTTCTGAGAAGGCTATTCACCACTTTTTGTGACCACGTCAATCTTTCCAGGTTGGACATTTCATCGAGTTCTTCCAGTGTAAATTCACCGGTAAGTACTTTTACTTTTTCAAACTGTTGCAGGCAAAGTATTACAGCTGCATCCAAATCTAAAGTTGGTTTTCCTGCCCCGCCGCCAGAAGTATATTTTTTGGTTGCTTTAGCCAGGAACCCGGAGATGCCAATAAAATCCACAACAAGTCCGTTGGGCTTGTCCTGAAAGACACGGTTTACTCTTGCAATCGCTTGCATCAAGTTATGGCCTTTCATTATTTTATCTACATACATTGTATGAGCGCAGGGAGCATCAAACCCGGTGAGCCACATATCCCGAACGATGACCATTTTAAGTGGATCTTCAGGAGTGCGGAAACGTTTTTTAACAGCTTCCATAGCATCTTTGGTTCTCATGTGCTTATTCCATTCTGGAGGGTCTTTACTAATGTTGCCAGTCATTACAACAGCAATCTCAGGACAACCTTCAAGTGAAGTGAGAGCATCATACATTTTGACACAGTTGCGCCGACTCATACATACTATCATCGCTTTGCCTTCAAGACTTTCGGTGCGGGCAATGAAATGGGTGAGAATATCCTTAGCAACCCGATCCACCCGGTCTTTAGCTCCGGCAGCATCTTCAATCGCCGCCCAAACTGCAGTGTTTCCTTCTTCGTCCTCTTCATCAATTTCATCCAGCTCTTTAAGATATTTTGCTTTGATATTAAGAGGAACCATTTTTGGTTCGTAATAAATGGGTACTGTGGCCCCATCTTCCACCGCTTGTTTGATATCATACGTGTGAATGGTGGGTCCAAACACCTGTTGGGTATCTGCATCTTTTCCATCTACCGGGGTTCCGGTAAAACCTATGAAAGAGGCGTTGGGAAGTGCTTTTCTGATATTTTGTGCAAAACCGCCAGTATGAAATCCATATTGGGTCCGGTGGGCTTCATCTGCCATTACAATAAGATTGTAGCGTTGTGAAAGGATGGGATGAGAGATTTCTTTACCTGAATCCAGATCTTTTAAACGAAACTTCTCAATAGTAGTAAAGATCACTCCACCACCTTCGGTACTCAGTAAAGATCTTAATTCATCTGTACTGTCAGCATGTTGCACGTCACCTACCAAATCTTTACACAACACAAAGTTTTCATAGAGTTGCTGATCAAGATCGTTGCGGTCCACTTGAATTACAATGGTAGGGTTTTTCATTTCGGGCATCTGTCTCAGGATTCCTGTGAGGATTGCCATAGAAATGCTTTTTCCCGATCCCTGAGTGTGCCAGATTACCCCCAGACGGCCATCGCCTTTTGGTTTTATATTTTCTACTGCGCTGTCAACTGCTTTTTTGATACCCCAATACTGATGGTATTTTGCTCCTTTTTTAATTATTTTCCCGTTGTGGTCTTCGTGGAAAATGAAATTTTGCAGGTAGCTCAGTAAGGTTGCTTTGGGAAACAAACCTTTTAATAAAGTTTCAAGTTGCAGTTCCTCTTCCTGCTGAATATCATCTCCATTCAAACTTTTCCAGGGTGCAAACCACTTTAAAGAGGAATTGTACATTCCATGCAGTGTTTCCAGTCCATCTGAAATGATGGTGATCGCGTTGTAATCAAACAATTGTGGTATATCCTGAATATAATGACCGATCTGCCTGTGGGCGTTCTCCACTCCTACTTCGGGATCAAACATATTTTTAAATTCAAAAACAATCAAGGGCAGGCCATTGATGTAAATAAGCAAATCTGTGCGGCGGCTGTTCTTGCCGATGATTTTGACTTCATCTGAACAGACAAAGGTATTTTTCTCCGGTTCTTTGTAATTTATAGGATACAGATGTCTTGCCTGTTCTTTGCCTGATGCATCTTTCCAGGTAATGGAAATCCCTTGAGTCATTTTAATGTGAAAATCCCGGTTGCGGTGGTCAACGTCCATTCCTTGGTGTTGGGTGAAGGCTACCATAGCTTCATTGATCGCAGTTTCCGGTACGCCGGGGTATGTTTTAAGTAAAAATTCACGAAGATCATTTTCGAGAACTACCTTTTTCAAGTCACGCTCTAAGGAATTGCCTTCCCGGTGGGTGTACCCCATTTCCGCGAGACATTCTATGGCGGCGTTCTGAACGGTGCTCTCGATCATGTGCGTCATAATACTTCAGTTAAGGTTTTTTCAAGATCTTTTACACGGATTTCGCCGCTGATGAGTTTGGGTAGAAGGAAGTCGCGAAGATTAACAAGTGATAGATTCTCTTTTGATATAAATTTTTGATATTTAAAATATGGTATTATGATTTTCTCAAACAATTTTAAATCCTCTTTAGGCGGGACTATAAATTCTAAACTTTCCAGATTTTGTTTGTTAATTTTAAGTTGTACGGCACCAGTTATTATTGGTATAACATTTTTATTATTTAGGCACAGGTACAAAAATTCGTTGGAATATTCTTCTTTTCCAGATAATACATGTGCGTGATTACTAACCCAAAATTTACCTTCAACGAATTGAAGGTAAGGAGTATCTCTTTCTGTTTTGACAGTACCATCCTCAGCTAATAATATAAACTCACCTTCAAATCTATATTCATCTATGTAATCTAAAATTTTTGTCGCACCATAGTATGGATAAACACCTTGACGCTTTGCTCTTTCTCTGGTTGAGAGTGGTTTCCTTTTTTTATTATGGCTTTTTGATATCTCTGGTAATTTCTTAATCTTCCATCCCTTCGGAATTTCCCCCAATTCAGAATCTATAAACTCACCATCCTGAAAAGGCCCAAAATCAACAAACCAGTGTTTGTATAAAGCCATTGCCATTTCTTCCAGGGTTTTGTTCATCTGCAGGTTGAGTTCAATTTTATCGTCTAAAGCGGAGAGAATAGAGGCGATGGATTTTTGTTCGGGTAAAGGAGGTACAGTAAATTCCACTCTTTGAAAGGTACCAAGATTTATATTATCTTGAACTGATCCAATAGAATGGGTTTGTATTTGCTTCTTAAAAAATTGCATTAGATACTCTACATAATCAATGTCACATTTTGTTTCATCTGCAATAAAACCAATTATGCTATCAGGAAAACAAGCAGGATATTCCAATATTGCAGTTTCAGCAATATTGGCTGCAATAGTAATACACATTGTATTTTCCGGCCATAGCTTGCTTTGTGCTAATCCAGCTTCAGAATAAGTTTGAGTATGGTTATTCAATCGGTGGTTAGCAGCCTTGACATCTCCAGTTTGTATAAATGGGTATTTTCCACCATACAAGTGCGAAGCATCTCTGGGCCTGTGTTTGGATTTCCCTCTTGCTATCGTACCTAAATCTGTGAGTTTATATGTTTTCCAGTTTTGGGGCATTCAGTAGTTAATTAGGTTGTTTTGAGTATAGAAAGATTTGATAATTATTAAATTTCATAAAAGGCTCATTTGAGAAAAGGCTTGCCTCATCAATATCAATTAAGTCTTTTCCAGAATCAGTTTGAGCGATAAAATTAATCGTATTTGCCACCTTTAATTCTTGATCTGGTAGATTTTGAGCTGTAATAAATAAGCTAAACCAACCATCTCTACTAAAATCTTTAACGTTAGTAAAACCAGATTCACGAAGCGTTCTTATAATGGAAAAACGTTTATCGTTCAATTCTGGCTCTTTATATACAAATAGTAATTGTTGTGTATTCTCAAATTGATCTCTATCGTAACTTTGTCTATTAATTTCTTGTGATTTAATTCTCTCAATCATTAATTTAAACACCTTAAATTCAAAAATGATATAATTGTTAAAATTAGTATACATTGCGATGTTTAAGAATTTTATATATTCAATGATTTCTGGTTCATTTTTATCTTGGTGATTTTCTACAAAAAGCTTAAAATCCATAAAGGAACCAAAAATTTTAACCATCAAATCAGATACTGCAAACGCTTTTAAACTAAAGGAAGAAAAGTTTAAAGATTTAGCGCATAACATCTTAATGGAGTTTCTTGTCCAAAATGCTATCATTTCTATATTGACCTTAGCAGTTACATCTTCGATTTGTGAAATATCTATGTATATCCGAATAAATTTATCTTCGTTACAACCCCAATTAACGCCATCATTTTCAATTAAATAATCTTTATAATTTTTTAATAAATAATTATTTATTTCTTTCTTTGTAAAAATCCATTTATCATTAAGACCTCGATTAGTCCATAGGTCTGAAATTATTCCTATTTTAGTTTCGTTTAAAATTAATGGGGTATCAAATAATCCATTCAAAATGGCATTCCTATATTCTTCTTTTAGACCTTTATTTTTATCCACTAATTCATTAGCTTGATCTATTAACCTTGATATAATTTCACCTATTGAGTGTTCGTATAAATTATAAGAAGTATGTTTTTGATTTAGCAGACCTAAAATCTTAAGCGTTCGCTCCAAATGTTCAGCACTTCCAACAATGGAATACGAAAGCCTTTCTAAAACTTGTTCAATTTTCTTTTCATTTTTTAATCTATCTAATACATTTTCGATTTCATCCTCTTCTACTTTAAATAAATTATCTGCTTCAAATTCATCCAGATAATCATCAAAAATTCTTTGTTCCATTAACATCATAAAATTTCTAATGTTCATAATGGAATTAACATTTTCCGTATTATTGTCATCCCCAAATAAATATGATAGGGTTTTTAAAATCAATAGTCTATCTTCAATTTCTTCTATTAAAGGATCTAATTTAGGCTCTTCTGTATCAAAAAAATCATTATAAATTTCATATTTACTTAATTTCTTATAATTATAACCCTTGTTCGATATCATTTCAAACAAACTATAATCTCTGTTGCCATTATTAGCATTTAATTTTTTTAAAGTATATTTTTTTCCTTCTCTATCACTTTTTAAAATACGAGATCTATTATTTTTAAGAAAAGTAATTATGGAAGGAAACTTTAATTTTAGGTAGGTATAATTCATAAAATCTGTAAGATCCACTGCACCTTCAACACGCTTATATTCGTAAATAATTTGATTAACAGTACGCTTTACATCCCTAATATTTTTTATATAATCATTAAATAAATTCTTACTGCTTCCAACAGCCTCACTTAAGTCTCTCTCATAATTTTTATTAAATCCATCCTTTTTCTCTACCAATAAATTAGTGAAGATTTCTTTTAATTTAGTTTTCTTTATTTCTGGGAGATAAACTTCTAATTGGAAAAATTTATCAATGAAACGTGCATTCAAAATTTCTTGTTTTTTAGTAAGGAGTTTAACAACATATGCTTTATCCATAGCTACTAAGAAAATTACATTTGTAAAATCTGCACTATTTCTAATTAATTTTAATACCTGTAATATTTCTTTTGAATTTAAGCGATCAAGATCGTCTAAGAACACTATTATTTTTTTATCTGTTTCTAACAACCGTTCATTTATATCATCATACATTTCTTTTGCAGAAGTTTTTTCAAAAGAAGATACGTGTTTATCAAAGAAATTTAAATTAATTCCGTTTTTATGAAAATCAACAAGCCTTTTTGAATATTCTAAAACTAAGTTTGAAAGCTTGCCATTAAATGGTCTTAGTTTTGAACTCAGTTCCCTAAAAAATTCAGAAATTAAATCACCTTCTTGATGGTTTAAATAAGGCAAAAAATGTACTATCAAATATAAATCTTCAATATCCTTTTTAAAAATTCGATTAAACTTTTTACTATATTTCATTTTAGGCTCAAGCCGATCTAAAAGCATTTGAATCACGCTCGATTTACCATTCCCCCAAGGCCCTACCAAGCCTATCGTCATAGATTTCTTAGTTTCTTGACTTAATAGAATATTATATAGTTTATCGACAACACTTTCATATCCCAACAAATCCATTTCCTTGAGTTTTATTGGATTATCTTGCACCAATTGATTTTCACGTAGAATCTCTTGTTTATATTTTTTAAATGGAAAGAAAAAATTAATAAAGTGGAAGAAAATAAATATTATTAATGGAATAATAATTAACCAAATATATTCTAATGAAGTATTAAATATTGTGTGGTAATCCCAATCATACTTATCAGAGTTATAGAAGAAGAATGAGATTAATAATATCACGACTATAGCACTTGCAACCTGGTTGTAGGATGCCTTATAATTTTTTCGAAAGAATAAATAAGTAAACCAAAATAAAAAACTTCCTGTAACAATTATAAGAATTGTATCTAAAAAGTAATTTGAAAACTCCTTGGGAATCATTAAAAACTTATTAATAAAAACCACAACCCAGTCTACTTTGATAAAAAAAAGTAGGGTAACAACCAACGCGAGAAGGATTCTTTTAGCTGTAAAAGTTGATTGAATTCCTTTTAATATTCTTTCCATTTAAAACTTTTCAAAATTTAGTAAGATTCGTTCCTGCAACTCTTCCCCTTTTTCAAACTGCTCCAGCAACTGCGCCTTAAGACTCTCCATTTTTTCTTCAAAAGGGATACCGTCGTCCTCTTCCGCTTCTGTGCCAACATAGATGCCAGGAGTAAGCTTGTAATCTTGCTTTTGCACATCTGCTATGGTAACTGCTCTGCAAAAACCTTCAATATCTTCATAGGTTTCACCAACCGTTCTCCAGTTGTGGTAAGCACCGGCGATTTTAGAAATATCTTCTTCGGTAAATACCCGTAGTTTTCTGCTGGCCATCGTCCCCATTTTAGAGGCATCAAGAAAGAGTATTTCATTATTTCGCTCTCGGTGGGTGCCATCTTTTCCGTTCCGGTTTTTACTAAGGATAAAGAGACAGGCGGGAATACCAGTAGTTAGGAAAAGTCTATCGGGCAAGCGTACAATTGCATCAATCATACTTTTGTCCACCATATGTTGGCGTACGTTTTTTTCTCCTTTGTTGTTGGAGGTCATCGCCCCGTTTGCCATTACGATTCCGGCAGTCCCGGTATCGCTTAAATGGTGCCAGAAGGTTTGCATCCACATATAGTTGGCACTTCCATCTGTTGTAAATTCTTCCTTGGGACCAAACAAGCGAGGGTCGCCATCAGGCAAATCTTCCGGGTGCCAGTTGCTCACGTTGAAAGGTGGATTGGCAATGACATAATCGGCTTTTAAATCTGGAAATTTATCATCAAGTAAAGAGTTACCTAATTTGATATCAAATGACAGGTCCCGCAACATCAGGTTCATCAGGCAAAGCCGCAACGTTTGAGCAGTCATCTCCTGTCCATATATTGCAATGTCTTTTTTGTTTCCGCCGTGTTCACGAATAAACTTTAAGCTTTGTATAAACATCCCACCGCTTCCACAGGCCGGGTCAAAGATTCTTCCTTTATAGGGTTCCAGCATTTCTACCAGTAACCTTACAATACTTCCCGGCGTAAAAAACTGTCCCGCACCCGATCCTTCCGCCATAGCGAAACGGCCAATGTAATATTCATAAATACGGCCCAGGATATCACTTTCGGGATTTTCTTTTTCTGAGAATTTTGGGTGTGAGAGCAGGTTGATGATTCCGCCGGTTTGTTTTGGGGATAATTCACTTCGCACAAAAATGCGCGGCAACAGGTTGTTGAGTTGGGAGTTGTAGCCGGTCAACAGTTCCTGTATCACATCAAAGGCATCATCCACCTTCACCTTGATATCGTCCTGCTCTGCATTGTCCTTTAAATATTGCCAGGAAGCGGTCTCAGGAATTTTAAAAGTATTGCGGGAACGGTATTCATCCCGGTCTTCAAGGACGTAATTGATCTCGTCCTTGTCTGTAGTGTAATATTCAGAATTGGGGTCGTTGAGCTGTTTTTTCAACTCATCCCGCACAACTTCATAACGCTCACTAAGATGTTTGAGGAAAACGAGGGGTAATATGTAATTTTTATAGTTGTTCTCTGATACAGCACCTCTTAATTCGTTTGCCGCATCCCAGAGTTCTTTTTCAAAATCGATATCTGCTTTTGCCATTAATTTATTTGATAGTTTTTTTATCTGTGGTCAGTTTAATAAAGTGCAATAAAGTTAAGATAATTTTAATAGTTTTTTCTTTAGTGGTGAATAATATTACTTTGCTTCTATTTGTTTAAACAAACCTTTCCTTTTAATTCCCTTGCAACGCAACGCCAAAATTATTGATGCAATGTTGCGTAGAGATTGCGGAACGGTATTATAAAACTCGATAGGTTGCGGGCTAAGTTGCGTCAAACAACAGAGCGCAACGGGCAAAAGGTTGAGTAATACAACACAGCGCAACGGGTTTATCGTTGCGAGAAGGTTGCGAGAAAGTTTTTATTAAAATTGATGCGTTTCGGGCAACGTTGAGTGAAACAACACAACGCAACGGGCCAATGGTTGCTTAAGGTTACGCAATACAACACCGCGCAACGTGCAAAAGGTTGCGTAATTCAACACCGCCCAACGGGTTTATCGTTGCGTGAAGATTGCAGGAAAGCAATTATAAACTCGATAGGTTGTGGGCTAAGTTGCACCAAACAACAGAGCGCAACGGGCCAATGGTTGCGTAATTCAACTCAGCGCAACGGGCTTATCGTTACGTAAAGATTGCAGGAAAGCAATATAAACTCGATAGGTTGTGGGCTAAGTTGCACCAAACAACAGAGCGCAACGGGCCAATGGTTGCGTAATTCAACTCAGCGCAACGGGTTTATCGTTGCGAGAAGGTTGCGAGAAAGTTTTTATTAAAATTGATGTGTTTAGGGCAACGTTGAGTGAAACAACACAGCGCAACGGGCCAATGGTTGCTTAAGGTTGCGCGAAAAGAAATAACCACGAAACAGTTAAATCTTAATTTTTATTCCAGTGATTAAAAACATAATTAATAATTTCTTCGACATCTTTTATTTCTGTTGTTGAAGCACTCCTTCTCACAAAAAAATGTTTTGAAGTTTTATTTGCCACTGGGTTATAATTTTTTAAGAAGATCGGTGAGGAACTTGGTTTCACTCTAATGATTAGTAATTCTCTTTCTTGAATTTTTACAAAAGAGGTCTCGATCAACGAGGAAATGGAATTGCTAAAATAATTGGGTAACATATTGTCAACCTCCAGTTTTATTTTATCCTTTGAACCCAGGAACTCCAAATCCTTATCAATGCCTTGTGGTTTTCCATCGTCAGAAATTCCGATAATAAGAATGCCGCCATTGGAGTTTAAAAACCCACAAATTGTTTTTGCATTATTGAAACGAGGAACGTAATTGGGACTGCCTGGAATAAAATTATAGATGAGACTTGATTTAAACTCCAAGGTATTCGATTCTCCTCTGTCAATTATATTCTCCCACAGATTTTGCTCTGATAATTCAGAAACAGGTTCGTTTTCTTCTTTACATTCTTCATATTGCTCTTTTGTAATCCATTTGAAAGGAGTAGGTAGAATAGCGTAATTTTCAGCTCCCTCTTCTTCACCTGACTCTGCATAATCCTCTCCAAAATGTTGGATGACCACAGTGTGATCAAAGGGATGATAATTACATTTCTCATAGAGATCGACTTCACGTGAAAGGTTATCGAGTATTTCCTGTTTACTGAAGGAATGAGAAGAAATAGAGTGTATTGCAAGTGTGCTATCTCCGTAGCCTATCTCGTCAACCAAATTATCATCTTCAATGATCAGCAACACATCTAAAGTTTCAACAAATTCTAATAGATAAGAAGTAGATTTTTGAATATAATCTCGCATCTCAGTTACATCTTCACTGTCTAATTTTTCAGAAAAATCTGGTTTTTCTGGCACTGTAGTAGGGCTTATGATCTTGGGATTTCCATAGTTGTCAATTTCGATTCTCCCATTTACTTCCAGGTTATTAAGGTAATCATCAAAAGCCTCAAAGGCTTCTTTACGAGCTTCAAAAGGATTGGAGTTATGAAATTCTTTTTGCCAACTATGATGTTTTAACTCATTATTTTGGTCTTGTGCTAAGAAGTGAAATGAGACTTTGTAGAAAAAAGGTGGATTTTTCATGTAATAAATTGTGATTGGTTAGTTGTAGTTTTCAGCTATTGGTCTCAGTTGGTTTTCTTTTCGCAACGCCGGTTGCAACGCCGGTTGGTTTCCAGTTGGTTTCCAGTTGCTTTTTGCGTTGCGCTCGTTGCTTTCCGCGTTGCGCTCGTTGCTTTCCTCGTTGCGCTCGTTGCTTTCGTTGTTTTCCCGTTGCTTTCGTTGCATTTATAGTTGCTCTTGTTGTTGACTTCGTTGTTGCTAAAAAACAACCGGGTTGCAACAACATCAACGGCCCTGTTGAAAACAATCAGAATTAAATTCATCAATAATATATTACCTAAATTTAGAGAAATCAAAATGGCTGGCAATATAATTGAAAAGGATTATTATATTTTACGGGATTCCTCATTTTTAATTCAAATGACTTTTTTAAATTTGATTGGGGTTCATTAGTAAGTAAAATAAAAGTATAAAAAACCTAACTTTTCAACAGTTTAAGGGCAAATAAAAAGGAAGATATGAAGAAATATTACTTATACCTATTATGTATTTTAACTTTGAGTTCTTGCCAATACAAAGCGGATAATACAAATGCTTACAAAGTGGATAATACAAATGCTTACAAAATTGGTGCAGCGCTATATGAAGGAATTTTGAGGGATAACAATGAAATTTTAAAAGAACTATTTATTCATCAAATGGATAGCTTAAGTAAACAAACTATTGAAGAGTTGAATAATGCCAAGGCTTATTTAAAGAAAAATAAAAATGTTCAACTTTTTAAAATAGATACAACAGATCATAGTTTCGCTGGTGGTATTAGTATTTTTCTAAAAAAAGGTAAGGTGTTTTATGAAATACTGGGTATATATAAACCGGATTCTACGAAACATGTAAAGCTAACACATTTAACTTTTAAAAACATAAATGAACAATGTGAAAGAGATAAAAAGGAGCCATACACCCCGATTTCACGCGTTGTTTTTAAGAAATTAATTTGGACAACAGATTTTCAAGGAAAAACTTTCAAGTCTGGGGCTATAGAACTACAGAACTATACAGGGTTGGATATAAATTACATAAAATTTAGAGTAAAGCTCAAGCAAATCAAAAGTTATAGGGACACTGAATTTTTTTATATTCAAACAGTTGAAAGTCAGAAAACAATTTATAAAGGTGATATCGCTATAATCGAAATTCCAGGAATGACAGAATATTATGCAGGTTTCAAAATTGATGAAGATGAATTTTTATTTGAACCAGAACTGATTGAAGTAAAACCAAAACCTGAACCTGAATCATATTCATATTGGTGTGAATTTTTGAAAGACTTTGAGAAAGAAGTAAATGAAAAAAATATTTAAATATAGTAAGGACTTTGTTCAATCTTAAAAGATGTAAAACGATAGCTTTTAAACCCTGTTGGTTTCTCGTTGATATGATTTGCAACCATGGTTGAAACGTTTGTTGGGTTCTCAGTTGCTTCGCTGTTGATGCTTTCACAACGCGCTGGTTGCTTTCAGTTGATTATAAAAGTTTTCCGTTGGTTCTCGTTGGGTTTTTAGTTGTTTACCGCTGATTTCCTTTGGATTTCCGGTTGATGAAAAAAGGATAAATTCGCATTATTTAAAAAATGCATGATTAGAAATTTTTTCAAGCCTTTCCATAGGAGATGCTTTTATATAATTATAAAAAACCTTCTCAGAAGTATGTCCACTAATTGCCATGATATCAATTACAGGCATACCGGCTTTATAGGCATTTGTACAAAAACTTCTTCTTGCGGTATGATTGGATAATTTTTTATATTTTTTATATTTAGTTTTTACTCTCTCTCCTCCCTCTGTACGCTCAACAATAACTTCTTCATTTAATTTAGCCTTTTTACCTATGATTTTTAAATCATCATTAATTTTTTGTTCCGGTATCATTGGCGGGAACTGGCCGTTACGTTTTTTTAAAATTTCCGTCACAAACTTATGAAGAGGGATATGAACTATCTTGCCAGTCTTTTGAGTTTTAACCTCTAAATATTTGATACCTCTATAAAACTTGATATTTGAAGAAGAGAGGCTTTTATAATCAGACACGCGCAAACCTGTCATTGCGGCAATCACAAATAGATCTCTTGATATTTCAATACCAGGACGCTTTGTATAATCAATTTTTTTAATAGCTTCTATTTCATCCATAGTAAGGTAAATGTGGTTTACATCTTCTTTAGGTTTAGTGAATGCTGATTTTTGATAGTTAGTGTTTTTATGAAGCCCCCTCTCAAAGGCATCATGCATCACTGTTTTAATGTTTTTAATTTGAGTTCCAATATAGTTGTCTGTATAATCTTTTTCCTGTAACCATTCAATAAATTCAGAATGAAAAGAAAGAGTGATATGTTGAAACACTAAACGATAGCCTAAATGAGTCTCATAATCTTTAATAATCCTCAATGTGTTGTTATATGGTTTTAGAGTACTTTTGGCAAGTGGCTTGCCTGTGCTGGGCCGTGGCTGGGTCTCAAAGTTCTTAACAAACCACTTATAATGATCAGTAAGGAAAACAGATTCTTTGCTGTCATCACCTTTATTTTTGAACTGGTTAATCCGCTGTTTTAAAATATGGCTGTTAATTGGAATGTCTTCTTCTTCAAGGTTCCGCAACAATTTTCTGGAAAAACTTAAAAGCTCAGAAAGGTCTAAGTTTATGTTATTACTGTCTGGTTCGGCATTCACATTTTTCACAGAATTATTTTCAGCATCCCAATGTGATGTTTTTTTTACACTTAGTCCGGTTGCATACCGGTAATTTTTTTTTCGACCATAATTAAAATGAATGTAGATATTTTGAGTAGTTCCACTACCTTGTCGAAGTTTCACTTTTATAGATCCCATATACGGCTTATTTGTACCGCCCAATGTACCGCCTTTTTTTATATTTATCTTTATTTCACTTTATTTATTTTTACTTTTTTTGAATCAAAAAACCTCTAAAGTATTATAAAGTATAGAGTTTAAGGCTTTGCACATAGCGTTACTCAAAAATATCAAGTAAAATTAAAAGTAGTCCTGTCGAGGTCACTTAATGCAGAAAGTCCGCTCTGATAAGAGCGGATTTTTTGTTTTACGGAGGGATGGAAAGCCAAAGCTTTCCAATCGCGGAGTAAAATAAAAAACCGATGGCGATAGCCAGCGGACTTTCTATTTTCAGGAGGGGGCTCAAAGGAAAGCGACTCCTGTCACTATTTAAAATTCCAAGTGTCAAATTCCAAATTCCAAATTCCAAAATCCAATCACCAAAGGCCAAGTACTAAATTCCAAGTACCAAATTCCAAATTCCAAAAGTTGACATAAGACTGTAAGACATATGACTTAAGACAAAAGACGTTAATCCCTGAACTACTCACAAACTACATTACAGGAGCTCAGAGGAAAGCGACTCCTGTCACTATTTAAAATTCCAAGTGCCAAATTCCAAATTCCAAGTACCAAATTCCAAGTACCAAATTCCAAGTACTAAATACCAAATTCCAAATTCCAAGTACCAAATTCCAAATTTGAATACTGGTCATTTTGGGTTTTAAAATAGAGAAGAGAAAGGAGACTTTTTAAACAGTATTAAGTACTGAGTACAAAATATTAAGAGTATTTGCTGAACAAATTAAAAGTAAAGCAAAAAAACGTATCGCATTTAAATCAAAACGAAAAACCCCGGATAATTCCGGGGTTCCACGACAGTTGTAAAGGAGGGTGAACTTATTTTCCACCAGCCCTGTTCAACTCCTCCAGGTCGGTCTGGCGGTTCTGTGTTTTCGATTTTTCATTACTCAGGTTATAACGCAAATTGATGCTTACACCTCGGTCTCCAAAGTACTGGTCAAGTAGAAACGCATTTCCATTAATAGTTGAGACCCCGGAGATATCCATCGTTTTAAGGATGTCAGTAGTTTTTAAAGTTACATCGAGCCTGTCTTCCATAAAAGAGCGTTTTAGACCAATATCGAGTCCGAACCGAGCATCTAAAGAATAGAGTCCATAGGCAACAGGCCCGGTGTAAGTGGCATTCGCTTCCATGCTTATATTCAATGGGAACTTCACCCTTTGACTGGATTGCACCATATAAAAGAACTGTTTGTTTTCAACCTTTTGACCATCAATTACACTACTGTATTCTTGTTGCGCCAAGACCAGGTTATTAGTCATATTCCAATTGGAAGATATTTTAACCGGTGCCATAATAGCTGCACTGTAGTTTCTGTAAGAGTCCAGGTTTCTAATGGCAAAAGCCGTTTCATTCGTTTCAGGGTCTTGAAAGGGCACCTCTATGATAAAATCCTGTGCCATATCATAACTTAAAAGAAGGTTGTATTTTTTAAAGAAGTTTTGATTCACCTGAAAGGAATTAGTGAACTGAGGCTTAAGACCGGGATATCCTTCTACATAAGTGTAGGGATCCAGGTAGAAAAGAAACGGATTAAGTCTTTTATATTGCGGTCGGGTGATCCTTCGGCTATAAGAATAATTTACGGTATAATTTTCACTTACTTGCTGGCTCAAACGGAGGTTTGGAAAAAATTCCAGATAATCCCTTTTTGCCAGGTTCTCAACTGAAGCTGACTTTCCTTCAGCAACCGTTTGCTCAGCCCTGATTCCCGCCTGTAATGTCCATGTTGGGCTCAACTGGCTGCTGAAATCAGCATAAGCTGCATAGATTTCTTCTTCATAACGGAACACACTGCTTCTTTCAGCATCAGGAATTAAAACTCCTTCTGCTTCGGTAAAAAACCGTAGTTCGCTCTCAGAAACCACTTTGCTGGCTTTTCCTCCTAGCTCGAGGTTTGACGTTTCTGAAAGTGGAATATTAAGATCTATACGGCCTGAAAAAATAGTGTAATCTGAAAAACTGCTACTTTGCAAAAGCTCGTTTTGGAGGCTGCCATCAGAAAATGTGTAGCGGTTCTTAAAACGGGATTCTGTGTCTTTACTTAGCCTGATAAAATCAAGATCAGCAGATAGAACAGTACCTAAAGTGTCCAGTTTACCTTCGTAATGAACATTCATTCTGCCATTGCCAAATTCTTCATTCAATTGATTTTTGGCATCGATAAACAGACTTTCATCAGTTTCAAAATTCTGTAAAAAACCTGAGTTATTCCAGTTACCGCTGCTTTTTTGATAAGACAGGTTTGCCATAAAACCCACTTGGTGATTAGTATCTATCTGATAATCGCTTCCCAATCGCAGGGAAGGTGTGAACTTCCTGGTTTCTTGCCTTCCGGTTTGTTCCAGTATGGCACTGGGGTCTTCTGTGTTAAAAATTCTTTTCATTTCCTGGTTCCTTACTTTTCCGTCTTCAGCGATGTCGAGGCTAAAAAAAGAATTCCATTTTCCCTTTTTATAGTTGAGGTTTACCCCTGCATTGTAATAATGCTGCTGATTGTAACGGTATCCGGCATAGCTGCTGCCATTAAAACCTCCGGTCGAATTTTTCTTCAGGTTTATGTTTAGAATACCGGCCGTGCCTTCTGCATCATATTTGGAGGAAGGGTTATGAATCAGTTCAATATCTTTTATATTTTCTGCAGACATTCCTTTTAATAAGGTCTGTAAGTCCTGTGAGGAAAGGTAGGTTTGTTTTCCGTCTATCATTATTGATACTCCGGTTTTACCATTCAGTTGAAATTCACCATCCTGACTTACAGAAACACCAGGTGACCTTGAGAGCGCATCATAGGCGCTACTTCCTGCTGCTAACGGAGTTCCGTCAACATTTACCACCATTTTATCTGGTTCCACCTTCACCTGGGGTCGCCAAACTTGAATCATAACCTCATCTAACATAGCAAGTGATTCCGGAAGGATTGTTTTACCAAAATCTTTGGTAAAAGCGATGTCCTTTACATGAAAGTCTGTAGAATACTTTGTTTGATAGCCTACAGAGCTAAATTTCAGAAAATACCTTCCTTTTTTAAGATTGTGAATCTTAAATAAGCCGTCCATATCTGTGGTGCTACCTGTAACAACTGTGGAGTCAGACAATTTCATTACTGCCACAGTTGCAAAGGGGATGCTTACGTCATTTTCATCATAAAGACTTCCGTAAACGCCACCTTCATTGGCAAATAAATTATGGGTTAATATTAAGGTTACTACGAATACTGTTAATTTTTTATACAACTTCATCGTTTTAAATTTTAAAGGGTTACTGTCATTTTTTTTGTTAGCTAACACCACAAATATGCAGCGATAGGGCCTTCCGGGAAACCGGAAATAGATGAAGCGGGATATAAGAGCAATGAAATGGGATTGCGGTACAATGAAATGGAAACCGGTTTCCAAAAAGCAGTCTATATTGCCGGTGTAACTAAGAGAGAAAGTCAGTTACCTGTTCATTTCCTCTTAAATTTGATTTTAAGTATATTTACCCTGAAAAATTATGGATTCAAGAAATTCAACTATTAACAAGAATACCCCAAGGATTAAAACCGGGTTAAAGCGATCTGGTCTGGTTCAGTTTTTTAAAAGATTAGGGATTGCTGCTGTTTCTGCAATCCTGGCTTTTACAGTCGTTATTTATTTACATAGCGGCACGCTATGGGATTTTAGCTTTGCTGGGCTCATTCAGCTTCTTTATAGTTTTCTGTTTTTTTTCAGCTTGTTTTGGGTTCAGGAAAAAATTTCCTCGATCGTAAATTCTACTTTTTTTCAGTCTACTCTTATATTTATAAGAGCTTTTTCGGAATTTTTTATGGTAGTGGTCAGTGCCCTTCTGTTAAACCTGCTATTAAACCACCTTCCTATATTGATCTTTTACACTCCCGACCAATTGGATCCTGATGGCTTGAGAATTGGCTATGTTTTTAGTGCTATTATTTCCCTGTTTTTCTATTATTTTGTTGAAAGGGAAAGAAGTAAAAAGAGACTACAGGCGGAACGATTGCGATCGGCCCGGCTCCAAAAGGAAAGTTTTCAGGCACAGTTGGAGAGTCTTAAAAACCAGGTGAATCCCCACTTTCTGTTTAACAGCCTGAATGTTCTAGGAGCCTTGATCCATAAAAATCCGGATAAGGCCGAAAAGTTCGTTGAAAAACTCTCTGATGTTTATCGCTCGTTTCTCGACCATAGCCCACAAATGCTGGTGCCCCTTCATAAGGAACTGGAAATAGTAGACGCCTATATGTATTTGCTGGACACGCGTTTTGAAGAAGCGCTCCGGTTTGAAAAAATTATACCGGAAGAAAAATTATCACTGCAGCTGCCTCCGGGTGCTTTGCAAATGTTAATTGAAAATGCTGTAAAGCACAACACGGCGACGATGAGAAAACCTTTGGTAATTAAAATATATACCGACGAGAAGAATCTTGTGGTTTCTAATGAACTGCAGTTGCGCAAAGAAGATGTGCCTTCAACAAAAACTGGTCTGGCGAATATACAAAGCCGGTATGCCTTCTATACTGAAGAAAAGGTTCAGATTGAAAAGGACGGAAATCAATTTACAGTGAAACTACCTTTATTAAAAGTAGAAACCTATGAAAGTAGTAATTATTGAAGATGAAAAACTGGCGGCAGAGTCTCTGCAGGAAATGATTTTAAAGCACAGGCCGGGGGCTGAAATGGCACCAGTCTTGCCCTCTGTGGAGGAGGCAGTGGAATGGTTTCAGCTCAACACTTTACCTGATTTGATATTTTGTGATATTCATCTTTCTGATGGTATAAGCTTTGAAATTTTTCGCCAGATCACTATTAAATGTCCTATAATTTTTACTACGGCTTACAATCAGTATGCTATTCAGGCTTTTCAGGTAAATAGCGTAGACTATCTTCTAAAACCTGTTAAAGAAGCTGAACTTGTTAAAGCCATTAGAAAGTATGAGGATCTTCAGAAAAATAATTTTCAGGACGAAATGGAGAACCTTAAACATATGCTTCAAACAGCAGATTCTTCCTTTAATCCTTCCAGGAAGACACGGTTTATGGTAAAATCAGGTCAATCCATAAAATCAGTTTCCAGTGAGGATGCTGCATATTTCTTAGCCGAAGAAGGAGTGGTATTTTTGATCACCTTTGATAATGGACGTTTTATTATAAATTATACACTGGAACAATTGGAAGAACAGCTAGATCCTGCGATCTTTTTTCGTGCCAACAGGCAATTACTGGTACATATCAAAGCCGTAAATCAGGTGAAGCCCTATTTTAAAGGACGCCTTCAATTGCAGATAGCACCTAACGGACCTGAAGACCAGGTGGTGAGCAGTAGTAAGGCAAGTTCGTTTAAACAGTGGTTGGATATGTAAAACTTTTTCTGTCCAAAAAAATACTTCTGGACCTGAAGCAGCTCAATAACAGAGATCACAGGGATATTACTGACCAATTGCTATTGCGACAGACTGGTTAACGCTTTTACATTAGTGATTTTGGGATTCAGCTTCAAAAACTTTGGTGTATTCTTTAAATCCCTGTCGAGGTTACATATTGATAGAATATAGACAGCAACTCTTCCCTCATCCTTTTAAAATGACTTTACTCAGTCAATTAGTTAAATTGTTGTTATTTATAAACTTATTAACGGTCTTTCTGTTAATTATATATGATATTTATTAGGCCTGATTTAAACATTCGGTAATACTATTAACAATCTAAAAACACAAAAATATGACCACAAAAGGAAAAATAGTAAAAGAAAGCGGTAAAGTAATTGGTAAAGAAGTCGCAGAAAAAACTGGAAAGGCAGTTTATAAAAGAAGAGGTACTCTTGCTGTAGTCTTTGGAGCATTGGCGGCTACCGCAGTAGGATACTGGGCTACTAAGGTAAGAGGTAAAAAGAAGTAATAATTCAACTCTTTATCAAACAATAAAACCTGCACTTTAGATGTGGTTTTTTTTTATAAAAACACCCCTTTTTTTAAGACTAAAATAGGGGATGTGGCCTATATTTTCTATCTTTAATCACTTTCAAAATACCTCTATGGATTTATCAAACTACATCCGCACCATCAACGATTTTCCTAAACCCGGGATTGTTTTTAAAGACATCACTCCCTTACTCAACAGCCCTGAGGCGACTTCAGCTTGTTTGGAGCAACTATTGGAATTGCTGGGCGACCGAAAAATAGATAAGGTAGTGGGGATAGAATCCCGCGGCTTTTTTTTTGCCACACTTTTGGCTCACAAACTTCAGGCAGGATTTATTCCTATCAGAAAACCCGGAAAATTACCTCATAAAATCATTCGGCGCAGTTATGCGCTGGAATATGGTGACGACCATATCGAAATGCATGAAGACGCTATAGAAAAAGGGGATCTAATATTATTACACGATGATGTATTGGCAACCGGAGGCACTGCAAAAGCGGCCTGTGAGCTTATCGAGCATTTGGGTGGGGTGATTGTCCAATGCAACTTCTTGATGGAATTGGAATTTCTTAACGGAAGAGATAAAATAGCAGGATATGATGTTCAGTCGGTTTTAAAATTTTAAAACCTTTTTATGAACTTTTCCAAACTCCCCCGAAAAAGTAACAAATAAAGCCCCTTTCCATTGAGGGTTTAGGTTCATTGTTATTTTTCCATTCCCGTTTTCAATGGTATTCTCATATAATTTTTGACCCAAAACATTGTGAATGGTAATAGTGATTTCGCCGGAAATATTGTTTAGGTTAAACGATACTTCTTCTGAAGCAGGATTTGGATAAGGTCCTGCAATATGTTGTTGTGCCCAATCTCCGGATGATAGACTTGTAATGTCAAAGGTCCAGTAACCTTCAGGAGCTACAATCGGTCTGGTCATCGTTTTTCCGGAATTGGCTTCAGCCCAGATATAATATTCAATTGAGGTAGCATTACTAGCTACGGTTAAATCAGTCACCCACACATCATCCCCTTCAAAGCTCATAACTGTTTCCTGATAATTTTGAGTTCCGCTTTCGCGCCAAAATACTTTTGCCGAGTTGATTCCTGAGTTGTGCTTTATCATTGCATCAACGGGAATGTCCATCGTTGTATTCACCTCTTCAATGGGCTGATGAACAATCCAAAGTGGGTCAGAAACCCCAATGGCGTGTGAGATGCAATGAATCGCGCCATTTAGTGAAATCAGGTTTTCGCCGGAATTATCAACATCTATCCCCACTATATTGTAGCCGGGCAGCAGTTCTTCATACAATGCAAGGGCTTCAGTATCTACTTCCGGTCTGTAAGTAGGGACAATCACTGTTCCGTTTACAAAAACAGAGTTGGTATAAGTCCTGTACAAACCGCCCGAATCCGGATGGTTTCCGCCTGTGCTGGGAGGGGCATCAATCCATTCAATCTTATAATCTGTTCCAAAGGGTGTCTGAAAGGTGGAAGTCACATAGTCAATATTTGCTTCAATTTGAGGACCGTCGGCCACTCCGGGTGGATATTTGCTAACCAGTATGGTTTCTTCATCAAGTAATTTCATATGCATATCAATATGATCAATGGGATCATAAGGAACTTGGTCCATTTTGATATAGTTTGAAATACCCTGATATTCAAGCATAATATTATCAATATCTGCTTCGCTTTTTGGAGTAACTCCATAGGGGTTTCCGGCTTCATTCTCTTCTAAAACAAGTTTTGATGCGAAAGCGTTTCCCATTCCATCAGACATAAAATTGCCTCCTGTATTGACCAGGTCATTACTACCAGAGTTAGTTATATATATAGGTGAATTTGTATAATTTGCATGAAAAGTGGGCATTTGATCATCCAGGGGTCGTGGCCGGTTGTAAATCCAGTCTACCAGTGCACGTTCTCCAACATCGTTTGTATAAACTGTATTACCGGCATAATCTCTAATCCATATTGAATTACTTGGAGCGTCCAAAAACTCTACATTGGTCATATCAACGCCATTTGATGTTAAATAGGAAGTGACAGCCCCTGAATTTTCTGTAGTTATTAAAACTTTACATTCTTCCACTGCAGCGGCTACGATTTGACGTAAAATGTTTTGAAAAGAAGGAGTCCATCTTATCACTAAATATTCAATTTCTTCCCATTCAGCCATTGTTCTTACGGGAAATTCTGGTGGTGGGGTGATATTTGTGCTCTTAAACTGAAACTCAGTGATCAGGTCTTTTTCACTTTCGGTGAAACCTTTTGGTAAAACTTGATTGTTTTGAGAAATAGCAGTAGTTGCAAAAAGCACTAAAAAAAGTGGAAGAAGTAATTTATTCATTGAAATAAGGATTAAGAATCTAAAACATTTTTGGTCACATAGATTTTCCATGCAAGAATGGCTAACTGCCATTTTTTTGCTTTACTTAAATCCAATCGTTGCTTTGTAAAGTTGGGGAGCAACCATTTATTAAGTACAGACAAGGTTTTGAAAAATGCTTTTTTCACACGCACAATGTACAAAAAATCAATGAAATATCAGAAAACAAAAAAACCCTCATCTAAGTTATTAGATGAGAGTTCTGAATTGATTTTATTGTTCCAAACTCTTTATGAAAGAGCTGCGATGTGCTTAGATAAACTTGATTTTAAATTAGCTGCTTTATTATCATGAATAATGTTTTTCTTAGCTAATTTGTCAATCATAGAAACAACAGACGGGAAAAGTTTTTCCGCTTCAGCTTTACTTTCAGTCTCCTTCAATTTTTTGATTGCAGTTCTGGTTGATTTGTGCTGATATCTGTTGCGTAAACGCTTTGCTTCGCTGTTTCTAATTCTCTTTAACGCTGACTTGTGATTTGCCATTTGTTTTTTTCTTAAAAATGTAACTATTTCTCTTTTGTAGTCCGTAGGGGAATCGAACCCCTGTTACCAGGATGAAAACCTGGCGTCCTAACCCCTAGACGAACGGACCATTGTTAGTTTTGGGTACTAAATTGAATTCAGTATCCAAAATAGTGTTCAAAATTTCAATATACTTTGTAGTCCGTAGGGGAATCGAACCCCTGTTACCAGGATGAAAACCTGGCGTCCTAACCCCTAGACGAACGGACCATACAATTTTCAATTGCGGATGCAAAAATACAATTATTTTTCAAAGTCGCAATTGGTTCACAAACTTTTTTTGAAAATTAATATGCTTTTGCAAAAAGCACTCTTTTTTCAGATGGTTTTCCACTGAAAACACAAACGCCAGATTCATTTTTAGCGTCAAGCGGAATACATCTTATGGTTGCTTTTGTTAGGTTTTTGATTTGTTCTTCAGTATCAGGAGTTCCATCCCAGTGCGCACTTAAAAACCCGCCTTTTGTTTCCAGGATTTCTTTAAATTCATCAAAAGAATTGACTTCCGTTATATGTTCATCCCTGTATTTAAGAGCCTTTTCAAAAAGGTTGTTTTGTATTTCCTTTAATAAATCGTCAATTTTATTATCAAGACCTTCTCTGCTGACAATTTCTTTGGTGAGATTGTCTCGCCTTGCCAACTCAACCGAATTATTTTCAATGTCTTTGGGACCGATTGCAATGCGCAAAGGCACTCCTTTCAATTCGTATTCATTGAATTTCCATCCGGGTTTCTGGGTGTCTCTTTTATCAAACTTTACCCGTATTCCTTTTGATCTTAATTCCTTTAATATTATTTCAGCTTCGTTGCAAACCGCTTCATATTGCTCATCATTTCTGTAAATTGGAATAATAACGACCTGATTGGGAGCCAAATTGGGTGGGATAACTAAACCATTATCATCACTGTGAGTCATCACTAAGGCACCCATAAGTCTGGTTGATACACCCCAGGAAGTGGCCCACACATAGTCTAATTTACCATCTTTAGCCGCAAATTTTACATCAAATGCTTTCGCGAAATTTTGCCCCAGAAAATGAGAGGTGCCGGCCTGAAGGGCTTTTCCGTCTTGCATTAAAGCTTCAATACAATAGGTCTCCAAGGCTCCTGCAAAGCGTTCGCTCTCGGTTTTAGTTCCTTTAATTACGGGAATAGCCATGTAGTTTTCAGCAAAATCGGCATAGACATTCATCATTTGTTCTGCTTCATCAATGGCCTCTTGCTTTGTTGCATGTGCCGTATGACCTTCTTGCCATAAAAATTCGGTGGTACGTAAAAACAACCTGGTACGCATTTCCCACCTTACCACATTGGCCCATTGATTTACCAAAATGGGCAAATCTCTGTAAGATTGGATCCATTTTCTATAGGTATCCCAAATGATTGTTTCAGAGGTGGGTCTTACAATCAATTCTTCTTCAAGTTTTGCATCGGGGTCTACAATGATTCCACTGCCGTCTTCTGCATTTTTGAGTCGGTAATGAGTAACGACAGCACATTCTTTTGCAAATCCGTCAACGTGACTGGCTTCTTTACTAAAATATGATTTAGGAATAAAAATTGGAAAATAGGCATTTTCATGACCGGTAGCTTTAAATTTACTGTCAAGTTCTGCTTGCATTTTTTCCCAGATCGCATAACCATAAGGCTTGATCACCATACAACCACGTACTCCTGAATTCTCAGCTAAATCTGCTTTTACGACTAATTCGTTATACCATTTGGAATAATCTTCTTCTCTGGTAGTTAAATGCTTTCCCATACCTTTAAAATTGGCACAAATATTGTGTTAAATAAGTTAAAGTACTATTTGTTTTTTGCAAAACTACTTAAATTTATAGTGTTGAACAATTAAAAACCATTGATATGAAAACTTATTATACATATAAATCATTCACCAGGCTGTTTGCTGTATTTATCACTGTTGTGATGCTTACATCTTGCGGAACTTCAAGAGACACAGGTTTTGAAGACAATGATGGGATATATGGTTCGACAGCAACAAATTATGAAGATCAGGAGTCTGAAACTGATAACAGAAACTATTACAAGCAATATTTTCAGGCTAAAAAGCAAGTCTATTCCAATGAGCCTGAAGGCGACATCATATTTACTGATGTAGAAGGATATACTTCAAATGATGCTTATGTTGATGAAGATGGCGTAGTTCACGAAGAAATGGATTACAATGAATCTTATGGACCCTGGGGTGAAGAAACTTCTGCTGTTACCGTAAATGTTTATAATAACAATGCAGGTTATGGCTATTATGGCTGGCACAGACCTAACTGGTGGTATACCGCCGGATGGGGTATTAGTTACTGGCACTGGGGCGGATACTACACCCCATATTGGAGCTGGAGTTATCCACATTACTGGTCTGGATGGTCTAATCCATATTATAACCCTTATTACAATCCATATTATTACAACCCTTATTACGGAGGCTATTCAAATTATGTAGCATATAACAGAGGCAGAAGAAATACAGATTATGTGAGATCCAACCGTACTTCCAACAGAAGTATTAATACTAGCAACGTGCGTTCTAACAGAAATTACTCTCGATCAGAAATTGAACGAAGGATTAACAATAGCAGGAATTCACAAAGCATTAGAAATTCGTCTCAAAGAACCAGATCAAATTCAGTAAGAACCAGATCCTCCAATAACCGAAATTCTAATGTAAGGGGAATAAATAATACAAGAACAAATAGTTCAACAAGAACAAGAACTTATACCAAGCCTAGCACGAATACGCGAAGTTCAGGTTCAACAAACCGAAGTGGTACAAATGTTAGGTCTTCAGGAAGTTCAAGCTCAAGTTCAGGTACAACTACCAGTAGACGTAGAGGTGGTGGTTTTTAATCTTTCAAAATTTTAAAACTTACTTAATCAAATGAGAAGATATTTTTTCTTAATCATAGCGCTTATTTTTGTTCAGGAATTTAATGCTCAAAACATCGTTGATGCTTTGAGGTATAGTCAAAACGGAGTTTTTGGTTCTGCACGCTTCAACAGTATGAGCGGTGCTTTTGGGGCATTGGGCGGAGACTTATCAGGCATGCAATTAAACCCTGCAGGATCAGCTGTGTTTCTCAATAGCTCAGCAAGTGTTTCCCTTTCATTATTTGATAAAAAAAATGAAACCAATTATTTCAATAATCTAAATTCAACTTACAATACTGCTTTAAATTTCAATCAGGCAGGTGCTGTTTTTGTTTTTGACAATTTTAACGAAGAGAGTGTCTGGAGAAAATTTACCCTGGGTTTTAATTATGAAATGACCAACAATTTTGACGACGCTCATTATTCATCAGGTCAAAGTTCAAAATCCATTGACTCCTATTTCTTAGGCTATGCTGATGGAATACCACTTAATTTACTGGAACTTCAACCTGGTGAATCCATCTCAAGCCTGTATCGGTTTTTAGGGGAAAATGAAGGCTTTGCAGCACAGCAGGCCTTTTTAGGGTATCAATCGTTTATCATTGACCCCGTTGATTTTGACAACCCAAACAATACCAGTTATCTATCAACTATTGCATCAGGCACTTTCAATCAGGAATTTCTATCTGAATCAACCGGATACAATGCCAAGTTTTCAGTAAATGTCGGTGCTCAAATCAACGACAATTTTTACTTTGGTCTAAATTTAAATTCGCATGTTATTGATTACAGAGAATCGTCCATTTTTTATGAAGTCAATAGCAATGAGGGTAGTTTAGTAAATGAAATTGGGTTTAGAAATAACTTAGCTGTAATTGGCGATGGATTTTCTGCTCAATTGGGCATCATCAGCAGAGCCACCGATTATTTTAGGTTTGGATTGGTTTATGATACCCCTACCTGGTATTCTATTTCTGAAGAAACTACTCAACAAATTTCTACGATTCGGGATGATGGAAATCAATCCATTACAGAAAGAATCAGGCCAAACATCATTAACGTTTATGAAGAATACACCCTAAAAACACCCGGAAAATTCACCGGAAGTGTGGCTTATTTATTTGGAAAAACTGGCTTAATCAGCGTTGACTATTCTTATAAAGATTATTCAAATATTGAGTTTAGACCCACCAATGTGACTGCATTTGCACAGGAAAACAATAAAATTGAAAATGTACTAAAGGGGTCTTCATCAATTAATATTGGAGGTGAATACAGGTACAATGCTATCAGTTTCAGAGGAGGGTTCAGATATGAAGAAAGCCCTTACAATGACACTAATGTTATGGATGATTTAACAGGCTATTCTATAGGGTTGGGCTATAATTTCGGATCCTTTAAAGTTGATTTAGCCTATATGCAAACCCAACAAGAACGCTTCAATCAATTTTACCCAAATTCCGCTTTTGGTAATGCGAGTATAATTGAAGCAACTGAAAACCTATTTACCTTAACGACTAACTTTACATTTTAAAAAAAATATTAACTATAAAAAAAAGGCTATTTAATTTTTTAAATAGCCTTTTTTTGTTGGTCAATTTTATCTCNGGGATACTACCTATGCCTATGATATTCCACGTATCGTGGTAACCGTCATTATTGGGCGTAAAATACAAGGGGTAGTCTATCACATTCACTTCAATCATTACAGAGCCACAACCCAACTTGTCGGTAATGGTCACTATGTGGCTCCCGGGACTTACATTTTCCCAGTAGCCTTCTTCCTGAAACGGTCCGTCGTCCAACTGGAACACATACTCGCCCAATCCTTCTGCCTCTGCCTCTATCGCGTGCTCTCCTGCAAAGGCCGAGGTCGCCGCCTGTGCACTGTAAGTAAACGGAGGTGAAGATACAATCACCGTGGTCTCTGCACTGCTCTCACAACCGGTCTCAGCGTCAATCACCGTCACGCTGTATACGCCTCCCTGGGTCGCAGTGATGCTGCCCTGGGTTTCCCCAAATTGCAACTCGCCGTCGATCTCCCAGATAAAAATGTATTCAGGAGTGCTTAATCCGGTGTCTATAACCGGTGGGGAGGTCATCCCAAATTCTTCGATGATCGGGTTGCCCAACTCATCCACACACAGCCTGTAGCTGTCTTGAAACGCTACAATAACTGGCAACGGATTG
>NZ_BMGK01000010.1 GCF_014640155.1 Planktosalinus lacus | reverse complement strand
TTTATTTCTCTGTATTATCCGGGATCGTTTCCAATCCCAAAAAATACGCTGTCAATTCAATATATCAATGAACTTTTTCCCTTATCCAAATAAAGGAAGTCTTGCCAAAATAAAAGGACTCGAACCTCTTCTATATACCCACCCGGGATCTCTATTCTCTCTGTTTATTTTAGTGAACCTGTTTGCCTCTGACTCAAAGCGGGTGCAAAAATAATACGCTTTTTTTTACCCCACAAGCTTTTTTTGAAAAATTTTAAAAACTCAAAAAATACCCTAAAAACAATCAATGAACTTCACTCCTCAAAACAATCCCTTTATCCCTCAAAGCGGCTGCAAATATACAACCGTTTTTATCCCTGGCAAGAAAAAAAATAAAATAATTCTATAATTTTCTCTACTGTTTGATTAGCAAATGTTTAGGGTTCAAAAATATTAAAAGAACTAAGATTTAAAAGCAGTTTTGCTCTTAAGCGGTTGCAAATATACATCCGAATTCTACTTTGGCAAGTCTATTTTAAACTTATTTTTCAAAAAAAACACAAACTATTGAGAATCTCCATTTTAGAAATCTAAAAAAAACCTAAGTTTCATATACAGCATTCATAAGGTGAAAATATTCTAGTAAAGAACCCTATCAGAAACATTCATACCTTATAGTAATAAAAGAAAATTAAATCATAGGATAAATAACAATTGTTTATTGTTTTGCAATTAAAGAGATATTATCTTTGCCTTGTTAATTTTTATACCTATTATATATACTATGATTCAAGTTACTTTGCCCGATGGTAGTAAAAAATCTTTTCACAGTGGAGCCACCCCTTTGGATGTAGCTAAAAGCATCAGTGAAGGATTAGCCCGAAATGTAATTTCGGCTTCTTATAATGATGAGACGATAGAGGTTTCTACACCATTAACAAAAGATGGTAATTTGACTTTATTCACCTGGAATGATAAAGAAGGTAAGAAAGCGTTTTGGCACTCTTCTGCCCACCTTCTTGCCCAAGCACTTGAGGATTTATATCCGGGCATAAAACTAACTATTGGTCCTGCAATTGACAGTGGTTTTTATTATGATGTTGATTTTGGTGATCATTCCTTTTCAGATAAAGAGTTGAGTGTGGTTGAAAATAAAATGCTGGAGTTTGCCCGCCAAAAATATGAATTTAGCATGCGGGAAGCTTCTAAAAATGAAGCATTAAATTACTATAAGAATCAAGGAAATGAATATAAAGTTGAACTGATTGAAAACTTGGAAGATGGTACAATTACATTTTGTGACCACGCAAATTTTACCGATTTATGTCGTGGAGGACACATTCCAAACACCCGAATCATTAAGGCTGTTAAGCTTTTAAATGTGGCCGGAGCATACTGGAGAGGTGATGAAAAGAACAAACAGTTAACACGCATTTATGGGATTTCATTTCCAAAACAAAAAGAACTAACAGAATACCTTCACCTTCTTGAAGAAGCGAAAAAAAGAGACCACAGAAAATTAGGAAAAGAACTAGAGCTTTTCACTTTTTCTCAAAAAGTGGGACAAGGACTCCCATTATGGTTGCCTAAAGGTGCCGCTTTACGTGAAAGACTTGAAAACTTCCTGAAAGCTGCACAAAAAAAAGCAGGATATGAGATGGTGGTTACACCACACATTGGTCAAAAAGAATTGTATGTCACTTCAGGACATTATGCAAAATATGGCGAAGACAGTTTCCAACCCATTCACACTCCACACGAGGGTGAAGAGTTTTTACTAAAACCTATGAACTGTCCCCACCATTGTGAAATATATAATTCTAAACCATGGTCATATAAAGACCTGCCTAAACGCTTTGCAGAATTTGGCACAGTATACCGTTATGAACAAAGCGGAGAACTTCATGGACTTACAAGAGTTAGAGGGTTTACTCAAGATGATGCACATATTTTCTGTACACCCGATCAACTGGATGATGAATTCAAAAAAGTAATTGATTTAGTATTGTATGTTTTTAATTCCTTAGGTTTTGAAAACTTTACCACACAGGTGTCATTAAGAGACCCCAACAAACCGGAAAAATATATTGGAAGCACAGAACTTTGGGAACAAGCCGAACAGGCAATTATAAGCGCTGTAAAAGATAAAGGATTGGACTATGTTATGGAAGAGGGTGAAGCCGCTTTTTATGGTCCAAAATTGGACTTTATGGTAAAAGATGCTCTTGGGAGAAGTTGGCAACTTGGAACAATTCAGGTAGATTATACTTTACCTGAACGTTTTGACCTAACTTATAAAGGTAGTGACAACGAAATGCACCGACCTGTAATGATCCACCGTGCACCCTTTGGAAGCATGGAGCGGTTTATAGCCATTTTGCTTGAACACACCGGAGGAAATTTCCCTCTTTGGCTAATGCCTGAACAAGTTAGTATCCTTTCTTTGAGTGAGAAATTTGAGAAATACAGTAAAAAAGTTTTAAATTTGCTAGAAAATGACGAAATTCGCGCCCTCGCTGACAACAGGAGTGAGACAATTGGCAAGAAAATTAGAGATGCAGAAACCGGAAAAGTCCCGTATATGCTAATTGTAGGCGAACAAGAAGCACAAGACGGAACCGTATCTGTTAGAAAACACGGCGAAGGAGATCTTGGATCGATGACCATCGAAGAGTTTATAAAACTAATTGAGAAAGACATAAATAAAAACAAAATAGAATTTAACGTTTAACTAAAATTTTTAAGCCATAGCAATAAGAAGAAAAAGAAGTAGAGGTGTTGGTAGAGTAATAAAAGAAGACCAACATAACATTAATCGAAAAATTCGAGCTGAAGAAGTGCGCCTTGTAGGTGATAATGTTGAAGTTGGGGTATACCCTACAAAAAAAGCATTAGCAATGGCCGAAGAACAAGGTCTTGATCTTGTTGAGATTTCGCCCAATGCAAAGCCTCCCGTTTGTAAAATCATGGAATATTCAAAATATATCTATGAACAAAAGAAAAGGGAAAAAGCACTCAAAGCAAAAGCTTCAAAAGTTGTAATTAAAGAACTTCGATTTGGACCTCAGACTGATGATCATGATTATGAATTTAAAAAGAAGAATGCCGAAAAATTCCTTAAAGACGGAGCAAAAGTAAAAGCTTTTGTGTTTTTTAAAGGTCGTTCAATTGTTTTTAAAGATCAAGGTGAAATTCTTTTATTACGACTTGCTCAGGATTTGGAAGAAGTTGCAAAAGTAGAACAGCTTCCTAAATTGGAAGGAAAGAGAATGATCATGTTTCTCGCTCCCAAAAAAACAAAATAATTTTGTGTTCCTTCAGGAAGTAAAATTCAATAGAAATATAGTTAATAGAAATTGCTTCTATTAAAAAAGAAAGTGCGAAGTAAATAAACAAAAACTAGGAAAGATGCCTAAAATGAAAACAAATTCCAGTGCTAAAAAGCGTTTTAAGCTTACAGGTACAGGTAAAATTAAAAGAAAGCACGCGTTTAAAAGTCACATCTTAACAAAGAAGTCAAAAAAACGTAAGCTTAAACTAACTCACGACACACTTGTTCACAAGTCTGACGAGAGCAACGTAAAGTTAATGCTTCGATTGAAGTAATAACCTTACCGGTTAAATCAATTTAATAACCCTGGAGTATGGCCCAAAAAGTTTCTAAATAATTTAGAACGCCTGCTACAAAAAAACAAATTCAATTATGCCAAGATCAGTAAATTCAGTTGCTTCAAGAGCCAGAAGAAAAAAGGTAATGAAGCAAGCCAAAGGATACTTTGGAAGACGTAAAAATGTTTGGACCGTTGCTAAAAATGCAGTTGAAAAAGCATTGGTATACGCTTACAGAGACCGCAGAGCAAAAAAGAGAACTTTCCGTTCATTGTGGATTACCCGCATCAATGCAGGTGCCAGACAACACGGAATGTCTTATTCACAGTTTATGGGTAAAGTAAAAGCTAATAATATCGAATTGAACCGTAAAGTTCTTGCCGATTTAGCGATGAACCACCCTGAGGCTTTTGCAGCAATCGTAAACAAAGTAAAATAAGGGCTTTAGCCTAATTAAATAACTTTTATTTCGCACAAAAAAAGTCCTTCCAAACCGGAAGGACTTTTTGTTTTTATAAGCATTTTGAATTTAATTCAGCGCACTGCCAAAATCTTTCATAAATGAGAAATCAAAGTTATTGGTATTGACACTGTCCATCAATTGCATAATTCTGGAAGGGTTCATATCGTCACCAATTACCCTGAAAAGAGCAAAGCCCTTTTCTTCATCAGAGGCAAAAATGATGAGTTCATCAATGGCATCATCGTCACCGCTAAACTTTAATGTGGCTCCTTGGTTGTTAGAACCATATTTAATCAAAGTCTGGTAGGCTTCATCACTTAAAATTGTATGAACACGCTCTTTTTCTGATTCATAAACAGCTTTGTTTGTTTCATTTAATTCTAACGCCAACATATTTACTTTTCGAATACTCTTTACTGTTTCTAATTGTTCTTCAGTTAGCGTATTATCCTCGGTTAAAATTAAACTGGAAGGTAAGTCCAGGCTAATAAAAGCGTCATCGTTTTGTTTGTCTACATAATACTTTTGCAAGCTTGCATTATTGGAACAAGAACTTAGAACAACAGCAGCTACAAAAAGAGATAAGGTGATTACAAATGTTTTCATAGCTGGATTATTTATTAGATTTTTTCTGATCAATGTTTTTGAGCTGCTCGCTTCCGGGAACTTTCAAATCTGAAGTTAACTGCGAAATTTGACGCAAATCTATATTTCCTGTAATGCTCATGATAACAGCCTTGCTATCTGAACTTGTGGGGTCTTCCAGAAACATAAATAACTCGCTTACATAATTGTCGTTTTTTCCTTCCTTAACATAAAATCGAATGTTTTGTCCATCATCATTTACACGCATCAATTCTGAAAGTGAAGTAGTTGATTTCAGATAATTCTCAACAGTTCTTTTCATGTCTGAAGCCTTATCATTATTACCGGTTGTAAAAATCTTAATGTCATCAAGGTTTTCAACCATTTTCAAATAGTTTTTGGCCTCTGGGTCATCGCTGCTTAAATCAATTTTACTCATTAATTTAAACATGCTCTTGGTCACCACAAGTGATGATACATCATTTTGGTTTTCAAATTTGTCAAATATTGCCTGGCTGTAAATGGCCTGAGTAATTAAAGTGACTGCTAGTATTGCAATTATTTTTTTCATTGTTTTTAGTTTTTAAGTGTTATTGATTTATTTAAAAATTTTATTGGCAGAATGCCCAAATTCGTTCAAAACTGATAGTTTTTGAGCACTTTCATTAAACTGATGTGAGAAGAAATTAAGGGCCTCTTTGGTCTTTTCAAAAGCTATTTCTGCTTCTATACGTTCAGCTTTAGTAATCGAGTTTGCATTGTTTTGAAAATAGAATGTAACTCCCAGAGCAACCACAAATAAAGCGGCTATAGAGTACCATTGCTTCATAAACATATGCACTCCTCTCTTTTCAGTTTGTAATAGTTTTATTTCAGTTTCCGTTGTTTCAGCTTGTTCATTTGTGAAATACACAAATAAATTTCGGTAGGGTTCCAGATGTGCTGCTACTTCATTGCCTGAAAAATAAGCTTTGAGTTTTTTTTCATCCGCAATGCTGGTTTGACCTTCAAAATAAGCTTCCAGTAATTGTTCAATTTTTTGTAAGTCCATAATTGTACTTTTTAATTAATTCTTCTCTCACTAATTTTCGCGCCCGGGACAAATTTACCCGAATTGCTGTTTCATTCATTTCCATAATTTCAGCAATTTCACTATACTCATATTCTTCGACATCCCGCAATTGTAATATGATGCGTTGTTGTTCGGGTAACTGTTTCATGATTTCAAAAACCATACCCACACCATCCCTTGCTTCTACCTGATCCTCTGTTCGGGCATCGTTACTTTTATAATTTTGATGCACTATCGTAAGGTTTGTTGCTTGTTTAGATTTCAATCTGTCAAGGCAATAATTCTTTGTCATTGTCATTGCAAAAGCTTCCGGTTTTGAATAGTTTTTTATTTTTTCCCTGCCACTCCACAATTTCATAAACACTTCCTGAACAGCATCTTCAGCTTCATCGTGTGAGATCAAGATGCGCTTTGCCATTCTGTAAAGCTTATCTTTGATGGGTATCACAATATTTAAAAACTCCTGCTTTTGCATGCCTGGTTGGTGGTTTTTATAGTCGTGTTCATAATGATGACGAATAACGCCTATTTTTGTTACAAAATAATTGCAATTTGCAATAATGTCACTATTTTTAGTGTTTAAATTCAAATGCATTCCAAAGCCTACTTTTATGAAAAAGATTGTAATAGTCCTAGTTCTAATAATTTCGTCTGTAAGTTTTCAATCGTGTTTTGAAGATTTTGACGATACTATTGGAAATGCAACAACACTTGAAATTCAGGATTTTATTTATAAAGCGATGAACATTTGGTACCTCTATAAACCCGATGTTCCGGATTTGGCAAACGACCGCTTTGAAAATCAAGCAGAATTAAATGACTTCTTAGAATCATATACAAGCCCTGAAGATTTGTTCAATGCTCTTGTGGCCCCACAAGACAGGTTTAGTTTTGTTGTTGAAGATTATAGGGAGCTTGAGGCTTCACTGGCAGGAATATTTTTGAGCAACGGAATGGAATATGGACTGATTTTCTACCCGGGAAGCCAGACGAATGTGTTTGGATATATAAGATATGTAATCCCAAACAGTGATGCCGCTCAAAAAGGGTTGGAACGCGGAATGATTTTTAACACTGTTAATGGGGCTCAAATTACCAATCAAAACTTTCAACTATTGAGAGAACTAACCAACTATGAAATAGGCTTGGCTACTTTTGATGGCACTGAAGTAACACCTACTGGAGAAACCGTAAACCTAATAAAAAGTGAATTGGTTGAAAACCCCATCCACACGGCAACTACACTCACAATCGAAGGCCAAAAAATTGGTTATTTAATGTACAATAGTTTTACAGCAGATTTTGACAGCCAATTAAACAATGCTTTTGGAACTTTTCTGTCTGAAGGGATTTCGGAACTAGTATTGGACTTGAGGTACAACAGTGGTGGATCCATTAGAAGTGCCATTGATCTTTCAAGTATGATAACGGGCCAGTTTACCGGTCAGGTGTTTTCCACGGAAGTTTGGAATCCGGAATTGCAACAAATTTTTGAACAGAATGAGCCTGAAGATTTAATCAATCGTTTTAGCAGCAACCTGAGAACAGGTGAAGCAATAAATAGCTTAAACCTCAACAGGGTTTATATTTTAACTTCAACAAGCACTGCGTCTGCAAGTGAGTTAGTCATTAACGGGCTTGACCCTTATATAGAGGTGATCCAGGTAGGTACTACCACTACCGGAAAATTCCAGGCATCGACAACATTTTATGACGGGCCGGCTCCCAATTTTAGAAGAGACGAAGCAAATCCTGGACATTTTTATGCCATTCAACCATTGATTTTTACTTCTGCAAACGCTAATGGGGTTACCGGATTTGTAGATGGGCTTCCCCCAACTGTTGAATTTTTTGAAGACTATTCAAATCTGGGTATTCTTGGTAACCCCACTGAGCCACTTTTGGATGAGGCTTTGGATGATATTTTTGGAAGAAGTATACAAAGAAGTTTTCAAACTGAATTCAAAGAAGCCGGGAACAGCAAATCGCACCTTCCCACCTATATGAGAATGTATGTTGAAGAAATAGACAAAAATTAATTTCATTCTTTGAGTGCACCTGTTGACTTTTGATTGGCATTGAAAGCTATACTTAAATTATTCATTGAAGAAACTGTTTGTTTTATTAAATTAGTAATCGTTGAAATAGAAACATCATTTTTTGAACGACTTTTAATATGCAAGTATAAATAGGAAATTATATCATTATAGAAAGATTCGTTTTCTTCAATAAGTCTTTCTAGATTAACTTTGGCTGTACTGGTTTCTTGAAAATATTGAACACCTTCGTCAGTCTTTTGTGAAATAAAAGCTTGCAATTTATTTAGAATTTCAAGTGCAATTTGATCCTCACTCTCTAAAACATACTTGATGTTATGAGCTACATCCTTGATGTCTTTTGCACTGTATACTAATGACCGCAATACAATCATATTAGAAGTAAGTTGTTCAGACTCCTCTTCAGTTAAATTTTGTTCTTGCAATTGCAGGTAAAAAGTTGTCAACTCATCTTCTATACGCTTTATTTTGTCATACTTTTCATTGAGGTTTACTGCTGTTTGAAAAAGAGACTTCCAGCCGGAAGATTTTTGGTTCTTGCCTGAAACTACAAAGCAGTTTTGAATAAAATCCTGAACATACTTATATACAAGATTAAGTTCCTCCTTTATTGCTTTCAATGCAACTTCAGGAAATTCTGTAGTGATATTTTTAATGTATAATGTCTCACCTGAGGGTTCAGCATTCTTAAAACGACGTTTCAAAAATTGTTGGAATACACCCAAAAAAGGTAAAAAAAGAAAAATCATTGCGAGATTCAATAAGGTATTTAATAAAACCAACTCCATAAGTGGATCGGACATTTCGAAAATTAGATATACCTTATCAACTACAGGTTTAAGAAAGATGAAAATGATAATTGCGGTTGTGGCATTAAATATCACATTGGCCAGTGCTAATCTTTTTTTATCAGCCGTTCCGGCGATGGAACCTAGTAATAAGGTGGATGTTGTTCCAATATTGGCACCAATTATCATTGCAAATGCCTGATATACATCAACCAATCCGGCATTCAGCGCACTTAAAATAATAACTATCATCGCAGAACTTGATTGAATTAAAGCTGTGACAACTAGTCCGAGTATTAAAAATGCCCAAAGACCAAACTTTGAAACAACCGTCATATCAATTTGATCGGCTACAGCATCCAGAGCATCTTTCATAAAATCCAACCCTAAAAATAACAATCCAAAACCTATGAGAAACATACCCAGGTTTTTCAAAAAAGGTCGGCTTTCCAAAAAAAGATAGGACAAAATTCCAAGTGCCAGTAACGGAAAGGAAAAATCTGCTATGTTCATTTTAAAACCCAATGTTGCAACAATCCAGGCTGTAAATGTGGTGCCCAAATTAGCTCCCAACACTACACCAAGCGCGTTTTTCAAACTCAACATTCCGGCACCAAGAAATGCCAGTACCAATAGAGTGACCATAGAACTGCTTTGCAATATAGCTGTCACAAAAGTTCCGGTGAGGATACCCTTCCAGCTTTTGTTGGTAAAACGCTTGATGATTTTTTGAAATGATTTTCCTGCAAGGCCTTTAATGCCTTCCTCGAGGTGACGCATTCCAAACAGGAAAACTCCCAATCCTGCTAAAAACATCCAAAAATCAAAAGGCACATTTTGCATCGTTTGAATTAAAAAAATGGTTAATTGACAATTCTATATTTTATGTATTTATACAACTCTCCTGTCCAAAGCACAATTGAAGATAGCGCAATGAGAATTATAAACTCAGGGACTGATACAAATTCAAAAGAAAAAATACGTTCAAAGAACGGTACTTCTATGATTATAACTTGAACTAAAACCGATACAAAAATCGCCAGATTGATATATTTATTTGAGAAAAAACCTATCTCAAATACTGATTTCTTCAAGGAACGCATATTATATAAATTAAACAGCTGTGAAAATGCCATGACAATAAACACGGTGGTTCTGGCCTTTTCCAGGCTCACATCTATAAACCAAAAATAAACTCCCAATGACAAAACAGTCATGATTCCGGCCATCATAATTAACAAAGGTAAAACGCTTTTATTAAGAATTTTTTCTTGCTGTTTTACGGGTTTTTCATTGAGCACATCTTTATGACCTTTTTCTGTTGCTAAAGCTATATCACAAACTCCATCGGTAACAAGGTTTAACCAAAGAATTTGAGTAGCCGTTAGTGCCATAGGCAATCCTAGAGCTACCAATGAAACAAGTGTGATGATTTCAGCAAAATTGGTGGTAACTAAAAAAAAACTGGTTTTACGGGCATTTGAAAAAACAATTCTGCCTTCTTCTATCGCATTGACAATGGACGCAAAATTATCATCGGCAAGAACGACTTGCGAAGACTCCCGTGCTACATCAGTACCCATAATGCCCATTGAGATACCAATATCAGCTTTCTTCAATGCAGGTGCGTCATTTACCCCGTCTCCGGTCATAGCAACAAGCTCCCCCATTTTTTGAAGGCGTTCGGCAATGTGTAATTTCACTTTGGGTGATAAACGGGCAAATACTGAGACCTTGCTAATGACTTCATCAAGCTCCTTTTCATCTAGTTGAAGTAATTGTTGTTCTGTCAAGGCAATCAACTCCTCATTATTATTTTCATCTATAATTCCCACTGACTTTGCAATGGCAACTGCTGTATTAATATGGTCGCCGGTTGCCATAATTACTCGCACTCCGGCAGATTTACATTGCTCAACAGCCTCTTTGGTGTTGGGCCTGGGTGGGTCAATCATACCGGTTAAGCCTGAAAAAACCAAATCGTTTAGTAAATGCTCATCTATCTTTTCAACGGTATCCGGTAGTTTTTTATAGGCCAGCCCAATCACACGCATGGCTTCAGAAGACCAGCAATCCATCACATCACTAAGTTCGTTTCGAATGGAAATATCTAATGTTTTCTCAGTGTTTTTAAAAGATACAGAAGATGAAATTTCAAGTATTTTTTCGGGAGCCCCAAAAACATACAAAAACTTTTCATCTCCAATTTTCAATAAAGTAGCACGCAACTTTAGTTTGGAATTAAAAGGCAAATCATCCATTTTTTGAAGTTGATCTGTGAATGCATATTTCACTCCAGCTTTAGCAGCAAGAACAAGCAACGCACCTTCAGTGGGATCCCCTGCAAGTTCATAGCGATCCGTTTTCTTGTCGTGTTTTATGGAAGAGTTATTAGAACAGGCTGCAATTTCGAGCAACCGTTTTAAAGATGGATTTTCAACAGGTTCTATAATTTTTTCATTTGTGGTAAAATTACCCGCAGGAAACCATCCTTCACCGGAAACTTCAATTGGGTCATCACCATAAACAAATACCTTTTTAACCGTGAGTTTATTTTGCGTGAGTGTGCCGGTTTTATCAGTGATAATGGTCGTTACTGACCCCAGGGTTTCCACCGAAGTGAAGTCTCTGATGATCGCATTACGCTTTGCCATTCTGCTCGATCCAATCGCTAAAACAATTGATAAAACCGCGGGCATTCCTTCCGGAATAACTGAAACCAAAGCAGCGATTGAGACCAAAACCAGTTCGTCAAGTTCATAGTTTCCTGAAAAATATCCAACTATGAACAATATAGCTGCACTGGCGATTGACAGAAATGCCAGTTGACGACCTAATACATCTGACTTTTTTTGGAAATTGGTGCGTGCTCGTTTAATAGAACTTAAGGTAGTGGCGATTTCACCAATGGCAGTATTTAAACCGGTTCCACAAACTACAGCTTTAGCATAACCCCCGGCTACAAAAGTGCTTTTGAAAAGCATGTTTTTTCTATCAGCAAGTGGAGTTTCTTTTGGTAAAACTGCATTACTTTTTGACTCAGGAACCGATTCGCCTGTGAGAGAAGATTCAGTGACTTGCAGGTTTTTGGATTCAATAATACGGGCATCTGCAGGTATACTCTCACCTTCTTCAAGTATAATGATATCTCCCGGAACCAATTCGCGTGAAGGGAGTATTGATTCTTTTCCGTTTCTTACCACTCTGGCCTTTTGAACCATCATTTTTTTGAGTGCCGAAACAGCTTCTTCAGCTTTCAATTCCTGAATAAACCCAATGAGAGCATTGATTACAACCACCACCAAAATCACATACATATCAATAATGTGACCGGCATAATAAGAAATCACTGCAGCAAGAATAAGTATAACGACCAAGAGACTTTTAAACTGTTTGAAAAGCAACTTCAACCAAGATACTTTTTGAACTTCCGGCAATTTATTCCAGCCGTATTTTGTCCTCTCTTCTTCAACTTTTTGCTGAGACAAGCCTTCGGGTGAAGTTCCAAAATGGCTTAAAATCTCATCAATAGAAAGATTGTGATATTGGGTTTTATGTAGATTAACCTCATTCATTTTAAGCATTTAACACACCTTGTTATCAAAATTAAGTTTAAATTGTCAATAATTAAATGAGAAAAATCACACTTATGGATTGCCGTAAAATTGCGACAGCCTTTTATTCTGCTTTCGCGAAAGGAGATGCAGATAAAATGATTACTTACTATGATGATCCTATTGAATTTGAAGACCCGGTATTTGGAAAACTCAAAGGAAACCAAGCTAAAATGATGTGGAAAATGCTTCTGGATCGAAGCAAAGGAAACTTAGAAATCATTTTTAATGTGATAGAAACAACTGATAATACAGCCATTGTAAAATGGGAAGCACGATATGCTTTCTCAAAAACCGGTCGAAAGATTCACAATAAAATTACTGCCCATTTAACGGTTGAAGAAGGAAAAATCATCAAACACATAGATAAATTTAATCTATGGAAATGGTCACAACAAGCTTTTGGGTTTAAAGGATTTTTAATAGGATGGACACCCTTTTTTAAGGCAAAATTGCAACATCAAACCCGTGATCTATTAAATAAATATATCCACTCAAATATTGAAAAACATTAAGTTTAAGTGGCTTCCTGTATCAGGTTAACATCCTGAATTTGGTTTGGAACATCTACTTTCTGTTCTTTTAGTTTATCCATAACCGCCAACATAATCTCAGTTTTTAATTGGCCGTCCCTGGCGCGGGTTCCTCTCAAACTATACCAATAAAGAACAGTAAGCTGAACTGTTCCATTTTCAAAGTTTTTAATCACTACAGAGGGTTTTGTAGTATTCAAAATCTGGTTAAATGTCATCAACGTCTCCAGAATCATATTAATTACTTCCCGAATATTGTTACTGTTAAAAACACTGATTTCAAAATTTTCCCTGAGTTGGTCATCTATGGTATAATTGATAAAATGTTTTTTAATAATATCTGAATTGGGTATATAAACATCTTTACCATCGGTGGTTTTAATCGTCGTTTCTCTTATGGAAATTCTAATTACCCTACCTAACTGATTATCAATCTGAATGAGATCACCCATCTCAAAGGGTCTGTCAAAAATCATCACAATACCCGCCAGAAAATTTTCACCAATGTCTTTTAAAGCAAACCCTATGATAAAGGTTGTCAATCCGGCTGCACCAATAATAGTTTGAGTAACTGCACTTAAACCTAAGACCCTAAAAGTTAACAGCGTAAGGATAATATAGAAAATAGCAACAACAATATCAGTGACAAACTGGGAAGCAACAGAATCTTTTGCTTTTTTAACGATACGATTGAAAATTTGCTTTTTTATTAAACGAATAAATAAAGCCCCCAAACCAAAAAAAAGTATTGCAAAAATAAAATTGGGTAACAGGTTTAGGAGGTCTCTATAGATCTCTATAAGGCGTTCAACAAATAAATCTTCCATAGTTTGTTGTTTAAATATGAAAACTACAAAATTCAACGGAGTTTTCTATTTATTTTTCTAATAAAAAAACCTGAAACTGATTGTCAGACAAAAAAAATAAGAGGCTGCCATTTTTGGCAACCTCTTGGGGTATTTTATATAAGATGGAGTATTACACACCTTGCATTTCGTGAACGCCTTCTTTGATTTCTTCAATTACTTTGGCGTTATAGGCATCTAAATCCTTCGGGCTTCTGCTGGTCACCAGTCCCTGGTCGACAACTACTTCGCTGTCTTCCCATAGAGCACCGGCATTTATCAAGTCATCCTTTATGGAATGATATGAAGTCATTTTTCTGCCGTCAACTACATTTGCACTAATTAAAACCCAAGGGGCATGGCAAATCGCAGCTACAGGCTTTCCTTGTTTGAAAAAGTCTCTTACAAACTGTAATGCGTTGTCGTCGGTTCTCAATTTATCAGGGTTGATGACACCACCGGGAATGACTAATCCGTTATAATCTTTTGCGGTTACTTCATTCAGGGTATAGGTAACATCAACTTCGCCAGACCAGTTTCCGTCAGACCAGCCTTTTATTTTTCCTTTTTCAAGACTAACGATGTCTACTTGAAAACCTTCTTTCTCCATCGCTTCTTTAGGCGAATTTAATTCACTTTTTTCAAATCCGTTGGTTGCTAACATAGCTACTCTCTTCTTCATAATCTTTCTGTTTTTATTAGTTAAACTTCTTTCTTTATCTTTATACTCCAATCTAACAAATAGAGATGTCAAGCCCTGCCAATGCAATTGTAAAACTTTATTAAAAAGCGTTAAGATTTAGTCCTTACCTTCTCTTTCCCTGGTAATATCAAGGTTAGACTTCAGCCTGTTGAGAATTCTCTTTTCTTCCTCTACACTCACGTGCCTTGAGTCCAGTTTTTCAATTTCCTGATGAATGGCAGGCTCAGCAAACTTATTGGGCTCAACCTTCTCATTTTTATATTCAGCAAATTGTACCGTAAACTCTGCACCAAAAAACAAAATCAGGCATATATAATTCACCCAAAGCAAAATAATAACGACTGAGGCAGCAGCACCATACACCGAAGCGGGCTCACTCTGTCCAAAATAAAAACTGATTAAAAATTCACCAAGTAGAAACAAGACCGTGGTGAGAGCAGCTCCTATATAAGTAATTTTCCACCGAATTTTCACATCCGGCAAAAGCTTGAACAGGGCAGCAAACAAAGTGGTCAAGATTAAAAAGGAGATGCCGAAGTTTAAAATATCTACAAAAACTGCAGTAAAACTTTCAGAAATTTGTTCGATGTGCTCTTTAAGAATATTCAGTACTGCTGAGATTATCAACGATATGAGTAATAAAAAGCCTATCACCAACACCATGCCAAAAGAAATGAGGCGATCTATCAACATCCTTACAAAAGTCGCCTTTTTTGCTGCTACACTCCAGATGTGATTCATGGTTTTTTTGAGTTGGAAAAAGACTCCGGTAGCCGCAAAAAGCACCATCCCGATACTTAAAACAATTGCCAAAGTCGAATCCTCTGATTCAGACACATTCACAATCATTGTTTCTATCGCCTTAGCACTATCCCCGCCAATAAAATCACTAATCTGTGCTGTTATCCTGCCTTGTACTGCCTCCCTTTCAAAAAACGAACTTGCAATGGTCATCACAATTATCAAAAGTGAAGGCAATGAAAAGAGCGAGTAATATGCTATGGTGGCCCCTTTTGGAAAAGGATCATTTTTATTCCACCTGATAAAGGTATTTTTAAGTAGCTTGAGAGAGGTTTTTATAAATTGAATCATATAAACTCTTTGTTTCTCTTAAAAATAACCATTTTTCAGTTGATTGTTTATAAAAAAAACATAAAGGTTCTAAAGCAAAAAAAGGAAGCTACCTTAAGACAGCTTCCTCAATCCATTACTATAAAGGCTAATTAAAATTCTAAACTAAAGCCCAGTCGCACATTGCGGCCACGGGATGAATAACGATACAACTCTTCATAGTTTTCATCAAAGATATTGTTTACTCCGGCAAATAATTTCAGGTTTTCCATCACCTGATGACTCACATAAAAATCAAGCAATCCATAGGCATCCAAAGTAACAGACTCTTGCTGAAAAGTCTCCGGACTGAAAAACCGGTCTTCACGCTCGGTATTGTATTGATAACTCAGCGAGAAATTGGTTTTTACACTTGGCTGAAATTGCACCGAAGCATTGATTTTGTGTTCAGGGATGCGCAGTGCAAAACGTTCATCAACTTCTGTAAAGGTGTAGTTGGCAGTCGCCATCCAGCGGCTGTTTAATCGTTTTGAAAGTTCTACCTCTACTCCACTTGCAGTAAATTCATCAGCGATGTTCTGGTACTGCGAAATAAACAAGTCAGGATCCACCGTCACAAAATCAACATAGTTTTTTTCATTTCGGGTAAAATACACAGCACTGGCCCTGAAGTTGGTATTTGTAGTAAACTCCAGTCCGGCTTCAATGGTGGCGTTCTCTTCGGGTTTTAATTCCTCATTACCATAGGAAGGATCATAAATCTGAAACAACGAAGGCGTGATATAGGCCGTGCTGTATGAAGCCAGCACTTTTAAATTGTTTTCGCTTAAAGCGAAATTATAAGAAGGATTGATGTTGTACACCAGCTTATTGTCATATACTGAATGCGTGTTCAACCGTGTCCCGGCATTCACATTCAGACCAAAATCGGAAACATACACAACGTTCACATAAGGGTCAAAAATATTAAAGCGCGCATCGTCTTTAGCAATTACCTGTGCAAATTCGCTTTCGCCGAAAGGGATACTGAACGCATTCATATTGGAAGTGGAGTAATTGAACCCAACAATTGCCGTAAACTGTTCCCCGAACCGATGCTGCAGATAATTGTCCAACGCATAAAAACGGGAGTCATATTTCACCGGAAAATTATCAGAAAGTTCCCGCTCAATCCACGCATAGGAATCATTGAACACATACTTTCCGTTTTTGTATTTCCACTCAAAATTACCACCGGTACGCAGTTGGCGAGATTCTGAAAGGTGGTTGGCATCTGTAAAATCAAAGTTGTCATAGCCGGCTTTGTATTTTCCATAACTGAAAAACTGACTCATTTTAATATTTTCCGTCAGATGCACACCTAAGTTTGCGTAGGCATCAAAACTGTTAAACACATCACTTTCAAAGGGTTCTTCATCCTCCGGTGCAGCAATGGCTGAAAGTCCGTCGACATAACGGTTGTTAAATGTCGCCAGATAGAAGAATTTACCCAACGTACCGTTTATATTCACTGAGTTGGTGAATTCCTCAGCGCGATAGGTGTCAACCTCCTGTGCCTGATTGGTTCCCACAGTCGAAGTAAAAGATGCTGCAATGGGTTGATCACTTGACTTTTTGGTGGTAATGTTGATGACTGCTGTGGCAGCACCGCTTCCGTAAAGCACACTGGAGGCACCTTTCACGATTTCAATCTGCTCGATGTTTTGTGCCGGCACCAGGCGCAGGTCATAGTCGTTGGCGATTTGGGAGCCGTCTGTCACCTGCACTCCGTCCAGCATAATGACTACCTGACGGTTTCTGCCGCCACGCACATAATAGCCTAAGTTTTGACCATCAAAACTGCGGCTTCCATTGATTTCGATACCTGAAACCTCATTAATCACCTGCGCAACCGATTTGCCGGTACTGCGCTCCAGGGTTTCCGAAGTGATTTTAGTGACTACTTTACCGCTGTTTTTACGGTGAAGTTGCACTTTGGTGTCGATAAAAACGGAGTCTAATTGTTCTGCTTTTTGAAGTTCCTGGGCAGATACCAGTGTTGTGGCACACAACAGTGCCGTAATCATGAGTTTGTTCATTGGTTAAAATAATTAACCGGGAAATAAGGTATGAAGGTTTCTTCACACAAACTTTTATCCCGAAAGTTTGACATTGGTTTTTGAATGTGGCAGGTCTCCTGGCTCGCGTCTTGTTGTTGGTCTTCCCATCAGCCGGTGGCGGACAGTGACATTGAAGTGAACAACAAGCTTGATAGCTTACAGTTGCGGGAACAGCTTCGGTTTTACACCGAATTCCCTTTTAATTGCGCATCCCTATATGGAACTTGCAAACCAAAATTCTATGCGAAAGTAAACATTTTTGAAGTTGGGAGAAAGGAAAGTTTAAATAATGTTACTTTTGTTTTTTATAGACTTGAGACAATAGATATGAGATATCAGACACTAGTTCTTCTTTTTGCTTTTTTAGTATTTATTTCCTGCAAAAACGAAAAAAACACCCCTCCAGCCACCACAACTACTTCTGAAAAAAGTATTGAAATCAGTTATGCACAGGGCTTTTCCATCACTGATAAGGGAGATTATAAAATCATCGAGGTTACCAATCCGTGGCCGGAAGCGGGGAAGACGTTTCGTTATGCTTTGGTGAAAGACAAAGAAACCTTTGAGTCAACGGAAACCTTTGACGCTATTGTGCAGGTGCCTGTTCAAAACCTCATCGTTACTTCCACTACCCACATTCCATCACTGGATATGCTGGGAGAAACCGATAAACTTATCGCTTTCCCAAACCTTGATTACGTTTCATCGGAAAACACCCGCAAACGCATTGCAGAAGGCAGGATTACCGAAATTGGCAACAATGAGTCCATCAACACCGAAAACGTCATCGACCTCCAACCCGATGTGATGATTGGGTTTGCCGTTACCGGAAACAATAAAACCTATGAGACCTTGCAACGTGCCGGTATTCCCATAGTTTTCAACGGCGACTGGACAGAACAAAATCCGTTAGGGAAAGCTGAGTGGATTAAGTTTTTCGGGGCCTTCTTTGATAAAATGGAAGAGGCCAATACCCTTTTCAGCAAAATTGAAACCGAATACACTAGCGTGAAAGAACTCGCCCAAACCGCAGAAAACACTCCCACCGTCCTGAGCGGCGCACTTTGGAAAGACATCTGGTACTTACCCGAAGGCAACAGCTGGGGCGCCAAATTTATCGCTGATGCCAACGGCCAATACCTCTGGGCAGACAGTGACGGCACCGGAAGCATCGCACTGAATGTGGAAACCGTACTAGAAAAAGCTCAAAATGCTAATTACTGGATTGGCCCGGGACAGTTTACGACCTACAAAGAACTGGAGGATGCCAGCAAGGCTTACACCCAACTGGATGCATATAAGAACAAAAACATATACAGCTTTTCCAGCTTGAAAGGGGATACCGGTGGTGTTATTTATTACGAACTCGCCCCTAACCGCCCTGATTTGGTTTTAAAGGATTTAGTAAAGATATTGCACCCCGAGTTGTTACCTGATTATGAATTGTATTTTTTCAGGGCTTTGGAATAGTGTCCTCCCCGCTCCGTCGCTAAAGCCATAGAGCGTCAGTGACCTAACCCGGTCACTGAGCCTGTCGAAGTGAGTGGCCGGGGAGAGGAGACGTTTAAGATAAATTATATTTAGTTTGGAAAAAACCACCACATACCACAAACACTTTTTTGCTTTAAGCATACTGCTTATTGTAGTGTTTTTCGGCAATATTAGTTTGGGGTCTGTTTCCATCCCTTTGAAGGAAGTGGCTAAGGCACTCTTTTTTTTAGATACCGAAAAAGCCTCCTGGACTTTTATCATACAAGACTATCGCTTACCAAAAGCCCTTACCGCGATTATGGTGGGCGCCGGACTTTCCATTAGCGGACTTTTAATGCAAACCCTTTTCCGCAACCCGCTGGCGGGACCGTTTGTTCTGGGCGTAAGCAGCGGCGCCAGTCTGGGGGTAGCTTTACTAATTATGGGCGCTTCGGGGATTGGTGGTGCTTTTGGACTTTTGTTACTTAGCAAATGGTCACTGGTCATCGCTGCCGGATTGGGAAGTTTGCTGGTGATGCTGGCCGTTCTTGCAGTTACGGTGAGAGTAAAAGACACCATGGCGATTCTCATTATCGGGCTGATGTTTGGCAGTGTGACTGCTGCAGTGGTGGGGGTGCTCGCCTATTTCAGTCCGGCGGAACAATTGCAACAATATATTTTCTGGTCGTTTGGGAGCTTGGGTAACAACTCCTGGGAAGGCATGGTCGTGTTGGCTGTTTGTTTCTTTGTGGGATTGCTTTTATCCGTTGTAACCATAAAACCATTAAACGCATTACTCTTAGGAGAAAACTACGCGAAAAGCCAAGGTCTCAACATAGGGAAAAGTCGTTTGTTTATTTTGATTGCCACCTGTATCCTGGCCGGAGCCATCACTGCGTTTGCCGGGCCCATTGCTTTTATTGGTTTGGCCGTGCCGCATATCACCAGACAGTTTTTTACAACCGCCAATCACAAAATACTAATCCCCGCTGTGTTGTTAAGCGGTGCCATATTAATGCTCATTTGCGACAGCATTGCACAAGTACCGTTTACGGATTATACCTTGCCAATTAATGCGATTACTTCATTGGTGGGTGCTCCGGTGGTGATTTGGTTGTTGGTAAGGAAGCGGAAATTACTGTTTTAGTGGTCAGTGGTCATTAGCAGTGTTCAAAAAAAAATCTGCGAAAATCAGCGCAATCTGCTGCTTCGCCGCCTGAAGCTATGAAGCGCAAGGCGGGGCAAAAAATAATAAATGGAATATCTCCCGCAGATTTCGCAGATGTGCGCAGAATGAATTCATCTTTACGTAACTTTGTAGCATAACCATTTAATATGTCTAATCCCGAAAATTACACCCTTCAAACCGAAAAACTCTCCATAGGTTATTTCCATAAAACCGGGAACCACGTGGTGGCAAAAGACCTCAGCTTTTCGCTAAACAAAGGAGCACTGGTCGGGTTGGTGGGTAGTAACGGTATTGGCAAATCTACTTTGTTGCGAACGTTGTGTAAAGTGCAAGAACCCCTTTACGGAAAGGTCATTATCAATGAAAAACCGTTGGACACTTACAGCTTTGAATCCCTCGCAGAAACCCTCAGCGTCGTCCTTACCGAAGTACCGGCCTCTAAAAACATGACCGTGGGCGAACTCGTCGCTTTGGGACGCCAACCTTACACCAACTGGCTGGGCACCCTCACCGAAAGCGACAAAACACACATCATACAGGCCCTGCAAGCCACCGAAATGCTCCCTTACAAAGACCGCAAGTGTTATGAACTCAGTGACGGGCAGTTGCAACGCGCCCTCATAGCAAGGGCACTCGCCCAGGACACGCCCATTATCATTTTGGACGAACCCACCACCCACCTCGACATTTACCACCGGGCATCCATTTTAAAACTACTGAAAACCCTCAGTAAAAATAAAACCATCCTCTTCTCCACCCACGAGATTGATCTCGCCATCCAATTGTGCGACCAGATGATCGTCATGACCCCGGAAAAAACCTATTTTGGAGATCCCTGTGAATTAATAGAAGCGGGTTGCTTTTCTGCATTGTTCCCCAAAAACCTGATTGATTTTGATGGTGAGACGGGGAGTTTTAGGATAGTGAAGTAATTCAGTAGAACTATCTATTCATTTTTGATTAACTTTATATCATGGACAAACAACTAAAAAATAACATCGAAAATATAGATTGGTGGAACCACTTAAGTCCCTTAGAACAGGAAGGAATCCAAAAAGGACTTCTGGATATGGAAGATGGAAATACCATTTCCCATGAAGAAGTAATGAATCAACTAAAAAAGCGCGTGTGTCTTTGAAAGTAAAAGTTGGTTGACATTAGGAAAACTCATTATATTTTCAGAAATTTATTTTTTTAAACAATTCAAAAATGGATACCGTTGATAACATAAGAAGTGGATTAATTGATAAAATCCTTGCCATAAAAAACCGAGCCTTCCTACAGGCACTTGATCAACTTATTTCTTCCAGTGCTACCGATTCTCAAACAGTAACATTGTCAAACGAACAAAAACAACTGTTGCAAATGAGTGAAGAGGATATTAAAGATGGAAAGTTGATCTCGCAGGAAGCGATGGATAAAAGAAATCTTGAATGGTTAAACGCACTGTAGTTTGGACCAAAACGGCCGATTTACAATTTGTAGGCATTTTAGAATATTGGGTGAAAAGAAACAAATCGAACACCTATTCTAAAAAGCTCATCTCATTGGTTTCAAAAAGAACAAAACAAATTTGCCAAAAACCCCTTTTTATATAAACCTGCTGACTTTAATGATACAAGAGTAGCTTCGTTAGGTAATTTTAGCATCTTTTACAAAATTTCTGAAAAATTCATCACAATCACTGCTTTTTGGGATAACAGACAAGACCCCAAAGCACTTTTAAAGATTTTAGAACAGCACAAATAGAAATACAAAATAGTCTCTGAATATCGAAACCGTGCCTATTGTTTTGGCTTAGACTACAAAACGATTTTGATATCGAAGAAGAAAAAAGCGTCCAACAAGGAGGAGTCAACAACATTAAACTTAAATTATGGACACTCAATTAAACTTACCTGCATTGCACTATAAAGGAAACGAAAAAAAGAAAATGACCCTTCATTTGTTCCTGCAGATTATGGGGAAAATTCGTTTAAAAATGTCCCCCAGAAAAAATCACTGGTGGTATATTACCGAATATGTAGATACCCAAGGGCTTACCACAGGACCCATACCCTGCAATTCCGGTCTCGACACCTTTAGCATCACTTTAAATGTCATTAAGCACACATTGAAGGTTAGTACCAGTAAAGGGGAACATGACAGTTTTCCATTACACGAGGGCCTTACGGTGGCAGATTTTTACAAAAAATTGATAACCATTCTTCAGAAATTTAATATTACCGTTTCTATTGTGGATGTTCCCTTTGATTTGGGTATCGAAAAAGCGTTCGAAAAAATCACCGAATACCACCATTATGATAAAATATATACCAAAGACCTATGGCGAACCCTCCTTTGGGTAGATGGTATTTTAAAGGAATTCAGCGGTCGTTTTTATGGCAAAACCTGTCCCGTTCACCTGTATTGGCATTCGATGGATATAGCGGTCACCCGGTTTTCCGGGAAGGAAGCACCTCCCATGGGCGATGGTGCACGCCTGTCAGACAAAGATGCTTATTCCCATGAATGCATCAGTTTTGGTTTCTGGGCGGGTGATGAAAAAATGCCCGAACCCGCATTCTATTCGTATACCTATCCCTCTCCTGATGGGTTAGACCGGGAACCCCTACATCCTTCTTCAGCAACGTGGATTGACAACAACGGGAGTCCGATGGCGATTTTGAAATACAGTGATTTGTTAGCAGAAGAGCATCCCAGAGCGGCACTTCTTGACTTTATGGAATCTACCTATCAGGCAGGGGCCAAACGAGCTCGGTGGGATATTGAAAAACTAAAAGTCCCGGCATTGGATACCCTGTGAAAATAAATCTATTTATTTGAACCGGGTTGCATTAAGTAACTGTAATAATGGTATTAACGGCACTGAAAAACTAAACCGTGATAGCCTTCCCATAGCTGCCAATCTTTCTATACAGGAGGTAACCCGCAACATTCAATTTTATGCCCATTATAAAGAACGGCAGTTCACCACCCGGTTTACCTTTAACCGCCTGGACTGGAAAATAGCCTATAAAGGCACTTGGGCTGATAAGACCTTGGTGGACAAGGAGGTTGAATTAAATATTACCGTTGATGTGGATAGTACATTTTAAGTAATTGCCATTTTATTAAAGGCCAAAATTTATCCCTTACATCGCATTCCCATGCCTTTATCATGCCTTGACCATGCTATACATGTTGCCTTTTTGTTGCCTTTGCGTCGGGCAACCATTGCATTCGCGTCGCATTCGACCCCCTTGAACGTTACACTAACACAACATGAACATCGCATTAACTCAAGTTGAACATTGCATTAACTCAAGTTGAACGTTGCATTAAGACGTTTTTTTTACCCCCCTGAAACCGCACTTTTAGGATTGTGAAGCAAAGTACTTTTCCTTATTGCATCCTTTCTTGGCCGGTTCAAATGCACCCCGGCATAAATGAACCCATTTGACACCAAATGACCCTTTTTGACCCCTTTTGAGCAAAAAACGAGGGGTTTTCTCCCAGTTTTCTCCCAGTCTTGTCCTAGTGCGATTTTAGTTTTGTTCGGGATTCCTTCGGGATTTTATTTTAAAAAAGGTGCTTTTCAGGAACAAACCCCGAACAAAACTGGAACCAAGGGAACGGGTGACATTCTTTATGCTTTTTCTCGAATACAAAACAACTTGTGATATCCCATTACAATATAGCTTAAGCCTCCTGTCTCATTACCAAAGTGCTTACATCCTCATCTGATACCAAAAAGAACTATCCATGCTTATTCCTCTGAAAAACGCCCCTTAAATATTTCCAACTCCCCCTAAAATAAATATCTTTACAAAAACATCTCAAACATGGACAGTACCCTCACAATCCTCCTTCTCAGCATCCTCTTCCTCGCCATCGGTATCGCCCTGGGGGTTTTTATCAATAACCTCAAACAAAAAGCGGGCGTGTCTTCGCTGGAAGAGCGGCTGCGTTCCCAAGCTGAGAATGAGGACAAACTACTGGGGCGCATCAGTGAACTGGAGCAGGATCGTGAAGCCATCCGGTCTGAAAAAGACCAACTCGCTCTGGAACTCACCCGCCGCAATGCTGATTTTGACAACCTCAAACAACGCAATGACGAGCAAAAAGCCGAAGTGGAGAAGCTGCAGGAACGTTTTCAAAAGGAATTTGAAAACCTCGCCAATAAAATACTGGATGAAAAGTCCACCAAGTTTACCACCCAAAACAAAGAAAATATTGATGCCATTTTAAAACCGCTACAGGAAAAAATACAACATTTTGAAAAACGGGTGGAAGAAACCAATAAAGAAGACATCAACCGCACGGCAGATTTGCGTCAACAGATCATCGGGTTAAAAGAGCTCAACGAGCAGATGAGCAAGGAAACCACCAACCTCACTAAAGCCCTTAAAGGCGACACCAAAATGCAGGGCAACTGGGGCGAACTCGTCCTGGAACGTGTCCTGGAACGCAGCGGACTCAAAAAAGACAGTGAGTATTTTGTACAACAAAGCTTCACCACCGAAGAAGGTCGGCGCGTGATGCCCGATGTCATCATCCATTTACCGGGCGATAAAAAACTGGTAGTGGATTCCAAGGTTTCGCTGGTGGCGTATGAACGCTATATCAACGAGGTGGAAGACACTGAAAAACCCCAACATTTAAAAAACCACCTGCTGTCCATCAGAAAACGGGTGAGCGAACTGGGCGAAAAGAACTACCACCAGCTCTATGAAATGGAAAGCCCTGATTTTGTATTGCTGTTCATCCCCATCGAATCGGCTTTTGCAATTGCTTCTATGGAATATCCCGCTTTATATTCTGATGCCTTTGAAAAGAACATTATTATCGTGACCCCCACTACCCTGCTTGCGGTGTTAAAAACCATCGACAGTATGTGGCAGAATGAAAAGCAAAAAGAAAACGCCATCGAGATTGCCACGCAGGCGGGACGGTTGTATGACTCTTTTGTCACCCTCACCGATGAACTCATCAAAGTGGGGAACCAGATAGGCACCGTACAAAAGTCATATGAAAACGCCATGGTCAAACTCACCGGAAAAGGCAACCTCATCAAACGTGTGGAAAACCTTAAAAAACTGGGTGCCAAAGCCAGCAAGCAGCAAAATGAGAAGCTGTTGAAACGGGCTTCTGAGGATGAGGATGAAATGTTGTCATTGGATTAACCCTTGAAGGGTTTGGGTTTGAAACCCTTCAAGGGTTGACTCTTTAACTGTAAGCTATTTAATTTTTTTTCGACCCTGTTCATATAACTCACATACACTATGAAAGATTTCTCAGACTTAAAAGCACTTTATATCAACTGCACCTTAAAAAAGTCCCCCACCAAAAGCCATACCCGCACATTATTGGATGTTTCTGTCAATATTATGAAAGCTGAAGGTGTGGATGTAGAGGTTGTTCGTTTTGCAGATTATGATATCCCGGTAGGTGTTCAACCCGATATGACCCAAGAAGGTGAAGACAAAGACGACTGGCCTGATCTTTATAAAAAAGTGGAAGCCGCAGACATTTTGGTTATTGGGACCCCTATCTGGCTGGGCGAGCGATCCTCCATGGCGACCAAACTCATTGAGCGTTTGTATGCCATGAGTGGCTATCAAAACGATCAAGGCCAGTATGTATATTACGGCAAAGCGGGGGGTTGTTTGATTACTGGAAATGAAGACGGAGTAAAACACTGTGCTATGGGAATCCTTTATGCACTGCAACATTTGGGCTACAGCATCCCTCCGCAAGCAGATGCAGGTTGGATTGGAGAAGTAGGTCCCGGTCCCAGTTACGGGGACACCGAGTGGGATGGAGAGAAAATAGATCCGCCGGCCGGGTATGATTCAGATTTCACTAACAGGAATACCACGTTTATGACTTACAATTTACTGCACCTGGCTAAAATGCTGAAAGACCGGGGTGGTTATCCTGCCTATGGGAATTCGAGAAAAGAATGGGATGATGGTTCACGATGGAATTTTGAAAATCCGGAATACCGTTAGTAAAACCCTCGAAGGGTTTTGAACCCTTCGAGGGTTGAGACTTAAATTCGATTTTCCTTTATTTCCTCCACAATTTCCGGATTCAATAAGGTAGAGATATCCCCAAAGTTGGAGAAATCACCTTCTGCAATTTTTCGTAAGATGCGCCGCATTATCTTTCCGGAACGGGTTTTGGGCAAGCCGGGAACAAACTGGATTTTTTCCAGTTTAGCGATGGGTCCAATCTGGTCTGTGATTAACTCATTGATTTCTTTGCGCAGGTTGTTTGGGTCCCTTCCGGCGCCGGTTTCTTTTAAGATGACAAAACCGTACAATGCATTTCCTTTAATATCGTGCGGAAAGCCCACAATGGCGCTTTCAGCAACAGCGGGATGCTCGTTGATAGCATCTTCTATGGGTGCGGTGCCCAGGTTGTGGCCCGATACAATCACCACATCATCCATACGCCCTGTAATGCGGTAATAGCCCACCTCATCCCGCAATGCCCCGTCACCGGTGAAATATTTGCCGGGATAGGCTGTAAAATACGTTTCTTTAAAACGTTGATGATTGCCCCAGATAGTGCGCGCCATCCCGGGCCAGGGAAATTTCATACACAAACTACCCACCACCTGATTGTCTTCAATCTCATTGCGCAGCTCGTCCATCAACACCGGTTGTACCCCGGGCAATGGTAGCGAGGCGTAAGTAGGTTTTGTAGGTGTCACAAACGGTAGGGGCGAAATAAGAATTCCGCCGGTTTCGGTCTGCCACCAGGTATCTACCAGGGGGCATCTTTTTTTACCCACGTGGTCGTTATACCAGTGCCAGGCTTCTTCGTTAATAGGCTCGCCCACAGAGCCGATGACTTTCAAAGAAGACAAATCGTGATTTTCTACATAGTCCAGGTTTTCTTTGGCTAAAGCGCGAATTGCCGTAGGTGCCGTGTAAAATTGAGTGATTTTATGCTTTTCCACTATTTCCCAGAAACGACCAAAATCAGGATAAGAGGGTACGCCTTCAAACATCACGGTGGTCGCTCCGTTTAAGAGCGGGCCGTAAACAATATAGGAATGCCCGGTAATCCAACCAATGTCTGCAGTACACCAATAGACATCATTTTCTTCATAGCGAAACACATTTTTAAAGGTGTAGGCCGTATACACCATATAACCGGCCGTAGTGTGCAGCATCCCTTTGGGTTTTCCGGTGGAGCCTGAAGTGTAGAGGATAAACAATGGGTCTTCGGCTTTCATGATTTCGGCCACATGATTGCCTGAAGCCATGTCCAGCAAAGGTTGCAACCAATGATCACGTCCTTCTTTCATAGTAATTTCTGCATTTGTGCGTTTAACTACAAGTACGCTTTTTACATCGGGGCAGTTTTCCAAAGCATCATCCACGATGCCTTTGAGGTCGATGGTTTTGCTTCCGCGAAAGCCGCCGTCTGCTGTAATCACGATTTTACAGTCCGAATCGTTGATACGGGTTTCCAATGCTTTCGCTGAAAAGCCGGCAAACACTACTGAATGCACCGCACCTATGCGGGCACAGGCAAGCACCGAAACAGCCAACTCAGGAATCATGGGTAAGTAAATACACACCCTGTCCCCTTTTGTGATGCCTTGCTCCTGCAACACATTGGCCATTTTGGCAACGCGTTCATAGAGTTGTTTGTAAGTAATATGTTGTGCTTCCTCTTTAGGGTCGTTGGGTTCAAAAAGGATGGCCGTTTTATCACCGCGTTTGGCCAGGTGACGGTCGATGCAATTTTTGGTAATGTTGAGTTTGGCACCATCAAACCAGTTGAACTCGGCTTCCTGCATATCATACTCCAACACCTTGTCCCATTTGCGGTACCAGGTGAAGTTTTCATCGGCTATTTTGTCCCAGAATGCTTTGGGGTCTTTGACCGATTTTTTATAGGCTTTGAAGTAATGCTCGAGGTTTTTGATGCTGTAGTAACTCATAGAAAATAATTTTTTCGTCCTAAAGTTACTAATTATTAGTAATAACGCTGAACTGAAAACTGAAAGTATTTCATAAAAAAAGTCCGGCAACAGCCGAACTTTAGTAAAAAGATGCTTTTACTGAGGCCTTTATCTCATTCTCCTCTTCTTATTTTTTAATCAACTTAAATGTGGATTGTAAATTACCTGATTTTACAAGCGCAAGGTAGATTCCTTTACTTAAAAAAGACACATTTAAATGAGTATAAATTCCATCACTATCGCCCATGATTACTCTTTTTCCATTTAAATCATAAATTTCATAGGAATCAAAAGGATGTAAGGAAGTAATCGTTAGTTTGTCCTGTACCGGATTTGGATAGAAAGATAAATTCTTAGTGAATTTATCTTCAATGGAAAGGGATTCTTCTACTGTAATGGTACCAAACATTAAACCAGGATGAACATCACATTGATAATCATTAATTCCTTCCAGTAAAAAGGTATATGAAAATTGGGTTCCCTGACCGGCAATTATTCCACTGTCAAAAGTTTCTGTGCTTCCTGCAAGACTTGTAACACTATGTGAATTAGCATCAGCCCACGTCCATCGCATGGTATCTCCTGTTTCAATTGTAAAACTGGCATCGGGTCCATTTACTCCCAGTTCCCAATCTAAGTCAAACGTTGTTTGAGCAGAAATAAAGAACGAAGTTACACTGAAAATAATAAGTAAAATTGTTTTCATAAATATAAATTTAAAGGTTGGTATTATGTAAACTTAATAAATATTTTTATAAAACATAGTATTCCAGACTATTAGAGTTAAAGAACCTACCTTTTTTGATGGGCAAATTTGTCCCAAAACCCTTGGGGTTTGAGACATTTTTACGTTCCTTGAAATTATGCTAAAGGTTTTTGATGGTCTAATATCTCAATATTTAAAAAAATTGATTTAAAATAAGTAGCTATCATAAACTTATTTGGATAAAAAATCTAGAGAAACTAAAAAAGTTCGGCGAGTGCCGAACTTTTTTAGTTTTTATATAGAATTTGAATCTACTTACTCAAATACATCTTTCTTCTGCTATACAACTCATAAAAGGCATCGTCCTTCAAATCATCAATAAAGAGAATGCTTTCGCCCGTACTTTTCATTTCGGGTCCCAGTTGTTTGTTGACATTGGGGAATTTATTGAATGAAAACACCGGTTGCTTGATGGCAAATCCGTTCAGTTGCGGATTGAAATCAAAGTCGGTTACTTTCTTTTCGCCCAGCATGACTTTGGTGGCATAATTGACATACGGTTCGCCGTAAGCCTTTGCAATAAAAGGCACCGTTCGCGATGCACGCGGATTGGCTTCAATAATGTAAACGATATCGTCTTTAATAGCAAACTGCACATTGATCAATCCCACTGTGTTCAGAGATAAAGCGATCTTCTTAGTATGGTCTTTTATTTGCTGCATCACAAATTCACCCAGATTAAACGGTGGCAAGGTTGCATTGGAGTCACCGGAGTGGATTCCGCAGGGTTCAATATGTTCCATAATCCCGATGATGTATACATTCTCACCATCACAAATGGCATCGGCTTCAGCTTCTATTGCGCCGTCAAGATAATGGTCTAAAAGAAGTTTGTTGTTGGGGATTTTACGAAGCAAATCCACCACGTGTTCTTCCAGTTCCTGCTTGTTGATGACAATCTTCATTCCTTGTCCGCCCAAGACATAGGAGGGTCTCACAAGTATCGGAAAGTCAAGTTCATCTGCTATGGCAAGCGCTTCTTCAGCGGTTTCAGCCACTCCAAACTCGGGGTAAGGAATATTGTTTTCTTTCAGCAAAGTAGAGAAACTTCCCCTATCTTCAGCTAAATCCAGTGATTCAAAGGTGGTGCCAATGATTTTAATTCCGTAACGGTCGAGTTTTTCTGCTAGTTTAAGCGCAGTTTGTCCACCTAACTGAACGATGACGCCTTCCGGCTTTTCGTGACGAATGATATCATAAATATGCTCCCAGAATACTGGCTCAAAATAGAGTTTGTCTGAAATATCAAAGTCGGTTGAAACCGTTTCTGGGTTACAATTAATCATAATGGTTTCATAACCGCATTCAGAAGCGGCGAGTACACCATGGACACAGCAATAATCAAACTCAATACCCTGCCCAATGCGGTTGGGGCCTGAGCCCAAGACGATGATTTTTTTCTTATCGGAAACCTCACTGTCATTGGCCGAATATTTTTCCCCGGAAGGGAGTTCCACTTCATTTTCAAAAGTGGAGTAATAGTAAGGAGTTTCAGCTTTAAATTCAGCAGCACAGGTGTCCACCAGTTTGTAAACGCGCTTGATGTTCATTTCCTCACGCTTTTTGTACACTTCACTTTCGAGGCAATCCAGCATATGGGCAATCTGACGGTCACCATACCCTTTTTGCTTGGCTTCCAGGATCAATTCACGCGGTACGGTATCAATCTCATATTTTGAGATTTCTTTTTCAAGATGGTAGAGCTCTTCATACTGCTTGAGGAACCACATATCGATTTTGGTAATCTCGTGAATGCGGCTCAACGGGATGCCCATTTGGATGGCGTCATAAATCACAAACACACGGTCCCAACTGGCGTAGGTGAGTTTTTCGATGATTTGGTCATAATCTGTATACCCTTTTCCATCGGCACCCAATCCATTGCGTTTGATCTCAAGGGATTGTGTGGCTTTATGAAGCGCTTCCTGAAACGAACGGCCAATACCCATCACCTCTCCTACTGACTTCATCTGGAGGCCCAATGTTCTGTCGCTGCCTTCAAATTTATCAAAGTTCCAGCGTGGTATTTTTACAATCACATAATCCAAAGTAGGCTCAAAAAGTGCCGAAGTGGATTTGGTTATTTGGTTGCTTAATTCGTTTAAGTTATAACCAATCGCAAGTTTGGCTGCGATCTTTGCGATGGGATATCCGGTGGCTTTGGATGCCAAAGCAGAAGAACGCGACACACGCGGATTGATTTCCACGGCGATGATTTCTTCCTTTTCATCTGGACTTACGGCAAACTGCACGTTACATCCACCGGCAAAATCACCGATGCTACGCATCATTTTGATGGCCATATCCCGCATCCGTTGGTAGGTGCGATCAGATAACGTCATTGCGGGCGCTACTGTTATTGAGTCTCCTGTGTGAATCCCCATCGGGTCCATATTTTCGATGGAACAAATAATGACGACATTGTCATTTTTATCCCGTAATAGCTCCAGTTCATATTCCTTCCAGCCAATCAGTGCCTTATCAATCATTACCTCGTGGATGGGTGATATTTCGAGGCCGTGTTCCAGGAGTCTGTCAAAATCTTCTGCCTTGTAAACTATGGAGGCACCCGCACCGCCCAGGGTGTAAGAAGCCCTGATAACCAAAGGAAAGCCAAATTGCTGGGCGATTTCTTTTCCTTTTAAGAAAGAGGTTGCCGTTGCCTGTGGCGCCATTCCCACACCTATTTTTTCCATCAGGTTACGGAACTGTTCCCTGTCTTCAGTAATGTTGATGGCATTGATATCCACACCAATGATCTTTACACCAAAGTCCTGCCATATTCCTTTTTCATCTGCTTCAATACAAAGGTTTAGAGCTGTTTGACCACCCATTGTAGGAAGTACAGCATCTATCTGTGGATGCTCTTTGAGAATTTTTATTAATGATTTGGTTGTTAGAGGTAATAAGTAAATGTGATCTGCCATAGCAGGATCAGTCATAATGGTAGCAGGGTTGGAGTTGATCAAAATGGTTTCGATCCCATCTTCTCTTAATGAACGTAATGCTTGACTTCCTGAATAGTCAAATTCACATGCTTGCCCAATCACGATGGGCCCTGAACCAATAATTAAAATGGACTTAAGGTCTTTATTCTTTGGCATTTAAAAAAAACTTTAGTGGAACGTAATGTGAAGGTATAAAAAAAGGTGTTACTTAAAAAAGTAACACCTTGTATTTTAAATAATGAATGCATTATTTTTTGTGTCGTGGCTCAGAAGATACAGACAATTTTTTTCTGCCTTTAGCTCTACGGGCTGCAAGCACTTTTCTACCGTTTACAGAAGCCATACGCTCTCTAAAACCGTGTTTGTTTCTTCTTTTTCTTTTCGATGGCTGAAATGTTCTTTTGCTCATGATTGTAAATCTTTATCTTCTGTAAAAATTGTTCTTTTAATTTTATTTTCTGAGAATTACTCTAAAAATCAATCCTCTCAATACTGGCGGGCTTGCCCGCCGAAGCGCCTATAGCTATCGGTGCGTAGGCGGGTGCAAATATACAAACCTTTTTGGGTTTGACAAATGGATTTATTAAATAATTTTTAATTGTTTTTATTACCTTTGACCATTCAAAATAAAAGCCCATTATGTTTCATAAAAATATCAAATTAGTACTTACAGCACTTATCATTGGCCTGGGAATTTGGCAATTTACCGAAGGCAATATCGGCAATGGCATTATGTATATATTACTTTCTTCTGTTTTTGTTTTTCTGTATTTTAAAAATGAATTGATTTTACTGGCATTTTTGCGTTTACGTAAACAAGATTTTCCGGGTGCAAAAAAATGGCTGGACAGAATCAAAAATCCTGAAGCCGCCTTGGTGAGAAAACAACAAGGATACTATAATTATTTACACGGATTAATGGTTTCTCAAACCAATATGAATCAGGCAGAAAAATATTTTAAAAAAGCGATACAACTGGGCCTCTCTATGAATGCCGATTTGGCAATGGCCAAATTAAACCTCGCGGGAATTGCCATGACCAAACGTAGAAAACGGGAAGCTCAAATGCTTCTTACTGAAGCAAAAAAACTGGACAAACACAACATGCTTACTGATCAAATCAAAATGATGAAACAGCAAATGAAAAAGATTTAACTCAGGGTATTTACAAAAGAATATAAATTACAAGTGATAAAACAAGAGTTGAAACTTTATTTCCAGAATAAAAGTCTCAATGCAACCACAATTAACAACACAGCGAATATCTTTTTTAAGAGAACCTGATCAATTGATACCGCAAATTTAGACCCAAAATAAGCTCCGACAACAAAGGTCACAGCTATAACTCCTGCATATTTCCAGTTTACATGCCCGGCTTGATAGTAATTGTAAGCGGCTATCAATGTTACAGGAACTGCCAGAACTGCAAGACTGGTTCCTTGTGCTTCGTGTTGGGTAAAACCAAGGGCAAACACCATTAAAGGAATCATTACAATTCCTCCTCCCACACCCATCAGTCCACTAAACAGTCCGGCAAGTAAGCCAATAATAATTAAAATTATAATTAAAGAGACCATTTTCATTATTGGTTAATAGATTAGTTTTTTTCAATAATATAATATCCGTCTTGAGGAATCTCAATTTCATATAGCTTTCTAGAGCGGTTATTGAGTTTTGGTTCTCTCAACCACGGGTTGTGTATTTTTAATACTTTGTAATTAATTTCATGAAAATTGGCAAAAGCTGCTAAATCTGCCACTGCTGTATCTACTTCAACTTTATAAGAAGGCACCAGGTTGTACAGATCGCTTTCGCGAAAATTAAATCCATATTTCTTAGGGTCACTCAAAATTTCTTTAATCGCTAAAATCCGAAACATATACCTTCCTGTTTCTTCACCTAAAAGTAAATTGTAATAATCCTCTACCTGTTGACCATCAAGTCGTCTGTTTATTCCGGAATTACCTGCATTATAGGCTGCTGCAGCCAACGTCCAGCTTCCAAATCGTTCTTTGGAGTTGAGCAAATACATACAGGCCGCTTCTGTTGCTTTTTCAAGATGATAGCGTTCATCTACATTGTCATTCACTTCAAGACCATATTCCCGTGCAGTGGCCGGCATAATCTGCCAGATTCCCCTTGCACCGGCTGGCGAAACTACATTTTGCAAACCGCTTTCAATCACGGCCAGATATTTAAAATCATCTGGCACCCCATGCTTTGCTAAAATGGGTTCAATCACCGGGAAATACTTGTGTGCACGTTTTATCAACAGCAAACCATTTGACTGCCAGTAAGTGTTTACCAACAACTCCCTGTCCATACGTTCTCTCACATCAGGATCTGCTAATGGAACCGCTTCTCCTGCAAAATCCAAATTCTCAGGCATTGGCAAAGCATACACATTATAATCATTAAGACGTTTGGTGTCAAACCGCTCTTGGGTGGGTGGATCTTTTTCAGCAAAAATAAACAGGCCGCTCAAAATAATTAAACAACTTGCTATTAGAATTTTTATAGGAGTTTTCATCTATTATTTTTTATTGTAATATACATAAATATTCAGAATTAAGAAGCATTCACCGAATAGGTTTCATCGAGAATCAATTGAGGCAAATGTTTGTTAAACCACCTGAATTTGTTTAAAATCATAATGTGTGTGCCTCCTTTAATTATGATGCAATTCTTAATTTTATCAATGGGAAAAATCAAATCCTTATCACCATGAATATGAACCACAGATTCGTCTACCTCAGTTCTGTCCCAGCACACCATTTTTTCTATCGCCCAATCGAGGTATTTTTCATTGCGAACCGATAAATATTCCTGATAAATCTCTAATCGTCTTTTGGTCTTCGGACCAATAGCAAACTTTGTCAAATCATCTGAACCTAAAACCAGTTTAGTGGGAACCAATTTGTAAGCCATTGTTTTTCGCGCTATTCGTAAGCGGGTGGGCAATTCATACTTCGACTTAACACTCGAAATGATAATTAGTTTCCTGAGGTTTAAAAATGCTTTCATTTCCTGTACCATCACCCCACCAAATGAGACCCCTATTAAAACGGCATGGTCTTCTTTGACATCTGCTGCCATTCTGCGGGCATAGTCTTCAATGGATTCTTTAACTTCAGGAATCTTCCATTCAAGGATCTGAACCCGAAAACGATCTGGAGGAAGTTCTATATGTTTAAAGATTTCTCTTCCGGCTGCAAGACCAGGCACAAAGTAAACAGGTATAATTTCCTGACTCATTTTTATTTAACAAGAGATTTAAGAAAGAATCAAACTTTTATTCGTAAATTTGTAATGCAAAATTAAGGATTATATCCTCAGTTTACGAAATTCTTTAAAACAATAAATAATTCCCCGACAGAAAATGAAACTGTTTTTCTGTTTATTTATGAGTTTTCAACATCCAGCCTACTTTTTTTAACGAAGTGATGTTTTAATATCTGAATATAACCCATTAATGTATCATGACTAGCGAAGTAGAAATTAAAGACAATGATTTTTTAAGACAATTTGAATGCTTTCACAATGACCAGATGGCCAGGATAGAATACAGCCTTCAGGATCGCAAAATTTTTCTAACAAAATTTGACATGCCCCAGGAAATGGTTGATGAAGGCTTTACAGAGCCTTTTATGGAAGCGGTTTTTGATGAAGTTAAAAGCCGAAATATCAGTTTGGTGCCCACTTGTGTCGAAGTAAAGTCTTTCCTTAGAAAACACAGAAGGAAATATAAGGGTTTACTGCCTGTTGGGATTAATATCTAACAATAGTATTTTAAATAATGCTTTATATTTAAAGCGTACCGATCTGGGTAGGCTTTGTTGATTTCTTACAACAAAATTTCATCTTTCACAAACTCAAAACGAACCAACCCATCGGCGTCAATTTCTTTGAGCCTAACGTGTTGCAAAGTGTTAACCAGTCCCGGATCCCAAGGCAATTTTACCTTGACATAATTTTCTGTAAAACCGTGAATATACCCTTCTTTGTTTTCACCTTCAAACAATACTGTGCGCGTTGAACCCAACTGGGATTCATAAAACGCACGTCTCTTTTTAACAGACAACCCTCTTAGCATTTTACTGCGCTTTGCTCGCACTTTTTGAGGAACTACTTCCTCCATAGCGGCGGCATCGGTATTGTCTCTTTCTGAGTATGTAAACACGTGTAAATAAGAAATATCCAATTCATTTAAAAAATGATAGGTTTCCAGAAAATGTTCATCGGTCTCGCCGGGAAAGCCTACAATTACATCCACACCAATACAAGCGTGTGGCAATACTTCTCTGATTCTTGCTACTCGATCTATATAAAGCTCTTTCAAATAGCGCCGTTTCATCTTTTTCAGAATTGCATTGCTACCTGACTGAAGCGGTATATGAAAATGGGGCACAAAGGTATCTGATTGTGCAACAAAATCGATGGTTTCATTTTTTAGTAAATTGGGCTCAATAGATGAAATACGTAAGCGTTCGATACCCTCTACAGCGTCTAAAGCCTTAACCAAATCTAAAAAAGTGTGCTCATGGCGCTTATTACCAAATTCACCTTTACCGTAATCTCCAATATTCACGCCTGTGAGTACAATTTCCTTTATTCCCTGGTCTGAAATTTCTTTGGCGTTTTGCAATACATTTTCCAACGTGTCACTGCGGGAAATCCCTCTTGCCAACGGTATTGTACAATATGTACACTTATAATCACAACCGTCCTGCACTTTTAAGAAGGCCCTGGTCCTGTCACCTATAGAGTAAGCACCCACATAAAAATCGGTTGCTTCAATTTCGCAACTATGCACTTCACCAAAATCGTTTTTGGATAAATCGTTGAGATAATCTGTGATTTTAAACTTCTCTTTAGCTCCTAAAACCAAATCCACACCATCAACTGCAGCAAGTTCTTCCGGTTTGAGCTGGGCATAGCAACCCACCGCTGCAACAAAGGCATCGGGATTGACCTTCTGTGCTTTTTTTACGATGGTCTTAAAACGTTTATCAGCATTTTCAGTAACTGAGCAGGTGTTGATGACATAAATATCAGCCATATCTTCAAACTCAACCCTGTCAAAACCTTCCTCAGTAAAACCCCTTGCAATGGTGGAAGTTTCTGAAAAATTAAGTTTGCAGCCTAAAGTATAAAAAGCTACTTTTTTTCTAACGTTCATTCTTGTATTTTTGGAAAATTGCCGGGCGGCAAAATTACGGATTTTTTTAGAGATACAATAACAGACAACAGACTTAAGAAGACAGGCTTATGAAAATCAATTGCACTATTTTATCATTTTGGCTTTTTATAAGTTTTTGTTTATTGAATGTTGCTTGCAAAGATGCTGACAAAAAGAACAATGATCACCTTGTCTTTCGTTACAATGAACATCAAAACATTGCTTCATTAGATCCTGCTTTTGCCCGAAATGCCTCAACCATTTGGGCAACCAATCAACTTTTTAATGGTTTGGTTCAACTCGATGACAATCTGAACATTCAGCCCGATATTGCAAAGCACTGGGAAATAAACGATTCTACACTCACTTATACTTTTTACCTGAGAGATGATGTGTGGTTTCATAAACACCGGCTGTTGGGAAAAGATTCAACACGAAAAGTAATTGCAGATGACTTTGTCTATAGCCTTGACCGATTGAAAGACCCCACGGTGGCTTCACCCGGAAGCTGGGTGTTACAAAATGTTGAAAGCTATGACGCAATAAATGATACCATACTGAAAATTAAGTTAAAACAAGCCTTCCCTCCCTTCATGGGCTTGCTGGCAATGCGTTACTGTTCTGTGGTCCCAAAAGAAGTGGTAGAACATTATGGAAATAACTTTCGGTCCAATCCCATAGGAACCGGACCGTTTTACTTCAAACTCTGGGAAGAAAATATCAAGTTGGTCTTCAGAAAAAACAAGCGCTATTTTGAAAAAGATAAAAACGGGAAAAACCTCCCTTATCTGGAAGCAGTGGCAATTACTTTTTTACCCGACAAGCAAAGCGAATTTTTACAATTTGCACAGGGAAAACTGGATTTTATCTCCGGCCTGGATGCTTCATACAAAGATGAACTGCTTTCTTCAAATGGAAAACTGAAGCCCAATTATGAAAATGATGTTTTTATGATTAAAGGACCGTACCTCAACACCGAATTTATTGCCCTTCAAAATAAATCAGAAAAAAACAAAGCACTGCAATCACCAATTTTCAGAAAGGCTATCAACTATAGTTTTGACCGAAACGTAATCATCACTTACCTCAGAAATGGAATTGGCACTACCGGCACAAGCGGAATCATTCCCAAAGGACTGCCGGGATATGAAAACATTGATGGCTACAACTACAATCCTGAAAAAGCCCTACAATTACTTGAACAATACAAACTAGAAACCGGCGACCAAAATCCAAGCCTGGTGTTGACAACAGACAGCAATTATCAGGATATTTTTGAATACCTGCAACGCGAGTTTGAAAAAATTGGGATACAAACCACCATTGATGTCATGCCTTCATCAGCGATTAGACAGGCACGTGCTGATGGATCACTGGATGCCTTTCGCTCAAGCTGGATTGCCGATTATCCCGATGCTGAAAGTTATTTATCGCTTTTTTACAGTCCCAATCACACACCCAATGGACCCAATTATACTTTTTATGAGAATAAAACCTATGATAGTTTATATGAACATTCCAACAAACTGGTAGACATCACCCAACGCAAAATCATTTATAAAAAAATGGATTCGCTAATGATAGATGAAGCTCCCATAGTGCCGCTTTTTTATGATGAAGCTGTGCGCTTTGTAAGAAAAAATGTATCCGGGTTAGGAATTAATCCTCAAAATTTTCTGGTGTTAAAGTATGTGAAGAAAGAAAAATATTAATTGATTAGGACTTCAGAATCCAAGTAGTAATGCCCTTGTTTTTTATAATGCCCTTTTAATAAACAAATAGTAAATATTTGCCCCAACAATAAACGCATTGGTAATGATGATGGGCCAGGAAGTCTGTAGCATAAATCCATAGACGATAAATGCAATACAACCCAGTGAATTAATAAGCCGAAGTGTCTTGATATTGCGCATCAAAAAAGAGATGATCAACAACAAAGAAGCCAAATAACCAATGAGTTCGGTGTTTGAAAAAAAATCGTTTTCCATAATAAAACAAAAAAAACACCTTTGATGCTTTGATACAAAAAAGGTGTTTAGTTAATTTTTAAACTCTATTCAATTTTATAACGCTTGCGATCTACTTCTTTTAAGTAAATTTTTCGCAAACGGATGTTTTTAGGAGTAACTTCAACATATTCATCCTTTTGAATATATTCCAGGGCTTCTTCCAGTGAAAACTTGATAGCAGGCACTATTTTTGCCTTATCATCTGCCCCTGAAGATCGCACGTTTGAAAGTTTTTTAGTTTTGGTAATATTAATCACCATATCGTCACCACGAGAGTTTTCACCAATCACCTGACCTTCATAAATTTCTTCTCCCGGGTCAACAAAAAACTTACCGCGATCTTGTAATTTATCAATTGAATAAGGAATCGCTTTTCCATTTTCCATGGAGATCAACGAACCGTTTTGACGCTCCGGAATACCCCCTTTAAACGGTTGGTATTCTAAAAAGCGATGGGTCATAATGGCTTCACCTGCAGTAGCAGTTAAGAGCTGATTTCTCAACCCAATAATACCTCTGGAAGGAATCTGAAACTTACAAACCATACGTTCGCCTTTACCTTCCATACTAAGCATTTCCCCCTTTCTGATTGTTACCATATCGATGGCTCGTCCTGATACATCTTCGGGTAAATCGATGGTTAGCTCTTCTACCGGCTCACATTTAACACCGTCAATTTCCTTGATGATTACCTGTGGCTGCCCTATTTGAACTTCATATCCTTCACGGCGCATGGTTTCAATTAAAACCGAAAGGTGTAAAACCCCACGGCCAAATACCATAAACTTATCGGCACTGTCTGTAGGTTGCATGCGCAAAGCCAGGTTTTTTTCCAATTCGCGTTCCAAACGCTCTTTGATGTGTCTTGATGTCACATATTTACCGTCTTTTCCAAAGAAGGGAGAGTCGTTGATCGTAAACAACATACTCATGGTGGGTTCATCAATAGCAATGGTTTTCAATCCTTCAGGATTTTCAAAATCGGCTACTGTATCACCAATATCAAAATTTTCCAGGCCCACTAAGGCACAGATATCTCCTGCAAAAACTTCGGTTACTTTCTTTCTTCCAAGCCCTTCAAAAGTGTGTAATTCTTTTATTCTTGATTTAACTATACTTCCATCTCTTTTTACCAGAGAAATTGGCATTCCTTCTTTCAATGTACCTCGTTGCAAACGACCAATGGCAATTCTTCCGGTAAATGAAGAGAAATCCAGTGAAGTGATTAGCATCTGGACGGTACCTTCTTCAATTTTTGGAGAAGGAATGTGTTCAATCACCATATCCAGTAAAGGTTCGATGTTTTGAGTGGGCTTTTTCCAGTCTTCACTCATCCAGTTATTTTTAGCAGAACCATATACTGAAGGAAAGTCTAGCTGCCACTCTTCTGCACCCAATTCAAACATCAAGTCAAAAACCGCTTCGTGTACTTCCTCGGGAGTACAGTTTTCTTTGTCTACTTTATTAATAACCACACAAGGTTTCAAGCCTAAATCTAGTGCTTTTTGCAACACAAAACGTGTTTGAGGCATAGGGCCTTCGAAGGCATCTACTAAAAGTAAAACACCGTCTGCCATATTCAGTACCCGTTCTACTTCACCACCAAAATCGGCGTGACCGGGGGTATCAATGATATTAATTTTTGTGTCTTTGTAAACTACAGAGACATTTTTTGAAGTGATGGTAATACCACGTTCACGTTCTAAATCATTATTGTCAAGAATGAGATCACCGGTGTTTTCGTTGCTGCGAAACAGGTTACAGTGATACATAATTTTGTCAACCAAGGTGGTCTTACCGTGGTCAACGTGTGCAATAATGGCGATGTTTTTAACTTTAGTCATAAAAAGGGCTTCTTTTTGAGCGTGCAAAGGTACGTTTTATTTTAATAGATTTAACGTGAAGATTTAAAATACAGCCTGTTAAATTTTTAATGGGTAAAGCAAATGAGTATTCCTTCTAAATTTGATTAACTTTGTTGTCTAATTTTAATTATATGAACCTCCAAATAATCCCAAAAATAAAACACACCCATTCCAACAACTTCTTTTTACTCGCAGGGCCTTGCGCCATTGAAGGGGAAGATATGGCTTTGCGCATCGCCGAGCAGGTAGTAAAAATTACCGACTCACTTGAAATCCCTTATATCTTTAAAGGAAGCTTTAAAAAAGCAAACCGAAGCCGAATTGATAGCTTTACAGGCATTGGCGATGAAAAAGCATTAAAAATTCTCAGAAAAGTCTCTGAAACTTTTGATGTCCCCACAGTGACAGACATTCACGAAGTGAGTGATGCAGCTATGGCTGCTGAATATGTAGACGTATTACAAATCCCTGCGTTTCTGGTAAGACAGACTGATTTGGTTGTTGCTGCAGCTAATACCGGTAAAGTAGTCAACCTCAAAAAAGGCCAGTTTATGAGTCCTGAAAGTATGAAACATGCTGTCACTAAAGTAACCGATTGTGGCAACCCACAAGTGATGGTGACTGATCGAGGCACTATGTTTGGCTATCAGGATATGATTGTGGATTTCAGAGGCATACCCACAATGCGGGAGTTCGCGCCCACTGTGCTGGATGTAACTCACAGCCTGCAACAACCCAACCAAAGTAGTGGCGTGACGGGGGGAAGACCTGATATGATTGCCACCATTGCCAGGGCCGGTATCGCTACAGGAGTGGACGGTATTTTTATCGAAACTCACTTTGACCCGGCCAATGCAAAAAGTGACGGCGCCAATATGCTTGATTTAAAATATTTGGAAAAATTATTAACTGATTTGACCGCCATTAGAAAAACCATCATTAAATTATAAAAAAGTGCTGAGAATATTATTTTTTACTTCTGTCCTCCTTTTTACCCTAGAATCTTTTGCTCAACCGGGAATAATACATGAATTTGGGAAACCATCTCTACCTGAGGTTAATATGAACGCATACCCTAAAGATACACTGGCAAAAGCAGTAGTCCTTTTTGAAACCGGAAATTATACATTTGAAGTGGTTGATTACAAAATTGTCTTAGTAAAAAAAGTGTACCGAAAATTAAAGGTTCTCCAAGAAGATGCCAAAAATTTAGCTAATATAGCTATACCCCTTTACAACAATAGTAAGGAAAGTGAAAGTTTAATTGCATTAAAAGCAGTAACCACCAACAAAAATGGCAGTGATTATCTCCAGCAGAAGGATATTTTTAACAACAGGGTAAACGGCCGGCTTAGTGAAATAACGTTTGCTTTCCCCAATGTGCAGAATGGAAGTGTTCTGGAATATGAATACACAGTTACATCTCCATTTATTTTCAATCTTGAGGGTTGGAGTTTCCAAAACAATTTTCCAACGGTTTACAGTGAGTTCAAAGCTGAAATTCCAGGTTTTTATCATTATAACCGTACATTAATTGGTGATAAAGGACTCGATGTAAACCATTCTGAAATCAAAAAGAACTGTTTTGAGCCGGTAAAAGGTAATCTGGCAGATTGCGAAATTTTAACATATGCAATGTCTGACATTCCCGCATTTATTGAGGAGGATTTTATGCTTTCCAAAATGAATTATCTCAATCGATTGGATTTTCAGCTAAAGCAAGCTATTGACCAAAGAGGTAATAAACACATGTACACTAAAAACTGGAAAACAGTGGATAGGGAATTTAAAAAAGATAAAAATATTGGCCTTCAAACCCGTAAAAACAATTTTCTTAGCAGACAATTACCGGAATCTATTTCTAACATTAATGACCCTTTAGAAAAAGCCAAGAGCATTTACAGCTATATCCAAAATCACTTTACCTGGAACAATAGTACAGCACTCTTTAGCGAAGCGGATGTAAAAAAAGCATTTAATGAAAAAGTTGGAAGTGCTGCAGAAATTAACCTTGCACTTATAAACGCACTTCAAGCTGAGGATCTTGATGCTGAAATTGGATTGCTATCCACTAGAAATAACGGAATCCCAACCAAAGAATTTGCTGTGATTTCAGACTTTAATTATTTAGTTGCACATCTAAAAATTAATGGTGAAACCTTTTTATTGGATGCAACAGATAAATATATACCCTTTGGAACAATCCCTTTTAAATGTTTAAATTATCAGGTAAGAGTGATGGATTTTAAAGAGGGTAGTTATTGGGAACCTGTTCATCCAAATAATCAAAATGTAAACCATGTGAACATTCAAATTGAAGTTGATGAAAATTATAACTTTATAGGCAAACTACGGGAAACCAATAAAGGTTACAACGCAATTTCTAAAAGAAGACAAATTTCTGAAACCAATAAAGAGGGTTATTTAAGACAAAAAGAGGCAGGATATTCAAATTTAGAAATTGCTACATACAAGATAAAAGATCAACAGGATATTGATAAGCCTATAAGTGAAGATTTTGAATTTACATTCACAGAAAAAGAGGCTGAAAATCTAATTTTTGACCCTTTTCTATTCAAATCGTTTGAAAAGAATCCATTTCAATTAAATAATCGCCATTACGCTGTTGATTTTGGACACCCCAGAACCTATTCCTATTTATTGTCATTAAATCTCAACGAAAAATATACGTTTGAAGAGCTCCCCGAGAATAAGTCAATACAAATGCCAAACAATATGGGGGAGGCTTTAGTTACCTACTCAGAAAACAATGGAATTATTCATTTGAGATTTTCTATGAATATCAATCAATATCATTTTGATCCCCAATCATATGATGGACTTAAAAGCTTTTTTAACCATGTTGTTCAAATACAAAACAATTCACCTATTGTATTAAAAAAGTTGTTTTAAAAAATTCTGATGATTTTAGTCTTTACTGACAATTATCATTTTTAGTTTTCTTTAATCAAATTAATTTCGTTTTTCAAAAATCAATAACCTATGGAACAATTAACCATACCTCTTTACTCTTGGGAAAACGGCGCTTTCATCATGACCATTATTTTTGGGCTTGTAATTATAGGCTTGATTGCCGGTGTTTATTTAATGATGAACAACGACAAGAAAAAGGATAATTAAATATTATTTCTTAACAAACTTAAAAGTGGAAATAGTCTGATCTCCGGTCACCCTTACCAGATACACCCCGTTATTTAAACTAGAAGTGTTCAGAAGTACTCGTTCTTGATCAATACGTGATTCAGACGTTACCCGCGCTCCTTTTAAATCAAACACCTCAATTCCGGTAACCCTGAATGTAGATACAATGTGCAATTGATTTTCTGCAGGGTTGGGATAAAAAGAGATTCCTTTTTTTTCAATTTCGGCTAGTCCTAAACTTTCATCCTTAATATTTTGAGCATAAATACGTGGCTCATTTCCTGTAGAAGCCCGCTCTTCTACAAACACAGCTACACTTTGATCTAGTACATTTTTAGTCAGGGCTATTCGACCTTTGGAGGCTTGATGGGTGGCGACTGGTCGGGTTTGTTCAGGCCATGCAAAATCTCCGTTTTCATCCAGATACACAGCGTGCAGTTCTGTTGGAAAAGCTCCGTTGTCAGTACCCAAATTGATTAAAAAGAGCGGCGTTGAATTCACACTCATCATTTGTAAAGCACCCCTTGGTGATTGATCATCTGAAGAAATAGCAAACACTTGTTTGGCACTATCTGTAAACAAACGGGCGCCGGTAACAGGATCAAATTTTTGAATATAGGTACCACTAATTGACTGGTTGCTGTCTGTATAACGGCAAACAGAATAAATACCTCCGGCCCCTGCCTGAATTGAAGTTTCCATTTCGTAAAAATCATTGGAAGTGTCAAAGTCACTTCCGTTGATACCCCAGGGCAATGTACCATCTTCTTCAATGCGTTGTAAAAAAGAATCAAACCGATTACCGGTAGAACCATAATAACCAATAACTACATCATTGCCATAGACAAGCAAAGGACCATAACGCCTGAATGAAGTGGTGGTTTGATTGGAAATCTGAACTGGATCTGTCCACAAAGCTTCCCCCGATGCATCATAACGCTGTGCATACAAGAACGAGCTTGGTGAAGAACTCATACGATCATGAAATATAATAACAAAACTACCATCTCCCAGTTCAGCCATTTCACCGGCATTCGTAAAGTTGGTGCCATTTAAAGGCTCAATAATTTTGTCTTCCGCCCAGAGTGCTGTGCCTGTTGGAGAAAACTTATTAAAAAAACCTTGATTGTCGTCTCCAATCCAGCTTACCACAATAGTATCATCGGCCATTGGTAACATTTTTACATCCACAGCCTCACCTAAATTGACACCGGTGGAACCCCAAAGGTAATCTCCCGAAGGATTGATGGCACTTACATACCCCTCAAAAGTTGATGTAGATGTATAGCCAATAAATAAATTGCCGTTAAAATCTACAGAGAGTGACATTAAAACAGTAAAAGTACTCATTGGTAAATTGCTGTTAACCAACAATCCTTCCGGGCCAAAAAGCAAATTTCCATCCACATCTATTTGTTGGACTCGTAATTCATAATTTTCGGGAGCGGAAACATTTTTCCAGAAAACAACATAGGTATGACCGTTATCCAGACCAATCGTTTGACAATCTGAAGATAAAGCATCAGCAACCAAAGTGTTTTGTGAAGTGTCTTCAACCCATTGTGAAAAAACTGAAAACTGAATGAACAGGACGATCAAAAGTAATTTTAATTTCATATATAATATATTTTTAGTTAGTTTGGAAATATAAATATACTGATTTTTAGAGGATCACGTCAATTGTAAAACAAAAAAAAGGTTGCGATACAGAATCACAACCTTTTAAAATAAAAGCCGCTTTTATTAACTCCCCAATTAATAAAGCTGGTGTAAAGATGCTATTATTAAGGTATATCAATCAAGGGTGTTTTCCCCTGAATTAGACAAGGGTGTTTTTCCCCTTTTGAAAAAGAGCACTGGTTGCTTACTTGCCCTCTACATAAGCTTGTAAATACTTAAATCGTTCTGTAAGCTTGCCATCTTTTGTTATAAGTGCACGTTTTAACACACCGTTTTGATCACCATTAAAGAAAGCCGGCATCACATGCTCTAAAAACATTTCGCCAAATCCCTCACTGGCATCTTTGGGAAGTTCACAAGGAAGATTATCAACCGCCATTACTGTGATAGCACCCAATGCGTCAAATGCAACTTCAGTTTCAGATTGTGGGTCGTAGCCGTAAAATGGGTCAGCGATGGTAGAAGGCCTTAGAGTCGATGCAACAGGACCGTCAATATCACAGGAAATATCAGCTACCAGATTAATTTTAAAATCACTCTTTCGGGCATCATCACGGGTAAACAAAAAGGGCGCTCCAGTACCATAAAAATGTCCGGTAATCAACATATCGGCCGTCTTGGCAAAACGCATAAAATTACTTTCATATACTGATGGATCTTTATAGAAGGTATACTTATCTCCTTGCTTTCCATCTTTGCGTTTGTTATAGTCCATCACATCAATAAAACAATAGACCGCTTCCTGAAAAGTAGTGTTCAAAAAAGAACCAATCGATACTTCTTTAACACCCAAGTGATCTAAAATTTCTTTGGCACCAAAAGCCACTTTACCCCTTCCGGTTAGCACAATTTTAACAGCAGGTAATTTAATTTTGTTAAGTTCGGCCTTAACAGCATCGAGATCCGGTAAATGTTCTACTTTGGGTAAGGTAAAAAGTTGATCTCTCAACCCCAAAGCCCTAAAACCGTTATAGGCACCCACTAACCCGGCATACCTTCCAAACCCAATAAGACGATGGCCATGTTCTGTCACAATCGTTTCGTGATCATACAGCTCAATGTTCTTGTCGAGAATGGCTCTCAACAAATCGCGATTATAGGGTTGCTTTTTGATGGTGTGGCTAAAGAAAAAGTATTTCTTATGAGGTATCAATGCAGCTATAGGTACTTCCTTCACTCCCAGCATCACATCACAATCTGACACGTCATTTTTGACCTCCATTCCTTTTTCCTCATAGGCCACATCCGGAAAAATCCTGACTTCTGAACTTTCCACGATTATTTCTGCTTCGGGAAAACGAACACTGACTTCCTGACATTTTTCAGGTGAAAAAACAACACGTCTGTCAGGCGGATTTTTACGTTCTTGAATGAGTGCGAACTTCATAGGCTTTTTGGAATGTTTTTTGATGTTGATAGTCTTGCAAAGATATAATTTTAAAATGTATCTTTGCAGTTCGCCTTTAGGCGAAACCTATTTCAACGGGGTCGACTGGTTTTGACAGCGAGATTAATGGAATAGTAAGCACGCCGAGCGCCGGATCATAGCTCGTAAATCTCATGGTTCAGACTTTTTAAACGGCGAAGATAACTACGCCCTAGCTGCATAACCCGAATTATAGTAAGGTAATGCCTCGTCCGACTAGGTCGGAAAGCAGGATGTCTCTCAACGGCCTTGGTTTGCGGCAATTGATCCAGAGACATCGTAAAAGTAAACCTAGAATTCACAGGGTCCTGATGTGATTTCGAAACTTAATTGGGAATAAGGATAACTTTGGATGTTTTTTTCCGGTGTTATCTCGAAAACCAATAAAAAACTAAGCGTGTAGAAAGCTGTTGTATTACTTGTTTGGACGAGGGTTCGAATCCCTCCGACTCCACCAGTAAGCTCGTAAATTCAATGTTTACGGGCTTTTCTATTTTTGGGGGCATAATAAGGGGCATATTTATTGTGTATAGTATTAAAAAAGCTTAGTATGCCTTGTGATAAAATTCAAGTTATTAAGTCCAGGTTAATTCAAATAAAACTTCTTTACCCATCCAGAGACTAAAATAAAATTTTCCAGAGTAAGTTAGTTTTTACTGTTTTGATATTCTCAAACATTAATCAAATATACATAAATATTTTTTTGAGCTACAGTCTAACAAAGAGCGTTGCTTTCAAGTTGAATTGACGCAACGTCGCACGTTGCGGATCGTTGTTATCGTGTTGGATGCACGTTGATTAATTTCACAACACGCTGTTTTACTGATATTTAAACAATATTACAACAAAGCAACACAACGCAACCCGCATCGTTTGGTGTGTCGTTGCGGTAAGTTGACTTTTAACTAAATTCTGAGTAAATAGCTGTATGACAAATTTTATAAAGATTGTAATGACTTTGCACCATCACTCAATCAACGTTGCATATTTTGTCCCAAAAAATAAAAAAGTAAATTAGCTGACTTTTTAAATATTGACAATGAATTTAAAAAACCTAATAAACAAAATCCAGGAAAGACAATTAGAAACTTTCCAATTAGTTTCCGAATTTCAAGATTGGAAAAAAACTCCTAATCTTCAAACAAAACGCCGAGGGTTATATTGGATTTGGACAAATCACTCTTCTGAGTCTTTACAAACAATATTAACTAAAGCAGGCACAAAAGAAGTTCCTATAACAGAATTAGTTACTCGTAGACATCAATTAGAAAACATTTGTAAAGTTTCTATTAACGGGTATAAAATTGTTTATAATGGTATTGGAGGTTATATAAAGGAACCACCGGCATTTGGTCTAAGAGAAAGGATAAATCAAGAGTTAAATTGTAATGACAAAAGGACTGGCACTTTAAATATTATAAACAGATTTAATGACTATAACTCATTAGATAATTGGGGAGTTTCCTATTTTGATTTTGATGACCCTAAAAATCAAGAAATATTAAAGCTTCTTCCTTATGAAAAAAATTTCTATTTAGAACATGCCAAAAACCTGGAAGTTGATTGGAGAATAGAATACGGTATACCAATACTAACAAGGCATTAAGACTCATCAGTCATCTAAATGAGGAATCCCGCAATACCTACATAAACTTTTTAATTACATTTGAATTGAGGGGTTATGCATTTTATGCTATATTTGAACATCCCCATTATTTTTTTAATTATAACCCCTTTAAAACAACCCAACTAACCCCATGTTTGAACAAACATTTAAAAACATTGACGATATACTTCATAAAGATGCCGGTTGCGGTAGCGAGTTAGACTATGTAGAACAAACCTCCTGGATCTTATTTCTCAAATACTTGGACGACTTAGAAAAAGACCGCGCAACGTCTGCTGAACTTACCGGTAAATCATATACTCCAATCATTGACATAGAATACCAATGGAGCGTTTGGGCTGCACCTAAATTAAAAGATGGAAAAATTGATCACAACGCCATGACAGGTGATGATCTGTTAGACTTTGTGAACGGCAAGCTCTTCCCCTACCTTAAAAAATTCAAGCTTTCTGCTGAAAGTCCAGATACCATTGAATACAAAATTGGTGAGATTTTTAGCGAACTAAAAAACCGCATACAAAGTGGTTACAACTTGCGTGAAGTAATCAACCGCATTGACGAGTTGCGTTTCCGCACACACGCTGAAAAGCACGAAATGAGCCACCTCTATGAAGCCAAAATTCAAAATATGGGCAACGCGGGGCGCAACGGGGGTGAATACTACACTCCCCGACCGTTGATTCGCACCATAGTAAAAGTGATTGACCCACAGATTGGCGATACCGTTTATGACGGTGCAGTGGGCAGTGCCGGTTTCTTATGTGAAGCATTCGACCATATGAAATTTGGCAAAGAACTTAGTAGTAAAGAATGGGAAACATTACAAAAACGCACCTTTTACGGTAAGGAAAAAAAATCTCTGGCTTATATCATTGGTATTATGAATATGATTTTGCACGGTGTAGAAGCACCCAATATCATACACACAAACACACTTGCCGAAAACCTGGCCGACATACAAGAGAAAGACCGTTATGATGTAGTACTTGCCAACCCACCTTTTGGAGGAAAGGAACGCGCAGAAGTACAACAAAACTTCCCGATCAAAACGGGTGAAACTGCTTCTCTTTTTTTACAACACTTTATTAAAATTTTAAAAGCAGGTGGTAAGGCAGGGGTGGTCATTAAAAACACTTTTTTAAGCAATACAGATAATGCAAACATTGCCCTTCGCAAAGAATTATTACAAAATTGCAACCTGCATACCGTTCTGGATTTACCGGGCGGCACCTTTACCGGTGCAGGTGTAAAAACCGTGGTTTTGTTTTTTGAAAAAGGAAAGCAAACACAAAAAACTTGGTTTTACTCGTTAAACCCCGGGCGCAACCTGGGCAAAACCAACCCGCTTAACGAAAAAGATTTGGAAGAATTTTTACAATTACAAAAAACCTTTACAGAAAGCGAAAACTCTTGGACTATAAATATCAAAAATGTTGACCAAAGCACTTTTGATTTAAGTGTAAAGAACCCCAATACCCCGGAGGCCGACCCGATACGAAAACCTCAAGGCATTTTAGAAGAAATAAAAGCCTTAGATGATGAAAGTGCAGAAATATTAAACTCTATCTCGGAACTAATATGAAGCAAGGTTGGGAATATTGTCAGTTAGAAGATGTCGTCAAAAAAGGCTCATCAAACATCTCACTGAATAAAATAAAAGGTGAAGATGGCGAGTTTCCTGTGTTTGCAGCAAAAGGATATGTTCAAAATGTTTCATTCTTCGATCAAGAAGAAGAATACTTGGCTATAATTAAGGATGGTGCTGGAATTGGAAGAGTTTCAAAACACCCTTCAAAATCTTCAGTGGTTGCCACTATGCAATACTTAATTCCAAAAAAGGGTTTTGATATTAATTTCATAAAGTACTTTTTAGAAGGAATTGATTTCGAAAAACACAGGAGCGGAAGTACAATACCACACATTTATTTCAAAGATTACAAGTCAGAGAAGTTCCCAAAAGTTCCCTTACCAGAACAACAACACATAGTTTCCATATTAGATGAAGCCTTTTCCGCCATCGACAAAGCAAAAGCCAATACAGAACAAAACCTCAAAAACGCCGCAGCACTTTTTGAAAGCTATTTACAAGGGGTGTTTTCAGAAATATTTCATTCCAACGAGACGAAGAAAATAAAGGAATTAGCAAAAGTAGTAGGAGGCTATTCATTTAAAAGCAAAGATTTCAAGAAATCAGGAAAATATCAGGTGATAAGAATGGGCAATGTTCGCCCAGGAATTATTCGAGAAAATGAAAATCCCGTATTTATTGACAAGATTGATGAAAAGGTTCTTTCAAGAGCCACGTTGCATCCAAATGATGTCATAATTACTCAGACAGGTACAAAAAATAAAAGAGACTATGGGTTTACGGTGATCATTGAGAAAACCAATTACCTATTAAACCAACGTATTGCTGCAATCAGATTTACAAAATTATATCTACCAAAGTTCTTCCTCTATTTTTCTTGGACGGATCTTTTCAAAGACCAATACTTTGCAAATGAAACAGGAACTGTTGGACAAGGAAACGTAGGTATTAAAGCAATCACAGATTCTAAAGTGCCTTTTATTCCATTAGATCAGCAGGAAAAAATAGTTGAAAAGATTGATACAATATTAGTCGAAACCCAAAAGTTGGAAACCATCTATCAAAAGAAAATTGATGATTTGGAAGAACTGAAAAAATCCATATTGCAAAAGGCATTTGCCGGGGAGTTGAAAGCGGAAATAGCACAGAAATATGATTTAAAAGACACCTTAAATTTGGCTGCTGAACCAACAATAAAATAGAAATAAATGAACGAAGCAGAAACAAGAGCAGAACTCATTGACCCTAAGCTAAAGGCTTGTGGTTGGGGCGTGGTGGAAGGCTCTAAAGTCCTTCGTGAATACCATATTACTGACGGTAAAATTCAGTCCGGTGGCGGTCGTGGTAAAAAAATCATTGCAGATTATATCTTGGTGCACAAAGGCATCAAACTCGCCGTAATTGAAGCTAAAAGCAGTTTGCAAGCAGTAGGTGAAGGCGTAATGCAAGCCAAACAATATGCTGATAAACTCAAACTGGATATCACATACAGCACCAACGGTAAAGAGATTTACCAAATCTGTATGAAAACCGGTAAAGAAGAGTTGGTAACTGACTACCTAAGCCCGGGACAGCTTTGGGATAAAACGTATGAAGAGCAAAACCAATGGAGGGAAAAATTTGCCAACGTACCATTTGAAGACAAAAGTGGTACCTGGCAATTGCGCTATTATCAGGAAATAGCCGTAAATGAAACCCTTGAAGCATTGGCCAAAGGCCAGAAACGCATTTTGCTCACCCTTGCAACCGGCACAGGAAAAACAGCAATCGCTTTTCAAGTTGCGTGGAAGTTGTTTCAAACCCGTTGGAACCTTCAACGTGATGGCAACCGCAGGCCACGCATACTATTTTTAGCAGACAGAAATATATTGGCCAACCAGGCATTCAATTCATTTTCTTCATTTCCTGAGGATGCTTTGGTGAGGATAAAACCAAGTGAAATTAGAAAAAAAGGAAGGGTGCCCACTAACGGCAGTATTTTCTTTACAATCTTCCAAACCTTTATGAGTGGCACCGATGAAAATGATAAGCCATCACCCTATTTCGGTGATTACCCGGAAGATTATTTTGATTTTATCATCATTGACGAATGTCACCGAGGTGGAGCCAATGACGAAAGCAACTGGCGTGGTATATTGGAATATTTCAGTCCGGCTGTGCAATTGGGTTTAACCGCAACGCCAAAAAGAAATGACAACGTGGATACCTACCGTTACTTTGGAGAACCGGTGTATATCTATTCACTCAAAGAAGGCATCAATGATGGCTTCTTAACGCCTTTTAAAGTAAAACGCATCAAGACAACCTTGGACGATTATCGATACACCTCAGACGATACCATTGTGGAAGGCGAAATTGAAGAAGGCAAGCTCTATGAAGAAAAAGATTTTAACCGCACTATCGAAATTGAAGAGCGGGAAGCAAAACGAGTAAACATCTACTTGGAAAGTGCTAATCAAAATGAAAAGGCAATTATTTTTTGTGCCAATCAGGCACATGCAGCTTTGATACGAGATTTGGTAAACCAAAACGCTAAAAGCAAAGACCCGTTTTATTGTGTACGCGTAACTGCCAATGATGGCGAAGAAGGCGAAAGAATGTTACGTGAATTTCAAGACAATGAAAAAACACTGCCAACCATATTAACCACCTCACAAAAACTATCAACCGGTGTTGATGCCAGAAACATACGCAACATCGTTTTGCTCCGGCCTGTAAACTCTATGATTGAATTTAAACAAATAGTTGGCCGAGGCACACGTTTGTTTGACGGCAAAGAGTTTTTCACAATCTACGACTTTGTAGATGCTTACAAACATTTCAACGATCCCGAGTGGGATGGAGAACCTTTGGAACCGGAACCAGTAACACCAAAACCTTATCCCTCACCAGAACCGGGTGAACCACCTGTTATAACAGAACCGGGTGAACCAAAACCACGCAAACCAAAAATCAAAATCAAATTGGCACGCGGTAAAGACCGGCAAATTCAATACACCACCCAAACCTCCTTTTGGAGCGCAGATGGAAAACCCATAACCTCTCATGAATTTATGAAAAATTTGTTTGGCGAATTACCCAAGTTTTTTAAAGACGAAGAAGAATTACGGAAACTTTGGAGCAACCCCATCACCCGTAAAACATTGTTAGAGAAATTAGAAGATGCCGGCTTCCCAAAATCAGACTTACTGACTTTACAGAAGTTAGTTGATATGGAAAAAAGCGATCTGTTTGATGTTTTGGAGTATGTTTTCAATGGCGACTACGTTGCGCTTACACGCGAAACAAGAGCCAAAACAGCCGAAGCAACCATATTTACCCTACTCAATGACAAACAAAAGGAGTTTATCTCATTTGTGCTAAGCAAATACATAGAAACCGGTGTTGATGAACTCGATCAAGAGAAACTACCAATCTTGCTAACAAACAAATACCAATCCCTGGAAGATGCCAAAGCAATTTTGGGTGATGTAGCAAACATCAGCAGCCTATTTATTGAGTTTCAGGAGCATTTGTATAAGGAGGAAGTGGCTTAAAGTGCGGATTAAAGTTTTCAATTTAATTAAACAACAAATATATATGGATAGAATTTTAAGAGAAGTTATAAATAATTACCTGACACAAATGGATTTACCTTTTGCTGGAAATGAACTTGCGGTTAAACTACGAAATGAATATCCAGCTCTTCTTTCACAAATTTTACCAGATCAGGAAAGATATAAAGTAACAGGTTCTCCCGGTAAAGGAGGATGGACACATAATCCTTGGATTGCTATATTAGATACAATAATTACAGAAACGCCCCAATCAGGCTACTACCCCGTTTTTCTTTTCAAAGCAGACATGTCTGGAGTGTATTTATCTCTAAATCAAGGAGTAACAGAAGTTAGAGAGAATTATAGAAGAGATGCAAAAAGAGTTCTTAGGCTAAGAGCTGAAGACTATAGTGGATAGGGCGGACAAAGTTAAATTTTAGAACTCCCATTTAGTATAATTAAAATAAAGGGGTAGTTTTAAAACAACTTTCTACAACTTGTTTAAAACAATAGAAAATGATAATAATTGATAATTACGCCGAGAAAGGTATAGAAATGAACTATGACTTGTCGAAATTGTATGACGATATTAGAGTGCGCTATAAGGATAACCCCGAAGAGGTTCTGAAAGAATATAGGCGTATATATCGCAAAAAAGAGCAGTTTATAACTTATTCTTATATTATGTGGTGGGGGTCATTATTTGTGATTTGGGGGTTGTTATATTTTGTTGATGATATATATTCTTTTTTTAAAACTGAAAGCATGTTTATATTTTGGGGTTTGTATATTGTTGCTTCTTTGTTTATTAGTACAATGTGTATAAAGTTTTATACACTGCTTCAGGGAGCAAGTGATTTACCTGATTATGGTAAGATAAAAGAAGTATACAAAACAGTGTATTTGAGACTTAAATTTGGAGGAGTTAATTACCCGATGGGACTTCGTTCAGGGTGGGCCATAAAAAGATGGTACTACAATAAGAAGATATTTAGATTGTGAAAAATACAGAAAAACAACGAAGGCACAACACAGCTATTAGCAATGGCTTGTCCTTGCCCACTCGGGTTTTGTTTACTACATTAGTTGCTTAAACCACGCCACAGGTAATAGTCAAGAAACGTTAGCTACAATTTAAACCAACCAATGAACTACTATCAAATTTCAGAACATATTCAGAAGAAATATCTTAAACCTTTAGAAAGTTTTGAGATTAAGAATTTACAAGATGTAAGGAGTTTCCACGATAAAATGATTAAAATTAATGTTGACTTAATCACTAAAGGCGGATTTCCTGTAATGCCACATTATAGGGGAGAACAGAATTATGGTTGGGATATATTGCCAGGTATTTTTAGAGAACCTTTCTCAAAACAAATTGATTTAAGTAAGGCACGAGAAATTGAAAAAAATGGAGCAGTGATTTTCAAGAAAAAAGTAATTGATCATTATGGAGAAAATCAGTTATTCAAACACAGTAAAAAGCCTTACGGAGAAGACTGGGATTTAATATTTCAAGCGCAACATGCTGGAGTTAAAACAAACTTAATTGACTTAACTACCTCAAGCGTTAGTTCAGCATTTTTTATGTCTGAACCTTCTACCAAGCACGAAAATTCTGATGGTCAATTATGGGGTTTACTTGTGCCACACGATTTTATTCTTAATGAAACTTCTGACTACGAAAAATTACTTTACCCTAATTTCAATCCTTATGATTTAGATTCATCTTTTGTATGTAATGTACCAATTTATATTAATGATATTGACCAAAGAACATATCAATTTAGGCTATTCAGACAACACGGTAGATTATTCGCTTCAAGCAACTCTGACATAGAAGTTCCTCTAAATAAAAAAGATTTTTGGAAAAATATGATTGTTAGAATCAGAGTAAAGGCCGAAGCAAAAAAATTAATATTTGATGAGCTAAAAGCAAATGGAATAGATAAAGATAGATTAGTCCTGACTCAAAGTGAGGAAGCGACTAAATTAATTGACGAAATAAATAACGAAATGAAAAACTTTAGTTAACGTTGCTATAAGTAATTGCTCCTCCTCGCCTACTTCTGAAAATCCTAACGGTTTTTCTATTTGGTTTTTAATTACTCAATTTTGGTGCTTATCTACTCAACTAATTTTTCATTTAAACTCTTTGGGGAAAAAAACAAATCTGGTTATTAGAATTAAACCTTTATGGTTTTGGAATTACATTCTATTTTATTCTTATCTAAAACACAAAGTATTAATAAAGGATTTGTAAAAGTGTAGTAGTAAACATTTTCTGCAAAAAACTCTTTACCTTTTATTCTATTATTTTCTTTATCATTAGGTAAATTCTCATCTGCCCTAATATAATAAAAAGGGAATAAATGGAAATTCCCCTTTCTTAATTTTTTAAAAAATTCTATCCAAGCACCAATTGGCCAATTTCTCGATTTTGGTCTTTTTTTTATATAATCTTCTCTCAAATCATTAAAATAATTCATATTTCTACGATTCATAAAATCCAATAATTCTTCATTCGGAATTTTTAAATCTTCAAATTCTACGACATTGAAATTTCCAGCATAATGTTTTTTACCCCAATCTACAGCAGCTTTATTGTTCTCTTCCCATAAATAGTAGCCTTCACCAAGAAAAGGAATTTTAAAAGTTCCTTCTGGTGTTTTCTTTACAGGTGCTTTAAAAGGAGCTTTTTTTAAAATGTAGGCGCTTTGACCCTTTCTACAAGTATGTTGATATGTAAACACAGTATTACTACTCATCTCCAATCTCATCTAAATCAATCATATTTTTGATTAAGTCATCTTTGAATCCAGATAAGTTTAGCGTCGGAAGAGTTATTGTATCAAAGCCAGATAGTGAAGTAAAATTAGAAATAAAGCTTCTGATATATGGAAAAATTATTGCTGGACCATTAATAGAAATAAAACTAAATAATGCTTTTTCATCATCAGTATTAAAATTAAACATCCCAATTGATAACATTTTCAAAATAAAATCATTGTCTTTATCAACAATTTCAATTTCTATGTTTATATGAAATTGGTTTTTAGACCGACTTATAAGAGCTTGGGGTTCTAAATTAAAAACATTTTCATCAGCTTCGACCCGGGTTTTCTCAAAATGAAATTTCGGCACTACAAAATTTACAAAGTTTAATTGTGATTCCATATTATAAAATTAAATAAAAAAAAGAACCTGTTTAGAGTTCTTTTTAATAATGTCTTGTTTTAAATTGACAGATTTTCGATGCTCTGCATCATACAACAGTAGTTTTTCAAAACTTGCAATCCATTGTTTGCTAAATGACTTTGAATTATGAAACCAGTTATTGTGTGATTCTATTTCATAATTATCAAACTCACTCATCAATTCATCTAATTCTGAATTTGACAAACTACTGGCAAGCTTTTTATTTAATTTCAAAGACTTGTCCATTAAGTTAGAATACATAGTTAATCTTTTAGGTTTATAATATTACTTTTCTTTAATCAAATATAGTGTTAAACTTAATATATACAACAAAATTAGTATTTATTTAGCTGTTTTTCGTTCTCTCTAATATTTTGCAAATATACAAAATTTTAATTAGCAAATTGTATGCAAGTATATATTGTTATAACAGATGTTTCATTTAAATTTATCAATAAAGCACTGCTAATAGCCTCAGCCGCTTCTATGAAAAATACTCTTTCACAACTTTTATTACTTTTAAATAATTTTTACATAAATTAACCTGGCAAATTAAAATAAAACCGTTATGTGCTTTCACACCTCACAAACCAAAAAAGTCACCAAACTTGAAAAGCGCTTCAAAGTAAGTTTAGATGACGATGATGCCAGAGATACATATGACATCCCCTCATTCCATTTAAACGGATTTGTACACCCGAGTATGCTCATCATCCCACAAGAAGAGCCAGCGGCATTGGTAGAAGGCAAATGGGGCATTGTCCCACAAAACAAAAAACCGGAAGATGTTAGTGAATATTACAAAGAAGCCGTGCGTTATGGTGGCGGGTTAAACGCCCAATCAGAAAAACTGTTCAATCATTTCATATATAAACACGCCGCACACTCAAGGCGATGCCTAATCCCGGTAACAGGTTTTTTTGAACCCCACGAAGAAAAAAGTAAAAAATACCCTTTTTACATCTCCCGAAAAGATAATGATGCTTTTGCATTAGCTGGCATTTACACTCTCATTGACGGGATGCCTACATTTTCAATTCTAACAAAATCGGCTTCACCCCTATTTGAAAAAATCCACAACAAAAGAAAAAGGCAACCCATTCTCATTCCCACAATAAATGAACATGACTGGTTGGCAGACAACCTTACAGACAAGGATATTCAGAACTTGATCAACAACATATATCCAGAAAACGAGCTAAATGCCTACACTGTTAGCAAAGATCTATTTAGTCCTAAAGTTTATAGCGATGTTCAATCCATTTTAGACGAAGTAAAGTATGAAGGAGTGTCTCTGTAGTATTACCCACCAACAAGCACTTGGTTATTTAAATTCTTTTAGACAAGGTGTGTTTTCCTTAACGAATTAACTCCAAAATTTTTTGTTGAATTGTTGAGTTCAAAAATAAATGTTTAGCAATAAAGTGCTCACAGAAAATTAAGGTTCAACAAAAAATCAACAAATTGAATTTTTTGTTTGTTGATTTTTTGTTGAATTATTAAAAGGGTTGGTTGACTTGGATTAGTTGTGTCAGGTAAAAGATGGTCAACAAATCAACAATTTTTAAGTTCATCAATAAACTCTTTTTTAAACTCATAGAAACGACCCTTTACAGAGTTTGAAAGTTGGTTCCAGGTGTTTTGATGAGGATCGTGTATATTTTTATACAAAGTATACGAGCTATTATAGCTTTGAAGGTTCCATTTTTTGTTTACAATGAGACTAATCTGTGATCTGGTTGCCCGATTATTGAAGCGCTTCAAGTCTTCTAACAAATCAGACAAAGAAAACTGCAGCGTATCTAATCCAATTTCTTCAAACTTTTCTGAAAGAAAAAGTATTAAATCTTTTTCAAGTGAATTTCTGGTACCTTTTACTAAATTACTCAGGGCTTCAGTCCATATTTGGTCTTTAGTAAACCACATTCTGGTTTTCCTTGGAGTCATTATTTCCCTCGTATTTAGAAAATATTTAAAGGCAGGAAGTTCCTTTTCAAACTCATCTAAAATATCAGGATTTTCAATCCTAAGAGATTCTATCTTAATTACCCAATAACGTATTTCCTTGTCGTCAATTAAGATGAAGTTATCTTCATTGTTGCTACATAGAATAAACTTTCCGAAAAAATCGGTTTCAAGTTTTTCCATACCTTTTACTTCCAATTTGTTGGATCTGGAGGTGGAAAGGTTTTTTATGCGCTCACTATCTTCTTTGCGATTAAGAAGTACTTCTTCTGCTGCGATTATCAGCTTGTTGCCCCAGTCCGAATTAAATCTACTTCTAAAATCCTCATTTTTATTGAAGGTCATGTTTCCTTGGAAAATCAATTTTAGCAAGTTCAGAAAGGTTGTTTTTCCGGTTTTTCGCTCCTCGCTTACCAAGCAAAGAATAGGCAAAATTTGTGTTGGATACCGCCAAATAATAGTCAAATAATCTAAACCTAAATCAAATTGATTTCCAAAAATATGTTGCAGGAATTTTTCAATGGTTTTAAAATCACCTTGTTTGATTTCTCCGGTTATTGGCAGATATTCATTATAAAATTCATTTACTTCCTGTTGAAAATTAGTATGTGACGGTAAGGTTACAAAACCTTTGTATTTGGGTATATCCTTTAAAAAGGCATTACCATGGTCATCTCTTATAGTTTCTCGCTTCCATTTTATTATTTGCTCATGTAAATGGCCGTCAATGGTTGGCTTTTTTACAATTCTAAAATATTGTGTTCCTATTCGTAAGTATTCCATCTTAATTATGTTTTTTGGTGATGTATAACGGGTAGTGAAGTAAGGAGCATCTATCATTTCTGGGATTCTCACATAGTAGTATTTTCACCTTGATCAGATCAACAGATTTATCTTGTTTGTATACTTCGTTCACTCCATAACTAAGGTTTGTGGCACTTAAAGAAGGGTGTTGGATTAACCTACCTCTTGATGCCTTAATCATTTCAATTAATTTGTTAAAGAAAACAATTGTGTGTTGTGGGTGCTTTTCATATAGTAGGGATCTTAAGATGATTTTTTGAATCTGTTTCAAGTCATCATCAAATAGCGGGTATGCAGAATTATAGGATAGCATTATCTTCTATATTTTAAAGATTTGACCTCCTTTAACGAATCTTCCATTTTTTTACGATTGATAACGATCCTGTTACCAATACGCTTCGCTGAAAGTGTTCCTCGCTTTATGTAATTTCTTACAGTAAGTTCAGATACATTTAAGTAGCGGGCAGTTTCCTTTACGGTGATAAAGTCATCCTTCTTTTCTTCTTCGGCTTTGGTGAGATAAAATTTAGAAACTGATTGTTCTACAGAAGTCTTTACTATGGCTTCAAGATCTTCTTGGGTAGTGATTATTAAATTCATTTTTCTTAACGTAGTTTTTAATGTGTTAAACTCTGACGCTAAGCTATGAACCTACAAAAGGGATGTAATTTGGGAGAGATGTTAAAATTTTAAAAACATATATATCTTATATTCAAATATTTAAAAAATACAAGTGCGTTGCAAAATGGTAATTTAATTGGGATAAGATTTTTGAAAAAGGTTAATTTTATCATAACTTACCAAAAAAAAGCATTATTCTTTTATAAAATTCAGGTTTGTTTACACTATCAGAATACGGGCTAATATACTTTTCAAAATTATTATAATATCTTTTTCTATCCCTTTTACTTCTTATAACTAATCTGTTCTTAAACCATTTATCTATTTCATTATAATGATTTGGAAAATTTCCTCTTAAATTATGTAAAAAACAACCCAGATCTTCTTGTGTAAAATCAGAACTAAGTAAATATAATTCTAATACCCCATCACTATTTATGTCAGTGTTAAAATAGAAGGAAGTTGGTGATATATGAATGAGTTTGTGTTCAAATAGAAAATCATAAATTTTCCTGAGTTTGGGATAGTCACTACCAAAGACTGTAGCTCTAAATATATCGCCATTGTAGAAATGCATAAGCTTAGCTTCTAATTCAGAAATTTTATATTCGGCTGATTTATATTTATTTTTAATTAATTCAATTTCATTTTGAAAATCAGTTTTAGCATTATTCAAGTTTTCATAATACTGTTTTTTCAACTCCTCTATTTCATCTTTTAGATCTTGGTTTTTCCGCTCAATATCTTTCTTTTCATTCTCCTGCTTTTTATAGAGAAAACTCTCAATATTTGTAACATCGGGAAAACCTACATTGAATCCTTTACTTTTTAAATGATTGCTAAAAGTATAGTGAAAACTAAGTATTCGTTTGTGATACATGTAATTAGCTAAACTTTTTTTTAAGGATTCTAAAGATCCCTTAATAAACATAGGTGAGTTCAATGAATAAAGGTATCTACAAAGCTCGTTTATAAATAAATCATTATTGTCGGCTGTTTTATTGTAAATTGAAAATATAAAATCTTTAGAAAAATAATTCAAATCATTTTTAGCCTTTTGAGTAGCTTGAAGTAAAGCTTCCGAATCAATTCCTCTATCGTTTATTAATTTGTTATTCTCAATGTCAAAATTAAAAATATCCAAAGCATAGATTTGCAACTTATTATACATCTCTTTGTCTGCTTCAGAAATAATATCTAATATATATTCATTAATATTAGATATATTTGTATCAGTTTCCAGTTTTTTTTTCCAAGAATCTGGTATCTTATTCATTATTAGCTCCATGCTTTTATCATTTCGTCCTCTCTAACCTTAGTGGACAGCTTTATATATTTCTGAAAACTACTATAACTTTTATGACCTGTGATGCTCATAACAACATCCGGACGCATCCCCTTTTCTAATGATAAGGTAATAAAGGTGCGCCTGGCAGTATGTGTGCTGATAAATTTGTACTTAGGCTTTTTAGTTTCAATGCGCTTTTTCCCAATAAAAGTAGTTTTAATAATATCCTCTACAAAACCTGCTTTTGCGCATGCTAATTTAATATAATCTCGAAATTTTGAAGGACTGATGATAGGTAAATTATAATTGTATTTTTCAAGTATTGCCTTAGAATATTTGTTTAAGGGTATCCCTAAATTATCTTTTCCCTTTTGTGCATTCTTATAAATAATACCGTTTCTGATATTTTCTTTTTTGATTGTAGAGTAATCACTATAGCGCATACCGGTGGAACAACCGAATATAAATATATCCCTTACACGCTCCAGGCGTGGGTGTTTTGTGAGATCAGCATTGTATAGTGTCTCAAGCTCTTCCATACTCAAAGCAATTTCATCCGTTGCGCTGGAAGGTTTTTTAAAGCTTTTAAATTCCAGATTATCGTGAAATTTATTATTAAATGCCCAGTTCATAAAAGTTTTTATGAACCCAATATTTCTCCCCAACGTATTGTCCTTATGCTTTAAGTGCTCGCGGGAATAATTTAAAAACTTCGTGTAGAAGTTCTGGTCTATGGAATTAAATTGAAGAGGGTAATTCTTTTTTAAGCTAAATTCTTTAAGAAGTGTTTGAATGTTTGTGTATCTATTAATTGTACCCTCGGTTATATTTCCTTGTTCCTTTTTTTCGGCAATTAATAAATCAAAAGCTTCAAGAAACTCATTTTTCTTTGGAGAATATTTTTTAAACTCTATATCTAATTCCTTGCGTATAACTTCAACGGTAAGTGGTTTATTTTGCAGCTCAAGAGTTCTACAAATCAACTGAAATTGTTCTTCATAACGACTGAGTTGAGAAATTATAGAATTGACTTCAATGGCTTCTTTAGTTTTCCCCTTTTGCTTTATTGGGAATTTACTCTCTGCATCCCATAATTTTGGGTGAATTTTTTCTCCTGTGGAATACTTTAAATATTTATTTTGAGACTTTATAGAGGCTCTCAAATAAATCAAAGTGGGTTTCTTACTTGAAGGATCTTTTAAGTTAAAGGTACAATTATATGCCATATGATTTTATTTAGGGGCATAATTAGGGGCATAATTTTGTCATAACCTCTAATTTTTTGCTGGAAATCAAATATAAACAAATTAAGCAATATAAGAGCTTAAAGGCATATTTTATTAGTGATGAGTGGTATTAGATGCAAAAAAGGTCGAATCCCTCCGACTCCACCTTCGCCCTCCGAAGCTTTCGAATTTATGAGAAAGCGTAGGAGGGTTTTTTATTTCATTTAATTTTTAAAAAATATTAGCTTGGGCTTCGGTGGACGCAGTCCACAGTATATAGTTTATTTCTAATAGTGCTTCGTTGAACATCGTCCACAGTATTTATTATATTACTCTAAAGAGGGCTTCGCCCTCCGAAGCTTTCGAATTTATGAGAAAGCGTAGGAGGGTTTTTTATTTCATTTAATTTTTAAAAAATATTAGCTTGGGCTTCGGTGGACGCAGTCCACTGTATATAGTTTATTTCTCAATAGAGCTCCGCGGTACATCGTCCAAAGTATTTACTATATTACTCTAAAGAGGGCTTCGCCCTCCGAAGCTTTCGAATTTATGAGAAAGCGTAGGAGGGTTTTTTATTTCATTTAATTTTTAAAAAATGTTAGCTTGGGCTACGGTGGACGCAGTCCACTGTATATAGTTTATTTCTCAATAGAGCTTCGCGGTACATCGTCCACAGTATTTATTATATTACTCTAAAGAGGGCTTCGCCCTCCGAAGCTTTCGAATTTATGAGAAAGCGTAGGAGGGTTTTTTATTTCATTTAATTTTTAAAAAATATTAGCTTGGGCTACGGTGGACGCAGTCCACCTTCACATAAATCTTCTATAAAAAAAGAAACCAATTACCACATCTAGAATGATAATTTTATTACTTTATTTTTTTTCATACTTTTAAATACTTCCTTAAATTGTATTTTATGTATGTAAAAAATGATAAGCTTTGGTATGTCTATATTTTGCAATGTAAAGACAATTCATTTTACATCGGTTGTACAGACGATCTGGAAAGAAGATTTGAGCAACACAACAAGGGTTACGTAAAATCAACCAAAATGAAATTACCGGTCTTAATTGTTACTCATTTAACATTTACTAATAAATACACAGCTTTTAATTTTGAAAAGTACCTGAAATCAGGTTCTGGTATTGCATTTAGAAATAAGAGGTTAGTTTAAGAATAGTTTATACCATAAGACCATAATGGTATTTGATAAAATAACTCCCATCCGAATGCAAAAAAATCATCACCAGATAATCCCAACTCTACTCATTATGTTTTCTTGACCAGGTTTTGTTGTTTAAAACGCCCGCACCTCTAGGGTCGGATGAATGACAAAACGTATTAAGCTTTCTTACGGGCAGTAAGCACCACCCCCACAAGTAAAACCACAACACTGATTATAACCGGTGTCCAGTTAGCCGAACTTACGGCGATATCCATCCCCAGAAAACTAAAACTTTCTGAATCCTCCATCGCCTGCAATCCAAAGACAATGGTGCCAAGAGCACCCAATAGCAATAATATTATTCCAAGTGTTTTCATAATGTTCGTTTTGATTGTTGATAGATAAAGATAGTAAAATTTGAAATAGGCTTTGAAAATAAAATAATCGAAATTATATTAAAATAAAACTAAATTTTATTTATATTTGCTTTAACTATATTCAATTATGATACCCAAGTTACCCATCCAATGTCCGTCCTGCGTAGAGTCCCTTCAGGTGGCCCAACTGCATTGTAGCAGTTGCGGGACATCGGTCAATGGGAGCTTTTCATTGCCCTTGTATTTAAAACTATCCCAGGAGGAACAGGACTTTGTCTTGCAGTTTTTAATCAACAGCGGCAGTCTCAAAGAAATGGCAAAACAAATGAATAACAGCTACCCCACCATAAGAAACAAACTTGACGATATCATAGAAAAAATAAACCGGTTGAAAGAAGATGAAAACACTGCTCTTTAATCCATTTAAAAAATACAGTGAGCGACCATTGCTCATCTTTGGTCTTATTACTTCTATTGCAGGAGTTGTTATTGCAACCTTAACAAACACCCGCTTTGATGGTGTCCTTGACACACACTTCGCAAAAGAAGTCAGCTTGACTACTGCCGGCCTCGAAAGCTTGTGCAACCTCTTTAGCATCGTTTTGGTATTTTTTATTTTGGGAAAGTTTATCAATTCTAAAACAAGGTTCATAGACATCTTGAACCTGGCACTCATCGTTAAAATACCTGCTTATTTTTTAACTCCCCTCAATTACAATAACTGGATACATACCAAAACATTCCACCTGATGGATACACTTGGAAACCCCTTAATTCCCAACCTCAGCCCAACCGATTTGTTGATACTCATAGGTGTTGGAGCTGCCTCATTAGTTGTATTAACCTGGTTTATTATAGTGTTGTATAACGGCTTTAAAATCGCAACAAACTTAAAAACAACAGCACATAAAGTTTTATTTGTTGTTGGAATCATAACTGCTGAAATCATATCAAAAATTCTTATCAATCAATTTGTACTTAAAGTATGACAGTTCATTGGTCCAATCCACTTTTTTTAACCCTGGGTTTAAGCGGTCTCATATTTTTGGCAGCAGGGTATATAATGCTGAAATACCCGCCAAAAAATAGAAATTATTTCTATGGCTATCGCACACGTCAGTCAATGGAGTCACAGGAAAAATGGGACTTTGCACAAACATTTGCTGCTCGTGAAATGATCAAACAGGCTTGGTATATGTTAACAATTGCCACAGTGGGGCTATTTCTAAATCCGGAAGAAATGTTGAGTATGTTTTTGAGCTTTGGTTTCATTCTTCTTTCAGTTATCATAATGTTAGTCAAAACTGAAAACAAACTCAAACAAAAATTTAAACAAGCAAAATGAAAAGGTTTCAGGAAATACAGCGTTTTGACCAATGGTGGATAAAAGCATTACTAATTATAGTTATAATTGCAACCCTCCTTCCAATTATTAGCATCGTGCAACAGACCAATACAGGTCCTGAAGATATCATTGCAGCTTCAGTAGGGTTTATTACTGTTTTGGCTGTGAGTGTATTTATTTTCTCTTTACAACTAAAAACCACCATCAATTCCCGTGGAATAGAATATCAATTTAAACCGTTTCAGAAAAAAACAATTCCCTGGAAGGAAATCACAGAATGTTACGTTAGAACTTATAACCCTTTAAGGGAATATGGTGGCTGGGGTTTACGTTGGGGCCTGAGCGGAAAAGCACTCAACATCAAAGGAAATAAAGGCATACAAATTGTACTGAAAGACAATAAAAAAATTCTTTTGGGAACTCAAAAAGAAAATGAAGCTAAAAACGTTATAGAAACATACTTTACGATAAATAATTCTACACCATGAAATACATCACTCTAGTAGTTGCTCTTTTAATCACTTCAATCACTTGGAGTCAAAGCAATCTTAAAGAAGAAAAAATTGACATAAATAGCCTTATTGAAGGAACATTGTTGGTTCCAGAGAATCAAGAAACACTCACCTTGGCGATCATTATTCAGGGCTCCGGACCCACAGACCGCGATGGAAATCAACCCAACGCAAAGAACAACTCACTAAAATACCTGGCCGAAGGGCTTTCAAACAATGGAATCGCCACTTTTAGATATGACAAACGCCTTGTAAAACTGGCAAGACAAGGAAATCTTAAAGAAGAGGAGATATCGTTTGACCATTTTATTGATGATGCTGAAGAAATTATCACCTACTTTCAAAACCAAGAACGTTTTAAAAATATCACAGTGATTGGTCACAGTCAAGGCTCTCTGGTGGGAATGGTAGCTGCTTATCGCAATCAGGCGGATGCTTTTGTGTCCATTGCCGGGGCCGGTCAGGAAATTGATGATGTAATCGTTGAACAATTGCAACGTCAGGCACCGGCACTGGTTGATGATGCGCGCCAAAGTTTTGATGACCTGCGGGTTAACGGGATTGCATTGAATTATGGTGAAGGCCTGGCTTCAATATTCAGGCCGGGCATTCAGCCATTTATGCGCACCTGGATGCAATACAACCCTCAAACTGAAATTGCCAAACTCGAAATTCCCGTTCTAATTCTTAACGGAACAGAAGATGTTCAGGTAGATGAAGAAGAGGCCAAATTATTGCACAGAGCAAAACCCAATGCAGAAATGTACTTGATTGAAAATATGAACCACGTACTGAAAGAAATTGCCGCGGGTGATACAATGGACAATTACAAATCATACAACGAGCCTAAGCGACCGGTGGTAGAGGATTTAGTTGAAAAAATAACAGTGTTCATCAATGCTTTGGAGAAATAACATCCCTTATTAGATTGTACTGCCAAGCGCTTTAGTTTTTTGCTTTCTTTCGCTTAAAGCGAAATGAATAAGGGTTACCACCTGATGATAACACTTCCCCAGGTAAAGCCACTTCCAAAAGCTGCCAAAACAACCAAATCACCCTCTTTTATTTTTCCCTGCTCCCAGGCTTCAGTCAAAGCAATGGGCACTGAAGCCGCTGTCGTGTTCCCATATTTCATGATATTGTTGAATACCTGATCGTCTGAAAGACCAAACTTCTTCTGCACAAATTGAGAAATTCGCAAATTGGCCTGATGTGGAATCAACATATTAATGTCTTCTTTTTTCAATCCGTTGGTCATCAATCCTTCCATAATGACCTCTGAAAAACGAACCACAGCATTCTTAAACACAAACTGACCGTTCATATATGGAAAATAAGATTCGTCATTGGGGTCATTATCGGCTAAAATATCATTCACCCAGCGCTTGCCCATTCCGGGGGCAATCAAAGAAAGTTCCTCGGCATATTTACCTTGAGAATGTAAATGAGTTGAAAGCAACCCCTTGCCATCGTCTTCAGAACGACTGAGTACTGCGGCTCCCGCTCCATCTCCAAAAATTACTGTAACACCTCGACCCCGCGTGGTTTTATCCAAACCGTGTGAGTGCAACTCTGAACCAATTACCAAGATGTTTTTATACATTCCGGTCTTGATAAATTGATCAGCAACCGAAAGTGCATAAATAAACCCGGAACACTGATTTCGAACATCCAACGCTCCCACAGTCTTAATATCCAACTCCTGTTGCACCTGCACACCGGGACCGGGAAAATAATAATCCGGACTCAAAGTGGCAAAAATGATAAAATCAATGTCATCTTTTGAAATTCCGGCTCGCTCAATAGCAATTTTGGCAGCTTTTACACCCATCGTGGAAGTGGTTTCTCCGCTGCCGGGTTTCACCCACCGTCGCTCTTTGATACCGGTGCGCTCTTGAATCCATTCATCATTGGTATCCATCATCTTGGATAAGTCCTCATTTGTAACCACATTTTCAGGCACATAACTTCCCATTCCGGAAATTCTCGAAGTATATAATTTTTTCATTCGTAGTGTAATTTTGAAAAAGGCAAGATAGAGATTTAAAGCCATTGGTAAAGGGCTTTAACAAGGCATTTTATATGCATGCATAATAATTAAACTAAATAAAAGAGGCACACTCTTTAGAATCTGAGTATGCCCCTTTAAAACAACCTAACCAATAAATAAAAATTCTCTGTGTTTTATGAAAATAGTTGGTTCATAGCAATTAATTTTCCACATCGATTTTCTTTAATACTGTAAATATAATACTGTTTATATTTTAACCAAATTATTTAAACAAAATGTTTTGTTAATATTTTAAACTGCTACTTTTTTTTCGGGTACATAATTTAGATATCTGTTGATAGAAACCCGGGCGCCCAAATCATTCATCAGATTGTACAGACCAAAAAAGGTCCTGTTAATGTAAAGAAAGTGCTTTGAGCCTCGGTTTCCATTCATCTTCCTGATTTCAGTGTCTTTAGAATATTTATCGCTGAGCTCAGCTATCTTGCCAAAAAATTCTGGATCTGAAAAATCAAAAGTTTCTCTGTGAAATGGCTGGGTGAACAAACTGAGCATTTCGTAAAACAGTTCCGAAAAGAACTTCAGCTCTTCAGCGGTGTCTTCCTTCCTGAGGATTTCAAGCGCCATCATCTTTTCCGTAAAGATTTCAGGGTTGTTGATGTTCTCAGGTTTAGCAAGTTCAAAATAAGGGTCATAAAACTCCTGAGGTACACGCTTGATACATCCAAAATCAATAGCAATGAGTTCCCCTTCCTTATTGACCAGGAAATTCCCGGGATGCGGATCAGCATGAACGCTTTTTAAAACATGCATTTGATACATATAAAAATCCCATAGGGTTTGACCCACTTTATCAGCCAATACCCTATCTCTGTTGCGCTTGGTGAACTCTGAAAGATGCTCCCCTTCCATCCAGTCCATTGTAAGGATGCGTTCGCTGGACAAGTTTTCATAATAATCAGGAAAACTTAAATTGGGAATATGTGAACAAGCCTCTGTGATTTCACGACTCTGCTGTAACTCCAGATTGTAATTGGTTTCCTCCAGTAATTTGTCTTCAATTTCCTTAAAATATTTTTCTGAATCTTTAGCCTTGAGATTAAACATCTTTAAGGCAACAGGCCGCACCAAAGCCAAATCACTGCTGATACTTTCAGCAATACCCGGGTATTGAATCTTAACAGCCAGTTGTTTGCCATTCAACATGGCACGATGCACCTGACCAATACTGGCCGCATTGACAGACTCTGCTTCAAAACTGTCATACAGTGCTTCAGGTTCTTGACCCAAATAACGTTTAAATGTTTTACGCACCAGCGGAGCAGACAAGGGAGGCACCTGAAACTGGGCCAATGAAAATTTCTCAACATAGGCCTTCGGCATAATGTTTTTTTCCATACTCAGCATCTGGGCCACCTTCAAGGCGCTGCCCTTCATGCTTTTCAGTCCATCATAAATATCTTCAGCATTGTCTTCGTTGAGCTTATCCCTAGTTAATTCAGGGTTGACAAGCTTTCCACTATAGTATTTTAAATAGTTTCCACCCACCTTAACGCCGGTTTTGACTAGTTTTGAAGCTCGCTGTATTTTCCCGGTCGGGATGTGATCTAATGTTTTCATTCGTTACACGGTATTAAATTTGGGGTGAGCCTTATCAGGGGTATACATTTCTATCTTTTCTATTTTCTTTATTCTATACTCTAAATACTAAGCCATTTTCTCTTTCCATAAAAACTTACCAAAATCAACCACACTTTCCAAAGGCGTAGTGGCAAACACATCAAAAATGGCACGAACCGATTTTTCAATTACTACATCCGTCTTTTCAAAAGAAGGGGAATTGTCATCCATCCAAAATTTTAAGATAAATACAAACTGGAGCCAGGCTCCTTCAGAAAAAATTACTGCAAGGTGCTTGAGGAATTTAAGTTGTTGCTCGTCATTTTTTTCCTCTATGAGTTCTGAAGCAAAAGATTTTACTTTCTTGCGTAAAGGAGCTAGTTGTTGTAAGGTCTTTAGTTTGTCTTTCTCGTGAGTAAGGGTAAATAAAACAAACGATCGATTGGCAGTCAATAATTCAAAAAAAGTATAGAAAAAAGTCAGCATCTTTTCCTGATTGCTGAAGTGATCATAGTCCTTATTCTTTTCAGACAAATCCATGGTCATCTCATAAAAAGTGGTCCAAATACCTGATTTCAATCCTTCAAACGAACCAAAGTGAGTGTAAAAATCCTGTTCGCTAAAACCGTTTTCTTTTGAAAACTTAAAGATGGAAACCGGCATTTTTTCGTTTTCTAGAACATAGGCCATATAGCTGTCTATAATCTGCTGTTTGGTGATTTTTTTCTTTGTCGAAGTTTTTTTTGTCGTTGCCATATCATTGAATTTTATTTCAATACAAAAATAATCAATGTTTAACTTTATTTATTGTTAATTAAACAGAAAGTTGTGTTAAATAAAAAACAGTTCCCGTGGGATGTATTAAAAATGCCATCTTGTCACTCCAATCACACTTGGTATTTTTTTTGCCATTAACATCCCAAACATTAATAAAAAGAAATATCATGACAAAAGGAAACATTAATGTATCGGTAGATAATATCTTTCCGTTAATTAAGAAGTTTTTATACAGCGACCACGAGATTTTTCTTCGCGAATTAATCTCTAACGCCACAGACGCCACCCTCAAACTAAAACACCTCGCTACACTTGGTGAAGCAAAAGTAGAATATGGCAATCCTGTCATCGAGGTAAAATTGGATAAAGACAACAAAACCCTGCATATCATTGACCGGGGTATTGGAATGACCGCAGAAGAAGTGGAAAAGTACATCAACCAGATTGCTTTTTCAGGTGCTGAGGAATTCATCGAAAAATACAAAGACAAAAATGGTAAAGATGCCGGCATCATCGGTCATTTTGGTCTTGGTTTTTATTCCGCCTTTATGGTAGCCAAAAAAGTAGAAATCATCACAAAATCTTACACTGATGCCCCTGCAGCACATTGGTCTTGTGACGGTTCACCGGAATTCACCCTGGAACCTGCTGATAAAACTGAACGCGGAACCGAAATCATCCTGCACATTGCTGATGACAGCGAAGAGTTTTTAAGCGAAAGTCGGATCAACGAACTTTTGGTCAAATACAACAAATTCATGCCAGTTCCCATCAAATTTGGAACCCGCACCGAAACCCTGCTAAAACCCAAAGACGCAAAAGAAGACGATCCTGCCCCTACCAAAGAGGTAGATAACATCATTAACAATCCTGAACCGGCCTGGACCAAAATGCCCACCGACCTCAAGGATGAAGATTACAAAAACTTCTACCGTGAGCTCTATCCAATGCAGTTTGAAGAGCCTTTGTTTCATATCCACCTCAATGTTGACTACCCGTTTAACTTGACAGGTATCTTGTATTTCCCCAAGTTAAACCACGAAATGGTGGCCCAAAAAGACCGCATCCAATTATATCAAAACCAGGTGTTTGTCACCGATAATGTAGAAGGCATTGTGCCCGACTTTTTGACCATGCTGCGCGGGGTGATCGATTCACCTGACATTCCGTTAAACGTTTCGCGAAGCTACCTCCAGGCCGATGGCGCAGTGAAAAAAATAGCAAGCTACATTAGCCGAAAAGTTGCCGATAAACTCAACTCCTTGTTCAATGATAACCGGGAAGATTTTGAAAAGAAATGGGACGACATAAAAATTGTCATTGAATATGGAATGCTCTCAGAAGATAAGTTCTTTGAAAAAGCACAGAAATTTGCACTTTACCCAACTGTAGACGGCAATTATTTCACTTATGACGAGCTGGTTGAAAAAATCAAAGTCAACCAGACTGACAAAGATGGAAAACTGGTGGTACTGTATGCAAAAGATAAAGACGAGCAACATGCATATATTTCTGCAGCCAAAGACAAAGGCTATGAAGTGCTTCTGCTCGACTCGCCCATCGTGCCACACCTCATCCAAAAACTGGAATCTGAAAAAGAAAAAGTAAGTTTTGTACGAGTGGATGGAGACCACATAGACAACCTCATCAAAAAAGAGGATGCAGTCATTTCAAAATTAAACGATGAAGAAAAAGAAAAATTGAAAACCACTCTTGAAGAAATAGTTCCTAAAGAGAAGTTCACCGTGCAAATGGAAGCAATGGACAGCAATGCCAATCCGTTTGTAATCACCCAGCCGGAATTTATGCGCCGTATGAAGGAAATGAGCCAAACCGGTGGCGGAGGTATGTTTGGTATGGGCAATATGCCTGAAATGTACAACCTGGTGGTAAATACCAATCACGAACTCGTTTCAGAAATACTCAATACCAAAACACAGAAGAAAAAAGAACGTTTGGTAAATCAGGCACTTGATCTCGCAAAACTATCTCAAAACCTGCTTAAAGGCGAAGATTTAACCGCCTTCATCAAGCGCAGTTATGAGATGATAAAGTAAAACACATATTTTTATAAAAAGTGAAAAGCTCCTGTAAAATCAGGAGCTTTTTTTTTCGCTTCTTTGCGCTCTTCATAAATGTCTTTATCCGCTTTGGCAAAGTACTTGATGATAACTTATTTGAGTCTCTAAAATAAATCTTATGAAACTAGTATTACTTTTCACTTTAAGCTTTTTCAGCTTTCAGGCAGCTACTTCCCAAACAATTCAAAATTCAAGCTTCAGCACCACCGCTTACATCAAAAATGACGGTAGAATTCAAAATGCTAGTTACAGCACCATAGGTTACATCAAAGATGATGGACGTATTCAAGATAGCAGCTACTCAACGATTGGCTACATCACAGAAGATGGCAAAATTCAAAACAGCAGTTATAGCACTGTGGGGTATGTAAAAGAAGATGGGCGCGTACAAAACAGCAGTTATTCAACCATAGGTTATATCAAAGAAGATGGCAGGGTACAGGACAGCAGCTACAGTACCCTAGGATATGCAAAAGGCATAAAAAAAGAATGGGCTGCCGTGGTCTTTTTCTTTTTTGAATTTGAGTAAAACAAGCGATTCAAAAAATTACTGCTTTACATTCAATTAAATTGTTTTATTTTGTAACAATTACCAGCGTCAAGCCACAAACAAAAACATTCTAAGTGCCTTGAAAAAAAACACAATAAGAATTGGTATTCCTTTAGTTCATAAAAAATAAAACAAATGAAAAATAGTATTGTAATTACGCTTTTGATAGTCGCAGGAATTCTAAATGCCCAAACAGATAAAGAGCTTGCCCAAACTTTTATAACTAAAGAAAAAATCGAAAGCCACCTCTACTTCCTGGCAGGTGATGAAATGCTGGGGCGTGAAACAGGAACCCGGGAAGAACTCATCGCAGCACAATACCTGGCCACTCAACTGCACAGCTATGGCGTACAGCAAGTGCCCGGAGCAGACGGTTACTTCCAACAAGTTCCCATGATAAAAACCATCCCTCCGTCAATGGCAAAACTAAAAGTGAATGAAAACGAACTTCCAAAGTTCGTAGCCGTAAATGGAGGCAACATATCCTACAACGGTAAGGCTGTATATCTTAGTTATGGGTTGGAAGCAGACTACTCCGGTAAAGATGTAAAAGGAAAAGTAGTGTACCTTAAAGGCGGAAGTGAAACAGCCCAATCAGCACAGGAACAATTTCAATTAATGGAACAAAAAAGAGCGATCGCAAAAAAAATGGGTGCCAAAGCAGTCGTCGAATTTCTTGCCATCAATCCAATGATCTGGAACTATATAGAACACGCATATAGCGAAACCATTATTTCACTAAAATCAGACAATGAGGATGAAGACGAATTCAATTACATGATTGCACTTGATAACGATGGAGAAACTGCAAACAAATTGAGTATGGAACAAAACAATGAGGCAGAAATCACCATCAGTGGAAGCAAAAAAGAAGAATTTAACGCACGCAATGTAGTAGCAATGGTTGAAGGAACAGACCCCAAACTTAAAGAGGAGTTCATCATTTATTCGGGACACTATGACCACGTGGGAGTGGGCAAACCCGATGCCACTGGCGACTCTATTTACAACGGGGCACGTGACAATGTAGTGGGAATCACCACCGTGTTAAGTATGGCTGAAAACCTGGCAAAATACCCCACCAAACGCAGCGCTTTGTTCATCCTGTTTACGGGTGAGGAAAAAGGCTTGCTGGGTAGTAATTACTATGTCAACAACCCCTTAATTCCTCAAAAACAAACCGTATTTTGCTTCAATAGCGACAATGCCGGTTACAACGATACCTCTAAAGTTACGATCGTCGGACTCGGAAGAACAACTGCAGAACAGGACATCAAAGTAGCAGCCTCCGCTTTCGGACTCGATGCCATCGACGACCCGGCACCGGAACAAAACCTCTTTGACAGAAGTGACAATGTTCATTTTGCAGCTGCAGGTGTCCCCGCTCCTACCTTTTCAATGGGTTTCACCTCCTTTTCAGGCAAACTTACCGAAACATATCACCAGCCAAGTGACAATCCTGATACGGTCGATTATGACTATCTTGTGAACTTCTTCAAATCCTATGTCCTGGCCGGAAGACTTATTGCAAACAACCCGGTAACCCCTTTTTGGGTAAGTGGTGATAAATATGAAGCCGCAGGAAAAGAACTGTATCAAAAATAAACATTAAACATTGAACTTTGAATTTTGAATCTTAAACCACCCTCCCATGACCAATAACGATATACTCAAAAAACTGCGCGTAGCACTGAAATTAACAAACGACGACATCGTGGAGATTATGAAACTGGTAGACTTTCAGGTTTCAAAATCAGAACTGGGTGCTTTGTTTAGAAAAGAAGACCATCCTAAGTACATGGAATGTGGCGATCAGTTTCTACGTAATTTTTTAAATGGCCTCATCATACACCTGAGAGGACCGCGGGAAGAACCCAATAAAAAGTAAAAGCCCTTTTCCCAAAGGAAAAAGGCTTTACACTAACTAACAAATTGGGGGTAAAAAAAGGGAAATCTAATTTTTTGCAAATGTGAGCAAATCAACACTGCCGTCACCACCACTCACATGTCTTAACTCCAGGAGTGTTGAAGTAGCCGTTTCAATATGCCAGTCTTCACTAATTTCTTCAAAAGGACCGCTACTGTCTGAAAAATTCAAAATCAGTTTGGGTGTACTGTCATCTGTACCGGTCAACCAGGTACCGTTTTTGGTCGTTGAACCATTGGCAGCAATTAATGTCCCATTGGTATTAAATGTAAATTCAAAATTATTGAAATGATAGGTTTGGTCTGTTCCGTCTTCAACAAAGTCGATTACGTTCCATTTTCCATCAACAACAGTATTGTCAATTTGTGCAATACTGCCGCCATCATCATCAAATCCGTCATCGTCATTACCATCATCATCCAGTGAACAGGTTGAAGACATTAAACTCATTGAAAATATTGTTAGAAATGCAAGAAAAAAATTGGTTCTCATAAATATGGTTTTAAAAGTTAAAGGTTAGATTATTATAGTTTTTCAAATTTTAAGATATCGCCATCATCGTCATTTTCCTCAATGAGGTCTATTAGGGTATTGCTAAAACTCACAACACTCCAGTCCTCATCTAATTCATCAAGCGGGTAGACATCAATAAAGTTCAAAACAAGCTTTAAGTTAGAGTCGCTTCCACTTACAAACCAGGTTCCTTCAAGGGTCACACTACTATTGGAAACTGCAATCTGACCGTTTTCCATGAAGTCAAAAGTAAACGAATTAAAGTGTGAGGTTTCATCCTCATCGCCGTCTTCCAGATAGAGTGAAATAAACCAGTTACCATCTGTCATAGCATCTCTTAACTCTTGTGCCTCTGAACTTCCACCACCGTCTGTGGGGGTTCTAGAAAACGTAAGATAATCAGTGCTGCCATCTCCGCCACTGATATCAAACAAGCGAATGAGCTCATTGCTAAACTCCATTACCTTCCAGTCTTCTTCAAGTTCATCAAACGGATCGTTCACACCAAAATCCAGGTTGAGTTTAAGTTGCCCGCTGCTCGAGTTGGTGATAGACCAGCTTCCGGGAATGCTTGTGCTTCCATTGGTGGCTGTAGCCTCACCACCCGGATTGAAGAAAAATTCATAGCCTGCAAACACAAAGGTTTCATCTTCATCATCAAAAAAGTAAGACACAAACCAACTATCAGTTGTAAGAACGGTTTCTAAATCAAGAGGTGTTGGAGGGTCATCACCGGGCTCATCACAATTTTCAATGATACCCTGCAGTTGAGCATTACTGGTGACAGTCACTTGACTGCCGTCACCAAGAATCACTTCTATAGGGAAATCAATCGCGATATAAACGCCGGCATCGAGCCCGGTGATGAATTGAAATAATTCAGCATTGGAATTAATGACAACCGTGCCGGTTTGTTCATTATTGGAATTATAGGTGAAAAATGTAACGGGATAAACAAACTCAACACAGTTAATGGCCTCATCAATCGTTTGACAAAGCGCGGCCAATTCATTAAGCTCCTGTTGGCTGTTAATTTCAAGCGTCGAAAAATCTTCAAAGACCACAGTTACAGGAAAAACAACTGTGATTGTTGCAGTGGTGTTTACAAGATTGTTTAAATCATCCTCATCGGCGATGGTGATGGTTTGCCCGTTAATAATCACCTCATAAGGAAATTGAATTGAAGAACAGGACGTGCCATCAATAAAGTCATCAATACCACCACTGTTTTGAGAAGTGTTGATTAATAGTTTGGCAAGATCAGATGCTGCAGTAATTGCATCTGAAGGAGTTTCATCAATGATGTCTATCTCCTCCTTTTGGCAGGAAATAAAAAAGATGCTAACAAGTAGCAATAGCAAAGTTGGTTTGTGAAATAGTTTCATTTTTGATATCATTATACTAGTAAAACAATTAGGATAAAAAATACCCTACCCTTTTTTTTTAAAATCTTTTAAATACATTTACACCTAATATATAGAAATATTATGAGTGATCAGGAAACTGTGTGCAAAGAATCTGTTTACAATAAATTGTTTCAGTCCCTTTCACCGGCCATCTACAATTTCATCTATTTCAAATGTGGTGATGTAGCCCGGGCAGAAGATTTGGTGCAGGAAGCATTTATTAAACTTTGGGAAAACTGTTCCAAAGTACCGCAGAATAAAGCAAAATCTTTTTTATATACCGTGTGCAATAACGCTTTCCTCAATGAAGTGGCCCACCAAAAAGTAGTCCTGAATTTTACTAAAAAATCAGTTCCAAAAATCAACGATCAATCACCTCAGTTTGTGCTGGAAGAAAAAGAATTTGAAGCAAAACTTGAAAAAGCACTGGCAAACCTCACAGAAGCACAACGCACCGCTTTTTTATTAAACCGCATTGAAGGAAAAAAATACCGCGAAATTGCCGAAATACTCGACATCTCAGTAAAAGCTGTTGAAAAAAGAATGAGCCAGGCACTGGATTCGTTGAGAACTGAATTAAAAAATATGAATATATAATGATTAAGGTAGGGTAAACCCATTAGCAACTGTTTTATAGCAAGAGAATCAAATACAATGAATGAAGAACTTTTACATAAGTATTTAAATAACGAAATTTCAGAAGAAGAGCTCAAAACACTCCGGGCTTCTGAAACCGGGCGCGAATTTCTAAAAATTGCAGAAACAACGGCCAAGTTAAACACGCCCCCGTTTGAAAAAGAAAAAACCTGGGAAAAACTGTCACAAAAAACAGTTTCAAAACCCAAAGTGATAACTTTATTCAACTACAAATCATTGCTCAAATATGCCGCAATGCTGGTATTGATCCTCACCGGATACCTCTATGTAACCAGTCTCGACGCAAGTGTTACTTCTGGTCTCGCAGAAAAAAGAACAACTGTACTTCCCGATAAATCTGAAGTAGTACTCAATGCAGAATCAAAGATCATCTTCAATAAAAAATCCTGGGATAAAAAACGCACACTTTCTCTGCAAGGAGAAGCATTTTTCAAAGTAGCAAAAGGTAAAAAGTTTGATGTGGAAACCAATCAGGGCATAGTAAGTGTCCTCGGAACAGAATTTAATGTACTTAGCAGAAACAATCGCTTCATCGTGACTTGCTATGAAGGATTGGTGGAAATATCGTTTAAAAATGAAAAACTACAACTACCCGCTGGCAACAAAGTCATCATTGAAAACGGTGAAATCATAACACAAAACCAAATTGCCGTCAACAAACCAAGTTGGATGAACAATGAAAGCACCTTTCAAGACAGCGAGCTTATTCTGGTAATCAACGAACTTAAAAGACAATATGCCATTGAAATCAATCTGGAAAATGTCAATACCAAACAACATTTCACCGGGACATTTACACACACCAATCTTGAAGACGCTCTAAAAACAATCACGCTACCATTACAACTCACTTATACAATTGGAGAGAATAACTCGGTGACAATTTATGGGAATAAATAAGGGGCAAAACACATTTATAAAAGTTATTTTTATTCTCCTGTGTTGGAGCCTTCCAATCAATGCCCAAACCGACGATAAAATTCCACTAACAGAGGTATTGAAAAACATAGAAGAAAACCACGACGTGCGATTTTCCTATGCCCAAAACGACATCGATACCATCACACTGTTACCTCCCCGTTCCGGATTGGACATCAACCAACTCCTGGAATATTTAAACAATAATACTCACCTTTCTTTTCAACAAATAGATGAACGCTACATAGCGGTAAGCCCTGCACCCGTCAATGTAATCACCCTGTGCGGAATCATATTGGACGCGCATACAAAGCAACCCCTGTCCGGTGCAACAATCCAAGTGCTCAATACATCACAAGCAACCGTTACAGATTTGGACGGACGCTTCCATATCAAAAATATTCCCGAAAACGCACAACTCACCATCAGATACCTCGGCTATGAAACGACTCAATGGCCGGTGAGCACTTTCATTGAAAAACCCAATTGCTTTCAGCTACAGCTTCAACCCAAAACTGACGAACTCCAAGAGGTCGTACTGCGGGATATTTTTACCAAAGGAATTAGCAAAACCGCAGAGGGGTCCTTCAATTTGAATGTCGATAACTTCGGAAGCCTGCCCGGACTTACAGAACCTGATATCCTGCAAATGATACAATCATTGCCCGGAATTGTAAGCGTCGATGAAACGGTCTCTAACATTAGCATCAGAGGAGGAACAACCGATGAAAACCTCATCCTTTGGGACGATATAAAAATGTATCAAAACGGACATTTTTTTGGACTCATTTCCGGTTTTAACCCCTACCTCACCAAGGAAGTTTCAGTCTTTAAAAACGGTACCCACGCTCGCTATGGCGAAAGCGTTTCTGGAGTAGTCGCTATGCACTCTGATGACGACTTCACCCAATCACACCAATTAGGGATTCAGCTCAATATGATCAACTTTGGAACGTTTGCAAAAATTAAGGTGAACGATAAACTTGCCCTCCACCTCTCGGGAAGACGCACTTTTACTGATATAGTTGAAAGCCCGGCATACAAACAACTATTTGATAAAGTATTTCAGGATACCGAAATAACAAACCTGCAAAACCTGGCCGGAACCGGCTCATTGAGTTCTGATGAAGAATTTTTCTTTTATGATTTTAGCTTCAAAGCCATTTACAATGCTACAGAAAAAGACCGCTTGCGGGTCAATTTCTTAACCATTAATAACTCACTCAACTTTACTGAAACCTTTACCACAGAAACTATTGAAAACTCAGAAACCAGTGAGCTCGACCAAAACTCATTAGCAGGTGGAATCTCCTGGGAACGTGACTGGAACCCCAAACTCTCAACAACTGCCCTTGTATATGGAACTTACTACTTACTGGATGCTTCTAATCTCGACATTTTTTCAAATCAAAAATTCATTCAGACAAACGAAGTGCTAGAAACCGGAACCAAAATCGACTTGACTCAAAGCTTCAGTCGGGCTTACAGCCTCTCTGCTGGCTATCAATTTACCGAAACAGGCATCGCTAACAAGCAAGAAGTAAACATACCTCTGTTTCGCAATTATGTGAAAAATGTGTTGCGCACCCACGCGTTCTACCTGAGTAATGCCTTAAACCTGGAAAATTCTGGAACACGCATCACAGCAGGCTTAAGAGCCAGTTACATCCCAAAATTTGAAGAATTAATACTCGAACCCCGCCTGAATATCCACCAAAAACTGGGTGGCGGATTCGCCCTTGAAGGGGCCTATGAACAAAAAAGCCAGACAGTCACACAACGCATAGACTTTCAAAGCGACTTCCTGGGTGTGGAAAAACGACGCTGGGTATTGGCCAATAACAATGACGTTCCCATTAGCAAAAGCAATCAATTTTCACTCAACCTGCTCTATCAAAAAAATAACTGGTTACTGCAACTGGAAGGGTTTTCCAAAAAAGTAACGGGAATTACATCGGCCAATCAGGCATTTCAAAACCAATTGCAATTTGTGCGCATCAATGGTGAATACAAATCTGATGGCATCGAACTCATCGTCAATAAGAAAACAAAAAACTGGAGCTTTTGGACAAGCTATACCTTCGCAGAAAACAACTATACATTCAGCCAACTCGAGCCTGAAACATTTCCACATAATTTTGATATCAGACATAAATTGACGCTGGCATCTTCTTATAACATCAACCGCTTAAAATTAGCAGGCAGCATTAACTGGCACAGTGGAAAACCCGTTTCACTCCCACTGAGCAGAAATGCAATTGAAATTATAAATGGAACGCCCACCATTCAATATGACATCCCCAATCAGGCCAGAAACGATGACTATATCAGAGTAGATCTTTCAGCAGAATATGACTTCAAAGCCGGTGAAAAAACAGAAATAACAGTCAATGCCGCGGTGCTCAACCTTACCAATCGTAAAAATGTATTAAACACGTATTTCGTCGTGGAAGACAGTGATACTTCAAATCCTGTCATCAATCAGGTAGAACAAATTTCACTGGGAATAACACCCAATATCTCAGTGCAGATTCTTTTTTAATAGGAGACAGATTCAATTCAAATACTAAATCAAAGGACCCTCAACTCTTCATTAACAATTCTAAAAAAAAATTATCAATTATTAATTCTTAAGTACCTAAAATCAGGTTCAATAAAACTTACATCCGTTCAGGAACTGAAATCCCAAGCAATCTGAACGATGAGGCAATCACCGCTCCCACTTTGCGGGACAATTGCACTCTAAACAAACGCTTCACGGCATCAATCTCAGCCAAAATGGGTACACTTTGATAAAATGAATTGTAGATCTTCACCAGCTCATAAGTATAATTGGCTACCAACGCAGGACTGTAATTTGCAGCCGCCAGTTGAATCACATCCGGAAAAACAGACAATTGCTTGATAAGCTCTTTCTCCTTCGCATGCATTTCCACAACTTCAGGAAGCGACTGGTTTAAACCGGAATCCTTTCGTAATATAGACTGAATGCGCGCATAAGTATACTGAATAAACGGCCCGGTATTCCCTTGAAAGTCTACTGATTCCTCAGGATTAAATAAAATGCGCTTCTTGGGATCTACTTTGAGAATATAATATTTTAAAGCCCCCAGACCTATCGTGGAATAAAGCTGCTTTTTCTCCTCTTTGGTATACCCATCCAGTTTGCCCAATTCCTCAGAAATACGCTCTGCAGTTTGAGTCATATCAAATATCAAATCATCGGCATCAACAACAGTACCTTCACGGCTTTTCATTTTTCCGCTGGGCAGGTCAACCATACCATAGCTTAAATGAAATAAATTCGCAGCCCAACTATAGCCCAGCTTTTTGAGAATTAAAAACAATACCTTAAAATGATAATCCTGTTCATTCCCAACGGTATAAACCATACCACCCACATCGGGGTGGTCTTTCACCCGCTGTATGGCTGTGCCAATATCCTGGGTCATATACACGGCGGTGCCATCACTGCGCAAAACGATCTTTTCATCTAGGCCTTCATCGGTTAGGTCAATCCAAACGCTGCCGTCCTCTTTCCTGTAAAAAACATCCATTTCCATTCCGCGTGCTACAACATCTTTGCCCAGTAAATAGGTGTCACTTTCGTAGTAATAAGAATCAAAATCAACGCCTATATTTTGATAGGTAACTTCAAAACCCGCATACACCCAGCTGTTCATCATTTTCCACAACGCTACAACTTCTTCATCACCATTTTCCCATTGTTGAAGCATCAATTGCGCTTCCAGTAATAAAGGTGCTTGCTTTTTAGCTTCCTCCTCTGGCATTCCTTGCGCTGTAAGAGAGGCAACTTCCTTTTTGTATTCCTGATCAAATTTCACATAATAATTCCCCACCAATCTGTCACCTTTAATTCCGCTGATTTCAGGGGTTTCTCCATGGCCAAATTTCTTCCAGGCCAACATACTTTTGCAAATATGAATCCCGCGATCATTGATAATCTGCGTTTTATACACCTTCTTACCAGATGCTTTTAGAATTTCAGCAACCGAATAGCCCAGCAACACATTTCTGATATGCCCCAGATGAAGCGGCTTGTTGGTATTGGGAGAAGCATATTCAACCATCACAGCCTTGGAGCCCGGTTTAACCTCTTGAATACCAAAGTTGGGCTGATCCAATATCCCTTTAAAAAAATCCAGATAAAAAGACTCCGAAATAACCAGGTTCAAAAAGCCCTTCACCACATTAAAATCGGCCACCTCAGCAACATGAGTCACCAGATAGGTGCCCAGCTCCTGTCCCAACTGTTCCGGGTTCCTCTTCACATACCGCAGCATCGGAAAGGTCACCACGGTAACATCACCCACAAAATCCTTTCGCGTAGCCTGAAACTCTACTGAAGGCAATGTGGTCTGATACAATGATTGAAAAGCCTCTTTAGTAGTATAGTCCAGTATGTGTTGTAAATTCATAATTTTATTTTTAAAGCCCTTTTTCAGCCTGCAAAGATAGTGGAAAAAATTCCTTTTCCCCCTACCCCACAATCCCTCAAAAAAAAAAAACAACCCAATTCAATTCGGATTCATTCGGTAAAATTCGGATAAATTCGGAATCATTCGGATTAATTCGTATTTTTATAGAATGCTGGTAAACGTCTCTTATAACAATCCCAAGATCAAACGAAAAATAGATGCCGAAGTGGGCAAACCCTTCCCGCTGACTGAACGCATCAAAATGGGAGGCATTGGTTCACCGGGTCTCGACATTAACGCTGCAAGTCTGGAAATCTATAACCTGCTCATTCTTGACAATAACCAAAACCGCTGCAATATCGAAATGCGCCCGGGCGGAATCATCGTGGGGTTTCGATCACTGCTGGAAAGCTATGCACTGGTAATTCCTTATTACAAATTAAACATTTACAAAGGCAAGGCAGAAGAATATGGCATCTACAAAGACCATCACTTTATCAAAGTAGGCGCCACACAAAAAGCAACCCACCGCTTTTTCCAAAAAATAATCAATTATAAAATTGATAACAGCCCAACACAAATTGAGGATTTGTAAAATTTATTAATGAAGCCTCAAAAAAATTAAACCTTCCTGCAGCGAACTGGCCGTTAGGAAATTTTCCGAGTGAGCATGGACAAGCCATAGATTATTACCGGTGCTGTGTATAGTTTTTTTTATTCGGTTATTCTCTTTTTTAAATCCATTCTCTCGTGTAAAATCCTAGTGATTTCAACATAGTTTTCATTTATAGATCGGTAGAATATGATATGGCTATTTACTTTCATTCCAAGAAGGGATTCTGTAATTCCGTCATAGGTTTTTCCTAAATTTGGATTATCTGCAATACCTTGACAGTTTGAAATTAGCATTTCATAATAGTTGTCCGCTTGATTTTCAGACCAAACTTTAAAAGTATAATCCCAGATTTTCGCTAAATCCTCAACAGCTTTATTAGTCAGCTTATACTCAGCCATTCGAGTGCTTTTTAGCTTTCAGAGATTCAAGATGTCTTTTCGGGTCAAAGTCGTGTGCAATTCCGCTATCAATTCCCTCTTGAATTGCATTTCTCAATGCAACAGCCTTACTTTCTTCTTCTTCTAAAAGTCTTAATCCTGCGCGTATAACTTCGCTAACATTTTTAAATCGACCTTCCTTAATTCTACCTTGAACGAATTGGTCAAAATAATTTCCGAGTGATATTGATGTGTTTTTGTTCATTTTGATATTATTTGATTCAAATATACCAAATATTGGTATAACATCCAAATTCTCAAATTACACACAACGGTCTCGGCTCTGAGCTGTGGCGTGCATGCCCGCCTCAGGCTCGGATTAAGCAACCAACCTTCCTGCCGGCAGGTGTAGCAAACAAAACCCAGACCTGAGGAAAATCCGATAGATACGAGCTTCTCCTTCGAAGTTTTACTACTTAGAAGGAGCGCAGCGAATTTTAACCCTCCGAAGGCTGCCTGGCCGTCAGGCAATTTTAAGAAGTAGGCGAGAACAAGCAATTAATTAAACCCATTTTTGTGTGCAGTTTTTTATTTCAGTCGTTTTTTTATATCCATTCTCTGATGTAAAATTCTAACGATTTCTACAATATCATTTTCGACTTTTCTATAAAAAATCAGATGCGATTTGATTGTGGTTACTCGATAGTTTTTCCGAGTTTGTTCTGTTGATTTTCCAGTCAAATAGTTGTCCGCTATAAATTCAATCTCTCCAATTATTAAGTCATAATATCTGTCAGCCTGTTCTTTAGACCATTTGTAAAAAGTATAAACCCAAATATCATTTAAATCATCAATCGCTTGCTTACTTATTCGATATTTGTTTTTACTCATAAGTGTTGGCGATGTAATTCAGTCAGGTTTTGTTTTGGGTCGAAATTTTCAACAAATCCGCTATTTTCTCCAACTTCGAGAGCTTTAATCAGTTCTCTTTCTTTTTTTTCTTCACGTTCTAACAAACGTAATGCTGAACGAATAACTTCGCTAACTGAACCATATCTTCCAGAATTTACTTCTTCTCTAATAAAATCCTCAAAATGATCTCCGAGTGATATTGATGTGTTTTTTCCCATTTTGACTAAAATTTTAATCAAATATACCAAATCTTGGTAACGCAGCCAAATTGCGCACTACGGTTCTCGCATATGAGCTGTGGCGTGTCTCAGCACGAACCTTTGAAAGTACAAAACCAGTAGGAAAATCCGATAGGCACGAGCGCGAATTTTAACCCGCCGAAGGCTGGCTGGCCGGAGGCAATTTTCCAAGTAGGCAAGAACCAAGCAATTATTTTTAAACGGTATTAGCCACTGGCTTTATTTTAATAATCTTGAACCAAAACTTCAGTTGGAATGTGAAGAGTTGTGTTCAGTTTTCTAATCATATTTAAAGTCAGTTTTCTTTTTTTATTTAATATTTCACTTACTCTGCTTTTAAAGCCAACAACTTCTGCTAAATCTTTTTGATTCATTCCCATTTGTTCCATTCTGAACTTAATTGCCTCGATAGGGTCGGGCATTCCGATTGGGAAATTCTCATTTTCGTATCGGTCAATCAAGATTGAAAGGATTTCCAATTCGTCTCCTTCTTCCGTTCCTTTTTTTGCATCAAAAATATCCTCAAGTCTTTCGAGCGTTTTTTGATAGTCTTTTTCGTTTCTAATAGGTGATATTTTCATAATCAGATGTTATTTGCGTCAATTTTGTCATATTCTGCGTGAGTTCCAATAAACCGTATCCAGCATATTCCGTATTCAAAGTTGAATTTTACAATCAAGCGATAATTATTGCCTTTGATGTTATAAACAATTCGATTGTCTTTTAAAATACTTGCACTTGGATATTCATTCTTTAAATCGTTAACGTTTTTCCATTCCAATTTTTCGGTTTCTCTGTACCACGATTTTAATTGTTGTTCGCAATCAACGTGTTTTTCCCAAAAATCTCGTAATGTTCGTTTCGCTATAACTCGCACATTATAATTGTTTGTCGCAAACATAATAAAATAGTTACCAATATGGTAATTATTTCGTTTTTTTTCAGCTTGTGCTAACGTGTTTGTGTAACAGGTGTTGCGTGGTTTAAGGACTAAGATACTTAAAAAACACAAACGTTCATGCTTGCGAGGATTTTCCGAAGGATACGAGCGCAGCGAACTAACGCAAGCAAAATCAGAAGCAATGCGTGTTACACGGTGTTGGCATTAGTACTTTTTAGTCGACAAACGTTTCTTTTATTACTTCTTTGCATTTGTCAATTTCCGAACTGGTAAGATTTTCAAAAACTTTAATAATTCTAACCTTGTCAACTGTCCGAATTTGGTCGATTGCAATCATTCCCTTTTTTCCGTTGTGCCTAACGGAAACCCTGGTCGGATATTTTTTCAGGTTCGTTGTCATTGGAGCAAGTACAATTGTGTTCAAATATTTATTCATTTCATTTGGCGAAATAATAACACAAGGTCTTGTCTTTTTTATTTCACTACCAATTGTTGGGTCAAGATTTACAAGAACGATTGAGTATTGTTTTAATTCCATTCCTCAAGGTTTTCGTCATCGAACACATCATTCATTAGTAACTTGTCATCTCCATTTTCACTCATTTTCTTAAATTCCTTTTCCCAATTTTTCCGTGGTGAAGCTATTGGTTTGAGAATAATCTGCTCCTTTTCAAGAATAAGCTCAACCTTGTCCTTGATATTGTATTTTTCCAAAATGGTCTTGCTCAAGCGAAGTCCTTTTGAATTTCCTATTTTTATTATTGAAGTTTCCATAACTTTTAAAATGTTATTACAAAGTAAATACATTTTATTGAGATATCAAAATCCGTTCCGTATTAATGCCAACGTTCTCTGGTATGGCAAGTAGCGTGCAAATAATCGCTAACCATTCCGATTTGGATTTATGTTTTTCAATATTCAAAAACTTTGGGTTAAGCACTTAGCAACTATTTGTTATACCAGTTGTTGTGATGTCGTTTTTTTTACGCTGACATTGGTTTTACTTTGATTTGTCCGCCAATGGCTTTCAATACTTTCATTATAGTACCAAATTGTGGTTTTGCTCCGTCGGATAATGCTTTATACAGACTTGGTCTGCTCATTCCGGTTTTCTCCGCAATTTTAGTCATTCCAATTGACTTTGCAATATGTCCAATTGCAACTATCAAATCAGAGCTGTCTCCATCTTCGAGAACTGTATTCAGATATTCAGCAATCATTTCTTCGCTGTCCAAATAGTCCGCTATGTCAAATCTTGTGGTTTCCATTTCAATCTTTTTTTATTTTGTTCCAAATTTTTTTCGCTTTTTCAATATCCTTTTGTTGAGTCGATTTATCTCCACCAATTAGAAGAATTACAATTTTGTTGTCCTTTTCCTTAAAATAAACTCGGTAGCCTTTAGCGTAATTAATTCTCATTTCGCTAATTCCGTCTCCTACAGGTTTACAATCTCCGAAATGTTCATCCGTTTCAAGTTTTTGGATTCGGAAAAGTATTTTGGATTTTGCCCGAATGTCTTTCAACTTTCTAATCCACTTGTCAAATTCAGATGTTTTTTCGGTAACTATTATTCAAAAGTGTATCCATTAAGATACAAATATAGTTAATGTTTTGGATTTGAAAAAGATTTTTGATTTATTCTAAAAGTTAGTCTTAAATGCACGCCAACGTGTTTGTGTATGATTAGTGGCGTGTTTAAACACCTAATTTAGCAAATAAAAACCAGATAGAAAATCCGCGAGGATTTTCGTAAGTAGGCGTGAACTAGCCATTAATTATACACGGTGTTGTGCTTTCGTTATTTTTAAAATAACTTAATTTTTTAAAACCTTACATTGTTAAATAAAAGTGTTAGCGATATTTCTAGTTATTGTTAAGCCAAGCCAAAGTAGATACAAAATAAAGCTATAGTGTTAAAAAAACCGTGTACGGCAATAACAAACCACAAATCGTATTTACGTAAATAGAATATCAAAGCTATTAGTGCTCCTATAATCCAAGTAACAAGTTGTCCTGTAATGCCTTGGTGACTGTGCATAAAGCCAAAAAAACCAGTAATTAGGATAATATTAAGTGCTATACTGATCTTACTTTCTCCAAAGAATTTAACGAACTGTCGCATAAGAAAACCTCTAAAAATAATTTCTTCTCCAAATCCTGCTGTAGCCCATACTAATAATAACCAGACGATGGTGAGTTGAAGGTTTCCTTCCAATTGGCTCATACTCGAATAATCAATAGGAACTCCTGTTAACATCTCGATTCCAGGAACTATTGCAATGACATAAAAAACAAAGATTGCTATAGCTACTAATGGGGCAAGAATAAGAAGATTTTTTGCATTGAATTTTGCACGTTGAAATCCAAGTGCTGAAAATGGTTTTCCTTTGTATTCTATATAATTAGCTATAATGATGATTATAGAGATAATTATATTTTCAAAAGGTGTTCTGTTGATTGGTCCAAAGTACATGAAACAAATAATCGCCATGGTAATTAATGGAATTAATGTTTGTCGTAAGGTAATTTTATTCATCGTTTTTAATTTTAAATTCCAAGCGAAATAATGAACAAAATCTCTGATAGTCCCTTTAAATACTTTTGTTTTTACTGAATGGTAGTAAATTTGTAACTGAATAGTAGCTAGTTTTTGTTATCTTTTATTGAAACCAATTCATAAATGCTTTTCGCTTGTAACGACTGATATTGATTTCGGCAATCGCTTCGTTTTCTATGGAAGCTTTTAATCGAATACGCAACTTGCCATTTTCGATTTTTTCAATTTGGTCTACAGCATCTTTGTGAATAATAATTTGCCTATTGGCTCTAAAAAACAATTGATTGTTTATTTTTTCTTCGAGCTCATTCAATGTAAAATCGGTGCTGATTGTTGTGCCATTATTTTGAACCGTATACACAATTTTGTTTTCACTGTAAAAGCACGCAATATTTTCATAGGTAAGCTTCGTCATTTTCGCGCCGCTTTCAATAGTAATTTTAGCATCTTTTATGGATAACTTATATAAATTGTATATGTCTTGTGCATACCATAAACCTATGAAAATAAAACTCACTAATAAGGTGATTAGCAAACCGATTAATAAATAATAGAACTCTGTCTGTCCATCTGCAACTATATTGAAAATAATATTTACAGGAATATACATGATTGTAATATATCCTAGAGTAGAAGCCATAAACCATACGATGGTTATAATTTCTATCTTTTTAGAGAAATATTTTTTCTTGTAAAATTTAAAATTAAGATAAGCTATGATTCCAATGAGAATAAATAAGACAATAGACGACAGAAAACCTTCTATAGGGAATCTATACGATTCACTATCTGGAAAACTATCGCGCGTTGCTAAATGATTTACCACTAAAGAGAAAACCATTAATATAATTGCTTTCTGAATCCAACTCCTTGCAGAACTACTGATAAATTTATGCCATGCTATTTTTACTTTATTTTTGGTTGGTTGTGTAGTAATCATGAATTAGAAACTCTTTTCTTGTAAGATTCAAAAGTAAATAATAATTTCTCCAAGAATATGTTTAAAATATTTTTAAATTTTACCTGAGGAAGTAAATTTTGTATAATTTTTCTAAAGAGTTTCATTATTGGTTAGCGGTTTCTGATAATGAAGCACAACGTGATTGTATATGGTTTGTTGCGTGGTTTAAGCACTAAATTTAGCAAATAAAAACCAGATAGAAAATCCGTGAGGATTTTCGTAAGTAGGCTAGAACTAGCAATAAATTATATACGGTGTTGCCAGCAGTACTTTTTTCAGTCGTAATGAAATCTGCATTTCGCAATTAATATTTCTCCTTCTCTATATTGGTAAATCAGTCGATGTTCACTATCAATTCGTCTTGACCAAAATCCAGCGTATTTGTGCTTTAGAGGTTCGGGTTTTCCAATTCCATCAAAAGGATTTCGAGCGATGTCTTTAAGAAGTTCATTTATTTTCTTCAGCTTTTTCTTGTCGGTTTTTTGCCAATATAAATAATCCTCCCAAGATTCGTCAACGAATATATATTTCATCTTAATCTTCGATTAGGTTTTTATTAAAAGTCGTTCCGCTTTTTAATTTTTCAATTGCAGAATCTAATCGTAATTCATTTTTTCGAGAAGACAATTCGTGGTTTGTAGCCATTAGAGAATTGTATTCCTGCAAAGACATTACTACAATTCCAGAGTCTTTTCCACGATTGATAATTAAAGTCTCAAAGTTTTTTACAACTCTGTCCAAGTATGTTTTAATATCTTTTCTAAAATCAGAAACAGTTGTTATTTGCATAATATTGTATTTTATTAAGTACAAATATATGTACAATATATGATATACGCAATTTTTTTCCGTATTGCTGGCAACGGTCGCAGCTAAACGAAGTGTACAAATCCTACACTTAGCAAACAACCCATTATTTTTATTAGTCCTAAAAATACAAAAAATACACCTGCTTTACCCGCACATTTTGTTTAGCTGATGTTGCAGAGTGTACTTCCTCAGCGTTCCCCTCCGTTACGCAAATCTTTCACTTATTTCGCAAAAAAAAAGAGACCTTATTCTTAAAGTCCGGTCCTCGCAAACTGGTGGTTTCGGCGTTGCTTGCGTTCTGAATGTCAAAGTTTTTATCTCTGCGAACTCCTTCCGAACTACTCCGCACAGATTGGAAATTAAAAAAATTAACCGCACCGCCGCCCCACTTAGTTTTTTCTATCTGTATACTCTGCAACGTTTCAGGCTCGTATGTTTACAGTGTTTAATTTATTATCCATAAATATAGTAGTTTTCCATTTAATAATAAGAGCTAAAATAGAAGGGACAGAGAGTTTTCTNAACAGTACCTAGATCCAATTTATAGAGATCGAATCAAATGCGAGCAAAGATGGCAAAGGGAATTATGGCTTTAAAAAACAATTATAATGAATACAATATTGAAACAATGTTTGGGTATCGATGTCTCTAAGTCAAGCTTGAGCATATCTTTAGGTTATCTGACTAATAATCTAAGTAAGAAATTTGAGGGTCATGTAGATGTCAGTAATGATCTTTCGGGCTTTAAGGTCTTGCATAAATGGTTAAAGAAATCCCTTGATGCTGGGATTAATTTCACAATAGTTATGGAAGCCACAGGTGTCTATCATCAGCATGTGGCACATTACCTTTATGAGCAGGGATATGATGTATGTATTATGCAATCGGGACGTGTAAAGCGCTATGCCCAAAGCTTGGATCAACGCTCCAAGACAGATGCCCTGGACAGTAGAATGCTGAGCATGCTGGGTCTGGAAAGGAACCTTCGCCCTTGGCATCCACCAAGTAAAACCATGCAACAATTAAAGGTATTGAGCCGAGAGCGCAGTTCTTTATTGAAGGACAGAACGGTAGAGATCAATCGTCACGGAGCGATTTTATCAAGCGTTGGCAATAATACCAAGGCATCAAAGAGGCATGCGGCCAGGCTTAAGCTGTTGGACATCCAGATAGATTCCATCGAGGAGGAGATGCGTTGTTTGATATCAAAAGATCAGGCATTAAACAGGAAGCTTGGTTTTTTGGAAAGTATTCCAGGTATTTCTTTCATATCAGCAGCTACAGTCGTTGGAGAGACCTTAGGGTTTGAATCAATAACTAACGGGAAACAGTTGACAAGTTATGCAGGCTATGACGTTGTATTAAGAGAATCGGGTAATTTTAAAGGAAAAACAAGGATAAGTAAGAAAGGAAATAGCCATATCCGGGCAGTCCTGCACATGCCATCAATGACCTGTGTGCGTTGCAACCCCACTTTG
>NZ_BMGK01000009.1 GCF_014640155.1 Planktosalinus lacus | reverse complement strand
AAATGGAATGGCCAAATGTTTGGATGGTCATCAGTTAGAAGAGATTTAGTAGATTACTTTGATAACAGATTTTTAAACGATGACACACTTAATTGAACATAACCCTTTTTTAAAACCTGTTATCAAACAAAATACCAGTAAAATCAACCCAGGATTATCTGATTATTTATCCCTTCACGTAAACCGTTTTCCTATTGACAAATTCCAGCATACCGTCCCTTGCAAGTTCACGACCGTACCCGGAAAGTTTTGTACCACCAAACGGCAATCTTGGATCTGATTTTACAAGTTCGTTGACAAAATAGGCTCCATCACTTACCCTTTCGGCATATTCCAGAGCTTTCTCAATATCTGTTGTAAATACCGTAGTCCCCAAGCCAAATTTTGAATTTTCTGCAAGGGAAAAAGCTTCATCTATATTTTGAGCTTTTATCACAGCCGCCACTGGCCCGAATGTTTCTTCATCAAACACGGCCATCCCGGGTTTTACATTCCCGAGAATGGTAGGTTCATGAAAACATTCATCCTGATTGCCCCCCAGTAAGATGGTAGCACCTTGTTCAATAGATTTTTTAACCTGCTTGTTTAGCTGGTCAGCAAGGTCTTTTCGCGCAAGAGGACCTACCTGGGTATTATCATCTGTAGTATCACCGCTTTTCAATTTACTGACTGAATCAGTGAATTTTGAAACAAATTCGTCATAGATACCTTCCAGTAAAATAAAACGTTTGGCTGCTATACAACTCTGTCCGCAATTCAACATACGTGCAGTTACAGCTGTTTTGACAGCCTGGTCAATGTCTGCATCTTCCAAAACGATAAACGCATTATTTCCTCCCAATTCAAGCAAACTTTTCTTGATATACTTCCCTGCAATTTGGGCAACGGCAGAACCTGCCTTTTCACTTCCTGTAAGTGTTACTGCCTTTACTGCATCATGGGATATAATTTTTTCAGATTCGTCATGGTGGACAATCAAATTTTGAAAAACACCATCAGGATAACCTGCCTTTTTAAAGACCTCTTCTATCATAAGCGCACAACCGAAAACATTTGGAGCGTGTTTTAAAAGTCCGGTGTTGCCGGCAGTCAAAGTAGGTGCCGCAAAACGGAATACCTGCCAGAAAGGGAAATTCCACGGCATAACGGCAAAAACAGCCCCGATTGGGTCATGACGCACAAAACTCATTTTTGCATCGGTCTCTATAACTTCCTGTGCAAGAAAGGCTATGGCATTTTCAGCATAGTAATCACAAACCCAGGCACATTTGTTTACTTCGGCCCTGGATTCTGAAATAGGTTTTCCCATTTCGGAAGTAATCATTTGTGCATATTCCTCAAGGTTATCCCGAAGAACCTGCCCTGCTTTTTTTATTAAACCTGTTCTATCTGAAAGTGGTTTTTGACTCCAACTTTTAAATACTTCTCCTGATTTGTGTAGTTTTTCATCCAGTTCAACTGAAGAAAGGGCTGTATATTTACCAACCTGCTCCCCATCGTATGGATTGATGCTGTAAAATTCCATGTGTTTTAATTTTTATAAAAAAGGGACCGAAGATCTTACCATAGAAAATTTCCGCGCTAAGATCCTGATCCATATTAATTGTTCCAGGTAGCCCCATATCCTTTTCCAGCTGTAGTCCAAAAATCGGCTAGATTTTCCCAGGAAACCTCTCCATTGTTCACTATTTTTTTTCTAATATTTTCCAGTTCTTTATTTGCAGAAGGACTAGAATATGCCATTGCATTCAACAAAGATTCAGAAAGTGATTCCTGCCAATTCCAAGCGTTGAAAGGTCGATCCTGAACCGGTTGCGCGTGGTGTAAAGTCCTTTGAACCTTGGTCTTTTCATTCCTAACAACTTTTACCGCTGCTACAGAAGGTTGGTTATAGTTAATCAACTTATACTGCTCTTGAAATACATCAAAAGTCTGACGAATCTTAACATTGGGCCAGCGCATTTCCACTACTCCTTCTGCAGGTCGATAAACGGCGGTAAACAATGTTCCAAACCCATCTTTAAATTGGGTGTTATAGAGTGGCTTTTGAAGGAAGGAGTCTGCTATTGTGTTAGCATTCATTCCTTTTTTAGCTAACAATTTTTCCAGAAACGCAGAACGTTCCAAGGTTTTATTAAAGGCAGCATTCTCTGGCCAGTCAATAGCTCCCTGATGATTTGTCGTAAATGCCACATCTGTAATAACCGGTTTTTTGTCTGGTGCTAAGCGAACTGTTTTAAATTTTCCGGCTTTATCAACGACCGTTACGTTATATGACATATGAGAAGGAATACGAACTAATGCTTCAACGGCTTCTTCAACATTGCTGCAGAACTCAAGCACATATCTAAGAATCATTGGTATCCCAAAGCCTTCCCCAACTTCTTTTCGTCCTCCGAAAGTAAGCGAAATTGCAAGTCCGTCTTCATTCATACCGTCAACTGCACCAATAAGGCAATCGCTCGTTGCAATAACTTTTTTTCCATTCCAGGCACTCAATAATTGGGTGCCCTCTATTAGATCCGGATGGTAATCATAATTGCGCACCAACTGGATATCTTCTCCTGCTATAACAGCATTTGAACAAGCACTGATATAAGCAGGCGGTTGGAAACCGGTTAAAAACCGTGCCGCCACATCATCTGCTTTTGCCAAATTGCAGAGACGTTGATAAGTAGGCCACATTTCAGGCATATATTTTTTTAATGCTGCTTGAGATGTTTTAAGGTCCGGTGTTGAAGTGTTTTCTTTAGAATTAAGCCATGTTCTATAAGCTGCCCAATGGGTATTGAATAATTTTTGCCATTTCTTTCCGGGTAAACCGGGCTCAGAAATAGCGTTAAAATGTAGTTGCATAATTTTTCAGGGGATTTATGAAGTATATTATTGTAAGAACTTAATAGCTCTTTATTTATTTTTAAGCTTTTCCAAAAGTAACTGATTTATTTAGTTAAACTTCCGGTAAGCTTTGGTTTCTTTTTATCCTCCACCATTTCAGATCTAAATTGAGACCGAATGGCTTTGATCCAGTGTTTTGCCCTGTGATTCAATTCAAAATCATCAGTCATCATACGTCCTCTTGTAACAAGAATTCCCATATCTGCTCCTTCATACAAATAATCTCCTTTTTTGGTAATTCTGAGAAAGAAAGCTTCATTTTCATTTTCCACCGCTCTTCTGTGCGTATCCATCCGGTCAAATTGTATATGCCCGGTATCATACATTCTCCAAATCCCTGATTTTGGAGAGTCTGTAACATATTCTATGGTATCCTCGGTATGCTTGATAATTAACTGACTCCATCCGTCAAGATTATCCTGTTTTGCCCAGCGATTATTAAGTGCCTTAACATCGAGTTCATATTCAATATCCATCCATTCCAGAATATGGAAAACAAATAAAGGTGCGTCTGCAAGCGCAAATACGGCGTGATTGGTGATGGAACTAGCTCCTGTTACTCTGGGATTCAGCTCTCCAAGATAAATTTCACCGTTGTCCTGATCAATCAAAAAGTCTAATTCAAAATACCCTTTATAGCCTTCCTCCCGCAATTGGTTTCCAAAAAGTTGGGTGTTTTCAATAGCTTTCTGCCTTAATTCAGGAGTAAAAGCATTTGGGTAGATCTCATTTCCGCACCAGCCACCTTCATAAGGAGTTAACTCTTTAAACCCTACCAGCTCTGTCATCAGTGGAGCGACAATTGTTCCGTGACGGGTAACACAAGCTTCAATTGCTGATCCTCTGCAACGGATGCGTTTCATGATTTTTACTTCGTCTTCTGCCTCAATCTCTTCAGCATATTTTTTGTACTCTTTTTCATTGGATATGAAAAAAGTAGTATGTCCTGAATCTCCAAAGGGCGTTTGAATCACTAGCTCATCACCAAGTTTTTTTGAAATTTTCCTCAGGTGCTTAAAATCGTTCACTTTTGATAAAACATAAGGAACACAGGCCACTCCTGCCCTTTCGGCAATTCTGTTGGTATTGACTTTGTTGTCCAGAAAGGTTCTCATTTCAGCCTTTGGGAACATTATTTCCAGCCCTAGTTTTTCAGCAAGCTCTTCTGTCTTTTCATTGAACATTAGGAACATGGCTTTTCCTGCCCTTCCATCAATAGACCTTGTTTTGATGTAATTCTGAACTTCAGGATGTTGAAGTAAATAGTTGTTTATATCCTCTATCCCTTCAAAATCATCGTGTGGTATTTCTTCTTTAGGCGAAAAAACGTTTGGGTGCAAACCGTCAAAACATTCAATATATGTGATGAACCTGAAGCCTTTTATCCACTCATCTGCTCCTAAAAGATTAAAATTAGTAGCACTGATGAAATATAAAGGCTCTTCATTTTTATGAAAAGACCTTCTTATATCGGAAACTCCATTAAGTTCAGCCGCTTTGGGTTTTTTAGTTTTTTTAACAGCGGGAGCTTTGGCCGGGGAAGCTGATTTTGCTCGATTACTGGTTTTAGTTCCAGAAGTAGCCTTCTTTTTATTTGATGTTTCCTTTTTATTGGTATTTGTCCTTTTTTTAGAATCCATAATATTGTTTTTAAAATTATTTAATCAGTTTTTTTGTGTTTCCTGACATAGCACCCATAGAGGTTGCTGTTTTTTGCCGGTTTAAAACACCTTCTTTAAAAATACGAAGCCCCAGGTCAGCCCTGTATCCGTGAATTTCAGACACATCCAAAGCGGTTAGGAATTGTATGATTTCCTCGCTGACTACCTGACCCGGAACCAGCACCGGAAAACCGGGTGGATAAGGAATTATAAAGGTAGAGGCCACTAATGTGCGATCATTCTTCATGACAGGAAGACAGTCCTTTATGGCTATATATTCATAATTTTCTTCATTATAAGCCAGGAAGAAAGCTTCCCGAATATTTCCCCCCGGTACCCCGGGAACGGCCTGAAAAGAATGATGAAAATAACTGAAATCAGGTAATGGTGGGTAATCCTTTGTCAGGGACTGTATACGCTCTTGGCGGATCTTACTTTCTTTTTCACTTAGTGAACTGAATTCACGATCAAGCTCATCGGCTATTTTCAAAAGTGCGTTGGTCAGATAGGTAACACTTCCCCGGGTCGTCCCGATGTTTGTCATAAAAAGCACTGTGTTCCTTGAAGTTTTATTAATCTGGATATTAAATTTATCCATGAGATATTTATTTTTAAAGGTGTCTCCATCGACTCCCGTATTTCCAATATGCAACGTTATTTTAGTGGGATCAAGCACAAATTCGTCATTCTCCCAGGCATTATCCATACTATTCCAGCCGTTTTTTTTATTGTAATATTCAGACAACCCAGATTCCCGGTATGCTTCCGGAATAAAATCACTTATCGTGAGGACATCAAAATATTTGTTCAGCTTGGGATGGTCGTTTATTTTTGCACGTAAAACCATCGCCAACTCTACACTTTTTTCTACCAGTTCATAGCCCTCAAACTGGACCTGTCTACGCCCAACATCAAGGGATGCGAGCATCTGGTAGTTAGGTGAGGTAGATGTATGTGTCATATAAGCCTCCATAAAGGTGTTTTCACTTTTTCTACGGAAATCCTCATCCCAGATATGGATCATAGACCCTTGGCGGAAACTGCTTAATGTTTTATGGGTACTTTGGGTAGAATATACCCTGATACGAACCTCATCGGGGTTAGGCAACTTAGACACCTCGTCTTTTTTCAGGTTTTTGATATGTGCTTCATATTCTTCCCTGTAGCTGTCGCTTTTGTATTTATCGCAAAGTTTTTTTGCAACAAACATTCCCGTGCGTTGCTTGTAATTATAAGTAAATCCAGCAAATGCAAACCAGGCTTCATCCCACAGAAATATCATATCCGGCTTTATTGCCAGTATCTCCTGCATCACTCTTTCCACATTATAAACCAATCCATCAAAGGTACAGTTAGTAAGCAGTAGCATTTTCACAAGGTCCAGTCTACCGGCCTTTTTTAATTGCAGTAGCTTTTCCTTAATCTGCTCCAGCGGAACGGCGCCATACATAGAATACTTTTCAATAGGGTAAGAATCCAAATACACCGGATAGGCTCCCGCAAGCACAAGGCCGTAGTGGTGAGATTTATGGCAATCCCTGTCAATCAAAATCACATCCCCTGGCTTTACAAGGGCCTGTACGACAATCTTATTTGCTGTTGAAGTACCATTGGTTACAAAAAAAGTATGCTGAGAGCCGTATGCGTTACTTGCCATTTTTTGAGCCTTCTTTAAGGAACCCGTGGGTTGCAGCAAAGAGTCAAGACCCCCTGTTGTTGAGGAAGTTTCTGCCAAAAACATGTTTCTACCGTAGAAGCTCCCAAAATCGTTTATCCATCGTGATTTAAAAACGGAATTCCCTCTTGATATCGGCATGGCATGGAAAATTCCGGTGGGCTTTTTACTGTATTCCTTGAGAGCTGAAAAGAAAGGTGTTTCATATCTTTCGCTTATTCCTCTCAGAATAGTCAAATGCAATTCCTGAAGGTCTTCCGCCCTGTAAAAAATACGACGGAAACTTTTCAACGTACTGTCCTTAAGATTTGCCAGGGAAGTATCTGTAACATAATATGTATCCAGTTCAGGCCTAAACTTTTTGACCAAAGGGCCTAATACCGGGCCTAATTCCGCCTGCGGGGTAGCCGAATAATCCATTTTCAAAATATTTTGAATGAATGGCTTAATCAGCGGGCTAATTTTTTTTGAACGGTAAGGAGGGGCATATCGTATGACTACTGCCTGAATGTTTGGGTTGAAACGTAAAGCAATCAATGCGTCTTCAAAGGAACGCTGCACCACGATTCCGTAATAGAACTGCTCCCCGGACACCTGAAGATCTTTCAAATCCCGCCTTAACTTATGCTCTTCTTGCTGAGATATGTCTTCCACAAATAAAACTTCGAAGTAATTTTTACGAACTCCATCAGCTGATTCCATGTTTTCTGATAAATCTACACCTTGTTCATCCTCTTCATAAAAATCACTTGTATTTCGGTATTTGCCACTTACAAGGTGCTTAGTGATATCAGCAATTCTATGAGAGATTGCTGCATGTTCCTTTCGGTCTAGCATTTCATTAAGCGCTCTTAAACGTGAAACTCCGGGAAATGCAAAGTAACATTCAATACTTTCCAGTTCCTTCAGGATTTCCCGCACTTCTTTTTTCACTTCTTTTTCTTCTGTTGAGCCTCTGGTACTGGTTTGAAGTTTGGTTGACCTGTTTTTTAGATTGTTCCAAGTTTCAACACGCAACTGCGCGACATTGTAATGATTGGAGGTTATGGTTTTTTTCTCTGGCATAAAGTTATTTTTTTGAATGTAAGGCAAGTTTATTTCCTTCGCAATCTATAAAGATGGCGAAGTATCCTGATTCTTCATTGATCAGGGTTTTAGGCAATACAATCCTTCCGCCGGCGACTTCTACCCTTTGTAAAATTGTATTGAGGTCTTTGCCTCCGTTGAGATATAATAAAGGTCCTGTATCACTGGGCATGGAACCGGGACCAGCCACTATGGCTCCCCCTATACCGGTCGTTGCCGGAAAAAAAGCCATGGAATAGTTGTCATCATGCTTTGTTTCCATCTCCATGGCATAGATGTGATTATAAAAATCCAGTGCCTGCTGAAAATTGACTGCAGGTATTTCAAACCAGTTAATATAATCTTTAAATGGCTTTTCAGTCTTTTGCTTTTTTTGTGGTACTCCTCCCATTAATTATTGTTTAAAGTTCCCCAAAACCTTTATATCCTGTTGGTGCTGTGGGTGGTTCATATTCATTTTCCTTCATTTTTAATTTTGTAAGTGTGTCTATTCTTGTTGGCTTAATCAGAGGGCCTAATGAATTAAGGTATGGCAAATCTGCTCCCGGCTGATAGATGCCAAACTGGCCTATATGGTCGCGAAAACTCTTTAACGGTTGTCCCAAACGCAGGATACCTAGTTCCCGACTTCTTCTTACCCTTTCGATATTCAATTCCAATGGAAAAATCTCTTCATTTCCCTCTGCTTGATAGATGACACGCCCGTCAGGACCACAAACAATTGATCTTCCGCTTCCACCGGATTCCAGGCCATTTACGTCAAAGAAATAACATTGGTTTACTGCTGCCATTGCCCTTACTATTGAAAGTTCAATCTCACGGTCAATCGTTCCCGTCATTGTAGGGTGAAGGATTACTTCGGCCCCCATCACAGTGAGGGTTCTTACCGTTTCAGGGAACCACATATCATAACAAATGGAAACGCCAAATTTAGCCACACCGGGCACATCAAAGACGCAAAATTCAGAGCCGGGTGTTACACCCACCTCATAGGGATAAAAAGGAAACATTTTTCTGTAACGTGTAACAATCTCACCTTCCGGATTGATTACGGTGGCTGTATTATAAATACGGCCGTGATCCTTTTCAAAAATAGAACCCGGCAACAACCAAATGTTGTGTTTTTTAGCCAATGCCTGCATCTGCTGTTCAAATTCCCCGGGTATCTCCTGAGCGGTATGTGTAAGCGGCCCGTAACCGCATAATTCACTAAAAACAACCATATCCACCCAAGGGTAAAGACTCATGGTTATATCAAGTTTCAGCTTCATCATCTCCAAATTGGAAGCGACTGCTGAAACCTTCATCTGTATTCCTGCTACTGCAAATGGTCTCATTTATTTTATTATTATTTTATAACTAAAAGGTTTACCGGAAAAAGACTTACTTCTTTCCGGGTATTTTAAACTACTTACTAAATTACTGCTTGACGTGTTTTCTAATTTGACTTTCCAGAATATCCAGTCCTTGATTTAACTGTTCATCTGTGATTACCAGCGGAGAAAGAATCCGTAGAACATTTTTAAAAGTCCCGGCGCTCAAAAGGATAAGACCGGCTGCAGCACAGCCTTTAACTATTTTATCACATAATTCTGTTGCAGGTTTTCCGGGATCATTATCGTGAACGAATTCTATACCTATCATTGCTCCTATTCCCCTGACATCCCCTATTTCAGGAAATTCCTTCTGAAGATTTTCTATTCTGTCTGTTATGATTTTTCCAATATGGACCGCCCGTTGATTTAGGTTTTTGTCTTTCATAAACTGTATCGTTGCAGAGGAGGCCACACAACATATAGGGCTCCCTATATAGGTTCCACCAATGGTTCCGATACCGGCAGCATCCATGATTTCACCACGGCCTACAACGGCTGCAATAGGAAGTCCGGAGCCCATCGATTTTGCATAGGTGCTTAAATCCGGTTGCACCCCGTAGTGTTGCCAGCTGGCCCAGTAACCCGTTCGGCAGAATCCACTTTGGATTTCATCCATTATCAACAAGACACCATGCTCATCACAGAAAGAGCGCAAACCCTCAAGGTATTTTTGTGGCACAGGATTAAATCCGCCTTCACCCTGAATGGGTTCAATGATGATGGCTGCTACACTGTTGATATCGACCATGCTGTGAGCACTTTCTTTAAGTCTCGTCAGCTCAGTCTCCACAAAATCATCCATACTCTGTTTGCCGGAATATTTATAGACGTTTGGAAATGGTATTCGGTATATTTCAGGAGCAAAAGGTCCGGAGGAAAATTTATAGTTCACTTTACTAGTCAAGCTCATTCCGAGCAGTGTCCGCCCATGATAGGCTTCCGTGAAACATAAAACGGCAGGTCTTTTTGTATATTGACGGGCAATCTTAATGGCGTTTTCGACGGCTTCCGCACCGGTGCTGATCAACATTGCTTTGGTGTTGTCGCCATGGGGAAGGATTTCGGCGAGCTCTTCGCATAATTTTATATAGGGCTCATAGGTAACCACGTTAAAACTGGTATGCAAGTATTTCCCTGCCTGTTCCCTGATGGCTTCCACGACCGGTTCCGGACAATGGCCGGCATTGACCACGCCTATTCCGCCCGCGAAATCAATGAGTTCACGACCATCAACGTCTGTGATTATTGCACCTTTTGCTTCTTTAACGGTGGCAGTATTAAAGATTCCTACTCCGTTGGCTACTATTTTTTTTCTTCGTTCAAGCAGCGCTTGAGATTTGGTTAGTTCTTCTGGCATTTTTCTTAAAATGTTTTTTGAAATTTAAATTAGTTATAGGTAGTGGAACTTTAGAACTAAAATTCACCTCATAAGATAAAGCTATTTGAACAATAATGCAAACCTTTTAACTTCTTGAAGATTCTCTTCTTAATTTTTTATCAAAATATTTGAATATTTTAAAGGGGAGTTTGTTTTATAATAAGCTTTCTTATAAAAAGTTAGATAATTAAAAAACAATTAGATAAGTAAGTAGTTCTTGTGATAAACTAAAACTATTTGCAGAGAGAACGCTTTCTTTATGGTTGCTATTGTTGTTTTCAAAAAGGCAGAAACCTTTTCATAAAATCGGAAATATCTTCAGATAGCTTGCCTTTGTATACCACTAGTAAATACAGCACAGAGATCAAAAGCGACTTCAATAGTATATTCATAACCGAATGAAAGTTAAAATCCCAGAAAAAGAAGGCAAATGTTGTTATCAGGATTAAAAGAAAGGTTTTTCCCGTTTCGAAAGTAAAAGGATGCATTTTAAATTTCACATTGACCACGGCTATTTTTGCGAAGCTATAGAGTAAAAGTGAAATCACTGTTGCAATGGCAGCACCTTCCATTCCCAGAATGGGAATAAACACCAAATTGAGTACAATTGTAAGAATAGCCAATAGTACCCCCAAGACGATGGTGAGACGATAATATTCTGAGTTATACAAAATAGCATTGTTAATTCCCATAAGGTTATCCAACAGTTTGGAGGATGAAATCAAGATTACCACAAAGAGCCCTGTGGCATATTCTTCAGGGAGTAGTGTATAAAGTTCTTTAATGTTCAGTACGATGAGCAAAAAAAGGAGACCGGAAACGATAAATAGAGTCAGGGAACTTTTGACATAAAGTTCTTTCAGTTTATCTGAGCTTTTTTCATTGATGAATTTAGCCGTAAGAGGATAGGTGATTTGGTGCATCGACCGGGCAGGCACTGCGATTACTGTGGCTATAAAGATTGCAACATTATAATAAGCTACATTTTCAATTGGGATCAGTTTTCCCAGCATCACCTTATCAATATCGAGTAACAGTAGCGAAACAGAACCGGCTATAATGATCAAAAAAGAATATTTTAAGACCGGGATTATGTTATGAGGAATTCTGAAAGCGAGTTTTGGGAAATTTAATCTCAAAGCAAATACAAACATGATCAGCATTCTGAGAAAATAAACCGCAACCAGCAACCAAATGAAAAGGTGGACACTCACCAACTCAAAATAAACCCCAAAAAGCAATATCATAATCACCACACGATGAAAGACTTCCTTTAAAAGGTTTCCTGTGGCACTCTGCATTTTAATCCGCGCCCAGGCATAGAATATCTCAAAATATGCCATAGAAATAGCTGTCAAATAAATTATCCAGGTATAATCTTCTATTATTGCATTTTCTTTGGCCAGGAAGTTGGTAATGGTTTCATAACTTATATAGCCTATTAGCCCTATGGGAAGAATAAGCAGTAATGGTAAAAAAAGCATGGTCGTTACAAAATTTTGCTGCTCTCCTGCAGTTTTATATGAAGTATAGAATTTAATAAGGGTATTATGAACGCCAAAAGCCATCAAAGGCATCATAATAGTAGCGGCAGAAAGCAGGAAACCCACCAGTCCGTAATATTCATCAGTCAGAAAATTGGTATATAGGAAAAGCGTATTGATTGCCCCCACCCCAAAACCCAGATAAGTGCTAAAGGTATTCTGAACGGACTGTTTAATAACAATTCCCATAATAAAACTCCTGCTTTAAATTGCCTTAAGGATCTTTGCCAGCTTTTTGGTTAGGTTTTTTCTGCTATACTGATTTATATTGGTTGGATCCAATACCAGTTTATCATCTTTGTACTTTTGATACCACGATAAAAGTGTCTCTTTAATTTCTGCTTCTTTGTTATAATTACAAAAAACTCCGGTACCCGTTTGGTTTATTATGAACTCTATGTCACTCTCTTTTGGACCAAGAGCTAAAATGGGTCTTTGTGCGGCCAAATACTCAAATATCTTTCCGGGAATAATCGCTCTGGTTTCAATACTATCTATTTCAAGAACCAAAAGTACTTGTGATTTTCTCTGAACATCAAGTACTTGATTATGTGAAATATATCCTATATTGATTAAATAGTCACTTAAGCCATAGCTTTTGATACTTTTTACCACCTCGTCACTCACAACTCCTGCAAGTTGTAATTGAAAGTCTAAAGCAAAACTTTTGTTTTCATTAATCAGTTCGTAAAAGATTTTCCACAAAATTTCAGGGTTCCTTTCTGTAAGCAATGAACCAATATGAGAGACCGTAAATTTTGTATCTAACTTAACTTCCTCTGCTATTTCTGTATCATAACCGTTTGTAATCACGGTGATGGGCACATCTGTGATAACTTCAAACTGTTTTTCAGTGGTTTGGCTTGTAACAATGATGTGGTCTGCAGTCTGAAGCACGTTAGCTTCGAGTTTCTCGTGCTTTCTTTGTGACTTTTTTGATAAATTGAGTTTTTTGTGATACCCAATTGACGTCCAGGGATCCCTGAAGTCAGCTACCCACGGTGTTTTTGTAATTTTCTTTAGCTCCATCCCTATCAAATGCAAGCTGTGTGGTGGACCGGAAGTAATAATAACATCCACAGGATTGTCAATGAGATATTCTTCCAGAAATTTAACGGAAGGCTTCACCCAACCCACACGCGCATCAGGGATAAAATAATTACCGCGCACCCATAATAAAAATTTTTCCAGTAAAGATTGTTTTTTGTCTGATATGATGCCACTGCTGATGGTTTGTGTTTTCTTTTTTGAAAGAAGTTTAGCAAAACGGTAGGGTTCTTTTATGGGATACTTTATCACTTCAATTCCCTTTGGAATTTCAGACTCAAAAGAATCATCAATTAATGGATAATGTGGGTTTTCAGGAACAAAAACAACAGGCTCGACATCAAAATCACGTAAATATTTCACAAATTTCAACCAGCGTTGTACTCCAGGTCCTCCCGCCGGAGGCCAGTAATAGGTGACAATTAATACCTTGAATGGATTTTTCACAGAGTCCCCTATTTTTTCTTTCGAAACGAAACAAAAACAGCTCCTATTAACAAAATCAAGAATAATATGCTACTTCCAAGGCTTATTTTGCTTCCGGTATCGACTACTTCAGGCTCAAACTTAAATTCAATTTTGTTGTAGCCCGCCGGAACCACCATGGCCCTCAATGCATAATTTGCCCTAAAATGCTCTTGTGGTTTTCCATTAACATATGCATTCCATCCATGTGGATAATACACTTCAGAAAAAACAGCTATGCCCTGTTGGGGGTTTTCAGTTTCGTAATAAAGATAATCAGGTCTGACTTCTATTAGATCAATAGATGCTACAGAATCAACCTCTACATTGTTTATCGGCAATAGTTCTGAGAATTCTTTGTGAACAATGGCTTTTTGTTTGGTATTGGTTTCAGCAATAGAAAGAATCTCTTCGTCTGCATTGTCAACCATAACAATACTATCTACAAACCAGGCATTTCCATTGGCATCATAATTTTCCGAAAATAGAACCCTGCCCTCTTCATCACGTTCAAGTAAATATTTTACATTAAACATATTGAACACTTCAAGACTACCTTTTTCCAGATAGAAATCATACAAATCCTGTATGCGTCTGGGTTTTGCAGCGTGATAACCTCCCAGGGCATTGTGGAAATAACTAGCCCTGCCACTTCCAAAGGGATTTGTACTCAGGTCATACACCCTGAAGTGTGTTTCGTCTTTTGATATTTCAGCATCGGCTTGTGTTTCCTGAAAAGGAGTATTCATTTGGCGGGCACTCACAAAATTATCATTGTTTACATAGCGCTTGTCTACACTCACCAGGTCAAAAAGGATTAAAACCCCCAATATAAAAACCAAGGCGTTTCGTTTCAACTTATTTGACAAAAACAAATAAAGAGTCACGGTTGCTGCTATAACAAGCCCAAGGCTTCGCAGGGTATCTTCAACAAAAATAGCTTTACGGTCTTCTTTTATGACATCCATAAACTCTTGTCCATAGGCTTGGATATAATAACCATCATTGGCACCTGAAAAATTAAACAAACTGTTCTTAAACAATAAAAACAACAGGCAAAGTGCTCCTAAAATCCCACCGCTGTATTTCAACGCATTGAGTTTCTCCTCCTGCTCAATATCTGAAGACAGCAATTTATGGAGCCCTAAAACAGCCAGTATAGGCATACAAAGCTCAATGATTACCTGAATCGAGGAAACCGCCCTGAATTTATTGTATAATGGAAAATAATCGATTAGGAAGCCTGTTAAATCTAAGTTTGTTAAATTTTCGAAGTTATCACCCCAAGAAAGCAATAATGCCATAACAGAACCGGCAATCAACCAGCGTTTATGCTTTCCTCTGAGAAGAAAAATCGCCAACAAAGCTAAAAACAAGATTACTGCACCAATGTATGCCGGAGCGGCTACTATGGGCTGTTGCCCCCAGTAAGTGGGCACGGCAGTGACAAAATCATTGGCTTGAGCGGGAGAAAGACCCCGTTTCATTAAATAATCATAGGTAGCAGAATCTGTACCCACATCTTCAACATTTCCTCCTCCCATAAATCGTGGGATGAATAAATTGAAGGTTTCCAGAATGCCATAGGAGTATTCTGTGATATATTCTTTGGAGAGTCCTTGTGTGTTATCTTTTGGTGCACCTTCCGGGGTGATTGTCAGTTCACTTGTACCGCGTGTGGATTCTGCAGCATATTCCTGTGTTGCTAAAATATTGGTGGCATTCAACCCTATTGCTATAATAACTCCCGCTACCATGATACCAACCGCTTTGAAAAAATGCGAGAGTTCCTTCTTTTTAAAAGCATCAACCAAGTAGATAACCCCAATTACCAACACCAGTAACAGTAAGTAATAAGTCATTTGAAAGTGGTTGGCACTTATCTCAAGAGCCATGGCAAGTGTAAAGAGGATAAAACCCAAAAGGTATTTCTTTCGAAAAGCAAGGAAGATACCCGCAAGGACCATAGGCATGTACGCTATGGCATGGGCTTTGGCGTTATGGCCAACTCCCAAAATAATTATCAAATAGGTGGAGAATCCAAAACCAAGGGCACCCAACGCTGCCAGTTTATAATCCACTTTTAAAACCAGTAAAAGAATGTAAAACCCTATAAAGTATAGAAATATGTAATCTGCCGGTCTGGGTAAAAACCGAAGTGTTCTGTCTATATTTTTAATATAATTATGTGGATATTGTGCCCCGAGTTGGTAGGTAGGCATCCCGCCAAATGCTGAATTTGTCCAATAGGATTCTTCCCCGGTTTCTGCACGGTAATCATTGTGCTGCTTTGCCATTCCGGTATATTGAACAATATCGCTTTGCAGGATTTGTTTCCCTTGCATAACCGGACTGAAATAAAACAACGAAACGATTATAAAAAGAGCAAGAACAATGAGGTGAGGGAGATACTTTTGGGTAAAATCTTTCATTGGATTGGTTTAGAAAAGCGAAAATTAATCAATTTCTTCGTAATCTACATACTCACCCACGGGTTTCTTGGATTGTGATCTCTTTTGTTGTTTTTTGCCAATAACCGTTTCTCCTTCATTTTCATCTCTTGTTTGCTGATAACCATATTGGGATTTAAACGCCTGCTCCATTTTTTGACCGGCTTTTTTGGCTATAAATCGCATAATGAAAGGCATGGCAAGCCGAAATAATATTTTAAGACCAAAATAGACTAAAAGTATAATTAAAAGCGTTTTGAAAAACGTCTCCATTTAATGTAATGTTTTAATTTTATTGAAAGTTCAAAAATAAACAACACAATACAGAAATGGTAATTTGTTCTATTAAAAAAATAATAAATTCCAGTATATTTACACAAAACACCATTACCCAATGATAAATAAAAACCTTTTACTTTGCAGTATATTGACCTGTAGCTTTTTAACCGCTACGAGTCAATATACAGAAGTGATAAACTCAAACAGACCCGGAGCTTCCCAAGGTGCTTTTGCAGTAGGAAATCAAGTTTTACAACTCGAAACCGGATTTACTAAAGGCTGGGAAAAACACGAGTTACTCCAAACAGAAACGGATGCTTTTACAATAGATTATTCATTGAGGTATGGGTTAATTTGGGAACAATTGGAAATAAGCGTAATGGGGTCTTTTCTTTCAGAATCTGTTATTGATAACCGTTCTGCTTCTACATTTGAATATGATCAAAGTAATTTTAGATATAATACACTCGGGGCAAAGTATTTAATTTATGACCCTTATAAAAAGCGCGCCCTAGAAAAACCAAATCTTTATAGTTGGAACGCAAATAATAAATTCAGATGGAGGGAATTGATTCCTGCTGTTTCATTTTTTGCCGGTGTAAATTTTGATACTGAGGATAACCCTTTTTTACCACCCAATGACCCCACTATTAGCCCAAAGTTTGTTTTAATGACTCAAAACAACATGCAAGGAGGTTGGGTTTTTGTTACCAATATAATTGTAGATCGAGTAACCTCAGATTTTCCAACCTACTCTTATATATTAACTTTGACACATGCTTTTAATCCAAAGTTCTCTATGTTTATTGAAAATCAAGGAATAAAAAGTGATTTTTATGCTGACCAAATACTGAGGTTTGGGGGAGCACATCTTTTTGGAAAAGATTTTCAAATTGACGTTTTGGCATCCACTAATTTTAAAGATACACCTTCAAAATTTTATATTGGTGTTGGAGTATCTTATCGCCTAGATATGCATTCTAAAGATCAAATAATTGAAGACCCCAATAGTAGAGGGCGTGATGAAGAGGATGAGAAGAAGAATCAAAGAAAAGATGATTTTATTGACATTGAAAATGATGGTGAATAAGAGATGATTACAATTAAAGAAGTCGCTTCAAAAAAGGACTTAAAGCAATTTGTTTTATTTCCTTTTGATTTATATAAAGATTCCAAAAACTGGGTTCCACCACTTATTAAAGATGAACTTGAGGGGTTTGATAAAAAAATCAATCCTGCATTTGAAAATGCCGATGTGTGGTTCTATCTCGCTTATAAAGACAACAAAATAGTTGGGCGTATTGCAGTAATTATTAACTGGCACGAAATCAATACCCTCAAAATTCAAAAAATTCGCTTTGGATGGTTTGATTTTATTGATGATTTAGAGGTAAGCAAATCTCTTCTTAATAAAGTTTTCGAAAAAGGAAAGAAAAAGTCTCTTTCTTATGCTGAGGGTCCCATAGGATTTTCAAATATGGACAAAGTTGGTGCAATGACCATGGGTTATGATCGATTGGGAACTATGATCACTTGGTATAACTTTCCTTATTATATCAGCCACTTTGAAAAATTTGGTTTTACAACCGAAAAAGAGTTTATAGAAAGTGAATTTTCATTTGATAATGTTCAAAATACTGAGACGTTTTATAGAGCTGATAAAATTATCAGGCAGAAGTATGGTTTGAAAGCACTAAATTTCGGTAGTTCAAAAGAAATTGAACCTCAAGTGAATAGTATGTTCGATTTGTTTAATGAGTCTTATTCCTCCTTGGCTTCATTTGTTTCGATCACTGAAAGACAAAAAGAATATTTTAAAAAGAAATACATCAGCCTTATCAACCCAGAGTATATCAAATTTGTGGTTGATAAAGATAATAGATTAGTTGCCTTTAGTGTAGTAATGACTTCTTATTCAAAAGCACTTCAAAAAGCGAAAGGGAAGCTTTTCCCGTTTGGGTTTATACATTTTTTAAGGGCAAAAAAGAAAAATGACACTGTCTTGTTTTATTTAATAGGAATTCGTCCGGAGTATCAAAACAAAGGAGTGACTGCTATTATATTTAAAGAGTATTATGAAACATTCAAAAAGAACGGTATCAGAAACTGTATTTTAACCCCGATTCTAGCTGATAATTTTGCTTTACAGAACTTGTGGAAAAATTTCAATCCTGAAGTTATCGTGAGAAGAAAAACGTTTAAACTGGAAACAGATAAGTGGGAGTTTTAATATTTCCATTGCCTTTGAATATTTTCTTCTTCAGCTTTTTTGAGTTCTTCTGCCGGAATTACCTTTAAAAATGACGGATGTTGTTCAATGGCAATTTCAAGTTTTGTGACTATTTCATCTATAGATTCATTTTCATAATCAATTTCAAGAGGTTGTTTAATTTCCATCGTCTGAAGGATTCCTCTCTTTTTAATCATAATCCCTTTTTTATCAAATGACCTTCTGAAACCATCAATAACAATGGGTACAACGACTGGTTTAAACTTTTTGATTATATGGGCAGTTCCTCTTCTAATTGGTTTCCATGGTTTTGTTGTTCCCTGAGGAAAAGTAATCACCCAACCATCATTAAGAGCTTTTCCAATGTTAGTTATATCACTCATTTTAACTTGTCTGTTAACTTCTTGTCCTTTAGCACGCCAAGTACGTTCTATAGGTATCGCTCCTGCATAAGCTAGTATTTTTGGCAACAACCCAGACTTCATTGTTTCGCTTGCAGCGATGTAATAAATATTTAATTTAGGGCTCCACAAATAGCCTATGTTTTTTATAGAGTCATCCCTCCCACTCAAACTTGCATTAAACACATGAAACATAGCAACTACATCAGCAAAGTATGTTTGATGGTTTGAAACAAAAAGAACGTTTTTTTCAGGTAAATCTCGAAGAAATTCTGAACCTTCAATTTGTAACTCATTAAAACCTTTAAACCTTCTATGAGTGATAGCACCCATAAATCTGATTAACCAGCGTTTTAAAAAAAGTATATGACCAAAAGGATTTCTCTTAAATAATCCCATAAAAAATCAATTTTGAGGTTTCATTTATACCAGAAGCACAAATAGTTGGCAAAGATACAAAAAGGGTAGCTTATAGCACTTCTTTTAACAAGTGTCTTACTTCACTTAAAATCATTGCTGTAGCGCCCCAAACAACATGTCCATTCAATTGATAAGCCGGAACTTGTATGTTTTTTGCATAGGAAGTTGATAAAGTTTGGGAACAAATGTTAGAATCATCTAAAAAATGGGTGAGTTTTACTTCAATCAAGTCTTCAACTTCTGAAGGTTGAGCAATAAACTGAGGTGTATAATCTGAAAAACCTAAATAAGGGTGTACAATAAAGTTGCTAGGCGGAATATACATTTCTGTAAGTTGTTTTAAAACATTTATTTTATTTCTGGGAACTCCAATTTCTTCTTCGGTTTCTCTTAATGCTGTTTGCTGCAGATCATTATCTTCTTTTTCAAATCGTCCCCCGGGGAAACCCACTTGACCGGAATGTACTCCCTTATATGTTTTTCGCAATATCAATATAAGGTTAGTTTCGTTTTTCAAAGTAGGATAAAACAATACCATTACACCTGCCCTATTTACCTTTTTGCTGGTTATTGCAGCCAGCTTTAATTCATTCAATCGTTCTACAGGTGCCATTTTTAATTGAATATTTTCGCCGGGAAGGCTTAATTTTTTTACTTTTGATATCGATGCTTTAAATTCATTAAACTCCATAATTGAAAACCATAAAGGGCGTAAATAAATTCTGCCTTAATATTTAATTCTAAATGAAAAAGTTTGTCCTTTTAATTTTTATTATCCTCAGTATTCTATCTTGTGAAGATAAAAAAAAAGTAAATGAAACTGTAAACACTGAAAATAAAGATACCATTGCTGTTCCAATCCCTGAATCTATTAAAAAAAAGCTCAACAAAGACAATGCAAAAGACACTTTAGACCAACTTGTAAATTTAACAAACGAAACCCTAGAAGAATTTCTTCTTGAGTATGGAAAAAATAATCCGGAAAGGTTTGTAACCATAGAAACTCCTCACGGTGACATAAAGCTGGAACTTTACAATACCACTCCCATACATCGTGCGCATTTTATTTACTTAATAAAAAATGGGTATTTAAACACAACCGTTTTTCATCGAGTCGTTAAAGACTTTATAATTCAAGGTGGCAATAGTGATGTTATTGAAACCAGTAGAATGAGGCGTAAAATGGGTGAATATACTTTGCCACCTGAAATTCAGTACAAACATAACAGGGGTGCTTTGGCCTCAGCCAAAGAATATAGAGACAACCCTGATGACAGATCTGCCCCATATGAGTTTTACATAGTACAAAGCCATAAAGGAGCACATCATCTTAATCCAAATTATACTGTTTTTGGAAAAGTCATTTCAGGAATGAATGTTGTTGATAAAATTGCCGATCTGGAAACCGATCAAGGCGACTGGCCACTTTACAATGTTTTTATAAACGCAATTATTACAGATTAGGTTCCTCCTTTTTATAAACCGAAGGAAGTGAAAGTTGAAACCGAACCGCCAGAAGTCTTACCGTTATTACAACCGAGCCAGAAATTATTACAATCCAATTGAAATCTAAAGTTGTTAAGCTTAGTAAAAAGTAAAAAATACCACCTAAAATACATGCGGTTGCATAAATTTCCTTTCTGAAGATTATAGGAATTTCAGTACATAAAATATCTCTGATCACTCCACCGAAACATGCAGACATTGTTCCTAATGATATGCAAATTATTGGATGTAAATCCATTTGAATCCCTTTTTCAATTCCTACAAGTGTATACAAAGCAATGCCAATTGTATCAAACAAAAAAAGAGAACCTCTCAAGTAATTGAGTTTATTTCTAAAAATAATGGCAAAAATTGCAGCACTGAATATTACATAGATATAGGTCATATTTCGCATCCAGGTAATTGGAGAATCCAGCAATAGGTCTCTCAAAGTTCCTCCACCCACTGCGGTCACAAATGCGATAATAAAAATCCCAAACAAATCAAGTCTTTTGTGCATAGCGGTTAGCACCCCAGAGATTGCAAAGGCAATGGTTCCTAATATATCTATGATTAAATAAAGGCTCATTATTTTTGAGTTAAGTATGTATAATCATTAATGATACGTTCTATAAAATCGATGGGTTTTTCATCAAAATTTACTTCCATAATTTTTGAAACCCTTTCAGACAATCTCAAAATTAAATGATGATTGTTATATGCTTTAGCTCTGTAATATACAGATTTAATCGTTTGTATATCCTTATCTCTAAATACAGTTACCTGTTGATATTTTGGTATATAATCATCAGGAAAATCTACCATTTTTAAAGAAGCAATTGAAACTGCTTTTTTTTCAGAAATCACCGTTGTAGTAGCAGCCATATCACCTAAACGCTGCCCTTTTCCATTCAATAATATTGTTACTACAGCAACTCCTCCACTAGTTAAACTAATATCAACCAATCGCATTAACCAGCGAAGTAAAAAATTTGAAAAAGCGGGTTTTGAACCATCTAACATAACAACTCGCAGATTCAATGCGGCTTTTCCGGGGCTTCTGCCATTCCAGAAAATTTCCCAAAGCAAGTGGTATAAAAGCAAGGGTAGCCCGACCGTCATAATAATTAAAAAATAAGCGTCATCTCCAATTTCGACTATTGAAATTAAATAAAACACAATAAATAAATAAATAATTATTAAAACACTGTCAATAATGTAGGCTAAAATGCGCTCACCAATGCCTGCCACGTTTTGTGAAATCGTAACATTTTGTGCAGTTTCTATTTGAAAATTATCCATTTAATATGTTTCTTTGGACAAGCAAAATCCAGTAGATGCGTGAAGCAGCTTTTATAAAACAAAATAAAGACAAATGGTTAAGATTTGAAAGTGTTCTAAAGAATAATCTTCAAATTTCTCCAGACGAACTAAGCGCCTTGTATATTGAGGTTACAGATCATTTAAGTTTTGCTCAAACGTTTTATCCACAAAGCAACACATTAAAATATTTAAATAATCTTTCCATACTGGCACATCAAAAAATTTACAAGAGTAAAAAGGAGTCAAGAAATCGTTTGATAACTTTTTATACCAAAGAATTTCCGTTGTTTTTCTACAAATATCAAAAGCATTTACTGGTTTCATTTTTGACTTTCTTTCTTTTTAGTCTGATTGGTGCTTACTCTGCGGCTACCGATGGTGATTTTGTCAGATTAATCTTGGGTGATGGTTACGTTAATATGACTTTGAGCAACATTGAAAAAGGGGACCCTATGGCTGTTTATAAAAAAATGGGGCAAATGGAAATGTTTTTAGGCATTACTATAAATAACATCAGAGTAGCACTCAATGCTTTTGTTTTTGGAATATTTTTAAGTCTAGGAACTCTTTTCGTATTAATGAGAAACGGAATTATGCTGGGTTCTTTTCAATATTTTTTTTATGAACAAGGGGTATTTTGGGAGTCTGTAAGGACTATCTGGATACACGGAACTATCGAAATTTCTGTTATTATAGTTGCTGGTGCTGCTGGTCTTGTTTTAGGTAACAGCATTCTTTTCCCCGGGACATTTACCAGGCTTCAATCGTTTATTAAAGGTGCAAAAGCCGGATTGAAAATTCTTATGAGCACAATTCCCTTTTTTATTATCGCTGGTTTTCTGGAAGGCTTTGTTACCAGGCAAACTGAAATGCCAAACTGGCTTTCCATCCTTATAATTGGAGGCTCATTGTATTTGATATTGTATTACTATATTTTTTATCCAATAAAATTAAATAAACTCCATGAAAGAAGTAATCAACTTTAAGCAACAACGCGAAATTGGTGCAATTATCACCGATATTTTTAAATTCATTAGAGTGGAAGGAAAAACACTCTTCTCACTCATTTTAAAAATCACCGGACCTGCACTACTGGCCATGATTGGAAGCTATGTATACTATATGCAAACAACATTGGGGGATATTGAAAAAATTATAGTTTCTGAAACGCTGGGAACCAATACAATTTTATCTGTATTCTTATTGTTAATTTCTGCAATGGCTTTCTATGCTTTAATATATGGAACCGTGCTCGGGTATATTAAATCATATATCCAAACTGATGGTTCTGTAAATCCAGATGATGTTTCTTCCTATGCAAAATCTCATTTTTTCTTAATGATAGGGTTAAATTTATTAATCGGAATTATCACTGCAGCCGGTATAATTTTTTGTGTAATACCAGGAATTTATCTTGGAGTTTGCCTTGCAATGGCTTATCCAATTTTTGTTTTTGAACGAAATGACATTGGTTTAGCTATTAGCAATAGTTTTAAATTAATCAAGGATGAATGGTGGATTACTTTTGCTACCTTCATCGTGATTTATTTACTGTATTATTTAATCACTTTTATTTTTCAGGTTCCACAACTAATATATTATTTTTCAAAAGGATTTTTAATGAGTGAAGAAATATCTGCAGACCCTTTCGCTATGATTGATTGGTTTTCAATTACTCTTGATGTTATTGCAATGCTCGCCCAATACCTTTTATTTACAATTGTTATAATTGCAATTGCTTTCATTTATTTCAATTTAAATGAAAAGAAAAACTTCACAGGTACTTTGGAGTCTATAAATCAATTGGGAGAAAGTTAAACTATTTATGAAAGCCACTTTACTATTCTTTTTTTTAAGTTTTATATGGTGTGGCTATGCACAGTCAAATTCTCAGGAAGCTAGAGAATCCCAATCTCTTTTATATGACCAAGACTCAACCCTTTCTCCTTTAAAACTTGATAGAGAACTTTTAAAAAATTATTCAAAAGACTCACGTTTTGACTATTCAGATAAAGAAGTAGAAGAAAACTGGTGGTCACAATTTAAAACGTGGATTCACAAAACCTGGAATCAATTTTGGCGATGGATTTTTGGAGATTATGAATCCAATTCATTTATAGTTTTCTTATTTAAAGTGCTCCCCTATTTAATCATCATTGGAGTACTGATTTTTATCATTTGGCTATTCTACAGATTGAATCCAGGTGTGGGTTTCTTTAAAAGTAAAACTCAACCAGAAATTTTATATTCAAATGAAGAAAAAATAATAAGGTCAAAAAATATCGATAAATTGGTTGATGATGCGTTAACTAACCAGGATTATCGATTGGCAATTAGGTACTATTATTTAAAGGTAATAAAAGGTTTAGATGAGTCAGAAATCATTGAATACCAATTTGATAAAACAAATTCGGATTATATATCTGAAATCAATAATAAGCAATTAAAATCTCATTTTTTAAAGGTTACCTTTTTGTATGAATATATTTGGTATGGAAACTTTGCCGTTTCAAACAGTGACTTTTCAAAAGCCCAAGCCCAATTTGTTGAATTAGATAATTTAATTTCAAAAAAAGATGGGTAAGCCTCAAAAATTACTATTTACAGTATTATTAATACTCCTAGGCTTTTTGGTATACCTTGAAGCAACAAAACCATTACCTGTTAGTTGGTTTCCTTCCTATTCGAAAGAAGATAAAATACCTCTGGGTACATATATTTTACATGAAAACCTGAAGAGCAAATTTTCAGAAAGTTTTATCGAAGTCAACGAGCCTCCATTTCAATTTATAAATTCAAATCCTGAAACTCAAGGCACTTATGTTTTCATAAACAACACTGTCATTTTTGATGAAGAAGAAGCAAAAGAATTATTTGCTTGGACAGCCAAAGGAAATACTCTTTTTTTGGCTTCAAAAAACTATAGTAATTTTTTGCTCGATACATTGAATTTAGAAATTAATAATATTTATCTTTTTGATAAATTTGAAACTCAACCCCTACTAACACTTGTAAACAAACATCTTAATCCTGATAAATCATTTCATATAAACAAGAGTTTTACAATCCCTTATTTTGAAGAAATTGATACCAGCTCACAAGTGGTTTTAGGATTTTCCCAAGCTTTTGAAAAGGAAATAAAAAAAGAGAGTCGTAAAGTAAATTTTTTAAAAATACCTTTTGGTGAAGGCGAGCTTTATCTTTATAACCAACCGGAAATATTTACAAATTTTTTCTTATTAGAGCAAGAAAACCATATTTTCACTGAAAATGTTTTATCCTACATTAACAATGAAAGTACAATTTATTGGGATAATTATTACAAAACCGGAAAAAGAATAAATACGTCTCCTCTCAAAGTTATTTTTAATAATAAAAGCTTAAAATGGGCATATTATCTGATTCTTTTTGGAGCTTTATTGTATATACTTTTTGAAGGGAAAAGAAAACAACGGGTCATTCCTGTAATCAATCCTATAAAAAACAAAACCCTCGAATACACTCAAACCATTGCAGGAATTTATTTTGATAAAAAAGACAATAAAGCAATTTTAAACAAACTCATCAGACAGCTTTTTGATTACGTAAGAGTTCAATTAAGATTAGAGACTAATGAAGCTGACAGCCGTTTTATTGAAGAACTTGCCATAAAAACAAATACTCCAAAAGAGGAAATAAAGAGCTTATTAAACGAACTGAGGCAGCTTCAAAACAAAGAACAAATTACAGATAAAGAATTAATTTCGTTTCACGAAAAAATCACCCAATTAAAAATTAATAGAGATGGAAAACCCTGAAAATTCAAACGATAATTTACATTTTGACAATAGAATAGACTTAAGTGAACTGAAAGCTGCCGTAGAAGCCATCAAAGCTCAACTCAATAAAATTATTGTGGGACAAGATGATTTTATTGAACTTTTAATTGTAAACCTGTTGGCTAACGGCCACGTTCTTATTGAAGGTGTACCGGGAATTGCAAAAACAATCACTGCAAAACTTTTTGCTAAAGCTATAAAGACAAATTTTAGCAGAATACAATTCACACCAGATTTAATGCCGAGTGATGTGTTGGGAACTTCAATTTTTAATTTAAAAACATCAGAGTTTGAGTTTAAAAAAGGCCCTGTTTTCTCCAATGTAATACTTATTGATGAAATAAATAGAGCACCTGCTAAAACCCAATCTGCTCTTTTTGAAGTGATGGAAGAAAGACAAATCACCATTGATGGAAATAAATTTACGATGGATTTTCCTTTTGTGGTTTTAGCCACTCAAAACCCTTTAGAACAAGAAGGAACCTATGCTCTGCCAGAAGCTCAATTAGACCGGTTTTTATTTAAAATTAAAGTTGATTACCCCAATCTTGAAGAGGAAATTTTAATTTTAAAAACTCACGATCAACGCAAATTAAATTTGCCTCTGGACGAAATAGAGTCAGTTTTAACTGTTGAAAGTCTTGCTAAATTTAAATCACAAGTTCAGGATATTATAATTGAAGAGAAATTGTTTGGATACATCGCCCAATTAGTTGAAAAAACCAGAAATCATCCACATTTATATTTAGGAGCTTCGCCTCGGGCCTCAATCGCAATTATGAATGCTTCAAAAGCCTTTGCAGCCATAAACGGCCGTGATTTTGTAACCCCAGATGATATAAAAAAAACATTGACGCCGGTAATGAGACACCGCATCATTCTCTCGCCTGAAAGAGAAATGGAAGGTATGACCCCGGAAAACGTGATTGATATGATTTCAAAATCTGTAGAAGTGCCCAGATAAATGATAGCAACATTTAAATCTATATACCTCTCCAACCGTTTATTTATTATAATCGCATTCATATCAATGCTTTTTCTAGTATCAAACTGGTTTTTTGCACTGTATGGTGTAGCTTGGTTATTAATCTATTTGCTGATTGTATTTTTACTATTAGACTTTATCATGCTTTATCAAAAAGATGGATTTAAAGTTAGCAGAATTCTCCCTGAAAAATTTTCTAACAGCGACTTGAATGATGTTATAATTAAATTGAATAATATATACCAATTTAAAACACATATTTCAATAATAGATGAATTGCCTTTCCAGTTTCAAAAACGCAATTTTTTGATAGAACTACAATTGAATGGAAAGCTGCAGAAAACTATTAATTATGAAGTAATACCGGTAGAAAGAGGTCAATATGAATTTGGAAAACTAAATTGCTTTGTTGCTTCTCCAATTAGACTTTTAAAACGTAAATATACTTTTAATGAGCACCAAAAAGTTAAAGTATATCCGTCATTTATTCAAATGAAAAAGTTTAACTTTTTGGCGATTGACAGTAAATACAGCCACTTTGGATTGAAAAAGATTCGTCGCATTGGACATACAATGGAGTTTGAACAAATCAAAGAATATGTTACCGGTGATGACCTGAGGACAATAAATTGGAATGCGACTGCCAAAAAATCAAATTTGATGGTCAACCAGTATCAAGATGAAAAAATGCAATCGGTTTATTCCATCATTGACACTAGCAGAGTGATGAAAATGCCCTTTGAGGAGCTCAAACTAGTTGATTATGCAATAAACAGTGCATTAGCTTTTTCAAATATAGCTTTGAAAAAAGGAGATAAAGTGGGCTTGATTGATTTTTCGAATAAAATAAACAAATGGCTTCCGGCAAAAGCTAAATATACACAGTTAAGTCCAATTTTAGAAAACCTATATAATATTGACAGTCAATTTTTAGATTCAGATTTCGGGCTGCTACAAACCTCAATAAAGCGCAATATCAAACAGAGAAGTCTTTTGATGCTTTATACAAACTTTGAACATATTTCTTCGCTTGAAAGGCAAATCAAGTATTTACAAGCCATTGCAAAAAGACATGTTTTAGTTGTCATCTTTTTTGAAAATACCGAATTAAATAAAATAATCAATGAGCCAACAAATACTATTTCAGAAATTTACAACCAAACCCTCGCCAGACAATTTCTGACTGATAAACAATTGATTACAAAAGCACTTCAACAAAAAGGCATTCAAACAATTCTCACCCCTCCACAGAAATTAACAATTAATACAATTAATAAGTATTTAGAAATCAAATCTAGAGGTATTTTATAAATATTTCTTATAAAGTTTTTACATTTGCATTAGAAATTTAAATGCAATGACAATTACACAATTAAAATACGTCTTAATGGTTGCTGAGCACAAAAACTTCACAAAAGCAGCCGAAAAAACATTCGTCACTCAACCCACTTTGAGTATGCAAATTCAAAAACTCGAAGATGAGCTCGACATTCTAGTTTTTGACAGGTCTACCAAGCCCTTAAGACTCACAGCTGTGGGCCAGCAAATTGTTGAACAGGCAAGAAAAATTGTAAATGAAGCAAACAGGATGCAAGATATTGTTGATCAACAAAAAGGATACATAGGTGGTGATTTTAAATTAGGGATTATACCAACTGTCATGCCCACCTTATTACCCATGTTTTTAAAAGCTTTTACAAGAAAACATCCTAAAGTTCAATTAAAAATTGAAGAGTTAAATACAGAGGAATGCATCCAAAAGTTAAATGAAGGAAACCTCGATGCTGCAATTGCAGCAACTCCTTTGGCCAATGAAAGCATTTTAGAACGAGTAATTTATTTTGAGCCCTTTGTGGCTTACATCACAGAAAATCACAGGTTGTTTTCAAAGAAGGAAATCACAGTTGATGATCTTGACTTGGAAGATATATTACTACTTGAAGATGGACATTGTTTTAGAGATGGGGTTATAAACCTTTGTAAAGCTTCAAAAATAAACAATATTGATAAGTTTCAACTTGAAAGCGGTAGTTTTGAAACACTCATAAAATTATCTAATGAAGGGTTGGGAATGACGCTTCTTCCCTATCTTCATACCTTAGATATTAAAGATAATGAAAAAAAGTATTTACGCCATTTTAAAGAACCTTCTCCAGCTAGAGAGGTTAGTATCATTCAGCATAAAAGTGAATTAAAACCACAAATTATAGATGCGCTTTTTAATGTAATATCTGGAATTGTTAGGGGTGCAATTGCATTTCAGGATGTAAAAATTATTAGTCCTTTAAATAAAAAGTAAAGCTTCCTAAAGAGTTATATAAAAGGAATAAATTTTATTAACACTTAAAACTAACCTAATGTCATCGAAGTTTATAACAATCTAGGAAGCAATAACTTTTAAGGCTTTAGATATATCAAACACTCATTTAAATCTGGATTTTGCTTAATAAGTGAATTCACCCAAATTTTCAACTCTTCAATTTCATAAGGTAATAGACGCTTTAAGGCTTTTTGGAGTTCTCTGCAAAAAAGATTAGCATCAAAACTAACTTTTGCAAGTACAGCCTTTGTATAGTCAAACATAGCTCTTGCCATAATATAAATGGGTTTAAAATTAAATAGACATTTAATTAATTAAAGTAGCTATGTTGAATAGGCAAGAATTTTGAATTTGATAAAATCTAAATTAGTAAAAAATGTTATTAAAAGATTCAATAAAATAGACTTTAACATTTAAATTTATCAAAAAAACTATTAAAGATTTGTAAATCAATGACCTCTGTAGAAAATAATTGTGCTCAGGGTTTTAACCAAAATATTTAAGTCTAAATAAATACTCCTTTTTTTAATATAATACAAATCATATTGCAGTTTTTCAAGGGCATCTTCTTTACTTGAAGCATAATTACTTTTAACCTGTGCCCATCCGGTTAACCCGGGCTTAATAATATGTCTTATTTCATAAAATGGAATATCATTTGAAAGCTCTTTAACAAAAACAGGTCTTTCAGGTCGTGGACCAATAACGCTCATATCTCCTTTAATAACATTTATAAATTGTGGAATTTCATCTATCCTGGTTTTACGTAAAAATTTACCAAATTTTGTGATTCTAATATCTCCTTCTGTTGCCCATTTTGCACCATCAATTTCAGCGTTCTCTACCATACTTCTCAATTTTATGATATAAAATGATTTTCCATATTTACCCACACGATTCTGAAAGTATAAAAGCGGTCCCCGGTTTGCCAGTAAATTCCCTAAAAAGATTATAGGTAAAAGGAGTACTCCAAAAGAAAGTCCAATTACAGATATAGTTAAATCCATAAAGCGATGAAAAAACAAATACAGTTTATTTTGATTGCTTCTACTAAATGGAAAATATCTGTAAAAATCTTTTTCAACGTGATGTACCGGAACTCTTTGGGTTAAGTCTTCATAAACCTGAGTGTATTCTTTAATTGAAAAACCCTTTTCGAGTAAATTGATAAGATTAGAATAGATTGGAAGAGATAATTTTTTAGAAAAATTACCAGCAATAATAATTTCTGAAATTGAATTTTCTTGAATAATAGTGTTTAAATCTAATGTCTTAAATTCTTTAATATTTAGAGATATCTCATTATTCTTTGATGTGTTTATATACCCAATAACTTTATAATTTGGATCAGACTTCTCAATAGCGTTTGCCATCATCTCAACATTATTTCCATTTCCAATAATTAAAATTCTCTTATAAAACCTGGGGGCAGAAATTAATGTAATGTATGCCAATCGCCATAAAAATAGTGCTATTACAATCGCTAAATAAAAAAATACAATTTGCAATCTGTTTCCAGGTAATTGAGGGGTGTAAAAAGGAGTTAGTAAATAAAACAAAACTGTCAAAGAAGTGGTGAGTACAATATTTTTAAAAACAACATCTATTTTACCAGCCTTTTGAAGGTCATACATTTCAAATACTGTTGCGAAAATTGAAATATAGATAGCTAATACAAATGGCCATTCCCAAGTATCTGCTGATATAATAAAATAATCAAAATTAAAAATTTTTCCCAGTCCATATAAAAGAAGCAAGACACAAGCTATATCAAATACACGCAGCAAGATCTTTCGCTCAGAAACCTCGAAATGTATATGTTTAGATTTGGCCATTATTTAGATTTGGATTTTAAAAATACAACAACTTAGTTTAAAATTTCAAACCATTTCTGTTTAACTATTTCCCAATCAAATTTTTCGGCTTTTATGCGGGCGTTTTCTGAAAGTTTTTTTGGTAAATCTGAATCTGAAAATAATTCTTCTAGCGCTTCAATAAAAGCACTGTCAGAATTAGGTGGAACAAGTAAGGCATCTTTTCTATGTTCTAATAAATAGGGTATTCCTCCTACTGAGGTAGACACAATTGAGAAACCCAAAGCCATTGCTTCTATTATGCTTACGGGTGTATTATCAAAATTGGTTGTATTGAGAAAAATTGAAAAATTTTCTGAAATTTTTATCCATTCTTCTTTGGATAATTTTCCTGTAAAAGTAACCGGGAGACTTTTCCGTTCTGCATAATTTTTACATTCTTTTAATGAGCCATCTTTTTCCGGGCCAACCATGCACAATTTAATATCAGGATGTTTTGGAAGCATTTGTTCTACAACTTTTATGGCAAGCATCGGATTATATATTTTGGAAAATGACCTAACCCAAAGAATAGTTTTTGAAGGAACTTTTGGTTTGTATGGATAATGTTTAAGTACAATTGTATTAGGAATTGTGATAATATTAAAATATCCAAATTCTTCAAATTTTTCTTTTAAATAAAAAGATGGAGAAACATTGCACATTGCTCTATTAAATAAAAATTTACTTTTTTTGTAATCATTTCTTAACCTAAGTTGCAGACCTCCTCCATGAAGTATTGGTATATAAGGTAATCTGACAATTTGAGCACAGATCGAAACTCCAAGAGCATAATAGAAATTCAACGTGCTGTATGTGTCAATAAGTATGACATCTGTTTGTTTTTGATACTTAAAAACAGAAAAACACATATCAATAAACCGAAGCGCTTTATTTTTTTTATCAGATACAGTTATTACTTGATAACCTTCTTTTTTTAATAAATTTCCTAAAGTTTCAATTGATGTGACTGTGCTGTTTTGATTGTTTAGTTTGTTTCCTATGTATAGTACTCTTTTCATTTAAAATATATAAAAGGCAAAGTCCGTATATAAAACCAGGCGCTGCCAAACGCATTGATGAATGACTTATAGTTATCAACCAAAAAAAATAAAAAGCAAAAAAATAGATATTTGGTTTATAAAACAACCAATAAAGTAAAGGACTTAAAGCTATAATAAATAGAGCTATCAATCCTGGCACACCGTGTTCAGAAAGCAAACGACTTATTTCGTTGTGAGTAGCTACGGTTTTACCAAGTTTTTCTTCTCTGAATTCTTTAATTTTTCCAATTCCAATTCCTGTCAAGGGTGCACTGAAAAAAGCATCTAGTTCAGTTTCCATAAGTTCAGCTCTACCGGTGGTAATATCTTGTTTAACTCTTCCCGCAGCATCTTGATTGCTATACCTTTTGTCAATGAGGCCAAAAGTTATTACCGAAGTAAACACCCATGTTGTGATAAGCACTCCTGAAATTAAGATAATTCTAGGTAGAAGTTTAGCTTTTGTTATACCGTCTGCATAATACAGATAAATTAATAAAAAAGCAACGCTACATATTAATGCGCCTAACATTCCACCTCTTGAAAAAGTAACTAAACCCCGATAACAAACTAACATTAATAAAATTAGATCAATAATATTTAAGAGCCTACTTTTTATTGTAAACAAGCGTATAAATAAAATAATTGCTCCTAAACCTAAAATTGTGGAAACCTGATTAGGCCCGAATCCACCGGAAGCAGCAAAATTTGATGCGGTTCCACTCAAAGAATCACGAATGCTTGGTGTATATAAAAATAAATATATTGTTAATGTTATTATAGGTAACATAACCGCAAGAAAAATGTGATGAATTCTGTTTAATGATATTTTCCTAAAAAAACAATAAATGCCTACAATTCCAACAGTTATAGGTCCACTAAGATTAAAGGCAATTGCATTTCTTATATTGGTGTCAAAGTTTAAATTCATTGCTGAAAAGAAAATTCCAGGAATCAATAAAAAAATATACAACCAATAAGGTAGTGTCCGTTTTGATGGTCCCTTATAAAAAAGACCAATTACTAAAAATAAAATCACTAAATATTTTCCGGATTCGTAAAAAAAAACACCTCCTGTCATTCTAAAAAACAACTCTGCACCTGTTATATAAGCTGCTGCCAGTAATGCTTCATCATTTTTATTAGCTTTGTTTACAATCAAGAAAAAGAAAAAGAAAACTACGCTCAAGAAAATAACTTTTGAAGCAAATGGAATTAAATAAACTAAAAAACCCATTGCACCGTGAAGTAACAGCAATTGCAAATAAGTTACTTTTCTTATGGGTTTTATTCTTAATGTCTTCATTTATAACTTTGAGTCAACAAATTATTGTAATTAATAATTAACTATCTTAAAAAAATGAATCATAAAGACTCAACTTTTGTAATAATTCAGCTAATTTTGTTTGCTTCTTACCTCATAGAAATTGAATCTCTAAGGTTTACATCACCCAAATATATACAAAGCATTAGCATTTTGTTTATATTATTTGCTTCAATAATTTTATTCATTGCGTTAATTCAATTAAATATAAATATATCTATTTTCCCGTCTCCAAAAAAAAATGCAAAACTTATTACAAACGGAGTTTTTAAATATAGCAGACACCCTATATATTTAGCATTGTTTTTACTGACTTTTTTTGGTGGAATTTATTTTCAGTCCGGATTTAAGATTGGGGTATCTGTACTCTTGTTTTTACTTTTTTACTTTAAGACAAAATATGAAGAAGCAAAATTAACTATTGTTTTTCCTGAATATAAAGATTATAGTCTTAAAACAAAACGATTTTTTCCATTCTTAAAATAATACACTAAACATAGCTTTTATGTACCTTTAACAACAATATTTTTTAAATAAAATTTATATTCAATTATGAAAACTCATTTAATCAGCACAATTGTTCTTATATTGGTTAGTACTAATCTCATTAGTCAAGAGAACAATTTACAGCTAAACAATCAATTTCAAACAGTTGATTACTCCCTGCAAACAATTTCAAAAACTGAGTTACTTAAAAAAATAGAATATTTATCATCAGATATTTTTAAAGGTAGGAAAACGGGAACACCTGAAAATAAAAAAGCTAGAAATTATATAATTGATTTTTTTATTGAAAAGGATTTGGATGTTATACTTCAACCCTTTCGGTTTGAAAGAGGCAATCAGACTCACCAGGCAGTCAATGTTATTACCATTATTGAAGGTACAGAAAACCCTAAAAACTATATTGCAGTAACAGCACACTTTGATCATGTGGGTATTGATAAATCAGTAGATAATGACTCAATCTATAACGGAGCAGATGATAATGCTTCCGGTACGGTAGCTTTAATGTTAATGGCAGAATATTTTAAATCCAACCCACCAAAAAATTCATTTATTTTTCTTGCACTTGACGCGGAAGAAATGGGTCTTCAGGGAGCACACTACTTTGTTAACTCCACTAATAAGAAAATTATTTTGAACCTAAACATGGATATGATAAGCCGTAATGAAAATAACGAAATTTACATTTGTGGTACTCGCTTCACGCCTTCATTAAAATCATATTTTGAATCGGTACCCGATGAATCACTTCCCATTAAAATAAGCATGGGTCATGACGGGCTTGATGGTAAAGATAGTTGGGTAAGTTCTTCAGACCATGCACCATTTCACAAAGCGGGAATTCCCTTCTTGTATTTTGGTGTAGAAGATCATCCTGATTATCATAAACCGGCAGATGAATTTAAAAATATTCAACCGGAATTTTATTACAATGTGGTAAATTTTATAACCAATACGCTCACCCATTTAGATGCTAAAATTGAGTGATTAAAATTGTAACATTGGTTACTTTCTCAAAACTCTGATTCAATTATTTTTGTAAAAAATTGTACTATTGGAAAAGTATATCACCATTGCTAAAGAATCATTTACCGGTTATTTTCATTATCTGATCAATGAAATTTCAAACCCATCATGGACCAATTATTTTTATTGGTTAATTGCACTATCATTACTGGTATGGACTATTGAAATCATAATTCCCTGGAGGAAAAGTCAAAAAATATTTAGAAAAGGGTTTTGGTTAGATAGTTTTTATATTCTTTTTAATTTTTTCCTTTTTTCACTAGTTGGCTACAATGCTATTTCCAATATAGGTGTTGAATTATTCAATGATTTTTTGGGCCTTTTTGGAATATCAAATCTTGTTGCCATCAATATTCAAAACCTTCCCGCCTGGTCTCAACTGTTAATAATGTTTGTTATTGCAGATTTTATTCAATGGAATGTTCATCGTCAATTGCACAAAAGACCCTGGTTGTGGGAATTTCATAAAGTACATCATAGTGTAAAGGAAATGGGATTTGCTGCTCAGTTCCGGTTTCATTTTATGGAAACTATTATTTATAAAACTGTACAGTATCTCCCGCTTGCAATGATTGGTTTTGGGATACAGGAGTTTTTTATAGTACATATGTTTGCCGTTTTTGTGGGACATTTAAATCATGCCAATGTTGGCTGGAATTATGGATTTTTAGGTTTTATTTTTAACAACCCCAAAATGCATATTTGGCATCACAGCAAAGCTTTGCCAGAAAAACACCCATACGGAATGAATTTCGGATTAACTTTAAGCATTTGGGATTACATATTTAAGACCGCATACATCCCAAAAGATGGAAAAGACATTGAACTGGGCTTTCACGATGACGATGATTTTCCGGAAGATTTTGGAAAGCAAATGATGTATCCTTTTAAAAATAGAAAAACACATTCATAAAATTTATTTTTATAAATGCGTTTTTGTATTTAGTTTTGAGTAAAATATTACTTATTCCACAGGATCATTCACCGTTCCATACTTGTCATACAAATAAATCAATGATGTCATTGCAGCGCCTCCCAGTTCAAGTTCACGCTTGTTAACTTTATCAAATGTATCAGTATGGGCGTGATGATAATCAAAATATCGTTGAGAGTCGGGTCTTAAACCGGCCATTACGTTATAATCCTTCTTTAATGGTGCTACATCAGCACCACTACCCCCTTGAACAAAATAGTGCACTAAATAAGGCTCAAATAAAGGTTTCCAGTTTTCAATTTGTTTGAAATCTTCATCAGAACTTTGAAATGAAAAACCTCTTGGTGTAAAACCACCCGCATCACTTTCAAGGGCAAAAATGTGTTTTTCATTATTATTTTCTGCAACCTCTGCATATTTTCTGGCTCCTCTTAATCCATTTTCTTCATTCATAAACAGAACTACCCTAATGGTGTGTTTTGGTTTATAATCTAATCGTTTAAACAGTCTTAACACTTCCATTGATTGAACACACCCGGCGCCATCGTCATGGGCTCCGTCTCCCATATCCCATGAGTCCAGGTGTCCGCCAACTACTATCACCTTTTCAGGATACATTGAACCTGTAATTTCTCCAATCACATTAAACGATTCTACATCTGGAAATGCTCTACAAGTTTGATTGAAATAAAAAGTGGTTTTGGGGTTTAGTTTTAAAGCACCACTTAACAGATTGGCGTCTTTTGTACTTATTGCCGCTGCCGGTATTCTGTCTTCCAGTGGCAAGTCGCCATAAGTCATTGTTCCTGTGTGTGGGTGCTCATCAATTTTTAAACTCATCGACCTTACAATTACTCCTGTTGCACCAAATTTTGAAGCCTCCATTGCACCCGCATAACGCTGATCTACACAACCACCGTAGGCCTCAAATGTTTGTATCAATTTAGGATTCATAGGCCGGTTGTAAAAAACAATTTTACCTTCAATTTTTTCTTTTCCTAAAGCAGCCAGTTCTTCTAGACCTTTTACTTCAACAATATTGGCTTTTAAACCGCCTTCTGGAGTGGGTGCAGAGCCTCCCAAGGCACAAATATTGACCACTGTTGAATTTCCTGTTGTTGATTCAAAATAAGCATACTCATTTACTCCCCTCACCCATTTTGGAACCATCACAGGTTGAAGCCAAACTTTATCTAAGCCTAACTCTTCTAATTCTTCTTTGGTATAAGAAACCGCCCTTTCGGCTTCTAGAGAGCCCGATAGTCGTCCACCGATTGAATTTGAAAGATGTTCAAGCCAATCATAACTTTTACCATTTACAAGTGCCTCGTCAAATATTTTCCTCAGCATGATGGAATCTTGCTGATTAACTTTTTGAGCAAATGTGGTTAAAGAAATAGATAAAATAATTAGGAGAAAAATAAACTGTTTCATTGATTAAGTATTAATCGTTATTTAATTGTTCAATATATTGAGGGATTTGAGCTTTTAATTCTTCTGGTAATTCAGGTTCTTTAATATCTGTATAGGAATCCATGATTTCCAATAAAATTTTTGCCACTAGCATTCGTGCGGTAGGCTTATCATCTGCAGGAATGCTAAACCAAGGTGCATAGTTTGTGGATGTTCTATTAAATACATCTTCATAATACCCCATATAAGTATCCCACAGCTTTCGTTCTTTCAAATCTCCTGGAGAAAATTTCCAGTTTTTATTTGGTTTGTCCAGTCGCCTTAACAGTCTGTTTTTTTGCTCTTCTTTTGAAATATTTAAAAAGAACTTTACGATGATGGTTCCATTATCTGTAATTGTTTTTTCAAAGTTGTTGATTTGTTCAAATCGTTTATCCCAAAATTTTTCAGTTATATCTTCAATTTTATCAATGCCTGGAATATTTTCATTTAAAACATATTGTGGATGAACGCGGGTTACAAGTAAATTTTCATAGTGGGTTCTGTTAAAAACAGCAAATTTTCCTCGTTCGGGAAGAGCCACATAGTGTCTCCATAGATATCCGTGCCTTAATTCTCTATCAGACGGTGTCTTAAAGCTATAGTTGACTACACCTCTTACATTAAAATCTTTGAAAACTTCTCTAATCAAACTGTCTTTTCCACCTGTATCCATCGCTTGAAAACACACCAAAACCCCATATTTGCCATGTGCATATTGGGTGTTTTGAATATCTCCAAGTTTCTTTCTTGCCTTTTTTAGTTCTTTCTTGATCTCCTTTTCTGATGCTTCAAGAGTGAGTTTTGTTGGCAAGTTATCAACAGAAATTGTTTTAGTGATTTTAAAATCGTTTAACTGAATGTTATCCATATCAAGATCAAGTGTTTCAATTTTGCTGAAATATAAAGAATTTAAAAGAACTATTTAGTAGCAAACATTTTTACATCTCCTTCTGTTATTTCTTTTCCCCCTAAAATGATGAGTCTTTCAACTACATTACGCAGCTCTCTAATATTTCCTGACCAATCATACTCTTGAAGAAGCTGAATGGCTTTCTTGTCAAAACTCTTTTTTAATATTCCTTGCTCGTTGGCAATTTTTTCAGTAAAAAACTCAATTAACAAAGGAATATCTTCTCGTCGGTCTTCCAGTGCCGGTACTTCAATTAAAATTACGGCAAGCCTGTGATATAAATCCTCTCTAAAACGGTTTTCTTTAATTTCTTCTTTAAGGTTTTTATTGGTGGCAGCTACAACTCTTACATCAACCTTAATGTCTTTATCGTTTCCTACACGTTGCACCTTGCCTTCTTGCAATGCTCTAAGTACTTTTGCTTGTACTGCGAGACTCATATCACCAATTTCGTCGAGAAAAAGTGTACCTCCATTGGCTGCTTCAAATTTACCTGCTCGATCTTTTATTGCTGAAGTAAAAGCTCCTTTTACGTGTCCAAAAAGTTCACTTTCTATTAATTCTGGTGGGATTGCTGCACAGTTAACTTCAATCATAGGTCCTTTTGAACGCTCACTTTTTTCGTGTATCCAATGTGCTACCAGTTCTTTTCCGGTACCATTTGCTCCAGTTATTAGTACACGTGCTTCAGTAGGCGCCACTTTTTCAATCATATCTTTGATATGTTGAATTGCTTTGGACTCCCCCACCATTTCGTAGTTTTTACTTACTTTTTTCTTGAGCTTTTTGTTTTCAACAACTAGTTCTTTTCTGTCAAGTGCGATTCTAACGGTATTGAGTAACCTGTTTAAATCAGGTGGTTTTGAGATATAATCAAACGCTCCCAATCTCATTGTATTTACTGCAACATCCAAATCTCCGTGTCCGGAAATCATAACCATTGGAATTTCGGGTTTTATTTTTTTTGTAGCTTCAAGAACTTCAACTCCATCCATTTTTGGCATTTTGATATCGCATAAAACGAGATCAAAGTCTTCGTTTTTGATGAGTTCCATTCCGGCCAGACCATCTGAGGCTTCAGAAACCTGGTAAGAATTGTTTTCTTCAGATAGAATTTTAACTAGCACACGTCTTATGGACTCTTCATCTTCAATAATTAATATTTTGGGCATGCTTTCTTAATTTGAAATTATTCGGGCTTTTCTGTTTTATACAGGTGAATGTCTCTTTGTGGGTATGGAAATTTAATAGCGTGTTTTCTAAATTCTTTTTCGATGACAAATCGCAAATCACTTTTTATTTTTGGCTCCAAAAAGCTTTCAGAAATGAAAAAGTAAATTCCAAAATGAAGCGCATCCTCTCCAAAATCTTCAAAAAACACAAAAGGTTCCGGCTTTTTCAAAATTTTAGGATGTGACTTTGCTGATTCAATCAATATATTCTTTATTTGATCTACATCTGCATTTAGAGCTGCTCTTACCTTAACAAATTGACGGGTATTTTTATAATTCTGGGTATAGTTAATTACAGGGTCTGTAACAAATTTATGGTTAGGAATCACAATTACTTTTTCATCGCGTGTTACAGCTCTAGTAGTTCGCAGCTTGGTGTCAAAAACTTTACAAACTTTTTCGTTTACCTCAATGATATCACCAGCTTGAACCGATTTATCAAGAATAATATAAATACCACCAATGATGTCTTGAAAAATTTCTCGCATTGCGAGCCCAAGACCTATAAATATTACTGCAGTGGCCGTTAAAAGTAGTGTAATATCAATTCCGGCAGAACTTAAAACAGAAACAAAAACAAGAATATAAACCAAATAACCTATAAAATTATATGCACCTAAAAACCGGAGCTTCTCGTCTGGCTCTAGTTTTCTTGTATAAATTTTACGAATTAAGCGAAGAACCAACTTAACAACAAAAAGCGAAACAAGAAGTAGAATGATTAGCCCAGCTGTAATAACAATCCTATTTTGATCGTTGCCAAAACTTATCAATTCAAAATTCATAAAACTGTTGAAAGTTTCCCAAAATCCATTGGGAATCACAGTTTTTACATTTTCAAATTTTTCTTGCATTCTAATATTTAAGCCATTTATAAAGTTCTTTGTAGGTTGGCTTTTTACCATACATTAAAATTCCAACCCTGTAAATTTTCGCAGCAAACCAAACCACAAAAGCAAATGTAGCAAATAAGAGTAACATAGAAATCAAAATTTCCCACCAAGGTACTCCAAAAGGTATGCGCATTAACATAACAATGGGTGAAGTGAGGGGTATATGTGAAAAGATAACAGCAATAGTTCCATGGGGGTTTTCAATAACTGCAAAAAAACCAACATACATCGCCAACATTAGTGGGATGATGATTGGCAGCATAAACTGTTGTGTGTCAGTTTCGTTATCTACTGCAGCTCCAATTGCTGCATAAATTGAACTATATAAAAAGTATCCACCGATAAAGTAAATCAAAAAAGAAAAAATGAGTGTTGCTATAGGAAGTCGAGCAATGTCATAAATAATGGCTTGCATTGCAGAGTTGTTGGCTGTGTCCATCATCTCCTGATTGGGCATTGAAGAGGGTTCTATATTGACGCCAAAAACAGTTGTTGCAACCAACATCAAAATGCTTCCAAGAACTACCCAAATTAAAAATTGAGTTATTCCGGCCAAAGAGGTTCCCATAATTTTCCCCATCATCAAATGGTATGGCTTTACAGATGAAATGATTATTTCAATAATTCGGTTAGTTTTTTCTTCTATCACACTTCTCATCACCATATTGCCATAAATAATGATAAACATCATAAGTAAATAACCGGCGATTCCTCCAAAAATAGCTTTAATCCAACTGGACATTTTAGAAGTTTGTTCTCCTTTGTAGTTTTCAATTTTTAAATCAACATATGATTTTGATGCTTCAATTTTTAATAAATCTACGCCATCTCGCTCCAGCTTAAGGTTGGTGATAGTGGCATTTAAGCTTTTTTCAATGTACTGAACTACAGAAACGCTCGGTGAACCTTTTACATAAAACTCAACATTTTGATCTAAAGTTGATATGTCATTAGATTCAGGAATAAAAAGTAAACCGTGATAGTCGCCCTCTTCACTAATAATCTTAGCAGAATCTAAGTCAATGTCTTCTAACTTTTTAAATATTATATTATCTGAATCTTCTAGAGTATTTTCAAAGAAACCACTATTGTCAAGAACCGCTACAGATCTGATTTCTTCATTGTTTAAACTACTTAAATAAGCCACTAAAAATATCATCCCAACAAATATCAACGGGCTCAAAATTGTCATTACAACAAATGATTTATTACGAACTCTTGAGTTGAATTCTCTTTTTATGATTAAACTTAAATTTCTCATTAAATTATTTTTTTGATACCGTTTGGATAAAAATATCATTTACACTAGGAATTACTTCCACAAAATGATTTATTTCTGCTTTAGAAGTCAAAAAGTTTAAAAGTTCATTTGGAGAAGATTTTTGATCTATCTTGATATTTATTTTTAGTTCGTCTTCAAGTGTTTTAAAATTGGCCGTGCTTATTTCAAACTTATCACTAAGTTCAGTTTTAAGTGTTTCTTTATCATTGCAAATCAAACCAACCTCATAGGTATTTGATTTGTATGTGCGTTTAATGTCTGAAACTTTTCCGTCAAGGACTTTATTAGAATTATGAATCAAAGCGATGTGATCACAAAGTTCCTCAACAGATTCCATTCTATGAGTTGAAAAAATGATGGTAGCGCCTTGTTTTCTAAGTTCCAGGATTTCATCTTTAATTAAGTTTGCATTAACAGGATCAAACCCACTGAAAGGTTCATCAAAAATCAATAGTTTTGGTTGATGAAGCACTGTTACTATAAACTGAACTTTTTGAGCCATCCCTTTGGAAAGTTCCTCAATTTTTTTATCCCACCAATCTCCAATATTCAATCTATCAAACCAATACTTGAGTCTTTCCTTAGCTTGTGCTTTCGAAAGCCCTTTGAGTTGTGCCAGATATAAGGTCTGCTCTCCCACTTTCATTGATTTATAAAGTCCTCTTTCTTCAGGGAGGTACCCAATTTGCTGAATGTGGTGTGGTTGTAGTGCTTCACCATCAAGAAAAACTTTGCCTGAATCGGGCATTGTTATCTGATTGATAATACGAATAAAGGTAGTTTTTCCTGCACCATTGGGTCCTAAAAGCCCAAATATACTTCCAGCCGGAACTTCAATTGAAATTGCATTTAAAGCAGTAAACTTTCCGTAATTTTTAGTGACTTGGTCAGCAACTAATATATTACTCATGAAAAATGAATTAAATTATTAAGAAATTAGTCTCAACGTTTATTTCAACGTTACAAAAATTGGAAGTTATTTTAATAACAAAACCCACCCTAGGATCTTTTAAAAAAACGAACATAGGATGGGAAAAAAAATTGCTATGAAAAAGAAATATGGTTAATTTGATTAATAACCATTAACAAATATAACAAATTTAATTAAATACAAACTTGTTAAGAAAACATATCTTTTACTTTTTCAAAGAATGATTTGTCGTCAGATTCGGGCATTGGTTTAAAATTTGGGTCACTGGCCATCTTCTCAAAAAACTCTCTTTGTTCTTTTGTTAAAGTTTTTGGTGTCCAAACATTTACGTGCACCAATAGGTCACCCGCTCCATAACCATTTATGCTTGGGATTCCTTTACTTCTTAGTCTTAGGATTTTGCCGCTTTGTACACCTTCATCAATTTTGATTCTCACTTTTCCGGTTACTGTTTCTATTTCTTTAGAAGTTCCTAAAGCTGCTTCAGAAAAACTAATGTAAAGGTCATAATGTAAATTATCACCCTCTCGTTGGAGTGTTGGATGTGGTTTTTCCTCGATTGCAACAAGTAAGTCACCTGCAATACCATTACCGGGAGCTTCATTTCCTTTTCCTGAAACTTTCAGCTGCATTCCATCTACCACTCCTGGTGGGATTTTAATTGACACTGTCTCTTCTGTGAGTAACATTCCATCTTTATCTGCATTGGGTGGTTTTGAATCGATTGTTTTACCAGACCCTCCGCAAACATTACATGGTGAAGATGTCTGCATTCTACCCAAAATAGTATTTGTAATCCGGGTTACTTGTCCGCTTCCCTGGCAGGTTGAACAGGTTTTATAAGTTGTTCCCTGAGCTTGTTTTTTTCTCTTTACTTTTATTTTCTTTTCAACTCCGTTGGCTATTTCTTCTAAGGTTAAAGCAACCCTGATTCTTAAATTACTTCCTTTCATTCGGCGCTGACCTCCGCCACCAAAACCGCTAAATCCAGAAAATCCACCTCCCGATCCTCCAAAAGCACCACCAAAAATATCTCCAAACTGGCTAAATATATCATCCATATTCATACCACCACCACCAAAACCTCCTGAGCCATCAAATGCTTGATGGCCATATTGATCATAACGGGCTTTCTTGTTAGGGTCGCTTAAAACTTCATAGGCTTCAGCTGCTTTTTTGAACATTTCTTCAGCTTTGGCATCACCCGGATTTTTGTCAGGATGAAACTCAATAGCTTTTTTTCGGTATGCCTTTTTAATTTCGGCTGCAGCAGCATTTTTACTAATGCCTAATATGTCATAATAATCGTCTTTCATAATCTAGTTTAATGCTTTTTTACTGTCCTATCACAACTTTTGGATAGCGAATAATTTTATCTCCCAATTGATAACCTTTTTCAATAACATCAATAATTTTCCCTTTTAAATCCTCTGAGGGAGCAGGAATTTGGGTGATAGCTTCATGAGTTTCTGGATCAAAAGCATCGCCTTGCTTTACGTTAAACTGTTGTAAGCCTTTTGACTTTAATGTCTCTTTTAGTTTATTGTGAATTAATGTCACCCCTTGAAACAAAGTGTCATCTTCAGCTTTTTTAAGTTCAAGCAATGCCCTGTCAAAATCATCCATAACAGGCAGCATTGAGAGTAAAACCTCTTGGCCTGCCGTTTTAAATAGTTCAACACGCTCTTTTGATGTACGTCTTTTATAATTTTCAAATTCTGCAAAGAGTCTTAGAAATTTTTCTTTTTCAAGATTTAATTCCACCTCTAATTTGTTGATTTTGTTTTCTAACCCATCAATTTTATCTTCAAATTCATTTAATTTTTTGTCTTTTGGCCTTGACTTTGTTGCATTTTTGGAAGTATCTTTTTTGCTCATTTTTTTAAGTTTCGAAATTTTGTCGTCAATCTAATAACAAAAGTACTGCCATAAGTAGTTTTGTGTCAAAATGTCATTGAAAAATTAGTAGGATTTTAAGATAAGTTTAGAGCTATACTTGTACTTTTGTGTTGAATCAAAATAATTAACATAAACCATGAAAAACAACATTTTAAAACTATCAGTCCTTTCGTTATTTGCAATTTTTGCATTTTCTTGTAAAGGTGAAAAAGAAAACAAAGTTGAAACAAGTGAGGCTCAAGAAAAAATGGAATCTGAAGCAGCTGTTACAACTTACAATGCAGACGCTGATGCTACCAAAATTGATTGGGAAGCAAGCAAATTAACCGGAAACCACACCGGATATCTTCACATTTCAAAAGGATATATCAATCTAAACAACTCAAACGAAATTGAAGGTGGTGAATTTGCGCTTGACATGAGCACCATTACAGTTACAGACCTTGAAGAAGGAGATGGAAAAGAAAATCTTGAAGCTCATCTAAAAGGTACAGTTGAAGATAAAAAAGGAGATTTTTTTAACATCACTGAATATCCTACGGGAAATTTTGTTGTAACTGGAATGAATGAAACAGATGGAAAAACCTGGTTAGAAGGCAATTTAACTCTGCTTGAAACTACTAAAAATATAAAATTCCCTGTAAATATTTCGTTGGAGGGTGACAAAATGGTTTTACAAAGTGAAACTTTTACAATTGACCGAACCGAATGGGGTATTAATTTTAGATCAAAGTCAATGTTTCCAAATATTGGTGACAAAGTAATTTATGATGACATTAGCCTTACTGTTTATTTAGAAGCAACAAAGAGCTAATCTGAATTAAAATTAAAATAAAAAATCCCGCATTTTGTGGGATTTTTTTATAGTAAATCATTTAAAGCACTTTCCAAATCTGGAAACTTAAATTGATAACCCTTATCTTCTATTTTTTGCGAACTTACTTTTTGACTCGATGTCACTAAAGTTGCCATTTCTCCTAAAATTAATTTCAAAGCAAAAGCTGGTACATTTGGTAACCAGATAGTTTTATCTAACTTCTTTGCAACAAGATGTGTGAGTTCTTTATTAGTTACAGGATTTGGAGCAACAGCGTTGAAAACCCCTTCTAATTGATTTTCCAATACATATACATACAGTCTGGCAATATCTTCAATATGAATCCAGGATTGCCATTGTTTACCAGATGCCAGGGATGCCCCTGCCCCAAGTTTGATGGGTTTTAAAATTTCAGGTAAAGCACCTTCCTCTTGATTGAGCACCATTCCAGTTCTAATTTTTGAAACTTTGATATCCAGTACAGAAAATTTATCAGCTATTTCTTCCCAACTGGTTACAACATTACCTAGAAATGTTTCGTCAATTTTGTTTGCTTCTTCTGTGTAATTTTTATTAAAATCACTTGGGTAAATATTTACACCGCTGGCAGATATGAAATGTTTTATTTGTTGCTTATTTTTTTGAATCGCATTAAAAAGAATGTTTCCTGAAAGTATTCTGCTTTCAAGGATTTCGGTTTTATATTGTGGAGTCCAGCGTTTTGAAATTGTTGCTCCGGCCAAATGAATTATAGTATCAACATCTTGTAAACAACTGCTATCAATTTCTCCTTTTTTGGGGTCCCAAAAAAATCCTTTGTAGTTTTCCTTTTCTTCAATTTTTGAATGTGAAGTTGTCAAGTAATGAACACTGATATTTTTTTCCAAACACTTTTTTACAATTTCACTCCCAATGAGTCCTGTAGCTCCTGTAATTAAAACTCTCATGCTATTTTTTCCTCTAAAATAACATATATAAGGAGTTTAAACTAATATTTAAAAAAGGTTTAACAGGGCCATTGATCTAGAAAAAAGGTTTTGAAATTTAGTGCCAATCAGCATGGTTATTATTTTTTCCTAAACTAATAATTACTCCAAAATTTAAAGTTGCAAAACTTCCGTTGTGATCTTCATAGTCTTGTGATAAAAGCTCGCCAGAGTAGCTGTAATGTTGTTTAAAAACAATATTGTAATTCCCGTCAGCAAAAACAGAAAACCATTCATTTATTTTAACTTGTGGTCTAAAGCCAAAGTTAAAGTTTCCGGTTTGTTCAGTTACGTTTTTTCCAAGTGGAGAAGAGCGAGTATACCCAACTCCTGTGTGAAAAAATAATGTAGCTTTATTATAGATATAATAGGGCAAAAACAATCTTCCTGCGTTATAATAACCTTCAACGGCTATTGTGTTGTTGTTAATTCCGGTATTTTTGTCATTTTTATCCCTAAATCCATTATAAGTGAAGTTCAGTTTTGCACCAAAATTTTGATTAAACATATACCTTAAACCAATTTCAAAGCTTCCAAAATTTACATAATTACTCCTACTAATTTTGTCATTGGGAGCAAAAGGAACATGAAGACCGGCACCTATTTCAATTGAAGCTTTATTAATTTTTTTTTCTTGAGCTAAAATTGAAAATGAAGATATAAGAAAAAGTATAAGTATGCTATTCTTTTTGAACATAAGTAGTTTTTTAGTTTTGGGGTAAACTTTTAGATTAACGGAATTTAAAATGTCTTATTATTATTTTATAAGATTTTTTAAATATTGTCCATAACCACTTTTTATGAGCGGATTGGCCAAATGAAGTAATTCTTGATTATTAATCAATCCTTTTCGATAAGCTATTTCCTCAATACAGCCTATTTTTAATCCTGTGCGTTTTTCTATGGTTTTTACGAATTCAGTTGCTTCGGTTAAAGCTTCGTGGGTTCCTGTATCTAGCCAGGCATATCCCCTACTCATAATTTGCAGTTTTAATTTATTTTCATTTAAATAATGTGCATTCACAGAAGTAATTTCAAGCTCGCCACGGTCTGATGGCTTAACTAATTTGGCAACATTTATTACAGAATTTGGGTAAAAATATAATCCTACTACAGCATAATTACTTTTAGGATTTTTTGGTTTTTCTTCTATACTTAAAACCTGTCCATTACTATCAAAAGATGCAACTCCATAGCGCTCTGGATCTTCTACATAATATCCAAATACCGAAGCAAATTGCTCGTTCATTGCCTGATTTTTAGCATCGGATAATAACTTTTGAAAACCTGCACCATAAAATATATTGTCTCCTAGGATTAAACAAACATCGTCATTTCCAATAAACTCTTCTCCAATGATAAATGCCTGAGCCAAACCGTCTGGGGAAGGTTGTTCTGCATAGGAAATTGATATACCAAGCTGGCTACCATCTCCAAAAAGTTTCTGAAAATTTGGTAAATCTAAAGGGGTTGAAATAATTAAAATTTCTTTAATATCAGCCAATAATAATACCGAAAGAGGATAGTATATCATTGGTTTATCATAAACCGGTAATAATTGTTTTGATACAACCTGTGTAAGTGGGTGTAAACGGGTGCCTGCCCCACCTGCTAAAATTATTCCTTTCATTAGTTGGTTATTTTGTATTGTTTATTATAATAATCCTGATAGGCACCTGTTGTAACATTTTTAAGCCAGTTTTTATTCTCAAGGTACCAGTCGATTGTTTTGGATAGGCCCTCTTCAAACGTGACAGAGGGTTTCCACCCTAATTCTGAATTGATCTTTGATGCATCAATGGCATACCGCAAATCATGTCCCGGCCGGTTTTTAACAAAGCGAATTAATTTTTGAGAATTACCGGGCTTTTTATTCAATTTCTCATCCATCAAATCACATAGTAATTTTACCAGATCAATGTTTTTCCATTCATTAAAGCCCCCAACATTATAAGTTTCTCCTCTTTTTCCCTTTTGAAAAGTCAAATCAATTGCATTTGCATGATCAATTACATACAGCCAATCGCGTGTGTAGTTTCCATCACCATACACAGGTAATGGTTTACTTTCAATGATATTATTGATGAACAGTGGTATCAATTTCTCGGGAAATTGATTGGGTCCATAATTATTGGAGCAGTTTGAAATCACATAAGGTAAACCATACGTCTCACCATATGCTCTTACAAAGTGATCTGAGCTGGCCTTTGATGCAGAATAAGGTGAGTTAGGATCATAAGCTGTAGATTCAGTAAATAACCCTGAAGTGCCCAAAGTGCCATAGACTTCATCTGTGCTTATATGATAAAACAAATGATCTTCATAATTTGATTTCCAGCATTCTTTGGAAGCATTCAATAAGTTTACAGTTCCAAAAATATTGGTTTTTAAAAAAGACAAAGGGTCTGTAATCGAGCGATCTACATGTGATTCTGCTGCCAAATGAATAACATTTTGAAATTGATGGGTATCGAAAAGATTTTGAATAACATCAGGATCGTTGATATCTGCTTTAATAAATGTATAATTTGGTGCTTGCTCAACATCTTTGAGGTTTTCTAAATTACCGGCATAAGTGAGAGCATCTAAATTAAAAATATGAGAGTCTGGATATTTATTCACAAAGAGCCTAACAACATGTGAACCTATAAACCCTGCACCTCCTGTTATTAATATATTTTTCATCTCAGTATTTTTAAAGTTTGTTTACTTTTTCAAAAAATAATCCCAGGTATTTTGCAAACCTTGATGAACACTAAATTTTGGATCATACCCCAATAGCTTTCTAGCCTTTGAAATATCTGCAAGTGAATCTCTCACATCGCCAATTCTTGGTGGGCCATATATTGCTTCAACATTTGAATTTGAAATTTCGTTTAAATCACTCCAAAGAGTATTTAAACTTATACGATCACCAAAAGCTACATTATATACTTCATTAACTGCTTCTTTGCCTGCAAATAGAGCTTTAATATTTGCTTGCACTGCGTTGTCAACGAAGGTAAAGTCGCGGGTTTGCTCTCCGTCACCGTTTATTGTTGGAGATTTTTTATCTTTCAATGCCTGCATAAATAAAGGAATTACTGCAGCATAAGCTCCTGTTGGGCTTTGTTTTGGACCAAAAACATTGAAGTAACGCAAACCAATTAATTCTATTCCATATGTTTTATGAAACACACTGGCATAAAGTTCATTAACATATTTTGTAACTGCATAAGGTGAAAGTGGTTTTCCAATATTATCTTCTACTTTAGGAAGCATTTTGCTGTCTCCATAAGTAGAGCTTGAGGCTGCATAGACCATACGTTTAACAGAATTGGATTCTTTTTGAGCCACCAGCATATTTAAAAACCCTGAAATATTCACTTCATTTGAAGTAATTGGATCATTTATAGAGCGAGGAACAGAGCCTAAAGCTGCTTGATGAGATACAAAATCAATCCCATTCATTGCTTTTTTACAGGTTTCCAAATCTCTTATATCTCCTTCAATTATTTCAAAGTTTGGTAAACTATCAAATTCCTTCAAATTATTTATAAAACCTGTCGCATAATTGTCTAAAACTCTTACTTTTTTAGAACCGTGTTTAAGTAAATAAGCTACCAAATTTGAACCGATAAAACCTGCACCGCCAGTGATTAAAAAAGAATAATTTGACAAGTTTTGATCGTGATATATGTTAGATTCCATTCTGTAAATTCTTCTTAATTATGGTTTAGATTAAACTATTGATTTGAATATATATTTTAAATCGTTAAAAAAAGTCCAGTTCTTCACATAAGCTTTATTTATTTTTACTTTGTCTGGCCAAATTATTTCATCATTATAAGCTTGAGGATTTTCCTTTGTCAACAACAATTTTGTTTCCTCTTTGTACTTAATCGTTGCGGGACCTGTTATCCCGGGTTTTACTTTCAAAACAATTCGGCCCTCTCCTTCTAGAGTGTCAGCATATCCGGGTATGTCTGGTCTTGGTCCTACCAAACTCATATCACCTTTTAATACATTGAAGAGTTGTGGGAGTTCATCTAATTTTGTTTTTCGCAACCAACCTCCATACTTTGTTTGGTCTAAAACTAACTCTTCAATAGTATGGTTTTTAGTTCCTTTTAAGGTTCTGATTTTATACATTTTAAAAATTTGACCTTCCTTTCCTACACGCTCTTGTGAAAAAACTCCTGAAAAACCGGTATCAATTCTAGCAATTAGAATTAAGAAAAATAAAGGAATTAATAAAACTAATAACCCTACAAGAGCAATTGATAAATCAAAAGTTCTTTTAATTAATTGTTGCCTTTTGGAGAGCATTAGGTAATAAAATAGGTGATAATAAATTTAAAAAGCTTATTTACGTCTCAAGATTTTATTCAAGAGTCCGGTTTTGGATTTATTTTCATAATAGCCGTGATTATAATTTCCATAGCCATATCCGTAGCCGTAACCGTAACCGTAACCGTATTTTGCTTTATGTTGAAAGTAATTTAAAACAATACTCACATGTTTAATTTCACCGTTTTTATATTTATCATTAATGATAGATAACATTCCCTTTTTAGAGTAATTTTGACGTACTACATACATCGTTGCATCAGCAAATTTCACAAGTTCCATGGCATCAGATACCAATGCCAATGGAGGTGAGTCAATAACAATATAATCATATTGAGTTGACAATTCTTCCATAAGTTCACTCATTCGGTCACTTAGAATTAACTCTGAAGGATTTGGAGGAATTGGCCCTGAAGTAATTATATCTAAATGCCCGATTTTAGTTTTTTGAACAATACTTTCCAAACTGGCATCATTAATCAAGTAATTAACTACTCCTGATTTGTTTTTTATATTAAAGTCATCAAAAATCTTTGGTTTACGTAAGTCTAATCCCAAAAGAACAGTCTTTTTTTCGCTTAAAGCGAAAACTGAAGCAATATTGATAGAACAAAATGTTTTTCCTTCTCCACTCACTGAAGAGGTTACCAAAACAGTTTTAGTTCCTTCAATACCTCGTTTCTTATACATAAACTGAAGACTGGAACGTATAGATCTAAACGATTCTGCAACGGCAGACTTAGGATTATGTAGTACAATCAGGTTATCATTTTTTCGGCTTTTACCAATAACTCCTAAAATTGGGATTGGTGATAACCTTGCAATTTCTTGAGTAGTGTTTATCTTATTGTCAAAAAAGACAATAAGAAACACAAAAACAAATGGAATGAACGTTCCAAAAACAGCCGCCATAATATAATTCAATTGGTTGTTTGGTCCAACCTGACCTCCACCAATATCTTTTGCAGGGTCTATTACCATGACATCACTAACATTGGCCGCTTTCACTAGACCGGCTTCACTTCTTTTTGCTAAAAACAAATTATAAGCCTGATTACTCAAATCATACCTTCTTTGAATGCTCAACAATTGTTGTTGCTCTTTAGGCAATCTTCTAATTTCACTTTCAGCTTTTGAAATATCGGAGTTTATTTCTCTGATTTCACGATTTTTTAATGCCATTGAAGAAGTTATGTTTTCAAGTAAAACTGCCTTAACTGCATTAATTTGTCTATCAATATCTGCAAAAACAGGAGCTCCTTCCCTAAATGAATATTGTAATTTATTACGTTCTTCAGCTAATGTTACTATTCTACTTACACCACTTACAATACTAGCTTCCGTTATACCTGCAACTGAGGGTGCAGGAACATTACTATAGTCTGTTCTGCTAATTAAATATTCCTCAAGTGTATTGTAATAATCAATTTGCTGTTCTATTTCTGCTTTTCTTGAATCTAATAATGTTAATTTACTACTTATTTCCTGTCCTTCTGAACTTAAATCATAAACAGAAGAAGCATTTCTAAATGCTTCCAGCTCATTCTGAACTTCAGAAAGCTCACCTGATTTTATGGCTAATGTACTGTCTATAAACTGGATCGTTCTTGTGGCAAAAAGGTTTTTACGCTCCAATACATCTTCTCCTAAAATTTGAACTGTAGCATTTAAATAATCTACTAGCTCTGCTTTATTATTTCCGGTTAATCTTAAATTCAACACAGAAGCACCCTGAGACTCTGGCTGTATGTTGATATTACGAAATCGCGCAACAACTCCGTCAAAATTTTGAAATTTAATAAAATAGGGTTTTTCAACCTGAAGTTTTTTTTCAGATCTGACTATTGTTCCGCTAAAAAAAGGCAAAACTAATTTTTGTCCAAACTGAAAAGTTCTTTCAAATTCTTCAGCTGGCATTGCAATTGTTCCTTTCTCTTTTGTACTATAGTTTTGTGTGGGATAATTTCTCTCTTCAAAAGTTGCAGAAAGTAAATAGCTATCTTCATCAACAACCTTTATTTTGATCAAGTTATTTAATATTTGAAATTTAGATGTATCAACTTCAACCTTAAAAGGGGTTTGACCATATGCGTTTTCAAACTGGTACTCTCCTTCTATTAAATAACTTAAGTAATATTGAAGATGTTCTACCACCTTTTCATTATGAGACCTTGTTTTTAAAGTCACCATAGCTGTATTTACCTTATCGGTGGTACCTCCCCAATTAAATGTCAAACTTGTGTTGGTTGTAAAAAATGGGTTTTGATCGTCTTTGATAGAAATCATATTACTCATTTGATAAACAGGTAGTTTTCTCACATTGATGTAATATGCAATACTAAAACCAATAACAAGTGAAATTAAAAACAAGGGCCAATAGGACAATAGCTTCATTAAAAAGCCTTTAAAATCAAAATTGGTTTGAAGTTGGTCTATTTCAAATTCTTCATTCATTAATTTACAGTCTGCTAAATAAGATTATGGTAGTAGTAACTAAACTCAAGATAGAAGCAATTGTTGTGATGGATTGAATTGCTGTTGTTCCTGTTCCAAATGATTTTTGTGGTAAAGGATTGACTAATATCAAATCATTAGGTTTTACATGATAATAGGGTGAATTAACAGCCTCAATGCTTGTTAAATCAATATGATGCACTCGTTGACCATAGGGATATTGCCTCACTATAACAACATCTTTTCTGTCGCCGGTGAGTGTTATATCACCGGAATTAGCAATAGCTTCCATGATGGTTAATTGATCTCTATATATGATTTTAGAACCGGGACTTCCAATTTCTCCGGCAATGGTATATCTAATGCCTGCAAGTTTAACTGTAACAAAAATATTTGCTTCTTCCCTAAAATAACTTTCAAGTAATTCTTTTTCGAGCTTTTCCCTTACTTCATCAACTGTAAAGCCTAAAACGTTTACTTCTCCCAATGTGGGCATTCTGATTTTACCATGTGGGTCAACCAAAAAACCATCATAATACAGTCTTTCTTCTCCGGTTGCATTGGGGTTTTCATCTCCCACCGGGTTAAACATTCCCACCTCACTTTGGTCAAGTGATTTAATCCTGATACTCAATAAATCGTTTACTTGTATACGATATGGATCTTGCTTTTTTGAAAGTGTAATAAGCGAATCGTTTTTTTTGTCATTTTCCTGAAGATATTTTAACTGTTTGGAAGAAATACAGGAAGAACAACATATCAAAATTGCCAGGCAAGTATACAATAAAGATTTATTCATTTTCAGTGCGTCAAGTTCAAAACAAATATAGGTGAACAAGTTTAAATATGAAATTTTTCGACTTATATTTAATTTAATGACATGAATCACAAACTACCTTGAAATAATAAAAATACATTATATTTTTGTTGACTGAAAATCATTAAATTTTACTTTCTTTTGTATAAAAATTAAAAAGTGAACTACTTATCAGTTGAAAATATTTCGAAATCTTTTGGTGAACTGGTTTTATTTGAAAACCTTTCATTTGGAATTAATGAGGGCCAAAAAATTGGTTTTGTTGCCAAAAACGGTACAGGCAAAACGTCAATTTTAAAAATCCTTGCCGGTGAGGACGCCCCTGATACCGGTAATGTTATTTATCGTAAAAATATTGTAGTAACCTATCTAGCCCAGGAACCAAACCTAAACAAAAACCTAACAGTTGAAGAAACAATTTTTGATTCGGAAAATGAAATACTAAAAGTTATTGAACGCTATGAAAGTGCGCTCAAAAACCCGATGGACACAGAGAGTTACCAAACTGCATTTGATGCAATGGAAGCACATCAGGCATGGGATTTTGAAACACTTTACAAACAAATTCTTTCAAAATTAAAACTTGAGGATCTCAACCAAAAAGTAAGTACCCTTAGTGGAGGTCAAAAAAAACGTCTTGCACTCACTAATGCACTATTAAGTAAACCAGATTTATTGATTTTGGATGAACCCACAAACCATCTTGACCTTGAGATGATTGAGTGGCTTGAAGAGTTTTTTGCCAAAGAAAACATCACGCTTTTTATGGTGACACACGACCGCTATTTTTTAGAGCGTGTTTGTAATGAAATTGTTGAACTTGAAGATGGTAAACTATACAGCTATAAAGGAAATTACTCATACTACCTTGAAAAAAAAGAGGCCCGTATTGAATCTGAAATGGCTGAAACAGGAAAAGCCAAACAATTATTTAAAAAAGAACTTGATTGGATGCGACGTCAACCAAAAGCAAGGACTACTAAAAGCAAATCCCGCATTCAGGATTTTCAAGAAATAAAAGAAAAAGCCGGTAAACGCAGATCAAATCACCAGATAGAACTCGAGATTAACATGGAACGGCTTGGAAGTAAAATAGTTGAATTCCACAATGTTTCAAAGTCTTTTGATAACTTTCAAATTCTTAACAAGTTTAATTATAATTTTTTAAAAGGTGAACGAATTGGTGTTATAGGAAAAAATGGCACGGGAAAATCTACCTTTTTAAATTTATTGACCGGCAACCTTCAACCTGACAGCGGTAAAATCATTACCGGTGAAACCATTCAGTTTGGTTATTACACCCAAGCAGGAATCAAAATAAAACAAGGCCAAAAAGTCATAGATGTTATTAGAGAGTTTGGTGATTATATTCCCTTAAAAAAGGGTCGACAAATTTCTGCACAACAACTTCTTGAGCGATTTTTGTTTGATCGAAAAAAACAATATGATTATGTTGAAAAATTGAGTGGTGGTGAGCGAAAAAGACTTTATTTGTGTACCGTTTTAATTCAAAATCCAAACTTTTTAATTCTTGATGAACCTACAAACGATTTAGATATAGTAACATTAAATGTTTTAGAGTCATTTTTATTGGATTTTCCGGGATGTTTGCTGGTTGTTTCTCACGATCGTTACTTTATGGATAAGATTGTAGATCATCTTTTTATTTTCAGAGGTAACGCAGTCATTGATGATTTTCCGGGTAATTACAGTGATTTCAGAACGTATGAATCTAGTATAGAAACTGAAAAAAGAGAACAAAAATCAGAACCTACAGAAAAAAAATCATGGAAAAAAGATAGCAACTCTAAAAAGCTTTCTTTCAATGAACAAAAAGAATTTAATAACTTAGACCAGCAAATTAAAAAACTTGAAGTGCAACGCGATGAGTTGCAAAAAAAGTTTGCAGAAGCTGATTGGTCTGTTGATGAAATCAATCAAAAATCTGAAGAACTTCAGGAAATTATCAATAAAATTGAAGTGAAAACTGAACGATGGTTTGAGTTGTCACTCAAATCAGAGGAATAAACTTTTTGTTTTACCTGATTTTTATCATACTCTAAATGAGATAGTGATAGTACTTTTACACTGTTAAAAGAGTATCTCATTCACTTTGTGTAATAGAAATTAGATTCAAATGAAAAAGTCCACCCTAGACCTCTATATCCTACTTCCCGTCAAAAATTTTATAGAAAAGAAAACATCTGTTGGCATACTGCTAGTTTTTTCTGCGGTTTTGGCAATGATTGTTGCAAACTCCCCTTTAGCTGAAGGATATCATAATTTTTGGAAACAATATATTTACATTGGCTTTGAAGATTTTCAAATTAAGAAAAATCTTCTGCATTGGATTAATGACGGACTAATGTCTATGTTTTTCTTTCTTGTAGGGTTAGAACTAAAGCGAGAGTTGATGCATGGTGAACTTGCAAGCTTTAAAAAAGCGATGCTTCCAGTAGCTGCTGCAATTGGAGGCATGGTATTTCCGGCTTTAATCTTTTTTTATCTTAATCAAGGAACAGAAGCCGTTTCTGGTTGGGGTATCCCAATGGCAACTGACATTGCCTTTGCATTAGGAATTCTCTACTTATTAGGAGATAAAGTACCTCTTTCACTGAAAGTTTTTTTAACTGCAATAGCCATTGTAGATGATTTAGGAGCTGTAATGGTGATCGCCTTTTTTTATACTTCAGATATTTCAGTAAATAGCCTTGCTTTGGGTGCCTTTTTCTTATTGATTCTTTTAACTGCAAATTATATGGGCATAAGAAATACCTTGTTTTATGCCATTATGGGAATTGGCGGTTTATGGCTTGCAATATTGCTTTCAGGGGTTCACGCTACCATTGCCGCAGTATTGGCGGCATTTACAATTCCTACTTTGAAAAAGATCAATACTCCATTATTTTTACGAAAAGTGCGATTGCTCTCTCTAAAAATTAAGCGACAGAGAATGCAACTAAAGGGAAGAAAAGATGCCGATGAAAGAATGGCTTCTACCATGGAAAAATTTTCAATGCTAGCAGAAGATGCTACTCCTCCATTACAAAGACTTGAACATGCACTCCATCCGTTTGTAAGTTTTATTATATTGCCAATTTTCGCCTTTGCAAACGCTGGAGTGACTTTAGATGCTGAATCTTTTCAATTTTTCACCAGTCCGGTAACACTTGGAGTTATCTTTGGCTTACTCTTTGGCAAAATAATTGGCGTATTGTTATTTACAAAATTGATGGTAGTCTTAAAAATTTGTAAACTTCCTGAGGGAATAGAATTTAAACACGTATTTGGCGTTGGTTTTTTAGCAGCAATCGGGTTTACCATGTCGCTATTCATAACAGATTTAGCTTTCACAGATGAAACCTATGATGTACAATCAAAAATGGGAATATTAACAGCTTCATTAATCGCCGGACTACTGGGGTATTTTTATCTCAAGTTAATTGGAAAGCCAAACCCTGAAAACCATAAAGAAACTGTAAACGAAGTTGAAGAGATTGAAGACTGAATTATTCGAAAAACTCATCTTTAAAACCTATTAAATAAAGCTTCTCTTTTGCGCGTGTGACTGCAGTATAAAGCCATCTAAGGTATTCTTTGTCAATACCTTCAGGCAAATAAGGTTGTTCTATAAAAACGGTGTTCCACTGCCCGCCTTGTGATTTATGACAAGTGATGGCGTAAGAGAATTTTACTTGTAACGCATTGAAATATTTATTGCCTTTTACGCTTAAAAACTTTTTATATTTTGATTTGATGTCAGAATAATCTTTAATAACCTCTTGATAAAGCTTGTTTGATTCCTCATAAGAAAGTGAAGGTGATTCAGACTTTATGGTATCAAGAAGTAATACAGTTTCAAACGGTTTCATTTTTGGATAATCTACCATTCTCACTAAAACTTCAGCAAACTTAAAACCATACAAATCTTTAAACCCAAAAATTTCCAGTATTTCAATAATATCACCATTTGCTATAAAACCGGCTTCACTGGTTGGTTTTAACCAAAAATAATTGTTTTTTACTACCATAAGATAATCTCCGGTAGCCAATTCATTTTCCTGAAACAAAATACGGGATCGAATATTTTCATTGAATAAATTTGCACGCTTATTTGAACGTAATATAATGACAGTTTCTTCCTTTCCCAGGTTTGAATAGGAGTCATTTATTGCATCCATCAACTCATATCCGTCTGCGGGTTTTATGATGTCCTTAAAGTCTTGTAAATCAAATTTAAAATCGTTGTAAAACCCAGATTCTAAAGCTTCTCTCAAAAGAGTTGCATTGTAAAGAATGCCACTTTCTATTTTTTGTCTTACAACTTCGTCCAGTTCAAATACCATCACATCTTTGTGATAATAATTTGTGAGGTTTTTTTCATCCAGTGCAGGGCTCAACTCCATTTTTACCGGTGGAAGTTGTGCTGTATCACCTATCAATATCAATTTGCATTGAAAACCACTGTACACATATTGCATCAAATCGTCAAGCAAAGAGCCGTTTTCAAATAATTTTGAATCTGAAGGTGAGTCTGAGATCATTGAAGCTTCATCAACTATAAAAATCGTGTTACGATGTTTGTTTTGTTGTAATGTAAAGCTCACACTTCCTCCCTTACCTGCCTTTGGATAATATATTTTTTTATGAATTGTGAAAGCTTCTTTGTTTGCATAATTGCTAATCACTTTGGCTGCACGCCCGGTGGGGGCCATCAAAACTGCTTTCTTCTTTAATTCCCAAAGTGATTGAACCAGTGTACTGATGATGGTGGTTTTTCCGGTTCCGGCATAGCCTTTCAACAGAAATAGACTGTCAGTATCTTGTGAATGAACAAACTGTGCCAGGTTTTGTAAAACAACATCTTGAATGTTTGTAGGTTGATGTGGAAATTTTTCCTTTATTCTTTTATAAAACTCTGCAGCGTTCATTATTAACTTTTATTGAAGAAATCACGGCTAAGTTAATGTATGATTATGAAATATTACAATTAAAACGATTTTTAAAGATTATACTTTTGTGATTGAAAAAAAATTGTAGATTTGCGATATACCTTTTACGTTAAACGAAAATCGATTTCAATAATGAAACTTTTAATTCAACTTGTTCTCTGGATAATTATTATCTTTCTTGGATATAAGCTTTTTAATTCTGTTTATGAACCCACAAAATTCAACGAAGAAAAGCAAAAACGCTATGCTAAAGTAATTGATGTTTTAAAAGATATCAGAACAGCAGAACTCGCTTACCTTGAAATTGAAGGAAAATTTACCGGAAACTTTGATTCTCTTGTTCAGTTTATTGATACCGCACAGTTTGCAATTACGCAAAGAAGAGATACCAGTTATGCTGATGTAGAACGTAACAGAGCTTTTGGCCTTGACCCTCAGGAAGGCGGATATTATATTGAAGATATAATTATTGATACCTTATCTTTTGTTCCTGTTAAAGATTCCCTCTTTAAAAATTCAGAAAGTTACAAAAGCATGGATAAAGTAACCGTAAGAGATAATGAAGTAAACATTTCACTTGATGCAGGTTTCATTTTAAGAAATGAGAAAAAAATTGCAGTATTTGAAGCGAAGGCAAGCAAAGACGAAATCTTAAACGGACTTAACAGGGATTTAATAATTCAAGAAAAACAAACGGTTTCTGTTGACGGTGTTAACGGTTCTCACATTATTGTTGGCTCAATGGAAGACGTAAATACCAATGGAAACTGGCCAAAACAATATGATAAAGCCGGAGAACAATAAATTTTTAAATACTAATTCAAACTTAAGAATGTCCGTTCAGGTAAGCCTGAATGGACTTTCTTTTTTATTGCAAAATGACGAAGATAAATCTGTAGAATTTGAAAAAAACATAATATTTGAATCTCCACTATCACCTGAAGAAGTTTTAGGCGAGATACAAACAATTTTTAGTTCTAACACTGAGCTTAATATAGAGATCAATGAATTGACAATAATTCATCAAAACAACCTATCAACACTGGTTCCAAAACCATTATTTGATAAAACACAACCCGAAGTTTTCTTAAAATTCAATTCAAAAATATTTCCATCAGATTATGTTGACTTTGATGAAATAGATAATTATGATATAATAAATGTGTATGTCCCTTTTGCTAACATAAACAACTACTTTTTTGACCGTTATGGCACCTTTACTTTTTTTCATTTCTCTACCAAGTTTATAGAAAAAAGACTCAATGAAGAACGATTTGGTAATTCAAAAAAAATGTTTGTTCACCTTTATAATAAAGAGATGAACCTTTTGGTAACCCAAGGCAAAAACATCCTTCTTTTCAATACATTTTTGTACAATGCGCCTGAAGACTTTCTATACTACACCCTTTTTGTAGCTGAACAACTAGAGTTAAATCCGGAAGAGTTTATTCTTTCCCTCAGTGGTCAAGTCACTGAGGAAGATGACTTTTTCAAATTAGCCTATAAATACATTAGAAATGTTTCAATAGAAAATGAAACAAATACAAAATTAACCCGTGTATAATGAGAATTATTTCAGGAAAATTCAAAGGCAAGCGGCTCATTGCTCCAAAAAAACTACCGGTAAGACCTACAACAGATTTTGCAAAAGAAGCGTTGTTTAATATTCTAAACAATCGAATTTCATTTAGTGAAATTACATTTTTAGATCTTTTTGCCGGAACAGGAAATATCAGTTTTGAATTTGCATCACGAGGAAACAAGCATATTACTGCCATAGACGCTGATTATGGATGTGTACAGTTTATTAAAAAAATTAGTGACGAACTTGATTTTGAAATTACAGCTATAAAAGCAGATGTCTTTTCCTTTTTAGAAAAATCAAATCAGACTTTTGATGTGATTTTTGCAGACCCTCCTTATAGCTTTGAAGTTGAACATTTTGAACAAATTCCACAATTGATTTTTAAAAACAATCTTTTAAATGAAGAAGGTTTTATAATAATAGAACATTCCAAACATACTGATTTGAGTAAGCTGTCTAATTTTATTGAATCAAGAAGGTATGGAGGATCTGTATTTAGTTTCTTTCAATCTTAATTCAAATATCATTCAATATTAAAAACCTTGATTTTTTTTTGTAACAAAAGTAACTGTGGAAAGTTAACAGCGGTTCTATTTTTGTTCCAAATTAATTACAAATACAATGACAATAGAAACCTTTATAAACAACAATGCTAAAATCATTGATGTTAGAACGTTTGAGGAATTTAGAGGCGGCCACGTTGCCGGATCAATAAATATTCCTTTACAAGAAATTCAATCCAGAATTGAAGAAATCAAATCTATGAACAAACCTTTGGTTTTATGTTGTGCATCAGGTAACAGAAGCGGTGTTGCATCACAATACCTTAAAACCCAAGGTTTGGAATGCATTAATGGCGGTTCCTGGTTAGACATAAATTATTACCAATCTCAAATAGACTAATTTATGATTCAATTATTCAAATCACTTTTTGGAATTGGTCCCAAAATCGACTATAAGGGCATGGTACAACAAGGAGCCGTTATTATTGATGTGAGAACAAAAGAAGAGTTTACGTCTGGGCACATCAAAGGCTCTAAAAACATTCCTTTAAACAACATTAACAATAATAAAAACATTTTAAGCGACAAGCAAAAAACTTATATTCTTTGTTGTGCATCGGGTATGCGAAGCGGTAACGCTAAAAACATTCTAAAATCAAAAGGCTATGCCAGTGTTCACAATGCAGGATCCTGGAGGTCTTTAAACAATAAACTACAATGATTGAAAATCTTACTAAAAACTGGAATATAACACGGTTAATTTACCTAGCAATTGGTGTGGTCTTATTAATTCACACAATCATGGACAATCAATTTTTTGGAATCCTACTGGGGAGTTATATTACTCTTATGGGGCTGTTTGGATTTGGATGTGCTGCCGGCAGCTGCTCAATTGATGAGAAATAAAATAACTATTTTATCTAAAAAAATCCCGTAAAGAGCACTGTGTGTCTAACGGGACTTTTTTTATGATACAAGCCTGTAAGCCGGGTTCTGTATTAAGCTAAACTTAACTCTTATCATTTATCTAGATTAAACATTGCTGTTTAATTCAATCTGCCTACCCTCCGGTATCGGGCGAGCAACCCTCAAGCACCGGTTTACATGGCATTTCACCGCATAGAGTTTACCTGATTTCACTACAGCATTACCTGTACATTCTTTCTGTTGCACTTGTCCTTTTCCCGCCTAAGGCGAGAACGACGGGAGTTACCCGCTATGCTACTCTGTGGTGCCCGGACTTTCCTCCCCGAATTTGATCCGGAGCGATAAGACGGCTTGTATCTTGCAAATTTACAACATAGTTGTTAATATCTATTCAGAAAAAGTGAAAGATAGATTCCAAGGAAATTAGAACAATCTGTATATTTGCTTTACGTACAATTCCTATGGAACATTTTATAGTATCTGCCCGAAAATATCGCCCCACCACTTTTAAAAGTGTAGTGGGTCAACAAGCTATTACAAATACGCTTGAAAATGCCATAGCAAACAACCACCTTGCCCAGGCATTGTTATTCACAGGACCCAGAGGTGTTGGGAAAACTACTTGTGCACGTATCCTGGCAAAAAGAATCAATCAAGAGAGTACCGAAAATTTAAACGAAGATTTTGCATTCAATATTTTTGAATTGGATGCCGCATCAAACAATTCTGTTGATGATATCCGGAATTTGACAGATCAGGTGCGCATTCCCCCACAAACAGGAAAATATAAAGTCTATATCATTGATGAGGTGCATATGCTGTCTCAGGCTGCCTTTAATGCTTTTTTGAAAACGCTTGAAGAACCACCAAATCACGCAATATTTATTTTGGCTACTACTGAAAAACACAAAATAATTCCCACCATTTTATCGCGTTGCCAAATTTTTGATTTCAAACGAATCACTGTTACTGATATTAAAAATCATTTAGCAGAAATTGCACAAGTCGAAAACATTGATGCAGAGGACGATGCTTTACATATAATCGCTCAAAAAGCTGATGGCGCTCTAAGAGATGCTCTTTCAATTTTTGATCGTGTTGTAAGCTTTTCCGGAAAAAATCTTACAAGGCAAGCTGTTACCGAAAATTTAAATGTCCTTGATTACACAACCTATTTTGAAACAACAGACTTTCTGCTAAATAATGACATTCCGGGTTCTTTGGTTTTGTTTGATGCAATTCTTGCAAAGGGTTTTGATGGGCATCATTTTATCTCAGGACTAGCCTCTCACTTCAGAGATTTACTGGTTTGCAAACATCAATCTACAATTACACTATTAGAAGTTGGTGAACAAATAAAAACCAGCTATTTTGAACAATCACAAAAGGCTAGCAGTGAGTTTTTACAGAAAGCACTTGAAATTGCTAACGATTGTGATTTAAAATATAAAACAAGTAAGAATCAGCGACTTCTTGTAGAATTATGCCTAATGCAACTGGCTTCCATCACATATACTGATGAAAAAAAAAAGCTAAAACGCTACATTCAGCCACCTCAAACTAGAGTAACTCCATCAAAACCAGTTAAATCTCAAGAAAATAAAACTGAACCCAAACAGTATTCAGTTGATGATGAAAAAACACAACAAAGTAAAAATATAGCTGTTGCTGAATCAGAAAACATATCTGAAGAATCATCTACACCCGAAACGCCTAAAAACTCCATTCCAGAGCGGAATGCACAACGTATTTCTGCACTTTCGCTAAAAAGCATTCAGCAAAAAAAACATTTACAGGAACAATTAAAAGGAAAAAAAGTCGTCCAGGAACAACTTCCCGAAGATCAATTTTCTGAAACCGATTTACAAATTGCCTGGAAAGAATACGCACGAATACTGGAAAAAAAGGGAGAGCATATCGTTGCTTCACACCTTGATATGGTGCTTCCCACAGTAGAAGAAAACAATATTCACGTTTCATACCCAAACGAAACCATCAAAGTGGAATTGGAGCGCTCACAACAATATCTTCTCAATTTTCTTTCAAAAAAGCTCAATAACCATAATCTTCAGTTAATTATTGAAGTGAATGAAAATCATCAAAAAAATTATGTTTATACAGCACGGGAGAAGTATGAAAAATTAAAAGAAAAATATCCTGTAATAGAAACCCTCAAAAAAACGTTCGATTTGGATGTGTAACATTGGTTTTATCTAAATACAATAAATGATGCTTGGATTAAAATTACCTACTGACCCTCGCTGGATCAAAATAGTTGAAAAAAATATTGAAGAAATATTAACAGATCACGCATATTGTGAACAAAAAGCAGCTTCTACCGCTATTTCTCTCATTGTATCATTTCCTGAATATTCTGGGCTAGTAGACGAAATGGTAGCTTTGGTAAAAGAAGAAATCAGTCACTTTAAAATGGTCCACGACAGAATTAAAGCGAGGGGCTGGACGCTGGGCCGCGACCGAAAGGATGAATATGTCATTAAACTTCATCAATTTTTCCCGAAAGGAGGTAGCAGGACAACGCAGTTAGTGCATCGACTGCTATATGCAGCTTTAATTGAAGCTAGAAGCTGTGAACGGTTCAGATTGCTTTCTGAACAAATAAACGATGAAGAGTTAAAAGAATTTTACCGAAAATTAATGGTTTCTGAAGCCAATCACTATACAATGTTTTTAGGTTTTGCAAGAAAATATGGTAATTTGGAAGAAGTCAATCAAAAATGGCAGGATTTACTCGTTTATGAAGCTGAAATTATGAGCAATCTGGGGAAAAAAGAACACATTCACGGTTAAACAAAAAATGTCAAAAACAGTATTAATCTATATATTAATGGTAATCGCTGCTTTGATTACCATTTATGGCCTGGTCACCGGTAAGTTTTTATTTTTATTGGTGCTGATTCCTTTGGGACTATTGTTTTCAAAAAAGGATTCCTAAATCACACTTCCACTTCAAAATTTTTAGCAACTTCTTCTTTATAGAGACTTTTTATAATTCCGTCAGATAGTCCTATTTTAGGCACATAAATTTTTCGGGCTTTGCTCCATTTCATTGCTGAAAGATATATTCTAGTGGCATGAATGATGACATCGGCTCGATCAGGATTCATATCCATTTCAACCACACGTTCTTCATATGAATAATTTTGAATCAGTTCAAAATAATTAGCTAAATAAATATAAGATAGTGATTTACCTGAAGCTTTTCCACTTTGCTTAAATATGCTGTTAATATTTCCTCCCGAACCAATTACAGAAACTTTTGAATAGTTTTTTGTTTCTTGCTTAATCCACTCCTCTACTTCATTCCATATAGTATCTGATACCATATTATTGAGTAACCTGACAGTACCAAGTTTAAAAGACTTTGATGTGATGGTATTACCGTTTGAAAAAATTGTAAACTCGGTACTCCCACCTCCCACATCGACATATAAAAATGTTTTATCAACCATAATTAAATCTTTGATATCAGTAGAAGCTATAATTGCGGCTTCATCATTTCCATCAATAATTTGGATTGAAACACCTGTTTTTTTTCGAATGGTTTCAGCAATAGGTTTTCCATTTTCTGCCTCTCGCATAGCTGATGTAGCGCAGGCACGGTATTTAACAACTTTGTGGGAGTTCATTAACAGCTTGAATGCATTGATTGTGTCTATCAGTCGCTGTGTATTAACTTCAGTAATATTTTTGTGCTGAAAAACATCCTCTCCCAGACGAATTGGAACTCTCACCAATGAAGTTTTCTTAAATATGGTTTGTTGATTTTCGCGTTCAATGATGGTTGCTATGAGTAGCCTCACAGCATTTGAACCAATATCGATTGCCCCATATTTTTGAATTTTCATATCTGAATATGCTTTAAAGGTTTATATCAAGTTTTTTTAAATAATAATCATAAGTTTCGACTTGAGAACGCACTTTAGGTAGGTTGTTTTTTTTGTATGCATTGTCTTGTTTTTTGGAAATAACCCGAGCTTTTACATTATCTTTCCAGCATATATCAAATGTATCCTGAAGTTCTTGCTGTATATCTTTATCATAAATTGGACACGCTATTTCAACACGTGTATCAAGGTTTCTGGACATAAAATCTGCAGATGAAATATAGTATTTTGGCATGCCTCCATTTTCAAAAATATATAATCTGGGGTGTTCTAAAAATTTATCTACGATGCTGATTACTTCAATATTTTCACTCATCCCTTCAATTCCCGGAATTAAACAACAAATTCCTCTTATTATCATTTTTATTTTTACACCAGCTTTACTAGCCTCATATAACTTATCAATCATTGCATAGTCAGAAAGACTATTTAATTTGAGTTGAATCCCGTTTGGGTTTCCTTTTTTAGCATTTTCAATTTCTGTTTGAATCAGTGCGTATATAGCATTACGAGTATAATGAGGAGAAACTATCAAGTGTCTGTATTTTTTTACTTTATAATTAACCTGAAAAAAATCAAAAACTTTATTTACCTCTTTTAATATTTTTTGATTGGATGTGAAAAGAGTGTAGTCTGTATACACCTTAGCAGTGGACTCGTTGAAATTTCCTGTACTTACAAAACCATACCTAACTACTTTTCCTTTTTCAATTCGGTCAATTACACATGCTTTACAGTGCACTTTTAAACCTGGCACTCCAAAAATAACTTTCACCCCTTCATACTGCATCTGTTCAGCATAACTAATATTAGCTTCTTCATCAAAACGTGCCTGAAGCTCTATTTGAACAGTAACGTCTTTTCCGTTTTTCTTTGCGTTAATAATTGAACTGGCTATGTTTGATATTTCAGCAAGCCTGTAAATTGTTATTTTTATACTTTTTACTTTTGGATCAAGTGCAGCTTCACGTAAAAACTTGATAAGGTATGCAAACGATTGATATGGAGCATAAAGTAAATAATCCTTTTTTGCTATTTTTTCAAGCACACTCCCTTGCAAAACTAAACCTGGAACCGGCAGCGGTTGATGTTTTTCATAAAACAAATGCTTAATTCCCACATCAGGAAAGTTCATATAATCTCTTCTGTTGTGATATCTTCCTCCTGGAATAATACTGTCTGTGTCCTCAATCCCCATTTTTTTTAATAAAAAATCCAAAGTTTCTTCATCGATTTGCTTATCGTAAACAAAGCGGACAGGATCACCTATTCTCCGGTCTTTTACACTTTCAGACAATTTTTCAAGAAAACTTTTACTTAAATCACTGTCAATATCCAACTCTGCATCTCGGGTGATTTTTATCATATGAGCTTGCAAACTTTCATAATTGAAAATATTGAAAATATAATGCAAACAATGTCTTATCAAATCATCAAGCAAAATTATGAAGTGTTTATTTCCTTCCTGAGGTAACACTACAAATCGTTCTATAGACTTAGGAATTTCAATGAGTGAATATACTTCCTTGGAGCTAAAAACAGTATCTTCTTTTTTCATAATCATTTTGACTACTAAATAAGCAGCACTATCCTTAAGCACCGGAAACTCGTGTACTTCATTGAGTATGATAGTCATCAAAGCAGGTCTCACCTTTTGAATAAAAAAATCTTTTATATATTCACTTTGGGTTTCTGTAATTTCACTTTCATTTATAACATAAACCCCGTGAGCCCTTAATTCATTTTGAATTGTACTTATAATCTCAAGACTTTCAGCTTGCTGAGCGATCACAATTTGTGTTATCTGATCAAGCAAATCCTTGGCTCTTGTTCCTCCCAATTCACTTTTTCCTGTTTTACCAGCAAGGTCAATGCGTTTGATTGTAGCGTAACGCACTTTGAAAAACTCGTCCAAATTGTTTGAAAATATTCCTAAGAAGCGTAAACGCTCAGCCAGAGGAACGCTTTCATCTTCAGCCTCTTGAAGTACCCTTGCATTAAATTGTAACCAGCTTAATTCTCTGTTTATATAGTGATCGTAGTTTTTTGTCATTATTTTAAGTGTTTTGGAAATACCATAGACTTGGTTCTTCCTTGAGATAAGTTTTTCCAACTATCTGTATCAAAATCAATTTGTACAAAACCACAGGTTGGTAAATTATCAATAAATTCATTTCCTAACTTGTTGACCAAATGAGTCAATCCATAATTATGACCAAACACCATTAATATATTAACATCATTTGGTGTGTTTTCAATGGCTCTGACTACCCGCTCACCCGTAAAATCATACATTGAAGGGTCAATTTCAAACTTAGAGTCGGGAAGGTTAAAATTCTTTTTGAACTGTTGAGCAGTTGTAAGCGCCCTATTGGCATCACTGGTTTTTATAATGTCTGGTTTTTTATAATTGGACGTTATAAAATTTGACATGGTTATAATGTCAAGTTTACCTCTTGAATTGAGCGGTCGTTTGTGGTCATCTACATTTTCTGCCCAAGATGACTTTGCATGCCTTGTAATATACAGTGTTTTCATCCTTCTTATTTCCGCGAAAGCGGAAACCAATTAGTTAGTAAAATTTTAAGGTGCTAATCGTTCAATTTTCCAATCCAGATCATCAGTAAGTGTATATCTGATTCGGTCATGAAGCCTGTTGGGTCTTCCTTGCCAAAACTCAATAGATTGGGGTCTAACTAAAAATCCACCCCAATTTTTTGGTTTTGGAATTTCTGAGGACTTGAATTTTATTTCAAGCTCTATAAGCTGTTTTTCCAATTCATCACGTGAGTTGATCACGTTGCTTTGATTTGAAACTAAGGCTCCCAACTGGCTTCCACGTGGACGTGAATGAAAATAATTTTCAGAATCAATTTCTGAAACTTTTTCGGCTATTCCTTTTATTATGACTTGTCGTTCCAGACTTGGCCAAAAAAAAGAAAGACATACTTTTGGATAGGCCAAAATGGCTTTCCCTTTTTCGCTCACATAATTTGTATAAAAAATAAATCCTTCTTCGTTGTATTTTTTTAGCAAAACCAGTCTGCTTTTTGGAAAACCATCAAGTCCCAAAGTGGAAATAGTCATAGCATTGGGCTCATCTGCACCTCCATAATGCTCAGCCTCATAAAACCAGGTCCTAAATTGTTGTAACGGATTTGTATCTACTGTAGACTCCAGTAGTGCCTTCTTCTCATAAATTTTGCGGTAATGGCTTAAATCGTTTTGCATACTATTGAAATGAAATGCAATTTACGTGAAATTGAAGGAAATTAAAACAAGTGAATGTAAAGATTCACTTAAATTTCAAACACTTTGTAGTCTGCTGCCAACGAAGTTTCTTCAAAAACTTCTTTTGCTTCTTCAAGAAAAAGGTTGAGGTCGTCATATCTTGTTGAAAAATGACCTAAAATTAATTGTTCCACACCGGCATCACGGGCTATGGTTGCCGCTTGTTTTGCTGTGCTGTGCTTCGTTTTTTCACACAAATGAAGGTGTTCTTCCAGAAATGTAGCTTCGTGATACAGTGCCGTGACACCCTCAATTTGAGGGGATATTTCAGGTTTAAATGCTGTATCACTACAAAATGCATAACTTTTTGGAGGCTCAGGGGGGAAAGTTACTTGTTGATTTGGTATTAATTGTCCCTTTTCATTGACTACATCCTCACCCATTTTTAATTTTCTGAAATAGCTTTTGTCAATGTTTGCTTCAATAGCTGCTTTAGGGTTAAGTTTTCGCTCACCCGTTTTTTCCTTAAACAAGTATCCATTGGTATAAACCCTGTGATCTAAGGGTATTGTGAAAACTTCAACTTTTTCATCTTCAAATAACTTTTCAGAAATTTTACTGTCTAATTCGTGAAATAAGAGGCTGTAGTTTGTCCACGATTTGCTCAATTTGAGTTGCAAAGTGATAATTTCTTTAATGCCTTTGGGTCCGTAAATATTTAAATCGGCTTCGCGGCCTAAAAGTGTAAAGGTGGAAATCAACCCAATCAAGCCATAAAAATGATCGCCGTGCAGGTGGGAAATAAAAATGTGTTTGATTCGGGCAAACTTTACTTTGGATTTTCTCAAGGCCACTTGAGTGCCTTCACCACAGTCAATCAAAAACAGATGGCCTTTCACTTCAAGCAACTGTGAAGTGGGATTGTGAAAGGTCTTTGGCGTAGCGGAATGGCAGCCGAGGATGGTGAGTATCATAAATATTTTGTCAAGCGAGTAGAAAAAAAGTTTTTTCCATAGAAAATTTAATAGTTTAAATGTTAAAACCCCAAATCCCGTTCAATTTCTTCCAAATCAATAACATCTTTAGCTTCTTGAAGTGTCGGAACAACAATAAGTTCTTCAGGAATAACATCAGGATCGATGGCATCATTGATAATCACAAATGACTTTTTGGTAGCGCGGTGTTTATTTGAAACTATCAAAAAGTTAAGCAACTCGGGTAAAGTCATTTGATTGTATTTCAACAGGTCTATCACTACATTTTCACTTGAAAATTCTTTGGGAATGATATATTCTAGAAATGCACCAAATTCGGCTACATTATCTTTTTCGTCTTCAATCAGTTGAAAATTTTTATGTTTGTTAACTTTCATGGTGTTTTATTTTTGAAGCCAATAAATAAATGACAGCCATTCTAATAGCTACTCCATTCTCTACTTGATGTAGGATGATGGATTGCTTTGAATCAGCTACATCACTGGTAATTTCAACTCCTCGGTTTATGGGTCCTGGATGCATAATTACAATCTCATTTTTAAGAGAATCAAGCAGGGTTTTGTTTACACCATATTGTTGAGAATATTCTCTTATAGATGGAAAATAACTGATATCCATACGTTCGTTTTGTACACGTAACATATTGGCCACATCACACCACTCAAGGGCTTCCTGTAGATTGCCTTCCACTTCTACACCTAATTTTTCTATATATTTAGGAATAAGAGTTTTAGGCCCGCATACCTTCACTTTAGCTCCAAGTAATTGTAGGGCAAAAATATTGGATAATGCTACACGTGAATGCAGGATATCACCTACGATGACCACTTTTTTTCCGGCTACATCGCCTAACTTTTCTCTTATTGAGTAACAATCTAATAATGCTTGGGTTGGATGCTCGTGAGCACCATCGCCGGCATTGATGATGCTGGCGTTAATGTGTTGTGATAAAAACACTCCTGCTCCCGGATTAGGATGACGCATCACCACCATATCAACTTTCATCGAAAGGATATTATTTACCGTGTCGATAAGGGTCTCTCCTTTTTTAACAGATGATGATGATGCAGAAAAGTTAACCACGTCAGCAGAAAGGCGCTTTTCAGCAAGTTCAAAAGAAAGTCGAGTTCGGGTGCTGTTTTCAAAAAATAAATTGGCAATGGTGATATCTCTTAAGGAAGGAACCTTTTTAATCGATCGGTTGATGACTTCTTTAAAATGATCTGCCGTTTCAAATATAAGGTGTATATCTGCCTGTGTGAGATATTTGATTCCTAATAAGTGTTTGACACTTAACTCACTCATTTTTTTAATGTTTATAGTTTCGGGTTTTGAGTTGTGCTTTTAACTTCTAATTTCTAACTTACCAAATAAACAGCATCCTCCCCTTCATTTTCTTTCCAGCACACTTTCACTTTCTCTTCATTAATTGCGTCAACCTGTCTTCCTCTGTAATCGGGTTGAATGGGTAAATGACGGCTGAACCTTCTGTCAATCAATGTGAGCAATTCAATACCTGAAGGCCTTCCAAACGATTGTATGGCAGTCAATGCAGCGCGTATACTTCTTCCTGTGTACAAAACATCATCTATTAAAATAACTTTTTTATCTTCTACTAGAAAATCTATTTGAGTTTTATTGGCCTCAAGTGGCTTTCCTCCTCTTCTGAAATCATCTCTAAAAAACGTTATATCCAAATACCCCAAATCTATATTTTTAATTTTATAATCGTTTACAAGAATTGACTTTAAACGGTTGGCCAAATAAGCCCCCCTGGGTTGCAAACCTATTAAAACTGTGTTGTGAAAGGTGTCATGATTTTCAATAAGGTGGCAAGCTAAGCGATGAAGAGCAATATGAACTTCAGTTTCGTTAAGCAACACTTTTTGACTCATGAAGGTAGTGGATTTGTCTTAAGCAAAAGTACACAAAAAAAATCAACCGATATTTTCAAATCTTATATTATTGAAATAAAAAAAGACTGCCTTACAGACAGTCTTTTTTATAATTATATCTAGTTCAGTAATTATTTTTTACTGTCCATTTGATCTTTCAATGCTTGTAATTTTTCATTAGCGTCACCTAAAGTCGGCTTAGATTCAGCAGCAGTATCTGCTTGCTTTTTCACAGCTTCTTTTAAGATTTTTGCTTCTTCTTCTCTGAAAATTACAGTGTGAGAAGCCACAACTCTCTTGAATTCTTTGTTGAACTCAATAATCTGGAATTCTGCTTCTTCACCTTTTCCTAATTTGCTTCCGTCTTCTTTTTCTAGGTGACGTGCCGGAACAAAAGCTACTACATCTTCATTAAACTCAACTGTTGCACCTTTGTCAACTAGTTCAGTAACTTTAGCAGTATGTTTAGTTCCTAATGCAAATTCGGCTTCATATTTATCCCAAGGGTTTTCCTCAGTTTGTTTGTGACCTAAGCTCAACTTACGTCCTTCAACGTCCAGTTCAAGTACAACCACCTCAAGCGTATCACCCACATTGGTAAACTCACTTGGATGCTTGATTTTCTTGGTCCAGGAAAGGTCAGAGATATAAATTAATCCATCAATTCCTTCTTCAAGTTCAACAAAAACTCCAAAGTTTGTGAAGTTTTTCACAACACCTTTGTGTCTTGAACCTACAGGGAATTTACTGGTAATATCTGTCCATGGGTCTGGAGTTAATTGCTTAATTCCAAGTGACATTTTGCGTTCTTCTCTATCTAAAGTAAGAATCACTGCTTCAACTTCATCTCCAACATTCACAAAATCCTGAGCACTTCTTAAGTGAGTTGACCAAGACATTTCACTTACGTGAATTAATCCTTCCACACCATCAGCAACTTCAATAAAAGCACCATAGTCTGCAATAACAACTACTTTTCCTTTTACTTTATCACCAATTTTAAGATCAGAACTCAACGCTTCCCACGGATGTGGGTTTAATTGTTTAAGACCTAATTGGATTCTTGTTTTATCTTCATCAAAATCAAGAATTACAACATTCAATGTTTGATCTAATTCTACGATTTCATTTGGATGATTGATTCTGCTCCAAGAAAGATCTGTGATGTGAACTAATCCGTCAACACCTCCAAGGTCAACAAAAACACCATATGAAGTAATGTTTTTCACAACACCTTCAAGTACTTGTCCCTTTTCTAATTGACCAATAATCTCTTTCTTCTGTTCTTCAATATCTGCTTCAATAAGCGCTTTATGAGAAACAACAACGTTTTTAAATTCGTGGTTGATTTTTACAACTTTAAATTCCATTGTTTTACCTACATAGGCATCATAATCACGGATAGGCTTAACATCAATTTGTGAGCCCGGCAAGAAAGCTTCAATGCCAAACACGTCAACGATCATACCCCCCTTGGTTCTGCATTTTACATAACCGTTTACGATGGTACCTTTATCGTGAGCTTCGTTTACACGATCCCAGGCTTTGATAGTTCTCGCTTTTCTATGAGATAAAACAAGTTGACCTGTACTGTCTTCACGAACATCGATTAAAACTTCAACTTTGTCACCAACTTTTAAGTCAGGGTTGTAACGAAACTCGTTTAAAGAGATTACACCTTCACTTTTTGCATTGATGTCAATAATTGCATCGCGGTCTGTCATATGCACAACAACACCTTCTACAACTTCGTCATCTAGCGTGTCAACAAAATTTTCGGCAACTAATTTTTCAAATTCTTCCAGCTTCTTGTCATCAATTACTTCGATTCCCTCTTCATAATTGTGCCAGTTGAAGTCTTCTAAAAATTTCTCAGGATTTGCTTCTTTAACAGAAACCTCCTTTTTGGTTTCTTGAGTAGCAGTAGTTTCTTCTACGTTTACTTCTTCTTTTTTTGTTTCTTCAGCCATTGCTGATTAATTAATTTGTATTCTATACTTCTTTGAAAATTTTAAGCAACTAAAATATAGAAGTGTTACTATTTGGTTTAATAAAAATCCCTTTCCATTTTCATCCGTTGCAAAAAGGAGTGCAAAATTAGTATTAAATTTTTAATTTTCAAACATTTATTCAGCTTTAAATCGGTTCATTAGATTCGAAATGCTACAGTTCTATTTATTTAAAAAAGTGTAGTTTCGTAAAATCATTAAACTAACACCATTCAAATATGACAAAAAGATTGCTTTTCAATGTCTTTTTCCTCTTGGCAGGAATTCTGGCAACCGCACAAACTTCAACGCTTTCCGTAGAAAAAATAATGCAAGACCCTAAGTGGATGGGTACATTTCCAACAGATATTAAATGGGATGATCAAAGTGCATTTATTTATTTTAATTATAATCTTGATAACGACCCTGATGATTCTCTTTATAGAGTTGCGATTAGCAATCCCAGTAAAATTGAAAAAGTAAACTGGAAAGATAAAAATAAATTAGTGCCTTTTGGCGGAAGCTACAACAGCAATAAATCACAAAAAGTGTATAGCAAAGATAATACGTTGAAACTGTATTCTATCAGCACTCAAAAAATCACAGACCTGATACAACTTCCGGGAAACATAAGCAATGCTGTTTTTCTTCAAAACGACAAGATTATTGCGTTTCAATACGAAAACAATGCCTTCACTTATAATCTTGAAAACGGAACTGTAAAAAAACTAACCAATATTAAATCAGGCGAAGCACCAAAGGAACAAAACAAAGAATTTTCTGATAAAAACAAATGGCTGAAAGATGACAATCTTTCATTACTTGAGGTGATAAATCAACGCGAAGAAAAAAAGGAAAACTCAGAAAACTACCGAAATATGACTAGTGAAAAATCATCTTTTGAATTTTTCCTTGACAAAAAAAGGTTGATAAATATGGTTGTTTCTCCCAATCAAAAATATATCACATTCAACCTTTACGTTTCAAATAATTCAGACCCTACTATAGTTCCAGATTTTATAGATGCTTCTGGTTATACAAAAGATTTAAATACAAGGTCAAAAGTTGGAGACAACAACGCTCAAATTGAATTAGCAATCTATAGTGTTGAAAAAGATACGGTGTATTTTGTAAGTCAAGACGATTTACCGGGTATAAAAGACTTACCCGATTATGTAAAAGACTATCCTGAAAAGGAATGGGAAGAAAAAATTCGGGAAGTCAATTTTTCAAGAGCCTATTTTTCTGACAATGGTTCCCACGCTATTGTAAACGTGCGTTCAAAAGACAACAAAGATCGTTGGATTACAAAACTTGATTTAGAATCAGGTTATCTTGAAACATTGGATCGTCAGAGAGATGAAGCCTGGATTGCCGGCCCGGGAATTGGTTGGTCCATGGGCGGCGGAACTTTAGGTTGGCTTCCAGACAATAAACACATTTATTATCAATCTGAAGCAACAGGCTATTCTCATTTATATATTCAGGATGTCACAAATGGCAGAAAAAAAGCTTTAACTTCAGGTAAATTTGAAGTATTTGACCCTTTTATTTCTAATGACAAAAAGCATTGGTATCTCACCACTTCTGAAGTGCATCCAGGTGAACGTCACTTTTATAAAATGCCTTTGATGGGTGGTAAAATGGAAAAATTAACCACACTCATAGGAAATAATGAAGTGAGTTTATCTCCCGATGAAAAATTTTTGGCAATCAGACATTCCTATAGTAACCGGCCCTGGGAATTATATTATAAACCCAACATCGCCAATGTTAAAGAAACTCCTATAACTTCCGGGCAATCTGATGAGTTTAAAGAGTATAATTGGAGGAAGCCTAAATTAATTAATTTTTCAGCATCTGATGACGTGCAAGTACCTGCTAGATTGTATACCCCCGCTCCTGAAGTAAAAAATGGAGCTGCAGTAATTTTTGTACATGGAGCAGGTTATCTCCAAAATGTCCATAAATGGTGGTCTTCATATTTTAGAGAGTATATGTTCCACAACCTATTGACAGATTTAGGCTATACTGTTTTAGATATTGATTATCGTGGAAGTGCAGGGTATGGAAGAGACTGGCGAACTGCCATTTATAGACATATGGGCGGCAAAGACCTTTCTGACCAGGTAGATGGAGCCGGCTATTTGGTTGAAGAATTTAATATAGATCCTGATAGAATTGGTATTTACGGAGGTAGTTATGGTGGATTCATAACACTAATGGGCTTGTTTAATGAAAGTGAAACTTTTAAAAGTGGCGCTGCTCTTCGATCAGTCACAGACTGGGCACACTACAATCACGGATACACTTCAAATATTCTTAACGAACCTTACAATGACCCAATCGCTTACCGTCGTTCCTCTCCTATTTATTTTATAGAAGGATTAAAAGGACACTTATTGATTGCACACGGAATGGTAGATGTCAATGTTCATTTTCAGGATGTTGTTAGATTGGTTCAAAGACTTATTGAACTTGAAAAAGACAATTGGGAAATGGCAGTCTATCCAGCAGAAGATCATGGTTTTGTAGAGCCAAGCAGTTGGACAGATGAATATAAACGCATTTTGAAATTGTTCAACAATACCTTGATTAAAAAATAATTTAAACACCCTAAATGTTATTGTTCAGTTAATTAGATTTCATTCACATCCTATCAATTGCAAAACCCCTTCGTTTTCGTTACTTTTGCAAAACATAAAAAGATTACTATGCAGAGCAAGCCACAAACCAAAGAGGATATCTCTTTTGAAGAATTTAAAGCCGAAGTGCTTAATGATTATAAAATTGCAGTTACCAGTAGAGAATGCAGTCTCTTAGGAAGACGTGAAGTGCTTACTGGAAAAGCAAAATTTGGAATTTTTGGTGACGGAAAAGAAGTTCCACAGCTTGCATGGGCCAAGGCATTTAAAAATGGTGATTGGCGTTCAGGTTACTACCGTGATCAAACCTTTATGATGGCAATAAACGAAATGACCATCCAACAGTTTTTTGCAGGTTTATATGGTCATACCGAATTAGAACAAGAACCAATGGCCGCAGGAAGACAAATGGGAGGTCACTTTTCCACTCATAGTCTAAACGAAGATGGAAGTTGGAAAAATTTAACTGAACAAAAAAACTCCAGCCCTGACATTTCACCTACAGCGGGGCAAATGCCCAGACTTTTAGGGCTTGCACAAGCATCTAAAATCTTCAGAAATGTGTCTGAAACACAGCAATTAACAAACTTTTCTGACAAGGGTAATGAAATCGCATGGGGCACCATTGGAAATGCAAGTACCAGTGAAGGATTGTTTTGGGAAACAATAAACGCTGCCGGTGTTTTGCAGGTGCCAATGGTCATGAGTATTTGGGATGATGAATATGGTATTTCCGTACACGCAAAATATCAGACTACAAAAGAAAACATATCTGAAATTCTAAAGGGTTTTCAAAGAGATGAAAATGATAATGGTTATGAGATTATTAAAGTGCTTGGTTGGGACTACCCTGCTTTGATTGAAGCCTACCAAAAAGCTGCACACATTGCTCGAGAAGAACATGTTCCTGTACTTATCCATGTTGTTGAATTAACACAACCCCAAGGACACTCAACTTCAGGATCACATGAGCGTTACAAAAATGCTGACAGACTCCAGTGGGAAGCAGAACACGACTGCAACCTAAAAATGAGAGAATGGATGATCTCAAATAACATTTCAACAGAAGAGGAACTTTCTGATCTTGAAAAAGCTATCAAAAAAGAAGTGAGAGAAGGAAAAGCTGCAGCCTGGAAGGCATTTGTTGCACCACAAAAAGAAGAACAAGGTGAGCTGATTGCTATTTTGAATAAGCTAAGTGCTGAAAGTAGTAACAAGAACTTCCTGAATAAACTTAAAGAAGAGTTAGAAGCCCTAAAAGAGCCTATCAGAAAAGAAATCCTTTCAACTGCTCGAAAGGCGTTGAAATATGTTGTTTCCGAAAACTCAAAAGCCAAAGTTGGATTGGTTAACTGGATACAAACATATTACGAAAAAATCCAACCTAAATACAGCAAACACCTTTACAGTGAATCTGCAGAAAATGCAATTGCGGTTTCTGAAGTAAAGGCAACATATGATCTAGATGCTAAAGAAGTGGATGCCCGTATCATTATCAGGGATAATTTTGACAAAATTTTTGAAAAATACCCTCAATCACTCATATTTGGTGAAGATAGTGGAAACATTGGTGACGTAAACCAGGGACTTGAAGGAATGCAAGAAAAATATGGCAAACTAAGAGTTGCTGATGCAGGAATCAGAGAAGCTACAATTTTAGGACAAGGAATTGGAATGGCTCTGAGAGGTTTAAGACCCATTGCGGAAATTCAATATCTAGATTACCTTTTATATGCTTTACAAATTATCAGTGATGATTTGGCAACCATACAATACAGAACATTTGGAAAACAAAAAGCGCCCTTAATCATTAGAACTCGTGGTCACCGACTCGAAGGAATTTGGCATAGTGGCTCACCAATGGGAGGAATTATTCACCTTGTGAGAGGAATTCACGTGCTCGTTCCAAGAAATATGACCAAAGCCGCCGGTTTCTACAACACTTTACTTGCTTCAGATGAACCCGGTTTAATTGTAGAGTGCCTGAATGGATACCGTCTCAAAGAAAAAATGCCCAATAACCTTGGCGAATTAAAAACTCCACTTGGGGTGGTTGAAACAATCAAAGAAGGGGAAGACATTACATTAGTTTCATACGGATCAACTCTTAGGTTGATAGAAGAAGCTGCTAACGACCTAATGGAAGTTGGAATTTCTGTTGAAATTATAGATGTACAATCATTGTTACCGTTTGATTTAAATCACGATATCGTAAAAAGCATTGCTAAAACCAACCGCCTCTTAGTGATCGATGAAGATGTACCGGGAGGAGCTTCTGCTTTTATATTACAGCATATCATTGATGAACAAAATGCATATGTGCACCTAGACAGTAAACCTCAAACACTTACTGCAAAAGCTCACAGGCCGGCATATGGGACTGATGGTGATTATTTCTCAAAACCTTCAGTTGAAGACATTTTTGAAAAAGTCTATGCTATAATGAGTGAAGTGAATCCTGCTAAATATCCTTCATTGGTTTAAATCTGCTTTTAAATGAAACATTCACTTTTAAGTAAAATAATTCAATAATTTATCAGTTTTTGCAATAAATATCCCCAAAAAATGATAGTTATCAAAGTAAATAATAATTTCAAAACTTAACAATAAAACTTGTCAAGAAGCTATTAGCCTGTCAAGTTCATTGACGGGCTTTTTTTTTAACCTAAAGAACAAAATTATGTGTGGAATTGTTTGTGCTTTTGAACTGAAAGAATCGGCGGAATCATTAAGGCCACAATTGCTGGAAATGTCTAAAAGTATTCGCCACCGTGGACCTGATTGGAGTGGGATATTTAATAATAAAAATACAATAATGGCTCATGAGCGGCTTGCGATAGTTGATCCAACTTCCGGGAAACAACCCCTTTTCAGTGAAAATAAAAGATTTGTACTGGCTGCAAACGGAGAAATTTATAATCATAAAAACTTGCGAAAGCAATTTCAAGATAAATATAATTTTCAAACACACTCTGATTGTGAAGTTATCATAGCACTTTATCAAGAAAAAGGAGTATCGTTTCTCGATGAGTTAAATGGTATCTTTGGTTTTGCTCTCTATGACACTGTAAAAGACGAGTATTTTATAGCCCGTGACCATATGGGCATCATTCCTTTATACATTGGTTGGGATAAAAATGGAACATTCTATGTCGCTTCCGAACTAAAAGCGCTTGAGGGAATTTGTTCAAAAATTGAACTTTTCCCGCCCGGTCATTATTTACACAGCAAAAATGGAGAATTAATTAAATGGTATGAACGTGATTGGGTGGAGTATGAAAATGTAAAAGATAATAAAACTGATATAGATGCACTAAGAAAGGCCTTAGAAGATGCTGTTCACCGACAATTGATGAGTGATGTTCCCTATGGTGTGTTATTATCGGGAGGGCTTGACTCATCTATCACATCAGCCATCGCAAAAAAGTTTTCTGATAAACGCATTGAAACCGAAGATAAAGAAAAAGCATGGTGGCCACAGTTACACTCATTTGCCGTAGGGCTTGAAGGGTCTCCAGACTTGGCTGCTGCTCAAAAAGTAGCTGAACATTTAGGAACTGTTCATCATGAGATTAAATTTACTATTCAGGAAGGTATTGATGCCTTAAAAGAGGTAATTTATCATCTTGAAACCTATGATGTTACAACTATAAGAGCCTCTACACCAATGTATCTTATGGCTAGAGCCATTAAGGCTATGGGAATTAAAATGGTGCTATCAGGTGAAGGAAGCGATGAAATTTTTGGTGGCTACCTCTATTTTCATAAAGCACCAAATGCAGAAGAATTTCACAAGGAAACTGTACGAAAACTTGACAAGTTGCATCAATACGATTGTTTGAGAGCTAATAAATCATTGGCTGCCTGGGGAATCGAAGGTCGTGTTCCTTTTTTGGATAAAGAGTTTGTGGATATTGCAATGCGGATAAATCCCAATGACAAAATGATAAATGGTGAGCGAATGGAAAAATGGATTCTAAGAAAAGCTTTTGAAGACTTGCTGCCTGAAAGTGTTACTTGGAGACAAAAAGAACAATTTAGCGATGGAGTTGGTTATAGCTGGATTGATACCTTAAAACAGCTTGTGAATGAATCTGTGACAGATGAACAATTGGCAAATGCTCATTTTAAATTTCCAATCCAAACCCCTGTATCCAAAGAAGAGTTTTTCTATCGAACACTATTTCAAGAACACTTTCCAAGTGATGCAGCTGCATTAAGTGTACCCTCTGTCCCTTCTGTTGCCTGTAGTAGTCCGGTAGCATTGGAATGGGATGCAAGTTTTAAAAATCTAAATGACCCTAGTGGAAGAGCCGTAACAACTGTTCATTCAGATGCTTACAAAAGTTAATTTTTTTATAAAAAAGTGAAATAAAAAAATTCTGAGTTTAAATTAATCTAAAAACTATTAAATTTATTGTTTTAGGTTTTTAATCTCTATATTAGAAACTTCAAATTTTAACAATACAAACCCTTTAATTATAATTTCATGGACTTTACAAATCCATTAGTCTATGGCGTGCCGGTCTTTTTGGCACTCATTTTATTGGAACTTTCTTACAGTAAAAATTTTGGTGACAAAAATCTATACAAATGGAAAGATTTGGTTTCAAGTCTTTCTATTGGTACTGGTTCAGCTGTCATCGCAGCACTTACTAAAACCGTTGCCGCAATATTAATTTTCACTGTAGCCTATGAGCTTTTTAATCCTGTGGTTGATGGTGTAAGAACTAATATTTTTGGTTGGCAATCATTTGGCTATGTTTGGTATGTATGGATTGCGTGTATGCTCTTAGATGATTTTGCATATTATTGGTTTCACAGGCAAAATCATATGGTTAGATTTTTCTGGGCGGCACATATCGTTCATCATTCATCTGATAACTTCAATTTAGGGACCGCCGTCAGGAATGGTTGGTTTACCATAATCTACAAACCGTTCTTTTATGTGTGGATTGTAATGTTAGGGTTTCCACCCGAAATGCTTTTGGTATGCATTGGAATTGAATCACTTTGGCAGTTTCAATTACATACCAAATACGTTCCTAAACTGGGTTTTTTAGAAAAGTTTATCAATACTCACACAATGCACCAGGTACATCACGCAAAAAATATTGAATACATGGATAAAAACCACGGTGGGATCTTAAATATATTTGACAGAATGTTTGGTACGTGGAAAGAATTAGATGAAACTATTGACATAGAATATGGAGTTACAAGTCCACCAAATTCCTTTAATATTTGGACGATTTTATCACATGAATACAAAAACATATGGGCAGATATGAAAAAGTCCAAAAATTGGCGCCATAAATTCATGTATTGCTTTGGACCTCCGGGATGGAGTCACGATGGCAGGACCAAAACAATAAAACAAATCAGGGAGTCTCTAGAAAAAGAAAAACAACTCAAAAAAACAAAAGCTGTTCAAACAAAACAAAATCCGGTTATAAAAACTAAGGTACTTTCAGAGTCAGCTTAATTTTAAGATTAAGGCAACCATTTTTTATCAAAATTGGGCTTTCTTTTTTCTAAGAAGGCATCTCTCCCCTCCTTAGCTTCATCGGTCATATAGGCCAAACGTGTTGCCTCACCTGCAAAAACCTGTTGTCCCACCATACCATCATCAGTTAAGTTCATGGCAAATTTTAGCATCTTTATTGAAATGGGAGATTTTGCTAAAATTTCCTGAGCCCATTGATAGGCAGTATCTTCTAAATCATTGTGAGGAATAACAGCGTTAACCATTCCCATTTCAAAAGCCTCTTGTGCAGAATAGTTTCTTCCTAAAAAGAAAATTTCACGTGCTTTCTTTTGACCCACCATTTTGGCAAGATAAGCAGACCCATACCCACCATCAAAACTTGTTACATCGGCATCGGTTTGTTTAAAAATTGCATGTTCTTTACTTGCCAAAGTCATATCACATACTACATGTAAACTGTGTCCGCCTCCAACGGCCCATCCTGGAACTACAGCAATAACAGCTTTTGGCATAAACCGTATCAATCGTTGAACCTCCAAAATATTTAACCGGTGGTAACCATCTTCCCCCACATATCCCTGTTGGCCTCTTGCACTCTGATCACCCCCACTGCAAAAACTATAGACACCGTCTTTAGGTGAAGGGCCTTCTGCTGATAACAACACAACTCCAATACTGGTATCTTCCTGTGCATCCTGAAAAGCATCTAATAATTCTGAAGTTGTCTTTGGCCTAAAGGCGTTGCGCACCTCAGGTCGGTTGAATGCTATACGAGCAACACCGTTAGATTTTTTATAAGTAATATCTGAGTACTCTTTAACAGTTTTCCAGTTTGCCTTTTCCATTTTTTATGATTTTTTTATTACAAATTTACTATTATTTTAATGGAATGAGTTAAACTAATACATACTTAAATTTAATAGAAATATTAAAAATTTTGAAATTTAAAAAACCCTAGAGCTTTAAATAAATCTTCAAAAGCAAATTTGGATCAGGGCAATTTTCTGAAAAATATTGTAGATCAGTCTTGGAGCAAACTCCCGGATAATCTCCCTTTTTTCCTTGTAAATCCTTGATAATCTGAAAATGTAAATGAGGTGCATAATCACCATTCAGCAATGCTGACCCTAATCGAGCAATCGCCTGACCTTTTTTAACAGATTCACCAACTTTTAAACTGGCAAGAGATTCTCTGCTTAGATGTCCGTACAGAGTATAAAAAGTGTGGTTTTCTAAAAGATGTTTAAGAATTATTGTGGGTCCATAATCCCCAAAATTAGTGTTATCCTGAAAACTGTGGATTGTTCCATCTAAAACCGCCAAAACATCTGTGCCAGAACCTATCCATAAATCAACCCCCAGATGAATGTTTCTTGCCGTATTCGGGTCTTGTCTATTGAAGTGCAAACTACGTTCATAAATCGCTCTTTTTTCAAGATAGCCTCCATAAGCAACTTGAGCCTTACTCTCATCAAGTAACTCATTTATATACTGCTCCATTGCTTTTGAAGATGAGATGTCAACATCCTTTAATGTGTTGTTTTCAGAAGACAAATCCAATGGTATATAAGACTCTTGAAATATTCTAGGTGCAACCACTGGTGTGAAATCATCTGTTAATTGTTCCAGAAATGAAGAAAATAAGTTTTTTTGCATGGTGCAAAAATAGATAATTTGAATTTTTAACCCTATACAAGATTTAAAATGTTTTTATAAACTTATTTTTAAAATAAAAGTATTAATCTTTTTTGTAGTTTAGCAGAACCATAATCCAAGAATGCAACCAGATCAATTAATTCTTCAATTACAGCAAGGCGATCAAAAGGCGTTTGCACGCATTTATGAAATGTATTCTGAAAGTACCATGGGAGTTATCTATAATATAGTTCTTGACACCCACCTGGCAGAAGAAATTTTACAAGATGTATTTATTAAAATATGGGAAAAAGCAGACTCATACAATTCATCCAAGGGAAGATTTTTTACCTGGATTTTAAACATTGCCCGGAATGCTGCGATAGATAAATTAAGATCAAAAGCATACAAAAACTCAAAGAAAAACTTAGACGCCAACAATTTCGTACATATCCTTGAAGATAATAATAATTTGAGCTCCAAAACAGACACTATTGGGTTAAGGAAATTTGTAAAAGCACTTGAACCTTTATGTATAAAAGTAATTGATTTACTATATTTTAAAGGGTTTACACAAGCTGAAGCATCAAAAAAACTTGAAATTCCCTTAGGAACAATTAAAACGAGAAACAGAAACTGTTTAAAAGCGCTGCGAAATTCAATGGGTGATTAATATATGACTGCAAAAGAATACATAGAATCCGGTGATTTAGAACTTTTTGTTTATGGAGCTTTAACGCCCGAACAAAACAAAAGTATACATGCCGCTATGCGTAAATACCCTGAAGTTAAACAGGAAGTTGAAAAAATTGAAGCTACACTCAAAAAGTTAGCAGAAAACACCTCTCCTCCTGTTTCTGAACATACTTGGAAGAAGATTGAAAACAAACTCTTTAAAACCAAAATAAGAACGATTGGCTCAAAACATTCAACAAATTGGTCAGCTATCCTCGGTTGGGCTGCATCAATTGTTTTAATTGTTGGAATATTTTGGTTATTCAATCAAAACAATGCCATAAAAAATGAACTTGTAGAAGTTCAAAATGAAAATCAAAACCTCCTTGAAGAAATTGTATCTAAAGAGGAACGCCTGGCTGATACTGAATCATTGCTTAATATACTAAGAGATAGAGATATAAAAATTGTAAATCTGCCCGGGAACGCTCCTGTTGCACCAAATGCGTATGCAAAAGTGTTCTATAATGAAAACTCAAACACTGTTCATCTGGATGCCCGCGGTTTGCCTGAACCACCTGAAGGAATGGTTTATCAGGTTTGGTCATTGAAAATGGACCCGCTCACACCAACCAGTATTGGTTTATTGGATAATTTCACGAAAGATGAAAACAAAGTCTTTCTACTTGAAGACATACCTATAAGTGAAGGATTTGGCATTACTCTTGAGCCAACAGGTGGTAGCGAAACTCCAACCCTCGAACAACTATACACTATTGGTGTAATTTAAAATCTTAATTAACATTTTTTTTAGCATTTAAATTTATTTGCTGTAAAATAAAACGCCTGTAATTAAATTACAGGCGTTTCCACTAACAAAAAAACTCTGAAAAAACCAGCCTACAAAACCGGCTCTTACTTGGAATCAAGTAAGGCTTCATCACCTTACTATTAACTAACTATTTATACATACGGAAAAAGATGACCGTCGGTTTTATAAACAAAAAACTGCTTAAAATCAATCAAGCCGTTTAAATAAAATGATTGTTCTAAATGCTAAAATGGAGCTGCCAGATATGGAAAGCTTTGTAAAAATTCCTTATCATTTTGTGAAACCCCATCACTTATCAACAGAGGCTGTTCTCCACTTCCATCATTCAGGGGAGCTTCAATATTAGGCCCTCCAAAAATTAGCAACAAATGAAAATCCATCACATCATCTCCAAGCTTTCTACCTGTAAAGGTTGTAGTACCGTTAAAGAAAGTAGCTGTACCATTTTGGGCAACCCATAGTACATCTTTTGAAAGCATAGAAATAAAACCCGCTGCATCTTGTGCTAAAACATTTCCACCATTATCATCAAAATCCGGATTCAAGGATTCTAAATTCATTAACATATCATCAGTAAAAAGCGACGACATCTCTGAAGGTATAGTTGTATTAAAGTCATCTCGAAGCCCTTCTGTGACAAAAACTGTAGAAATCGCAGGTCTTCCCACTTGGTCTTCTTGAACAAATGTTCCTGAGAAATCAACTCCATCAGGGCCTTGCTCACAAGGCAAACAGTTTGACCCTCCACAGTCAATGCCTTCTTCATCTCCATTTTGAATGCCATCTTCACAAGTGGCTTCAGGGTCAATTATGTTATTATTGTCATCTTCACTACATTGAACAAAAACAATTGTAGCTAAAAATAGAAAGCTTATATATATTACTTTTTTCATTTTATAATTTCTTTTATTGTTTTCTTTTTGATTCAACCCAAATTGAATATACAGGCGTAGTTGGCTCAAATGGATTTGTTCCAACAGATGCTGCTCCTAACATTGATTTAGGTATTTCAATTGCAATGGAAAGCACATTTTTTTCAGCGTAAGCGTCTTCTCCCTCTTCATTGAAATCTGACACTTCACCATTGAGAATAGCAGTATACCTGTTTAAATCAAAAAAGAAAGGATCATCTCTGGGTCCGGCAAAAAATTTCATATTATTGTTTTCAGAAACTATCGCCTCAGCATCTGTTGTTCCTTCAGAAATGGCTACTTTGTTTATAGTTGCAAATGTTGCAATCTCACTTTCCAAACCAGTAGAAGAAGGAACTGTTGGTCCAAAAAAGTACATCGTGTCACCTCTTTTTATAGATTGAATTACTAGGTCTTCAACTAAGTCACCAGTGGTATCAATATTAAATTCTACCAAAACATCTTCATCAAATTCAGCATTCTGTGTTGGAACTCCAGAAGGTAAAAAGCCTTGTAAATTGGCAATTAAAACCAAATTATTGCTATTCTCCCCCTCAAATGCATAAAAGCTGCTGATATCTGAAGTGGTTCCGGTAACCGAAGGAGCATCAATATGATCACCTGAAATTAAAAAAGGGGTTCCTGCAATGAGCAAAACAATTGCCGCAATAGAAACCAAATATTTATTCTTCATAAAATTAATTTTTTGTGATTATCTGTGTCTGATTGTTTAATTTCAAACATTCTTAAATTAACAACGTCCAAAAATAGACAATATTTGGTGACTAATTCATAAACTTTAGCTGTAAATTTGCAAAACAATTTGATAAAATAGTTTATGAACCCCTCCGCTTCCGGTTGGATAGACAAATATATTTTTATTTTAGAAAAGGGTAAGGTTGCTTTTTCTTTTGAAAATGAAGAAGCTTTTTATAATAGCTTACGTAAAAACGGCTTTATATATGGCTTTTCTATTGAAACCCTCGTTGCGTTAGATAACTCTAATTTAAAATTAACCGAAGAAGAGGTTGCAAAAGTCAACACTCTGCAGTCATTGATGTACTTATATTTTTCACATCACAAAAATTCGAATTATCAAAGCTGCATCGCCCACCTCATTCTATTTTATGAAAAGTTAAGTGAAAAGAAAAGTAGTTTGATTCCTTCAATGAAATTTAAGTTAAGTGAATCAAAAAAACTTGAATTTGTTCTAAAAAAACGAATTGAGAAAACTAAAAGTGTCGACAAAGCTCCTTTTGAACAAATTGTAACAAACGCTCTGCTCTTTCTTGATATTCTCGCTTATAAAATTTTTTTATCAGATAGTAAATTTACTCCAAAATACTATGCTGAAAACCTGGAGGCAGTATTACTTCAAAGTTGTTTTTTGGCTTTACAAACAAAATCCCAAAAAACAAAATATGATCATCTTCTATTAGAAATGTTTGAAGCATCAACGCTGCATCAAACATATTTTTCAGGTTCAGATTTTTCAATTCAAAAAATTGATTTTAAATTATTGAAAGATCCTTTAGAGAAAATGTATCTTCTTGACCTCTGCACACTGGCAGTCTGGAATGATCAAAAAATGGAGCCAACTGAAATGGTATTTATGAAGCAGCTCTGTTTAAAACTAAAACTTCATCAAAACTATGCAATTTTAAGTTTTGAAATGCTCAAAACTTTTGTTATTAAACACACCGCTTCCATCAATTTATTTCAATACACACATCCTGCGAAACAATTTTATAACCAATCTTCAAAGTTGGTAAAACTATTGATTTTAAGAAATAAAAACAGGTTGATTAAAGAACTTTCACAAAGTAAAGAACTCATTAGGTTGCTTGGTAAGTCAACAGTAAAAGACCTTTCTCCTAAAGAAAAAACACTTATAAAAGAGCAACTTTTTGATATTTTTAAATCCATCCCTTCTTTAACTATATTTTTGTTGCCGGGAGGTTCTTTGCTGCTGCCTTTGTTAATTAAATTTATTCCTCAGCTATTGCCTAGTGCTTTTGATGACAATAAAATTCCAAGAAAATAAAATCAACTTTTAAAGCGAATAATTCAGCCTCAATTTTTATCTTTGAAAACGCTCAACGGCTCATAAAAATCTTTTGTCTGGAATGCAATTTAAAAATCCTGAATTACTTTATGCCCTCTTATTACTTGTAATTCCTATCATTGTTCATCTTTTCCAACTTAGAAAATTCAGAAAAACACCATTTACAAATCTGAAGTTTTTAAAAGCAGTATCTATTCAAACAAGAAAAAGTTCCAAAATCAAGAAATGGCTAGTTTTATTTTCACGGCTGTTAGCACTAGCCTGTATCATTTTAGCATTTGCACAACCTTATTTTACAACCAAAGAAAATTTCAAATCTGAAACCGAAACCGTTCTCTATATTGATAACTCACTAAGTTTACAAGCTAAAGGTTCACAGGGTGAATTGCTTAAAATGGTTGCCCAACAATTGTATAAAAACCAAAACCTACCAGATGAAATAAGTTGGTTTAGTAACAATAACAGTAGCATAAAATCAAAAAGTGAAGAGTTAAAAAGTACTATTTTAGAAATCGACTACAGTCCAAATACATTGTCTTATAGTGAAGCACTATTAAAAGCACAATCACTTTTTTCAAACAACCAAAACTCTCAAAAAAACCTGATTTGGATTTCTGATTTTCAGGGACAACAAAACTTCCCTGAAAATAATCCCGAAAACATAAATATTACAACAGTTCAGCTAACCCCTTCAAACACTAACAACCTTTCCGTTGACAGCGTGTATGTTTCTGCAATCAACTCGACAACTCTTGAACTTACAGTTTCTTTGTCAAATTTTGGAGAACCGGTCGAAAATGTACCGATTGCTCTTTTTGAAAATGAAGAACTAATTGCACGAACCTCAGTTGAGCTCAAAAAAAATCAGTCAGAAACGGCTACATTTGAAATAGAAGACATCAATTTTAACGGAAGAATTGACATTACAGACCAGTCGGTTTTATTTGACAACCAACTTTTTTTCAACATCAACAAAAAGAACAACATCAAAGTTCTTTCAATTAATCAGGAAAATGACGCTTTTTTAAATAAAATTTATACTTCAGACGAGTTTGACTTTCAATCTCAAAATATTAATTCACTTGATTTCAATGCCATTCAAGAGCAAAACACTATTATTTTAAATGGTTTGAGTGAATTGAATCCACCGCTGCAAAATGCCTTGCTTTCTTTCTCTGAAAATGGAGGTACATTAGTGATTATTCCAGCTTTAGAAATTGATAAATCTTCTTACAACCAATTTCTAAACTCCTTGAATATTGGTGCAATTAATACTGATATAACAAATAAAAAACAAATAACCACTATCCACTTTTCACATCCAATTTATCAAAATGTGTTTGAAAATAGTGTGACAAACTTTCAATATCCACAAGTCGAAAACAGCATTTCCATTTTGCAAAGACATACTCCGGTGCTTACTTTTGAAGATAACAATGATTTTTTAATGCAAAAGGTAAACACCTTCTTGTTTACGGCCTCATTACAATCTGAAAATTCAAATTTCACAAATTCACCATTAGTGGTTCCCACATTTTATCGCATTGCAAAACAAAGCTTGCCATTGCCTAATTTATATTATAGCATAGGTAAATTCAATGAATTTGCCGTTGCTGCCTCACTGCCTCAAGACCATATTCTCAATATTAAAAATAAAACAACCAATTTCATTCCCCTACAGCAAAACACGTCAAATAAAGTTTTAATTACCACTACAGACCAACCAGAAATAGCGGGTATTTATGGGGTTTTTGACAAAGACAGTTTATTGCAAAATGTTAGTTATAATTACTCCCGAGAAGAAAGTAAATTAAATTATATGAATGCCGAAAACTGGACAAACACAGCAACATCAAATTCAATTGAAGCCGCTTTTGAAAAATTAGCTGCCAGTGATAATATCAGTGAATATTGGAAATGGTTTGTTATTTTTGCTTTGTTCTTTTTTATTGTTGAATTGATTCTTCTAAAAGTTTTAAAATGAACATCCTTCTAAAATCAGTTACAATAGTAGATAAAACCAGTAAACATCACCTCAAAAAACGTGATGTTCTTATCACAAATGGAGTTTTTGAAAAAATTGCACCAAACATTAAAAACCCAGACTCCAGAAAAGAACTAAAAATAAAAGGATTGCACATCTCACAAGGATGGTTTGACAGCAGTGTGAGCTTTGGAGAGCCCGGTTTTGAAGAAAGAGAAACCATCGAAAACGGATTGAAAACTGCAGCAAAAAGTGGTTTTACTGCAGTGGCTGTAAACGCAAATACAAACCCGGTCACCGATAGTAAATCTGATATTTTATACATCACTTCAAAAGCAACCAATCATCCGGTTTCTTTATACCCTATTGGGGCACTTACACACCAGGGCAATGGCGAAGACCTGGCTGAACTTTATGATATGAAAAATGCCGGAGCCATTGCATTTTACGATTATCAAAATCCGGTCAAAAATCCTAATCTGCTTAAAATTGCCCTTCAATACACTCAAAGTTTTGATGGACTCGTCATCGCTTACTGTAACGAAAATCAATTGTCTAACAATGGCGTGGTAAATGAGGAAGTAAGCAGCACTAAATTAGGACTTAAAGGCATTCCGGCTTTAGCTGAAGAACTACATATCAATAGAAACCTGTTTTTGCTGGAATATGCAGGTGGTAAATTACACATCCCTACTGTTTCAACAAAAAAGAGTGTCGAGCTCATCAAAGCTGCAAAAGAAAAAGGACTCAACGTGAGTTGTAGTGTATCTATCAACAATCTCATGCTCAATGATAATGCATTGATTCACTTCAACACCAATTTAAAACTCAAACCACCACTGAGAACTGATATTGATAAATCTGCACTCATCAACGCACTCAAAGAAGGGATTATTGACGGAATAACTTCAGACCACAACCCTATTGACATTGAGCACAAAAAGGTAGAGTTTGATAATGCCCTTTTCGGTAGTATTGGACTAGAAAGTTGTTTTGGAGCTTTAAATACAATCTTTTCCATTGAGGATAGTATTCAGTTTTTAACTGGCTTAAAACCAATTTTTGGAATCGAAAACACACCGATTTCTGAAGGAGAAAAAGCAAACATCAGTCTTTTTAACCCTCAAGAAGATTGGGTTTTTCAAGAAAAGGATATTGTTTCAAGTTCAAAAAATTCAGCCCTGCTAGGACAATATCTTAAAGGAAAAGCAGTGGGTATTTACGCCAACAAGAAATTAATATTAAATTAGATTTAATATGGAAGCACTTTCATCTAAGGAAAAAAACTATGCCATTATAAATTATATCACGTTTATTGGCATGATTGTAGCTTATTTTTTCAATAAAGATTTACGCTCAGACTATGTCACTTATCATATCAAGGTTATGTTTGGATTGGTCGTTATGCTTTTTATTTCGCAAGTTTCTCATCAATACATTAATATAATATTGGGGGATATTATCTGGTTAATTTCTTTTGTTTTGTGGATAATTTCATTTGTATATGCTTTTCAAGGAAAACGTCCGGTAATTCCTTATTTAAGTGAAAACTTTCAAAAGTGGTTTACCTTTTTAGATTAATTCATTAATTTTAAATTCAAACAATTAAAAATTATGGAAAATACAACAGATACTGATGGAAAAACAATCGGAATAATAGCTTACATCACACTTATTGGTTGGGTAGTTGCAATTTTAATGAATTCTAATAAAAAAAATGACTACGCTTCTTTTCACATTCGGCAAATGTTGGGACTCATTTTACTTTCAATATTAGTTTCTGTTCTTTCAATGTATGTTAACTTAGGAGTGTTTGGAACGATTTTAAGTGTTTTGATTCTTGTTTTATGGATAATTGGCTTTGTTGGGGCTATTCAGGGTGAAAGAAAACTAGTCCCTATAATAGGAGAAAATTTTCAAGAATGGTTCAAAGGAATCAAGTAAAGTTTTTAAAGAATTAAATTATATACCGGAAAAAAATAGGCGGTATTTTTATTGAATTGTATGACTACACAAAACCTATCTCTATACCATCTTACAAGACCTTCAAAAAAATCTGATAAAAAAGCACCCTTGCTTATTATGTTGCACGGCTATGGCAGTGATGAGAATGATTTATTTTCTTTTGCCTCAGAATTGCCGGAGGAATTATTTATTATTTCTGCAAGGGCACCATTTAAGATGGAACCATTTGGAAACGCCTGGTATACCATACATTGGGATACTACTTCAGGAAAATTTAGTGATACAGAACAAGCTTCAAAATCTAGGGATCTTATTGCTAATTTTATTGACGAGGCAGTTGAAACGTATGATGTTGACCCCGCGAATGTAACCTTACTGGGCTTTAGTCAGGGCACTATTTTAAGTTATGCTGTGGCACTCAATTATCCTGAGAAGTTAAAAAACATCATTGCACTCAGCGGCTATATCAATGAAGATCTTTTACCTGAAAATATCATTGATAAAGACTTTACAAACCTTGATTTTTACTGTTCACACGGAAGTGCAGATCAGGTTATCCCTGTAGAATGGGCACGTAAAGTAAAACCTTTTTTAGATGCTCATAAAATATCAAATACTTACAGCGAATTCCCGGTGGGTCACGGTGTGGCACCACAAAACTTTTTTGAGTTTAAAAAATGGTTGAAAAATCGTTTATGAATAAATTTATTATGTATAGTTATCCTGGCGGATACATCAATGAAGCAATTGTTTTTAAGGTAAGGTCTTGATTTTCATCTAAATTATATTCTAGGATTAATTCACCCCAGTTTCTGCCATCGGTAAAATCGACAATAATCCATCGATGGTTTAAAAACCTCACTTTATTGATTTTCATAACCCCTTCAGTTCCAACATAAGGCACAAGCGGATTATCATCGCTTCCCTCATTCTGAGCATACAAATGCTGAGTTACCAACTCTTCCATAAAGCCGGCTTCCAGTCCGAAATTTTCAAAGTAGGTCATAGCGTTATCATTCCCTAAAAGAGTAAAATAATTTAAATCAAAATTTACATTTTTTATAGAATCCAGTTTGCTTTCCAAGGCTACTGATTTTTCAGTTAAATATTCTATTTTTGATTCCTGGTCTTCATAAATTCGTTTCTGATTCATGTACATATAAAGTAACATCAGGACAGAAAAGATAAATAAGTATAAAATAATCTTGTTTTTCATTTTCAATAGTTAAATTGTTATTTGAAGTCCGTCATAAGCGAGAAAAACATTTTTAGGCAAGGATTTCTGAACTTCTTCGTGAAAACCCATTAAATGGCTTATATGTGTTAAATAAGCTCGATCTGGAGCAATGGTTTTAATTAAGTCAAGTGCTTCTTCCAGGTTAAAATGAGAATAATGGGCTTCCTGCCTCAATGCATTTAATACTAAAACTTTTGTTCCTTTTATTTTTGCAAGCTCTTCTTTTGTAATTGTTTTAGCATCAGTAATATAAGTAAAGTCTTCAATACGAAATCCAAGAACAGGCATACGGTTATGCATTACCTCTATTGGAATCACAAGTTTATCAGAAATTTTAAAGGGTGTTGATTTATCAATTTCAATTTCCTTTAAAGTGGGTGCTCCTGGATATTTGTTTTCTGTGACAAAAATATAATCAAAGCGATTTTTTAAAGAATCAAACACTCGCTTGTGTGCAAATGCCCTAATATCTCCCTGTCTAAAAAAGTAGGGTCTAATATCATCCAAACCGGCTATGTGATCATTATGCTCGTGAGTGAATAAAATTCCATCAAGCTTTGTACACTTTGCTTCTAACATTTGAGCTCTAAAGTCAGGGCCGGTATCGATAACATAATTAAATTGACCCCACGATATCAATACCGATACTCGCAAGCGTTTATCTTTTGGGTCTTCACTTTTACATACTGGATGTTCACTTCCAATCACAGGAATTCCTTGGGATGTTCCGGTACCTAAAAAAGTTACGGTAAGTGGTTTTGACATAGCCACAAAATTAAATATATTTTTTTGTTTAACACTTGTATTTATAAGCTATTTACTACCTTTGTAGTATATAATTTTTCATTTTTTTAGCTATGCCGGAGACATTAAAAGGAGACAAAGAATTTGAACATATTCCCTCCATTAAAGATAAAACTTTAAGAATAAATCTTAACGAAAATATATATGGAACCTTTGCTGAAATAGGTGCCGGGCAGGAAACAGTTAGAAATTTCTTCAGAGCCGGCGGCGCTTCCGGAACTATAGCAAAAGCAATGTCTGCCTATGATAAAGACTTTAGTGATTCCATTTATGGCATTGAAGAAGATGGCCGTTATGTGACAGAACCTCGTTTAAAAAGGATGCTGAAACACGAAATGAAGCTAATGGAAGAACGCATTTCAAGAGAAAAACATCCCAATAAAATATTTTTTGCTTATGCCAATACAGTTGCAACTATCGATTTTGCAAAAAAATTTAAAGGCCATGGCTGGGTTGGTATTCGTTTTCAGGTAGACCCTAATGAAGACTATAATGAAATAATCCTTCATATTCGTTTTAAAGAAAATGATGCCAAACTGCAGCAACTCACATTGGGTGTATTAGGAGTGAATTTGATTTACGGCGCTTTCTATAAATATGATCAACCCAGAAAACTCTTACGTTACTTATATGATCATATCGATAAAGATCAAATCGAAATTGATATGATAAACTTTTCCGGGCCACAATTTGAAACCGTTGACAACCGATTGATGAGTTTACAACTTATTAAAAACGGGATGACCGAAGCGGTTATGTTTGGTCCAGATGGAAACAACATACTACCCGCAGCTATTTTATACAAAAAAAACATACTCACTTTAAGAGGAAGTTTTAGACCAGTAACTAAAGTAAACATCGATATGTTTGAACGTTCTTATGAAATGTTCATCAATGAAAATAAAGTAGAAAAAGATAATACCATTCCAATTTTTGAAATTACACTTTCAAACCTTAGAGCTGAAGGAGAAATAGATGAAGAAGATTTTATGGATCGTGCAAGATTACTCTGTAACCTTGGTCATACTGTGCTCATTTCAAACTTCCAGGAATATTATAAGNATAAGTTTTTTAAATACAATGGAAAAGTGGTTGACATTACAGATTATAACCCTAAAATATTACAAATCTTTTCAAGGGAAGTCTTGCAAAAAATCGCAAACAATGAAGAAGGTTGGGAATCTACCTTACCTAATGGTGTAGCAAATATTATTAAGGATAAACACCTATTTAGCTATCGCATTACAGAAAAAGCCTCAAATTAATGAGGCTTTTTTTAACTTTCTAAAATTTGAGCTGCGTGTTCTTTGGTTTTGACTTTATCAATTACCCGATCTACTTTGCCCTTTTCATTAATAATGAATGTCATTCTGTGAATGCCATCATATTCTTTCCCCATAAATTTTTTGGGGCCCCAAACACCAAAAGTATCAATGACACTTTTCTCTTCATCAGCCAATAAAGGAAAAGGAAAGTCATATTTTTCTTTGAAGTTCTTTTGCCGTTTTTCACTGTCTGCACTTACTCCTAAAAGTTCATACCCTTTGTTTTGCAATTCTTGATAATGATCTCTTAAATCACAAGCCTCTGCAGTACAGCCCGGAGTGCTGGCCTTGGGGTAGAAAAATACAACCAACTTTTTTCCTTTATAATCATTAAGTGAAATAGTATTTCCATCTTGATCAGTGGCTTTAAAATTGGGAACCACATCCCCTTTTTGTAGTGTCTTCATTTCATAGCAATTTTAATGTTAGTATTTGAAAAACCAATGCCTTTAAACTTGTTTGAACAAAGGTTTCTTTTAAATTTACATTCTTAAATATACATAAAATGAATAAGCAAGAAAAGGTAAATTTTGTTATTGAAACGTTAAATGAACTCTATACCGAAATCCCCATCCCGCTTGATCATAAAGACCCATATACCCTTTTGATTGCTGTTTTGCTTTCTGCTCAAAGTACAGACGTGAGAGTCAATCAAATAACACCCATACTTTTTGAAGTTGCTGACAACCCCTATGACATGATTAAACTCTCTGAAGAAGAAATCAGAGAAATTATTAAACCTGTTGGACTGTCTCCTATGAAAGCAAAAGGAATTTACCACCTCTCACATATTTTAATTGACAAACATAACGGTCGGGTTCCTGCTGACTTTGAATCACTCGAAGAATTGCCAGCTGTTGGGCATAAAACAGCGAGTGTGGTGATGGCCCAAGCATTTAACATTCCAGCATTTCCGGTGGATACTCACATTCACAGGTTGATGTATCGCTGGGGATTTTCAAATGGTAAAAATGTGGTTCAAACTGAAAAAGACGCCAAGCGTTTGTTTCCAAAAGATTTATGGAACAAACTGCACCTTCAGATAATATGGTATGGAAGGCAATATTCACCAGCTAGAGGCTGGGACCTAGAAAAAGACATCATCACTAGAACAATTGGAAGAAAATCAGTGATTAAAGAGTATTACAAAAAAAAGTCCCGTTAGCTACGGGACTTTTCCAAAGTTTAGTTTAGAAGTGCTTCAAACTTCCATTTATAACAATCTATAACACTTAAAGCCTGCGAATAATCAAGAAGAAACCTGATGGTTTCATCTTTTGGGGTTAAATTACTCACCATATCAGGTGAGGTTTTTGAGTAAGTTTTTTCCATAAAAAATCCATTTTGTTGTTAGTGTCTAAAATCTAACGAGCCAAAAAAGATTTTATTGTATCAATTTACCAAAACAATATTATGCTTATCAATTACTTTACGTAAATTAATCAGTGCATAACGCATTCTTCCCAGAGCGGTATTAATACTAACCCCTGTTTGCTCTGAAATTTCTTTAAAACTCATATCCTTATACAAACGCATTATCAGCACCTCTTTTTGGTCATCTGGAAGCTCCTGAATCAGTCGTCTTAAATCATCTTCAACCTGTCCTTTAATAATCTTTTTCTCTGCATTCAAATCATCATCACTCAATACAGAAAAAATATTGAAGTCGCCATTATTTTCAAATTTTGGCATTCGGTTGTTTTTTCGGAAATGATCGATGACTAAATTGTGAGAAATGCGCATTACCCAAGGTAAGAATTTACCTTCTTCATTGTATGCTCCTCTTTTTAGGGTTTTGATAACTTTGATGAATGTATCCTGAAAAATATCTTCAGTAACATCTCTATCAGTCACTTTAGAGTATATAAAACTATAAACACGTTGTTTATGTCTTTCAATAAGTTCTCCAAGGGCTTTTTCATTGCCATTTATATATGCGTTTACCAAAAACGCATCAGATGAAGTAGTTTTCATATCATTACAGTTTTAAAAAGGCGAAATTCCATAAGGAATCTCTGAAATGGTTATTTTAAAAAGTAATGGTATGCAATAGGCAATGGTTTATTTAGTTTGTTATCTTGACGTAAATATAACAACAATTATTTTTCTTATCCAAATTAAGTTAATTTTTTTAACATTTTATTTTTATCCGAACACCATATATTTATCTGATTTTGTGATATTTACAATAGATAATTATAAAGCATATTTCTTCTTTTAGATTTAAAAACAGGCTTTAAAAATGTATCTTTGTAAGCAAAAAACTGCAATTACCTTGAAGATAGAAGATGTAAATCCCAAACACAACATTATTATTAAAGGAGCAAAACTCCACAATCTTAAAAATATAGATGTTGTCATACCCAGAAATAAATTGGTTGTCATTACAGGACTCTCCGGTTCAGGTAAATCAAGCCTCGCCTTTGACACCCTTTATGCAGAAGGTCAACGGCGCTATGTAGAAAGCCTCTCTTCATATGCAAGGCAGTTTTTAGGCCGACTCAACAAACCTAAAGTCGATTCAATAAAAGGAATTGCCCCTGCCATTGCGATCGAGCAAAAGGTAAATACCACAAACCCACGCTCAACTGTGGGTACCTCTACTGAAATTTACGATTATTTGAAACTATTGTTTGCCCGAATTGGAAAAACCTACTCTCCAATATCTGGAAATCAGGTTAAAAAAGATACAGTAACTGATGTACTTAACTACATCAAATCCCTCGAGGAAGACCAAAAGTTACACTTGCTGGCGCCTGTAATTTTGGAAGAAGGCCGAACTCTTGAAAACAAAATTAAAGCTTTGGCACAACAAGGCTACGCAAGGATTAAAGTTGGAAAAGAAGTCATTCGGATTGATGATATTGATTTCAAAACCACAAAGAAAAAGGTTTTTATTGTTATTGACCGTATCATAACAAAGAATGAAGAAGACTTTTACAACAGGCTTGCAGATGCTGTTGAAATTGCCTTTTTTGAGGGTAAAGGCACCTTGTTCATAGAACATCTTGAAAATAATAATATCAAAGAATTTAACAACAGGTTTGAACTTGATGGAATGGCCTTTTTGGAACCCAACGCACACCTTTTTAGCTTCAACAACCCTTATGGCGCCTGCCCTGTTTGTGAAGGCTATGGTGATGTAATTGGTATCGATGAAGAATTGGTGATTCCAAATACCGCACTCTCTGTGTATGAAAATGCTGTGTATCCCTGGCGTGGAGAAAGTATGAGTTGGTACAGAGACCAGTTGGTCAATAATGCCTACAAATTTGATTTCCCCATCCATCGCCCCTGGTTTGAACTCACAGATGAAGAAAAACAGCTTGTGTGGGACGGAAACAAATATTTTGAAGGACTGCACTCATTTTTTAAATTTCTGGAAGAAAAAAGCTATAAAATTCAAAACAGAGTGATGCTTTCGCGTTACCGCGGCAAAACAAAATGCTCCAATTGCAAAGGCAAGCGTCTGAGACCGGAAGTATCCTATGTTAAAGTCAACGACAAATCCATCACTGATTTGGTGGAAATCTCTATCGAAAAGCTTCAGGAGTTTTTTAGTTTAATCCAACTGGATGAACATGATGCACAAGTGGCGAAACGGCTTTTAACAGAAATCAACAACCGCCTGCAGTTTTTAAATAACGTGGGACTTTCATACCTCACACTCAACAGAAAGTCCAACACTCTTTCAGGAGGTGAATCGCAGCGCATCAACCTTGCAACCTCTCTAGGCAGTAGTCTTGTAGGGTCTATGTACATACTTGATGAACCCAGCATTGGCTTACACCCTAAAGATACTGAACAACTCATTGGTGTGTTGAAATCACTTCGTGATCTGGGCAATACAGTGATCGTCGTAGAGCACGATGAAGACATCATGAAAGCCGCCGATGAAATCATTGACATTGGTCCTGAAGCCGGAACTTTTGGCGGTGAAGTGGTAGCAACCGGAAACTATAACAAGATTCTTAAAAGCAACTCCTTAACTGCAAAATACCTCAATCACACCTTAACGATTGAAATTCCAAAAAAACGAAGAACTTCTAAATACCAAATCAACATAAAAGGTGCCCGACATCACAACCTTAAAAACATTGATGTTAGTTTTCCTTTAGCATCTTTTGTAGCAGTAAGTGGTGTTTCAGGGAGTGGTAAAAGCACCCTCGTTAAAAAAATACTGTATCCGGCTTTGCAACGCCATTTAACAGGCGTGGGTGATAAACCCGGTCAATACAGCTCAATGGATGGTGATTTTGGAAGTCTAAAACATGTAGAGTTTATCGATCAAAACCCCATTGGCCGCTCCAGTCGCTCCAATCCGGTGACCTATATCAAAGCCTATGATGATATTCGAAGCCTTTTTTCCTCACAAAAATTATCCAAGATTCGCAACTTTCAACCAAAACACTTTTCCTTTAATGTGGATGGAGGTCGCTGTGAAGTATGTAAAGGAGAAGGCGAAGTGACAATCGAAATGCAGTTTATGGCCGATGTGCATTTAGAATGTGAAGCTTGCAATGGCAAACGATTTAAAAAAGAGGTGCTCGAAGTTCAGTTTAAGGGAAAAAATATTGACGACATTTTAACGATGACCATCGATGAGGCCATCAGTTTCTTTCAACTGCACGATGAAAAGAAAGTATATTCCAAATTAAAACCTTTACAGGACGTTGGTCTGGGCTATGTGCAATTAGGTCAAAGTTCCTCGACCCTCTCAGGTGGTGAAGCACAACGCATCAAGCTGGCCTCATTTCTAGTGAAAGGTGAAACCAAGGATAAGGTCCTTTTCATTTTTGACGAACCCACAACGGGACTCCATTTTCACGATATTAAAAAATTGCTCAAATCTTTTGATGCGCTCATTGAAAAAGGTCACTCAGTAATTGTAGTTGAGCACAATATCGATCTGATTAAGTGTGCAGATTATGTAATTGATTTAGGTCCCAATGGTGGAGAAAAAGGAGGCGAATTAATTACTTCAGGCACCCCTGAAGTTGTGGCTAAAAACACTCATTCATTTACAGGCGGCTACTTAAAAGAGAAGTTATAAATATAAAAACATCACAATAAGTACCCGTGATATCAAATAGATTAACCAAGATAATTAATAAAACCAAGAAGAATCAATTCAATCGATAACATTTTTTTTAACCCTACCGGATTAAATTTTCAATAAGATACTAAATCAATTAGAATTTTTCCGGTTGTTACCAGCTGTTTCTTGTGGTACGTTGTCAGAACGAAATAGATGGATAAAGCCATCACCCAAAAAGTCAATAAGATCACCTGCTATCAATGAATTATAGCCTGTTTGCTGTGCTGCAAGGTCTCCGGTACTTCCGTGCAAATAAACCCCAAAAACTGCTGCAGTTAAAACATCGTAGCCTTGCACAATCAATCCGGTAATTATCCCAGTAAGTACATCTCCACTGCCTGCTGTGGCCATTCCAGGGTTTCCTGTCGAATTGATGTAATATTGATCATGATATACCGTGATAGTGTAGGCTCCTTTTATAACCACAACTCCATCAATAGATTTTGAAAGTGATACTGTTTTTTTAAGCTTGTCAAAATCGTTTTTCCATTTCCCCACTAGTCGTTCCAACTCACCCGGGTGTGGCGTTAACACGCAGTTTTTGGGAAGTAATTTAAGTAGTTCTTTGTCTTGAGCTAAAAGGTTGAGGGCGTCAGCATCCAAAACTAATTGAGTTTTGTTTGTTTCTAAAAACTTTTTAAACCCCTTCATTGTTTTCACATCAGTCCCTAAACCTACTCCAATGGCAATGGCTTCATATTCGTTTGAAACAGAAAAATCAACTAAATGTTTACTTTCTTGCGCTGCAATCACCATCGCTTCAGGCACTGCAGTTTGTAGAATTGTATATCCACTTTCTGGAATATAGGTTGTTGTTTTACCTGCTCCTGCCCTTAAACACGCTTTAACAGCCAGAGTAACAGCTCCCATTTTACCATAGCTGCCACCAACAATAAGTGCGTGACCAAACGTGCCTTTATGCGAAAATTTATCACGGGGCTGATACATTTTCTGAACATCCGGTTTGGTAATAAGTTTGGCTTTTGTGGGTGTTTCTGCCAAATAGTTTCCGTCCAAACCAATGTTCAGTACTTGAATACTGTTTGAAAAACGGGCAGTTTCTGGCAAAAAAAACGGAAGTTTTGGCGCCTGAAAAGTCAAAGTTACTGAGGCTTCAATTACCGCCTCCAAATCTGGAGTCGCGCTATCAACAAACATTCCGCTGGGAACATCGATGGCTATGGTGAATGTCTTTGATTGATTGATATGAATGACCAATTGTTTTACCCATTGATCAAGGGGTCTGTTCAAGCCAATACCAAATATAGCGTCCACAACAAGAGCATTGGCAGGTATATCGGGGAAATCATCTACAGACTTTAACAGTTTTGGCCACTCTTTAGATGTATTTTTATAACGGTCATAATTGATTAAAAAACATTTTGAACGATTCTCGCTGTAATTGACCACAAAACTATGTACGTCATATTTTTTATTGAGCAACAATCGACCCAGCGCGAGTCCGTCACCCCCATTGTTACCAATTCCACAAAAGATATAAATGGGTACTTGCTGACCTTTCAACTGTGCATCTATCCACTCAAAAGCCTGACCGGCGGCTCGCTCCATTAAATCAATGGAGGTAATCCCTTCATTTTTCTCTGTGGCTTGATCAGCTTCTTTTAATTGTTTTGCTGAAAATAGTTTCATATATGATAGAACCAAATGTTGAATCTTAAAGGTACTAATTTTTAAGGGCCAAAAAAAAATCAGAGTATTTTTTACTCTGATCTTTCTTTTAACTTATAAAAATTAAGTTTTTATTCCTTCATCGCCTCATTCACTGCTGCAGAAAGCCGTTTATAGGTTCCGTTTTGTAATCGATCTCTAATCGCTGAAAAGGCATCAAGAGTTTCCTGGATATCTTCCATTGTATGAGAAGCAGTTGGTATCATGCGTAATAGTATTAATCCTTTTGGAATGACAGGATATACTACTATTGAACAGAATATTTTATAGTTTTCTCGTAAATCTTTCACAAGCGCCATTGCTTCAGGAATACTTCCTTGTAAATATACCGGAGTCACACAGCTTTGCGTGGTTCCGATGTCAAACCCTCTTTTTCGTAATCCTCCTTGCAATGCATTGACATTATCCCATAGTTTTTGTTTTAACTCGGGCATTGTACGTAACATATCCAGTCGTTTCAACGCTCCTTCAACCAACACCATTTGCAAAGATTTTGCAAACATTTGTGAACGTAGGTTGTATTTCAAATAGTTAATAATTTCTTCATCGGCAGCAATAAAGGCTCCTGTACTTGCCATCGACTTGGCAAACGTGGCAAAATAAACATCTATACCGTCCTGCACACCCTGCTCCTCACCTGCTCCGGCACCGGTTTTACCAAGTGTTCCAAAACCATGTGCATCATCAACAAAAAAACGAAAGTTATATTTTTCTTTTAAAGCTACTATTTCTCTCAGTTTACCTTGTTCACCACGCATCCCAAAAACCCCTTCAGAAATCAAAAGGATTCCTCCGCCTGTTTTCTCAGCAACTTTGGTTGCACGTTGCAGGTTTTTTTCGATGCTTTCCATATCGTTGTGCTTGTAAGTAAAGCGCTGTCCTAAATGAAGACGTACACCGTCAATAATACAAGCGTGGGCATCTACGTCATATACAATGACATCATCTTTTGAGACAAGGGCATCAATGGTTGACACCATGCCCTGATAACCAAAGTTCAAGAGGTAAGCGGCTTCTTTTTTAACAAAAGCAGCCAGTTCATTTTGTAGTTTTTCGTGTAAATCTGTATGGCCACTCATCATCCGGGCACCCATAGGATAGGCCGAACCCCACTTTGCAGCGGCTTCAGCATCTACTTTTCTAATTTCGGGGTGGTTAGCAAGACCGAGGTAATCATTGATACTCCAGGTAATGACTTCTTCACCTTTAAACTTCATTTTGTTTGAAATAGGCCCTTCTAGTTTTGGGAATACAAAATAGCCTTCTGCTTGTTCAGCCCATTTTCCTAAAGGCCCTTTGTCTTTGTAGATTTTATCGAATAAATCTCTCATATAGTGGTAGTGAATTTATAGCGCAAAAATAATTAAATTAATTGGCTTTACAATTTTTAGTCAAACCATTCATTGATTGGAAATAAAAAAACCATCACAATTTACGTGATGGTTTTCAATTAAAAAAATTGTTTTTAGCTTATTTGATATATTCAATTGTTTCCTTGGCCTCAATATTCTGACTGTCAAAAAACCCTTGTTCATTCATCCAGTCGTCACTGAACACTTTACTCATATAGCGTGAGCCGTGATCAGGAAAAATGATTACAACTTTACTGTTTTCATCAAACTCTCCGTCTTCAGCAAGTTGTTTAACACCCTGCATAGCCGCACCACTGGTGTAACCTACAAACAAACCTTCTGATCTGGCAAGTTCTCGGGCAGTATGGGCACTTGATTCGTCAGTAACCTTTACAAACTTATCAATTACATCAAAATCAGTAGCTGTTGGAATCAGGTTTTTCCCAAGACCTTCAATGCGGTATGGATAAATTTCTTCAGCATCAAACTCTCTGGTTTCGTGATATTTTTGAAGTACAGAGCCATAAGCATCAATACCAATAATTTTGATGTCAGCATTTTTGGTTTTTAAAAACCTTGCTGCTCCAGAAATGGTTCCTCCGGTACCGCTACAAGCAATCAGGTGTGTAATTTGTCCTCCGGTTTGTTCCCAGATTTCTGGACCGGTGGTTTTGAAATGCGCATCAATATTGAGTTCGTTAAAGTATTGATTGATATAAACCGAACCTTTAATCTCTTCGTGTAAACGTTTTGCTACCTGATAATAAGAACGGGAATCGTCTGCTGAAACATTTGCGGGACACACATACACTTTTGCTCCCATGGATTTTAACATGTCAATTTTGTCTTTGGAAGACTTTGAACTTACTGCCAAAATACACTCATAGCCCTTAATTACACTTACCATAGCTATACTGAAACCGGTATTACCACTGGTAGTCTCAATAATAGTATCTCCGGGCTTTAAAATACCTTTTCTTTCAGCTTCTTCAATAATATAAAGTGCAATTCTGTCTTTTGTGGAGTGTCCGGGATTGAAAGCTTCAACTTTTGCAAGAAACTCTCCCTTCAGAGGTTTTGTAATGTTGTTTAAACGAATCAACGGTGTATTGCCGATAAGCTCTAAAACACTACTGTAGGCTTTTATCTCTTGTTTCATCTATTAAAAATTATAAAGCCACTGATTATGCATAAAAAATGCATACAGACAATGGCTTTTTTTTATTAAATGCACATTTTGTGCTTTCATAAATCAGTGTTTGATTAAGAAACAAATGGGGCTAATAAATTTTAAAAAGAACCCCATTACTATTGCAAAACTCTGCAAATTTAAGTTTTTTTTTTGAATTACTCTGAAATTCCCTCCAGGTCCAATAAAAACGCATAGTCCATAGCGACTTCCTTAAGTGCTTCAAACCTGCCTGAAGCACCCCCATGTCCAGCATCCATATTGGTTTTAAACAAGAGAATATTACTGTCTGTTTTCATCTCTCTTAATTTGGCAACCCATTTTGCCGGCTCCCAGTATTGCACTTGTGAATCGTGAAGCCCTGTGGTCACCAATGTATTGGGATAAGCTTTCGCTTCCACATTGTCATACGGTGAATAGGATTTCATATATAAATATGATTCTTCTTCATTGGGGTTCCCCCATTCGTCATATTCCCCGGTGGTTAAAGGTATAGAATCGTCTAGCATAGTGGTTACAACGTCCACAAAAGGAACCGCAGCAACCACTCCATTATATAGTTCAGGAGCCATATTCATAACAGCACCCACGAGCAAACCTCCTGCTGATCCTCCCATAGCATATAAGTGCTCTGAGGAGGTATAGCCTTCTTCAATAAGATGTTTTGAAACATCAATAAAATCGGTGAATGTATTTTTCTTCTTTAATAGTTTTCCGTCTTCATACCATTGTCTTCCCAAATATTCTCCACCCCTTATATGTGCAATGGCAAAAATAAAACCTCTGTCAAGCAAACTCAATCGAGTGGTTGAAAAATAAGGGTCAATCGTTGAGCCATAAGAGCCATAGCCGTATTGCAATAATGGATTACTACCGTCTTTTTGGATTCCTTTTCTATAAACTATGGATACCGGTATCTTAGTACCATCGGCTGCAGTTGCCCAAATACGTTCAGACTCATAATTATCTTTATTAAACTCGCCTCCCAATACTTCCTGCTCTTTCATAATGGTTTCCTCTTTGGTTTCCATATTAAAATCAATTACTGCAGCGGGTTGCGTCAGTCCATTGTAGCCATACCGCAGGATATTTGTGTTAAACTCGAGGTTTTGAGTGGTATATGCAGTATAAGTTTCGTTGTCGAAAGGCAAATAATAAGCATCACTACCATCCCAGCGTTGAATGTGAATTTTGTTCAAGCCGTTATTTCGCTCACTTACTACCAAATAATCTTTAAAGATTTCAAAGTCTTCCAGCAATACATCTGATCTGTGAGGAATTACTTCTTCCCAGTTATCAGAACCTGTTGCCGAAACAGCCGTTTTCATCAATTTAAAGTTACTGGCATCGTCCTTATTGGTTAAAATATAAAAGTGATCCTCAAAATGAGCAATGTTGTATTCTACACCTCGATCCCGAGGGCTAAATATTTCAAATTCTGCAGTGGGGGTATTGGCATTTACCGTGCGATATTCGGTGGTGAGTGTGCTGGCTGAGCCAATCACTATAAAGCGATCTGATTTTGTTTTATATACAAAACTTCTGAAGGTTTCGTCTTCTTCGTGAAAGACAAGGACATCTTTTTCCGGATTGGACCCAAACGTATGTCTATAAATTTTATCAGAACGTAAGGTCTGTGGGTCTTTTCGGGTATAGAAAAGTGTTTCATTATCATTTGCCCAGGTGGAACCTCCTGTAGTGAGTTCTATTTTTTGTGGGTAAATCTCACCGGTTTCCAGATTTTTAATCTGAATGGTATAATTTCTTCTACTAACTGTGTCTATGGCAAAAGCTGCCAGTTTATTATCAGGACTTACATTGATGCCGGCCAAATGAAAATATGAATGACCTTTAGCCATTTCATTTCCGTCAAACATAATTTCTTCTTCGGCATCCAACGAACCTTTTTTACGTGTGAATATAGGATAGTCTTTTCCCGTTTCATAGCGTGTAATGTAATAATAACCATTGTAAAGATAAGGCACAGAGGAGTCATCTTCTTTAATCCTTGCCTTCATTTCTTCAAAAAGATCATTTTGAAAATCTTTGGTGTGCGCGGTCATTTTTTCGTAATAATCATTTTCGCGCTCCAGGTAATCGATTACTTCAGGGTTTTCTCTGTCATTCATCCAGTAGTAATCGTCAATTCTAACGTCTCCGTGGATTTCTAGATGCTTTTCAATTTTTTGAGCGGTTGGGGGAGTAGGATTCATTTGTTCGTCTTGCGGTTTTTCTTTTTTACACGAGGTGGCAAAAATAACACATAACAAACAAAGGGAAGAGTAAAATTTCATGAGTTTTTAGTTAGTTAGTAACAAGCGAATTTAATAATTTTGTGCTTTACTTTTTAAAAAAATATAAATTATGTTTGGAGACCTAATGGGAATGATGGGTAAATTGAAAGATACCCAAAAGAAAGTTGAAGAAACCAAAAAACGTTTAGACACGGTATTGGTAGACGAAAAAAGCAATGATGGTCTGCTTCAGGTGACCCTGACTGCCAATCGCAAAATAAAAAACATTCAAATAGACGAACGTCTTTTAAACGATAAAGAACAACTGGAAGACTACCTTGTGCTGACTCTCAACAAAGCAATTGCTAAAGCGACATCTGTTCACGAAGCCGAAATCGCTGCAGTAGCCAAAGATGGCATGCCCAATATTCCCGGAATGGAGGGAATGTTTAAATAGTCTGTATGTTAAAGTCACAACTTTCAAAATACAACATCATACTCGCTTCGGGTTCACCGCGGCGACAACAGTTTTTCAAAGAATTGGACATTCCATTTACAACTCAGGTTAAACCGGTTGAAGAAGTGTTTCCGGAGCATTTAAAAGAAAAAGAAATTGCTGAATATCTCGCAGTATTAAAAGCATCAGTTTTCAATGAGCTCAAAAAGAATGACATCCTGATAACCGGTGACACCATCGTTCTCAGAGAGGGAATTTGCCTTGGCAAACCTAAAGATGAAAATGAGGCCACTGATATGCTCCGTTCTCTTTCAGGCACACACCACGATGTGATTACTTCTGTTTGTTTTACAACATCCAAAACCCAACTTGTAATGAGTGACCTAACCAAAGTGTATTTTAAAAAACTTAGTGACGCAGAAATTAAATTTTATATTCAAAACTATCAACCATTTGATAAAGCCGGCGGCTATGGAATTCAGGAATGGATTGGAGCTGTTGGTGTCACAAAAATTGAAGGGTCATACAACACCGTGATGGGACTTCCCACACACCTTGTTTATAAAACGTTAATAGAATTTGCTACTCAGTGAAATAATAGTATTTTTAGCTAAATTTTTTTTGAGTTATGACAATTCGTTACAAGGCACTCATTGCAATTACGGCTATTATTATCTCTGCTTGCCAAAATACAAAAAACCCATCACCTGCTCAGGAAGAGCTTTCTACAAGAACTTTAACCGAAGAATTTAAAGCCTATTGGTACAACGGTCAAGCCGAAATAACCTCTTACAACCTCGAGCAGGAACGTTATGGTGAAATTAGAGAAGCCGAAGCAGTGCTGATTTTTGTTACCGAAGATTTTCTTCCTGAGATTCAGGTAAAAGCTGATCACTCGTCTGACACCAACCAAAGTGTATTGAAACTTAATAAAACAAAAAAGTTCTTCACAGGTATCTACCCCTATTCTATAATGACAAGTGTTTTCTATCCTTTACAGGAAAAAAATCACGCGTTGAAGGTTTCCACTTCTGTTCAGGAATGGTGTGGTCAGGTTTATGCACAACTCAACAATCGCAAGAGTTTTGAAATTAAATCACATTCCTATTTTGAAAGCGAAGCAGATCAGGTTTTTGACTTTCAAAAAACACATCTGGAAGACGAACTTTGGACACAATTGAGAGTCAACCCAGCAGAATTGCCATCCGGCGAAATTCAAATGATACCCTCGTTTGAGTTTATCAGATTAAGGCATCAAGAATTAAAACCCTATAAAGCTATTGCAACCACTGAAACCATCGATGCCTTGCATGTTTTTAGAGTTGAGTTTCCTGAATTAAACCGGTCGCTCAGTATTTGGTTTGAACCCGCCTTTCCATATAAAATTTTAAAATGGGAGGAGCAAATTGGTGAACTCAGAACTAAAGCCACCTATAAAAAGCAATTGAAAACCAACTATTGGTCAAAAAACAAAAACCAAGATAGTCATTTAAGAGACTCATTACAACTAAAAAACAGCCTATGACATTTGAACAACTGTTGCCCAATATCATATATTCGGCAATAAGTATTTTTATCATTATATTATTAAGGGGTTTGGTCATACGTTTGATAAAACGCTATGCTAAAATCCATGAAAAAATGCAACAACGCACCAAGTTGATTATTAAGCATTTTGACTTTGCTTTTGTGTTTATATTTATCTTTTGGAATATCCTGATTTGGGGGGTAAAGTTTAGTGATGTAGGACTGGTGTTTTCATCTATGTTTGCAGTTATTGGAGTAGCACTCTTTGCTCAATGGTCAATTCTTAGCAATGTAACAAGTGGAATTATTATGTTTTTCACTTTTTCTTATAAAATTGGCGATAAGATTAAGATTCACGATAAAGACTTTATTGCGGAAGCACTTTTTATTGAAGACATCAAAGCCTTTCACATTATTTTAAAAAGTGATTCTGGTGAGATACATTCTTATCCTAACAATCTAATATTACAAAAAGGTATTTCTATGGTTTCGACTTCTGATTCTGAAGAAATTACCCGTGATAAAGACGACAAAAACCTTACACAAACCCACGATTAAAAACGGCATTATGAGCAAATTTCTTTCTGTTTTCCTTTTATTCTTCATCAGTCTATCAACACTTCAAGCTCAACAGCCTAAAAAACCCACCGCATCAGAAATTTACGAATCAATCAAAAAATTAAACTTTCTAGGTTCAGTACTATATGTAGCAGCACATCCCGACGATGAAAATACACGGCTTATTTCACATTTAGCCAATGATGTAAAAGCCCGCACAGCCTATATTTCTATCACAAGAGGTGATGGTGGACAAAATTTGATTGGGAAGGAATTAGGTCCTTTACTAGGTGTAATCAGAACCAACGAACTTCAGGAAGCAAGAAAAATTGATGGAGGAGAACAATTTTTTACCAGAGCCATTGATTTTGGGTATTCAAAAAATCCAGATGAAACCTTTTCAATTTGGCAAAAAAATCAGGTGCTGAGTGATTTAGTATTCACAATCAGAAAGTTTAAACCCGATGTGATTATAAACCGGTTCAACCACCGCACACCGGGCACCACACACGGTCATCACACTGCATCAGCAATACTAAGCCTGGAAGCTTTTGAAATGGCCTCAAATATAAATTCATTCCCACAGCAATTAAACAAGCTTGAACCCTGGCAACCCACACGACTTTTTTTTAATACCTCTTGGTGGTTTTACGGAAGTCAGGAAAAATTTGAAAAAGCTGATAAATCAAATCTCATATCCTTAAACACCGGACAGTTTTTTCCATCACTTGGATTATCAAATGGAGAAATTGCAGCATTGAGCCGAAGCCAACATCAATCACAAGGCTTTGGAAACACAGGTTCACGAGGTGACCAGACAGAATATCTCGAAATAATTAAAGGCAACTTACCAAAAGACCCTGACAATCTTTTTGACGGAATTAACACCAATTGGACGCGCATAGAAGGCGGAAAAGAAATTGGTGAAATTCTTCACAAGGTAGAACGTGATTTTAACTTCAAAAAACCCGCTGCTAGCATTCCTCAGTTAATTGTTGCCTATAAATTACTCAAAAGCCGAACAGACTACTGGGGTATTCAGAAAACAAAAGAAATTAAAAATATTATAGCAGCTTGTAGCGGTCTCTTTTTAGAAGCCGTGACCGAAAGTCAATATACAGCTCCAAACTCCACAATTTCAATTAATGTGGAAGCTATCAACAGAGCACATGCTTCAATGAGCTTGAACAAAATTTCCTATGGTGACCACGCTCTATTGACAAACAATGAACCATTATTTAAAAACACACCATTTGAGAAAGAATATACAATTACAATCCCAAGTGATGCTGAATATTCCTCCCCTTATTGGCTAAAAGAAAAAAGTACTTTAGGTCTCTATGCCGTTTCAAATCTTGAAAAAATTGGCCTTCCTACTATCAATGAAAATCAACCACTCCAATTTAATCTAACCATTGAAGGGGAAGAATTCATAATTGAAAAACACTTGGTTTATAAATTTAATAGTCCCGTTACCGGTGAGGTGTACCAACCGTTTCAAATTTTACCTGAAATTACCGGAAAAATCAATCAAAAAGTATTCATATTTGAAGACAATGCGCCCAAAAACGTCACAGTCACAATAAAGGCCGGAAAAACTAAACTGTCAGGCACTGTTGCTCTGCAACATCCCGAAGGATGGCAGGTGAGTTCCCCTCAACCTTTTCAACTCGACCAAAAAGATCAGGAAAGAGAATTTACTTTTAAAGTTACTCCTCCCAAAAACCAGGATGAAAGCTCTATAAAATTAGCGATACAAGTAAATGACAACAACTACCATCTGGAAAAAATCACATTAGACTACAATCACATTCCCTATCAGCACATTTTGTTGCCGGCAGAAGCGAAAGTTGCCCGCATACCTATTGAAACCAAGGGTCAAAACATCGGTTATATAGCAGGAGCAGGTGATGAAATTCCTTCGGCTTTAAGCCAGATTGGCTATACCGTAAAGGACATTGATCTGGAAGCAATGACCCTCGAAAACCTCTTAGGATTTGATGCAATTGTAGTGGGAATCAGAGCTTACAACATTCACGAGTTGTTAAAGTTCAGACAAGAAACCTTATTTGAATATGTAAAAAAAGGAGGCAATTTAATTATGCAATACAATGTTTCCAGAGGCCTGGTGACTGACCAATTAGCCCCTTTTAAGCTTCAACTCGCGAGAGGTCGTGTCACTGATGAAAATGCACCTGTTCAATTCATCAACCCTATACATCCAGTTTTAAATACACCTAATAAATTATCAACTTCCGATTTTGAAGGTTGGGTTCAGGAGCGCGGTTTGTATTTTGCTGAAGATTGGTCCAAAGAGTTCACCCCTATTTTCAAAATGAGCGACCCAGGTGAAAAACCGTTGGAAGGGTCACTAATCATAGCCAAACACGGTAAAGGGAATATCATTTATTCCGGATTGAGTTTCTTTAGACAATTACCCGCCGGAGTATCAGGGGCCTACCGTTTGTTTGCAAATTTGTTATCTTTAGAAAATGAATAATTATCCTGAAAAATACATCTGGAAAAAATCATACACTTTAGTTTTGATTGCCAATGCCTTGTACATCTTTTTGTTTTATCTAATAATGACTAGCTTTAACTAATATGCAAGCAATTGACTGGATTGTTCTAATCGGTACTTTGGTGTTCATAGTAAGTTATGGCGTTTGGAAAACACGCGGTAGCAGAAATGTTCAGGATTTTCTAAAAGGTGGTAATACTTCAAACTGGTGGACCATCGGGCTTTCTGTGATGGCCACCCAGGCAAGCGCCATCACTTTCCTCTCCACTCCTGGACAGGCGTTTCATGACGGTATGGGCTTCGTTCAATTCTACTTTGGTTTGCCCATAGCTATGATCATTATTTGTATGGTCTTCATTCCGATCTATCATCGGTTAAATGTGTATACGGCTTATGAATTTCTCGAAAACCGATTCGATTTGAAAACGCGGTCATTAACCGCAATTTTATTTTTAACCCAACGAGGGCTTGCTGCAGGAATTACCATTTTTGCACCCGCTATCATTCTTTCTGCTGTTTTGGGTTGGAATTTAATATACCTGAATATCATCATTGGAGTATTGGTGATTATTTACACGGTTTCCGGTGGTACAAAAGCAGTTAGTATTACTCAAAAACAGCAAATGGCAGTAATTTTTGCAGGTATGTTTGCTGCATTTTTTATTATTCTAAGCTATTTGCCAGAAGACATCAACTTTACAAACGCCCTTCAAATTGCAGGTGCAGGTGGCAAAATGGAAATTATTGATTTTTCATTTAACATGGACAATCGATATACCTTTTGGAGTGGCATCATTGGCGGGACTTTTTTAGCCCTCTCTTATTTTGGGACAGACCAAAGTCAAGTACAACGTTACCTCGCCGGAAAATCGGTAAGGCAAAGTCAAATGGGACTCATTATGAACGGTATCCTAAAAGTTCCGATGCAGTTTTTTATACTGTTAGTGGGTGTAATGGTTTTTGTTTTTTATCAATTCAACCCCTCCCCGCTTAACTTCAATCCGGTGGCGACCGAAACAGTCTTAAACTCAGACTTCGCAGCTGAATACAAACAACTGGAAGAAGAGCAAAAAGCCAATTTTGAAGCGAAACAACAAGCAGTTTACAATTTCACAAATATTGAAAACAGTTCAGAAAAAGAGCTCTATCAACAGAATATTGTTCAATTAGATGCCGAAGAAAGGACTATTAGAAACAGAGCTAAAGAAATTATTTCAAAAGCAGACGGCTTAGTTGAAACCAACGATAAGGATTATGTGTTTATCCATTTTATTTTAAACAACCTTCCACGAGGCTTGATAGGCTTGTTGCTTGCGGTAATTTTAAGTGCGGCCATGTCATCAACCGCTTCTGAACTGAATGCGCTGGCCACCACCACAACAATGGATTTGTATAAAAGAAACAAAAAGGAGAACAAAAATGAAACTCATTTTTTGAATGCTTCAAAATGGTTTACGCTGCTATGGGGCGTAATTGCAATTGCAATTGCTTGTGTTGCCAATTTGTTTGATAACCTCATACAATTGGTCAATATCATAGGGTCTATTTTTTATGGGAATGTTTTAGGGATTTTTCTTTTAGCCTTTTTTATAAAATATGTCAAAGGAAATGCCGTCTTTATTGCCGCCCTCATCACTCAGGCCATAGTGATATGGGGTTGGTGGTTTGATTGGATGCCTTATCTTTGGTTGAACCTCTTTGGGTGTGTTTTAGTCATTTCAATCGCTCTAATTTTACAAACGACGGGCCTAAATAACAAAACAAACCCTCAAAAATAACAATTACTTTATACACTTTTTTTTAACAAATTCACGTTTACAATTTGTACTTTTGTTGCAATTCACCCAATCATCTATGGCAGTAAAGAAAGATAAAAAATCCACTTCTAAAAAACGCAGTCTTCCGGGTTTACAATTTAGTAAACAACAAAAAGTAGTTTTTGGAGTGTTTTTAATGATTTTAGGAACTGCCCTCACAATTGCCTTTATTTCATTTTTCTTCAACTGGCAGGCCGACCAGAGTACTATTACTGAATTTACCAATCGCGAAGAACAAGCCCAAAATTTACTCAATAAATTTGGAGCTTCGGTAAGTGACTTTTTTGTTTACCAGGGTTTTGGAATTGCGTCACTTATTTTTAGTGTCCTGATTATTATTAGTGGTCTGTACCTTTTTTTAAGTTTCTCCAAGACAGCATTAAAAAAACTATGGTTTTGGGGAATCCTAATGATGATTTGGTTCTCAGTGTTTTTTGGTTTTTTTGCCGGTAAAGCATCGATACTTGGAGGAGTAATCGGGTTTGAAATCAATAGTTACCTGCAAGATTATCTTGGCTTTACGGGTACCGTTTTACTAATGGTATTTTTATTTTTAACTTATCTCATTGTACGTTTAAAAGTCACCCCCGATAAAGTAATCACCTACTTTAAAAGCACAAAAAAAGAACTACAACAGGAATTTGATATTGCAAAAAAAGAAGCCGAAGAAACAATTTCCAGTCCAGAAGTTAATTTAGACAAAACATCCAATAATCAAAGAACAGACACCCCTTCTGAATCATTCGAAACCCCAAAGGAAAAAGAAAAAATAGTCATCAAATCTGAAAATGAAGATGATGTTGCACTTGAAGTGGAACAAAGTGATGAAGAAGAAGAGGTCGAAGTTTTGAGTAATAAGCTTGTGAAGGATTTTGGTGAATTTGACCCAAAGCTGGAATTGAGTAATTACAAGTTCCCAACGCTGGAACTTTTAAAAGAATACAATACAAACACAGGTATCACCATCGATCAGGAAGAACTTGAAAGCAATAAAAATACCATTGTTGAAACCCTGAAAAATTACAAAATTGAAATCGATCAAATCAAAGCGACCGTAGGACCCACAGTAACTTTGTATGAAATCATTCCGGAAGCAGGAATCAGGATTTCAAAAATTAAAAACCTGGAAGACGACATTGCACTTTCTCTCTCGGCTTTAGGTATCAGAATCATTGCGCCAATTCCAGGAAAAGGAACCATTGGAATTGAAGTTCCCAATAAAAATGCCAAGATGGTTTCAATGCGTTCTGTCATTGCTTCCCCTAAATTTCAAAATGCCGAAATGGAGCTTCCTCTCGCACTTGGAAAAACCATTTCAAATGAAACATTTGTGGTCGATCTTGCAAAAATGCCTCATTTACTGATGGCAGGAGCTACCGGTCAGGGTAAATCGGTGGGGCTCAATGCCATTCTAACTTCTCTCTTGTATAAAAAACATCCGGCAGAAGTGAAATTTGTCCTGGTTGACCCTAAGAAGGTAGAATTAACACTTTTCAATAAAATTGAACGCCATTACCTGGCAAAATTACCTGATACCGAAGAAGCGATCATTACTGACAACAGCAAAGTAATCAATACACTCAATTCGCTGTGTATTGAAATGGATCAACGCTATGATTTACTTAAAGACGCTATGGTGAGAAACATAGCTGAATACAATGTAAAATTTAAAGCACGTAAACTCAACCCAAATGACGGGCATAAGTTTCTGCCATATATCGTGCTTGTCGTAGATGAGTTTGCCGATTTAATTATGACTGCCGGAAAAGAGGTTGAAACACCCATTGCGCGATTGGCCCAATTGGCGCGTGCCATTGGTATTCATTTGATTATTGCAACACAACGACCTTCGGTGAATGTAATAACGGGTATAATAAAAGCAAACTTTCCGGCAAGAATTGCATTTAGAGTAACTTCAAAAATTGATTCCAGAACCATTTTGGACAGCTCTGGAGCTGACCAGCTCATTGGCCGGGGTGATATGCTCTTCACACAAGGCAATAATTTAATCCGCTTGCAATGTGCTTTTGTTGATACACCTGAAGTTGAACAAATTACCAGTTATATTGGCTCACAAAGGGCATACCCCAGTGCACATATTTTACCTGAATACTCAAGTGAAGAGGGTGGCACAAATCTTGATATAGGAATAGACGACCGCGACGCCTTATTTAGAGACGCAGCAGAGGTTATTGTAAACGCCCAGCAAGGTTCGGCTTCGCTTTTACAGCGAAAACTAAAACTGGGGTACAATCGTGCCGGAAGAATCATCGACCAATTGGAAGCTGCAGGCATTGTAGGCCCATTTGAAGGCAGTAAAGCCAGACAAGTGCTTGTGCCAACCATAGAAGCACTTAACCAAATGCTGGACAATGAAAGCGAATAAAAAAAAACAAGAAAGCTCTCAATCACAGAAGCTTTCAATAGTAAACACTGAAACAATAAAAAAAATGAAAAAGTTAGTTTTACTCTTAATCGTATTAAGCATTGCACACGTTAGTTTTGCCCAAAACGATCAAAAGGCAAAAAATTTACTCAACGAGGTTTCTCAAAAAATAAAAAGTTATGACAATATTCAAATTGAATTTAGATATAGCTTAAAAAACAACAAAGAAAACATCAATCAGGAAACACGAGGCGATGTAACCCTAAAAAAAGAACAATATGTTTTAAATCTAATGGGAACCACGATGTTGTTTGACGGTACCAACCTCCACACAATTGTCCCCGAAGATGAAGAAGTAACCATCTCAAAACCATCATCCGACGAAGATGACACCATCACCCCTTCAAAAATGCTTACGTTTTATGAAAAAGGATACACTTATAAGTGGGATATAATTCAAGACGTCAGTGGAAGAAAAATTCAATACATCCGGTTAAACCCAATCGCATCCAATACAGAAATTAAAGACATTCTATTGGGTATTGACTCACAAACAAAGCACATCTATAAACTCATACAAAGACAGGCTAATGGTACAGAAATTACAATTACTGTAAATTCGTTTAAAACCAATCAACCCCTACCCAATTCATTGTTTAAATTTGATTCTGTAAAATACAAAAACTACTACATCAATAAACTGGATTAACTGCATTGAAAATACTGGATAGATACATACTTGTTTCCTATTTAAAAACCTTCATCAGTGTTTTCTTTATACTCATGTTTATTTTTGTATTGCAAACAATCTGGCTTTATATTTCAGAATTGGCAGGGAAAGACCTGGACCTGGATATCATCTTCAGGTTTTTGCTCTACTTCTCTCCCAAACTCATTCCCCTGGTTTTACCGTTAACAATTTTAGTGTCTTCGATTATGGTTTTCGGAAATTTTGCCGAAAAGTATGAGTTCGCAGCAATGAAATCAACAGGCATCTCTCTGCAAAGAGCCATGAGGAGTTTGATGGTTTTTATATTTCTACTCAGTGGTACAGCTTTTTATTTTGCAAATAACGTGATTCCCTGGTCTGAATACAAATCATTGAACCTGAGACGAAACATCGCTCAGCTTAAACCTGCCGTAGCAATTGCAGAAGGCCAGTTTAGTGAAGTGGGTGATATTTCAATAAAAGTTGCAAAAAAAAGTGGTGATAACGGACAATTTCTGGAAGATATAATTATCCACAAAAAAAACCCAAATCGCGCCGGAAATTATACCGTAATTAAAGCAAATGAAGGTGAATTGACCAGTGAAGAAGGATCAAACACCCTTTCATTGATTTTAAAAGATGGAAATTATTATGATGAAATTATTTCCAGTAATCCTCAAAAGATAACTGACAAACCCTTTGCAAAAAGCTATTTTGATGCTTATACCATCAACATCGATTTAAGTGAAATCAATAACATTGACCTCGAGGAAGAACAAGAACTGTCCAATGAAAAAATGTATCGTATTAGTGAGTTAAAAATGGAGATTGATTCCCTTTCTGATAAATTCAATCAGGATATTAAAAAGTTTCCAGAGGATATTAAGGTAAGAAGTGGAATTACAACTATCACGAGTAACTTCAAACCCGAAACAAGTGATTTGAGACCGGTTGACAACATTATGGATGTTTATAACGATGTAGAGCAGAGACAAATATTGGAACTGGCAATATCCAACGTCAATGGTGCAGTTCAAACCATCAATGCCAAAAAAATTGATTTTCAAAACAAACAAAAAAGACTCAATAAATATGAAATTGCCTTACACGATAAATATGTAATCGCTTTTGGTTGCATCATTTTATTTTTTGTAGGAGCACCTTTGGGAGCCATCATTCGCAAAGGGGGAATGGGATTACCCATGGTTGTGGCAATCACTATCTTTTTGACCTATCACTTTCTGGGTATTTTTGCAAAAAATAGTGCCGAAAATGGCAAACTCCTTCCCTTTTTTGGTGCCTGGTTGTCTACTTTTATCATGTTGCCACTGGGAATTTGGTTAACATACAGAGCTACCACCGATCAAGGTATTTTTGATGTTAGTTCTATAACTGAACCCATCAATAGATTCTTTAAGAAACTTTTCAAAATTAAGAGACAAAAATAATTACTTTCAATACCTTTGCCCTTTGTTTATCAGCATTAAATACTAATCACGTGAAAACATCAGCAATCAAACTAAATTCCATTGAGGAAGCCATTGAAGATATCAAAAAAGGAAAGGTTATTATAGTTGTTGATGATCAGGACCGTGAAAATGAAGGCGATTTTCTTGCAGCTGCAGAAATGGTAACTCCAGAAATGATTAACTTTATGGCTACCCACGGCCGTGGACTCATCTGTGCGCCCATTACAGAATCGCGATGCAAAGAGCTTGATTTAAATATGATGGTGGGGGTCAATACAGACCCGCTTGAAACCGCTTTTACCATTTCAGTAGATTTAAAAGGCAACGGTGTTACTACCGGAATTTCAGCAGCAGACCGGGCCAAAACTGTTCAATCATTGATCGATGAAAACACCAAACCACGCGACTTAAACAGACCCGGACATATTTTTCCGCTTAAAGCGAAAGAAGGGGGCGTTTTAAGACGCACGGGGCATACCGAGGCCGCGATTGATTTTGCCCGACTTGCAGGACTTAAACCGGCAGGTGTAATCGTTGAAATAATGAACGAAGACGGAACTATGGCAAGACTGCCCCAACTTCATAAAATTGCTCAGAAATTTGACCTTAAACTCGTTTCTATCGAAGACTTGGTTGCATACCGAATGCAACATGACTCACTGATTGAAAAGAAAGAAGATTTTGAAATTTTGACAAACTTTGGAGCATTTCGCCTCAGAGCATATAAACAAACCACCAACGATCAAATTCACCTGGCATTAAGCAAAGGCTCCTGGAAACCAAATGAACCAGTGCTCGTTAGAGTCAACTCCACTTTGGTCAATTATGACATTTTAAGCACCCTTACCAACAACACAGATAAAAAGCTGGACGATATGTTCAACCTGCTTAACAACGAAGGGAAAGGAGCGATTGTTTTTATCAATCAACAAAGCCAGTCTTTAAATATTTTAAACCGCTTAAGCGAACTGAGAAAATTACAAACCAAAGACGTGGTTGCCAAAGCACCACAAATCAAAATGGATTCTAAAGATTTTGGTATTGGCGCTCAAATTCTACACGACCTGGGTATTCATAAAATCAAGCTGATGTCAAATACCAAACAAACCAAACGTGTTGGAATGATTGGTTACGGACTTGAGATTACTGAATACGTCAATTATTAAAGTACAGACTTTATCGCTTTTACCATTGCTTCTGCACGGGCTTTTACCTGCGCTTTGGTCCAGCTTAACTTGATTAACGAAGAAATAGTTCTTCCCATGATGGAATCGCTTTGAGAAAAATCGGTGGTATTAAAATCTTGCATTTGTTTACGGATTTCTTCCGGAAGCTTGCCTAAAGATTTCATGTTTCGCAAATGCTCCCATCCATTGATATAATGCCAATTGTTTTTATACCAGTAAAAACAAGCATCAACTCCGTGTTCGCTCAAAGCTTGATGTGCTTTTTCCGCTATGACTTGATTGGGTAAGAAAAAACTTATGAAAGAATAGTTTTCAACTCCACCTTCGGGAACACGTCTAAAGCTTATTTCTGCCACCTGGCTTAAAGCTTCTTTAATGATAGAATAGGTGTGTTTTTGTGTATCTATAAACGTTTCCAGTTTACGCAATTGTGCAACTCCTACAGCAGCATTTAATTCAGAAATTCTAAAATTATATCCCAGGTGAGGATGCGTTTCTGCTCCCCTGTCATTTCCGATATGATCGTGGCCGTGATCCTGAAATTGGTCAGCATGCTCAGCAAATTTTTTGTTGTTTGTGATCACTGCTCCTCCTTCCCCGCAGGTAATTGTTTTAACATAGTCAAATGAAAAACAACCCAAGTCTCCAAAAGAACCTAAGGGTTTCCCTTCATAACTCCCTCCTATTGCCTGGCAAGCATCTTCAAGGAGCACTAAGTTGTGTTGATCACAAAGTGCTTTTAAAGCCCTTAAATTTGCCATAGAACCACACATATGAACAGGCATGATACATTTTGTTTTTGATGAAATGGCTTTTTCAACAGCTTTAGGGTCAAGCGTGAGTGTATCATCTATATCAACCAAAACAGGCACTGCACCCAACATCATAATAGACTCAAAACTCGCTACAAAAGTAAATGTGGGCATAATCACCTCATCTCCTGCCCCAATTCCGGCGCTAGCTAGAGCAACTGTCAGTGCTGCTGTTCCACTGGAAACCAACTGGCAATGTTTTGATTTCATTTTAGCAGCAAAAGCAGTTTCAAATTCACGAGCTTTCCAATGTTCATTGCGCATCCCGTCAAATCCATATCGCATCAAGACACCGCTTTCAAGCACATCATTAACTTCAGTGCGTTCTTCATTTCCAAACAATTCAAATCCGGGCATAGTTTTGTTCTTTGATAATAGTTATTGGTTAATGGTTAATCGATATTTTTAATTATTGATAATGAATGACTGAGTCTGTGAGCTCTTTCCTCACTTTTTTCATATCTGCAAAAAAATCATCATCAGCGCGATATCCCACCGGCATGACTAAAACAGACCGCAAACCTTTTTCCTGTAACTTCAAATAGCTATCATACCCTTCGGGCTCAAAACCTTCGATGGGACACGAATCAATTTTTTCAAGGGCACACACTGTAAGCAGGTTGCCCATGGCCAGATAGGCTTGATTTTTTGCCCAAGCAAAAATTCTGTCTTTACCCTTTTGCTCAAAATCCTGTATCAAAATATCCCGAAAGGGCGCCAGAATGGTTTGTGAAGTCCCGCGAGTATTTTGGACCCGTTCGAAATAATTTGTTACATAATCAGCGTCAATTTCGGTAACCACACAAAATACCAGCAAATGGGACGCGTCTTGAACTTGTTTTTGATGCATTGAAAAAGGCAAGAGTTCTTTTTTAATTGTTGGGTTTTCAATTACCAAAAGCTTAATGGGTTGCAATCCATAGGAAGTCGCTGTTAAATTAAAAGCGTTTTTGAGGATTTCAACCTTTTCTTCTGATAGTTTCTTGTTGGCATCAAACTTTTTTGTAGCATAACGCCAATTCAAGTCATTAATAATTGAAGATGTCATTTTTTCCATATGTAACAAAAATAGTAATCACTTCATAGAAAAGAGATTAAAAAGTATAAAAATTAAAATAAAATCTTTTTAAAAATACTATCAAAAAAACTTTAGTAAACAAAAAAAGGATTTTATATTTGCACCCGCCTACGCAAACGACATAGGTCGTGTGCTTCGGTGGGCAAGCCCGCCGAAAGGCATTCGCAAAAAGACTTTGGAGGAATGGCAGAGCGGTCGAATGCGGCAGTCTTGAAAACTGTTGAGGGTCACACCTCCGGGGGTTCGAATCCCTCTTCCTCCGCTTAGAGCAAAGCTCAATATCTGATAAGATATTGAGCTTTTGTTTTTTAGGAATGTTGGAAACGCACTTTACAAAAATGGATAAAAAAACAAAAGCTCACATACGGCGTAAGCGGTATTTAGTTTTATTCTAAGGTGCGCGTGGATATGGGAAATTAAATCCCTCTTTTTCCGTTACCTCCAAATACATCACAACTTAGTTGTGGAGTGATTTTTAGGGACATCGAAGGTGATCCCTGTCTTAGGTTTAAAGAAAAAATGTGAGAATGAAATTCTTAATATGATAAAGGTCTAACGTTTGAGAACCTTAAAAGTCTGCTGACTTGAAACGCCTTGCAGCGAAATAAAATATATTCCGCTTGTCAAACCATCCAAACATACTTGATCATTTTCTAAAGCTACATCAACTCGCGTTCCTGTCACAGAAAAAATTGTTACCTGCTGATTCTGCTCAAAATTGTTGTGTATGGTTACACAATCACTGGTGATTGTTGGATAGATGAAAGTAATTTGCTCTTCTTGCGATACTGTGGATAAAACATCCCAGGTATCTTCAGCTTCAGGACCATTCCAAATTCTGGTAGCTAAAAAAGGATTGTCAATAAAAGGGTTTCTGTTACCCTGAGCGTCTGCAACGATGTTATTGCGAGTTTTCTCAAATTCAGAAACAGGGTCTTCAGTATTCCATTCCAGAAAAACATCAGGCATATCTCCAAAATCTGAATATGAAGTTGCACCAACACCAACAGCCGATGCTTCACACTGGCTGGGATACCTCACATACATATACATCATCATTCTAGCCACATCGCCTTTCCATTCATCACCGGGATAAAAATTACCATTGGATGTTATGGTGGCAGTACCTGAACCGTCCTCAAAGGGTTTATTTCCTCTGGAACTATTCATCTGGCTGTCAGCCGGGCGCAGGCTATGGGCATCAGCTCCGGCAAGCTCGGTTCCTAAATTTGGTGTTCCAAGAGACTTTGGATACACATGCTCCCGGTTCCAAAGACCAATACAACCCGAAGTATGACAAGACAAATCAACATCCCTACTTCTGTCTGTTTGGGGTATGTTATCATTATCATCATATCCATAAATCAATAAAACGGTTTCTTCGTCTTCAGGATTTAGGTCTGACTGCTTTAAAACATCCCATACTTCAGGGGTGTAGATTAAATCAACTGAATGAGTTTCATCAATGAGTTGAGTGAGTTGATTTTTTAAATCTTCTCCGGTTTCACTAAAGTCGATGGAATTATAGTATTCGGGAATTTGAGAAAAGACAATAAAAGGAAGTAATAAAAAACCAAAAGTAAGTTTGCGCATGTTGGGGATATTTGGGGACAAGCAAATGTAATAAAATAAAACAGAAACTCCTGATGAAGATCAGGAGTTTATAATTTAAGTATAAAATTTTGTACTAGTTAGTACCCCATTCTTTAAGTGAATCCTGATTCATTTTTACATAATCAGCATTACCGGCCTTTTGGGCCGCCGCTAAAGATTGTTGTGCTGCTGCAATAGCACCTTTTTTATCACCGGCTTTTGCATAAATAAGTGATTTTTGACGCAGTTGCCAGAACGGTGGATTCTCATTTCCGGCCATTGACTTGTCAATCCATTCTTTTGCTTTTGACATATCCTTGCCTTCATCATAATAATACACAGCAGCAGCATAATAATCTCCCGCCGATGGGCCTCCCATGGCGCGTTCTATACTTGCCATAACCTGCTGGTCTGTAGGTACTGTAAAATTCACAGGCACCATAACTTTATCCCAAAACATAAAAAGTGTCGCTCCGGCATTGGAAAGGTTTCCTATTTCAATAGTAAATGTTTCTCTCGCCATTGTGGTTGTGATGGGTGTTACAGAAAAGCGTGCAGCAACCTTACTGTCATCAAGTTCTCTCGGAGCTCCATTACCTTGATGCTCTGTGTATAAAATTATCTCCCATTTGTTTTGTCCTGGAATGGTAAAAATAGCATAGGTTCCTTTGTCAAGGTTTTCACCATTGATTGTAACGTCATTGCTAAAGGAAATTTTGGTACGTGCATTAGCGCCAGTGCGCCACAATTTGTTGTAAGGAACCAAATCACCAAAAATAGTTCTTCCTTTCATACTAGGTCTGGAATACTCAACTGTCACTTCAGTTAAGCCTACCGTTTGTTCCATTTTTGAAAACGGACTCGCTGCTGGAGTTTCAAGTTGAGCATAAGAAAGTAACCCGGCAAACAGCAGTGTAAATAATAATGTAATCTTTTTCATTTCGATTTGTTTTTTTTATTGTGTTAATAGTGGCATCCAAGATACTTAATAATCACTCTTTTCTGTGTTAAGAAAACCTTAAATAGAATTAAAGTTGTTTAACTTATATTTATAATTATTAAACACTTAAACTTAGTACTTTTGCTTTTATTCAAACGAACATGAAAATTTACACTTTACACAGTAAACAAAGTTTACCAATCACATTAGACACAGCCTGGGAGTTTTTATCCGGTCCGGCAAACCTGAAAACCATCACACCGGATTATATGGGCTTCAACATCCTTTCCGGCGCAGACCGGCCAATGTATCCCGGGCAAATCATTCAATACATCGTGACGCCCGTGATGGGTATCAAAACCAAATGGGTTACAGAAATTACACACGTCAAACACAAAGAGTATTTCGTGGATGAACAGCGCTTTGGACCCTATGCACTCTGGCATCACAAACACTTTATAAAGGAAATCCCCGGTGGGGTGGAAATGGAAGACATTGTGGATTATAAATTACCAATGGGAATATTAGGCCAAATAGTGCATCCCTTTTTGGTAAAACCCAAACTCAACGAAATATTTGAATACAGAAAAAACAAACTCATCGAACTCTTCGGTGAATACAAACCTTAAATAATGATAAAAAATATTCTTTTAATTGGAGGTTCCTATGGTATCGGGAAAACCCTCTCAGAAACACTGGCAAAAAACAATAAGGTCTTCGTCTCTTCCCGCAGCACTGACGGTTTTGATTCTGAAAAGATCAAACACATCACTTTTGATGCTACCCAAGATGATATTTCTGAAATAGAACTGCCTGACGAACTCCACGGATTTGTTTATTGCCCTGGGAGCATCAACCTGCGCCCCTTTAAAAATCTACGCAATGAAACCTTTGAAGAAGATTTTCAGCTTAACTTTATGGCGATGGTAAGGGCCTTAAAAGGGGTCCTCCCCCGGCTTTTAAAAACGGAAGATGCAAGCATTGTCCTGTTCAGTACTGTTGCCGTTAAAATGGGGATGCCTTTTCACACCAGCGTGAGTGCTTCCAAAGGAGCAATTGAAGGTTTTGCCAAAGCATTTGCGGCAGAATATGCCCCAAAAATAAGATGCAATGTGATTGCACCTTCTTTAACTGATACGCCACTGGCAGAACGGCTGTTGGGTGATGAACGTAAAAAAGAAAACGCGGCAGACAGGCACCCGCTCAAGCGTGTGGGCGAGTCAAAAGACATCGCCGCGATGGCCCACTTCCTGCTGAGTGAAGAAAGCAGCTGGATTACCGGTCAGGTATTCGGGGTTGATGGCGGAATGTCTACTTTAAAAATATAAAATGAGTGACCAAAAAGTAAATATATTCTGGTTTAGAAGGGATTTACGGCTGGACGACAATTTGGGTTTATATAAAGCCCTGAACGGAACTTTTCCCGTGCTGCCTGTTTTTATCTTTGACAGCGAAATCCTGGATCAGCTTCCCAAAGACGATGCTCGTGTAACGTTTATCTTTGAGACACTTCAAAAGTTGCGGGAAGACCTGCAGAATATCTGCGGAAGCAGTATCGCAACCTATCACGGAAAACCTTTGGAGGTATTTAAGCAAATCACCAAAGATTTTCCGGTTCAAAACGTCATCACCAATCACGATTATGAGCCATATGCTCTAAAACGAGACAAGGAAATAAAAGGTTTTCTTTCTGATAAGGACATCGGTTTTTACACCTTTAAAGATCAGGTAATTTTTGAGAAAGATGAGGTCGTAAAAGAAGATGGCACACCATATCTGGTCTATACACCCTATATGAAAAAGTGGAAAGAGCGGTTTAAAGAGCAATCGCTAAAGGTGTATGAAACAAAAGACCTCTTAAAGAATTGTATCGAGCATTCGCGTTTGCCCAACCTATCTCTGAGTGACCTGGGTTTTGAAAAGTCAACAATCAAAGTGCCGGACTATGACCTGAGCGCATCGATGATTAGAAATTATGAAAAAAACCGAAACTTCCCCGCTCAGGATGAAACTTCGCGCTTGAGTCCGCACCTGCGTTTTGGTACGTTGGGGATAAGACAGGTGGTTGAAAAGGCGATTGCTGAAAAAAATGAAACCTTTTGGAACGAACTCATCTGGCGGGAGTTTTTTATGCAGATCTTATATCACTTTCCCGAAACCCAAACCAAAGCCTTCAAGAAAAAATATGACCACATCGTGTGGCGCAACAACGAAGATGAATTTGAAAAATGGAAAACCGGCACCACCGGATTCCCTCTCGTAGATGCGGGGATGCGCCAACTCAATAAAACCGGGTGGATGCACAACCGCGTGCGGATGCTCGTGGGCAGTTTTCTGTGTAAACACCTTTTAATAGACTGGCGGTGGGGCGAGGCTTATTTCGCTGAAAAACTACTCGATTATGAAATGGCCTCCAATGTGGGCAACTGGCAATGGGTGGCCGGTTGTGGCGTAGATGCGGCACCCTATTTCAGGATTTTTAACCCGACGACCCAGATAGAAAAGTTTGACAAAGAAAAACCCTACATTAAAAAATGGATTTCTGAATATGGTACTGATACCTATCCCCATGAAATGGTAAACCACAAAATTGCCAGGGAACGCGCATTGAGCACGTATAAAAAGGCTTTGAGTTAAACATAACATTCAATTATTCTTTTTATAAGTTGCATTTTATCGAAAATAAGTGAATTACACCGATAATTTCAATATTTTATTATTTATTTGTTAATCCCTATGTGTTTTAACTATGTCCATAACCCCAAATTATGAACCGCAATGGAAACCTACGATAATGAATTCACCAATGGTGAAATTAAAGTAACTTACGACCCCAAGATTTGTATTCACGCCGAAAAGTGCGCTCAAGGATTGTCTGATGTCTTTCGCACCACTGTCATCCCTTGGATTGATCTGGACGGTGCCGAATCAGAGAAAATTGTCGCTCAAGTTAAAAAATGCCCCTCCGGTGCGCTTCAATGTTCTTATGTGAAGCAAAAAGTGGCTGTTTAAGAATAAAAAAACATTCTTAACACAATTATTCCTATACAATGTTGTTGTATTAGGAATACTATTTTTTAAATTAAATCCAAAATGTTTCAAAAAAATAAAAATACATTGTCAATTTTAATTTTTCTATTCATTGCATCCTTTGGTTTTTCTCAAACTGAGAATACGTTGGAAAACCAATTTGATGAGGTTTACAACAGTTCCAACAATTACCAGGAATTTAAAGTTGTGAAACGAATCGATTTAAACAGCCTTAAACAAAGTACTCTGGACAGTATCTCGGTTTATAAAGACGCTTTGGCACAGATGCAGAGCGAACTGGAGTCGCAACAAATCCAGCTGGGGCTGATCCAAGCGAGTCTAACGGAAACCAATGAAAAACTTGCCGGGGCAGAGCAACGGGAAAATGACATTTCGTTTTTGGGCATACAAACTTCAAAAGCTACCTACAACGGGATTGTCTGGAGCATCATCCTCCTCCTGGCTGTTATACTCTTCTTCTTTATTTATAAATTCAAGAACAGCAACGTGGTTACTCGTGAAACCAAAACCAAACTGGATGAGCTCGAAAAGGAATTTGACCTACATCGTCAACGTGCTTTGGAACGTGAGCAACAACTTAATAGAAAATTGATTGACGAAATTAATAAGAATAAATAATTTAACTTCAAAATTCAATATTTATAGTTACCACTCGCCATTAAGTAATATTTTTTATATATAAAGTAACATTTCAACCTTTTTTTAATACATTTATACTTCCCCGGGTCATTTTTAATTGTATTAAAAAGACGTATGAAAAAGTTGCTGACACTGGTTATTTTTTCCTTGGGTATTTCCACTGGCTTTTCGCAATCGCAAAAGTCTGATGAACTCACTACACTATTAAATTGGCTTGAAAACCACATAAATTCTCATAAAGACTCCACCGCCCTGGGTGTCAATGCACTGAAAGCAATCAAAATTGCCAAAACTTCAAATGACTCAACAAGTCTTGCCAGTTCTTATTTGTATCTGGCACATTATCACAGAGAGTATTCGAAATTAGATTCCTCACTGATATATACACTAAAAGCCAAAGATATCTATGGTGCTTTAAAAAATGAACCCAAACTTGCCCACACCCATCTCGCCCTTAAAACAATTTATTCCCTCCAGACCGAGTATGGTAAAGCCACTGAAGAGACTTATAAGGCTTTGGAAATTTTTGAAAAAATAGACCACCCAAAAGGAATCGCAATATGCTATTCACACTTATGTGATTTATTATATTATGAAAATCGCTATACAACAGGCATTGAGTTTTGTGATAAAGCCATTGAAATTCAAAAAACACTCAATGAAAAAGAAGACCTTGCCCTCTCCTATCGCTATAAGGCTAACAGTCAACTATTTTCAGGTGATGAACTGATTCACGCACTGAACAGTATCAATACTTCCATTGAACTTTATAATGAGCTGGGAGAAACCGGCATTCCCTTGATGGCATCCATCAACTGGCGGGGCAACATTTATAAATATATGGGTGAATATGAAAATGCCATTGCCAATTATCAATACAACTTTGATAAATCAAAAGAACTGGGGCTGCAGCGCTACCTCATTCCTTCTTTGGCAAATATTGGTCATGTGTATTTAATGCAAGGCAGGTATGAAGAAGCACTCCCATACAATCTTGAAGCGATAGATATTATTATAAAAACAGGCAGGGTGAGAAATCTTTGGGAAAATTATATGCACGTTTCTTCCATTTATGAAAATATGGGTGATTACAAAAATGCGCTGGAATACAACAAACTCTATGCAACGGCATACACAGAGCTTAAAGACCGCGCGATTCAAAGCCTGGAAGGAGAACTTCAGGCAAAATATGAAACCGGGCAGAAAAATGCCACCATCTATTATCAAAAGGAAAAAATTGCGCAACAAAGTAAAACCCAAACGCTTTATGTCATACTAGTGGGCTTGCTGGCCTTTATTCTTTTTGGGTTGTTCTATTACTACAAAAAGCGCCAAAAGCGAAACAGTGAATTACAGGCTTTAAACGAGCAACTGGATGTCAAAAACAAACAAAACGAATTGCTTCTCAAAGAAATTCATCACCGTGTAAAAAACAACCTGGAATTGGTAAAAAGTTTGATTGCGCTGCAATCGGCACAACTGGAAGACTCTGCCACCAAAGACGCCATGATGGCCAGTCAAAACCGTGTACAATCGATGGGTATTATTCACCAGAAATTGTATCAGGGAGAAAATTTAGGAAGTATCGAAATGAAGGATTATTTCTTAAATTTGGGTGAAGGCATCCTGGATACCTTCAATGCTGAAGATAAAGTTAAGATTGAATGTGCCATGGACAACCTGGAGCTGGATGTGGACACGGCTGTGCCCATTGGATTGATTGTGAATGAGCTACTCACTAATGCTTTAAAATATGCCTTCCCGGAAGACAAAAACGGAACGATACAAATAAGCTTGTCACAATCCACCCCGGAAACATTGACCTTAAAGGTTGCAGACAATGGGGTGGGCAAAGTGACCGGCTTGGCGCCCAAAGGAACCGGTTTTGGTTCGCAGTTAATTCAGTTATTGACACAACAACTCAATGGGGAAATGATTGAAAAAACAGAAAAAGGAACCACCGTAGAGTTTCATTTTAAAATCAAAGCAGCAGCCTGATGGAAACAATCAATAAAAGAAGTAATCAAAGCGGGAAGGCAATGAAACACTCCCTTATTAAGTTCTTAATAGGCTGTACTGCTTTACTACTGTATTTAGGCGGATTTTCACAAAGTAATACACTCAAAAGCAGTAGCCCAAAAGCGGCTCTTGAACTGAGCAAAACCTATACTGAAAAAGCTTCTTGGTTCACAAATATGCCTCAATACAACGCAGACAGTTCGCTTTTTTATGCAAATAAAGCGCTGGATATATTAGATATCAAAGAACCACTTCACAAAACACAAATTTTTAGTCTTCAACTAAAAAAAATGAAGAATAGTAATCGAGTTCTTTCACTGTCAAAACAAGATTCTTTAACCGAAATTGAATGGAATAAGGTAAAAGATTTTAACAAGGAAAAGGAGGACAACAGTATGCTCCATTTTGATTATTTAACCTATTGGTCAGACATAAAAATGGCAATTGGCGACCGACCGGCAGCGCTGGATCTGTTTACAAAAGCAATCTCTATATTGGAAACCAATAAACAACCTGAGACACAGGCAAAAATTGATCTGCACAAAGGCCTTTTTTATAGCAAATATGGCTTGCCTGAAGAAAAACAACTTTCTATTGAAAAATTACACAGCAGTCTTCAGTACTATGAAAAAGCCGGGCTGGACAAATATTCGACTGAGCTGTATATGATTTATGCCCAGCTTGTGTTTCAACATACTGGTAAAAACAGGGACTCCACCAATTTTTATTACGATCGTTTGAAAAAACTTCTTGAGGAATATAAAAAACCCATGGCTCATATATGGTATAACAATATGAGCAGCTATGACCTGACTCAGCAGGCACTTGCTGACGGCGAAGGGGTTTACGGTAAGAAATATGAGGAAGCCCGTCAAAATATTTTACAGGGTATGGATATCATAGAGACTTATGGTTTTCAAAACACCACCTTTTACCCCCATTTCTTTTCCCTGATCGCCGATGTTGACTATCACACCAAAAATTTTAACGCTGCACTTGTTAATTATAAAAAGGCCTATGAGCTTTACCAGGCAATGAATGATGAGTATTATTCAAATGCGCTCTTAAAATCTATGTCGGATACCTACAAAGAAATGGGCGATTATGAAAATGCCCTGGCATACCAGGACCAATATTACACCGAATTGCTGCAAGTAGAAAAAGAGAAAAATGAACGCAGTTTGCGCGAAAATGAATTACAACTAGGCCTGAATGCCCAAGAAAAATCTTTAAGTCAAAAACAAAATCAACAAACACTTCTATTAATTTTATTGGGCTTAAGCATACTAACTCTTGCTCTTTTCTATCGAAATTTTAGATTAAAGCAAACCAGTAATTTAAAATTGGCACTCGCCAATAAAGAACTCAATATTAAGAACAACCAAAATGAACTGCTCCTCAAAGAAATCCATCACCGGGTAAAAAACAATCTGGAATTGGTAAAAAGCTTGATTTCGCTGCAATCGGCCCAAATGGAAGACTCTGCGACCAAGGATGCGATGATGGCCAGTCAAAACAGGGTACAATCCATGGGCATCATTCATCAGAAACTGTATCAGGGGGAAAATCTGGGCAGTATCGAGATGAAGGATTATTTCCTAAATTTGGGAGAAGGCATTCTTGACACCTTCAACACTGAAGATAAAATAAAAATTGAATGCGCCATGGACAACCTGGAGTTGGATGTGGACACTGCGGTACCTATTGGACTAATTGTCAACGAACTGCTTACAAACGCCTTAAAGTATGCCTTTCCTGAAAACAGAAACGGAACCATTCAAATAAGCTTGTCAAAATCCACTCCGGAAACACTTACTTTAAAAGTTGCAGATAACGGGGTGGGTAAAATAAATGGTTTGTCACCTAAAGGAACCGGGTTTGGTTCCCAATTGATTCAGTTATTAACACAACAACTCAATGGCACGATGCTTGAAAAAGTAGAAAAGGGCACAACGGTTGAATTTCAATTTAAAATAAAAACAGCCGCGTAATGGAACACCCTGTTAAAATATTGATTGTAGAGGATGAAATGATTATTGCTGCCAATATTTCGTTGCAGCTTTCAGCTTTGGGTTATGAGGTCACGGGCATCATTCCCCGGGGTGAGGAAGCATTGGAGCATGTCAAGCAAAACAAACCCGATATCGTCTTAATGGACATTCAGTTAAAAGGAGAGCTGGACGGCATAGAAACAGTGAGGTTAATCCACCAGGAACGTGATATTCCGGTGATCTATTTAACAGCCAATGCAGATGATGATCATTTTTCGAAAGCGAAAGGCACCCATCCCTTTGCATTCATTTCAAAGCCCTTCAAAAAACTCGATTTACAACGTGCTATCGAGCTAACCATCACCCACATTCAGTCTGAAAAAATTGAAAACTCAATTTCTGAACTTCAATCAGGAGAGGCTTTTGTGTTGAGTGATGCTATTTTTGTTCGCCATCATGAAAAAATGGTGAAAGTAATAATAAAAGACATTCTCTATATTGAAGCAGAGCGCAATTACTGCCGCATTCATTCAAAGGATAAACAATATTTGTTAGCAACGACCCTTAAGGATATGGATGAAAAATTACCTAAAAAACACTTCATCAGGGTACACCGCTCCTTTATCGTTAATGTGTCTCAAATTCAGGAAATTGCAACGAGTCATATTGTGATAGGCAAAAAAGCCATCCCGGTGAGTAAAGCTTTAAAAGAAGAGCTACTCAACAGGTTACAAACCATTTAAGTATGTATTCGTTTGGATAATTAATCCCAAGCCTTTGGACAAAAAAACACCTCTTTCGTCCTAACCCCCTTTTTATCTTAATTGATTATCAATTATTTAGTAGTATTAATAACTCTTTATTAACCAACTAAATAACTTTTATTATGAAAACAATCAAAATGATGATTACCACAGTAATCATAGCAGTTTTTAGCATCAGTATGCTCTCTGCACAAAACAATGAGAGCATCCTTTTATCAGTAAGTGAAATTACAGTCAAACAAGGACACCACGCCCAGTTTATGGAGGGTGTTAAAAAATGGAAAGAATGCTACCTTGAAAACGACGGAAAAGAAGGCTGGAGCTTGTGGCGCAGAGTGCAAGGTGAAGGTACTGTCTATGTGATGACCGGAGTGATGGCAAACTGGGCAGAAATGGACAAAGAAGACCCTGCCAGTAAAGACTGTTATACAACAGTATTAAATTTTATCATGCCACACGTTGAAAAAGTAAATTACAACATCGCCCGTTCCATGCCAGATTTCAGTAGAACAATGCCCGAAGACACAAAACTGGTTTGGGTCACTTTTTTCAGAGTCAATGACGGTACTGTTTTTAGAGAAATAATTGGTGCTGTAAGCAATGCCATAAAAGCCAAAGAAGGTACTCAAAGGGGCATTTGGTATAACTATATGGGTGGCGCAACTGATGCAGCAGACTATATGGTTTCTACTCCTTACAGTGGGTTTGCTCAAATGGACATCACAAGAGACAGCCCATGGAAAATCTATGAAAATGCCGTAGGCAAGAAAAAAGCAGATGAGATGGGTGAAAAATGGGATGCAGCTGTCGATGATGCATGGTCATACATCTACACATTAAACACTGAATTAAGTAACTAAAAACCTCACATTATGAAAACAACTAACAAAATTTTTAAAGCATTGTTGATACTGGTTCTCAGTACATCATTTTTAAGTGCACAAAACCAGTTTTATAGAATCCATGTGGATCACGTGTATCCTTCAAGTTCAAAGGCTTATGAAAATATTTCAAAAAGTCTGGCTTCACACGCCAAGGAAAATCAGGAAGAAGAAGGATGGAATGTACTATGGACTAATGACAACAGAGTGATAAGCATTGCCCCCGTGAGCGGTTGGGAAGATTTAGGAAAAGAGTTTATGCCCAAAACACGTGCAAAACTGGGTGATGATAAATTTGCTGGAATTTTTGAAGAATTTGATAAACATTATGATCATCACAATGACTATATCATCACTCTTATCTCCAACCTTTCCTATATGCCCAACGGAATAAACACTATGCCGGAAGGGAAAAATTACAGAAATAATTTGGTGATGTACCATAGGGCCCGCGATCGCCAGAAAATAGCTGAAATAGCCGAAAAATTTAAGGACCTCTATACTAAAAAAGGCTCAAAACTCCATTATCGGGTTTATTTCAGTGGTTTTGGAAATGAAGAATCCTATGTAATGGTGGCAAGAGCAGCTGAAAGCGCATTGGAATTTGAAAAACAGGCAGAGGCAAACAGACAGCTTTTGGGTGAAGAGGGAATGAAACTTTGGAATGAACTATCTCAGTACATAACAAAACTAGAGCACACAGTGGGAAATATGCAGCCCGAATTGTCCTATTCACCGGCAAAAAAATAAACCCTCTGAGATTTTATAAGTATGTTGTCGAAATCAATAGTACTATATACAATGACCTTTATCCTTGCATGGATGGCAATACCTTCTGTGCAAGGGCAAAAGGCCGACAATCTAGAAGTTGTAAAACACCTCTATGATGCCTTGGAAAATAACAGTACTACTTCAAAGGATTTTGCAGCTATGACCCCAACACTAAATTGGGAGGAAGATAAAAGCGCTAAAGATGTGAATGAAAGGTACACCATTACACTTTCTGCAATCATAAAAAATGAGTGGCGGGGTATTTCATTCCAGAATCTGGTGTTCCGGGAAATAGAAGAAAGTAAGGTTATCGTCACCGGAATGGTCTCCGGCCGCCAACCCACAGAATGCGATGGCGTCACCACAAAATTTCAACACATCTGGACATTCAAAGATGGCGAAATAATCAACTTTAAGGAATAACTAATTAAAAACCAACATTATGAAACAACTAATTTTATTAGGACTTGCAATAGTCCTCTTTACAGCCTGTGATCAAAAAGAGACACGCTACACACAACAATCACCTGAAATTGATATTGTCAAAAAAGTGATTCAAGATTATAATGAAAAAAACTATGGCATGACTGATTTTGCAGATACAAGCAAAACCTATTTCAATACAAAAACCGATTTTCTTACGGTGGACAAACTAGTGGAATACCATCAAGGAAATGATGCTAATTACAGTTCCAGAAAATTTTTAGAGGAAGACCAGGAATATGAAATGGTTGTCACTGATGAAGGACACACTTGGGTAAATGCCTGGTTGGATTGGCAAGGTACATTAAAAGAAAGTGGTAAAGTCATCGATATGCCGATACATCTTACTTATCGCTTTGTTGATGGTAAAATTGTAACCACTTATGGTTATTGGGACCCCACAGAAATAGTTTTGGAACTTCAGGAAATGGAAAGAAAAGCTGCAGCTCAATCAGCCAAATCTGAAGATACAGAAGAATAAAAAATCAGGTAGATTTTCTGCATATAGAATTCCGGCAGTAGCCAACAATTGGTTTTTCATGTTTAATGGTTATTGGACAATTAGCAAAACTACTGCCGGCTACCTGTTTTTTTAAATTAAGAAACCTCTTTATCTTATATTTTTCAATTAAAAGGGTCGGAAGAAACATTAAAAAAACCAAAATCACCGGGCATCCCGGGCAATCGAATGAAAAAAGTAGGAATCATAGGTGGATCAGGCTTTATTGGAAGCTACATAACCAAGCAATTTTTAAAAAACGGTTTTGAGGTCAAAGTCTCCACGACTGATATTACACGAGAAGACAAATATGAGCATTTGATGGCGCTTAACAATACTGAGAATCTTTACATCAGTGAACTCAATGTAGAAAACAAAGACGCCTTAAAAGATTTTGTAAAGGACTGTGACCTTGTCATACACTCCGGCACCCCTTTTCAACTCAATGTTGAAAACCCTCAAAAAGAGTTGTTTGACCCCACAATCAAAGGCACAGAAAATTTTCTCGAAGTTATGAATGAAACCCCCGGTATTGAAAAAGTAGTTTTTATCGCCTCTGTAGCAGCCTGGAATACAGATTTTCCAATGCCTGCCGGTGAAAAAAAGGATACTGATACTTTTGACGAAAATGACAAACGGTTCTTCAGCGAGCAAAGCCATCCTTATGCGCAAGCGAAATATATAGCCCATCAGGTAGTGGAAAAATTTATTGAGAACAATCCGCAACCACATTTTGAAATCACAACCGTATCCCCTGTAATGGTGATGGGAAAATCATTATCAAAGCGGGAAGATTCAACCTCTACCGGTGTGCAGTTTCTCATTAAAAATAAAATTGCTCCTGATGCTTTTTTCCAAACCCTCTATGACAATGATGTGGCCTTCACGGTGGTGGACGTTGCCGATGTGGCTAATGCCACGTTCAAAGCAGCCACAACACCCGGTTTGCACGGAAAGGATTATCTATTGACCAGTGAGACCTACAAAGTATCAGATATTCATGAGATGCTTAACCATCACGAACCTAAAAACAATCCACAAATTGTATATAAAAACGATTTGGCAAAAAACGATTTAGGCGCACAATTCAGACCTGTAAAAGAAACTTTAAACAATTATTAATTATGGAACCATCAAACCAAAAACCCAAATACTTTAACCTCCGTCCCGAAATTGAAAAAGCATACGGCTATTCACACGCCGTAAAGATTGGAAACGATATAAAAATATCCGGTGCTGTGAGTATGGACGATGAAGGCAATCCCATCGCGGTGGGTGATATGGAACAGCAAATGAAAAACTGCTATTCCGATTTGGAAAAAATACTGAACCACTTCAACTGCACCTTTGATGATGTGGTTAAAGAAGATGTCTTTACTACCAATATGCCTAAGTTTTTGGAAGTTTCCGGTTACAGAACTGAAATCTATAAAAACCACTTTCCTACCGGCACCTGGCTGTGTGTCAAAGAACTCGCACTCCCCGAGTTTTTAGTTGAGATAGAGATGGAAGTGCATAAAAATAAACAATCCTAAAAACTCTAAAAAATTATGAATTTAGGATTAAAAGGAAAAAATGCACTCATTACAGGAGCTAGTAAAGGAATAGGGAAAAGCATTGCCATGAAACTTGCAGAAGAAGGCGCTAATGTGGCTATTTGTGCACGTGGCAAGGACTCACTTCAAGCTACTGAAAAAGAACTCATTAAAAAAGGTATAAACGTTTTTGCTCAGACTTGTGATATTGGCAACACAAAACAATTTGATGCTTTTTTGGATGCAGTAAAGGATACGTTTGGACAGGTTGATATTTTAGTCAATAATGTCTCAGCGTTAAGCCTCGGTGATGAATACAGTGACTGGGAAACTTGTATCAACATTGATTTACTGGGCAGCGTGAGAGCAACAAGAAAGGTCATTCCCTGGATGATAGAATCCGGCAGTGGCAATATCTTGTTTATTTCATCCGGATCGGGTCTTGAAGCCGGCTCCCCTCCTGCCTATGCGGCAGCAAAAGCCGCTATTATCAGTTATTCTAAAACAATGGCTATTCAACTTGCGCCGAAAAACATCAGAGTAAATACAATTGCACCCGGATCAATAGAGTTTCCGGGAGGTCTTTGGGAATTGACAAAAACCGAAAATCCACCTTTATACGACTGGGCACTCAATTCCATTCCATCCGGAAGACTGGGAACTCCGGAGGAAGTAGGAAACGTAGCTGCCTTTTTGGTTTCGCCTTGTGCAAGCTGGGTTACAGGAACGTGTCTGTGTGTTGACGGAGGACAACACAAAGCAAATTTATAAAGAACCTTTTTCTAATATTCTTTTGGTAGAACGAAAATGAACGCATACTTCACGAATTTCTGATTGTAATAGAACTGGAAGTAATTAAAACATAAAAAATATAAACGAAACAAATAAAACCAAGTATTAAAAAATTAAATAAATCATGAAAGTATCAGCATTTGCAACCCAAGGCCCTAATCAAGAACTGGAAGCGTTCTCTTACGAAATGGGGCCTATTGGCCCTGAACAAGTCGATGTTAAAATCATCAATTGTGGGATTTGCCATTCAGACCTGAGTATGATGAACAATGATTGGGGTATGACCACCTACCCCATTGTTCCCGGGCACGAAATTATCGGCGAAGTGGTCGCCACCGGCACTGCAGTTAAAAATGTAAAAGTGGGTGATCAAGTGGGTGTGGGCTGGTTCTCATCTTCCTGTATGTCCTGTCACGAGTGTATGGACGGCTCCCATCATCTGTGCTCCTCAGCAGAATTTACTATAGGCGGCCGCCATGGCGGCTTTGCAGATTATGTGCGTAGTCATTGGTCTTGGGCCATTCCATTACCGGAAGGAATCAACCTGGCTAAAGCAGGCCCGCTGCTTTGTGGTGGAATTACTGTTTTCAACCCCATTATATTGGCAGGCGTAAAAGCGACAGACAAAGTAGGAGTCATCGGTATTGGAGGCTTGGGACATATGGCACTCAAGTTCCTTAACAAATGGGGATGTGAGGTCGTTGCATTTAGCTCTAATCCAAGCAAGAAAGAATCTATTTTAGCCATGGGAGCAACCAAAGTGGTTGATTCAACAAACCCCGAAGAATTGGAGAAAATCGCCGGCACTTTAAATTTTATCCTGAATACTACCAATGTCACCCTGGACTGGAATGCTTATTTGGTCGCTCTCGCTCCAAAAGGAAAATTTCATAATGTGGGAGCCGTATTGGAACCCCTGGCTATTCCGGCATTTACATTACTTATGGGAGAAAAATCAGTTACAGGAAGTCCGCTCGGAAGTCCCGCGCTTACCAAAACCATGCTGGAATTCTGCGTTCGCCATGACATCTACCCGATTACTGAAGAATTTCCCATGGAAAAGGTGAATGAAGCAATTGAACATTTAAAATCTGGGAAAGCTCGCTTTCGAATCGTATTGAAAAACTAAAGGTTTGGTTAATGGTTAATGGTTAATGGTTAAAAAAAATATTTAATAACAACTTTAAAAAATAAATTATGAAAACAATTAAAAAACAACTCGTTCCACTTCTAGTAATTCTAGTAACATTTACCGCTTTTGGTCAGGAAAATATGGTCAATCAAAATACTGCTATTATTGACGGCCTCTACAAAGCCTTTTCAGCCGGCGATATTCCCGCAGTCTTAGGCGCCATGGATGCAAACATTGTCTGGAATGAAGCCGAAGGCAATGCCTATGCAGACGGCAACCCATACATCGGTCCGGATGCCGTTTTAAATGGCGTTTTTGCACGTGTGGGTGCCGAATGGGAGAATTTTAAACTTAATAATATTGAACTGCATGAAATGAGCAATGACAAAGTACTGGCTACACTTCGCTATACCGGAAAATACAAAAAAACCGGTAAATCCATAGATGCGCAAGTGGCACATCTTTGGACACTTAAAGATGGGAAAATAACTGCTTTTCAACAATTTGTGGATACCAAGCAACTTGCGGATGCCGAAGTGAACTAATAATGAATAAAATCATGTCAAAATGAAAGGATCAATAGTTTGTTTTATAATAGCTTTCATATGTATGAATAGCCTATTTGCCCAAAAAACGGATCCCGACACAACAACAAAAGAGCTGGAATATGCTTTCTCCGAAATGTGGGCAAACACAACATTTTCAAATGACTATGACTATTTTAAAACAGATGTTTCTGATAATTATTTAACCATTGATACAGATGGTAGCAGGCAGGCGCAGGAGGAATTATTTGTAGACATTGACCAACTTAAACTATTGGAAAAGGCCACTTTCGAATTCTTTGATCAAAAAATAAGAATCCATGGCGAGTTCGGCATTATCAACGGAAGATCTAAAGCCTATTTTGACGGAGAATATGTTGCCGAATTTTTATACACAGCCCTATTTTTAAAAGAAAATGGCTTCTGGAAATATGCAGGTTGGCAAGGAACTTATTCAAAAAATTCACCAATACCAAAACTTTCAATGCTGAAGAATTGATTAAAAAATTTAGAACTATATGACTTTAAAAACCAACCGCATTCAGTCTGTAGATTTTTTAAAAGGCCTCGTCATTGTCTTAATGGCTTTAGACCACGTGCGGGCCTATTTTCATTATGACTACTTTTATTTTGACCCTACTGATATTGACCAAACAAACTTCTGGATCTTTTTTACGCGCTTTATTACCCATTTTTGTGCACCGGTATTTGTGTTGCTGGCCGGTACTTCTGCCTTTTTCGTGGAACAAAAAATCGGTAAAAATGCAGTTAGCAAATGGCTTTTAAAACGCGGTTTGTGGTTAATTTTTGTGGAGATTGTCATCATATCCTTTGGCTGGCGGTTCCAGTTCAATTTTAATGCTATTGTCTTTCAGGTCATCTGGCTCTTAGGTGCATCGATGCTGTTTCTGGCGTTGTTTATTCATGTCCCAAAAAAGATAATGATACCGCTATGTCTGCTCGTGATTTTTGGACACAATGCATTTGATGGATTCACAGGTGGGCAATTGGGTGATTTTTGGAACCTGCTACACATAAGAGGACCGATTCCACTCACTGAAAGTAGTAACATCATAAATGCGTATCCACTCATTCCCTGGATTTTTGTCATGCCGCTGGGCTATTATTTAGGCAACTTATATAAACCCGGATTTGAGGCCGCTAAACGACACCGGGTTTTAATATACACCGGTATTACTGCCACTCTCATATTTTTTGTCTTGCGCTTTGCAAATGTCTATGGCGATTTGGTACCCTGGACCTCATATGATGATTTTGTAAAAACAGTACTCTCTTTTTTCAATGTAACCAAATACCCGCCTTCGCTCTTGTTTTTGTTAATCACACTGGGGACATCCCTGATTGTCCTTTCACTGGCAGAGAGATTTAAAGGAAAAATGTTTGAAGTGATGGTACTATTCGGTAAAGTACCCATGTTCTTTTACATCATCCATATATACTGGATCCACCTGTTGGCTGTACTGGCGGTATATCTAAGTGGCTATGACCCAAAACTAATGATCATTGATGTATGGATTGGCTTTGTTACCGAATTGCAAGGGTACGGTTTTTCTCTGGGTGTGGTTTACCTGATCTGGCTGTTTGTGGTGGTAAGTTTATACCCTGTTTGTAAATGGTATTGGAAATTTAAAAAGAATAACCAGAAATTCTGGTGGCTGAGTTTTTTGTAAACAAAAATTATATAATTTTATCATAACCAACTAATTAACCAACCAATGAAACTAAAACAAACCCTAATCCTCACGGTGGTCTTAAGTTTGATAAGCATTACCGTCTGGGAACTTTACTGGCGCTCTCAGGGGTATTTTCCCGATTTGGACGATGACAAATACCTTTGGGCGAAAACACGTGCTAAAGTAGAAAAAGCAACAGAAAATGATGTGGTTCTTATCGGGTCATCCCGTGTGCTTTTTGATATTCAAGTGCATGAATGGGAGGCCTTAACAGGAACCAAACCCATTCAACTTGCCAATGCAGGATCCACACCCCTGCCTACTTTTCATGACATTGTTGAAAACACCAATTTTAAAGGAACCGTAATTGTTGGGGTCACTCCACCTTTATTTTTTTCTACCACCTATGAGCAAGCCCCGCCTTGGTTTAGGGCATCGTCCAGGTCTGAGTTTTATAAAAACCGAACCTATGCACAACGCCTCAATTTTGTGTTATCGATTCCTATCCAAAATTCATTGGCATTCATTTCAAATGATGATGAGGCTTGGTATGACGACATCAATTTAAAAGCATTGTTAAATACCATCGAATTACCCCACCGTACTACGAATCCAAAAGAACCCCCTTTTAGAAGGTTTCAGGATATTGATTTGTATAGAAATGTGCGTATGAAAGAACGCATGGTCACCGATACTGCATTTGCCAATTCTATCATGGCTGTTTGGAAATCGATGCTTACTTCTGAACCTAAACCACCACCACCCGACAAAGAAGGAACTATAGAATTTTTCTTAAAAAACCTGGAAAAATTTGAAGCCCGTGGCGGTAAAGTCATTTTACTGCGTTCACCCTCTGATGGTTTTTTTGATGAATTGGAAAGCATGATAACACCCCGGGCTGAGTTTTGGGACGAACTGGTTGCCAAAGCGAATGCACCAGCCATTCATTATCAGGATTATGATAAACTCAAAAACTTTAAAACCATTGAATGGTCGCACTTATCTGCCACCGATGCCGATAACTTTACCAGAAATCTGGTTGAAGTACTTTTGGAAGAAAACCTCATCACTAATCTAAAAACCAACTAATCATGTTATTCAACTCACTAAGTTTCTTTGTGTTTTTGGTTGTAGTGTTAGTGCTTTACTATACCAAAATCTTTAATTGGACAGGTAAAAAAAGAATGTTATTACTGGCCAGTTATGTTTTTTACGGATTCTGGAATCCGCCTTTGGTAATTTTACTCTGGATTTCAACGATGGTAGACTGGACCGCCGGCAATAAATTGGCGGTTGAGCAAAACCTGCGTAAACGAAAATTGTGGTTGTTGCTCAGTTTAGTAGTCAACCTTGGTTTTTTAGCGTTTTTTAAATACCGCGATTTCTTATTGGATAATTTTACAGCTGTTGCAGACACCTATGGCTATGGCTATCAAACCCAACCCCTGGACATTCTTTTACCTATGGGTATTTCGTTTTATACGTTTCAAACCATGTCTTATACTATAGACATGTATAATCAAAAAACTGAACGAGCTAAAACTTTTTTAGACTTTGCACTTTATGTTACCTTCTTCCCCCAGTTGGTTGCCGGTCCAATTGTAAGGGCTAAAGAGTTAATTTCCCAGTTTTATGAAGAAAAGAAAGCGACTGCCAAACAATTTATCTGGGGTCTTTTTTTATTGACTCTGGGACTTTTTCAAAAAGTAGTTTTGGCAGACACCCTGTTGGCTGACACTTCTGATGCCGTATTTGGAGCCACAGAAGCCTTGAACTTCTGGGATGCCTGGGCGGGAACGCTGGCGTTCTCTGGGCAGATTTTCTTTGACTTTGCAGGCTACTCTACTTGCGCCATTGGTATTGCGATGATGCTGGGCATGATCCTGCCGCATAACTTTTTATACCCTTATGGTGCCATTGGGTTTTCAGACTTCTGGAAACGCTGGCACATTTCACTCTCTACCTGGCTGCGCGATTATTTATACATCCCACTGGGCGGAAACCGGTTTGGGGTAACCAGAATGTATGCTGCTCTGATGATTACCATGCTGCTGGGAGGCCTTTGGCACGGCGCCGCCTGGACCTTTGTGGTTTGGGGCGCTTTACATGGTATCTATCTGGTCATCGAAAAAGCCTTGAAACACAAAGTACCCGTAAAAATTACCTTTTGGAACGGAATCTTTTTTGCGTTTTTTACCTTCACCTGTATCAATTTTACCTGGGTTTTCTTTCGTGCAAACGAATTTAGTACCGCAAAAAACATGATTGAATCCATGTTGTTTTTAAATCCTGACGGTTTATTACTATTGGAATATTTTGACTTGCTTAAGGTATTTATTCTGACTGCCCTATTATTTTTCACCCATTGGTATATGCGACGACATACTGTAAAAATGGTCGCTGAAAATCTACCGGTCTGGTTGTTTGCAACAGGATGGGCAATGATGGTATTCCTGCTTTTGATTGCACAGGGAAGTGGTGAGCAATTTATATACTTTCAGTTTTAAGATATAAGCATCAAAAAATCACTTAAAAAATATATCACTATATTTCAATAAAATAACATTTTCACCCTATGAAAAACAATCACAAAAACTGGACAAAAGAAGAACTGAAAATCTACATCATGCTTTTATGTGCCAAAGCAGATGGAGAAGAAACACCTGAAGAAATCGAACTGATACAGTCAAAAACCTCTCAGGAAACATTTGACAAAATCTATGATGAATTTAAAGGAGACAAAAAGAAAAAAAGTTTAAAGAAAATAGAACGAGCGATCGGCTTCCACCATTTTGGTGCCATAGAGCTGATTACCTTTAGAAAAGAAATATTTGAAGTCTATTTAGCTGATACTATATTGTGTAAAAAAGAACGCTATCTAGATCAAATTCTGGACAATATTATTTATTGATCTTCATATTGATTGATTTCAAATAAATATAATCCAACCAAAAAAATCATATGAAAATCAATAAACAGGAAAACCTGCTCCGCACCATAGGAGTTTTTGGGCTGTCATCAAACATTATCAATGTCATTATCGGTTCGGGAATTTTTGTGTTACCGGCCATTGTGGCCTCTGCTATGGGGGCTTCAGGGGTTTTTGCCTATTTGGTTTGCGGCATTTTGATTGCCTTGATTATGCTCTGTTTTGCCGAAGCGGGAAGTAAAATAACCACCACAGGGGGACTTTATACCTATATTGAAACGGCTTTTGGCAACTATGCCGGTTTTTTATCCGGAAACTTATACCTCGCCGCAGTTTTATTGGCCGATGCCGCAGTTTCAAACGCGCTTGTCAATATTTTAGCTGCAGCTTTTCCGGTCTTTGAGTCTGAAGTTGTGAGGGTGTTATTTCTTTTTGTTGTTTTCTTTGGATTGGCTTTTATTAATATTTTAGGCGTCAAGCAAGGGGTTGGCCTGATCAAATTTTTAGTCATTGCCAAAATCCTCCCGCTGCTATTACTCATTGTTTTAGGGTTACCCAAAGTTTCCATGGCCAATATATCCATTGAAACATTACCCGGTTTTGAACAGCTGGGAGCGACTTCCCTCATACTGTTTTTTGCTTTCATTGGCGGTGAAACAGGCCTGAATGTAAGCGGCGAAGTAAAGAAACCCAATAAAAACATTCCGAAATCCATTTTTATAGGAATCACCGCTGTATTGATCATCTATATCCTCATACAACTGGTTGCTCAGGGCGTACTGGGTGATGCATTGGCAGACCAAAAAGCACCACTGGCAGAAACAGCCAAAGCTATTTTTGGCAATACCGGATTTATAATTTTAACTGCGGGTGCGGCGGTCTCCATGTTTGGCTACCTGAGTGGCGCCATACTGAACATGCCCCGCATTTTATATGCCTTGTCCAGAGACCGGGTGATTCCGGTGAAGGCGTTTGGCTCTGTTCATTCCAAATTTAAAACACCCCATTTGGCTATCCTTACCTACGCTGCAGTAGGTTTTATCATTGCAGCTTTAGGAAGTTTTGAAACGCTGGCTGTAATCGCCACCGGCGGAATTTTATTACAATACCTGGGTGTTTCACTGGCGGTCATCAAACTGCGGTTTACAAAAAAATCAAAACCCGGCGAATTTAAAATTCCGGGGGGCTTTACTGTTCCGATTTTATCCTCAGGGATTATCATCTTCTTTCTGTCAAAAATGACCGCTGCTGAAGCTATAGGTACACTGGTAGTTACTGCTCTGTTAACGGTTGTTTATTTCATTAATAAAAAAGTGAACAAACATAAAAGAGATGATTAATTTCTTTCGAAAAATCCGCAAAAAACTGATTGAAGAAGATAATGTACGAAAATATCTGCTTTACGCCATAGGCGAAATCATTTTAGTGGTTATCGGGATTTTGATCGCATTGCAGGTCAATAACTTCAAAGAAAGCAAAGCCCAAAGATCACAAGAAGCTGTTTATCTTAAGTTTATTCTTGATGATTTATTGCTGCAAAAACAAGAAAATAGTACGCAACTCAATGCAATTACATCCCATATATCTTTTGAAGATAAACTTATTGAATACATCAGCAACCGGTTTGAAGTAGATTTCAATCAAAGAGAAGATGTGAAGTTTTTACTTAGTACGCTTCCTGTTGGAAGAACCTATGGTGCGTATGAAGCTACATTCTTAGATCTTACCTCATCTGGAAATATCGCTCTAATCTCGAATCAGGCACTTAAAAATCAAATCCTTCAACATTATCAGATTCAAAAAAGAGATCGTGATGTAATTAATAACAATACCTTAAATACTTATAAGGAAATGTGGATTGAGCTTATTGACAGAAATCTAATTGTGATTAGCCCCAGTTTAAATGAATTTGTTCAAAATTACAGTGTGCTGGAATTCAATTCTTCGTTGGAATTTCTGGATGACACCTTGTTTGAAAATCTATCCAAAGAAGAAAATTTAATACTCATACAGAATGTGCTGGCTTATAAAGTAACAACAACAAAAATCGCAGTCAAGTTTATAGATAATAGCGATGCCAGAATGAATAGGTTAATTCAGGATATAAAAACTGAACTTAAGACGCTTTAAAATGATTAAATTTTTTAGAAACATTCGTAAAAACCTTCTTAATGAAGGCAAAACTACCAAGTATTTTAAATATGCCATTGGTGAAATCATCCTAGTCGTGATTGGTATTTTAATCGCGCTACAAATTAATAATTGGAATGAGCGAGAAAACAGTATTTCTCAAGCGGAGAAACATTTAAAAACAATAAAGCTAAATCTGCAAGATGATATTCTACAGGCTGAAA
>NZ_BMGK01000008.1 GCF_014640155.1 Planktosalinus lacus | reverse complement strand
GTTCAGACCTTGGATCGTTATTTATGTTGAATTCTTTTCAACTAAAAAAGAGGCCTTGAAAAAAGAAAAGTTTCTAAAATCCGGGATTGGGAGAAAATTTATCTCAGAGAAAATACTTCCTTTTTATAAAAAATAGATGGAGGATTCATATCCGCCAGAGGCGGACGGGGGATCGTGCCCCCCTCTCGCTACAAAAAATCCCTAATGAAAATTGGGGATTTTTTTATTTTTACAGAATGAATGAGTTTGTCACATATGTACTGTATTCAATAAAATTTGATAAAATATATATTGGATATTCTTCCTCTTTAATTCAAAGATTCTATTCTCACAACACATTTTCAAATAAAGGATACACAGTTAAGTTCAGACCTTGGATCGTTGTTTATGTTGAATTCTTTTCAACTAAAAAAGAGGCCTTGAAAAAAGAAAAGTTTCTAAAATCCGGGATTGGGAGAAAATTTATCTCAGAGAAAGTGCTTCCTTTTTATAAAAAATAGATGGAGGATTCATATCCGCCAGAGGCGGACGGGGGATCGTGCCCCCCTCTCGCTACAAAAAATCCCTAATGAAAATTGGGGATTTTTTTATTTTTACAGAATGAATGAGTTTGTCACATATGTACTGTATTCAATAAAATTTGATAAAATATATATTGGATATTCCTCATCTTTAATTCAAAGATTCTATTCTCACAACACATTTTCAAATAAAGGATACACAGTTAAGTTCAGACCTTGGATTGTTGTTTATGTTGAATTCTTTTCAATTAAAAAAGAGGCCATGAAAAAAGAAAAGTTTCTAAAATCCGGGATTGGGAGAAAAATTATCTCAGAAAAAGTGCTTCCTTTTTATAAAAATAGATAGAGGATTCATATCCGCCAGAGGCGGACGGGGGATCGTGCCCCCCTCTCGCTACAAAAAATCCCTGATGAAGATTAATTTTTTATTTACTCAATGCTTGACTGTCTCTATTAATCCATCCAGGCTAAAACTTTCCTGGCTTCCTGTTTGCATAATTTTTAAAGTATAGGTTTTTGAAGCAATCTCATTTCCTCCAGCAAGAACTACAAAGGGAATTTCCCTTTTATCGGCATAGGTCATTTGTTTGCCCATTTTTGCAACATCAGGGTACAATTCGGCTGCAATGTTATGTTTTCTTAAAAAAGAAATAGCTTGCATAGCATAAAATGCTTCTTCATTACCAAAGTTTATAAAAAGTACACGGGTATTTTGTTCCACTGTTTTAGGAAATAATTGCAGCTCTTCCAGTACCAGATAAATACGATCCAATCCAAAAGAAATTCCCACTCCGCTCATATTTTTTAAGCCAAAAATACCGGTGAGATCGTCATAACGGCCTCCACCCCCAATGCTTCCCATTTGCACACGCTCAGGTGCAGATACCTCAAAGATGGCTCCAGTATAATAGTCTAATCCGCGTGCAAGAGTAACATCAAGCTCCAGGTGAGACGATATTAACCCAAGGTTTTGTACTGTATCAATTACAAATTTTACTTCTTCAATTCCTTGAAGACCTAATTGAGAGTTTGTCAATAACTCAGAAAGGCTGTTCAAACGTTCTGATGTATTTCCTTTAAAGCTAAACAGTGTTTGTAGTTTTTCAATAGCACTTTCAGAGATTCCCTTTTCCAACATTTCTTTTTTAACGCCTTCCTCACCTATTTTGTCCAATTTATCAAGCGCTACCGTAAAGTCAATGAGTTTATCTTCTGCCCCAATTACTTCGGCAATCCCTGATAGAATTTTTCGATTATTGATTTTAATCGTGCACCTGTGAAGCTGTAATTTTGAAAGCACTTCATCATAAAGTTGAACTAACTCCACTTCTTGCCACAGTGAGTCTGATCCCACTACGTCTGCATCACATTGCCAAAACTCTCTGAAGCGTCCTTTTTGAGGACGATCTGCACGCCACACGGGCTGCATTTGGTAGCGTTTAAAAGGAAAGACGAGTTCGTTTTGATGCTGGACTACATAGCGTGCAAAGGGCACTGTTAGATCATACCGCAATGCTTTTTCAGAAATGTGAGAGGTGATGTGCTGACTGTCTTTTTCGCTTAAAGCGGAAGCATCAAGCTTTTTTAGAAAGTCTCCGCTGTTCAAAATTTTAAAGATCAACCGGTCCCCTTCTTCACCATATTTCCCCATCAATGTTTCAGAGTTCTCAAAAGAAGGCGTCTCAATGGGTTGAAAACCATAGAGCTTAAAACTGCTTTTGATGGTATCCATAATATAATTTCGCTTTGCCACATCTTGTGGTGAAAAATCGCGTGTGCCTTTAGGAATAGAAGGTTTCTTTGCCATAACTGAAAGTTTGAGGCACAAATATCTTTAATTCTTGTCAAAAAGCGACAAAAAAAAATAAGAAGTATTTAAAATGTTCTAGTAATAGGCCAATATTTGCAACTGGTCTTTATCAGCTCCAAAATAAGCGAAGATATTATCATTCCCGAAACCAGCTACCAGCCCTCCAAAATGAACGGTATAAGTTCCGGGAGGTAATGAAACATAATCTGAGCCCGTACTGTAAAAAAACCGGTCTGCACCTTTGGATGAATCCCCATTGGAATAAAATTGGGCTGTTAAAGCATAAGTAGTGGGTAAATAGGTCGAAGTTGCGTGGTCATATATAAAAATTGTAGATTTTACAGTCCTCGCGCCATTATCACTAATTTTTTGGGGAATATTTCTTTCAATACGCCAGCTAAGTGAATAGTTGATTTCTATGACTGCGTCATCAGTAAGTGTAAAAGATGGAAAAGTGTGATTATTGGGGACCAAATAGGTAAAATTATCACCAGTTCCTGTTTGAACCACTTTCTGTTCTCTGTTGTTTGGTATATAATCTTCATTATCCATTATGAAGCGTAAATTATCATCTCTGTCACCTAAAACCAAATCGCCATTTGCATCAACATACACTCTACTTGTTGATTCTGACCCTAAATTATTTGGATTGTTAATAGCATTCAAACCTTCCACTTTTACATTAGAATTCTCTCCGGCAACGTGCAACGTTGATTCCGGATTCGATGTGTGAATGCCCACTTGACCAAAAGTGTATAAAGGGAGTAAAAAAAATAATATATTTTTCATAATCTTTAAATTAATTATAAAATCTAATTCTTAGTAGTGATTCAGACCCTCCAAGCAATACCGCCGTAGTATTATCTACATGACCGGCTAAATCAACATAAAAATTAAGTGTATAAGTACCTGGGGCTAAAGAAATATAGGCAAATCCATTGTTGTAAAAGGTGCCCGGACCACCACCTGTTGAAATATTGTAATAATTTTGACTTATTTGACCAAATTTGTCAACGCCAGAGTCAATTGTAAAATAAGTTTTTATCTGCCTGGATTGACCATCAAAAATTCTAACTCCGGTTTCACTTACCGGATCATAAGTTTCAAAAATATTATATGACAAACTGTATTTTACTTCAATAAATGATTCTGAAGGCAGTGTAATTTGATAATTATAAACATTTGTAATTGTACTTGAACTATTATTGTTTTCAGCAACTACAGGAACTGAAAATGCAGAAGAGGCATCTATGATATGGATAGATTCAGAGATAACTTCGGAAGGTTTAAGCGTAATTTCACCATTTTTTTGAACATACGTAGGAGCCAACTTAATACCATCATTAAGTGGATTGTTTACTTCGTTCAAAGCTTCAATTCTGACTGTAGATTGTTCACCTGCAATATGCAAAGTTGCATCAGGATTTGTTGTTCCAATGCCCACTTGACCAAAGATGCTTGTTGAGACAAAAATAAAAAATATGGCTGAGTAATAATTTTTCATAAGTGCACTAATTAATATATTCTCATTAATATTTGATCTTGAGCAACCCCAAACTTAACATGAGTTGAATCGGTTGTAGATCCACTTCCAACACTTCCATAAAAACTTATGGTGTGTGTTCCTGCCGGAAGAAAAATATAAGTAGAAGCATTGTTATAATAGGTTGTACTTACGCCATTTAAGTGTGAATTGATATAACATTTGGATGTCATACCATATTTTCTGGCAGTACTTCCATTTAACAACACATAGTTTCTAATTACTCTGGCTAACTGATCAGTAATTTTGTCATTTTGGTCATTTAAAAATACTTCAAAACTCAAACTGAATTTAATTTCCAAATAGGAAGGCCGGTCGACAGTAACTATCTTACTGAAAATTTCCTGATCTATATTTTCAACACCAAACTGTGTAATTGAGGAAGAAGGTGCAAGAATATCAATTTCATCTCCTGAATTAGTATTGTGGAGTAACTCAAACTCTAAGGTTAAAACACCATTTTCATCCACAAATAAAGGAGCATTCATCACGTTACGGTTAGATAGGTTATTAATACTATCCAGCATTTCAACTCTAAAAGAAGAATCACTTTCCGCTATATGAAGTGTTTGTTGAGGATCTGAAGTATTGATACCTACAAAACCTTCCTGAGAAAAAGAACTCTCAAAAATAAGGCAGCAAAACAAAAGTAATATCTGCTTTTTCATAGGTTAAGATTTAATAATGGGCACTTCAAATATAATACAAAACAATAAATATACGTTATATTACTTATATTTTCGATATAATGCAATATTTAATAGGGTTTTTCTTACTTAATATACTTGAATCACATAACTATTCTTGTTAAACATGATAATTTAATTTTTATATTTTGTAACATTTTGTTTACTACTAATACATATCTTTGAATTAAATAACATTCAATGTTTGGCCTTTTAAGAGAGAATATTCGCATTGCCTTAGATTCTATAAGAACCCAGCTCCTGCGCACGATTTTAACTGTTCTAATTATAGGTATTGGAGTCTTTGCTTTGGTAATGATTTTAAGCGCAGTTAAATCTCTTGAAAACACCATTACAGGTGATTTTGCTTCAATGGGATCCAATACCTTTTCACTTCAGCGTTATGACTTCGAAATACAACGTTCAGGAGAACGTGAAAAAGTTAACCCAGTCATCAGTTACAGAGACATTAAGCAGTTTGAAGACACTTATAATTTTCCCCTCACCAAAACTGCGGTTTCTTTCACAGGTACCGTTGGAGCAGAAGTAAAATATGAAAGCAATAAAACCGATCCAGAAGTTCAGGTCCTAGGGGTAAATGAAAATTATATAGACAACTCCGGATTGAAACTTCAATTAGGACGAGAGTTTAATGTGTTTGATATAGGAAATAACAATAATGTATGTGTTTTGGGGTCTGATTTTTTGAAAGGTTTATTCAAAGATGAAAATCCAATTGACAAAACAATAAGCATACGCGGCGCCAAATTTAAAGTAATTGGCGTCTTGGAAGAAAAAGGCTCCACATTTGGTAACAACCAGGATTTAAGGGTGTTATTGCCCATACAATCAGCAAGAAGCATCTTTACTCAACCCAATATCAACTACAATATAAGTGTAATGGTAGACAATGCCGAAATGCTTGATATCGCTCAGGAAGAGGCCATTATTACATTCAGGAATATAAGAGGATTGAGCCCGCTAGAAGAATCTAACTTTGGAATGGTAAGAAGTGATGATTTAATCAACCGAATTACAAGTATCACCGGTTACCTTGAAGCTGCAGCCTGGATTATCAGCATCATTACCATTTTTGGATCGTCAATTGCCCTGATGAATATTATGTTGGTTTCAGTGACAGAACGCACCCGAGAAATTGGTGTAAGAAAATCTCTAGGGGCTAAAAGCAAAACCATCGCAAACCAATTCATCATTGAAACTGTACTGATTGGCCAATTGGGTGGTTTGCTTGGAATTTTTTTAGGAATTGTGGGAGGATACTTATTTGCACTTGCCTTAAAGTTTGACTATAGTTTGCCTTGGGCTGCTATGATAGCGGCAACTATAATTTCATTTGTTGTTGCAGTGATTGCGGGCTCTTATCCCGCGGCAAAAGCAGCAAAACTGGATCCTATTGAATCACTTAGATATGAGTAAGTTATAACAACTCTCTTAAAGTGTTGTAAAAACCTCCATCCGTTATAATTGCCCCTTCTTTGATGTAATCAAATATTTCAATTTTTCGCTCGTCGTTGAAGTTTTTTGTTCCTTCATAAAGCTCAACTTCGTCTGCTCCAATATTTTTTTCAAGCCATTGAATGCCTTCATTGGTTAACAAATCAACATCAGCTTTTTTAATTTTCACGGCTATAAGGTTGATTTGGCTTTCGCCGAAAGCAAACAGATATACCTGATTTTGACTCCAGTTTTCCAGAAATTCAACTTTAGACAACGTTGCTTCCCATATTAAATCACTAAAAACATCCAGCTCATCTTCTGCAACCTGAGGGGTTTCTTTTTTAATTTTTTCCCATTCATCGGCAGTGATGGATTGACTTGCTAAAAACCTTGTAAATTCTTCATGAAGACTTTCAAATTGCTCTTTGGTGAGTCGTGAGTATTTCATTGGTATTAATTGACTTTTAAATAGAAATGAAAAATTAAAAAAGCCTTAAGAATTTCTTCAAAAGGCTTATTTTAAATAAAATAATTTAAAATTTATTTTGCTTCTGCTACTACAGAGAAACTTAAAGTTTCAACAACTTCTCTGTGGAAACGGATAGATGCTTCATATTGCCCGGTTCTTTTAACCAAACCACCTGCAACATTAATAAATTTCTTCTCAATTGAGATTCCTTCTTTTTCAAGTGCATCCGCTAAATCGGCATTGGAAATAGAACCAAAAAGTTTATCTCCTTCACCTGTTTTTGCAGTTAATTTTATATCAAGATTACTTAATTTAGAAGCTTGCTTTTTTGCTTCATCAACTAATTTTTGTTCTTTATATGCACGCTGCTTTAATGTTTCAGCAAGTACTTTTTTTGCTGAAGGTGTAGCTAAAATAGCGTGGCCTTTAGGAATCAAAAAGTTTCTTGCATAACCGTTTTTAACAGTTACTAAGTCGTCTGCAAATCCTAGATTCTCAACGTCATTTTTTAATATAACTTCCATGTCGTGCTATTTTTTATTTTAATAAATCTGCTACATAAGGCATTAAAGCCAGGTGACGCGCTCGTTTTACAGCTACGGCAACCTTACGCTGGTACTTTAAAGAAGTTCCTGTAAGTCTTCTAGGCAACAATTTACCTTGCTCGTTTACGAAACTCAATAAGAAGTCTGGGTCTTTGTAGTCAATATATTTAATACCTGATCTTTTAAATCTACAGTACTTTTTGTTTTTACTGGTGTCAATATTAAGGGGAGTCAAATATCTGATTTCTCCGTCTTTTTTTCCTTTTGATTGTTGTTCTAAAGTGGCCATAATTAAGCGTTTTCTTTGTTTCTGTTTCTTCTTTTCTCAGCCCAGGCAATTGCGTGCTTGTCCAGCTTTACAGTTAAATAACGCATCACGCGCTCGTCTCTTCTAAATGTAAGTTCGTAAGGTGTAATCACCTCACCGGGTACAGTAAATTCAAATAAGTGATAAAAACCACTTTTTTTGTGTTGAATTGGGTAAGCAAGTTTTTTCAAGCCCCAATTTTCTTTGGATATCATCTTAGCACCGTTAGAAACAAGAAAATCTTCAAATTTCTTAACTGTTTCCTTTATCTGGTCTTCAGATAAAACGGGATTTAAGATGAAAACAGTTTCATAATGATTCATAAAAATATGTTTAAATTAATTATTATTGTTCACCTACAGTTTATACTTCTGTAAATGAGGGTGCAAAAATAGTATTTAATTTGGAATATTCAAAGCGTTATAAGAAGCTATTTTTCTTACACAAAGGCATATATTTTAATCTTTAATTCGTTAAAAGTTAATAAAAGTTGCAGTTTATCGATATTTTAATTAATATTGTCATGATTAAATAATTGGGAAATTAGTGGAAAAAGTTGTATTAAATTGTGTTATCGTAGATGACTCCAGTTTGCAACGTTTATCGATTGTAAGACTGGTTCAAAACCATCCATCATTAAACCTTGTTGCCGAATATAACAATGCAATTGAGGCTAAAATGGGTTTACTTAACAATAAAATTGACTTGGTTTTTCTAGATATTGAAATGCCAATTTTATCTGGCTTTGACTTGTTAGATGATTTGACACAAAAACCACAAATCATATTTATAACTGGAAAAACTAAATATGCATTCAAGGCATTTGACTATGATGCTGTTGACTATTTGAGAAAACCCATTACCAAAGAACGTTTTCTCAATGCAGTGCATAAAGCAATTACAAATTTCAAACTCAAAAACGACGAAGGCTTTGATGATGAAGATTTTATCTTTGTGAAAAGCAATCTCAAAAAACGAAAAGTTTTCCTAAATGAGCTAAAATATATTGAAGCTCTTGGCGATTATGTAAAATTGGTAACAGACCACGAATCGCTCGTAGTGCTTTCAACCATGAAGTCGTTCGCCGCATTGCTGCCCCAGGATCGCTTTATGAGAATCCACAAATCTTACATTGTCAACCTTGATCGTGTGGAACGCTATAATAGCAAAACTGTTGAAGTTGAAAAAGAGTTTTTACCTTTAAGCCGAAACAAAAAAACAGCTTTAGTGGAAGCGTTAAGCTCTTCATTTAATAGTTAATTAATAATTATCTACATCAATCGTTAGCTTTACACTTCTAAAATCTTTGATTGAGAGAAAACTTCTTTCAATTTTTCTGATAATTTCTTTAGATTTTTTTACAGATTGATTTCCGGGTATTTTGACCAATAAGTTGGTGATGTACTCATTTCTAATACGACCAACTGGTGGTTGCTCTGGCCCCAAAATATTTTCTTTGAAAACATTTCTTAAGGACGCTCCCAGCCATGTTGCAGCAGTTTGCATTTTTATAAACTTTCTGTCTTTCACAGTTATCTTAATCAAACGATAGTATGGGGGATACTTAAAATCAAAACGTTCAACAGTTTGCATGTTGTACATTTCTTCATAATTTTGAGATACCACTTGTTGCAAAATGGGATGTTTGGGATTGAATGACTGAATAAAAACTTTTCCTTGTTTGGAGGTCCTCCCTGCTCTGCCTGAAACCTGAAGCAGTAATTGAAAACTTCTTTCCAAAGCTCTAAAATCCGGATAATTGAGAAGGTTATCAGCATTCATAACCCCCACCAAGCTTACATTTCTAAAATCCAGCCCTTTGGCGAGCATTTGAGTACCCACCATAATGTCAATTTCACCTTGCTCAAGACCTTCTATCAGTTTTTCATAGGCGTGTTTGCCTCGGGTAGTGTCCTGGTCCATGCGTGCAATATTTTTATCAGGAAAAATTGATTTCAACTCTGTTTCAATTTGTTCTGTACCTAGCCCTTTGGTGTCAAGATGTGAACTTCCACAAGCCATACAGGCTTCTTGCATAGCTATGTGGTAACCACAGTAGTGACATCGCAATTGTCTTTTGTGTTGATGATAAGTCAAACTTACATCACAGTTTGGACATTGCGGTGAATTTCCACAGGTAAGACACTCAACTGTAGGGGAAAATCCCCTGCGGTTTTGAAACAACAACACTTGTTCATTTTCAGATAATGCTTTTTTTATGGCTTCAAGCAGTTGCTTTGAAAAATGGCCTTGCATTTGCTTTTTGTGGTAAGAATCCCGAAGATTTATTAATTCAATATCTGGTAATTTCACATCCCCAAAGCGTTTGGTTAAACTCACGAGTCCATATTTATGGTTTTGTGCATTGTAATAAGTTTCCAATGCTGGTGTTGCAGAACCCAGCATAACATTAGCTTTATGTAGATTTGCCAAAACAATTGCAGCATCTCTGGCATGATATCTGGGCGACGGACTGTATTGTTTGTAAGAAGGTTCGTGTTCTTCATCTACTATAACAAGACCCAGGTTCTGAAATGGTAAAAACATAGACGACCGCGCTCCTATGACCAATTGAGCTTTTTCTTTTTGATTGAGTACGTTTTGCCAGACTTCCACCCGTTCATTTGTAGAGTATTTTGAATGGTACACTGCTATTTTATCTCCAAAATATAATTTTAACCTGTTAATTAGCTGTGTAGTGAGTGCAATCTCCGGAAGCATATAAAGCACTTGTCTTCCGTTTTTTAAAACTTCTTCAATCAGTTTTACATAAATTTCAGTTTTTCCACTTGACGTAATACCGTGCAGAAGTGTTACAGGTTTTGATTTCCAATGTTCTTTTATTTCTAAAAACGCTTTTTGTTGAGGCTCACTTAAGTTTTTTATGGCTTGTATTTCTTCACCATCAAAATCAATTCGGTCTTTTCTCAATTCATAAATTTCTAAAACCCCCTTGTTTTCAAGTGCCTTGATAACAGAATCTGACACATTGCTTAATTGTTGAAGTTCTTTTAATTGAATTGGTTGTTTTGATTTTGAACTCATTGTGAAATAATGCATCACAACTTCTTTTTGCTTTTTTGCAGTAGCCAATTGTTCTAATAATTTTTGCAGTCCTTCGGGTAATGAAAAGTTGCTGTGAATTTGAACAAACTTTACCATTTTAGGTTTATATTGCTCAACAACCTCTTCTTTTGATACAATTATTTTTTGATCAACCAGGCGATGCAACATGGTAAACACAGCCTTTTTATTGACAATATCCTGAACTTCTTGTATTCTAAGTTCTTTTTGCAGCTGAAGCGCTTCTACGATGAGTAATTCATCATCATTCAACAATGCATCATCAATTTCAATGGTATTATTAAGTGCAATGATTGTTTCGCTCTCCAGCAGAAATGCTTTGGAGACGGCAGCTCTTAATACTTCTCCCAAAGTACACATATAATAACTTGCCATCCATTGCCAATGTTGTATTTGAAGTTCAGTAACGATGGGCTTTTCATCGAGAATTTGTTCAATCTCTTTGGTTTTGTAGCTTCCGGGCTCTTGAGAATGCACACTGAAAACTATGGCCGTATACACTTTTGATTTCCCAAATGGAACAGTCACACGCATTCCCGGCTTTAAAAACAGTGCTTCATCTTTATTTACACTGTATGTAAAAAGATTTTGAATTGGAATGGGCACGATTACATCTATAAAATAATTCATTCTTCAAATGTACTGTGTTTTCGTTTTCGACCCTTCAATTTATAAATAGTAACATTAAGTTCAAATCCAAGTAAAAGCAAGTTGGAGTTAATCCAGATATAAAGCATCATAATTAATATCGCACCAATAGATCCGTATAGTTCATTATATGAGGAAAAGTTTTCTATATAAACCCCAAAAAGATAAGTAGTGACCAAAAACAGTAGTGTAGTTAAGATGGCTCCAACAGAGAAGAACCTATATTTTCTGCTTTCTTTAGTTCCAAAATAATAGAGCGTGGCAATAATCACATAAATTAATACAAAAAAGGAAACATACCTAAGCACACTCACCCACAAAACAACATCCAGCATCAAACCTTCATCACTCAGAAAATGAATAACATATTGACCTAACAACAATAATATAACAGATACAAATAACACAAAAGCCAAAAAAACGGAGACAACCAAAGCAATTACATACTGCCTGATAACTGAACGGTTTTTATCAACATAAAAAGAATACTCAAATCCTGAGAAAATAGCATTGACTCCATTGGCCATTAAAAAAATAGACAATAAAAGAGTAAAAGAAAGTAAACTTCCGCGCGGATTGGCAGCAATATCAAGTAGAATGGGTTGAAAAAATTCTGCTGTTTGCGGAGGTAATAATTCGTCAATAAGTCTTAAAAATTCTTCTTGAAAATTTTGAATACGAACATATGGAATCAAGTTTAAAACAAATAAAATAAAAGGGAACAGTGCCATAAAAAAACTAAAAGCAATGGCTCCTGCCCTGGCTGAAAACGCACCTTTCGCAATACCAACAATGTAAGTTTCTATCAAGTCATATAAAGAAAGTCCTTTAAATACAGGAAATTTGATGCGCTTTCCAATCAAAACTAAATTTCGCAACAGCGGAATTTTTAATAACTTTTCTTCTATTTCTTCAGACATAAAAAAGGTCTTATCCGTCAATTGCTTTTAAACTCATATCTAAATTTGAAACCGAGTGCGTAATTGAACCCGTTGAAATAAAATTAACTCCACAATTGGCATATTTTCTTGCTGTCTCTAAAGTTATCCCGCCTGATGACTCTGTTTGACAGGTATTCCCTATCATCTCTACTGCTTTTTTTGTGTCATCAAAGTTAAAATTATCAATCAAAATGCGATGCACACCTTTGTTTTGCAATATCTCTTTTATTTCATTGAGGTTTCTGGCTTCAACTATAATTTTTAAATTTAGTTTATTTTCGATTAAATATTGTTTTGTGGTTTGAATTGCTTTGGTAATTCCTCCGGCAAAATCTATGTGATTGTCTTTGAGCATGATCATATCATATAAAGCAAAGCGATGGTTTTCACCTCCTCCAATTTTTACAGCCCACTTTTCGAGTGCGCGTATTCCGGGAGTGGTTTTTCTGGTGTCCAGTATTTTTGTATTTGTGCCATCCAGCAGTTTTACAAATTCATTTGTTTTAGTAGCAATGGCACTCATTCTTTGCATCGCATTTAACACAAGACGTTCAGATTTTAAAATTGACTGCGATAAGCCGGAAACATAAAATGCAACGTCTCCATACTTCACTCTTTCTCCATCAGGAATCAAGACCTCTACTTCCAGTCCCGGATCAACATAATCAAAAACTTGTTTGGCAAACTCTACCCCGGCAAGAATGCCTTTGTCTTTAATAAGAAGCTTTGCTTCACCCATGGCATCATAAGGGATACAGGCCAACGAACTATGATCGCCATCGCCAATATCTTCCCTTATAGCATTGGTTATGATTAGGTTAATTTCTTTATTAAACTGCTCTGGTGTTATCATTGTGCCATTTTTTAGCTAAAATAATGAATTCAAATCTATATTGGGCAAAGAGATTCACTCAAAAAGAACTATTTTTGAATTGCAATTAATGGATGTTAGCCCAGTTCAGTTTTTAAAAACTGAAACAAACACGAAAATTTAAGATTTAAATGAAAATCAAACTAATCGCCATTGGAAAAACAGACCATAAATACATGGGGCTAATGATTGATGAGTATGTAAAACGCCTGGGATTTTATATCAGTTTTGATTTTCAAATACTACCCGATATCAAAAACACAAAGTCACTTACTGAGAAGCAACAAAAAGTCAAAGAAGGTGAGTTATTACTGAAGCATATTGATGCAACAGATGTTGTCATTTTACTAGACGAAAAAGGAAAAGGACTTTCTTCTGTTGGGTTTTCAGAATATATTCAGAAAAAAATGAACAGTGGTATTAAGCAATTAGTATTTATTATTGGAGGTCCTTATGGATTTGATGACGTCATTTATATGAGAGCCAACGGTAAAATTTCTCTTTCACAAATGACTTTTTCACATCAAATGATTCGTCTGTTTTTCATTGAACAACTATACAGAGCCTTCACAATTTTAAAAAACGAACCCTACCACCACCGATAAAAAAATAAATTCCAAATTACAAGCACCAAATTTCAAACCCTTTATCTTTGAGCCTTGAACCTTGAAATCATATTAATTATGAAACTTGTATTTGCAACAAACAACTCTAATAAAATAAAAGAAGTTAAAGTTCAACTCCCTGCTCAAATTGAACTATTAAGTTTAGAGGAAATTGGTTGTACCATTGATATTCCCGAAACAGCAAACACCATTGAAGGCAATGCTCTCCAAAAATCAACTTTTATCAAAGACAATTACGGTTATGATTGTTTTGCTGATGACACCGGTCTTGAATTGGAAGCTCTCAACGGAGCGCCAGGTGTTTACAGTGCCCGCTATGCCGGTAATAATAAGGACGCAAACGAGAATATGGACAAACTTTTGGAAAATCTAAAACACTCCAAAAATAGAAACGCACAATTCAAAACTGTCATTTCATTGTTAATTGGCAAAAAGAACTACACATTTACAGGAGTATGCAAAGGCACGATTACACATCAAAAAACAGGTAATCAAGGATTTGGATATGACCCGATTTTTAAACCCGAAGGATATGATCGCACCTTCGCAGAAATGGATTTAAAATTAAAAAATCAAATCGGACACCGTGGTAAAGCTGTGCAAGAATTACTTTTATTTTTAAATTCAGAAAATAAAAAATAAAATATTTTGCCTAAACACTTGTCAAACAAATAACTAACACATAGCATCCTACAAATCAATAAATAAGCGTACCTTTGCAGCCAATTTAAAAATAAATATGACAAATTTTAAAGATTTAGGTCTCAACGAGGCTTTATTGCGGGCAGTGGCCGACATGGGGTTTGAAACCCCCTCTGAAGTTCAAGAAAAAACAATACCCATTTTACTTTCTAAAGAAACCGATATGGTTTCACTAGCGCAAACAGGAACAGGAAAAACCGCCGCATTTGGTTTTCCATTAATTCAAAAAATAAATGCTAGTAGCCGAACCACCCAAGGTTTAATCCTTTCTCCTACTAGAGAATTATGTTTGCAAATTACCAATGAATTAAAAAACTACAGCAAATATGTTTCGGGTTTAAACATTGTAGCCATTTATGGAGGTGCCAGTATCAACGATCAGGCTAGAGACATAAAACGAGGCGCACAAATTATAGTTGCAACTCCCGGCAGAATGAAAGATATGATCAGCCGAGGAATGATTGATATTTCAAAAATTGAATATTGCATTCTCGATGAAGCAGATGAAATGCTCAATATGGGCTTTTATGAAGACATCACAGATATTCTTTCACATTCTCCAAAAGATAAAAGCACCTGGCTTTTTTCGGCAACCATGCCCAAAGAAGTTTCAAATATTGCCAAAAAATTTATGAACACCCCGGTTGAAATAACTGTGGGAACAAAAAATACTGGTACAAAAAACGTTACACACGAGTATTATACAGTCAATGCACGTGATCGTTATCAGGCATTACGCAGACTGTCCGATGCAAATCCGGATATATTTTCAGTGGTATTTTGCAGAACTAAAAGAGATACTCAAAAGGTAGCAGAAAACCTAATTGAAGATGGGTATAACGCTGCCGCCCTCCACGGTGATTTAAGTCAAAATCAACGTGATTTGGTAATGAAATCGTTTAGAAATCGTCAAATTCAAATGTTGGTAGCTACAGATGTAGCTGCCCGCGGAATTGATGTAGACGACATCACTCACGTGATCAACTACCAATTGCCAGATGAAATTGAAATCTATACACACCGAAGCGGTCGTACAGGACGTGCCGGAAAAAATGGTGTTTCAATGACAATTGTCTCTAAGAGTGAAGTGCGTAAGTTACGCTCTATTGAAAAAATAATTCAACAAAAATTTATTTCCAAAGAAATTCCCAATGGGATGGGAATATGTGAAATTCAATTGTTTCATTTAGCAAATAGCATCAAAAATACCGAAATCAATCACGATATTGATGCGTATCTACCCAACATTGAAGAAGTACTTGAAGGACTTAGTAAAGAAGACTTGATTAAAAAAGTTTTTTCCGTTGAGTTCAGTCGATTCTTCAGCCGATATAAAAACGCTAAAGATCTCAATGTAAACGAAGGCAGCTCAAGAGACGATGCCCACAATGAAGATACCACACGATACTTTCTAAATGTAGGTTCAAAAGACGGTTTTGACTGGATGAGTTTAAAAGATTTCTTGAGAGATTTGCTCAGTTTAGGCAAAGATGATGTATATCGCGTAGATGTAAAAGATAGCTTTTCCTTTTTTAATACCGATGCAAAACATCAGGAACTGGTTCTTGGTATCTTTGAAGATTTTAAATTGGAAGGAAGAAACGTCAATGTAGAAGTATCTAAAGATGGAGGCGGAAAAGATCGTGGCAATCGCAGACGAAGAGACGACGGTGGCAAGAGAGGTCGAAATAATGATTTTTCAAAAGGTAAAGGGAAACCAGACTTTAAAAGCAAAAACAATTCAAAATTTGCCGGCGGAGGAAAACGCAGAAGCTCAGACTCATCAGCACCCGGAACAGGTGGTAGAAGACGCCGTCGTTCATAAGGCTGTTAATTTTTGATTAATGTTTTTAATTTCATTCGTTAGTTTGTGCTATATTTTTATCTTTAGGCAATAGATTTTGCAATGAAAAAAATAGGTTTTTTAATATTTCTTCTAACCATTTCCTTAAACATCTTTTCACAAGATGAAAACCAAAAGATTAATGGAAAAGTTCTGAATGATGCTAACGATACCCCAATTGAAAATGTTCATATTGTTAATATGAACCAGGTGATTGGTTCCATTTCAAAAGAAGACGGCTCATTTTCAATTTCTGCTAAGGTGAATGACACCCTCTATTTTTCTTATTTAGGATTTAAATCAATCAGGGTTAGAGTTACAAATGATTGGTTTAAATTTGGTGAAATTAAAATTAAAATGACTGAGTTGGGAATAGCTCTAGAGGAAGTTGTTTTACGCCCGGTACAATTGACCGGTTACCTTGAAGTGGATGCTAAAATTATTCCCATTTATGACAATTATAGATATAGTATCTCTGGTTTAAATACCGGTTATGAAGGAGGGCAAAATCAGCCATCTGCAGTAAGCAAAGCTATGAGTGCTGTCTTCAACCCTGCTGATTTCCTGTATAATGTGTTTGGTAAACGGCCTGCACAAATGAGAAAACTACGTCAAATGAAAACTGATGACAACATTCGAAACCTTTTGCAAAGTAAATTTGACAGAGAAACCCTGATGGTTGTTTTACAACTCGAAAAAGTCGATATCGATGAAATTTTAAATAATTGTAACTACTCAGAAACCTTTATCCGCACTGCCAATGATCTTCAAATTTTGGATGCTATGAGTGAGTGTTATGAAGAATATCGTGTATTGAACCGAAGGAAAAATTAATTATTTCAAAGAGTGTAAAGCAACCCGGTTGCCTTCAGTGTCATTAAATACACCCATAAAGCCGTGCTCAGGTGATATTTGAGTTTTTTGTTGATAAATTTTTCCGCCTGCTTTTTCTACTCTGTCCAGTTCTATTTGAACATCTTTCGAAGCAAAATAGATTAATGTACCTTCAGCACTTGGTACGTAACTTTCTTGTTTAATAAGAGTGCCGGTAGCCAATGTTTCTCCTTCTCGATGAGGAAACCATCCCATCTCAAGTCCACCAAAATTGTGAAGTTCAATCGATACACCAAAAACTTTTTCATAAAATGTTTTGGCGCGAAGCATGTCGTTTACAGGAATTTCAAACCAAGTGACCATACTATTTATTTTTCAAGTTGTTGTTTTAAATTTAATAAGCCTTCTTCAAAATCTTTTCCAACTGTTTTATCCATATTGAAAAATACCATAAACAAATTTCCGGGTGGTTTATTCACCCCACTGAAACCCCATATGACCTTAGTTGTTTCTGGGGTCACTTCTTCAACTTTTATATAGGCATCACTTTCAGATTTCCAGGGTTTCAAAAATCGTAGTTTTGTTTCTAAACGTTCGTTTTTAAAAACTCCGGTAATTTCCTGTTCCCCTTCACCCACTTGTTTATTGCCTTTCCAGTGCGAAATAAAACCTACAGTTCCATCGGTTCCTGTAAAAGTTTTTTCCATATCAGGGTCCTTCTTTCCCCAGGGAGACCAATTATCCTGATTTTTTATATACTTGATATATTCAAATACTTCACTGAGTGGACGTTGAATGATTACAGAACGGTTTACGTGATAATTTTTGGGGGCTATACTCATTAAAATTATCAAAATCAACACTATTGCTGCCAATATATATAGGAATATCATAGTTAGTTTGTTTTTAGATATTTAAATATAATTATTTTTTTCTTCCTGTGTATCTTTCTAAGATAGTGTCTACACTTTTAATTGTTTTTTTAGCCCAATCAACACGTTTCTTTAATTGTTCTTCTTCAGATAGTTGCCAGGAGATATTAGATTTTTTTAATTTCGACACAGTGTTTTGTAAAATAATTGCCGCCGAAACAGAAATATTTAAACTTTCAGTGAAACCATACATAGGAATCTTTAGAAATCCATCTGCTTGTTTAAAAACTTTGTCTGATAAACCGGTAGATTCTTTTCCGAAGAAAAAAGCGGCTTTTTGGGTTACATCAAAATCATCCAAAAACTGCGAATCCTTATGTGGTGTGGTAGCTATAATGCGATATCCTTTATCTTTTAAACTAGTGATACATTCGTCAATACTTTCAAAGCGGTACAAATCAACCCATTTTTGAGCACCCATCGCTATTTCCTTATCAATGCGTTTTCCCTGAATTTCCTCAACTACGTGAAGGTCTTGTATCCCAAAAATGTCACAAGTGCGCATCACCGCACTGGTATTATGAAGCTGATATACATCTTCAGTAACCACAGTAAAATGCCGGGTCCGCTGTTTTAACACTTCCCTGAACAATTCTTTTCTTTTATCTGTTAAATATGATTCAAGGTATTTTAAGAGGGCAACTGTATCCATTTATATTATTTTTTGTAAAAGTATAAAAATGAATAAAAAAAAGTAGGGTTGCCAATTGGCAACCCTACTTAAAATTGTAAGCTTAATTGTTACGTCTTATTTGTTTGACGATACAACTTTCTTAATAACAACTCCTCTATTGGTAGTTAACTGAATGAAATAAACTTGATCGTTTGCACGAGACATGTCTATCACTGTTGTTTCTAGTTTACCTTGTGAGTAATTGTAGTTTTCAACAGTATTGATTAACCTTCCTCTGACATCAAATACTTCAAGAGTAACTTTGGTATCAAATTCAAATTTGTATTCAATATTCAATTTACCATCAAACGGTACAGGATATGCTTTGAAATCAATAGACATCATACATCTTGTGTCGTTCAAACGCTCTTCCTGAACTACTAAGTATGTATACACCCAGTTATGATTGTTACCTTCACAATCAGCATAGTTCCAAGTATAGGTTATGGTAAAACTATAACAATCTACAAAGCCTCCACCAAGGGTTGGACCTGTTGGTGTTATCAGATTACCACAATTATCATATACTGTAGGTGGTACGGGCTCTACAGCCTGTTGTCCAGAATTTACTGTGCTACCCTCATTAGAAGGCATTGTAAAGTCTTCCACCTCGATAGTGTATATATATACCCAGTCTTGGTTGTTACCATCACAGTCTGCATAGCTATAGCTATAGGTTATAGTACCCTCACAGTCAACATACGTTCCGCCTTGCGTTGGTCCCGTTGGTGTGATTACATTACCACAGCTGTCATTGACAACCGGTGGTACAGGTGCTACTGCTTCTGATGCACAAGCTACTATGCTTCCTTCATTAGCGGGCAATGTAATATCACCACCCTCTAAAGTGTACGTATACAACCAATCGTGGTTGTTGCCTGCACAATCAGCATAGTTCCAGACAAAGGTAATTGTTCCATCACAGCCATCATAGGTTCCGTCTTGCGTTGGACCGGTTGGTGTGATTTGATTACCACAATTGTCATTTACAACTGGTGGTACTGGCGCTACTGCATCTGATGCACAAGCAATCTGGCTGCCTTCATTTGCAGGCATATTGATTGCAAAATCTTCCACTACTATGGTATATGTATATACCCAGTCATGGTTGTTGCCTGCACAATCAGCGTAATTCCAGGTATAGGTAACAGTACCCTCACAGTCTACATACGTTCCGCCTATTGCTGGACCCGTTGGTGTGATTGGATTACCATTACTATCATTTACCTCAATCGGTACATTCTGAACTGCCAGTGATATACAAGTGGTCTGGATTCCTTGATCAGGAGGCATATTGATCGCAAAGTCTTCCAACTCGATAGTATATGTATATACCCAATCGTGGTTGTTGCCTTCACAGTCTGCATAGTTCCAGGTAAAGGTAATTGTACCCTCACAGTCTACATACGTTCCGCCTTGCGTTGGACCCGTTGGTGTGATCACGTTACCACAGTTGTCATTTACAACTGGTGGTACCGGTACTACTGCTTCTGATTCAGAGGCTATTAAACTACCTTCGTTTGCTGGAAGCGTAAAGTCTTCTACCTCGATAGTGTATGTATATACCCAATCGTGGTTGTTGCCTTCACAGTCTGCATAGCTATAGCTATAGGTAATAGTACCCTCACAGTCTACATACGTTCCGCCTTGCGTTGGTCCGATGGGTGTGATTTCGTTACCACAGCTGTCACTTACAACTGGTGGTACAGGTGCTACTGCTTCTGATGCACAAGCTACTGTACTTCCTTCATTAGCGGGTAATGTGAAATCACCACCCTCTATTGTATATGTATATACCCAGTCGTGATTGTTGTCNAGTTCCAGGTAAAGGTAATTGTTCCCTCACAGTCTACATACGTTCCGCCTTGCGTTGGACCCGTTGGTGTGATCACGTTACCACAGTTGTCATTTACAACTGGTGGCACCGGTACTACTGCTTCTGATTCAGAGGCTATTAAACTACCTTCGTTTGCTGGAAGCGTAAAGTCTTCCACCTCGATAGTGTATGTATATACCCAATCATGGTTGTTGCCTTCACAGTCTGCATAGCTATAGCTATAGGTAATAGTACCCTCACAGTCTACATACGTTCCGCCTTGCGTTGGTCCGATGGGTGTGATCACGTTACCACAGCTGTCACTTACAACTGGTGGTACAGGTGCTACTGCTTCTGATGCACAAGCTACTGTACTTCCTGCATTAGCGGGTAATGTGATATCACCACCCTCTATTGTATATGTATATACCCAGTCGTGATTGTTGTTTACACAATCAGCATAGTTCCAGGTAAAGGTAATAGTACCTTCACAGTTATCAAAAGTGCCGCCTTGCGTTGGACCCGTTGGTGTGATTGGAGCACCACAATAGTCATTGACTACCGGTGGTACAGGTGCTATAGCATCTGATGCACAAGCTACTGTGCTTCCTTGATTTGCAGGCATATTGCTCGCAAAATCTTCTACTACTACATTGTATGTATATACCCAGTCGTTACTGTTGCCAGCACAATCTAAATAGTTCCACGTATAGGTAATAGTACCCTCACAAGGACCACACGTGCCACCTTGAACAGGTCCGATTGGTGTGATCACATTACCACAGTTATCATTTACAACTGGTGGTACAGGCACTAATGCCTCTGATACACAGGCAATCTGACTGTCTTCATCTGCTGGAAGTGTAAAGTCTTCAAACTCGATATTAATGGTTTGTGTCACATTAATAAAGTTACCACAAGCATCAGCAACTTTATAGGTTCTCGTAATGATGGGTTCACAAGAATCACCATCAGATACGTCTCCATCGTGTGTTACAATAGGCGCTCCACAATTATCTGCAGCATCTGTAACTACGGTGATATCCGCATTAGGAATATCATCAATACAAGCTACAGTTATAGGATCAAGGTTTGAAGCAGTTGGTGCTTCATCATCTCCCGCCACACTAAATGTTGAAGAACACGTTTCTTCTTGTTCACACTCATCAGTAACGGTAAGTGAAACCGTTATAACTCCTCCTGTACAAGGTGTGAACGTTGGTAATGTATAAGTGTTTATGTCTATTTCTTGACCGTTTACTTCATACACTGCATTCAATTCGCCTTGACCACCTGAGTAGGTGAAATTTTCAAACCATTCATTTAAAGCAGTATCAATAGCTTCCTGAGATAAGCAAGCTACAATTTCTCCATCCACAGGACAATTTACCACTATAGAATCAGGGATAATTACCAGAACTTCAAATTCATCCTCAGAAATACATCCTGTTCCAGGTCCTCCAATTCCGGGGGCCGTAACGATAACTTTATAAACTCCGGCAACAGTAACAATTAATTCATTGGTAACTTGTCCGGGAATTAATACACCATCTTGATACCATTCATACTGTAAATCAACTTGACCGTTAGTTTCAGCTGTTAAGGTTACTGATTCTGAATTACAATCAAGGTTATTTCCGTCAATTGCTACAGTAGGTTCCTCAACATCTCCAAATGGAAATGGTCCGGCAAAATCTTTTAGCTCTGAAGTAAAAGAAGCCGATGAACGGGTTTTGACTATAATTCCTCCAAATAATGCGCCGCAAGGATCACCTCCATTGCCACTGCCTCCTATTGATACCATATCAAAACCAAACTCAGTAAAATTAATACCAAATTCGATAAAAGTAAAAGCTGGATAATTAGCTACCTGATTGGCCTGTGGCCCTGTAAGAGTCCCCCAGGGTGCAGCAGGTACAGGTGTCGAATTGATTTGAGCAAAAGCAATATTTGGCTCTCCAAGTGGACATGTCGTCGGGGTTTTAAGCTCGATTTCTGCATAACCATAACCATTAGTTCCATCACCCGATTCAAAAACGGGCTGACCATTGTTAACTACAAATTGGAATTTAGCATCTGGATTGCTTTCCAATAAAGCGTTTAATGCTATAATACTTCCTCCGGGCAATTCTGATGGTTTTACCCATACAAAGATATGACCGTCAATAATTTCACCTCCGTTTTCAAAATTCAAAGACATTATGATATCTCCAAGTTGGGAGATATCTCCACTTCCGTCGAAATTCCAGGCAGTATGGCCACCATCAGGTCCCAAATTTTGTAAATCACCTGAACCTGTATTATAGGCTAATTCTTCTCTGAAAAATTCAAAGTCGACATACGCAGATCCGTCTCCTGAACGAGTAGAAGCACCTAAAAATGCCCATAAATCGGAATTTTCAGTGTTAGTGACATCTCTGCGTAAATGTGCATACACATCAATAATGTCATTTTTTTGTGGGATGCTACCGTTTCCAATATTCCAGGTTCCCGGATTATCAGCGTTTTTGTTTGAACCTGCTCTAAAAACCGAAAAGTCTTTATTGCTGCCAGCAGAGTTTGGGTCTCTTACATAAAGTGCATCGAGCCAAACCATGTTGTTTAATTCAAAAAATTGGTCTTCTGACATACCGTAAGTAACGGATTGATTTCCTGTAGGCCCTGAATTGTTTTCATCTATCACTCCTTTATTGAGCGCACTGCCACACTTAAACCAGTCATCGGCAGTATCACCGGATGGTTCTTGAATGTCAGTACAAGGATCAAAAATGAAAGTTGTTTCATCAGCACAAACATCGGAATCTACACCAAAATTTGCCCGTTCGGCTCCTTGTTCAATAATAATTTGCGAGAACACTTGCGGTCCTCCAAATACAAATAGCACAACCACAGCAAGTGTCGTCATGCTACTCACAAAATCTTTTAACGGATTTTGTTTTCTCCTCTTCACATTTAGATTTTCAACCTCATTTGGAGGAGAAAACCTACAATAGTAATCTTTTAACATAGTTGTTAGATTTTGTGTTAGAATTATTAATTAAAATTTTATACAAGCAAAACAGGTCAAATAAGTCACCGTAACAATTAATCGCCTAGGCATCAAAATGTTACAGCTTAATAAATAAGGAGCAATAAAAATGTATATGGCTTGTGGTTAATAAACCATTGAGGAGATAAATAAATATGTAAAATGTGTGGCTAAAGAGCCATAGAGGAGATAAATAATATGAAAAATGTACATGGTAAAAGTACCATAGAGGAGAAAAAATATGTTGATTGTGCTTTGGTTAAAAAACCTTTGAGGAGATACACAAATTTAATCATTCATTATTCTTTTTAACGAAATAAGCAATATATTTAGATGAAAGGCATAAAAGATAACACAAAATACATAAATTCAATGTTTTTCAATCAAGTTCTCAGAAATTATATTTTAACATCGGCCTTCATCAAGTTTTAAAAATAATTTTATTATTATGGATATTTAATTGGATTTAAAAAGGGTATTTCTTAATAATGAAAAACAATTCATTAAGAATCCATTTGAATTGATTTCTCGTTGATTCTTATAGCTATTTAAGAGCTACGATAAGGTTGCTATTTTTGAAAATCAGTTTGTTCTACCAAGGAATTTTTAACGTATTTGTCTATTTTATCTATATTAAAATTATTATTAACCCGGTTTTTTGATTTTTAGACGAATGGTGAGAAAAATTGCACAAAATACATAAGTAACATTAATTTTTAATTTAATTCCTACTTATAACTACGTGTAAACACGTACATTAACCTCAATAAACATTCGATTTATATTTAGTTTTTAATTTTTTAGGCGACAATCCACTTACATATTTTAAAGCTGTTTGCCAATAATTTTTTTACGTTATATTTATATTCTCTATTAAGAAATTACCCAAAATTATATGGCTAAAAGAAAACTTGTAGTCCTTAGCGGAGCAGGAATGAGCGCTGAAAGCGGCATTAATACCTTCAGGGGTGATGACGGCCTGTGGGAAGGGCACGATGTTATGGAAGTAGCCTCTCCCATAGGATGGAATAAAAATCCTGACATCGTTTTGGATTTTTACAACAAAAGAAGACGGCAGTTACTGGATGTTAAACCCAATACTGCCCATAAAGCACTTGCCGAACTGGAAAGTGAATATGATGTGCACATCATTACCCAAAATGTAGATGACCTTCATGAACGTGCCGGAAGCTCAAAGGTATTACACTTGCACGGCGAACTCCTTAAGGTGCGAAGCACTTTGGATGAAAGCTATATTTTAGATTGGAAAAAAGATATTAATATCGGTGATTGCTGTCCTAAAAACGGTCAGTTAAGACCCCATATTGTTTGGTTTGGTGAGGCCGTTCCCGCAATAGAAGAAGCGATAACAATAACCGAAACTGCAGAAATCGTCGTGGTCATAGGAACCTCTTTGCAAGTATATCCGGCTGCCGGACTGATGAATTATGCTCCTTCACATTCACCTGTTTTTTATATTGACCCAAAACCGGCCAGTGTTTACGGAATGGCAAATAAAGTCGAAATTATTCCGGCTACCGCAACACTGGGAGTCCCTGTTTTTATTGAAAAATTAAAAAGCCTGTAAGCCCGTTTTGAAATTTTTTACACAACAATTACTGGAGCTAAAAGCTTATCGAAAAGATCGGGAAGTATTGGCCAATTACATTCTTGAGAATCCTCACTGTTTTGGGCCATTGCTGGACACCTGCCTTCAAGTTGATGAAGCTATTTCATACAAGGCAGCGTGGATTCTGGAGTTAGTTTGCCTGAAAAACATTAAACTATTAATCCCTCATTTGGATAGGTTTCTTGACAATATTTCGAAAGTTTACAAACCCCAGGCGGTAAGACCTATGGCAAAAATATGTGAGGAGCTCACGCTGCATTATTACTCAAAAAAAGCAATCTCCTTACAATTTGTACTTACTAAACAACAACGGGAGCAACTCACAGAAATCTGTTTTGACTGGTTGATTACAGACCAAAAAGTGGCTGTAAAAGCCTATGCGATGCATTGTTTGTTTCTTTTGGGTAAAGAGTTTAAATGGATTCACCCTGAATTAAAAATTATTTTAGACAAAGACTATCATGAAGAACAGCCGGCATTTAAAGCCCGGGCAAGACACATTCTTAAAAAATTATCAGTTCAATAAAAGGGAGAATCCTTCTTTAATATACTTACCAAATAAGGATAATTGGTTATCTTTGCAGCTTATTTCAAAAGACTATGGCAACCAACGCATTACAGGCAATTTCACCCATTGACGGAAGATACCGGTCCAAAACAAAATCCCTCATTCCTTTTTACTCTGAAGAGGCACTCATCAAATACCGAGTGCTCGTAGAAATTGAATATTTTATTGCCCTTTGTGAACTCCCCTTACCGCAGTTGAAAAGCTTTAATATTTCTCATTTTTCTGCTTTACGTGAAATGTATCAAAACTTCACAACAGCAGATGCCCAAAAAATTAAAGATATCGAGAAAGTAACTAATCACGATGTGAAAGCTGTTGAGTATTTTATAAAAGAAAAATTTGATGCCTTAGGCTTGCAGGAATATAAAGAGTTTATCCATTTTGGATTAACCTCTCAGGACATCAACAACACGGCAATTCCGTTATCAATAAAAGAAGCAACTGAAAAAGTATATGTGCCTTTGCTTGATGAATTAATTTCCAAACTAAAAAGTCTTTCCGAAACATGGAAATCCATTCCCATGCTGGCAAAAACACACGGGCAACCCGCTTCCCCTACCCGACTGGGGAAGGAAATTGAAGTGTTTGTCGTAAGACTTGAAGAGCAACTCCACATTTTAAAAAACACGAAGAATGCAGCAAAATTTGGTGGCGCTACCGGGAATTTCAACGCACATTTTGTAGCTTACCCCAAAGTTGACTGGAAAAAATTCGGCAAAAACTTTGTTGAAAACAGTTTGGGATTAAACCACTCCTTCCCCACTACCCAGATTGAACATTATGATCATCTCGCAGCTTTATTTGATGCTTACAAACGCATCAACACCATTATCATTGATTTAGACCGCGACTTCTGGACCTATATCTCAATGGATTATTTCAAACAAAAAATCAAAGACGGCGAAGTGGGGTCTTCAGCAATGCCTCACAAGGTAAACCCAATTGATTTTGAAAATTCAGAAGGTAACCTCGGAATTGCCAATGCATTGTTTGAACATCTTTCTGCAAAATTACCCATCAGCCGCTTGCAACGTGACTTGACAGACAGTACCGTTTTAAGGAATGTTGGTGTCCCTGTTGGACACACCCTAATTGCCCTGCATTCAACCTTGAAAGGCCTGGAAAAACTTGTTTTAAATGAGACCAAAATTAACGAAGACCTTGAAAACAATTGGGCTGTTGTGGCAGAAGCCATTCAAACCATATTGAGAAGAGAAGGCTACCCCAATCCATATGAAGCTTTAAAGGGCCTCACCCGAACCAATCAGAAAATCAATGAGCAAATCATTTCAGAATTTATTGATTCTTTAGATTTATCTAATTCTTTAAAGACTGAATTAAAAAACATTCGACCAACAAATTATACCGGAATTTAAAGGAATGTGTTCTTTTAGGTTTACAAAAGTATCTGAGATCAATTGTTAAAAATTTAGGATGCAGTCTCTCTTGAACAACCATCACTATCAATAAGTCCAAGCAAAAATAATTAGTAACTAAGGTTTCACATAGAAATCGAAATCTAGTAATTGAACAAAAATAAGCTGACTTTCAATTCTTTCCAAAATTATTGTATATTCATACTAAAATTTGGAAAGCATTGACTAAATGATTGCTAAATATGCTTGCTTTTTATTTATTTTCTCCACTATAGTGATTTTTGCTCAAAACACAGTTATTGAGGGAAAATACTATAACTCTACTCGTGGAGAGCCAATCTATATGCCAATAGGTAAAATTTCTTTTGCAGATAAAGTAATTGATTTTAAGCAGGGAATACCAAATGCTTCAAAAGATTTTACAGACCCTATGCAATCTTTAGGAGAACCCAACTATATTCATTATAAAGTAGCTCGTTATGTCTCTCTGGGTTGTGGTGGTCAGCTTACCTTAGAGTTTACAGACAATGGGTTTGTAGATATGGAAGGCCCTGACCTTTATGTATGGGAAGTTGGCCCTTCAGTTGAATCGTTTCAGTTTGAAATTTCAAAAGACGGAGAAAATTGGGTAGACCTTGGTATTATTGAAGGCGGTAAATCTTTTATTGATATAGCACCAGTGGTCAATGATATTCGGGATATTTTTTACTTTGTAAGAATTACAGACAAAAAAGAAATTTGCACAGGAAATACTCCCGGCGCAGATATTGATGCTGTGGGAACAATTAGTGGTGTATTGAAAATAAATTTAAGTGCCGATGTTTTATTTGACACGGCCAAGTTTAATTTAAAAGAAAAATCAAAACAAGCCATTGATAGTTTGGCCTATCAAATTGAGAAAGTTGGTATGGCAGAAATAATTATTGAAGGACATACTGACAGTGATGGTAATGCTTTATACAACTTACGCCTTTCAGAACAGAGAGCTAAAAGTGTGTTGAGAAAATTAAAAGCCAAACTCAATGACAAAGGAACGTATGAGTTTAACAGTATTGCATTTGGACTAACAAAACCCAGAGCTACAAACGATACAGAGGAAGGAAAACAATTAAACCGCCGCGTAGAAGTAATTGTAAAACCACACAGAGATTTTTATAAAAAGGAAGAGTTAGATTGATGCGCTTATCATTCTGTCTTTCCCAAATAAATCTTTATTTAACAGAATGTTTTTAAAACCTATATCTTCAAGCATCGCTGTGACTTCTTCTCCAAAAGCCTCATTAATTTCAAAATACAACTTACCCTTCTGGTTTAAGCTTTTTAAACTAATTTCTGCAATTTTTTTATAAAACAACAACGGATTTTTATCAGAAACAAATAGCGCATTGTGTGGTTCATAAGAAAGCACATTGGTATGCATTAATTGTTTCTCAGAATCTCTGACATATGGTGGGTTTGAAACAATTATATCAAATCTTGACTTGAATTCGTTTAAAGACAGAATATCTTGTTCTAAAAAAATTACATCTACATCATTTTGAGTGGCATTTGCTTTAGCCGTTTCCAATGCTGATAAAGAAATATCCATAGCAGTAACTTCTGCATCAGGTAAATGTTTAGCCAGCGAAATGGCAATACAGCCACTACCTGTCCCAATATCGAGTATCTTAGATGGTTCCGGAATGTCGTCAGCACAGTCCCTAATTATCCAATCCACGAGATCTTCTGTTTCTGTCCTGGGAATAAGCACAGAAGGATTCACCTGAAAAATTAGCCCGAAAAATTCGGTCTCACCGATTATGTATTGAATGGGAACCTCCTTTTCCAATTGTTGCAATGCATTTTCAAAAAGAAAGGTTTCGTCTGAAGTTAATTTTCGTTGTAATTCAAGTACTACTTCAACCCTTTTTAATTTCAGAAACTTTTCAGTCAAAAGATAAAAAAAGGAGCCTATTTCCTCTTCTGGATAGAGCGTTTCCAGTTTTGATTTAAATAAACTTCTATACTCTTTTAAAGTCATAGCTCTTTAATCATCCAGACATTGCACGAATAATGACCGGTATCTCCCATCGGTTTTTCTAAATTCACAAACCCTGATTTGTAATATAATTTTCGGGCATCATCCATATAGGGCATCGTTTCTAGGTAACATTTCTCAAATCCAAATTCGCGGGCTTTGTCAAGGCAGGTTTTCATCATTTTGGTGCCAATACCCCTTCCCCTTGCCTCAGGTGCAAAATACATTTTTTGAAGTTCACAAATATTGCCGTCAAAATTATCCAGTTGACAAATTCCTGCTCCGCCAATTATTTGATTATTTTCTTCAATTACAAAATAAGCTTTCTTTTCTTGAGTATAGCTTTCAAACATACAATCCAGACTTTTATCTGCATAAGCAGTACCCACTTTGGGAACACCAAACTCAGTTAAAACACTTCTGATAACCTGTGCGATTTGAGCATTATCTTTTTGTGTAATGGGTCTAATAATACAATCGTTCATTCGATTAAAATATGCTATTTTTGTGTGATAAAGGTAATGCAATTTTTCTTGTCTAAACACCAAAAATACATACAACGCTGCATCGATTTAGCTCAAAATGCCAAAGGTAAAACATACCCGAACCCAATGGTTGGCAGTGTGGTGGTGTATAATGATAAAATTATTGGTGAAGGCTGGCATCAGAAATCCGGTGAAGCCCATGCTGAAGTGAATGCAATCAATTCAGTTAAAGATAAATCGTTGCTTGAAAAATCCACAATCTATGTAAGCCTCGAGCCTTGTAGTCATTATGGCAAAACACCTCCGTGTGCCGATTTGATAATTTCACAGACCATCCCTAAAATTATAATTGGTTGTTTAGACCCCAATCCAGAAGTTGCCGGGCGGGGTGTAAAAAAGCTTCTGGAAGCAGGAAGAAAAGTGATGGTGGGAATATTGGAAGAAAAATGCCAAACATTAAACAAACGTTTTTTTACAATCCATCAAAAGAATCGCCCTTACATCATTTTAAAATGGGCACAAACCAAAGATGGATTTATTGCTCCCAACAATCAACAAACTGGCAAGCCTTTCTGGATTACAAGTACTGCATCCAAACAACTGGTGCATAAGTGGCGCAGTGAGGAGCAAGCTATCTTAGTTGGTACAACTACTGTTTTAAAAGACAACCCACAAATAACAAATCGTCATTGGGAAGGAAAAAGTCCGGTTAGAGTGGTTCTTGATCAGCACCTTAAAATTGATAAAACAGCTGCAATTTATGATGACAGCGCAAAAACAATCATACTCACTTCTTTAAAAAACAAAATCCCGGCAGCCAATCAAAACATTCTTTTTGAATTGGTTGATTTTGAGAAAAACCTTCCGCAGCAAATCTGTGAAGTGCTTTTCAAACATAAAATACAATCAGTAATAGTTGAAGGTGGTGCACAAACTTTAAATACTTTTATTCAGGAAAATTTGTGGGATGAAGCCCTGGTTTTTAGAGGAAGTATAAATATTAAAACAGGTGTCAAAGCTCCAAATTTCGATTTCATTGCCACAAAATCTCACTCCATCAATCAGGATCTGTTAAGCTATTATTACAATGATTAAAACCATACTTTTTGATTTTGGTGATGTTTTCTTAAACCTCAATAAGAAAGCAACAATTCTTGAACTTCAAAAACTGGGCTTACAAGAATTTACTCCTGAAATGCTTCAGCTTAACAACCAGTATGAAAAAGGTGAAATAAGCTCTAAAATGTTTATTGAGTTCTATAAAACCCAACTTCCAAATGCAACCCACCAACAGCTCATAGATTCATGGAACTCCATCTTACTGGATTTTCCGGAATACCGTCTGGCATTCCTTAAAAAATTATCCGCTTCAAAAAAATACCAACTACTACTGTTAAGCAACACAAACCAGTTGCATATTGATTGGGTAGAGAAGCATATTAAGGTATATGAACAGTTTAAAAATTGTTTTGATGTGTTTTATCTTTCTCACGAAATTCAATTAAGAAAACCCGATACTGAGGTTTTTCGATTTATATTGCAAACTCATGAACTAAATGCAAATGAAACTCTGTTTATAGACGATACTTTTGAGAATACAGAAGCTGCAAAGCGTTTGGGTTTTCATACATGGAATTTAAACCCAAAAGAAGACGATATCACTGAACTATTCACTAAATACAGCCATTTACTGTGATTTATTTGATCTTTAGCATACTGGTTTCAAGCCTATTGTATGTAGTTTTTAAGTTATTCAAACAATTTAAAATCAACACACTACATGCAATTATTTGCAACTATTATGTCGCTTTTCTTTTTGGTATTGCAATGTCTGATTCACAATTGGGTCTCAGTGAAGTTATTAAAGCATCCTGGATTTGGGGTACATTAATTTTAGGAATTCTTTTCATCGTTATTTTTAATATTATGGGCATTACTGCTCAGAGAAGTGGTGTGGCAGTAACATCGGTAGCTACAAAAATGTCAGTGGTTATACCTGTAATCTTTGGAATTTTAGTCTACAATGAAACAGCAAGTGCTTTTAAAATTATTGGAATATTACTTGCACTGGTGGCGGTTTATTTATCTTCAGTGAAAAGCAAAGAAGGCTTTAAGTGGCGTAACATTCTTTTTCCCATCTTATTATTTTTGGGTTCCGGAATTATTGATACCTCATTAAAATACCTGGAGACCAATTATGTTCCAGCCAATCAAATAGAAATTTTCTCAACTTCTATTTTTGGGTTTGCCGGACTTTTTGGAACCTTTTACATTCTACTTAAAGGTAACTTAAAAATTCATTGGAAAAGCGTTTTAGGCGGCATAGCTCTGGGGATTCCCAATTATTATTCAATCGTCTTTATTTTAAATGCACTTTCCACTAAAGGACTGGAAAGTTCAACAGTTTTTACAGTAAACAATGTAAGTGTCGTAATGTTTTCTACATTGCTTGGGCTTTTAGTTTTTAAAGAACGATTGTTATTGAAAAATTGGGTTGGAATTGGATTGGCCATCTTAAGCATTATTCTAGTGATTTACACATAAATTATGCCTGATACAGATTATTACAAAACAATTAAAAAGCCATCAAAAGAAACCTTATTTAAAGAAAAAGGAAGTAAGTTTTATGGATATGCGTTTCCGGTTTCAAATAATACTGAAGTAAACACCGTGCTTGAACTAGTCAAATCCAAACATAAAAGCGCCCGGCATTTTTGTTATGCTTATCAACACGGCACTGAATCGATCTACTACCGTGTCAACGATGACGGCGAACCTTCAAACAGTGCCGGAATGCCCATCTATGGACAAATTCAGTCATTTGAGATTACAAATATTTTAATAGTAGTAGTGCGGTATTTTGGAGGAACAAAACTGGGTGTTGGTGGATTAATCAGTGCATATAAAACAAGTGCAAAACTTACTCTAGAAGCTTCAAAAATCATAAAAAAAACCATTGATGTTCAATTTGAAGTTATATTTGATTATCAAAACATCAATAAAGTGATGCGCATCATAAAAGAGAAAAATCTGAATGTTATAAGTCAACAATTAGAAATGGATTGTAAAATCATACTTTCTATTAGAAAATCGAAGGCAGAAGAAATTGAAGGTGTTTTTGATTCTATTTATGAAGTGAGCATTAAACAAATCGATTAAGAATCGAAATCTATATCTTTTAATTTTTCAATTAAATAGTCCGGAGCCATCATGGGTTTTTTAGTCGCTTTATCAACAAAAACTAAAGTTGTTGAACCGGTGGTAATCAGTTCATTTTTTTGGTTTAAAATTTCATAATTGAATGCAATTCTAATTGTAGGAAGTTTCTGAAGCTCAGTTTTTATTGTCAACAAGTCATCATAACTGGCAGATTGTTTAAACTTTACGTTCAAATCTATCACAGGAAGTATGATGCCGTTCTCCTCCATCCATTTGTATGAAATGCCGAATTTCCTTAGCCATTCGGTGCGTCCCATCTCAAAATACTGAGCATAATTGCCATAATAAACCACTCCCATTTGGTCTGTTTCTGCATAGCGAACGCGAACATGGATTGTATCTTTTTTCAAAGGTTAATTTTTTTGAAAGGGTACTTTTTTTTTGTATGTTTATACACTCGCAGTATGAGAAAAAAAATTTGAATATTCAATACCCTTTAGGTTTTTTTTTTAAATAATTTGTTCACATATTTGCGTAAATAAAATCCAAGAGAAATTCATTTTCTCTTTTTTTTTCATAACTAACTAATTTTTAAAAACTACGCACACTGGCATGAGTAAAACTGCGCAATCAGTTTGGACAAATTGTCTGTCTTTTATAGCAGATAACATTTCCCCACAAGCATTTAAAACATGGTTTGAACCCATTCAAGCAGTGAAGCTAACTGATAACGCGCTAAGTATTCAGGTTCCCAGCAAGTTTTTTTATGAATGGTTGGAAGAACATTATGTCAAGCTTTTAAAAGTCTCTTTAACCAAAGAATTAGGTGAAAATGCCAAATTAGTCTATGTGATTAAAATGGAAAACACCTATGGCAATAAACAACCCTTTACAGAAAAAATACCTAGTTCAAACCGTTCTCAGGTAAAATCTCAGGAAGTAGATGTTCCCACAAAAAACAAAAATCCTGAACTGAGAAACCCCTTTGTAATTCCCGGAATCAGAAATGTAAAGATTGAGTCTCAGCTTAATCCCAATTACAGTTTTGACAACTTCTTGGAAGGTGACTCTAACAGATTAGCACGTTCTGCTGGGCTTGCAGTTGCTAACAAACCTGGAGGAACCTCCTTCAATCCCTTATTGATTTTTGGAGGCGTTGGTCTTGGAAAAACTCACTTAGCACACGCTATTGGAGTTGAAATTAAAGACAAGTATCCTGAAAAGACAGTTCTCTATATTTCTGCAGAGAAATTTACACAACAGTACATTGAATCTGTTAAAAAAAATAACCGAAATGATTTCATTCATTTTTATCAAATAATGGATGTACTTGTTGTGGATGATATTCAGTTTTTATCAGGAAAATCAGGGACACAAGACGTATTTTTCCATATTTTTAACCACCTGCACCAAAATGGGAAACAAGTCATTTTAACCAGTGATAAAGCCCCTGTTGATATGATTGACATTGAACAACGCCTTTTATCACGTTTTAAATGGGGTCTTTCTGCAGAATTACAACACCCCGATTTTGAAACCCGCGTTTCAATCATAAAAAACAAGTTGTACAGAGACGGCGTTGATATGCCCGAAGATATTGTCGAGTTTTTAGCAAACAATATAAAAACCAATATCCGCGAATTAGAAGGTGCCATTATTTCTTTAATTGCACATTCATCTTTCAACAGAAGAGAAATCACAATTGATTTAGCCCGAAAAATTGTTGATAACTATGTAAAGCATACCAAGCGAGAGGTTTCTATAGATTATATCCAAAAAGTCGTTTCTGATTATTTTCAAATGGATGTTGACACACTTCAATCAAAAACCCGGAAAAGACACATTGTTCAGGCGCGGCAACTGGCTATGTTTTTTGCTAAAAAATTTACTAAAGCGTCTCTTGCCAGTATAGGGTCTCAAATTGGAAGACGCGACCATGCCACCGTACTTCACGCCTGCAAAACCGTTGACAACCTAACTTCAACAGATAAGCAGTTCAGAAAATATGTAGAAGACCTGAACAAGAAGCTCACTCTATAAAATTCTTTGATATGAAGACAAAAATTTTAATGGTTTGTCTCGGAAATATCTGCAGGTCTCCCCTAGCGGAAGGCATTTTAAAATCTAAACTCAATCCTGACCGTTTCGAAGTCCATTCTGCAGGAACTGGTCATTGGCATATAGGTGAATTGCCCGACAAAAGAAGCATTAAAGTTGCAAAAAAATACGGCATTGACATTACAGATCAAAGAGGAAAACAGTTTGCTGAAAAAGACTTTAATGAGTTTGATATTATATACGTCATGGATATAGAAAATAAAAAAAACTTGTTAAAGATGGCTCCAAATGACGAATCAAAACAAAAAGTAAAACTCATTCTCAATGAATTGTTTGAAAACGAAAATGTAGACGTTCCCGACCCTTACTACGGAAGTGATCACGATTTTGAACACGTATATAAACTCCTCGATGAGGCTTCCTCAATAATTTCAAAAAAGCTCTCAGTGTAAACAATTTCTTTAAAATAATGAATCCCAGCATCTTTTTTTCTATTTTAGTAACAGAAAATATTGATTACTGATAATTTTTAACTCTTTTCCCATGAAAAAACATCTTATACTCTTAGCCGGCATTTTTATTTCAACGATTGTTTTTAGTCAGGAACTGGAGTTGGAACTCATTGCTGATGGCTTTAGCAGCCCACTAGAAATTAAGCACGCGGGAGATGATCGCTTGTTTATTGTTGAACAAGGTGGCCAAATTAAAATACTAAACCCTGATGGAAGTATAAACCCCACTCCCTTTCTTAACATATCTTCGCTTGTGAGTTCTGGAGGAGAACGTGGCTTATTGGGACTGGCTTTTCATCCTGATTATACCAATAACGGTTTCTTCTATCTAAATTATACTAACACATCTGGAAACACACAAATATCAAGGTTTACCGTGAGTGGCGACCCTAATATTGCAGATGAAAACAGCGAACTTCAAATGCTGAGTTACAATCAACCTTTTACAAATCACAATGGTGGCCACATTGCTTTTGGTCCTGATGGCAAATTATATATTTCCAGTGGTGATGGTGGCAGTGGTGGTGACCCCCAAAACAATTCTCAAGATTTATCCACATTATTAGGAAAAATAGTAAGACTAGACGTTGACCTGCCTGCTCCTTATATTCCTGCTGACAATCCTTTTATAGGCAACCCTGATGCCCTCGATGAGATATGGGCATTTGGTGTACGTAACCCATGGAAGTTTTCGTTTGACACTGATTCCGGTGATTTATGGATAGCAGATGTAGGTCAAAATGCTTGGGAAGAAATCAACAAAATGCCTTCAGTGGACGCAGGTTTAAACTATGGCTGGCGTTGTTATGAAGGAACAAACCCTTTCAACACGGCAGGTTGTCCACCTGTTGAAGAGTTAACATTTCCAATAGCTGAATATGCAAGCTCAGGCTCAAGGTGTTCAATTACCGGTGGTTATGTTTATCGCGGTGATGAATTTCCCGCTATAGAAGGGTTGTACTTCTTCGCAGATCTTTGTAGTGGTGAGATAGGAACAGTTGATCAAGATGATAATTTAGTGTTCCATGGTAATTTTGGCGCCGGCACCATTACAAGTTTTGGTGTAGACCATCAAAACAATTTATTTCTAGCAGCTTTTTCGGGAGGCTCTATTTACAAAATTATCGACAACACCCCGCTTTCTCTGGAAGATGAAAATACTAATTCGTTCAATATAGTTCCCAACCCTGCTCAAAATATTGTTACAATCAATTCAACTGTTCAACCAATTTCATCAATCAATATCATGGACTTAAGAGGAACTGTATTAAAAAAATATAAAGGAGAACATAATAAAACCCAAGCTATTGATGTTTCTCATTTAAAGACAGGGGTTTATTTTATTGCTGTAACTTCAAATTCAGGAAAAGTATCCTATAAAAAACTAATGATTCAATAAGGTGTCAAATTCCCCACAAAAAGGTAAAGTTTATTTAATTCCTACAACTTTAGGCGAAACGAGCCCATTGGAAGTTTTACCGCTTTCAGTAAAAAAAATCATAGAACAAATAGACTTTTATATAGTTGAAAATGAAAAATCAGCAAGAGGATTTATAAAAAGTATTTGCCCGGGAAAATCACAACCCAAATTGATCATATCATTGCTTAATAAGTTTACAGATCCTCTTGAAATTCCAGACTTTCTTGACCCTTGTCTTGAGGGAAATGATGTTGGAATTATCTCTGAAGCCGGTTGTCCGGGAATCGCCGATCCCGGAGCAGAAATTGTCAAACTTGCACACCTAAAACAAATTAAAGTGATTCCTTTAGTGGGGCCCTCTTCAATGCTTTTGGCCATGATGGCTAGTGGAATGAATGGCCAAAGCTTTGCTTTTAACGGTTATTTACCAATTGACAAGCAACAACGAAAAAAAGAGATAAAACGCCTCGAAAAAAGATCACAGGTCGAAAACCAGTCTCAATTGTTTATTGAAACCCCTTATAGAAATGATGCTTTTTTAAGTGACTTGATTGGTGCGTTACATCCAAAAACCAATGTATGTGTTGCCTGTGATATAACTTTACCCACTGAAATGATTCAAACAAAAACAGTTGAGGAGTGGAAAAAAATTAAGGTTGATCTACATAAAAGACCAACCTTGTTTATTTTTCATAAAGAGTTTTAGTTTAACCCTTATAGATTACCTTGGCGTTTTTTATAGGTAAAATATGAGAGGTGTCATAACCTGAAAACTTCTTTAAATAATACCTTACAGAAGTTCCAAAGCCATCAGTAAAAACATCCTGGCCACCACTTCTTAAAAACTTTTTCACATTACCCGGTCCTGCCAAGTGCGCTGCTGCAAGGATTCCAGACTCAGTGATGTAAACACCGTTTACATAAGTGCCAGAAAACCTTTTAATATCGCGTTGCAATACCCATTTATTTCGGGCAGTATAAGTTTTAAAGGCAGTTTCCTGAAGTTTAGGGTTATTCAGAAATAATTTTGAGTCTTTAATTCCAATTAAATTGAGTGTTGCGCGACCAAATTGATATTTACCCATATAACCAAAATCGTTGATTATAAAATAATCTCCCCTAGACTCTTTAAAAGCCAGGGCTTCTCTGAAACCCATATATGTTTTACCTAGGTATGGATAAACAACCAATTCAACCTCTTCTTCGACTATTATGTCTTCCTCAAAAGGAACCAAATAGTTAAGTTCTAGTCCATCAGTAGAATAGTATGAAAAGTCATAACTGTTCTTAGACAAAAATCCCCAGCTTACCAGTAGGCAAGCGATGCTGATTATTGAAATACTAAAAAGTAATTTTTTCATCATATTTAATTTTTTTGAAGTAATTTTCTTACCCCTCAAAATTGCGTGCAAATATACACAAATTTACAATATGATGTCTGTCAATATGTTAAGCAATTGATAAAGTACATTTTTTTGGGATTAACAACACTCTCATAACCCTATTTATAGTGTTTGAGAGAATTTTCTTAAACCTGTAATAACTCTTAATTTTTTGTTAAAAATGAGTATGTGTTTCATTAAAAAGGCTTGTTGAAAGCCAATTGGATGATTATATTAAGTAAAAAAATACGCTATCGATTAATACCTTGCCGGTTAATCCAATTGATATATTGCTGTCTGTTCCGGTTGTGTTGTAGTAAATTTTTAGCAAATAAATGATATCCCGGGCGGGACACATCGGCAACAAAATAATAATAAGAATGTTCCTCAAAATTTAAAACTGCATCGATGGAGCTTATATCAGGCATTGAAATAGGACCCGGAGGCAATCCTGTAAATTTATAAGTATTGTAAGGAGAGTCTGTTTCTAAATCTTTAAACAGAACACGTTTGATGACAGTGTCAAAATCACCTGTTTTCTTTTTAATTGCATAAATTACAGTAGGGTCTGCTTGCAATAGCATCCCGGCTCTTAAACGATTGATATAAACACCGGCTACTTTGGGCCGTTCGTCCACCCTTGCAGTTTCTTTTTGAACTATGGAAGCCAAAGTGATAACTTCCTGAGGGCTTAGGTTGAGTGTTGCTGCTTTTTGAAGTCTGTTTTCATTCCAAAATGTTTTATACTCCTTTAGCATTCTGTCTCTAAAGGTTTCGGCAGAAGTGTCCCAGTAAAATTCATAGGTATTCGGAACATACATCGCTAGTAGGGTTTCTTGAGAGAACCCATTGGAATCTAAAAATGATTGATCGGCCATAGATTTTACTAAAGCACTACTGTCTGCTTCAATTTGTTCTGCTATTCTACCTGCTAAGAGCCCAATGGTTTCCTGATTGTTAAAAGAAACCATAACAGGAATATTGTTACTTCGCAGGCTATTGATAATCTCATTGTTATTCATTCCTTTTTTGATAGCATACCTACCAGGCTTAACATGATTAACATATCCCTTTTTTTGAGCAACAATATCAAAACTTTCAATGTCCTTTAAATCGTCTTTTAACTGATCTCTAACTACTCTGTAGGAACCATCACTCGGCACATACACCATCACTTCATTTTCATTAAAAGCTGTATTTGGTGAAAAAACACTGGTGTAGATATAATATGAAAAAAATCCGGCGACAACCAATCCAAGTAACACCACAATTAATAAAATTCGTTTTATATACATATTAATTCAGTTCAATATAATTGGCTCCAAAGTTAACACATTTTATACGTTTCACTTCCAATCAATATTTTAAAAATAAGCGAAAACTTATTGGAGTAGTCTTTTAGTTAGTATCTTTGAAACCAAATAAAATTTATGGAAAGTATTAGTGTTTTTGACATGCTTAAAATTGGTGTTGGTCCCTCTAGTTCACATACTCTTGGGCCCTGGCGAGCAGCACAGCGTTGGATTGAAGAATTGAAAGCTGCCAAACAGTTTGAAGAAGTTTCAGAAATTTATATTGATTTATTCGGCTCATTATCCCTTACAGGAAAAGGGCACGCCACCGACCTTGCTGCAGTTTTAGGATTGAGCGGTTATGACCCTGTAACGATACCTATTGAAACTATTGACACTGAAATTAACTTGGTTAAAAAAAATAACCATTTAGTTTTAAACGGTGAAAAGATAATTGACTTTTCAATTGAAAAACATGTGACTTTTCACAAAAAATTTCTTGAGTTTCATCCAAACGGAATGACCTTTAGAGCCACACTCAAGAATAACAAAAAGATTTCCTCTACTTTTTACTCAATAGGTGGTGGTTTTGTGGTAAAAAAAGAACGGAAAAATGCCAAGAAAAAGAAAATTGCCTTTAACAAATTTCCCTTTCCTATTCATAATGCAACAGAACTTCAAGTAATTTGTAAACAGGAGAATAAAAAAATCTCAGAAATAGTTTTAGAAAATGAACGCTCTCTTCGATCTGATAAAGAAATTGACGAAGGCCTTAAAGCTATTTGGAAAGTAATGCTGGAGTCTATGTACACCGGCTGTCACACTGAAGGCATTTTGCCGGGAGGTCTTAATGTCACCAGACGATCATTTAATACGCATAAAAATTTAATTGGTGATGCAACCTACAATTCACCGGAAGAGTGGATAGCTTCTATTCGAAATACAGAGGTAAAATTTCGACAAATTTTAAAATGGGTAAGCTGTTTTGCCTTGTCAGTAAATGAAGTTAATGCCTCGTTGGGAAGAGTGGTTACTGCACCCACCAATGGAAGTGCAGGAGTAATTCCGGCTGTCTTAATGTATTATATGGTTATCGAAAACCACGATGCAGATTTTGAAGATGTCAAACAATTTTTACTGGTAGCCGGTGAAATTGGAAGTCTGTTTAAAAAAGGAGCAACCATTTCTGCAGCAATGGGTGGCTGTCAGGCAGAAATTGGTGTGTCATCATCGATGGCTGCCGGAGCCCTAACAGAGCTTATGGGCGGCACTCCTGAACAAGTACTTATGGCCAGTGAAATTGCTATGGAACATCACCTTGGGCTTACTTGTGACCCAATTGCCGGACTTGTTCAGATACCATGTATAGAGCGAAATGCAATGGGAGCTATCAAAGCAATCAATGCAAGTGAAATGGCACTTGACGGCGATGCTTCTAAAGCAAAAGTTCCACTAGACAAAGTAATACAAACCATGTGGGAAACAGCCCAGGATATGAGTAGTAAATACAAAGAAACTAGTGAAGGAGGTCTCGCTGTTAGGGTTAATCTGAGTGATTGTTAAAATCAACTCATTCTTTCTGATATGAGTTTTAAATTGACGTTATAATCTGAAATGAATTGTCTTCTATAATCTATAATCATTCTAACAATATTGAAAGTAGTTGACATATTTATTACTTTTACACAAACTTAAATTTTAATTAAATGTCGGTAGCAAAAAAAGAATACAAACGAATTACAACAAAATCACTGGTTGATATGAAATCACGGGGTGAGAAAATTTCAATGCTTACCGCTTATGATTTTACAATGGCTCAAATTGTTGATGGTGCCGGCATAGATGTTATTTTAGTAGGTGATTCTGCATCCAATGTTATGGCTGGTCATGAAACAACGTTGCCCATTACATTAGATCAAATGATTTATCACGCTGCTTCTGTCGTGAGAGCAATCAATCGCAGCCTTGTGGTGGTTGATTTACCTTTTGGAAGCTATCAAAGTGATGCCAAAGAAGCCCTGCGTTCTGCTATTCGAATTATGAAAGAAAGTGGAGGACATGCAGTAAAAATGGAAGGTGGTAAAGAAATAAAAGATTCCATAAAACGTATACTGAATGCAGGAATACCTGTGATGGGACATTTGGGTTTAACTCCCCAATCAATCTATAAATTTGGAACATACACTGTGCGAGCCAAAGAAGAAACAGAAGCAAAACAGTTAAAAGAAGATGCCCTGTTGTTGGAAAAATTAGGCTGTTTTGCAATTGTACTTGAAAAGGTTCCTGCAAAACTAGCTGAAGAAGTTGCAAAAAGTGTTTCAATCCCCGTGATTGGCATTGGAGCTGGCAGTGGCGTGGACGGTCAAGTGCTAGTAATTCATGACATGTTAGGTATGAATACTGAGTTTAGTCCGCGATTTTTAAGACGCTACATGGATTTACATACCGAAATGACCAAAGCACTTCAACAGTATAGCACTGATATAAAATCTGGTGACTTTCCAAATGAAAATGAACAATATTAAATTGTAGATTTTACAAATAAAAACACTTCTTTGAAAACTGTTTCAACTAAAGACAACCTGCAGGTACTTTTTGAAGACAATCACTTGATTGCTATTAATAAAAGAGTGGGAGATATTGTTCAGGGAGATAGCACAGGCGACAAGCCTTTAAGTGAAATTGTAAAAGATTACATTGCAGAAAAATATAAAAAGCCGGGAGCTGTATATCTGGGTGTGGTTCATAGACTGGACAGACCAACTACAGGAGTTGTTCTGTTTGCAAAAACCTCCAAAGCACTCACCAGACTCAACAAAATGTTTAAAGAACGTGAAACCAAAAAATCATATTGGGCCATTGTAAAAAACCAGCCTCCTCTTGAAAGTGCAACAATCATTCACTACCTTAAAAGAAACCCGAAGCAAAACAAATCATATGCTTATGAAAAAGAAGTGCCCAATAGTAAAAAAGCGATCTTAGAGTATAAAGTCCTCCAAGTACTCAAAAATTATTATTTATTAGAAATTGAATTATTAACCGGAAGACACCATCAAATTAGAAGTCAATTATCAGCTTTAAATTGTCCAATAAAAGGAGATTTAAAATATGGTTTTGACCGTAGCAATCCTGATGGCGGTATTCACCTTCACGCAAGATCTTTGGGTCTAATCCACCCGGTGAAAAAAGAACTCATCAATATCATCGCTCCCACTCCAGATGAAGTGCTTTGGAATTGTTGCGGTTAAATTTCGATTAAATTATTTTTAATTGCATACATCACCAACCCAACCCTACTCTTAATCTGTAACCTTTCAAACAACTTTTCCCTGTAGCCGTCAATTGTTTTTGGGCTTAAACTCATTATATCAGCAATTTCTTTATAGGTTTTTTCAGTGCAAGCCAGTTTAATAAAAGTTATTTCGTTCTCTTTCAATTCAACAGTATGACTGGTTTCCTTTCCGTTTAATACATCTAAGAGGATTTCGTTAATCTGCTCTGAATAATAAAAACCTTTATCAATGGTTTGAATTAATGCGTGTTGCAGATCCTCGGGGTTTATATTTTTTAACAAATATCCCTTTGCACCGGTTTTGATCATTTTAATGATTAAATCTTCATCGTCATCCATTGAAAGCATTAAAACTTTTATGTTGGGATATACTTCTTTTAACCAAACCAACGTTTCATAGCCATTTAAAACAGGCATGTTGACATCTAGTAGAATTACATCAGGAATTGCTTCTGCCTTTGTCATTTTTTCTTGTAAATCAAGACCATTGGAAGCTGTGAATAACAAGCTAAAATCTTCAAAAGAAGCGATTAATTTTCCTAAAGAACTTGCAAAAAGCAAATGGTCATCTACAATAACAATTTTATGGTTTGGGGAGTTTTTCACTGTGTATTATTTAAATGTGTAAGTCTTAATTTTGTTCCCTCATTTATTTTTGAAGTCAAGCTAAAATGAGCACCTATCATTTGAGCTCTGGAAGCCATATTTTGCAGTCCTGAACTTTCGGTTTTTTGAGTGGTGTCAAAACCCACACCATCGTCTTCAAGGTTAATAGTCAAACTGTTGTTATGATAATTAAAAAACGCTTTGATGGTATTGGCCCTTGAGTATTTTATCGAATTTGATAAAAACTCCTGTAAAATTCTAAAAATAATAATTTCTTCTGTATCAGGTATTTTAAAATAATCCCCTTTAATTTCAAAAACTGTTTGAGCATATTTCAGGCGTTCTATTCGCTCCAACTCAATTTCTACGGTACGTAATAATCCATTTTTTTGAATGACTTCACTGTTCAGGGTTTTTGAAAGTGTCCTCACTTCCTCAACGGTTGTGTTTACGACCTCTTTGGTCTCATCAATAGAAGACTTAAAATCATCAGAAGCTTGTATTTTCATCATATTCAATTGCATATTTACAACTGAGAGTAATTGTCCAATATTATCGTGTAGTTCCCAAGATATGTTTTTTAAAGTTTGCTCTTGTATTTCAATTTTGGTTGAAGCAAGTTCCTTTTCAAATGCTTGTTCTGCTTTAAACTTTTGAATTAGCATATTGTTTTTACGCTTTTGAAAAGCAATAAAAAATATCACAACAAAAGTTATTACAAATACAATGATTGAAATAAAATAAACTAAGAGGAGGATTTGTTCTTTTTCGAGCATATTAAAAATCCCATTGATATAAGTGTATATAAAAAAATGTTGCCAAATATAATTATTAGCTTTCTTAATTCAACAAATTCCAAATTTGTTGAAACATAATAATTTGAGAGTATTAGCAATGGAGCAATACCAACATAAAATAATAATAATCCTGCTGAAAAATAAAAAGACAAATTATATTTAAGACTAAAAATCTTGTCAGTTTTCAACAATTCATAATAATAAACTAATATACTAATTACTAAAAGAAGCACCCCTGTAAAAAATACAAATTTAGAGTTTTCATTAAAGTATGTGTCATTAATGAAAAAATCTAATATAGCTATAGTTACAAATGGGTAGAGCGCTAATTTTAATAATTTACGCCAAAAATCAATTGTAATTAATGAACGAAAATAAAGTATTAAAAAACAAAAATAAATCAATGACGTAATATTGTATAACCAATAGTTTGCAATAAACGGTGTTCCTTCTACAAATGAAAAATATTTATATTCTGAAAAGTAAGCAATAGAGGTATACAACCCAATAATTTCGTTAATGGTTAAAATCCATAAATAATAAACAAAATAGCGTTCCCATTTTGTTGGATTACCCTTTTTTAAATAATAGAGGCCTGAAAATGCTGCAATTATTTCAAAAACATTTACGATTAACAGGGAGTTCCACATTTTAAAAAAACAACAATTTAGTATGCTTTTGGTGGATGTCCAGATTGACCAAAATTAAAAGGCTCAATGTTATAATTGTTATTTGAGCTTTCGGTTTCTCCTTCAGTTGGAGCCATAAAAATAGTAGCATAATTAGATTTTGAATCATCATAAGCTCCAAAGTAAACACGGATTCCGGGAGTATTAATCCCTTGTTTTTGAGATTCTTCTTTCACATAGGCAAGATATTCCTCAAGTTCTTCAATACTGTAATGAACTTCTCTGGAATCTACAATACCTAGGTTACTGTCAATGATTTTTGCTCTGGTACTAACCCAGTTATCTTGAAGCTTACGAGCTTCTTCTACAGTAATACATTTTATTGGCTTGTTCATAGGGTCTCAATTTTGATGGTTGTAACCAAAAATACGTATTATAATAAATAAATACTCCTAATTGAGGGTATAAAATTGATTATTCATTACTTTTATTTTATGTTTATGCGAATTCCGTCTAATTTTTCTTTTATATCAATTAAAGTTAAAATAGATGCAAACTATAAATTGATTACTTTAGCTATGCTTTTGAGATAAACTTATTAAATGCAGTCAATCCCTGAAATTTTAAAACAACATCATCAGTTTTTTCAAACCGGAAAAACCAAGGATGTTTCTTTTAGAAAACAAAATCTCAAAAAACTACTGCTGTTAATTCAAAAAAAAGAACACAAAATATGGGATGCACTCTATAAAGATTTTAAAAAGCCAAAATTTGAAAGTGCAGCAACAGAAACCCTGGTGGTAATCAAAGAATTGAAGCTTACTATTAAAAACATTGATCGATGGGCCAAACCCTTAAAAGTCAAATCCTCTCTATTAAATTTCCCTTCAAAAGATTTTATCTATAAAGAGCCCTTCGGAACTGCACTAATAATAGCTCCCTGGAATTACCCTTTTCAACTAGTGCTTGCACCTTTAATTGGCGCACTTGCTGCAGGAAACACTGCGGTCATTAAACCCAGTGAACACGCCCCTCATACTGCAGCAATTGTTGAAGAGTTGATTTTGGCTGCTTTTAAAGAAAACTACGTTAAAGTTGTTCAGGGTGGCGTTGAAATTTCAAAAGAACTACTCTATCACAAATGGGACTATGTGTTTTTTACCGGCAGTGTCCCTGTGGGTCGTATTGTGGCACGGGCAATTTCAGAACACCTCACCCCTTTTACGCTTGAACTTGGAGGAAAAAACCCTACTATTGTTGACAGTTCTGCAAAAATTAAACAAGCTGCAAAACGCATTGTATTTGGTAAATTCATCAATGCCGGCCAGACCTGCATCGCCCCCGATTATGTGTTGATTCATGAAAATGTAAAAAATGAATTTTTAACCGCTTTAAAAATAGAACTCACCGGTTTTTATGGAACCAATCCTAAGAGTTCAAAAGATTTTGCCCGAATCATCAACCGCAAACAATTTGAAAGACTCATCGATTTAATTGAAAAAGAAAAAGTAATTATTGGTGGTAAATTTGATGAAGATGACCTTTTTATTGCTCCCACGGTTATTTTAAATCCCTCTTTGCAAAGTGAGTTAATGCAGGAAGAAATTTTTGGTCCCATATTGCCAGTTCTGGTGTATCAAACGGAACAAGACATTGATACAATTTTGAGAAAATTTCCCAATCCACTCTCGTTGTATGTTTTTACTCAAAAGAAAGATTTTGCTGAAAAAATTATCAAAAAGTACAGCTTTGGAGGCGGAACAATCAACGACACATTAGTTCATTTTATAAATGATAAATTACCTTTTGGAGGTGTTGGAAACAGCGGCATGGGAGCTTACCACGGAAAACATTCGTTTGAAACATTTTCTCACCATAAATCAATTACTAAAAGAGCTACATGGATTGACCTTCCACTGCGATACGCTCCGTATAAAAACAAGCTGAAATGGATAAAAAAAATTTTCTAAATCTTTTTATTTAGCATTTTTTTTCTTGCGAAGTGAATACAAATCCGTTCTTCTGTCTTTAAGGTTTCTTACACTCCCAAAGTTATGAAGCTCTTTCAACAAATCCATATCCACATCGGCAATCAGTGTGCTTTCAGTATTTGGGGTTGCTTCGGCTTTAATTCCGTTTACCGGAAAAGCAAAATCTGAAGGTGTAAAAACAGCACTTTGTGCATATTGAATATCCATGTTGTTTACTTTAGGTAGGTTTCCAACATTGCCGGCGATCGCTACATAACACTCATTTTCGATTGCTCTTGCTTTGGCACAGTTTCTAACACGCTCATACCCATTTTGAGTGTCTGTCATAAATGGTACAAAAAGTATTTTCATGCCTTCATCAGCCAATAACCGGGGGATTTCAGGAAACTCAACATCATAACAAATTAATACACCAATTTTTCCACAATCAGTATCGATGGTGTTAATTTTATTTCCGCCCTTGATTCCCCAGGCTGACTCTTCTGCAGGGGTAATGTGTAGTTTTTCATACCGTTCATAACTTCCATCTCTTCGACATACAAAGCCAACATTATATAAGTGGTCTCCATCTTTCATAGGCATACTTCCCGTAATAATATTAATGTTGTATGAGATGGCAAACTCCCTGAATTTCTCCAATAAAGGTTCTGTGTAATCAGACAGCATTCTAATAGCTTCTGCTTCTTTCATATGGTTGAATTCTGCCATCAACGGGGCATTAAAAAACTCAGGAAACAAAACAAAGTCACTCTGATAATCTGAGATGGCATCCACAAAAAATTCAATCTGATTGACCACAGCCTCAAAATCCTTAAACAAGCGCATTTGCCACTGCACTAACCCCAATCTTACAACTTTGGTTTCTGAATTAAGGATTTTGGTTGATTTGGTGTGGTAAATATTAATCCACTCCATCAATACCGCATATTCCATTGATTCTGTGTCTCCGTCAAGGTATCCTTTCAGTACTTTTCGCACGTGAAATTCATTAGCCAGCTGAAACAATAAAACAGGGTCTTCAATTTCTTTTCTCCTAACCTTTTCAATGTATTGTTTAGGCGTTAATTCATCAGCATATTTACTGTAATTGGGAATTCTTCCTCCAAAAATTATAGATCTTAGATTGAGCTGTTCACACAATTCTTTTCTTGCTTCATAAAGTCTTCTGCCTAAACGCATTCCTCTGAACTCAGGATGGATAAATACATCTATTCCATAAAGCACATCTCCCTTATCTGAATGCGTGCTGAATGTGAAGTTTCCGGTAATCTGCTTATACGAGTGGTCGTCGTCATATTTTGCTGATTCAACAATGATACTCAATGCACAACCGGCAATGCGCCCGTCAATTTCAATGCACAACTGCCCTTGTGGAAATTTTTTGAGGAGACTTTTTATCTCTTTTTCTGTCCAATAGTCTTCAGGCATTCCATTATAGGACTCTATCATCGATTTTTTTAATTCGATATAGTCTGAAACTACCAGGTTCCGAAGTTCAATTTTGGGTGCTTGATCTAAAATTTCCATAAAAAGTTTTATATGCCACTAAATATACTTCAATTTATAAAAAAGAAAATTTTTTAATAGCAATTTAACGATTAGCCAAACCAGCCATCGCGATCCAGACTGCGATATTGTATCGCTTCTGAAATATGAGAGCCTTGAATGTCAGTGCTGTTTTCCAAATCAGCAATTGTTCGAGCCACTTTTAAAATTCGATCATAAGCCCTTGCAGATAAGTTCAACCGTTCCATCGCAGTTTTTAATAAAGCCAGCGAAGCTTCATCAAGTTTACAAAACGCTCTGATTTGCTTAACTCCCATTTGGGCGTTGTAATGAATTGAATCAAAATCTTTAAATCGAATGGTTTGAATATCCCTAGCTTTTGTAACACGTTCTCTGATGACCACACTGCTCTCCCCCTTTCGGTCTTCACTTAATTTATCAAAAGGTACCGGGTTTACTTCGATATGTATGTCTATTCTGTCCAGTAAAGGTCCTGATATCTTACTCAAATAGCGTTGCATTTCTGCAGGAGATGAGGTTACTGGTGCATCGGGGTCGTTAAAGTACCCCCCTGGACTGGGATTCATACTTGCAACCAGCATAAAACTACTGGGGTAAGTAACTGTAAATTTCGCCCTGGAAATAGTCACTTCTCTATCTTCTAAAGGCTGTCTCATTACTTCCAGCACACCTCTTTTAAACTCCGGCAGCTCATCGAGAAACAATACCCCGTTGTGTGATAGGGAGATTTCACCGGGTTGTGGATAAGTACCGCCCCCAACGAGGGCCACATCGCTAATTGTGTGATGAGGACTTCGAAAAGGGCGCTGTGTCATAATACCGGAATCATCTTTGGTTCTGCCGGCAACACTGTGAATTTTTGTAGTTTCGAGGGCTTCATTCAATGTCAATGGAGGCAATATTGATGGTAACCGCTTGGCAAGCATTGTTTTGCCTGATCCCGGAGGACCAATTAAAATTATATTATGGCCACCGGCTGCAGCAATTTCCATACTTCGTTTAATTGATTCCTGTCCTTTGACATCTGAAAAATCAAACTCAGGCCGATTAAGGTGTTCGTAAAACTCGGCTTTGATATCAACAATTGTTTGTTCCAATGGCGCGTCTTTATCAAAAAATTGAATCACATCAGAAATTGAATCAACACCATATACTTCTAAGCCTTCAACAATGGCAGCTTCTTTTGCATTTTGACTGGGAAGAATAAATCCTTTAAAACCTTCTTCCCGTGCCTTAAATGCAATGGGAAGTGCTCCTCTTATTGCTTGAAGATTCCCATCTAGAGAAAGTTCTCCCATAATGATATACTCTTCGGGATTGTTTTTTAATTGGATTTGTTCAGTGGCTGCTAAAATCCCTATAGCGAGCGGAAGATCATAAGCAGAGCCTTCCTTTCTTAAATCTGCAGGTGCCATATTCAGGGTAATTTTTTTACCCGGAATTCGATATCCATTGTTTTGCAGCGCTGCTGCTATCCTGTAATTGCTTTCTCGTATAGCATTGTCAGGTAATCCAACCAGATGGTAACCCACTCCCTTGGAACCTACATTGACTTCAATTGTAATCGTGGTAGCTTCAACTCCAAAGAAAGCACTTCCAAAAACCTTTGCAAGCATAGTTTAATAATTTAAGATTACTAAAAAATGACTTTTGAAAAGGTTTTAAAATAAAAAACCTCCTCAAATGAATGGGGAGGTTTAAATTTATAAAAAATATTTTAGTTTATCTTTTTATGAACTTATAAACCTTTGAGGCATTGTCAATTGTTACTCTCACAAAATAGGTGCCTGAGTTTAAATGGGCGACATCTAGTTTTGTTGAGTTTGATTCTACATCATAAACGCCCATTGATTGTCCAAGTACATTCATAATTTCGATAGTTGAAATTTGAGTGATGGCTTTAACATTTAATTCAGAAGAAGCTGGGTTTGGATAGATAGAGGTTTGGGCAAACTCATTTGAAGGAGTTCCTAAAACAACATTTTCCATACCTGAAATAATCAATGACATTACTTGTTGACCACCATCTAAACTCCCTTTATGAGAAACGTTGAAAGTATAGGTTCCCGATGCTTCATCAATTTCTATTTTTTCTACATTATCTCTGTAGTTATCACCTGTAGTAGCAGGGTCTGTAAATTCTATATGATCTAAAATCCAAGGGAAAAATGTGTCTTGATTTTCATCAGTTGCTCTGATATCTAAATCATTAATTAACATAGGGGTATCATCATCTTCAATTTGTCCTGATGTTATGTTTCCTTGTTTGTCTGTCCAAGCAATGGTTGCTACTAGACGTTCTCCAGGTATTGCCTGACCTGTAATTTCAAAACCATCACCGTCATTTAGAGTTAACTCCATAATAGTAGAAGAAGTACCGTTGTTAGAAATAACTGAAGCTGCTCGTTCTGTATTAATTAACCCCCAACCAAATCTATAATCAGGACCTGGATCTGAACCTGCTTCATCTGCAGTGTGAATTACCAACCCTTTTAAGGTCGAAGCAAGCATAAATTCACTATTTAAATTGTTATAATGTTGTTGTAAGAGTAATAAAGCACCGGCAACACTTGGTGCAGCCATAGAGGTGCCTGAAAAATTAGCATAGCTTGCATCGGTTGAAGCAGTTGAAGAAAAGGTATTTACTCCTTTAGCAGAAATATCAGGCTTTATTCTACCATCATCAGTAGGGCCCCAGCTACTAAATGTAGCCATATTTACACTATTAGCATTTATGTAATTTAATACTTGGAAAGTAGCTGCAACAACTAGGTTGTTTTTTGAATTTGACTGTCCGGTTAAAAGGTCAAAACCCAAATCACCTTGATTATTATGTGCAGTACCACGGTCGTTTCCGGCTGCCCATACTGGCAAATGATAAGGAGAAGCAAACTGAATTTGATCCCATAACCTGGCACTGTTGTCGTACTTTCCTAAAAGGTAGACCGGAAGTGGAGAACCGCTTCCCCCATCGGCAGGAACACCATAAGAATGGTTAGAAACCAATAAACCGTGATCGTTGATCGCTGCTAAAACTTCTGCAGCTACGTTACCAGTATTAAACGCGTAGTTAATGGTTTCAGCAGCAGGAGCCATTCCTTTTGCAGTGCCGTTTTGAAATTCTTCAGAACCGATAACAGTTCCTGTTACGTGTGTCGCATGTGAACTAAAAGATGTTGCATTGTCAATATGAACTGCTCTTCCTTCTAAAAGTTGATGAGATTCACGCACTTTACCACCATCCCAAACTCCGGCCAACATATTTTCGCCATTTAAATCGAGCCCAGATGAACCACCTGTATGAACATGGTTGGCTCTGGCCGTTATTACTGCACCTAAATTTGTTGTCTGTAAATAGATCGGAAATTCACCATCAACAACATCAACCAAATAGCCTACTCCACCGTTTTCAGTTTCATAAGATTCTGGCCAACCTTTTTGTTGAGCAATTTCTAAAGCTACTGCTCTCTTTTTTTCAAAGTCAACTTCTACTTCCTGTTTTAGTTGATTTATTTTATTCAAATCTAAAGATGATTTGATTTTCTCACGTTCTGAAGGGGTTTGAGCAAAAGCTGATATAGAAATAGCAATCGCTAACATACCTGTAATAAAAGGGGAACTGATTTTCATGGAATTACAATTAAATGAATAGAATTTTTTTTTGCTAATTTAAGAAAATAAAATGATTACAATAATTTTGACGAAAAATTATCTCCTTTATTAAATACTTTAAAAATAAAAAACAAACATACGTATATATACGTATAGTAATCACCTGCTTTTTTTAATATCTTTGAATTTGAATTAGTAAAAAAACTACACTGGTTTTTATTGAATTATTGTGGGGATGATAATTTGATTTTTTTCTAAGTGTAGAATTAGTTAAAATTATTTTACTAAGCTTAGCAAGGAGGCCGTCTATATTGGATGGCCTCCTATTTTTTAACCTATTGGCTTTCTAAAAATCGCTCTTTCCCACAGTTTAAAAAAGCTTTGAAATCTTTTTTATTTGGTAAATAACCAACCGGCTGATTCAACACACTACCCTCTGGGCTAATAAGTACATAATATGGTTGTGAATTTCTATTAAAGTGGATTGCTTGAAAATCTGCCCATTTATTACCAATATTTCTCATTTGTCTTCCACTCAATGCTGAGGTATAAGGCTCATCTAATGGGGTGCGTTCATCTACATATAAAGAGATGAGAACATAGTCATCATTTATGATGGAATAAATTTCTGGGTCACTCCACACCTGGTCTTCCATTCTTCTGCAGTTTACACAGCCATGGCCGGTAAAATCAAGTAAAATGGGCTTGTTAACTGATTTTGCAAAGGCCACTCCTTCCTGAAAATCTTTGATGCAATTTAAATTTAAAGGACATTTGCCGGGGTAAATATAACTGTGTCCGGCTGGGGGAGCCAGTCCACTTAAAAGATTGGGTGTGACAAATCCGTTTGATTGATCACTCACTCTAAAACCCATGGCCATATATATAATCAAAATCAACATCGAAATAGACAATAGACTTCTGGTCAAAGTGATTTTTTTAACCGGACTATCCAAAGGAAACTTTAGTAAACCTAGGAAATAAAGCAGCAATCCTAATGCACATAGAATCCATAAAATTAAAAACAGTTCATAGGGTAGTATTTTCCAGCCTAAAATCATATCTGCAATTGATAAAAACTTAAGCGCTAAAGCAATTTCTATAAACCCTAATGTTACCTTGATACTGTTCATCCAACCGCCCGATTTTGGCATCGAATTGAGCCAGCCGGGAAATGCAGCAAATAATGCAAAAGGCAATGCCAACGCAAATGAAAAACCAAGCATTCCAATGAGTGGCCCTACTGGAATTCTTCCAAATAAAACTGGTCCCCCACCCACTGCAGTCTCGACCAGTAAGGTTCCAATAATTGGTCCTGTACAGGAAAACGAAACTAACGATAACGTGAAAGCCATAAAGAAGATACCAAGTAATCCACCTTGACTTGAAGCCTTGTCGGTACTGCTTATCCAAGAAGTGGGTAATGTGATTTCAAAAAATCCGAAAAATGAAATGGCAAAAACGATGAACAATACCGCAAACGCGAGATTAAACCAGGCATTGGTAGAAAGTAAATTCAGTGCATCTGCTCCAAATATGGTAGTGATGAGCAATCCTAATATGACGTAGATAACAATAATTGAAATACCATAAATAATCGCATTTTTAATTCCTGATGCTTTACTGGTACTGCTTTTAGTAAAGAAGCTTACTGTCAATGGTACCATAGGGAAAACACAAGGTGTGAGCAAAGCAAGCAGGCCACCTAAAAATCCGGCGATGAATACCCACCAAAAATTACTCGAATCTTCTTTTTCAGTTTCGGTTCCGTCACAATTGCTATTTGCTAAGGAATGATCAAACTCAAAATGAACAGGAGTACCAAAACCATTTTTGTTTTCCGCATCAGCATCAGATTTTAAACCCTCCCCTTGAAAATTAAACTCTCCGGTTTCAGGATTAAAACTAAAATCTAGTCCGGTAGGGGGCAAACACATTTCATCGTCACAGGCCATAAATTCTAAAAAACCGGTAATGGGCTTTGTGTCGTCTAATAATTTTACAGTAATTTCAAACCTTCCATCTTTATAAAGTTTGATCGTCTCCATTTCAAAAAACTTATCAAAGCCCGAAACGATATTGGACCCCGTTTCTGAAATATCCTGGATTATTTCAAATTGAGATGTTTCGTTGAGAACGATAACTGTGGGTAATGGTCCCATTAAATCAGGGTCCATTTTATGAGAATAGATTGACCAGCCCTCTTCTATTTCAGCATCAAAAACAAAAGTGTAAACACCTTCAGATGCTTTGGTGAGTTTTCCGGTCCAATCAACAGGATTTACAAATTCTTCACTTCCAAAATTGACGACCTCATTTTGATTCAATTCAAAACTAAACTCAAGCAAATCAGGTGGCAGGCACTTTTCATCATCACACACCATAAAATAAACTTCAGCATTGATGTCATTTAAAGCTGGGTTTATGATTTTGATTTGCTGTTCAAAAACAACATTCCCTTTAAACTTTTTGATGTCCATTTCAAAAATAGGGTCAAAAACCGGTTCGCCATCAGGTTCAGTGGTAGTACCTATGAGCTCGAAGTCTCCATTTTCTGAATCTAAGAACACAAATTCAGTTGGAATGGGGCCTTCATCGCCCACATCCTGTTGAGAATATAAATACCAACCGGCATCCAGATTGGCTTTAAATCTCAATAGATAGTTTTCTTCATCAATTTTTTCTAATTCGGTTTGCCATTTTATGGGATCAAATATTTGGGAGTAGGTACTGTTTAAGGCAAAAAAAGTAAGTAGAAGTACTAGAATTTTCTTCATAGCTGCAATTGTATTTTTAATATAGATTGGGTATTTTCTGTAATTTTAAATCGGTTATCGGCACGCATTCCCACAACCCATACAATAGTTTCATTACTGCATAACAACCAGATGTTTTGCTTTTCGAGCAAAGATAACTTTTCATCTTTAAAAAACTTACTAATTTTCTTTTTTCCGCTCATTCCCAATGGGTGAAATACATCGCCCTTTTTCCATTTCCTAAGTTTTAAAGGATAGTGTATCAACGCTTCATCAACATAACAAATTCCTGATTCTTGTTGTTCAATGGCTTTTACAATTTGAAATGTCAGATAAATAGGGGTTTCAATTTTGGAAACTCCTTTTGGAATAAGGTATTCAGCTTCAGGGTTTGAGTTTGATTCCTTCATTAATTCAAGCTCTAAATAAGTTCTGTTTTTTAGTAGGACATGGGTTTGAGAGTATATTCTTTTTCCTGTTTGAGCATCAAGAAGTTGCAATACATCCTCCCACTGCGTAAAACCAAAGGATTGAAACAGTTCAAATAAAAGTGCCTTGGTGTTGGGAAGTTTTTTGAGTTTTTCAACCGAAAATTGATACCCATTTTCAGTTTTTTCTGCTACATAACTAAAAATCAAGCCCACGTAATCTTCTAGCAATAAACGACTTGATTTTAAGTGTTCCTGAGTAACTTTAAAACTTTGTAGCAACTGCGGGTTGATTTCTTTAAAATGTGGAATCACCTGATGTCGCAATGCATTTCGCAAATAATAATCTGAAGCATTACTACTGTCTTCACGCCACTTCAACTTGTTGGCCTGTGCATATTCTAAAATAGCTTCACGCGAAAACTCCAACAAAGGTCTTCTCAAGTTCCCCGAAAGTTCAGGAATTCCTGTAAGGCCTTTCAAACCGGTCCCTCTGGAGAAATTTATAAAAAACGTTTCCAAATCGTCATCCAAATGATGTGCTGTGAGAATATACTTTAAACTCAGCATATCAGCAAGCTCATCAAACCAGTTGTAACGTAACACACGTGCCGCCATTTGGATGCTCAACCCTTTTTCTTCAGCAAACGAAACAGTTTCAAATGTCTCAGTATAAACAGGGACCCCTAATTTTTTTGCAAATCGGATTACAAATGCTGAGTCTGAATCACTTTCACTTCCGCGTAATGAAAAATTACAATGTGCCAGTGTTACCGAATAACCAGAGTTCACAAGCAGATGAGTCATTACAACACTGTCTAACCCGCCACTACAAGCCACCAACAATTGTTGATTTTGAAATTCGGGAAATTGTTGAATGAGATGGGTTTGAAATTGTTCTTTCATGGCAATTTTATAGTTGAACGTCGTCCGTTGTTAAAAATTCCCACGGGTGTTTGTCTTTCAACAAAGACTTTCCAAGAACCTCCTGAAACCTGGAAGCATCAATTCCATATCCTTTGGGCTTTTTTGCCTCCAAATCTTCAAACAAGAGTTTGTCGCCTGCCTTCAGTGATTTGTTTACAGCCAGTGATTTTTCGAAAATTGATTTTACAGTTTCAAATGCAGAAGCATCATTTTTATCAACAGGGGTGTTGAGTGCAGTCGAAATTGATTGAACAGCTTTTACCAATTGCTTTGTTTCATCAATTGTAAGGGAGGACGAAGCATCGGGGTTGGATTCGTTGTTGTCCAGTTTTACGTGAAACTCTAAAAGTTCAGCACCCAGGGTAACTGCAGCAATTCCTGTATCAATTCTAGCAGAATGATCAGAAAAACCTACCTGTACTCCATATCGTTTTTTTAATTCTGCAATGACATTCAATCCGTAATTTTCAGGTTGTGTGGGATAGCTCGTTGTGCATTGTAAAATTGAAAACTCCACATGCAATGATTTTAAGAATTCAACCGTTTTGTCAAGTTCAGCATAAGAACTCATTCCGCTTGAAAGGATGAGCGGCTTTTTTGTTTGGGCAATTTTTTGAAGCAAGAGAAAATTGGTGACCTCACCTGAGCCTACCTTATAGCGATTTACTCCAACTTTTTCAAGTAAATCCACTGCGGCATTGCTAAAAGGGGATGACATAAATTCCAGTCCGTTCTTTTCAGTATGCTCTTTTAATTTCTGCCATTCTTCAATGCTAAACTCCATTCGTTTCCAGTAGTCATAACGGGATTTATCATCCGTTTGCATTTTTATACGAAAAGGTTCATAAATACTGCTTTCAGCTTGAGCGAGATGGGTTTGAAACTTTATGGCTTGCACACCGGTTTTAGCAACAGCGTCAATATAGGCAATAGCTTTATCAAAACTACCATCGTGTGCTTGTGCAACTTCTGCAATCAGAAAAGGAGAGGGAGTCTTCTGCATTTAAAAATTACGTTTTTTGCTTTTTCTTTTCAGCGGCAGGAAATAAAACATTATTTAAAATCAAACGATATCCGGGTGAGTTGGGGTGTAAAGCCAATTCTGTTGGTGAGTCCCCCACACGGTGTTGGTAATCTTCAGGATCGTGACCACCGTAAAACGTAAAAAAGCCTTTTCCTTTAATACCGTGAATGTACTTGGCTTCACCGTTCAGGTCACTTTCGCCCATTACCAATACATTTGACTTCACTGACCTAGGATCAAATGAAGTGGTTTGTCCAAAAAAACCTTTAACCAAAGAAGTGTGATTTTGAACCAGCATCGTGGGAATGGGATCCCATTTGGCAGAATAATCCATTAATGAAAAATAATCAACCTCTTTTTTGATAGAACGTTTAGCCGTCATATCAATGGAACTAAATTCATACACCATGGGGTCTCGTTCCAATAGAAAGTCTTTAAAGGCAAACGACTTATTGAAATCAATTTTATTTTGATAGTTTGAATCACTGGGGTCCCCGTCAAACATGGGCTCACAAATATCCACTCCTTCTGCCGCTAGGGCAATATCAAATGAATCTGTCGCACTACACATCGCAAACATAAACCCTCCACCCACTACATAATCTCTTATTTTTAAAGCGACCGCCAGTTTAGCTTCAGACACTTTATTAAAACCCAGACTGGAAGCGAGTGCTTCCGCTTTTTGCTTTTCTTCAATATACCAGGGCGCGGTTCTGTAAGCTCTGTAAAATTTTCCATATTGACCTGTGAAGTCTTCGTGGTGCAAGTGTAACCAATCATAAAGCAAGAGTTGATCTTCCAACACTTCCTGATCATATACAATATCATAAGGAATTTCAGCATAAGTCAAAACCAAGGTTACGGCATCATCCCAGGGAAGATTGCCTTTAGGAGAGTAAACCGCAATGCGAGGTGCTTTTTCAAGTAGCACAGCACTCATATTTCTTGAGGGACTTTCAATTTCTGAGAGGATTTGTTCAGTTTTTGAATTGGACAAAATCTCAAAACTCACCCCCCTAATTTGACATTCTTTTCTGATTTCTTCTGTATCAGGCATTAAAAATGAACCACCCCGATAGTTGAGGAGCCATTGTACTTTTTGTTGCTTTTCCAAAACCCAATAAGTAATTCCATAAGCTTTGAGGTGCTCCTGCTGTGTTTCAGCATCCATTGGAACTAAAATATAGGAAGCAAAGCCTTGCATGCTCAGAAATAAACCAAATAATAGTATTAATTTCTTCATCTCAGCAAGATAAAAAAGTTTTTGTATCTATGAATTAACTTAGGTAGATTTTAACTAAAAAGGCACGCCGTGGTCATCATCTTCAGGAGGTAAATCATCTAAAGAGTCAGGACCAAAAGCATCATTTGCTGAAGGTAAATTATCTGGCTTAAAGGTGTCATCATTTGCTGCACTGTTCATTCTTGAATGAAACTCAACCGGGGTGTCAAAAGTTTCTAGGTTTTCAAATTTACCGAGATGTCCAATAAACTTCAATCTGATTTCATCCAAACCACCATTTCTGTGCTTGGCTACAATAAACTCTGCCTGACCATCGGTGGGCGCTTGTTCGTCATCATCCCATTGATCGATTTTATAATATTCAGGACGATAAATAAAGGAAACGATATCGGCATCCTGTTCTATCGCACCTGATTCACGTAAATCAGAAAGCAAGGGTCTTTTTGAGCCACCTCTGGTTTCAACAGCACGTGACAATTGAGAAAGTGCAATTACAGGAATATCAAGCTCTTTAGCCAAGGCTTTGAGGTTTCTGGAGATGGTTGAAATTTCCTGTTCTCTGTTTCCGCCTCCTTTTTGACTGCCTCCGGCGGTCATTAATTGTAAATAATCAACAAATATAATTTTAATACCATGTTGAGAAGCGAGCCTTCGGGCTTTAGCGCGTAAATCAAAAATTGATAAGGAAGGGGTATCGTCTATAAAAAGCGGCGCTTTTTCAAGGTGCTTCACTTTTACATTGAGCTGTTCCCATTCATGTTTAGCTAATTGTCCCGTTCTTAATTTTTCAGAACTCAATCCGGTTTCAGAAGAAATTAAACGCGTAATCAATTGCACCGATGACATCTCCAGCGAAAAAAAGGCGACAGGAATATTGTTGGATACAGCAATATTTCTGGCCATCGAAAGCGTTAACGCTGTTTTACCCATACCTGGACGAGCAGCAATAATCACCAAGTCACTGGGTTGCCAGCCTGAAGTGAGTTTATCGAGTTTTTCAAAACCGGAGGGTACTCCTGATAGTCCTTTTTTATTGGCTATCTCCTCAATTTTCTTCTTAGCCTGAATGACCAGGTTTTGCGCAGTCTCTGAAGACCGCTTAATATTACCCTGTGTAATTTCATACAATTTTGACTCTGCAGTATCCAGCAAATCAAAAACATCCGTCGATTCGTCGTAAGAATCTTCAATGATTTCATTGGAAATTTTTATCAAACTGCGCTGAATAAACTTCTGTAAAATGATACGGGCGTGAAATTCAATATGTGCTGAGGAAGATACTTTCTGAGTAAGTTGAATCAAATAATACTCCCCTCCCACAACATCAAGGTTTCCATCCTTCTTAAGTTGAGAAGCAACGGTTAATAAGTCAATGGGTTGACCGGTTTTAAACAACTGAAAAATAGCTGCAAAAATGTGTTGGTGAGCTTCTTTGTAAAACACATCTGGATTGATCAGGTCGATGATTTCATCAACTCCTTTTTTGTCAATCATCATAGCCCCAAGTACAACTTCTTCTAAATCAACTGCTTGTGGAGGTATTTTTCCTTTTTCCAAAGAAATCACCTGCGATTTTTTAGAAGAATATGATATGTGAGGCTGTACTTTTTCCATTATGCGAATGTAAATAAAATGTTAAGACAAAGATAGTTTTTTGAACTCAGAACTCTTAACACTTCATCAACAATTTAATTGTTAATAACTTTTAAATATTGTTAATATCGTAAAAAAAATCCGATTTAAAAAAACCGGATTTTTGTAAGCGAGTGAAATTATTAGTGGTTAACTTTTATAGGGTCCCATTTCAAAATATTTATTCATTCTTTTTTCTACCAAATCTTTTGGGGATAAGTTTTTTAATTCTTCATATGCCTTTAAAATTTCTTTGGAAACTGTTTTAAAAGTTGTTTCTCTGTCAGTATGAGCTCCTCCAAGTGGTTCCTTAACAATAGCATCAATAAGCTTGTTTTTCTTCATATCAGTTGCTGTAAGTTTCAATGCTTCAGCCGCCTGTTCTTTAAACTCCCAGCTTTTCCAAAGAATTGAAGAACAACTTTCAGGTGAAATTACAGAATACCATGTGTTTTCAAGCATTAAGATCTTATCACCTACGCCGATTCCCAATGCTCCACCACTGGCTCCCTCTCCAACAATTACAACAATGATGGGAACTTTAAGCTTAGACATCTCAAAAATATTTCGGGCTATCGCTTCTCCTTGACCGCGCTCTTCAGCTTCCAGTCCGGGATAAGCTCCGGGGGTATCAATAAATGTGACCACAGGAATGCGAAATTTTTCAGCAGATTTCATCAAACGAAGGGCCTTTCTGTAACCTTCGGGATTTGCCATACCAAAATTTCTGTATTGACGGGTCTTGGTATTGTATCCTTTTTGCTGACCAACAAACATAAAACTTTGGTCACCAATTTTTCCTAAACCACCAATCATAGCCTTATCATCTTTAACACCACGATCACCGTGAAGTTCTAGAAAGGTTTCACCACAAATGGCTTTGATATAATCTAGGGTATAGGGACGGTTGGGGTGTCTTGAAAGTAATACACGCTGCCAGGGAGTTAGATTTTTATAGATATCTTTCTTTGTAGCAATTAATTTTTTTTCAATCTGTTTACAGGTTTCTGTTACATCAACATCACTTTCCTTACCTATAACTGTACACTTTTCCAGTTGTTCATTAAGTTCCTTTATGGGGAGTTCAAAATCAAGATATTCCATTGGTTTTGGTTTTTAGTAAACTTAGCCTACAAAGATAAAAACTTTGTTTGATTAGGCATTGTATATTGGTTTGCTTTTTCGCTTTTTACGGGTTTTGATTATTCCGTTTAAAATAACGGTTGCAATAATGACCAATGCACCATAATAAAATTGCGGACTCATATGCTCGGTATCACCCAAAATAAGAAGGGCTAATAAAATTCCATATACAGGTTCCAAATTGATGGTCAGCATTACAGTATAGGGTTTGATCCACTTCATCACATGTACTGAGGCGATAAAAGCATAGGCTGTACAGGCAGATGCTAAAATGAATAAATACACCCAGTCTGATCCAGAAAGTGTAAAGAAGCTGATATCAAAATGCCCACCAATAATCAAAAATAATGTAATACAAAGTGTTCCTGATAAGAGTTCCCAAAATGAAATGGATGTGGCCGGATATTTAACCGCAAATTTTCCATTAATTACTGAAAATAAAGCGCTTAAAAAAGCAGAAGCTAAAGCAAGTAGAATACCGGTCAAATATTGGGTTTCAACTTCAAAAATTATGTAGAGTCCAAAAATGACAAACATACCAAATAAGACCTCATACCAAATAATTTTTCGCTTGTAAAAAAGCGGCTCCAGCAATGAAGTAAAAAAGGCGCCTGTTGAAAGTATAGCAAGGGTTATTGAAACATTTGATTCTTTAATGGCTGCAAAAAACGTAACCCAATGAAGAGCGATGATAAAACCGGCAATAAAAAAACCCATCAAAACAAGTGGTGGGTATTGAAGTTTAATGCGCTTCCAAACAACATAAACATAAATCAATACACAGGCAATCAACATTCTAAACCACACCAATGGGGTTGCTTCTAATGTGATGAGTGCTCCTAAAACCGCAGTAAACCCCCAGATAAATACTATAAAATGAAGGTGTAAATAGTTGAGTAATTTATCGTTTTGCCCCATAGAGTAAGTAAATAGCCAATACACCAAAAATTATATTGGGGAACCATGTAGCTACAAAAGGTGAAAAATCAGATTGTTCTGCCATGGTCCCAAAAACTTTATCAAAAAAGACGAAAACCATTCCTATTAAGATACCTATGGCCAGGTTTACTCCCATTCCACCTCGTCTTTTTTTAGAAGATACTGCAACGGCAATCAGAGTTAATATATAAGCACTTACAGGAAGACTCCAACGTTTTTGACGCACAACCTCATAGCGGTTTATATAGGAAGAGCCCCGCTTCAATTCTTTGTCAATAAAATCATTCAGCTCGTTGTAGTTCAATGTTTCGGCAATGTAGTTAACCGGAGTCAAGTCATCCATCTCAAATGGAAAAATAGTGTCAAAACGTGATTTTGTGATTAAAACATCATTTTCTTTACCAATTTCTCGTTTCACATAATTGAATAAGGTATACGTTGAATCTGCTTCATTAAAATTGATGCGGTTGGCTGAAATTTTATATTCAAGTTCATTTCCCTCAAAATGCTCCAGGGTAAAAAAAGTGCCCGACTTATTTGCGGCATTAAAACTGCTTACAAAAATAACATCATTGTCGTTGATTTGCCTGTACACATTTGCCTGGTCACGATCAGATTTCCCTTTTTTTAAGTAACGGTAAGAAAACTCATTATAGCCCTTGCTGGCCATTGGTGCTAAATACATTCCCATAACCAAAGCACCTATACATACAATGGTTGCTCCAATCAAATAAGGCCTCAAAAACCGATAAAAAGAAATACCACTACTCAACACTGCAACAATCTCTGTATTATTGGCCATTTTGGAAGTAAACCAAATAACAGAAAGAAATAAAAACAATGGAAATAACAGGTTGGCAAAATAGATTGTAAAGTAACCATAATAAGTAATCACTTCAATCAACGGAACCTCACTTTCAAGAATTTTTCCAATCTTTTCTGCAAGGTTAACAGTAATTCCAATTGGTATAAACAACAACAGCAGCATTAAAAATGTGCCCAGGTATTTTTTTAAAATGTAGCGGTCTATTATTGTAAGCATACTAAAATAAGCTTTTACTTATTGGTTAACTACAAGCGCTTGTCCATTTGTTTTACCATCTTGTTTTTCCAAGTGTTGAAATCTCCTGCTAATATATGTTTTCTGGATTCACGAACCAACCATAAATAAAAACCTAAATTGTGAATGGTGGCAATTTGTTTCCCTAACAATTCATTCACAGAAAATAAATGTTTTAAATACGCCTTGGAATATTCAATATCCACAAAAGTAATTCCCATTTCGTCTAATGGAGAAAAATCATCTTCCCATTTTTTGTTTTTAATGTTAATGGTGCCGTGTGCTGTAAATAGGGTCCCGTTGCGCGCATTACGAGTAGGCATCACACAATCAAACATATCTATTCCTAAAGCTATATTTTCAAGAATATTGATGGGCGTTCCAACACCCATTAAATAACGTGGTTTATCTTCCGGTAGTATTGCCGTTACAACTTCTGTCATAGCATACATTTCCTCAGCAGGCTCACCCACTGAAAGTCCGCCAATGGCATTCCCTTCAGCTCCAACTGATGCAATATACTCTGCAGACTGTTGTCGCAAATCTTTATAAGTACTCCCTTGTACAATTGGAAAGAATGCTTGTCCAAAATCATATTTAAGTGGAGTCTTATCGAGATGGGCAATACAGCGGTCTAACCAGCGATGAGTCATATGCATCGAGCGTTTCGCATACCTGTAATCACAAGGATAGGGAGTGCATTCGTCAAAAGCCATTATAATGTCTGCGCCAATAGTGCGCTGAATATCCATCACATTTTCAGGAGTGAAAAAATGATAACTGCCATCAATATGTGATTTAAATTTTACACCCTCTTCTTTAATTTTTCTATTAGCAGAAAGCGAATATACTTGATACCCTCCACTGTCTGTTAGAATATTTCTATCCCAATTCATAAACTTGTGCAACCCCCCTGCTTTTTCCAAAATCGTTGTTTGTGGCCTCAGATATAAATGATAGGTATTACCCAATATAATATCCGGGTTTATATCATCTTTTAGCTCACGCTGGTGCACACCTTTTACAGTTCCCACAGTTCCCACAGGCATAAAAATGGGTGTTTCAATCTGCCCGTGATCAGTTGTGATAACTCCTGCTCTGGCCTTACTTTCCGGGTCTTTGGATTTTAATTCAAACTTCATGGTTCATAAATCAAATGAGCGGCAAAGGTAACCAATAGAAGTGAAAAATTGCGTCCCCTTTTTTCATATAAATTTTTACATCTATTAAAACTTGTTCGTGACTTGGTTTATTATGATTTCAAGTAACATAAAGTATCTATGAGTAACAGCCTTGAGCTTGTCTAAGTTCAAATAACTACATAAGAAGATACAACTTTACATTTTTTTAAAACACCTTAAACACAGCAAACCTTCACCTCCATAAGCCCATTTTCCATAAGCCCATTTGATGTTCTCTTGAACACAACATCTGCGAAAGGTGTAACATCTTGTTCTAAAGGTGTAAAGCTATTTAAATTCATGTGTAGCACCTTTGTGAACTAATAATGAGTTATATAATTAACTCTTCACAATTTAAATAAAAATTAAAATGAGAGAAGATCAAAATCGCAGGGATGATAACCAGGAAAATGACGGAGTTTTATTAACAGGTATGTTTCGGGACCGTGAAAGTTCAGAACAAGCATACAACACTTTGCAGGATAGAGGGTACAAAAAAGACGAAATCAATTTAGTAATGTCTGATGAGACCCGTAAAAAACATTTCTCTGATGAAGCCAAAGAAACTGAAATAGGAACCAAAGCTGCCGAAAGTGCAGGAAAAGGTTCTGCCATTGGTGGCACGATAGGTGCCGCTGCAGGTGTTATCGCAGCCATCGGGACCAGTATTGCAATACCCGGTCTTGGGATTGTTATTGCAGGCCCCATCGCAGCAGGTTTGGCCGGTGCAGGTGCCGGCGGAATCACAGGAGGTGTAATTGGTGCACTGGTAGGTTCAGGAATTCCTGAAGCACGTGCTGAGTTATACGAATCGGGAATCAAAGAAGGACAGATTGTTATCGGTGTCAAGCCACGTAACGAAGAAGATGCTGAATATCTTGAGAACAACTGGCGTTCAAACAAAGCTGAAGAAATTCACAGTTAGAATACCTAGAGTATATACAAACGGAATGGCTTTAACGGTCATTCCGTTTTTCATACCCACCCTCCTTACAAACAAAAACTACTGAATACAAAGCGGCTACCCGGCAGGGGGCACATTGTGCGTTGTATCCAAAGCGCTAACTGTAAAATATGTAACGATTCCCATTATTTGTGTAACGCCCTAATTTACTAACAGCCATACTTTTATGTACTCAAAAATGCGTGATAAAATCTGTTTATCACTAAATTTCTAATAAATACCTAATACCTTAAAGTATGTTTCATCATGTAAAAGAATTACAATTCAATGCACGGGTTTCAAAGCCGGATGTGCGTTTTGCTAAACTACTCCTGGAGCAATTTGGAGGGCCCAACGGCGAGCTCAAAGCTGCCATGCAGTATTTTGTACAGGCCTTTGGCTGCCGGAAAGCATATCCTGCCGAGTATGATATGCTCATGGACATTGCTACCGAAGAATTTAGTCACCTCGAGATTGTGGGTGCAACCATTCAAATGCTGCTCACCGGTGTCAACGGAGAACTGAAAAATGCTGCTGACGAATCTGACCTCACCAAGATGCTGGACGGCACAGCAGCCAAGGAAACGTATATCAACGATGCGATGATCAATCCGCATTTCTTTCTGGTAAGCGGCGGCACCCCCACCCTTACCGATAGCGTTGGCAACCCCTGGAGTGCCTCTTACATTATGGGAATGGGCGATTTGACGGCAGACCTTCGTTTGAATGTGGGTGCAGAAACCAGTGCCAAAATGGTCTATGAAAACCTCTTGAAATTTACAGACGATGTCTATGTCAAAGAATCTTTGCGGTATTTAATGACCCGTGAGGTGGCACACTTTCAGATGTTTCAGGCAGCCCTGGAAAACATCAAGCCAAACTTCCCTCCCGGTATCTTGCAAAGCGACCCCCGATACAGCAACAAATATTTCAACATGTCCAAAGGCAATGACTTTAAAGGCCCCTGGAATGAAGGCAAAAGCCCTGAGATGGGCGAAGACTGGCAGTTTATAGACAACCCACAGCAACGCGTTGAAGACACCAATGGCCTGCTGGATGAAGAAGCCAAGGGCACAGACAGAACAGAAAAGTCTGTTCAAAAAGACAACAAGACACTGAGTAAAGAACGCAAAGAAAAAGTAGAAAAGGCCAACAAACCGGAAAACGGGGTGATGAGTTGGTCTGTTTATGAAGAGCAGGTCGAAGCCCAAAAAAACAACGACAACAAGAATAAATAACAATTTAAAACAAAAAAAATGGAAAACAATAAATCAAGTACAGCGACTATTTCACAAAACGGAAATCAGTCAAATGGAAGTTCGACAAAGGACAGTATGAAATCATCTCAACTCAGGGAATTGTTTGAGGATGGATTGAAAGACATCTACTGGGCTGAAAAAGCGTTGACCAAAGCCATCCCTAAGATGGTTAAAAAAGCAACCTCTAAAAAATTAATTGACGCCCTCAGCAGTCATCTTGCCGAAACAGAAGACCAAATCACCCGATTGGAAGAGGTTTTTGAATCCATAGACAAAAAACCGGAAGCTAAAAAATGTGAGGCCATGGCCGGTCTGATCAAAGAAGCAGAAGAAATCATGGAATCAAGCGAAGAAGGTGTAATGCGCGATGCAGGAATTATTTCGGCCGGTCAAAAAGTAGAACATTATGAAATTGCAACCTATGGTACCCTTCGACAGTTTGCAGAAACACTGGGCTTAAATGAAGCAGCATCACTGCTTGAAAAGACACTCAAAGAAGAAAAAGCAGCTGATCAAAAACTCTCTGAAGTAGCTAAAAACGCTATAAACATAGAAGCTGCGCAAGCAGATGTATAAACCCACCCACCATGAATAAACTTTTCAAAGGATTAATTGCAGGGTACGGAGCAAAAAAATTAGGCTGTGGTTGCTTTGGAACCATCATCGCTTTTTTTGTGATCTGGTGGATCTTGGGTATGGTTTAATAAGATCTATACATTTAATATAAAGAAGCCACGTCATTAGCCAACGTGGCTTCTATCTATTTAGAGTAGTACATTTCTATGTTTTGCTGTGTAAAGGTTTAAACAAAAAGGCATTAAATAACAAGCGTTGCTTTAAAGATGGTGACCGCTTTGCCGGTAATCTCGACCAAGCCCTTGTTGAGTTTCAGGTCCAACAATCCGCCGCGGGTGGAGAGTTGTCTTGAGGTGAGTTCCTTTTTGTTGAGCTTTCCCGCCCATAGGGGTGCCAGCGCACAATGGGCAGAGCCGGTAACCGGGTCTTCATTGATACCCACTTCGGGCACAAAACAACGCGCCACGATATCCACATCTTCTCTGCTGCTTTTGGCAGTGATGATGAGGCTTTCCATATTGTGTTTCTTTAGCAGGGCAAAATCAGGCCGGGTGTTTTGTATTTGTGCTTCGGTTTCGGCCACAGCGATGGACCATTTATTGCTGTACCAGGTTTCCAAAGGTTCCCAGCCCAGGATGCTTTGGAAGTCATAGTCAAGCGTGGTTCTTTCAAGGGCATATTCCGGCAGGCCCATTTGGATGCAGTTATCCACTTTGATGATGTTCAAGACTGTCTGTGTCGTTTTATAACGAATGGCGTCCTGAGGGTTTACGCCTCCGGTCTCATACAGGATGTGGGCGCTTGCCAGGGTGGCGTGTCCGCAGAGGGCAATTTCGCTCGTGGGCGTAAAGAACCGGATGTTGAAGTGGTCACCCGCTGCAAGGACAAAGGCCGTTTCTGATAGGTTCATCTCCATGGCAATGTTCTGCATCTGCTCTTCAGTAAGTTCCGTGTCCAGCAGCATCACGCCGGCGGGGTTTCCCTTAAAGGGTACATCGGTAAAAGAATCTACCTGATAGATGGTTTTGTTCATCGTTGTGTGCATTAAAGTTCCTGTGTGGTAGCTTCCGCTAAAGTAGAGAATTAAACAAAACAGGACAAGCCGGTGAATGAGGAAACAAAAAAACAATTAACAACAGTTCGTTAAAAACTCATTTTTATTTCCTTTGACGGGGGCATATAAAGTCTTATTTTTGACGGATAAATTTTACTTCACTGTTATGACAGACATCAATCAACTGGAAAATCTGGTAACCCAGGTAAGACGGGACATCCTGAGACAAGTTCACAAAGTTAATTCAGGCCACCCGGGAGGATCTTTGGGTTGTACAGAATTCTTTGTGGCCCTCTACAACGTCCTGATGGAGCACGATACCAATTTTAATATGGACGGAAAGGGTGAAGACCTTTTCTTTCTTTCAAACGGTCACATCTCCCCTGTTTTTTACAGTGTGTTGGCTCGCAGCGGATATTTTCCCGTTGAAGAGCTGCGCACCTTTCGTCATCTGGATTCCAGGCTACAAGGCCACCCCACCACCCACGAAGGACTGCCCGGTGTGCGCATTGCATCCGGTTCATTGGGACAAGGGATTTCAGTATCCATTGGTGCTGCCCTTTCCAAAAAACTAAACAACGATGACAAACTCGTCTATACCCTGTGCGGGGATGGTGAGTTGCAGGAAGGTCAAAACTGGGAGGCCATTATGTATGCAGCCGGAAACAAGGTGGACAACCTCATCGTAACAGTGGATTACAACGGCCAGCAAATTGATGGTGCTACCGATACCGTATTGCCATTAGGCAACCTGACAGCAAAAATGGAAGCCTTTGGATGGGATGTACTTATCCTGAAGGAAGGAAACAATCTCGAAGCGGTCATCAAAACCATGCAGGAGGCCAAGTCAAGAACAGGCAACGGAAAGCCTGTTTGTGTGCTAATGCATACGGTGATGGGCCACGGCGTGGACTTTATGATGCACACCCACGCGTGGCACGGCAAGGCACCCAATGATGAGCAGCTCGAAACGGCCTTGGCGCAAAACCCTGAAACATTAGGGGACTATTAAAAAAGTATAATTAAAAGCTACCCGCCGAAGGCGGACATAATATGAAAAAATTCACAAACACAGGCAATAAGGACACCCGAAGCGGTTTTGGAGCAGGCATGACCGAATTAGGAAAAACAAACCCAAACGTGGTAGCCCTTTGTGCCGACCTTACCGGTTCTTTGAAAATGGATGAGTTTCAGAAAAACCACCCGGAGCGTTTCTTTCAGGTGGGCATTGCTGAAGCCAATATGATGGGCATTGCTGCCGGTCTGACCATAGGCGGTAAAATTCCCTTTACCGGAACCTTTGCCAACTTCTCTACCGGAAGGGTGTATGACCAGATAAGACAAAGCATAGCTTACAGCGGTAAGAATGTAAAAATATGTGCATCCCACGCCGGCGTAACGCTTGGAGAAGACGGTGCCACCCACCAGATCCTGGAAGACATCGGTTTAATGAAAATGTTGCCGGGGATGACGGTGATCAATCCGTGTGATTATAACCAGACCAAAGCCGCAACCCTTGCCATCGCTGAACACGAGGGACCTGTTTACCTCAGATTTGGAAGGCCCTCAGTAGCAAACTTCACTCCGGAAGGTCAGACATTTGAAATTGGTAAAGCCGTGCAACTCACCGAAGGAAACGACGTGACGATCGTCGCGACCGGTCATTTGGTATGGGAAGCTATTCAAGCTGCTGAAACTCTTGAAAAGGAAGGCATACACGCCGAAATCATCAACATACACACCATCAAGCCCCTTGACAACGAAGCTATCTTAAACAGTATTAAAAAGACAGGCTGTATCGTCACTGCCGAAGAACATAACTTTTTAGGTGGACTGGGAGAAAGCGTTGCCCGTGTGCTCGCTGAAAATCACCCTACCCCACAGGAATTTGTTGCCACACAGGATACCTTTGGCGAATCAGGCACACCCGCACAGCTGATGGAAAAATATGGTCTCAATGCAGATGCCATTGTCAAGGCTGTAAAAAAAGTACTACAGCGAAAATAAATTGAACAACGCCTACGTTTGCTTCAAAAAAAATCCCCCGGAAGTATTTTCGGGGGATTTTTATTTTATTTAAATTTTTGGAATTAATTATTTAAAACAGGATAATCAGGGTCTAGGTAATCAGGTATACCATTCCCGCTTGAATCGGGATACTCAACAGTACCGTCAGGGTTAATGATAATTTCATCAATAGTTTCTACACCGTCTCCATCATCATCAGTATCCAAATAGTTTGGAACACCATTTTCATCAGTATCATCATCTCCCAAATATTCATTGCCATTTAAATCCTCCAGTAAAGAAGGAACCCCATCCGAATCATGATCAATGTCTGTGGTGACATCATACAATTTATAGGTGAAAATAAGTTGAGAATATACCGGTATTCCGGAAGGAGAATTAAGCCAATAACCCAATCCTGAAGGCACAAAAACAGCACCGGCTCCAAAGCCTTCAAATGTAAGTGTGCCATCAGGGTTTTCTATTATGTTTGTGGCTCCACTTAATTCAATAACTCCCTGTTGAAATCCGGTAACAACTTGTGTTAAATCAAATTTGATTGGTGCGTCAGAAGCATCAAAGGTGTCTAGATTTAAAAACTGTCCTTTGTAAGTAACCAATGCTTCATCAGCATAAAGTGGTGAATCTCCTTCGCCCTCTTTTACTTTTAAGTAGTATAAAGTATAAATAACCTCAGGCTTTACTCTGTCAAATACCTGCTTGGTCATTACCTGCTCAATTAACGGAGTTTTATCTGCATTTTCACCTGCTATGGTATCAAAGACAATTTTATAATCAAAATTGGGTGTCGGATTTTCAAAATCCTCATAATTATAAAAATGTGTCTGAAGAAAAGCTTCAATCTCTGCCGTTGCAGCTGTTACTTCAGCTGCACGATCACGCTCAGGAATTCGTTCAGGGCCTTCATCATCTCTTCTGCAAGAACTAACTACCAATGCAGTTAATAAAATCAAAGTTAAAAATCTATAGGTGCTTTTCATTTAAATTAAGTTTATTAGCCGTTGTTTTTCAATACATTAAATGCTTGAAAATAACTGTTTTTTATTTTGAACCCACTATGGGCGTTGATTCTCTTTTATTTTGCTGGCGAAGATACAATAATCTCTTATTTTTGTCTAAAAGATTAACTATTTTTAAGTGGGCTTAGTATGAGAGTGGATAAATATTTATGGTGTGTGCGCTATTTTAAGACCAGAAGCATTGCTACCAATGCCTGTAGGACCGGAAAAGTAAAGATACAAGGAGACAATGTAAAGCCCTCACGGGAAGTGTATCCCGGTGATCAGGTTCAAGTGCGTAAAAATCAGGTGGATTATGTACTCGAAGTGCTCGACATCCCTGAATCCAGACTGGGAGCCAAGCTTGTTGATATCTACCGAAAGGATATTACACCCAAAGAAAACCTTGAAAAACTGGAACTTCTTAAATATTCAAAAGACTATTACCGCAAAAAAGGCACCGGCCGTCCCACTAAAAAAGACCGCCGGGACCTGGATGACTTTGTGGAAGAAGATTAAACTGCTACTTCCCGGAGTTTTTTAATTTTGGCAACCAGGGTTGAGAATTCATCAAAGTCCAGTGTTTGCTGCCCGTCTGAAAAGGCTTTTTCAGGCTCGTGATGCATCTCGACAATCGCACCGTCTGCTCCTGCCACAAGCGCCGCTAAAGTAATGCGCTCCACGTGTTTTCTTATTCCAATGCCGTGCGATGGATCTGCAATGACCGGCAGATGACTTTTTTCTTTTAAAATGGGAATGGCATTGATATCAAAAGTATTTCTGTAAGCTCCTTCAAAAGTGCGGATGCCGCGCTCACAGAGCAACAGCTTTTCATTACCGGCAGAAAAAACATATTCGGCAGATTGCAGGAGTTCGTCGATACTTCCTGATATGCCTCGTTTGATCATCACCGGTTTGTCAACCGCTCCCAATGCATCCAGTAGGTTAAAATTCTGCGTATTGCGCGCGCCCACCTGAAAGATATCAACATACTCCATCATTTCTTCTATCTGGGAGACCTGCATCACTTCAGTGATGATTTTTATGCCATTAGCACGGCAAATGCGGTGAAATGATTTTAACCCCTCAATACCCAACCCCCGGAAAGCATAGGGCGAACTGCGTGGTTTGTATACGCCACCCCGCATTATTTTAATATTATTTTTAACCAATTGTTCAACTACAGCTTCTATTTGTTCCTCACTTTCAATGGAACACGGGCCGGCCATGAGGGTGAAATTATTTTCGTTAATCTGCACACCATCGCCCAAGTCTATGGAAGTTGGATTCACTTTCCACTTTCGGGATACCAGTTTATAGGCGTCGGTTACGCGATGAATGTCTTTGACTCCCGGCAACCTTCCCAGCCGCCTCAGGTCAAATTCATTTTTCAACACAGCCACCTTGTAAAATTGGCTCTGGGTTTTGATATCCACCGCTTTGATCTTGAATTGTTCCAATACTTCTTCAATAGCTTCCATGTGCTGAAGCGAAATATTTCTATCTAATTGTATAATCATGACTTTATATTTTTTACAAATTCCTGAATGGATTCTTTGCTGATGCCTTCTGCGGTGATATGCCTGATGAATGCACTGCCAATAATCACACCCTTACTGTATGTACAGGCGCTTTCAAATGTTTCTTTGTCGTGTATCCCAAAACCAATCAGGGTGGGATTCTTTAATTCCAGTTGTTGGATGCTTTTATAATACGCTGTTTGACGGTCAAATTTCTTGTTGGAACCGGTAATGCTGTTTGATGAAACCACATAAACAAACGCATTGGAAGCATCGTCGATGGCTTTGATGCGTTCTACTGAAGATTGGGGCGTGATTAAAAAAATGTTTGAAACACCTTCCTTCTCACACATCGTTTTCCAATGTTTTGTGTAGATATCCAAAGGCAAGTCGGGTAAAATAATTCCGTCAACGCCCACTTCAGCACATTTAGATATAAAAGCTTCCTCGCCATATTGCATCACGGGATTTAAATACCCCATCAACACGACCGGAATTTCAGTTATGTCACGCAACCCCTTTAATTGCTCAAAAAGCAACTTGATGGTCATTCCATTTTTGATGGCCTGCTGACTGCTTTCCTGTATTACCGGACCATCTGCCAGCGGGTCTGAAAAAGGCATCCCTATTTCGATCAAATCAACACCGGCTGCATCGAGGTTTTTAACAATCTCCAGCGTGTCTTCAAGCGCGGGATATCCTGCGGTGAAATACACGGAGAGAATATTGTCCCTCCTTTTAAAAATTGATTGTATCCTGGTACTCATAGCTTAAAATGTTTTTGATAAGTCGCCATATCCTTATCACCCCTTCCGGAAAGGTTGATCACCACGACATCTTCTTTTTTAAAGGTCATCTTCTTTAAATAGGCCAGCGCGTGTGCCGATTCCAATGCAGGTATGATTCCGTCTTTTTGTGATAGTTCTTTAGCTGCCACAAGTGCTTCCTGATCCGTTACAGAAACAACCGTTGCTTTTTGGGTATCGTTCAAATAAGCGTGCACGGGACCAATCCCGGGATAGTCCAACCCGGCGGAAATAGAATGGGGTTCTACAACCTGGCCGTCTTCTGTTTGAATGAGATACGTTTTGCTTCCGTGAATGATACCTCTTTTACCAAGGGCAATGGTTGCTGCCGTTTTTCCGGAATGAACCCCTTCCCCTCCGGCCTCCACGGCGATAAGTTTTGTCTTGTTGTTATCAATAAAATGATAAAAAGCCCCGATGGCATTGCTGCCGCCACCCAAACACGCAATCACATAGTCAGGATCTTCATTCCTGGTTTTTTCCAGAAGCTGAACCTTTATCTCTTCACTGATCACGCTTTGAAACATCGCCACCATATCGGGATAAGGATGGGGACCCACAACAGAGCCGATGATATAATGGGTATCCACAGGGTTGTTGATCCACGCCCTGATGGCTTCATTGGTGGCGTCTTTCAATGTCTTGCTTCCACTGGTAGCGGAAACCACCTCTGCTCCCAAAAGTTTCATTCTGTCAACATTGGGTTTTTGTCTTTCGATATCAACCGCGCCCATATAAATCACACACTTCATTCCCATCAGGGCACAGGCTGTAGCTGTGGCAACACCGTGCTGACCGGCACCGGTTTCAGCAATGATGCGCTTTTTGTTTAGCTTTTTTGCAACGAGAATTTGTCCAATCGTGTTATTAATTTTATGTGCCCCCGTATGGTTCAAATCTTCCCGTTTTAAATATATCTGTGCATTGTGTTCTTCTGAAAGGTTTTTAGAATAAAACAGCGGTGTAGGACGCCCCACATAATCCCGCATCAGCTCCCTGAATTCTTTTTGAAAGTCATCGGTTTCAATGATTTCTCGATAGCGGTTTTGAAGTTCCTGCACATTGGGATACAGCATTTCGGGCACAAAAGCACCTCCAAATTCGCCGTAAAACCCTTCTTTATTCGGACTAAATGTGTTCATAGTTTCTAATGGTGTCCAGCACCTTATTTATCATTTGTATATTTTTTAAACCCGGAGCGTCTTCCAGTTTGCTGTTGAAATCTAGCCCATAGAGCTTATCGTTTTTTAATTTTAAAATGGCATCCAGATTTTCAACTCCCAATCCGCCGCTCAAAAAGAACGGGGTTACCAATTGGTGTTGTGACAATAAGGTCCAGTCAAACGTTTTTCCGCTTCCGCCGAAAGCCGGTGTTTTGGTATCAAATAAAAAGTAATCGCAATGGGTTTCATAAGGAATCAGCTTTGTAAAATCAAAGGTTTCTTCAATGGCGAACGCTTTGATAACTGTTAGATTTTGTTCTTTAAGTTCCTTGCATATTGCCGGTGATTCATCGCCGTGCAACTGGATCGCCTCAAAACCATAGTTGTTCACTTTGTTCATTATATTCTCTACTGATTCATCGACAAACACAGCAGTTTTTACGATACTTTCAGGAATCGTTTCCAATGTATCTTTTGAGAGCTCCTGGCCCACATACCTGGGTGATTTCGGATAAAAGATAAATCCCATATAGTCCGGATTTGCTTCTGAAACCTGTCTTATATTATTCGTGTCTTTGAGTCCGCAAATTTTAATTTTCATAATAACAATCTCAAGTTTATTTTTAAGGTCTTTAAATACTCTTATTTATAATTTCTCTGTGAAACTTTGCGATACTTTGTGTTACTCTGTGGTATAGTTTTATTATTAGAGTCTTTCAAAGTTGTACCGCAGAGTTACACAAAGAATATCAATACTAAAAAATCAACAACTAAACTTTTAGTAACTGATTTATCAATTCTTTACATTTGGCCGCCGGATTGCTGTGTTTCATAAAGTATTCGCCAATTAAAAATCCGTCAAACCCATTTGCCTTTAGTTGCTTGATGGTTGCTATGGAATCAATACCGCTTTCGGCTATTTTTAGTTTTGATTTTGGAAGCATTGCTGCCAAACGGATGCTGTTTTCCACTGAAACTTCAAAAGTGGATAAATTCCTGTTGTTAATTCCAAAAGCATCTGCTTTGCTATCGCTATGGTTTAATACCTCAGCCTCCGTATGGGTTTCCAGTAATACTTCCATTCCCAGTTGGTGTGCCAGGGCCGTAAAGTTATCAATTTCACTGACCGAAATCATTTTTGCAATCAGCAAAATCGCATCGGCGCCAAGGGATTTTGCCTCTATGATTTGATACTCATCAACGATAAAATCCTTTCTGAGGATGGGACAGTAATTAAAACGCCTTGCCGTGGACAGATCTCCTTTTTTGGCACCAAAAAAATGTTCATCGGTCAAAATAGAAAGAGCTGCTGCTCCTGCCTGCATATAACCAATGGTCACGTCTTCAGGGTCTGCATATTTGTTGATATCCCCTTTTGAGGGGGATTTTCGTTTGAACTCAGCGATGATTCCGCTGCGGTTAGGATCTCCCACATATTCAGAGAAAGAAACACAGGGACTTTCAAAGAAAATACTTTGTTCCAGGAGTTTTATGGGGTAGATGGCTTTTTGCTTTGCTACCTCTTTGATTTTATGTTGTTTGATGGTTTCGAGTATGTTCATTGCAGCGCGATTAATTTTGTGAGTGTTTGTTTTGCTTTGCCTCCAAGTAGGGATGCTTCAGCCAACTGTATAGCTGTTTCTGTGTTGTATTTGTTGTGATAGCTCTTCATGGCGACCGCAGCATTGGCAAGCACGACCTGATTCTGTGCCCGGGTGCCTTTTCCGTCAAGGATATTGTTGAAAATTGTGGCTGAGTCTTCTATAGTTTCCCCACCGTAAATTTCACTTTGGGTTGTTTTTTCAAAACCAAAAGCTGCCGCATTTGTAATATATTCTTCCTCATTGGTCAGGATTTTGGTGTCTGAAGTCAGGGTGATTTCGTCATAGCCATCCAGTCCAAACACTATGGCATATTGCATATCGTCTTCCTGAAAAAGATAGTGATACATTCGGGCGAGTTCCATACTGAATACACCGGTCATCTGTATTTTCGGTTGGGCGGGATTTACCAGCGGACCCAGCATATTGAAAAAGGTTTTAACACCCAGCTCTCTTCTCACCGGAGCCACAAACCGCATTGCAGTATGAAACAAGGGCGCGTGCATAAAGCAGATGTTTGCTTGGTCGAGTTGCTGTTTGAGTTTGGATTCATCGGTATGAAAAACAACACCCATCGCTTCCAGCACATTGGAGGAGCCTGAAATGGAGGAAACCCCATAATTCCCATGTTTGGCAACCGGAATGCCCGCTCCCGCCACCACAAGGGAAGTGAGCGTGGAAACATTAAAAGTATTTTTACCGTCTCCACCAGTACCGCACACATCCATCGGGTTAAAATCTGATAAATCCACTTTGATGGCAAGCTCCAGCAAGGCTTCCCGAAAGCCTCTTAATTCTTCGATGGTGATGTTCCGCATGATGAAGGCCGTTAAAAAAGAGGCAATTTCATTATGATTGTATTTTTCTAAAGCAATGTCCATCAAGATTTGCCTGGCTTCTTTTTTGCTCAGTGTTTTATGCTGATAGAGGTATTCTAAAATCTCTTTCATGTGTATTCTCTTTTATTGTTTTACCCAGTTTTCAAGCAATTGGCTGCCGTGTTCTGTCAATACCGATTCCGGATGAAATTGCACACCACGCAAATCAAAACTTCTGTGTTTTAATGCCATAATGTTTCCGAAGGCATCCTGCGCCAACACTTCCAAATCTGCGGGTATTAACGGTTTTACCACCCATGAATGATAATGCCCGATTTTGAACTGTTTTGGAATGTTTTTAAACAAATAATCGTCGGTCGTTACTTCGATTTGTGAGGCGATACCGTGCAAAGGGCTTTTCAGGTTGTGGAGCAGCCCTCCAAAACTTTCGGCAATGGCCTGATGGCCCAGGCAAACACCAAGAATGGGTTTTGACGCACCAAATTCGCTAATCACTTGGGGCATCAAACCGGCGTCTTTAGGAATTCCGGGACCCGGTGATAGAACAATTTTGTCATAGCTTTCGATGATTTCGAGGTTAAACTTGTCATTTTTAATAACATGCACTTGATTCACATCCAGATTTTCCAGATAATGCACAATGTTGTACACAAAGGAGTCATAATTATCAATAACTAATATTTTCATTTTAAAGTGTTTTTGCAAGTTCTATAGATTGACGTAAAGCGGATAGCTTGTTTTCGACTTCAGTAAGTTCACTTTCGGGAACCGATTTCGCCACAATACCACATCCTGCCTGATAAGTCAAGGTGTTTTTCCTGCTCAAAAAAGAACGGATAAAGATAGCGTGATTAAAGGAACCGTTCAAACCAATAATCCCGATGGTTCCTCCGTAGAAACCCCGACTTTGGGGTTCATTTTCATCAATGATTTGCATCGCTCTGTGTTTGGGTGCGCCGGATAAAGTACCCGCCGGATAGGTGTCTCCTAAAATTTTAATTGGGTTGTAATCTTCGGACAGTTGTGCGCTCACTTTAGAAACCAAATGGATTACGTGTGAGTAATATTCCACCTGCTTAAAACTATCAATAGTCACTGCATTGCTGTTTTTACTCAAATCGTTTCGTGCCAGATCCACCAGCATAATGTGCTCTGCATTTTCTTTGGGGTCTTCGCTTAAGGCTTTGGCAAGTTCGGCATCTTCTTGGGCGTTTCCGGTGCGTTTGAAGGTGCCTGCAATGGGGTTGATGATGGCTTTTTGATTGGAAATGGTGAGTTGGGCTTCAGGGGAAGAACCAAATATTTTAAAGTTTCCGAAATCAAAATAAAACAAATAAGGCGACGGATTAATGGACCGCAATGCCCTGTACACATTGAACTCATCGCCTTTAAATTTCTGGAAATACTTTCGCGAAAGCACGACCTGAAAGACATCGCCCTTATAGCAATGGTCAATGCCTTTTTTGATTTTGGTTACAAAGTCTGAATCATTAAAATTGGATGTTTCGGCCTCCACTGTTGAAAATTTATACTGAGAAATGGTGCGGTGGTTTAATACATCCTCGATTTCAGATAAATTGGAGTTTTCATCCTGAGCCAATTGCTCAACAAGGAAAAGTTCGTTGTTGAAATGATTGAATACAATGATGTACTTAAAAAGATGGTACTCAATGAGAGGCAGGTCAAAATTGTCATTCTTAAAGTCAATTTCCTCAAACAACGGAATCGCATCATAAGAGGTGTAGCCAAAAAGACCGCTGGTCACAAAGTCATAGTCCTTCCCTTCTGATTGAAACGATTTTGCAAAGGTGTTCAATGATTCAGCAATCCGGGTTTCACCGTTTTTTAACTCCTGTTTTTGACCGTTGGGAAAAACCATTTTAGTAAGATTTCTTTCCACTGAAAAGGAAGCAATGGATTGCAGGCAGATGTATGAAAAACTGTTTTCCTTGCTTTTGTAATCAGAACTTTCCAGCAAAAAACAACCCGGGTATTTATCCCTGAATTTGAGGTACACTTCCACCGGTGTGTGAGTATCGCTGAGTGTTTTCTTAATGTTTGTTTGAAACGTAAATGTCATTGGTTTGTTCTTTAATTCTCATTTTTTTGCATAAAAAAACCCGCTGGATTCAGCGGGCTTGGTTTATTTTGGTTACAAAACAACATGGCACAACTATCTGAATCCTATTTGGGATTTAGATTGCCACCACCAAGTGTTGTATTGATTTGAATTTCTCATAATGAAAGACAAATATAACCAAGTGATTTTAAAATCCCACTTTTTTTATGAAAATATTATTTTGCCCTCAATTGGAGTACGTGTTCAATTTCTTCCAACGAAAATCCTTTCGCCTTGAGCAAAATCAACAAGTGAAACAGTAAATCGGCTGCTTCATTTTTAAACAACTCATCGTTGGAATCTTTGGCCTCGATGATTAATTCTACAGCTTCTTCGCCCACCTTTTGTGCTACTTTATTGATGCCTTTTTGCATTAAATCCCGGGTGTATGATTTCTCATCACCACTTTCCACACGTTGTTGAATGGTTTGTTCCAGTTGGTAAAGAAATCCTTTAGACGTTTCTTCTTTAAAACAGGAAGTACTCCCGGTGTGGCAAGTAGGTCCCATCGCTTTGGCTTTGATAAGCAGAGTGTCCTGATCACAATCAATTAAAATATCCTTAACCAACAAAAAATTGCCGGATGTTTCACCCTTGGTCCACAAGCGGTTTTTACTTCTGCTGAAAAAAGTGACTTTGCCTTCAGTTTTGGTTTTAGCGTAGGCTTCTTCATTCATATAACCAAGCATCAATACCTGACTGCTGGCAAAATCCTGAATAATGACCGGCACCAGGCCGTTTGTTTTTGAAAATTCTATAGACATCTTACGGGTATTTTTTGGTTTTGTAAATAGGTTTTAAGCTGCGGGATGGGTATTTCTCCAAAGTGAAAAATACTAGCCGCCAGCGCAGCACCGGCTTTGGTTTCCTGAAAAACTTCCTTAAAATGAGCCATCGTCCCTGCCCCACCCGAAGCAATCACCGGAATGTTGACTACCTCACTTATAGTGTTTGTGATTTCGATTGCAAAACCATTTTTAGTTCCGTCGTTGTTCATGGAGGTGAGCAGGATTTCACCGGCTCCGCGGCGTTCTGCTTCCAATGCCCATTCCAACGCATCGAGTTCTGTGGATGTTTTTCCACCGTGACTGAATACCTTCCAGTTTCCTTGGGTGTTTTTTACATCCATAGCCACCACAACACACTGATTGCCAAAATAGTTTGAAACTTCTGTAATCAATTGGGGGTATTTAATGGCGGCACTGTTGATGCTCACTTTATCGGCACCCGCAAGAATGACAGCTTTGGCGTCTTCCAACGAATTGATCCCACCGCCCACAGTAAACGGAATATTGATAGCCGAAGCTATTTGAGTCACCAATGCAACCAGTGTTTTTCGCTTTTCAAGGGTGGCGGTGATGTCAAGGAAAACGAGCTCGTCTGCGCCTTCTTCCACATAGCGTTTGGCGAGTTCGATGGGGTCACCCGCATCGCGGATATCCACAAAATTAACGCCTTTAACGGTCCTGCCATTGGCGATGTCCAGACAGGGTATGATTCTCTTTTTTAGCATAGTTTCTCTAATTCTTTTAAGGTGATCCGTCCTTCATAAATCGCTTTTCCTAATATCACCCCGGCGCAACCCAGTTCGCGGAGTTTTATCAGGTCATCAAACTCTGAAACACCACCACTGGCGATGAGTTGGACGTTGGTTTCTTTTATTATTTCGGTGTAGAGCTTAAATGAAGGCCCTTGGAGCATTCCGTCTTTGGAGATGTCTGTACAAATCACTTGTTGGATGCCTTTGGATGTATAGCTTTTTATAAACTCAACTACATCAAGCCGTGAGGTTTCTTTCCAACCATGGGTAGCGATTTTTCGGTCGAGGGCGTCTGCGCCTAAAATTATTTTATCTGCTCCATACACTTGCAGCCAATTTTCAAAAATAACGGGTTCACTCACTGCAATACTCCCCCCTGTAATCTGATGGGCGCCGTTTTCGAAAGCAATTGTAAGGTCAGCATCTGTTTTTAAACCGCCGCCAAAATCGATTTTCAAACTCGTTTGCGAGGCGATTTGATACAACACCTTGTGATTGACAATGTGTTTTGACCGGGCACCGTCAAGATCTACGAGATGCAGGTATTGGATGCCGTGGTCTTCAAACGATTTGGCGACTTCAAGCGGATGCTCGCTATACGTTTTCTGCGTGTCATAATCACCTTTGGTGAGTCGCACACATTTTCCGTTGATGATGTCTATGGCTGGTATTATTTTCATATTTCCAAGAAGTTTTTTAGGATTTGCTCACCTATCCCAGCGGACTTTTCAGGGTGAAATTGGGTGGCATAAAAGTTGTCTTTTTGCATGGCTGCACTAAAATCAATTCCGTAGTTACAGATAGCTTTGGTATCCTTTGAAACTTCCGCATAATAACTGTGTACAAAATAGACATCGTCTACTACTGAAATACCTTTGAGCAACTTACTCTCTTTGACTTCCAATACATTCCAACCCATATGCGGAACGATCAACTCATTGGGAAATCGCTTTACTTCAGCATCAAAAACTCCAATACAGCTAGTGTCATTTTCTTCGCTGTGTTTGCAGAGCAACTGCAACCCCAAACAAATTCCCAAAACAGGTTGTTTTAACGATTGAATCAATATGTCCAGTTCCCGTTTTTTCAGATACCTCATAGCGGTGCTTGCCTCGCCCACTCCGGGAAAGATGACTTTAGCTGCTTTTTGTAAAACTTGCGGGTCATCGGTCACCACACACGAGTATCCAAGTCGCTCCACAGCGTTTTTTACAGAGGTGGTGTTTCCGGCGTTGTATTTTAGAATTGCGATCATAAGGTTCCTTTTGTGCTGGGGATGGAATAATTTTCGGTTTTTGAGACGGCAGTTTGAATCGCTTTCGCAAATGCCTTGAAAATCGACTCAATCTTGTGGTGTTCATTGTCACCTTCAGCTTTGATGTTTAGGTTGCATTTGGCATGGTCGCTGAAAGATTTAAAAAAGTGCATAAACATTTCAGTGGGCATCTCGCCTATTTTTTCTCGTTTAAAATCGGCTTCCCAAACCAACCAGGGTCTGCCACCAAAATCAATGGCTACTTGTGCAAGACAGTCATCCATTGGTAGTAAAAATCCATAACGGGCAATCCCTTTCTTAGAACCCAAAGCCTTTAAAAACGCCTCCCCAAACGTAATGGCGACGTCTTCAATGGTGTGGTGTTCGTCAATATGCAAGTCCCCCTGAACGGCAATCTCCAGATCGAGATTCCCATGCTTGGCGATTTGCTCCAGCATATGGTCAAAAAAACCAAGCCCCGTTTGAATGCTGCTTTTGCCCGAGCCATCAAGGTTGACAGTGACATTGATTTGGGTCTCATTGGTGGTGCGCTCCACAGTTTCCTTTCGCGGCAGCGCTTTTAAAAAGGTGTATATTTCTTTCCAGGAAGTGGTAGTCAAAGCCGCATCCGGATTTGTTTCGTTACCTATAAAAATAGCTTGGGTGTTGATGTTTTTTGCCAGCTGTACATCGGTATTTCGGTCACCAATCACATAGGAGTTTTCCAAATCATACGTTCCTTTGATGTAGTGAGTAAGCAAAGCCGTACCGGGTTTTCGGGTGGGAGCATTCTCTTCAGGAAACGATTTATCAATAAGGACTTCCGAAAAGTGTACGCCTTCATTTTCAAAGGCTTTGATGATTTTATTCTGCGCCGGCCAAAAGGTATCTTCGGGAAAAGAGGCTGTCCCTAATCCGTCCTGATTGGTCACCATCACCAATTCAAAGTCCAGCTCGTTGGCAATACGGGCCAAATATTGAAATACCCCTGGATAAAATTCGAGCTTTTCCAGACTATCCAACTGAAAGTCAATAGGAGGCTCTATGACAAGTGTGCCGTCGCGGTCTATAAATAGGACTTTTTTCATAGTTTGTAATTTTTTAAAGTGTTGATGAGTTGTGAGTTTTCTTCAGCAGACCCGACAGTGATACGGATGCAGTTTTTGATACTGCTATTCCGGTTTCTGACAATGATGTTATGGTTGACAAGGTTTTCATAAATCTCGTTGGCATTTTTAAACTCGACCAATAGAAAATTGGCGTCTGACGGATAGATTTTAATGACCTCATCGAGTTCTGACAACTGATTGATTAGCTGTTCCTTTTCATTAAGAATCAAACGAATCCTATCCTGAACAAGCGAGTAATTTTCAAGCATCTCCAAAGCTGCTTTTTGATTGAGTGCACTCACATTGTAGGGCGGTTTTACTTTGTTCAACAATGCAACAATCGATTCATTTGCATAGGCAACACCTACTCGGGCAGCTGCCAGACCAAAGGCTTTGCTGAATGTCTGTGAGACAATCAGGTTAGGATATTCAGGAAGCTTTTCAATTAAGGAAGCTCTTTCTGAAAAATCGATATAGGCTTCATCGACGACTACAATGGTGTTGTATTCAAGCAACTTTTCAATGTTATAAATGCTGTTTCCGGTGGGGTTGTTTGGCGAACAAACAAACACAATTTTGATGTTTTTGTTTTGCTCCATTTGCTGAAAGAAGGCTTCAAAGTCAATCTGAAAATCGGGGGTTAACTTAACCCTTATAACTTCCACATTGTTGATACCGGCTGACACTTCATACATTCCATAGGTAGGTGGAAACGTAATTACTTTGTCTGTTCCCGGTTCACAAAAAATGCGAAAAACAAGATCGATAATTTCATCGCTTCCATTTCCGATAAAGATGTTTTTGGAAGGAATGTCTTTAAGCTGACTCAATTTTTCTTTCAATGCTTTTTGGTACGGATCGGGATAGCGGTTCAACGTGCCAAACGGATTTTCATTGGCGTCCAGAAAAATACCTTCTGAACCGCTAAATTCGTCACGCGCACTGGAATAAGGCTTCAGCGCACGAATGTTTTCTCTTACTAAACGTTCTAACCTATTCATTTTCTAACCTTTTAAGTCTTAATGTGACCGCATTTTTGTGTGCCTGAAGTTCTTCAGCAGCAGCCATTAGTTCGATTGCAGGGCCAATGTTTTTGATTCCCCGGGCGTTGAGTTCCTGAAAGGTGATTTTCTTTACAAAACTATCCAGTGAAACCCCGCTGTAATTGCGGGCATAGCCATTTGTGGGCAGGGTGTGGTTGGTGCCGCTGGCATAATCGCCGGCGCTTTCACAACTGTAATTTCCAAGAAAAACAGAGCCTGCATTGGAAATACTTGGAAGTACTTCAGTATAATTTTCAATCGCTAAAATCAAGTGTTCAGGAGCATATTGATTGCTGAAGTTGATACATTCGGTTATCGAATTGAATAGAATGGCTTTACTGCTCAAAAGCGCTTGTGCTGCCAGTTGCTTTCGCGGAAGCGCTTCCAGTTGGATGGTGATTTCTTCAAGCACGGCAGCGATGATTGTTTCGTTATCAGAAAGCAACATCACCTGACTGTCTGTGCCGTGTTCTGCTTGGGAAAGTAAATCGGCGGCGACAAAGGCAGGAACGGCACTTGCATCTGCAATAACCAACACTTCGCTGGGTCCGGCGGGCATATCGATGGCGACGCCATAATTTTGTGCCAGTTGCTTGGCAGCCGTGACATATTGATTGCCCGGACCAAATATTTTATCCACCCGGGGGATGCTTTCAGTTCCAAAGGTCATCGCGCCAATGGCTTGAATGCCACCCACTTTGTATAGCTTTGTAATTCCTATGAGTTGGGCAGTATATAAGATCGCCGGATGGATGTTTCCGTTTTTATCAGGTGGGGTGCACAACACAATTTCGGGGCAACCGGCAATTTTTGCGGGTATTCCCAACATCAAAACCGTTGAAAAAAGTGGTGCTGTTCCTCCCGGAATATAAATTCCTACGCGGTCTATGGGCCTGCTTTCGCGCCAGCAAACTACGCCCGGGGTGGTGGTTGTTTTTTGTGGTTGTTCTATTTGAGTCTTGTGAAACGTTTCAATGTTTGCAGCCGCCTGTTGAATGGCTTGTTGTAGATCCTCCGGCACATTTGAAACGGCCTGTTGAATTTCTTCTTCAGTGACTTGAAGTTTTTCTATCTCCACGGCATCAAACAGGTTGGTATAAGACCTGACGCTCTCATCGCCATTGTTTTGTATGGCCTGGAATACCTTTTGAACAGTATCTGAAATGGAGCTGTAATCTATCAAAGGGCGCTTTGATAACTCAGCCCAGGATTTAGGATTGGGAAATTGTATTTTTTGCATCTGTTCTATTTTTAGAGTACCATTTTTTCAATAGGGACAACCAGAATTCCTTCTGCGCCGTTTTCTTTTAGCCGGTCGATGACATCCCAGAATTCATCTTCCTTGACGACCGAATGCAAACTGCACCAGTCTTTATCTGCTAAAGGCAAAATAGTGGGTGATTTCATTCCGGGGAGTAACCGGGTGATTTGATCGAGGGCTTTTACCGGGCAATTGAGAAGGATGTATTTGTTACCACTACCGTTTTGAACAGCGTTGATTCTAAATAACAGCCTGTTGAGAATCTCTTGTTTTTCGTCACTGAGGCCTGTATTGGAAATCAAAACAGCTTCACTCTTGGTCACTACTTCCACCTCTTTGAGACCGTTCATCAAAAGTGTGCTTCCGGTACTGACAATGTCAAAAACAGCATCGGCCAGGCCGATTCCTGTGGCGATTTCAACACTGCCGCCTATCTCTTCAATTTCAACCTCGATCTTGTTGGAATTAAAATACTTTTGAAGGATGGTGGGATAAGAAGTAGCGATGCGCTTTCCGGAAAAATACCGGATGCCTGTATACGTTTCATCTTTGGGAATGGCAAGTGACATTTTGCAGTTGGCAAAACCCAGTTTGGTAATGACGGTTACTTTTTTGTCCTTTTCCCACACCTCGTTTTCGCCGAGAATTCCCAGATCGGCTACCCCTTGTTCCACATATTGGGGAATGTCATCATCGCGCAGAAAGAGGATTTCGATGGGAAAGTTTGAAGACTCGGCTTTGAGTTTGCGTTCGCCGTTTGATATCTGGATGCCACACTCCTGGATGAGTCGTATGGACTTTTCGCTTAAGCGGCCACTTTTTTGGATGGCAATTTTTAGTTTACTCATTTTCTGTTTTTGTTGTGTCTGAGTAAAACCAAAAGGAAGTCATGAAAAAACCCGTCAGAAGTACTCAGACGGGTTTTAAATTTTATGTGTGCATACTACATAGAATCATCAGCGCGCCTGGAGCCCGGTATGATGATGGTGATGTAGTGTGATGAAATTCATTTGTTGCTTATTGATGCTGCAAATATATTTGATTTTTTTAAATAGAAAATTGTTTTACCAAAAAATTAAGAAACTAAACAAAGATTGTGCTTGACTTAATCATAATTTTCGCAATATTTTCCTCGATTTTTTGCCCCAACCCTAAAAGGTGAAATTGAGGAAAATTAGACTTATTGATGTGATTTATCAAAACTGATTTACCTTTTAATCAATGTTAGAGAAATTGTATCAGTTATTAAAAATGGTTAATAAATAAAACCCGAAATCCTTTGAACCCATTTAAAATGTAGTATTTTTAAACTTTTCAAATTCAGTGGCTATCTGAGTTTCAGAGTGCACATAATCAAAGAATTAACTCCCAATGATCAATTTATACAATACCCAAATCGAGTCACTTTCCATTCATAAAGTGGGAAACAAAAGCAGAAATGAATCGGTGATTTTATCACAAAGTCCTTACAAACTGGACGACGAATTAACGCCCTTAATCAAAGAGTTCTTCTTCAAACCCTTCAGGGATAAAGAGGAAACTTATTATCAATTTACTCATGAAAGTGATTTAGAGTTTCACCCTTTGTACAATCTTATCAGTCAACTGTTTGACAACCCGGACAATGCCCATCAATTGAGCTTGGAAATCACCAAACACCTCTATGCACAATCAGAACATCCACACATTAAAAGCGGTGAAGTGTATGTGACCTATCTGGAAAACATGCAGATTGATAATGAGAAAGTAGATGGTGTGGGGATTTTTAAATCTGAAATCAAACAGGACTTTTTACTGTTTGACGAAAAAGAAAACCAGCTGGACCTCATCCTTCAGCAAGGCATCAACCTCAACAAACTGGATAAGGGTTGTTTGATCTTCAACACTAAAAAAGAAGAAGGTTATAAAGTGCTTTCAGTAGATTCCAACAAATATGACACCCGCTATTGGCTGGAAAGCTTCCTGGGGGTTTCATTGTTTGAAGATGAAAACTTCTACACTAAAAAATACCTCAAGTTCTGTCAGGACTTTGCCCGTGATGTAGTCCTTCCGGCGGAAGACAAGCAGCAGGAAGTGATGTTTATGAACCGCAGTGTAAACTACTTTGCTAAAAACGACGAGTTTGAGGAAAGTAACTTTATGAACGAGGTGATAGACAACCCTGAGTTACATCCTGAATTCAAACATTACAAACAGGAAAAAGCACCCAAATACCACATTGAAGACGTTTCAAATTTCCCCATCGCCAACAATGCAGTAACGGCAGCACGGAAAAAAATCAAAAACATCATCAACCTCGATACCAACATCCAGATAAAAATGGATTTTATCAATCCCGATTCTGCTGAACGTTTTATCGAAAAAGGCTGGGACGAAGAAAAGCAAATGTATTATTACCTGGTGTACTTCAATAAAGAGCAGAAAACTTAATTACTGCAGCGCTTTTATTTCGGCTACTTTTTTAGTGCTTACGGTTTCGTAGTTTCGCTTGATAAAATCGAGTGCAGTCTTAACAATCTGCCCCATGGATTTGCAACGTTTAAACTTCATATCATAAGTCAAATCATACAGCTGAGTCCGTAACTCCTTTAAGTTGGATGTGGATGAAATCTGATCCCGCATCATACAACGAACCAATGCCCGCAAGCGGCTTTGGGAAGATATAATCCGTTTGGCCAGCAAGGAGCGTTCTTCCTTACGATATTGCTCGATGGACGTTTCGTGCAGTTTGGAAGCTACCAAATCAACCATTTTAAAGTTTTCCTTAAAAAACTGGGGGCGGTATACCTTTAAATTTCCTTCATAACATTGCTGGTCAAAATCAATGGCCCTGATCTTGTATTTCACCTGATCAAAGTCGTGGGTGGGCACAATCACATAATTGTATGAACGCATATCGCCCAGCAACAACATCATACAGCGCTCATTAAACTTGACAAACTCCTTGGCGATTTGTGTTTTCCCATTGGTGTCTAAATTTTCCAATTCCTGTTCTATAAACACATCACCGGGGATGCCTGCAATATGTTCCTCAATCAAGGTGTCTCCGTGCACTACAAAGTTGATCCTGTTGGGTGAGAGTATATGTTCCAGTTCCAATCCGTAAATACGGGAGGCATCGGCGCGTTTGATGTAAAAATAAGTGTAATTGTCGTTCAGGATGTTTCTTATCTTGATCCTGAAAGGTTTGGAGTTCCCAAAGGTGCAGTAATCGATGGCATCCACATTCAGGAATTCGGTGATGTCATCCCCGCCGTCTGAAAACAGGATGGTATAGACCTGTTTCAGGTTGTGATCCAGTTCTTTGCGTTCAGAATCTGAATAGTAAACACTTACCCACAGGGTATCATTATCATCCTTGTCATAAACCGCTACCGAGCCCGTAAACCGCTGCAAGTCATCATAAAACACCGGAATGGTCATATCACGGTTGTATTTTTTTAAATATTGAAAAAGAAAGTCCTTTACGGGAAAGGAGGGTTTCTTTTTTGACATTAATTTTTCTTCCATACCTTTGAGTGTGTCAGCAAAGTTACAATCTTTATTAAAGCTGAGAATGTAACAATATAAAAGATATTTAGTCATATACAAACAAACCATTAAATTAATTCATTTTGAACACCATCCTCACTTTAAATAAGCTCACCAAGCACTACGGCCCTATCAAGGCAGTACAGGAGCTCTCGTTTACTATCGAAAAAGGAAATGTCTATGGCATCCTGGGTCCCAACGGCAGCGGAAAATCAACCACCCTGGGAATGGTGCTCAATGTGGTCAATAAAACCGATGGAAATTTTCACTGGTTTGACGGAAGCGATTCCACCCACAACGCACTCAAAAAAGTGGGTGCCATCATAGAGCGACCCAATTTCTATCCCTTTATGACGGCCGCACAAAACCTGCAACTGGTGTGTAAAATCAAAGAAGTTGACACCTCCAAAATTGAAGAAAAGTTAGAACTGGTGGGTTTATTAGAACGCAAAAACAGCAAGTTCAGCACCTTTTCATTGGGAATGAAACAACGCCTGGCCATTGCCTCTGCCCTGCTCAACGACCCTGAAATATTAATCCTCGATGAGCCCACTAACGGACTGGACCCGCAGGGCATTCATCAAATCAGGGAAATCATAAAAAAAATTGCTTCGGGGGGAACCACCATATTGCTGGCATCCCACTTGCTGGATGAAGTAGAGAAAGTATGCTCGCATGTGGTGATTTTACGACAAGGTAAAAAATTGTATTCGGGTACTGTGGATGGGATGAATGCCAGTCACGGATTTTTTACCTTAAAAAGTGACAACTTAGAAAGCCTGAAAGCAGCACTGGAACAACACCCTGATTTTGCTTCGGTTAAAGAAGAAAACGGAACGCTGGTTGCCTTTTTAAAGCACCCTATGGAAGCCTCAGAAATCAACCGGTATTTGTTTGACAAAGGGGTGGTCCTCTCACATCTGGTACACCGAAAAGAAAGCCTTGAAGAGCAGTTTTTACAACTCACAAAATCCTTAAACTAACCCGCTATGAAACGCTTATTATCTATAGAACTTCACAAATTGCGCTACAACAAATCGGCGAAGGTAATCTCCATCGTCTATTTTGTGCTGATCACCTTTATTGCCCTGATTGCCTCCATCGAGTTTAGTTTTGGAAACGTCAACTTCAGGGTGGCCGATCAGGGGATTTTCAACTTTCCTTACATCTGGCATTTCAACACCTGGGTAGCGGCCATGCTCAAGCTGTTTCTCGCCATCGTGATTGTATCGATGATGTCAAATGAATACAGTTACCGCACCCTCAAACAAAACCTCATCGACGGACTGAGTAAAAGAGAGTTTGTACTCTCCAAGTTCATCACCGTGGTGGGCTTTGCGTTTGTTTCCACACTCTTTGTATTTATTGTTTCCATGGTCCTTGGCCTGATGTTTTCTGACTTTAATGAGGTAAGCATCATCTTCAGTCAAATGGAATACCTGCTGGCTTACTTTGTCAAACTGCTGGGCTTTTTCTCCTTTTGTTTGTTTTTGGGCATCCTGGTAAAACGTTCCGCTTTTGCACTGGGCTTTTTATTGATTTGGTTTATACTGGAAAGCATTGCGTTTGGTTTGATGAAATGGCAATTTTTTAAAGATACCGATATCGCCAACCACATCAGTCAGTTTTTTCCTTTGCAGGCCATGTCCAATTTAATCGTGGAACCCCTTTCGCGTCTCGGCGCCATTAAAACCGCAGCTTCACAACTGGGGGAAGGATTTGCTAAAAGCTATGATGTTTCCTGGAGCGCCTTTATAATTGTCCTGGCCTGGACCTTTATTTTTAGCTGGTTGTCGTATGTAATCCTGAAAAAAAGGGATCTATAAACCCACTTGATGAAATTATTGTTCTCAAAGAATCTGCGCTCATCTGCGCAATCAGCGGGAGAAAAAAATGGCTTAACAGGGTCAAATAAACTCCCCTTGCAGCATCACCTGAGCGATGTGGTTACTTCCGAAAGAATAGGGCAAATACCCATAAGAAGGAATGTCTTTGGTAAAGATAAAGTTCGCCACTTTTCCTTTGGCAATACTGCCGTGGGTTTGTGACAGCTCCATCGCGGCTGCCCCGTTAATAGTGGCGGCATTAATAGCTTCTTCAGGCGTTAGTTTCATTTTGATGCAGGCCGTGGCCACCACAAAATTCATATTGCCGCTGGGCGTGGAACCGGGGTTGTAATCTGTCGCCAAGGCCAGGGGTAATTGGGCATCAATCAATTCGCGTGCGGGTGTATAGGGAATGCTTAAAAAGTAAGAACAAGACGGTAAGGCCACCGGGATGGTCGCTCCTTTGGTAAGCATTTCAATGTCTTCGGGCAACAACACCTCCAGATGATCAACACTGAGCGCGCCGTGCTCCACCGCCGCCCGTATGCCGCCGATGGCCGTAAACTGATTGACGTGTAACTTTGATTTTAAACCGTATTCTTTTCCTGCCTGCATCAGTTTAATGGTTTCATCGACCGTAAAATAACCGGTTTCACAAAACACATCGATGTAGTCTGCCAGTTTTTGATCTGCTATTTGAGGCAACATCTCCTCAATTAATAAATCAATGTACTTGTCACGTTTTTTCCCATATTCAGCGGGAATGGCGTGGGCTCCCAAAAATGTTGCTTTAATGGTAACGGGGTAGTTTTCTTTTAAACGCTTGATAACGCGCAGCATTTTCAATTCTGCTTCAGTGGTCAGTCCGTAGCCGCTTTTAATTTCAATGGCACCGGTTCCCATCTGCATCACTTCTTCCAGGCGCACTGCACTTTGACGGTACAGTTCTTCTTCATCGGTTTCCTGCAGTTTTTTAGCGGAATTCAAAATACCCCCTCCCCGATTGGCAATCTCTTCATAGGTGAGTCCGTTGATACGGTCCACAAATTCCTGCTCGCGGTTTCCGGCATAGACAATATGGGTATGAGAGTCACACCAGGCGGGCAACACATGCGAAGTGGAGGCATCGGTTACCTTATCATAATCGGTCTCTGAAAGTGCGGTCATTTCGCCAAAATCGGCTATCAATCCGTCTTCAATAAGCAGGTAAGCATTTTTGATGGTGTGCAACTCTTTCATTTCACTCCCAATCAAAATAGGGTTTGAATTGATACCGATGAGCTCTTTGATGTTGGTAATTAAGTGTTTCATAGAATTAATACGTGGCGCGATAAACCGGAATGAATATACAAACTATAGCGCATTCCTGCAAAGGTAGAAATTGAAGTGAAAGAATAAAATTAATATGGGTACCAAAATTCCAAGTACCAAGTACCAAAATTCCAAGCACCAAGTACCAAATTCCAAGTACCAAATTCCAAATCTGTCACCCTGAGCCTGCCTGCCCTGAGTTTATCGAAGGGTTCACTAATTACTAGTCACTAATCACTACTTACTTATTTGGTCAACCTATATCAGGACATAACCGTGTTCACTAATTACTAGTCACTAATTACTTATTTGGTCAACCTATATCAGGAACGTACAAAGTACCAAATTCCAAGCACCAAATCTGTCACCCTGAGCCTGTCGAAGGGCAAATTCCAAATCTGTCACCCTGAGCCTGTCGAAGGGCAAATCTGTCACCCTGAGCCTGCCTGCCCTGAGTTTATCGAAGGGTTCACTAATTACTAGTCACTAATCACTACTTACTTATTTGGTCAACCTATATCAGGGATGTACACTTACTCAAACGTGGGCTGCTCAAGAGGTGATAAAACAAAAAAAGGGAGCCTCTCCTCAAAGAACTCCCTTTTTATATTCAGACTATTATTAAACCTTATTTTGATTGGTTTTCAAAATTCCAATGTGTTCAATTCGGTTGTTTTCTAATCTGTTTTCACTAGTATTGAAACTACTTCTTTTTTTGACTCTCACCGCCGGATTTATTGGTGGGCTTTGAGGTTTGATCTTTTGAAACACCGCCTTTTTTAGTTTGTGCAGCTTGTGTTTTCTGTTCGGGTTTGTTACTGTTCCCTTTTTCCTCTTTCTTATTCTTGTGTTCCATAACATTTTTTATTTAAGTAGTACTTCATTATACCGGTACAAAGATGAGCTCTTAAGCTTTATTGCTTGTTACACAAGTCCTGAACAAGTTTACATAAATTACAGATTTTCAAAATTACAGATAGACTGTGGAATGGTGGACTCCCTCCTTCTCCGCCTCAGGCGGATACGGAGGGTGAAAGGTGGACAAATGAAAAGTTAATAATGAAAAATGAAAATTGATCAACCTATTTCAGGTACGTACAACTTACATTTCTCTCTACTCTATGCTCTCTTTTCTAATTCTTAGTCTTAATACTATTTTTTGGAAACGGGTTAGCGGGTTGACGAGTTATTTCCTTTAGCCTATTCACTAGTTGCTGCTGACTCATAGGTGGGGTTCACGCAAAGTTCGCAAAAGTTATCGCAAAGAAAACGCAAAGAAGACTGTGAGTTATTGCTATAGCATATTACTGATAGCTGATAGCTGATAGCTGATAGCTGATAGCAAAATTAAAATTAACTTCATCTTTAGAGGAATGCTGGCCAGGGGGGATTTCAAAACAGGCTAACTAACGTTGATCCCACAATTCTTTACCCCGATACAGGTGGTTTGTCAAAAGTTCTTCATAGATGGCCTCCACATTGTCGCCGTTTAAAAATATCAGGTAGCCATTTTTTGAATGGGGGAAAAATAATGCCAGGGAGCTCACCCCCGGGTCTTTCCCAGTATGTAACACAGCATATTCAGTATCGCTAAAACCCGTTAAAATCTCCCATCCCAAACCAAAAAAGTCATTTTCTTTCAGGGTTACCTGATGTTTGAGCATCTCCTGAAAGAGGTTCTCTGAAAGCTCCGCACCGTTGATCACATAGGCTAAAAAGTTCCCGTAGTCTTCCACCGTCGTTAACAGGTTTGCTGCTGCGTTTGCTTCATAATATTTGTGTGTGGGGATCTTTTCACCTTGCTTATCATAGTTTTGGGCATAGCGGGTTTCATCCATGGCGGCATCCCACCAAAATCTGGTATCGGTCATTCCTGCCGGGGCAAACACCAGTTTTTCTGCCAGTTCTTCAATGCTTTTCCCGAATTTATGTTCGATTGCTTTTCTCAGGTATTCAAAGCCTTCACCCGAATACTGATAGGTGGTTCCCGGCTCAAATTCAAAAGCAAGGGTATTTGTTTTGTTCATATACCGCCAGTTTGGGAAGCCTGTCTGATGGGTTAACACCAGTTTTGGGGTCAATTTTTTATGGCGTTCATCCTGTTCAATATCAGGGTCTATCCAATGGGTATACAAAGGTTCCTCTAAACCCAGCATGCCTTTGTCGATAAGTTTTAGTGTAGTTAATGCCACAATGGGTTTGGTTAAGGATGCGACCTTGAAAATGGTATTGTAAGGTGCCGTGGTTTGCTTGTCAAGGGTTCCATAGACCTCCACCCGGGTCAGTTTTCCATTTTCTATGATGCCAAGACCCAAGGCCGGTACCTTGTGGTCTTTAAGTACCCTTTCAATATCATTTTTTGGCGTATCAACCACAGGATCGTGATGGTCATAACTTAAAACATCACTCATGATCCAAACTTCTTCCTTTAAAATCCAAACGGTAGTGAATTTTGCCGTACTTGTCCATAGGTCGGGTTTTCCTTTTTCCCTTATATAAAAGTGATGCACCCCACTTTGAATAGCACCGTAAAGGACCCCGTTGTTATAGAGTGGAAAAACGCTCAAACTGCCTGCTTCCAATTTTCTGATGGGTTTTTTATCTTGATTGGTACAAATGTATTTTTTCGTGTTTTCAAAGAATGTTTTTTTATCCTGAAGTCCGCCATGGTCGTGGTAGAATTTTAAATCTGGGGAAATATGTTTTTCGAGAAACTCCAAATCACATTGGTTAAACCCCCGCTCAAAGAACACACTGTCTTGTGCTTTTAGGGTTTTAAATAATGCTGAGTTTTTTGCTACTTGTGCCTTAACAGTTAGCATAGATGCTACTGCAATGAGTAGGCTTGCGACGAGTTGTTTGTTCATTTTAATTAGTTTCCCACAAAGATGTGGCAAGGACCCTTAACAGCCTTGAAAATTGCCCGCCAATTACCCGCCAATCCCACGACAGCAGAGGGTAAGCTTATATAAAACTGAAATTTAAACGAAAGCGCAGCTGTTGTTTTTTGTCAATTGCTGCGGCATTCCTAAGGATGATAAACACATTTGACAACACCAGTACAATCATCACGACCAAGGTAAACTCATTTCCCAATGAGAACCAATTCTTCATAAAAGCAGCCAGCATAAAAACGATGACCCCAAGGATGGTCCATAAAATTTGTACGGAAACGAGTTGCCGCGTTAGGGGGGTAAATTCTTTTTTGAGCGCCATTATCAAAAGGGGACATAAAATATTAAGTGGTGGAAAAACAGTAAAAGGCAGCGAAGAAAGATTGATGACTTTGATCAGGGGAAGGTTTACAGGGGGTGGACTCTCAGGGTCATTCACGAGTTCACGTTCTTTTACTTCAAGTGTTTTGGCCAATATTTTGAGCGTTTGTCCTTTGGGATCGGTTCCTGCTTCAATGCGCTGCAAGGTTCTTACGGAAATACCGGACAAATCAGCCAGTTCTTCCTGGGTCAAATTGCGTTGTTCCCTGATTCTTTTAAGTGTATTCATCTTTGGTTTAATGAGCGAGAAGCTCTGGGTTCCTTCAAAACAAATATAGTATTAATCAAAAAAAATACGTTCAATAAGAATCCCTTTTTTAAGGTTTCCGGTATTGAAACAATGACGGTCAACAAAGCGCCCTTTTTATGAATAAAATACGTCTCACTGCTTCCAATAAGTCTTTTTAAAATAAAAAAAACCGTTGTTTTGTGCTTTATCAATCAATTAAAACAAACAACAATGAATTTTAAAAAGTATTTTATCGTATGCAGTCTGATTGCATTCAGTTTTCAAATCAATGCACAGGAATTTGGCTGGGGCGGCAGCTTTGGTGGGAATGGTGAAGATGTTATTAAAGCCACTCATGTCGATTCAGAGGGCAACGTTTACACCACCGGTTATTTTACTGATACGGCCAATTTTGACATCAACGGCAGCTTCGAACTCACATCAAATGGTTTTTATGATGCCTTTGTTCAAAAGACAGATTCTCAAGGGAATTTTCTTTGGGCAAAAAATTTCGGCTCAGAAATGTTTGAACATGGAGGTGCCATCACCGCTGATGATGCAGGCAATGTTTACATCACAGGAAATTATGAAGGCACAGTAGACTTTGACCCTGAAGGGGCCGGCTTCGAGATTACCTCTGCCGGGGCTCAGGATATTTTTATCTTAAAACTGGACAGCAACGGTGATTTTGTGTGGGCCAAGAGTGTGGGAGGTGTTGATTTTGAAGAAGCCCTGTCCATTGTATACAGCCCCAACGGACAAGTGATCCTCTCAGGCTTCTTTTATGAACCCATTGACCTCGATCCGGGTGTGGACGAATTCATTATGACCAGTGAGGGATTGAGTGATACCTTCATTCTGCGATTGGATGAGGACGGTGACTTTATTTCAGCACAGCAATATGGCGGGACCGGTATGGACCTGGCCATTGATATGACAGTCAATGCAGCCGGAGACCTCTTTATCACGGGTTACTTTACCGATGCAGCCGACATGGATCCGGATGCCGTGGAGGAATACATCCTGACGGCAACCGGAAGTGGATTTGCGGGATATGTGCTCCATTTAAACAATGCCGGCGAATTTGTAAAAGCGGGCATCACCCACGGGGGAGAAACGTTCAATAATGGTATTGCCGTTGACCAAATGGACAATATCTATGTTTCAGGATACTTTTCAGGAACTGTAAACTTTAACCACGACCCCAATGGAACTCCCATAAATTATACCTCTGCCACCCAATACAACGGCTTTGTCATGAAAGTAGACCCCTTTGGGAATGTGGCCTGGGCCAAACACCTGGAATGCAACGATTTCCTTATGGGCTATGATGTGGATGTAACCGGGGAAGGAGAGGTAGTATCCGTGGGCTTCTTTACTGATACTGCCGATTTTGACCCTTCTTCCGGCGAATTCTCATTGACCCATCAGTCCGGGAACGCCACCGATGCGTACCTGAGCATACTGGATACAGACGGAAACTTTATCAATGCCTTTCAATTTGGAGGCGTCAACTTTATGGATGCCAACAGTGTGGGGGTCGATGCCCAAAACAACATCTATACCGCGGCCCATTTTGAAACTACCGTGGATCTCAATCCCCTTCCCGATGACGAACTTCCAACTGTAGCTGTAGACTTTAGGGACAATTACATCATTAAACTGCTTAATGGCTCCCTTTCAAACCCCGATGTGACGGGTCCGCAGCTAAGTGTATATCCCAACCCTGCCAGTGATAAGGTCTATGTTAAAGGCTTAAGCCGGGAAATTGCTCAGGAATATCAACTAACTGATGTCAAAGGGCGTTTGCTGCGTTCCGGTAGTATGGGTCCCGACCAATCCATTGATGTAAGCACACTGGAAACAGGTTTGTATTTTATTAAAGTAGCTGAATCAAACCCTGTTAAGTTGCTGATACGTTAGTCAGCACCTCAAAAAAAATCAATTCTTGTAAATCTACAAATTATGTGCTAATTTTCGCACTATGGAAAACTGGCGCATGTTTGTAGATTTTTTAATGATTTCAGGAATGGCTTTGCTCTTCCTGATCAGTGTGTTTCTGTTGAAATCAAAAACCGATTTTTCAAAAAAAATACTGATCCTTTTCTTTATCAATGCCTTTTTCTTCCTGCTGTATTATTATGCCTTCATTCACCGGGCAAAAATACTGGGGGGCATCGCCTTCCTGTTTGGCAACGGTACAGGCTACCTCCTGGGCCCTGCCCTGCTCTTCTACCTGAAAGCACTCGTTCAGCCCAAAAGAAAAACACTCAAGCCTTTTGTAAAACACCTCATACCCTTTGCAGCTTCCTTTGTGCTGATTTCTATTCCCGTCGCTTACAGTATTTTCTCTGAAGAAACAACCGCCTATGGAAAAGCCTATGCCGGTATCGCCGATTATTTAAACCTGGTTGAGAACACCTTTTTTATTGTGTACATTCTACTGTCACTAAGGCTACTCAAACGCATACAGAAAGCCTGTGAAAACCACTACTCCTCCCTGGAAAAAAACAACCTAAACTGGTTTGGTGTGCTGGTCATTGGACTGCTTTCTATCATTGTGCTGGACAGCCTGTTTTCCATATACGAATTGTTTGCACCGGTCTATTCCTGGAACATCGGGACCATCATCGCTTTTACATTCATCGCCCTCTACTCCATTTTAGGATACAAAGGAATGTTTCAGGCCAAAATCCTGCTGCCCGATTTTCTGGCATCCGAACCCGAAGCAAGTACGGCAGCCTCTTTTTTGGAATCAGACTCCAAAAAAGCCTATACGGGTAGGTTGGATGGACTGCCTGATACTGAAATTGACCAACTCATTCAAAAATTACAAACCATCCTGGAACAAAAAAAGCCCTATTTGAGTGACTCCCTGAGCTTAACCGAACTGGCTGACGAAATGGGAATCAACAATAAAGAACTCTCAGAATTACTCAACAAACACCTCAACACCAGTTTTTACAACCTCATCAATACCTGCCGTGTAAACGAATTCAAACAGAAAATCACCCAAAGCGAAAATGAAAAATACACCCTCATCGCCTTGGCCTATGAATGCGGCTTTCCCTCCAAAGCCAGCTTCAACAGGGTCTTCAAACAACAAACCGGCATGGCTCCCTCAAAATATAAAAACCTGCATCAAAACCTTTCAGACAAAAAAGTTAAGCTGAGTTAAGTGGTGGACTGGTTTAATAGTAATTGGTGATTAGTGACTGGTTTTTTACAACACTCCCCCCCTAATTACTAATCACTATTTACTAATCACTTATATGATCAACCTATATCAGGGATGTACAAAGTACCAAATTCCAAGCTCCAAATTCCAAATCTGTCACCCTGAGCCTGCCTGCCCTGAGTTTATCGAAGGATTCACTAATTACTAGTCACTAATCACTACTTACTTATTTGGTCAACTCTAATCAGGGAAGTTCAGTATTAAATAAAAAAGCTTATCTTGTTTTTTTTTAACTTCTCTAAAAAATATTCCATACAACACTAAATGTAATATTAAATAATACTTTTATAAAATTTTACTTGCAAGAATGTATACAACAAAAAGGGTTACATTTTGACGCATTAACTCCAAATATCAAAGTATGAAACAATCTCCAAAACTAGCTGAAGGCAGCACTTTTCCTTTTCCATATCAAAGTCCCGGTAGGTTAATGAAATTGAAGAATAGAACTAGAGCCAAAAAAAACATTCTGCTCTTACTTTCATTCTTAATTATTATCATAAATGGAATGCTGGATGTACATGCACAATCTGTAAATGTGAGATTGTCAGATCAGCAATATGTATCAAAAAATTGGGATAACACAAAAGGTTTACCTGTAAATGCCATTTACAGTATATTAAAAGATGAAACCGGTTTTCTCTGGGCAGCAACTGAAGAAGGTCTTGTTCGGCTTGATGGTAGAAATTTTACCATTTTTAATCAAGAGAATGTCTCGGAAATTGTATCCCCATATTTTTATGACCTTGCTGTATCCTCCTCGGGAGGGATATGGGCAGCCAATGCAAATTCAATTGTGCACGCCTTCAAAAATAAAATAGAGGTATTTGATGCGAGAGAGTTTGTTCAGGGATCATGGATTACCAGTATATCAGAAGATGATCAAGGAAATGTGTGGGCCGGTACTCAAAATGGGAATCTACTTATTTTGATGAATGGTGAAGTACTAGAGGTGAAAGCTTGGAGTAGAAAAGGAAAAGGTTCCGTAATGACTTTGAATCGAGTTTCGGATGGTTTACTGATCGGTACCCAAACCGGCCTTCATAAATATTATTTCGAATCTGGTGATATTGTGGAAATTCCTGAGTTCTCTGGATTTGAAATCAGGACTGCTACAGAATCCAAAACAGGAGAAATTTGGGCTGGCACCATAAATAGTGGTATTCTTCATCAGCTTCAGGACTCATTAATCGTAATCGATAAATCAAATGGTTTGGTCGACAATCGGGTAAATGTATTACAGTTAGCTGATGACGGGCGTATCTGGGCCGGAATGGGTACGGGCGGTGTACAAATAATTACCAGAAATGAAATTGTAACACTCAGAGAAATAGAATTTAGCTACAATGAAGTAAATGATATTTATATTTCTAAATCCGGAAATATTTGGTTATCTGCCACGGGCTATGGCATCATACAGATGATTCCGGCAGATATAAAAATGTTGAGAGAGGAAGACGGCCTTTCCTATGAGGTAACACTCGCCATTTATCAAGATCGTAACGGTGTAATATGGACAGGTACCGCAGGTGCAGGAGTAAACAGAATTGAAAATGGAGAGATAACTCATATTACTCCTGAAGCAGGTATGAAAACGGGTGTGGTTTTGGGTATTTATGGAGTGGATGATTATATATATTTCGCAACCGGCAATGGATTATATCGGTATAATCCACTTGTTAAGAAGATTGATCGAACATTTACAACTGATGATGGTCTTGCAAGCAATATTGTACAAGCTATTTATCAGGATAGTCTTGGTATTGTATGGGTTACATCAAGAGGTGGAGGTATTCACAGGCTGCATAATCATGCCGAGTTGGAAAGAATAGAAGTCCCTGATTTATTTAAGAATGCAGAATTTATCACCATTCTTGAAGACAGTAGCGGTAACATGTGGTTCAGTACAACATCAGTTGGAATTCTAAAACTGGACAGAAATGATAATGCAACTGGTTATTCTATGTACGATGGACAATCATCCGAAAGGGTATTGAGCCTCTATGAGGATCCTGAAGGTTCAATCTGGGCCGGTACAAATGAAGGGCTCTTAGTATTAATAGATAATCAGTTCAAGTTGTTTAATCGAAGCCATGGCTTGCAATTCAATGGAATATTCAGAATGATTGAAGACAATCACGGTTACCTATGGGCAAGCGGTAATTTTGGAATTCAGAGAATGAACGTAGACGATCTGCTGGCAATAAAACATGATCAAACGAATGAAAAAAGAATCAAAGCAAGATTGCTCGATATTTCTGATGGAATGGCTAATCGTGAGGCAAACGGAGGAGTATTTCCGGCCGGCTGGCAGATGGATAATGGAGAGATTTGGTTCCCAACTATTCAAGGAATCGCAAAAATAAACCCTTCATTGTTTAATGAAACTCAAAAAGAAAATGAAGTACATATTTTATCGATGCGTTTTGGTGAAAATGAGTTTAGTGATTTAGAAAATATAGCAATACCCCCCGGTGTTCATAATTTAGAGATTCACTTTGTGAGCTTTGATTACAAAAAACCTCACACAATAAACTATAAATATAGGGTGAATGAACTGAGTGATGAATGGCAATCTGTCGGAAACAGAAGTGTAGCATACTTTACTTTTTTAAATCCGGGGAGTTATACATTTGAAGTTAAAGCGGAACAGTTTGGTATAGAATCTGAAATTGCATCCGTTTCTTTTGATGTTGAACCTTTTTTTTACCAAACCTGGTGGTTTACTGCCTTACTCTTGACAGGATTGTTTATGGCCGGTTATTTTGTTCGTCTTTTTTACTCAAAGTCACAGAAGGGCAAAGAACTAAAGAAGGAAGTAGATGAAAAAACAAAGGAGTTACAAGAGAGAAATCAAACACTTGAGGTTTTACTCAAAGACCTGAAGCGTTCCAATGAAGAGTTGGAGCAATTTGCCTTTATCAGCTCGCATGATTTGCAGGAGCCCCTGCGGATGATTTCCAGCTTTATGGACAAATTGAGACTGAAATATGTTGATCAGTTGGATGATAAGGCACTCCAATATATTCATTTCGCCTCAGATGGAGCAAAAAGAATGAAACAAATCATTTTAGATTTACTGCTATATTCCCGCGCAAATAAGCCTTCAGAAGTTTTAGAAGTAGTAAATTTAAATGATATATTGTCAGATTTCAAGCAACTAAGAGATAAACTTATTAAAGAAAAAAATGCTATAATTGAATATGAACAACTACCTGAAATTAACACACACAAAGCGCCCATAACACAAATCTTTCATTCAATTTTGGATAATGCATTGAAATATTCAAAAAAAGATAGAACTCCCGTTATAAAAATCACAGCAGTTGAAAAGGATAAAGAATGGGAATTTGCTATAGGAGATAATGGCATAGGTATAGATCCTCAATTTTATGATAAAATATTTATTATCTTTCAACGCCTGCATAATAGAGAGGCTTATGATGGGACAGGTATCGGTTTGTCAGTAGCAAAAAGAAGTGTTGAGTTTTTAGGAGGAAGAATTTGGTTAAATTCTAAACTAGGCGAAGGCACAACGTTTTATTTTACAATTTCAAAAACGAACATAGCCGAAAATGAACAAGTTATTACTGCAAAAGGATATTCAGTAACAGCAAAAAAGGAACGTTAAAATGGAGATCACATTAAAGTCTACCTTATTCAGGCATGCTCATCGTGTTCACTAATTACTAGTCACTAATCACTACTTACTTATTTGGTCAACCTATATCAGGGATGTACAACGTACAAAGTACCAAATTCCAAGTACCAAATTCCAAGTACCAAATCCCAAGCACCAAATTCCAAGCACCAAATCCCAAGCACCAAATCTGTCACCCTGAGCCTGCCGAAGGGCAAATTCCAAATCTGTCACCCTGAGCCTGCCTGCCCTGAGTTTATCGAAGGGTCGAAGGGCAAATCTGTCACCCTGAGCTTGCCTGCCCTGAGTTTATCGAAGGGTCGAAGGGCAAATTCTAAATCTGTCACCCTGAGCTTGCCTGCCCTGAGTTTATCGAAGGGTTCACTAATTACTAGTCACTAATCACTACTTACTTATTTGGTCAACCTATATCAGGGATGTAAAAAGTACCAAATTCCAAGCACCAAATCTGTCACCCTGAGCCTGTCGAAGGGCAAATCTGTCACCCTGAGCCTGCCTGCCCTGAGTTTATCGAAGGGTCGAAGGGCAAATCTGTCACCCTGAGCCTGCCTGCCCTGAGTTTATCGAAGGGTTCACTAATTACTAGTCACTAATCACTACTTACTAATCACTAATCACTACTTACTTATATGGTCAACCTATATCAGGGACGTACACCGTATTAAACACGAAGTCCTTTTAAAACAGTGGGTAATAAGTCAGCTTCTGTTAATGGATCATCGTTTCACGCACAAACCGTCAACAAGGCTATTGACCAAATAAAATTACGATTGCACAAAGCTCAGAAGGAACATGTAGATGAAAACAAATTTGAAACAATCGTAATAATTAATTAAACTGAAATCCCTACTTTTGTCTTGAATGCATAAACACCAAAACATAAAGGCACTCTTTTTCCTGGTCATTTTCAGTATGTTACTGTTACACCAGGTAGTACCCCATTGGCATCATCAGCATCAAGAAGAACATCAGCATAGTGAAGTAGCACATTCACACAATCACAAGCACCATCACGAAAAACCCGAAAAAGACAATTCTAAAAATGGCTTTTTTGACTGGTTTACCGATATGCACATTCATACCAATGTTACAACCGATGTGCTGGTATTGAGACAAGAAACTGCTAAAAAGATTACCCTAGAAAAGGGAGCTGTAAAAACGCTGCTTGCTGAAATTGTTGAGCTTACAACCTTAGAAGAAGAGACCTTTATCGAAAACGGATATCATCCTCCTGATAATCTTCAAAACACCTATTTCCCCAATTGTTCCCTTCGGGGTCCGCCAAGTTTAGGTTAATAAGGTATACAGGGTTTTTGTCAGTAGAGACAAAAATGACCCTGTTATTCTATTTTAATAAACCTAAAACAACATCATTATGAACATAAAATCAGTATGCGCTTTAGTCGTATGCCTGTTTGTTGGTAAAGTCTTTTCTCAAACTACAACAATTGACGAATTACTGAACCAAATAGAACAGAATAATACAGAACTAAAAGCCTATCAACAATTTATTGATGGGCAAAACCTGCAAAATATAAGCGGGAATAATTTACCAAATCCTCAGCTTTCGGGTTACTATTTGCCATTTGGCGATCACCAAAGCGGCGATTATACCGAGTTTGAAATTTCACAAGCGTTTGAATTTCCAACCGTGTATGTAGCCCGCAGTAAATGGAATACCCTAAAAAAAGATCAGCTACAGGCCCAATTCACCAAAAAAAGACAGGAAGTACTCTTAAAAGCAAAACAGGGTTTCATCAATCTTTATATACTTCAAAAGAAAAAAGACATTGAAGATGATAGAAAGCTGCAAAGCCAACAAGTGTATGAGCAAATGCAAGAACTGTTTAAGAAGGAGCAAGTAGGCATTTTGGACCTCAACAAAGCAAAAGTAGCCTGGATACAAGATCAGTTTGTCGTAGAACAACTACAGGCAGACATCCAAAACCAAATAACGGTGCTGCAAAATTTAAACGGCGGACAATTGCTTGAGTTAAACAAGCTGCGAGTAGAAATGCCTTTTGAACTGCAATCGGTTGAAACCCTTTGGAATGAAAAATTGGCTAAAGACCCCAAACTTTTGGAATTACATGCCAATGAAGCTACAGCACTACAAAACGTAAAACTCGAAAAAAATAAGCGATTGCCCAACATCGATTTGGGTTACAATTACCAAGGGGTAAACGGCAATAATCATTCAGGAATCTACGGCGGTTTGTCCATTCCTCTTTGGAACAGTAAAAACAAAGTAAAAGCAGCACAGGCAAATTATGAATACCAACAATCGGACTCGCAAGTAGCTAAACAACATTTGTATGCAGAGCTACTGCAGCAATATAATCAATATCAAGTGTTGCTGGACAAATACACCGAATATCAAAATACCATAGAAAACCTAAACAGCGAAGAGTTGCTTTTTAAAGCCTATAGTTTGGGCGAATATTCCTTTTTGGAATACTATATGGAAGTGCAGTTTTATCGGGATGCCACCGGCAAAATGCTGCAAATGGAAAAAGAATTACAGCTTTTACAAGCACAATTATTAATACATCAATTATAACAATTTAAAAACCTAAGACAATGAAATCAAAGATTCACGAACACCTTAAAACAAATAAACTCATTATGAGTAAAACAGTATCAAAACTTTTAATGGCATTTATGGTAATCATAGCGATAAACCTTACCGGATGCCGGGACACAAAAAAAGAACAAACACAAGATGACCACGGTCACTCACACGATGAAGGATCTGACCACTCACACGAGCACGAAGAAGTAAAACAAGAAGAATTTACCATGGGTAAGGATTCCATTAAATCTGAAGAGAACACACACACACACGATAACGGCGAAGAACACCAAGACCACTAAAAAAGAACAAATGAAGACCTATTTAATAATTGTGCTTGCCTTTATGGCAATAGCTTGTAAACAAAATAATGAAGATAACCACGCTCATAATCCTGACGGCAGTCACGTGGGCGATGAAATTCCACGCTTAGATTATACCATTTGGACAGACAAAACCGAATTGTTTGTTGAATTCCCCGTACTTATTGTGGGGCAACCCGGCAAGTTTGCAGCCCATTTTACAGAAATGGACAAGCACCAGCCCGTGCGCGAAGGTTCGGTTACGGTGAGTTTAATTAAAGGTGATAAAGGCATTCGTGCCACTGCAGAAGCTCCATCATCACCGGGCATATTTTCACCCATCATCCAGCCAAAAGAAGCAGGATTGCAACAATTGGTATTCCACCTTTCTACCCCACAATACTCTGACAAAATTGTGATTGAACAGGTGATGGTCTATGCCAGTCTGGAGGAAGCCAAAAAAGCAATGGGAGAAGCCGGTGAAGATGGCTCCATTTCCTTTTTAAAAGAACAGGCTTGGAAGATTGAGTTTCAAACCGCACCGGTGGTTAAAGGCGAAATTTTCGATGTTATTAAAACCTCCGGTGTGTGGCAACCGGCACAGGGTTCTGTAAAAACACTGGTAGCTACGGCCAATGGTGCCATAAATTTTGCCGCTACAAACCTCACAGAAGGAACAGAAGTAAAACAAGGCCAATTGCTGATGAATGTTAGCAGTCAAGGCTTGGCAAACAATAATTTAAGTGCAGATGTCGCCAAAGCCAAAGCAAATTTTGACCAAGCCACATCAGAGTACAACAGAAAGAAAGAACTCTACGAAAGCAAAATCATTCCAAAATCCGAATTTGAAAAAGTGGAGAGCAACTACACCATTGCAAAATCGCAGTATCAATCCATTGCATCGGGTGTTTCGGGTGGCAGTAAACAAATACGGGCACCGTTTGATGGTTTTATAAGAACAATCAATGTGGCCAATGGCGACTATGTAAATCAAGGTGCTGTTTTGATTAGTGTAGCAACTGAAGAATCCAAAGTGCTAAAATCACAAATAGCACCAACGTATGGATTAACGATGCAAAACATTAAAAACGTTTGGTATCAAACCGAAAAAGGCGATTGGAAAAGCATTTCAGATTCAGAAGGTGAAATACTATCCATATCAAAAGATGTAGAACGCAACAGTCCGTTAATTTCGGTATACGCTAAAGTTAACGATGCTATAAACTTACCCGATGGCAGTTTAACCCAAGTACAAATAGCAATGGGTGATGCAGAACAAGCAACCCTAGTGCCCCAATCTGCTTTATTGGAAGATTATGGCAACTATTCGGTGATGCTGCAACTCTCTGGTGAAAGTTTTGAAAGACGCCCCATTTCTATTGGTAAACGCAATGGTAAAAACGTGGAGGTCCTTAAAGGTTTACAGCTCGGCGATGTCGTCGTAACCACAGGAGCATACCAAGTAAAAATGGCTTCTATGTCGGGCTCAACACCCGCTCACGGACACGAACACTGATGAAATTTTGAATTTTGAATTTTGAATGTTGAATGTTGAATGTTGAATGTTGAATTTTGAATTTTGAATTTTGAATGTTGAATGTTGAATTTTGAATGTTGAATGTTGAATATGGGGTCTATTAAAAATTAAAAATTAAAAAAAATGTTAACTAAAATATTAAATCTGGCTCTTCATAACAGATTGCTTATCCTGTTAGGAGCGGTGGTGCTAAGTGTGTTGGGTGTCTATTATGCAAAAACGATGAACGTGGATGTATTTCCGGACCTTACGGCACCCACGGTTACTATTCTCACCGAAGCCCACGGAATGGAATCGGAAGAAGTGGAAAAACTGGTCACATATCAGCTAGAAACTGCCTTAAACGGTTCGCCAAATGTAAGGCGTATTCGCTCATCGTCGGCAGCGGGAATTTCCATAGTTTGGGTTGAATTCGAATGGGGAACCGATATTTATCGGGCACGCCAAATTGTAAGTGAACGCATCCCAATGGTACGCGAAAACCTGCCTGAAGGTATAGGTGCACCCACGATGGCACCCATCTCATCCATTATGGGCGAGATAATGCTGTTGGGCGTGACTTCAGATAGTTTGTCACCAATGGAATTAAGAACACTTTCTGACTGGACCATTCGCCCACGCATCAAAGCCATTGGCGGCATTGCCAATGTGGTAGTCATAGGTGGAGACTACAAACAATACCAAGTATTTGCCAACCCTGAAAAGATGAAACATTACAACGTGAGTCTTTCTGAATTGGTAGAAAAAGTCAAGCAAGCCAATGTCAATGCACCGGGTGGCGTTGTCAATCAATACGGCAACCAATACATCATCAAAGGAAGCGGTCGGGCCTATGCTTTGGAAGATTTAGAGGAAGCAGTGGTAAAACAAATCAACGGGCAAACCATCAAAATAAAAGATGTCGCAACGGTGCAAATAGGTGCTTCAGACAAAATTGGTGATGGTTCTTTAAACGGGAAACCTTCCGTCATTTTAACCATTTCAAAGCAACCTGATGTCAACACCCTAAGGTTGACCGAACAATTGGATGAAGCCATTGCCGATTTACAAAACACCTTGCCAAAAGGGGTAGAAATCAAAAGTCACATCTTTAGGCAAGCAGACTTTATTGAAGCCTCTATCAGCAATCTCAATGAAACCCTTTTAGAAGGTGCATTTTTTGTAGTGGTTATCCTCTTTATTTTCCTGATGAATTGGCGTACAACCCTGATTTCCCTATTGGCAATTCCCATTTCATTATTGGTGTCCATCATTATTTTGAAATGGTTAGGATATACCATAAACACGATGAGCTTAGGTGGTATGGCCATCGCTATTGGTGCCTTGGTAGATGATGCCATTATCGATGTCGAAAATGTCTATAAACGCTTGCGCGAAAACAACCGCTTGCCAAAAGCCGAACAGCAATCAGTTATTACAGTGGTTAGAGATGCTTCGATTGAAATTCGTAGTTCCATTATCATAGCGACACTCATCATCATTGTATCTTTCGTGCCTTTATTCTTTTTAAGCGGTATGGAAGGCAGATTGCTGCAACCACTGGGTATTGCTTTTGTAACAGCAGTATTAACCTCTTTGATCGTGGCCATAACCGTAACACCCATTTTGTGTTCCTATTTACTGAACAATGAAAAACTACTTAACAAACAGGCCGAAGGCACCCAAGTAGAACGATGGCTTCAAAAACAGTATGCCGGTACCTTGGATAAAGCCGTTAAAATTCCAAAAACCATCATTGGCATTACCGTTCTTGTCTTTATTTTAAGTTTGGCGTTTGCAACCCAATTGGGAAGAAGCTTTTTACCTGAATTTAATGAAGGTTCGTTAGTTTTAAGCGTGGTGGGCCCACCGGGAATGTCGTTGGAAGAAAGCAACAAAACAGGAAAACAAGTAGAAACCTTGTTACTAGAAATGCCCGAAGTAGATGTGGTAACCCGCAGACAAGGCCGTGCAGAGTTAGACGAGCACGCCCAAGGGGTAAATGCCGCAGAAATTGATGTCCCTTTTACCCTGGAAGATACATCCAAAGAGGAATTTTTTGAAGAAGTACGCACAAAGTTAAGCATCGTTCCGGGAGTAAACATCACGCTGGGGCAACCCATAGCACACCGCATAGACCATATGTTGTCAGGTACACGTGCCAACATTGCCATTAAGATTTTTGGTTCAGATTTACAACGCTTGTTTGAATTGGGTAAACAAGTAGAGCAAAACATTCAATCCATTGACGGGCTGGCAGACGTTGCCGTTGATCAACAAATTGAAGTGCCTCAAATTCGCATTCAACCCAAACGCCAAATTTTGGCAGCCTATGGTATGACTGTAGGCGATTTGATGACACAAATAGACATTGCCTTTGCAGGTGAAGAAGTGGGTGAAATTTATGAAGGGCAACAGTATTTCGAATTGGTAGTTCGTTACGAAAAACCGTTTCGTGATAATATCGAAACCTTTAAAAACACACTCATTAGTTTACCCAATGGCGGACAAACCGTATTGGGTGAACTGGCAACCATCGCTTCTGTGAGCAGTCCAAACACCATAAGTCGGGAAGATGTTCAACGCAAAATTGTAGTGGCTGCCAATGTTCAGGGTAGAGATTTGCGCAGTGCCGTAAACGAAATTAAAGAAGTAATAAATAACACCATCAACCTGCCCGATGGATATCGCATACAATATGGCGGGCAGTTTGAAAGCGAATCCAAAGCATCACAACTCTTATTGATTACAGCTTTTTTGGCTATTGGCGTTATTTTCCTGTTGTTGTTTTACGAATTTAAAAACGTAAAACTGGCATTTATAGTCTTGATTAATTTACCGTTGGCCTTGATAGGTGGAATCTTGATAGTCTACTTTACTTCAGGAATTGTAAGCATTGCAGCAACCATTGGTTTTATCAGTTTATTTGGTATTGCCACCCGAAACGGTATACTGTTGGTGTCTCGGTATGAAGACTTAAGAAAAGAAGGCAAAAGCGGAATCAACCTCATTAAGTTAGGAGCATTAGACCGTTTAAACCCTATTTTAATGACCGCTTTCACCACAGGTTTGGCATTGATTCCGCTAGCTTTAAAAGGCGGACAACCCGGTAGTGAAATACAAAGCCCAATGGCTGTGGTTATCCTTGGCGGACTACTTTCAGCAACCATTTTGAATTTAATTGTGATTCCTTGTGTCTATCAATTAGCGACAAAAAATAATGATTAAAGTATATTTGGGCTGTTTCTGCAAGAAGCAGCTCAAATTATATTTAGCTATTGATATTCTTGCCATAAGTATTCAAGGTGCTAAAAAACTAAAGTTATAATTTCCCGGAATCAACATAAAATCATCATCATCTACTAAATTTTAAAAGTAGAAATAATAATAAAATATTGTCAAATTGGGTCAACGTTATTTAGGGATGTATAAAGCACCAAATTCCAAGTACCAAATTCCAAGTACCAAATTCCAAGTACCAAATTCCAAGTACCAAATTCCAAGCACCAAATTCCAAATCTGTCACCCTGAGCCTGCCGAAGGGCAAATCTGTCACCCTGAGCCTGCCGAAGGGCAAATCTGTCACCCTGAGCCTGCCTGCCCTGAGTTTATCGAAGGGTTCACTAATTACTAGTCACTAATCACTACTTACTTATTTGGTCAACCTATATCAGGGAAGTTCAGTTTTTTTTACAACACTCCCCCCCCTAATTACTAATCACTATTTACTAATCACTAATTCTATCTAGCCGGGAAACTCTCTGTCCCTTCTATTTTAGCGCTTAGTATTAAATGGAAAACTACTATATTTATGTTTAATAAATTAAACATTGTATAAACATACGAGCCGAGACCATTGTGCTTCAAATATGATTGAAAACCGCTGATGATAAAAATTAAGTTATTTACTGCCCTAGCTCTGTCGCTTTTTTTAAATACTTGTAGTGAACAAAAAAGCAAGATAGAGATAGAACAATCTATAAACTCAGAAAAAAAACCAGAAGAGCATAAGCAAAATCCTTACAACAATGAACGCTCTTTGTTTCATTCAGTTATTCATGATCAAATTAGTCAAGTTGTAAGGACCATTTTTCAAGACAGCAAAGGGATTATTTGGTTTGGAACACAAAACGGAGCATTTAAAGTTGTTGGGGACTCATTAATTCATATTGATAAAATCATTAGTGAGTCGGGAAAAGGTGTAACAATAAAAGAAATTACAGAAAGCAAGGATGGTAAAATATGGTTAGGACATTCAGATGGAATAAGCAGTATTGATGGAGATACTGTGAGAAATTATTATGAATCTGACGGATTAATTAGCAATGATGTGTGGTCTGTTGCTGCTGATAAAAATGGCAGGATCTGGATTGGAACTATAGCCGGTGTGTGTGTTTTGGATGGTCAGGAGTTCACAACATTTGAACTTCCCGAAGGACAAGCAGATGCTACCCGGGGTATTTCAAGTGCAAAAATGGTGCATAGTATATTTGAAGATAGTAATGGCACATTATGGTTTAGTTCAAATGCTGGTCTGTTTTCATACGCCAATCATTCACTTATAAATGTTTCTGAGAAAGCAGGAATTGAAACGAACTTTGTCAATGAAATATTCGAAGATAAACAGGGTGAATTATGGGTGTCAACAAAAAAAGGACTCTATCATTTAACAGAGAATAAGGCTGAAAATATAACAAAAGGGAACATTGAAACAGGAAAAGGGATAGGAAGTATAGCAGAAGACAAAGACGGCAATCTATGGTTTGTTTCCAATCAACACTATTTGTATACGTATGATGGCAATGAACTCATAGAATTCCAACCATCAGAAGATAATAAAGGCCCGGTAGTTTTTCAACTATTTAAAGACCAAGCCAACAGGCTTTGGTTCGTTGGATTTGGTGGTGCTTTTAGATTAGAAAACGGTATCTTTATGAATGTAACCAAGAATGGCCCTTGGTAAAAGAAATGCAAACGCACATCAATGGCTATACATAATGCGGGTAAAAATGCTGATATGAAAGCAATTAAATTAAACAAACTAACTGCTAAACGGAAAAAAAAGTACTTTAAAATCCTGCACTAGCCATAGTTGAGACCGTTGGCATGACATTTTTGAGACTTTTTACTTAAAACCACATTTAAAATAATGAAGAAAACTTTACTCTATTTTATTCCTCTGTTTTTTACACAAATAATGTTTAGTCAAGGTAGAGCCGATATTTGGTATTTTGGTGAACAAGTAGGAATAGACTTTTCAACTGGAGTTCCTTCAATTCTATTAAATAGCTCAATGGACGGATTTGAAGCTAGTGCATCTATTTCAGATTGTGCAGGAAATTTACTATTCTATACAAATGGAATAAATGTATGGGATTCTACTCATACTATCACTCCTAACGGAGAGGGCCTTTTAGGACATATCTCCACAAGTCAGATTCTTATAATTCCACAAACAGAAACTAATTATTTTATTATTTATTCTGATTTTGAAGGTGGCGTTAATGGGCTTCGGTATTCCGAATTTGATACAAATCTAAATGGAGGTTTAGGAGATATCAAATCAGCTACCAAAAACACCTTACTGCATAATAACGCTTCAGAAAGAATGGCAGCGACCTATAATGCTGATAAAACTGGAATTTGGTTGCTAACTATGAATATTTCTTCAACTTCATTTTATAATTATTTAATAACAAATACTGGAATATCTACTCCGGAAATAACACCAATAAATCATTCAATATTTGCCACCTGCTGTGAACTAATGAAATTTTCACCTGATGGAAATTGGCTGGCATACACTAATAGTAATTCTAGTAGCGGAGGCGACTCTAAATTATTTACGTTTAATAACCTAACCGGAGAACTATTTTTTCATTCTACTCTTCCTCGCAATACAGCTACAAATGAAACCCAATACGGCATTTCTTTTTCTCCTAATAGTTCAAAGTTATACATATCAACTTTATATAATATACAAACAGATGGAGCATTTAATAGACTGTATCAATATAATTTAGAAAGTACAGATATACCTCAATCCCAATTTACTGTTTTCACCGAAACTTTTCCAGGTTCAGGAGCTGTTACAAATCCATTTGGGAGTTTACAAATAGCTCCTGATGGTAAAATTTATCTTGCAAGATGGAATGAAGCATTTTTAGGTGTTATTAACAATCCCAATCTATTGGGTCAAAACTGTGATTTCATTTTGGATGGATTATCATTGAATGGACAAGATTCTCGATTAGGTTTGCCTAACTATATTGACAATTATTTCAATGAATTTGACACCTATGATTTTTGTCAACCATTAAACATTAAAGAGTATGATGAGGATTCTTTTGAAATATATCCAAATCCAGTTTCTGATTATTTATTTATTAATTTAAACAAAGCTTTTGAGAACCTGAACATTGAAGTCTTAAACACATTAGGTCAAGAGATTATGAAGTTTAACTATTCAAATACAACTAAGCTTAAACTAAATCTTAATAAACTACCAAAAGGATTGTACTTTCTTAAGTTAAACACTAATGGTGGCTCTATAATTGAAAAGATACTAAAAAAATAAACGATTTGCCAACACCGCCCATAAACAATTGCTAGTTAAAGCCTACTCACGAAAATCCTCTCGGATTTTCCTCAGGTCTGGGTTTTGTTTGCTACATTAGTTGCTCAAACCACGCCACAGCTCATAGCCGTGAACCGTTAGCTGTAACCTAAACAAACCAAAAACCAATAGGGAAGCATATGAAATTAATCTTACCAAAATATTTTACACTTGTAGGCTTGATATGTATTTTGTCTTCTTGTAATGGACAGGTCAAGCAAAAGAAAATTGAAGATAATATAACGACAGGAAAAATAGAAAACCCAAATGGAAATGTTTATTGCGGTTTTTTAGATAAAGACGACAATCTTTGGTTTGGAACTACCAACGATGGTGTTTATAAATTTGACGGTTCAAATTTTGTTCATTTTACAGAAAAAGACGGGCTTTCTAACAATAAAATATCTTGTATTTATCAAGTTGATAATGGCGATTTATGGTTTGGAACAGCAAACGGAATTTCCATTTTTAATGGAACAAAGTTTACGCACTTAAAAATTCCAGAATATAAAATCTCAACCGATTGGCTTAAAAAATCATATCCGATGGTCAATCCAAATGAAGTACAATCTATTGTTCAAGATAAAAATGGAATGTATTGGATAGGAACAAATGGTGCCGGAGCATATCGTTACGATGGCAAATCATTCACGAACCACTTATCAGAAATTGGCGATACTATGCCTGATCGACTTTATCACAACGTTATTCAAAGAATTACAGAAGATAATTACGGAAACTTATGGTTCGCCTCAATGTCTCACGGTGGAGTTCACAAATTTGACGGAAAAACCTTTACTCAATATATGCCGAAAGATGGATTAAGTGACGACCAAGTAAGAACAATTATTGTTGACAGTAAGGGAATTATTTGGTTTGGTTTCAATGGTAATAGAGAAAGTGGCCTGACATCCTTTAACGGTAATTCATTTCAAACCTTTACAGAGAAAGACGGACTTTGCACCAAAAATGTCAGAGCAATTTATGAAGACACCCAAGGTAATTTATGGGTTGGTGGAATGCAAGGATTTTGTATCTATAACGGAAAGGAATTTACTCGATTTGTTGATGATAAAAATGTTACTTACGAACGGATAGTCTTTATAGTCGGAGATAAAGAAGACAACATTTGGTTTGGTGGAACAAATGGATTTTGGAAATATGACGGAGAAGTAGTTACTGATATGACAAGAAGGAATAAATAAAAGGCAACAGCTAATAATGTATATAAAAACTATGCTTAACACAGTCTCAAATCGAAATTTCCTGCTCGCTTGCTTAGCGGATTGTCCTGCGGACAATCAAGCTTGCTAGCAAGCACTGTTTTTATACGGGACGTAGGCAATTAAAAAGAAAAGATTATGTCTAAAATTTTTAGAATAGCATCAGCCCAACTAACCCCTGTTTTTCTGGACAAAGAAAGAACAATAGAAAAAGCATGTAATGCAATTTTGGAAGCTGGAGAAAAGGAAGCCAAGCTGATCGTATTCCCCGAAGCTTTCATTTCAGGTTATCCTGATTGGGTATGGTTAATCCCAAACAGTAAAGGAGCAGAGTTAAATGAATTATATGTGAAATTAGTGGATAATGCTATTTCTGTTCCGGATGATTCAACAAAAAAACTCTGTCATGCAGCAAGACAAGCAGGAATAAGTGTTGTTATGGGAATGCATGAACGGAATTCAGAAACAAGTGGAACAAGTTTATTTAATAGCCTGCTCTTCATTAATCAGGAAGGTGTAATAACAGGAAAACACCGTAAACTAATACCCACAGGTGGAGAACGTCTTATCTGGGCACAAGGAGATGGCTCAACGTTTCATTCTTACGATACGACTGCAGGTAAAGTAGCCGGTTTGATCTGCTGGGAAAACTACATGCCGTTAGCAAGAAATGCTGTTTATGAAACTGGTGCACAGATTCTGGCTGCACCAACATGGGATAAAAGTCCAAATTGGTTACAATCAATGCAACACATTGCTCGTGAAGGAGGCCTTTTTGTAATCAGCACTTGCATGGCGCTTCGAATGGACGATATCCCGAAAGAATATAATTTCAAAACTCTTTATCCCGAAGGAAGAGAATGGGTCAATACTGGAAATAGCTGTATCATTGATCCAAAAGGTCAAATTATTGCAGGTCCACTAGAAGCTGAAGAAGGCATTCTATACGCAGAAATAGACTTAAACACGATTACGGAAGCTAAACGAATGTTCGATGTTGTGGGACACTATTCTCGACCAGATGTTTTTAATTTTTCAATAAAACCAACTAAATAAATATACGATGTCTAATTCAAACAACCGTGCTAACGCACTCGCTGATCGTCTAATTTTAGGGGCTATGAAACTTGCCAAATTCGCAGAAGGATTATCAGATTCAGAATGGGATACACCTGTTTTAGGAGATGGTAGATCCATCGGTGTCGTTGTTCATCATGTAGCAAGCGTCTACCCTGTAGAAGTTGAGTTAGCGAAAATTCTTGGCAAAGGAAACCCAATTACAGAAGTTACCAAAGAAGCAATTGATAAAATGAATGCTGAACATGCCACTGAAAACGAACAGGCTGACAGACAGAAAACATTGGATTTACTGAGAACCAATAGTGAAAATGCTGCCAATGCAATAAGGGAATTTACGGATGAGGAATTAGATAATTCTGCTCCAGTATCATTGTATCATGATGCTCCTTTAACTGCTCAGTTTTTTATTGAGGATCATGCTCTTCGACACAGTTTTCATCACTTAGGCAAAATTAAAGCATCTCTATAATAAAAAAATGCCTATAATCGAGTAGACGGCTTCGCCCCTAAATAGGAACAGAGTGTCCTTCGCTCCCGGGCGATTGCATCGCGTGTTATGTATTGTATTCACGGGCGTCTCTTCTCTATTTTCTTTATTCTCTTATCTATTAAAAGGGGTTTTAACATTTTTTTATATATTTGGTGGTGCCGGTCAACTTGATAACAACACAACCGGTATTATCCCCACAATTAAAAAACATTTATATATACCCTTAAATAGGTGTATATCAGCTATTAAAAAATTGACTTGAATTAATATGTCAGTAATAAGTACCCTGTTATTTCTTATATACTAATGTTACCCACAAGCGGAAAAAAACGACCGTCAACATTAAACCTTATCGACTGCGACTTTATAAGTTGGGTCTTCTATGACATTGACATCAATGATTCTATCGGCATTTTGGAGTAACTTTTGACAGTCAGTACTCAAATGACGCAAATGGACTTTTTTCCCGACTTTTAAATAGCGTTCTGTTATTTTGTTTAGTGCTTCTATTGCTGACATATCAACAACCCGACTTTCTTTAAAATCAATGATAACTTCATCAGGGTCGTTTAGAATATCAAACTTTTCATTAAACGCAGTTACAGAACCGAAAAATAATGGACCGTATATTTCATAATGTTTTATTCCGTGCTCATCAACGGACTTTCTTGCACGAATACGCTTCGCATTATCCCAAGCAAAAACTAAAGCTGCAATAATAACACCGACAATAACTGCTAAAGCCAAATTGTGCAGGACTACAGTAACCAGCGTAACAACAACCATAACGAAGATGTCGGATTTTGGCATTTTATTAAAAGTTTTTATACTTGCCCATTCAAAAGTTCCTATTGCCACCATCATCATCAATCCCGTTAAAGCTGCCATCGGTAGTTGTTCAATCAAACCTGCTCCAAACATTACGAAAATTAATAGTGCCACAGCAGCAACAATTCCAGAAAGCCTCGCTCTTGCACCGGAAGAAATATTGATTAGACTTTGACCCAACATAGCACAACCACCCATTCCAGAGAAAACACCTGATAAGATATTTGCAGCACCTTGAGCAACGGCTTCCTTGTTTCCTCTTCCACGAGTTTCTGTAATTTCATCAATAATATTCAATGTTAACAAACTTTCAATTAAACCAACACCAGCCATAATTGCAGCATAAGGAAATATTAATGCCAAGGTTTCAAAATTTAACGGCACATTAGGAATATGAAAGGGTGGAAAACCACCTTGGATTGAAGCAATATCGCCAACAGTTTTTGTGTCAATTCCAAAAGCAACAACAATTCCAAAAACGGCTAAAATTGCGATTAAGGATGCAGGTATTGCTTTTGTTAGTTTAGGTAACCCCCATATAATCAACATTGTTAAAACTACTAAACCAAGAATAGTGTATAAAGCTTGACCTGATAGCCAATTTCCAGATGAATCTTTAAATTGGTCAAGCTGTGACATAAATATGATAATAGCCAAACCATTAACAAATCCGAAAATAACAGGATGTGGCACTAATCGCATCAATTTTCCTAACCTTAAGAATCCAGCTAACATTTGAATAATACCTGCCAAAACAACTGTGGCAAAAATATATTCAGGACCGTGAGAAATTGCCAAAGCGACAATGACAACAGCAACTGCACCAGTAGCACCTGATATCATTCCAGGTCGACCACCTAAAATAGATGTAACCAAACCTACTACAAATGCTGCATAAAGACCTGTCAATGGAGACAAGCCCGCAATTAAGGCAAAAGCTACAGCTTCAGGTATAAGAGCTAGAGCAACTGTAAGACCTGATAAGACTTCTGTTTTATAATCTACTTTTTGTTTAAAATCGAATAAGTTTAAATATTTCTTCATAATTTTTCTGTTACAAATGGACATCCATTTGTTTAAATGTGTTTGTATTAAAATTGACTATTGAGACTGTTCTAAAGAGAACAAGGAATTGATTGAATACAGCAATTCAGGGCGGAGTTACCGCAGGCAGGAGAAAATTATATGCTATATTTGTACTCGTCATTTTTTGAAGTTGCAAAAGTAATAAAAAATCTGACTTAAAAAAAGAAAAAAGCCAGTGGGTAACAATGTATATAAAAAATAGGCGAAACAATAGTAAAATCAAAGGTTTTGGCTCGTATCAAACTTTGTGCTTAACTGAAAGTTTAGTGCTTCGAAATCGCCTACTTTTCATATACTAAACGTTGGGCTTCATACTGACAAAAAATGGAACTGAATCATATTTTTTGTACATTTGATTAAAAGAATTTTTATAATGGATATTCGAACAACAAAACTTGAACTGCTCAAAACGATTTTGGAGACTGAAAATACTGATTTCATCCAGAAGGTAGCTGACTTTGTAAAAAAAGAGAAAGTTGATTTTTGGGACGAATTGACTTTGCCAGAGCAATCTGAAATAAAGCAAGGCATTGAGGAATTGGATAAAGGCAAAAGGGTTTCCTACGAGTCATTCCTAAAGAAAATTTCTTAATGAAAGTATTCTTATCCGAACTTGCTGAATCAAAACTTCTAAAGCTATCCCAATATTTACTAGAAGAGTGGAACTTAAAAACTCGTGACAAGTTTCTTTCTAAACTAAATGATAAAACAAATATCAAATCAACCTGATAGTTGTCCAAAATCATCGGAATTTAATAATCTTTACAAATGTGTTGTAACAAAGCAAACGACATTTTTCTACAGAATAATAGCCGAACGAAAAGAAATAGAAATAATTACAATCTTTGACACAAGACAAAATCCTGACAAGTTAAAAAAGGACATTAATTAAAAAGTACGAAAGCCCAATCGAGTAGACGGCTTCGCCCCTAAATAGGAACAGAGTGTCCTTCGCTCCCGAGCGATTGCATCGCGTGTTATGTATTGTATTCACGGGCGTGGTCTCTTCTCTATTTTCTTTATTCTCTTATCTATTAAAAGGGGTTTTAACATTTTTTTATATATTTGGTGGTGCCGGTCAACTTGACATCAATATAACCGGCAATATCCCCACTAAATAAAATACTATTTGTATATACGCCTTTATGGGTGTATATCATCTATAAAATGGTATTGTTGAATTAAACAGAAATGGAATATATCAACAATAAGAAACTGATGTTCTTATAAACTAATGTTGTGCTTCATTTTGACGCAACCTTTTCGAGTTTTTTTCATCTTCACGTAAAAAAACAAAACAGTATGAAAAATCATTTGTCCATTACTATTATGATATTTTTGTTTGTGAGTTGTGATCCTGTATCTGATATGGAGGCAAATATTGAAAACCTGACCACTCAAGAACTTAAAATTGATTTTATTTCATTCGATGAATCTTTAAACAAATCACTTCAGATTCAACCAAATGAATCTGCACTTTTTCAAGAGGTCTTCGATGTTGGCAATACCTTCTTGCAACCATCACTGACAGACTATGATTCTGTAGTTGTTCGAAATTCTTCCCAAGCGATTCTGAAAATTTATAAAGAGAATAGTCCTGGAAAGAACATCTACAATGTCAATGATGATTGGATTGGTAGTGAACCTATGAAAAGAGTATTTAAGTACAAATATGAAATAAAAACTAAAGATATTGAGTAAGCATCATTTGTATATAACATTTTAATAACAGAGAATTCACAAGTAATACCAGTTTAAATTTTATTTTTATTATAAAAATAAGTGCTATGAAAAAACATCTTTTTTTACTAATGTTATTTCCATGTTTAACGGCTTTTCAATGTGAAAGCGACGATCCAGCAACATTTGACATTCTTGACACCGGGGGTTTAGAAGAGAGAAAATAGAGAAGAGAAAAGAGACAAAATGAAGTTTTGAAGTTAGAAGTACAAAGATTTTTTATGACTTACCTTCAATTTTTAGCCGGATTTTATACCCCAGCAACAGTCTGTTTTTAGTTAAAGCGATAAAAAAACCCATCATTACGACGGGTTTTTTTCTCAAGTTTTAAGTTTGTTATTCTCTCACCTGTATATTGCCTCCTAATATCTCATAGCTCGGGACATCAAAATCGTTGGCACAGTTGTAGGTTGCAGGATTTGTTCCCAAGTACGCTACTGATATTTGATCAGGATCTGCATTGGCGCCTTCCCCGTTATCAAATACTTCAAACCAGATAAGTCCTCCTTCATTTGAGGGAAACTGGTTATCCCGGGTGATAACACCCGACAAAATAGCATGATTTTCGTTGACTGATAAGCAGTCAATATCAAAACTTGCATTTCGGACACCACCAATATGGGTAAGGATACCGCTACCATCTACGCTTCCGTTCGGTTTTACCCTAGCCTGGAAAGTAAAATGCCGAAAACCCTCCCCGCTAATCGGGGTGTCTTCGAGAACTAAAGTTCCCTGACCACTGGCCATGGTCATTGTTGCGGAAGACTTGATTACCAAACTTTCACTTTGGACATCTATATCCTCTTTTTGACAGCCGGAAAACACGACCATAAAACCTGTTGCTAAAGCCAGAAGGCCAAGCCTGCTCAAAATACTCATCACTTTTTTCATAATAAAACAAAATTTAGAATTGGTTAATAAAAATATAACTGGTTAATAAATCCGTATATATAAAAGAACTTACCCGCTTCGGGAAGCTACAGTATAGGTGGATGAGTTTTGAGGAGTAGGCTAGAAAAAACAGAATGATGAAAAATAACCCAACATCACTCTGTCATTCTTTATTAAAAATAGGGAAAATTAAAAAAGGGTGTTCAAGTTTTCGTCCAATGTTGAGAAAAAAGGGATAAAGTGTCGCTCACCCTTGGTTTAGAAGAGAGAAAATAGAGAAGAGAAAAGAGACAAAATGAAGTTAGAAGTTAGAAGTACAAAGATTTTTTATGACTTACCGCTTACTGCCTAAAGCTTAGAGCTTACAGCTAATTTATTGACTTAGGACGGGGTCTTAGAATAGAGAAAATAGAGAAGAGAAAAGAGACTAATAAAAATAGTATTAAGTATAAAGTATTAAGTATTAAGACATAGGACTGCAGGACGTAAGACGTAGGACGGGGGTATAGAATAGAGAAAATAGAGAAGAGAAAAGAGACAGAATGAAGTTAGAAGTACAAAGCTTTGTTTATGCTTATAGCCTACTGCCTAAAGCTTAGAGCTAATTTATTGACTTAGGACAGCAGGACTTAGGACGTAAGACGGGGTTTAGAATAGAGAAAAGAGAAAAGAGAGAAGAGAAAAGAGACAAAATGAAGTTAGAAGTACAAAGCTTTGTTTATGCTTATAGCATACTGCCTAAAGCTTAGAGCTTACAGCTAATTTATTGACTTAGGACTGCAGGACTCCTGCCATCGGGAGGGTTGAAAGGCGTTTTTAATTTATTTTCAATATCCTCTAAATATATTTTGTCCATAGGGTTTGAATAGGTGTCAAACATTCTTCTTTTACCAATATAAAGCTCCTTTGCTTTTTTTAGACAAGCTAGGGACTCATTTTTGTTTCCCAGCTTTTGATGCGTTAACGCTAAATAATATTGATTTTCAGCCAATTCATTATAGTGCGTTTGTTTCTTGAACGTCTCTATGGCTTTTTCAAATTTTCCGGTTTCTAAATAGAGCACCCCAAGATGTACATAGTCATAAGCTCCAACAAAATTCTCTTCTTCGTTGAGTTTGATTTGTTTTTCTATGATTTCTATGGCTTTGTCTTTTTCTCCAATTGCTTTATAACATAAGCCTTTAGCAATATTCAAATGATAGGTTCCATTTTGAGACTGCCCTATATCGTAGTCTACTAAACGATCCAGCTTTTCAATGTCTCTGATTGCGCCTTTGTAATCTCTAAAAAATTGATAGCGACACCAACCTCTATACCCCAGGTGTTCTTTTGGATTGTATTGAACGGCCTGATCGATGAGTCTTTTCCAGGTCACAAAATCCCCGCTTTTTAAATAAGCAATAGATTTTGCAAAATATGCGTGGTCAAAAGTGGGGTCAATTTCTAATGATTCATCCAAAGCTATTTGGTATTCTTTACTGAATTGATAGTGCCCTGCCGCTTCTTTTGCTTTGTTGCACGCTTTGTATTTTAAGGTATCTCCATAATATTTGTAAGCCTCGCAATTTTGTGTGAAAGCCATAGAAGATGATAAAAACACTGCTAGTATGAAAATATGCTTCATCAAGGTAAAATTTCTATTAATTGTCCGTCTGCTATTTTGAAAATTAAATACATATAATAATCAACAACTGTTTCATTTATTTTAAGGACTTCCCAATTTTCAAACCCTTTCGTGATGTTTAAAAGTTGAGAAACGATTGCTTGATCAAATTCAGTTTCCTGATAGGTGTCATCTGATTGTAAAACCCTGAACCTGCCGGCTGTTCCCTCACAGTTTACAACAAACCGTATTCGAATGAATCCGTTTTCATTGTTGCCTGTTATGGGGTTGTATTTTGAGTGGAAGGTGTGTACGATTTTTGATTTTTCTCCATGATAAACCGGCCCTTCTCCTATATTAAAATACTGAAAAATATTGTCATCTCCATTACAAATTTTAAACTCCGGTGGGTCGATTTGATCATTTTGCTCAATGTCTCCAACCCAACGCAAATAGTCGCCTTTTTCGCCGGATTTTTTTTCTGTTTGACAGCTATAAAGCATTGAAATGAGTATTGATATGTTTAAAAGCGATTTTCTCATAGGTTTTGTTCAAATGGCTTACAACGGTAAATTGGTCAAGTAGTGGCTGTTTGAATGGTACTTTCCTGTCAAAGCGCTACTCAACTTGAGCAGGGCACTCATCTTGATAGTAACTACATCAACTGCCATATATTTTATAAAAATTAGCCTCAGTTATTTTCTTTTAAGTGCTTCGATTCTTTTTTTGTAGAAATCATTGCCATTTAATTCAAAAGCTTTCGTTACATATTTAATGGCATTAGGGTAGTCACCTTGTGCTTCATAATAGTCGGCCATAGAGTCATAAGCATTTGCGCTTTCAGGATAATACTCCATCGCAAGTTCAAAGTACATTTTCGCCTTTGCCGGTTGTTGCATATCCATATTCATATAACCTGACATATTTAAAAGTTCTTCAGGGTAAGGTGGTTCAAAATATCCAAAGTGTTCTTTGAGCTTCTCTTCTCTGTATTTGATTATGCTCAAAAGCTCTTCTTTTGGGGTGTCAAATGAATTTATTTGATCTGTGTTTTCCATTTGATACCATTCAAAAAGTGAAATTAAACCGTCCATCATAGATGGAAAAGGAATTGTGCCATGGAGATCTTTGGGGTAAAATTTCCATTCAAAAGTCAAACCGTTTTTAGCATTTTGCTTTACCGTGTTTGAAAAGGCAATGTTTGAACGGGCGAACAAGGTAAAATCTGAAGTGTCTTGCATTACATTGTCAATCGTTATTTGAGAGTTCTGCATGTGCAATTGCCCACTTAATGAGATAAATAAAGCCTTGTTTTCATAAGTACGGGTAGCAAATAATTCTTGTGCGTCTTTTAATAGTTTTTGGTCATCCCAGTCCAGACTTGGGTCAATGGCTAAATAATTCGCAAATAAACCGGGTTGATGGATTAACGTGGAAATAGTAAACAAGCCTCCATAAGAATGACCGATTAAGGTTCTATAATTAGTAATCGGGTACTTTTTTTCAATAAAAGGGATCAGTTCTGTTTCGATAAATTTTCTAAAATGATGAGCTTCCCCATTTTTTTCATTAAAAGGCATCCCATAATTAGTGGTTATGGTTGAAGTGGTTAAGTCTCTTAGCCTGTTTTTATCATTAGAGATGCCCACCAGTACCATTTCGGGCATAAAACCGCCACTATAATATGAATGCACATCGCTAAGTGTTGGAAGAAATAGCTCTCCATCTAAAATAAAAACTACAGGATATTTTTGATTTTTCTCAGGGTTATAGCTGTCGGGTAATTGAATATAGATCTTTCTTGACTCGTTCAGTATGTTGGAATAGAGACTATCCAAAACACCAACTTATTGTAAAAACTGTTGCTTTTGGTGTTCCTGTGCTGTTACAAATTGTTGAAACAACATAATAAACCCTATTGCCAAGACTATCTTTAATCTATTGGTCATTGTAGTGTCTTTAATCATTCTTATTTTAGTTTTCATAGTGGAACCTAAGGTTAAGTATATGAAAAGTAGGAGATTTCGAAGCACAAACCTAGTTGTTTGCGTGAATATTCAATCTGGTTACAAACCCAAACATCACTACTCCCCTGCTCATTTTTAGTAAGATACACTGTAAGTGGTCGTATTTAATTTTCTATTTCAATTCCCAGTTGGCGATTGTACTCCTCGGTTGGGAAATGTCCCTGGGATTTTAAGATGCGGTTGTTGTCACCCATTTGCCATAGCTCATATCCACTTACTTCTACTTTGTTGCCTGTGCCTGCAGGGCCGGAATGTGTGGCCGTTAGTGTCCAATGAAATTCAGTTCCCGTTGGTTTAGTTACAAGACTGTCATACCTCACTACCATATCAGGAAGGTCGCGCATGAAGCCTTGTGCCACTTCTGCAATTTGTGCTCTTCCCTCTGCAGGTTTGCTTTCGTTCACTTGCAATACTCCATTTTCTTCAAAGAACATAGCAACAAACTCGGGACGCACGCCGCTCCAGACTTGTGCATAGCTTCTGGCGAAAGTTTCCATATTGAGTTTTTTTTCGTCATCGGGCAATGCAGTAGAGGTAAACGTAACATTAAAAATCTTCCAGTCGCCCTCCTCTTTGATAAGCGTAAAAAAGTCAACATTGTTTCTTCGCGGAACCCCATAACTGTGCAATATGGCATCGGCTTCTACAAATGCGAGTTGTCCCTTACTGATTTTAATGTCCCAATCTCTTACCGGTTCAAAATAGGGTTTCAACTCATTGTTGCTGCTTTTTTCAAAGTATTCTGCAATGGTTATTGTAGAAGTTTTCCACGCTCCGTCAATGAGTCTGATGCTTCCAACGTTTGCTTTATCCAAAATCATAGCATCCATGGCATCGAGGTCATAATTGCCCGCTACTATCAGGAAATGCTCAATCATAGCTTTTACATCTGCTTGGTCTTGCGTCCATTGTTGCTCTTTTGTAGAAGAAGCAATGGTTTCGGTTTTTCCTTCTTGCGCTACTTTTTTGTTTGATGCTTCATCACAACCAAAAGCAAGGATGATTAAGGTGAATGCGATGACTGATGTTCTTATACTAATTGCTCTTTCCATTTTGAATGTACTTTCAATAATTAAATCTAAGTTGTTTACATATCCTATAAGTGACATAAACAATAGGATATTTAAAAAATAAAGGAGTCATCATCCCAATCATAACAACGACCCAGGGGCTTCCTCAAATATAAATCTTTTTTTAACAAACCATCCAAACAAATATAAATCAGGTCAATGAATCCATTTTATGGATTTCTTTGTTTTGTGAAAATTACAATCAGCAAGCACCACACGAGGCCACAGGCCGAACTGAGCGTTAGCTAAAATCCAAAATAAGAAAAAAGAAAATAGAGAAGAGAAAAGAGACAAATGAAGTTAGAAGTACAAAGGTTTGTTTATGACTTATAGCCTACTGCCTAAAGCTTAGAGCTAATTATTGACTTAGGACAACAGGACTTAAGACGTAGGACAAAAAATTCCAAATTATAAGCACCCAACCTACAGTAAACTTATGGTTGGCGAGGCAAAATCCAAAGGAAATTCCAAAAACTCAAGCACCACACGAGGCCACAGGCCGAACTGAGCGTTAGCTAAAATCCAAAATAAGAAAAAAGAAAATAGAGAAGAGAAAAGAGACAAAATGAAGTTAGAAGTACAAAGGTTTGTTTATGACTTATAGCATACTGCCTAAAGCTTAGAGCTAATTATTGACTTAGGACAACAGGACTTAAGACGTAGGACAAAAAATTCCAAATTATAAGCACCCAACCTACAGTAAACTTTCTGCCTTGCTCCGCCAAAAGGCGGATTCAGGGCGCCTACGCTATTCACCCTCTCCGCCTCAGGCGGATTCGGAGGATAAAAAGCTTCTGCGACAGCGTGCGACGAAGCGGTTGGCGAGGCAAAATCCAAAGGAAATTCCAAAAACTCAAGCACCACACGAGGCCACAGGCCGAACTGAGCGTTAGCTATATTCCAAAATAAGAAATAAGAAAAAAGAAAATAGAGGAGAGAAAAAAGACAAAATGAAGTTAGATGTTAGAAGTACAAAGACTCAAACGATAGTGAAAAGATGAAGCAATTGAGTTAGCCTTCAGTATACAGCTATTGGCATTTAGCACCTCCATATCAGAGGCTTTTTCGACTCCTTTTAGAGCTTGTCCCATGCTTGTCACTGGAGTTGGGGAAAAACGAAAAAAAATCTATTGCTTCTCTATAAAATACTTGCTTTTCGTTTCCGAATTTCTTCCGTTTTTATATTTGACGTAAGAAAAACCTTTTTGGATACAGTAGGAACCAACCTCCCCGGCTTTGTTCAAAGCGATAAAGGCTACCTGAAATTCCTTATAATTCACATTGTTTTTGACGATTCGCATCAGGGCGGTTTCGCAGGCATCCTGCGGTGACTTGCCCTGTCGCATCAGTTCCACGATCAGGAAACTTCCCACACTTTTCATGATGGCTTCCCCCATTCCGGTGGCAACGGCTCCGCCTATCGCATTGTCCACAAAAAGCCCGGAACCCACTATAGGTGAATCACCCACACGGCCGTTCATTTTGTAAGAGAGGCCTGAGCTGGTGCAAGCTCCCGAAATATCCCCTTTTTTATCCATACACAGCATTCCTATAGTATCGTGATTCTCAATGTTAATGAGGGGTTTGTATTCTTTATTCTCGAGCCATTTCAGATACGCTTCTTTGGAATCTTCTGTTAGAAGTTCTTCTTTATCAAATCCCTGTTCTTGTGCAAATTTATCTGCACCCTGACCTACCAGCATTACGTGAGGGGTTTCCTCCATCACTTTACGGGCCACGGATACTGCGTGGGTATTATTCTTTAAATATGCGACCGCTCCTGCGTCGCCCTTAGAGGACATGATACAGGCATCTAAAGTAACGTTCCCTTCCCTGTCCGGTCTTCCGCCTTTTCCCACAGTCGTATTCTTCAACCTGGCTTCTTCCACCATCACACCCTGCTCAACGGCATCCAGGGCTGAGGCTCCTTTTTCCAGCATTTCCCCCGCTTTGATAGTGGCTTTGGGAAAATTCCAGGTGGCTATACTTATAGGTGTCGATTTCTTCATGAGCTGAGGGTTTATGGTGGATTTCATCCCAAAAACCGGAGAAACTGCTACCAGCCCCAGTCCTCTATGGCTGGTATTTCTGATAAATTTTCGCCTTTGTATGGTTTCAGGGTCTTATTTGTAAACGCTAAAATAGTAATAAGAATTGAAGGAGGGTATTTAAAATTATTAGTTATGGGGGTTAAAGCTAGCTTTTCGGCTTAGCGACCCTGCCTACCGGTAGGTAGATTTGCGAGAAACCTGCACTGCTGCTTAGAGCTTATAGCTAATTGTTGTCTCGCTGCAAGCATTTAACAACGCGTCCTTAAATTAGACTATATTTGTGCAACATTGATACCACTCCTGTATTGGGTCACAACTTAGGGGTGCTATGAAACGACTGTTAACATCTGTTTTATGAGGCTATTTTTATTGCTTGCGTGTATTGTTTTAGTTACGGCTTGTGCTGATAAGTATGACGCTTATACAAACACCCCGGAATACATCACCAAAGCATCGGGGCTGGATTCAGCTTACTATAAAGCCTATGACGAAACCTTAAAATTATGGAAGGTCTCTTATGAAGAATTGTATATCCCCACTTCAAACGGTACCGCACACGTCATTGTAAGTGGCCCTAAAAATGCAACACCGCTGGTATTGCTGCACGGAATGAATGCCAGTTCAACAATGTGGTACCCCAATATGGCGTCCCTCATTAAAAACCATCGTGTGTTTGCCATTGATTTTATTTTGGAACCGGGAAAATCATTTTTGAATAACGATATCGAAAGCATAGAAAACGTAACCGATTGGTATGAGGAAGTACTTGCTGTATTGGAAGTAGACAGCTTTCATTTGATGGGTGCCTCCCGGGGCGGCTGGATGGCTGTGCATTTTGCATTAAACAATCAGAACAAGGTAAAAAGCCTGGTATTATTAAGTCCGGCTCAAACGTTTATGTGGATCAGACCCAGTGTGGGTTTATTTAAAAATATTGCCTCCCTGTTTTCTTCAAAGGATCAACAGCTCACACAAAGCCTGGAAAGTTTATCCAGTAATCCCGCTAATATCAGCGAAGTTTACATAAAACAATATCAATTGGGTTTAGAAAAAAATTCTGACAACAAATTTGTAAGCAGTATGCAACCCTTTTCTAATAAAGAACTAATGTCCTTACAAATGCCTGTGTTGGTTCTAATAGGCGATGATGATCTCATCAATGAACAAAAAACCGTTGAAATTGCAAATAAGTTACCAAACGGAAAGGGTGAGGTGATACAAAATGCAGGTCATTTTCTATCCATTGATCAGGCAGCGACAGTAAATGAAAAAGTAGTGACCTTTTTAAACAAACATGCCTCCAATCAATAAGGGTTCACAAGCACGGCCACGCTAGACGTACAGTATTGCGTAGTGAGAAATTGGTCGTTGCATACACCTTATCGCTAAGCTTCCATTTAAAACCCAATAAATACGCTTTGTTAAGTTTTAGGTTTTTTTACGACCAAGGGGTTTGAACCCCTCCAAAAACAGCAACACTATGAAACAGTTCTTTTTATTCATCTTTTTAATTGCAAGTACAATGACCACAACGGCTCAAATTCCTGAAAATGCAGAAGCGATATGTCCCATACTGGTGGGACAACAAATCCCGGAGGTCAACCTGCTCAATTTGAACAACCAATCGGTTGAACTTATGGACCTGGTTAAGGAAAAACCCACAGTGCTTGTGGTCTATCGCGGGGGCTGGTGCCCCTTTTGCAGCACCCATCTGGCAGCACTGAACGAAGTGGAAAAGGACATCCAACTACTGGGTTACCAACTGATAGCCATCAGTCCCGATGAAGTGGTGGACTTAATTAGTCCTGATACCGATGAGCAAGTGAGTTACCGGTTGTTTTCAGACCCACAGTCGCAATTTATCAAACAAATAGGTGTCGCTTTTAAAACCCCTGAAACGCTTTCAGGATATATTGCTTCCAAAAACCCCCAGGGGCGTATCTCTGAAGTAATGCCGGTGCCCACACTACTGGTCATCAATACCCAAGGTGAAGTGGAGTTTACCTATATCAACCCCAATTACAAACAACGCATCAGCGGTGCGCTGCTTTTGGCTGTTTTAAACTCTTTAAAAAAATAGTCTGGAATTAGGAATAGTAGTGCATGTCGAGCAAAAAGTATTAAAATTTTTGTTGCTCACAGCTTGCAGCCAAAACCATAAAAAAAGGGAGCCTCTCCCCAAAGGACTCCCCTTTTTTAATCCAGATTAAGTGTCTGCATTGATAATGCTTTTAAAAACCCTTGGATGATTGGTTTAATCAAAAATCAATAGTTCCCTGGAGGTTTTTTCTTAATCTAGTTTAAGCTTGTTATATAAATAAAGGTGTTTCGTTTTCTGATTCAAAAATCATCTCTTCAGAAATAAGCTTTGGGTTTTTGTCTTTAAAAACTTTTAACTGTTTGTTCCAATTACTGATGATTCTGTTATTTACATTGAATCTCTTTCTTTTTCCCTTTTCCTTACTCTTGCTGTCCATCGCCTTCTTGAATTTAAACTGTACTTTTTTGCATTGATACAAAGATGGCTTTTCTACATTATTTGAGTGTTACGGAATTATGAAAAAATCATACATATTTATGGGGTTTTCGGGTTTGAGGGGGTTTCGGGGTTGCGGGGGTGCGGGTTTGCGGGGGTGCAGTGCTCCCAGAAAATAGTTACTAGGAGTTAATAAAGTTCACCCATCATTATTTACCTGTCACCAGTCATCCAGTTTAGTGGGTGAGCCGGTAGAAGCAATAACGAATCGCCGTTGTAATGTCAGGACTATTTTATTTTTTGTGCAAAATGTCCTTCTTTTTTTAACATTATGAAAGTCCAAGCACCTCCTAAAAAGTCAATTACGGAGATTATTACTATGCTTGGAGACACCCATTTCAGGAATACAAACGCTGTAAAGAAAAAAATGATGGTGAATCTTATAAAAGCAGTTGCCTTCATGATCACAACAAGCTCATATTTAGCTGCCAGGAAATAGTACACGGAAATAGCCATTAATAAAATCCCCGCAAGTCTAACCCAAACTTCAGTAGTAGGCTCGATACCCAAGGAATTCAGTAGCAGATTAGGGACACATAAAAGCAATAGTCCGTTAAGTGCTAAATAGAGACCATATATGAAAACACTTTTAGCTGATTTACTCATATCTTATCCTAATTTAAGATTTATGAATGCCAACCTAGAGATAACTGTTATAATTTGATTTCTATGGCTGATATACAAGCTAGTTCGCATTTATAAAAATGTTGTTCACCCTAAAAAATCTTGGAAACACTTCAAATATACCTTATTTTAACTATATATAAATCAGTGTATTGAAAAAATATAGGTGATTTTTCAAATTCTGTGCAGCTCCTCTACTCAAAAAAATAATTCATCAACTCCATTATTGGATTCATGCGATTCCTCACTACGCATCGAAATGAAGTAAGCGAAAGAGAATGTACCCACCTATCACTCCAATCACCAAAGAATGACACCCCTCATTGTTTTACACTCCAATTCAAAGTATCTTTATGTTTTAAACCAGCATCATGAACTACAACATTACAGCCACAGCGGGCAAAGAAACCAACGGGCACATCGACATCCGGGAAACCCAAATTCACTTTGGCACAGAAGCCGGAAGCCCTCAGTTGGCCAATCCGGCAGAGGTGTTCCTCAGTGCTTTTGCCGCCTGTATGCTAAAAAATGTTGCCCGTTTCTCAGATATGATGCATTTCAATTATGATCAAGCCACTGTGGAAGTCACCGCCACCCGCGAAGAAAAACCACCGCGCATTGAGCAACTCACTTATACCCTTACCCTCCAAAGCAATGACCCCAAACTCAACACAGACTTGCTAAAGAAAAACCTACAAAAATTCGGCACGATTTACAACACTGTTGCCAAAAGTTGCCGCGTGGAGGGCACGGTAAAGTTGGTTTAAGAAATAAACAACTAATAAATGTATGACTGTCAGCTCATATACTCAATAACTAAGTGATGTATCCATATACTTTTTTCAATCCTCCTACTCTTTTAGGGAAAGGGAGGTTTAGACGGATTTTTCAAAAAGTCTCACATCTCCCAACTCGGTACATCTTGCTTTGTGCCTCTGCAAACATCATCCTTCGCTGTAGGTTTCGGAGGTTGAAAAGCTACCACAGGCAGGCTTGGAGTGACAGCTGTTTGCAACTAAAACGTTTCTAAAATATCCAAAACCTCCTTTTTATAACTCCTGCTGATTGACAAGGCTTTGTTATTGATAATGATTTCTTCATGGGTAAAAGAGGTGATGTGTTTCAAGGCAATAATAAAGGAGCGATGAATCCTTAAAAACTTTTTTGCAGGCAATTTTGCTTCAATGGCACTAATGGTTTCACGGGTAACGATGGTGTCATCGGCTAAATGAATTTTAAGATAATCGCCATAGCTTTCAATATAGAGGATCGCATCAAAATCAATCTTGATCATTTTCCGGTCGGCCCTCACAAACATAAACCCCTGCTCCTGCACTGTTGTTAGTTCGTTATTAGAAACACCCGCATAGATTTCCTGATACATAGTAACGGCTTTTAAGATGCGCTCAAACGAAATGGGTTTGAGCAAATAGTCTACCGCCTGCAACTCAAATCCTTCCACGGCATACTCCCTGTAAGCGGTCGTAAAGATAATCTTGATGTTTTTATTGATGGATTTGGCAAAGGAAATCCCTGATATATCGGGCATATTGATATCCAGAAACACCAAATCGATGGTGTGTTCGCGCAAGCAGTTTAACGCATCCATCGCATTGCTATAGCTTCCCATAAGGGTAACACCCGGTATTTTGGCCAGATGTGTCTCGATGATTTCCCTGGCAATGGATTCATCATCAACAATGATGCAGCTTATGGAATTATCTTGTGGCACTATACATTCAGGTTTAAGGTTAAAGCAACTTTGAACTTCTCGTGTGTATCGTCAATAGCTAAAGTGTATTGGTTACAATATACTAAATCCAGACGCTTTTGAATATTTTCCAGGCCAATGCCTTTTTGAGGACTGTTCGCCCGGGAATGGGTATTCTCAATATTAAAACAAAGGATTTTGTTTTCGCAGCGTATATGCATGCTTACATGGAGCTTACCCTTTTTGATGACACCATGCTTGAAACTGTTTTCAACAAATGGCAACAATAACATGGGGGCTATTCTTAAATCATCCGGGATGTTTTGGGAGGTAAAGGAAATGCTCAAGGTATCGTGAAAGCGCATTTTCTCTAACGCAATATAATCGTGGATATGGTTGAGTTCTTCTTGTAAGGAAACAAAAGGCTTGTCTGCCTGATACAGTAAATAATCCAACAGGTTTGAAAGTTTTAGGATCATTTCGGGGGTTTCATCGGCTTTTTTTAAAGCAAAACCATAGATGGTATTCAAGGTATTGAACAGAAAATGCGGGTGGATTTGCATTTTTAAGTAGTTTAACTCCTGCTCCTTTAGTTTGAGTTGGGTTTCTATAATTTGATGTTCCAGTCTCTTGGTTTCTTCAGTATGTTTCAGGTTGAGTTGTAACAGCTTAAAAGCGCTTACCAGGAGCACCACCAGATACACTGAAACCGCTACAAACACCATATTCCTGCTGATGGGAGCCATATTGGAATATTCAAAACCGGAGAGATACACCAGTCCGAAAAAAACCGATATGACAATTAAATAGCTCGAAATAATCAATGTGTATAAAGAATACAAGCCAAAAAGAAAATACCGTTTGGTCATCAAATATTCCGGGATGAGCTTGTAAATAGAGACATAGGTAGTCGCAATGGTGATAGGCATTAAAAAGAGGGAGAAGGATAGAACGTAATTAAAATCACTGCTGTCCACACCAAAAAAATAGGTATAAAACAACAATACCCCACACCAAAAAACGGTATGCAGCAGGAGTTGCCCTAGTTTCTTTCCTATGAATTTTACCATCATAAAGGATCCCTTCTTACAATAGTACTGCTTTTTTTACACCCATGCCTATTTTGTAGACGAATGACGGGATTAGCAGGTGTTTCTACATCCTGTTATAAAACCTGCTAAAGAAGTCATCTGTCGCATTTTTGTTTTTAGAAGGGATATGAAACGTAGGTTTGTAGTATGTTTAACTAAAACCAAAGATATGACAGCACTACCACTTGTACAAAACAGAAGTATTTTCAATGAACTAGCCAACCGGTTTAGCGAAGGCGGACCGTTTTTTATGACCCTTATTTTAATATGTTTTCTACTCGCCTTGGTCTTCCTGGTGCTGGGTTTTATTTATTTAAAAAAGAACCCGCAGAAGTCAGCCAAAATGATCAACCTCACCTCAGAAGTGAGCATATTGGGATTGGTGATTGGGCTTTTGGGTTCCATCATCGGGTTGATTGAGGCGTTTGATACGGTGGAAGCCCTGGAGAACATCAGCGTGATGGGTAGCGGACTTAAAGTATCATTCTTAACAACATTGTTTGGGAGTATCACATTTATCTTACCCAGGATTGGTATTATTATTTTAAAAGGAATCAAGAAAATTGAAGCTCCGAAGGAATAAGTATTCAATTTTTAATTTGCCTGAGGCAGTGGTGTCTCGCGTCTGTCAGGTCAAGCCAGTCAGCCGATGGAAGATGAATTTGATTTTTGAGAGCGAAACAAAGCAAAAAGCAAATTTGTATCGAGACCCTCAATGTGACATATGTTACAAAGCGGGTGCATAACAAACTATATATTTGCATTTCATGTTTCTATTCCAATCATCATACAGCAACTTTCTGGTACTGGCTTTAGCTATGCTGCTGGCCGTGCCCTGCACGGTGAAACAAAATACCAAACAGCTGCTAAATATCGAATCGGCTGCTACTTCAAACAGTGCAAAATCCAAGAGTGTCTGCACCACCTATCAGGAACTTAAGGAACACTCACAAAAAATACAGGCTGAAAAAAAATTACGCCCTTTAGCTACTACAACTCAAACTGTCAGCCGGATGGATCCGGGACAACCCCTCCTCCTGCCTGACTTTTACAACGACTACAAAGAAAAAATACCTTCCCACCTTGTCTTCGGACAGTTTTTGATTTGATTGCCTGCACTTTTCCCCGAAGTGTTAATTGCGTATCAATTCAAATACATCATCATGAACAAATCAATTGAAGTAAACGGAACGTCCGTTTTTATCCTGCGCGTGTTATTGAGCGGTATCTTTATTTCGGCGGGACTCACCCACCTGATCAAACCCGAACTCATAACCCTCCGCATCGAGGCAACAGCCTTTACCCCATTCTTGGGCGACCCCTATATCATGGGGATTCTCTCAGGAATTGCCTTGCTTATTGGCGGATTTACATTATTACTGGGTGTGTATACCCGTCAGGCAGCGCTCTTGCTCCTAGTCGTGTTGGTCCCCATCACCATCACCATTCAAATGGGTAACGGTCTGATGCATGGACCGCTCTGGAAAAATGTGGCACTGTTTGGAGGCCTCCTTTTCTTTATCATCAACAATCCAAATACCTATTGTTTATATCACTCTAAAAAAAAGAACTATGAAAACATATAAATTTATCTTGATCCTTTTAATTGCCTTAACAGGTACAACCATGTCTCAGGCACAAACCGAAGCCGCCATCACCACCACCGAACAGTCCATTAAGGCTGAAGGTAAGTACGGCATCCTGGTGATGAACCCACAACATCTGAAAGCCGCAATCAAAACCGGAAAAACGGTTAAAGCCAAAAGCACTGCCATCGATGTTCATATCGTCACCTGCGGAAAACTGGTCAAAGAAATCTCAACCAACCCCGAATTGCAAAACTTAATTAAATCGGCCGTCAATGATCACGGATTAAACATCCTGGTGTGCGGTTTGTCGATTGAGCAATTTGAGGTGGACACCACCCTGCTCCCGGTCGAAACACCCGTGACCCAAAACGGCCTGATTTATATGTTGGGGCTGCAGGAACAAGGATTTAAAACAATCATTCTTTAAAAAACATTGAAAATGAAAAACATACTTATGACAGCCGGAATAACACTACTGACGCTAAGTGTCACTAACAAAGCAACGGCTCAAACAAACGAAGAAACCATCACCATCCTTCAAACCGCAGACATTCATGCCTATCTGAATCCGCATAACGAATTGTTTTTAGAAGAAGACGGTATAGTTTTCAGAAAAGCCGGTGGTCTGGCACACATCAAAACACTGGCCGACAGCATCAAGGCACAAAATCCCGAAGGCACCCTGCTGATCGACGGCGGCGACCTCATTCAGGGTAGCGGTGCCAGTATGCGCTCTCAGGGAAAGATTTTTCCACCCATTGTACGGGCGATGGAATATGACCTGCTCATTCCAGGTAACTGGGAAGTGATTTACGGCAAAGACCTCATGCTCGAAGTGATGAAAGGCTACAACACGCAGGTGATTGCGGCCAATATGTTTGATTCAGAAACCGAGGAATCGTTGTTCCCGCCTTATTGGATTACCGAAAAGAAAGGAATAAAAATCGGTTTTATTGCCTACAACGACCCTGAAGTACCCATCCGTCAAAATCCCGGATACAGTAAAGGCATGCGGTTTACTCCCGTGGAAGAAAACCTGAAAGAACTAATTGCCCAACTCAAAACAGAGAAAGGTGTAGACATCCTGTTTCTCACCACCCACCTGGGTATCTCCAAGCAGGTGTTACTGGCTGATCATCCCGCCGTGGAAGGTGTGGATTTTATCCTGGGGAATGATACCCACGAGCGCATCCGTAAACCCATAGAAGGCAACTATGCCAAGGTGGTGGAACCCGGTGCATTTGGTTCCTTCCTGGGTCGCCTCGACCTGAAAGTAAAAGACAAAAAGATTGTGGATTACAGCTATGAACTCATCGAAGTAGACCCCGAAAAATACAAAGCAGATGCCACAGTACAGCGCGTGATTGACACACAACTGGAACCCTATCGCGCTGAAATGGAAACCGTGCTGGGCTATACCACCGCACCCCTCTATCGCTATCTGGTGGTTGAAAACCCAATGGATAATTTTATCACCGATGCCCTGTTGTGGAAAACCGGTGCCGATTTTGCCACCTCCAACGGATTCCGTTTTGGGGTGCCCATCATCCCGGAGGCCGGTGGAAAAGCACCCATCACCAAAGCAGACCTTTGGCGGATGCTGCCGGTGGATGAGCATATGAAAATTGGAAAAGTGAGCGGCCGCCAAATACACAACTGGCTGGAACAGGAAATCAACAACGCTTTTGCAACAAACTATAGTGAGCGATTTGGCGGCTGGTTAGTGCGTTTTTCCGGCTTGACACTGGTGTTTGACAGCTCCAAAGCAAAAGGAGAGCGCATTGAAAGCATCACCATTCAAGGGGAGCCCCTTAAACTAGACAGAATCTATACCATGGCCTCCTGCAACCGCACTGGCGAACCACATACCAATATGTGTAGAATGAAGAATGCCAGGGATGTGGAAATTCAGGAGTACACCCTGCACGATGCTGTTGAAGCCTATCTCAAGGAAAAAGGAACCATCCACCCCACCCTGGACAGCAGGGCAGTGGCAAAAGATTTAGGCCCGCAAGCATTTTCTCAAATGAAGAAGGGGGATTATCGGTTTGAGTAAGTTTTCATAAGCCTTACCCATCGAGGCAATTAATTAAAGTGAGCGTTCAAATTAAGAAAACTTCAAAGTCAACCAAAACCCATGAAGTGTTTAAAACACTTCATGGGTTTTAGGTTTTCATTTTTGGAGGGCAAGGTCGTGGGGATTGGGTGAGATGGGTAACCCCGCATTATTGAGCTTTTTGATTTGAATTTATGTTAGTGCATTTAAATGAAGAGATCCCCGCATTCGCGGGGATATAAAACAAAAAAAGAGAGCCCTTCCCCAAAGGCTCCCTTTTAACATTCAAACTAAACTAACTTTAAAAAACCCGCTCTTGGGTACTTTTTAAAATCCCAATTACTTCATTTCTGTTTTTGCCCAATTTGCTTTCAAGTCTGTTAAATAGTTCTGATTCTTTACCGACTTCGTAATTCACATCCTCATTCGTAAGATGCGGATAATTTATTTTTAAGGCATTCGATTGCTTGTTCCAGTCACCTCTAATTATAAATATAGCGCTCATATTCGTTCCGTTTTCGCTACTTGCTTCCATAACTGTATTATTTTTTTGGTGGTCTCTAATTGCAATCATACAAAGATGGTTCCTGTAGTGTTAACAGGTGTTACACAAATCCTGATAAATGTTACATAAATCACAGATTTCTAAGTAGTAATGACTTGATTTTTTAAAGTGAGAATATATTCAACTCTTTGCTCAAAGCCTGCCGATACTGACATTAATCGCGTTCACAAAACCTTTAAAATATAGGAAGAAAGACTAGATTTCAATCGGCTTCAACAAATTGCGCTTTTGTTAAAGTTTATCGCAAACACCCACTTATTACACAAAATTTTCATAATTTAGAATAATAAATATCTGGAAGCGTACTAATTACATTTAATTGTAGTACGTTTGAGTTTGTTTTTATACCGGTCAATCCTTTTTTGATTGAAATAGACAGCTACAAAATGTGTGTCTTTACAGAAATAAAAAGGAAATCATTCGTGAAATGATTGACCACTCCCCTACAAATTTTTTACTCTCCTCTATTCTTTTTAATGATTTGAATTTTATAAAAATCAAGTAAGATCAATTACTTCGATTACACACTCCCCATTTTATTATACGCTGTTTAACCAAAAAGAAGTATGCACCATCATCATCAATTCAGACCGATTTTTCAATGCATGTCTGCTCCCAGTGTCGTTTTGTTGCCCGATGCTCCAAAATTTACGATAGTAGCAGCCAACGATTGCTATTTGGATATAGTAAATACTCCCGAAAAGGAGTTGATAGGAAAAGGAATCTTTGAAGCCTTTCCAGAAAATCCTGAAGACAGGCTTTCAAAAGGCGTTGAGAACCTAAGAAACTCCCTGATGAATGTCGTTGACACCAAAGCACCCGACACCATGCCACTTCAAAAATATGACATTCCCATTCGCAATCCTTCCGGGTTTAAAGTCAAGTATGCTACCATTCAGAATATTCCCATAAAAGATGAGCACAATAAAATCACTCATATCTTACACTCCATAGAGGATGTAACAGTTTTAAAAAAAATAGAAGCATCACTTGAAAGTGAAAAACAACGATTCAATGAGTTATACGATCAGGCACCTTCCTGCATGGGGAGGTTAAAAGGTCCTGACTATGTGTATGAATTGGCAAATCCGCTTTATCTGGAGCTCATAGGTGTAAAAGAAGTGATTGGAAAGACCGTAAAAGAAGTCCTGCCCGAACTGGAAGCACAGGGCATCTTTGAATACCTTGACAAAGTCTATAAAACCGGCGAAACGGTTGCTGCCGATGAAATGCTTGTGAAATTTGATCAAAATGGAAACGGTAAACTCACAGACAGGTACCTGAACTATATTTATCAGGCAAATCGAGATCACGAAGGCGTGATAGATGGCATCTTATTCTTTGCCACTGATGTGACCGAGCTGGTTGAGGCGCGTAAAAAAATTGAAGAAAGTGAAAGCCGCTATAAAGAGCTTATTCAAAATCTACCGGTGGCTACTTATTCCTGTAACCTTGAGGGAACCCTGCTGTTTTATAACAAAGCGGCTGTCACTTTATGGGGAAAAGAACCGGATATTGGAAAAAAATGGTGCGGATCCTGGAAGATTTACAGCAAAGATGGCAAACCATTGCCGGTCGACCTGTGGCCGGTGGCGATTGCCGCAAAAAAAAGCAATAACATCAACTACAAGGAAATCATCGTGGAGCGCCCCAATGGACAAAAGAGAAATGTAAGGCCCTATCCGGTGCCTTTTACCAATGACTCCGGTGAGATGACCGAGGTAGTCAGTGTCTTGATTGACATTACGGAAAGTAAAAAAGCAGAAAAAATCATCAGTGAAAGTGAAAAGAAATACCGGCAAATTGTTGAAACTGCTCAGGAAGGAATCTGGCTGATAGATAAAGAAAATAAAACCACTTTTGTCAATAATAAACTCTGTGAGATTCTTGAGTATACCCGGAACGAGATGATGGGAAAAAACATCTTCTATTTTATGGACGAAGAGGCCAGGCAATTGGCAATCTCATTGATGGAAAATAAAAACGAAGGCTATTCTGATAAATTACAGTTTAAATACATTTCAAAATCCGGCAAAGAAGTCTGGACCCATATTTCAACAAATCCGCTTTTTGATGAAGAAGGTGCCTATAAAGGAAGTCTGGCCATGGTGACCGATATATCCGCACAAAAAATCACCGATGAGAAACTCAAGTCCCTTAACAAAAAACTCGCTGACCAAAATGAAGAAAAAGAAAAACGAACCAAAGAATTAAGAATTTCAAACAGGAAACTAATTAAAACAAACAGGGAACTGGATCGCTTTGTTTATAGTGTTTCTCATGATTTACGCTCGCCGCTCACCTCTGTTTTGGGCCTTATTTCTATAATTGAAGAAGACAGCAAAGAACCCGAAACCCTTGAACAGGTAAAAATGATTCACAACAGTATTACCCGCCTGGACGGTTTTATTAAAAACATTTTGAGTTACTCCCAAAACAACCGTATGGATCTGGAAATACAGCAAATTCCCATCGCAAAAGCCATCCATGAAATTGTAGATTCAGTGCGAAACATCAAAATGGCTGCCGGGATCTCGTTTCAGATTGATATTGACGATCGGCTTCCCTTTCATTCTGACCGGAAACGTTTCAATACCATTCTTGAAAATCTTATTTCCAATGCCATCAAGTACCATACAACTAAGGCTTCAGGAAGGTATCTGAAAATAAGCGGTACCTCAACTAAAAAAGAATTGACACTCTGCATTGCAGACAATGGCATGGGTATAGACCCTAACTATCACGATAAAATATTCAATATGTTTTATCGTCTGCCCGGTAAAACTGAAGGCTCGGGATTGGGGCTGTATATTGTAAAAGAAGCCATCGAAAAACTGCAGGGAAGTATTGAAATTCAATCAGAAATAGGAGAAGGAACTACCTTTTCCATTAAACTTAAAAATTTAAAACCATGATAGACGAACACCACACAAGTTTTGAAAACGTTATGATCATTGACGATAACCTGATCGACCTCTATATTGTAGCACGCCTGATTACCAAAAGTAATTTTGGAAGTAAAGTACTGCAGTACACCTCTGCGATAGAAGCAATCAATTATTTACAGGAAAATCAGAATAACACCGCCCTCTTGCCCAATGTGATTTTTGTGGATATATACATGCCGGGCATGTCAGGGTTTGAATTTATGGCAGCTTATGATAAATTTCCTCCTGCCCTAAAAAAACAATGCAGCGTTTTCATTATTTCCTCATCAATTGACAAGCGAGACAAGGCGAAAGCCAAAAGAGATGAAAACATTATAGCCATGAAGGAAAAACCAATTACCAAAAATTTTCTAAGCGATTTGAAAAACAACTATAGCTTTTCCTCCGTCTCATAAACAATTAAAAAAACGTTCAACAGTTCCTCATAAATAATAAACCTCTGACCCACGGTGTCCATTCTGTTTTCCACGAAATAAACAAAAATCGTACCTTAGTAAGCCAGTTAAAACAACAAGAAAAACCCTTAAAAGCTTCAACAATGAGTACAACACCGGAACACGATCAACGAATGGCAACCATGACTTTTGCTTCGGTATATCCACATTATGTTACCAAAGTGGAGAAAAAAGGCCGTACCAAAGAAGAGCTTCATGAAGTAATCACCTGGCTCACAGGATTTGATGAAAGCACACTGCAAACACTCATCGATGAGAAAGCAACCTTTCAAAGGTTCTTTCAAAAAGCAAGCCTACACCCCAACGCCTCCCTCATCACCGGAATGATCTGCGGTTACCGTATAGAAGAAATAGAAACCCCACTCACACGACAAGTGCGCTATTTAGACAAACTGGTAGATGAACTGGCCAAAGGGAGGAAGATGGAAAAAATACTGCGCAAAGGTTAAAGCCTCAATGGACTGGTCAAATCGAGCATGTCCGCAGATACCTGATCAATTGCAGATTCAAATTGTTTTTTGAATTCACCCTGATATGCTTCATTCCCAAAACAGGGAACCCTTTATATGGATTTATCCTTAATCCCACAGGGTTCCATCCAAACCAACTACAGAACCCATCCACAAGCCGATAACATACACCAAAAAACAAACAAAATAGGCTGCAAAGCCACTCCAGTCCGGTTTTTGCCGCAAAGGCTTCATGATGGAGAAAAAAGCCCCTCCAATTGCTCCGGCAACAGACACGACCAATAAGGGTCGCAACATCCAGTAAGTGGGCCAGTCAGGATGCGGCTCGTCTACTCCTGATATAAAGAAAGCCATCAATGCAAAAGCAATGAGAGCACCATTCAATGCATGCTTGAGGAGTGATGGGGTGTGAAATAAAAAAGGTGAGGAAGTGTTTGAAGTGGTCATAGTCTTAAAGTTTTAAATTGATTTAAACATTAGGTAGTTGATTTTTCTGAACTCAGGGCATACCAGTTGATTTTACGGGTGATGTACATCGTAAAAGCCAGTATCGCCGTTAAACCAACACTGCCAATCAGCAGTGCATAATCCTGAAGCTGCAGGGTAACGAAAACAAAGGCATAGGTAAAACAAAGTATGATGACCAGCACCAGGGTCTGTAGAATACTTTGCAAAATCGCCTTGGCATAAAGAGCAATCATTCCGATGATGATGCCACTCGAAATCAGATAGGCACTATTAAAAGTAGTATGTTCTGAAATTGAGACCAGCAAGGTATAGAAAAGCACCAGTGCCAGACCAATCAGGATGTACTGAAACGGGTGCAGTTTACGTTTATTAAATATTTCTACCAGAAAAAAGGTCAGAAACGTAAGCGAAATTGCCAACAACCCATATTTTGCTGAACGCATCGCCTTTTGATAATCTGTGGCGGGCAACAACAGGTCTACCCCAAAAGCTGAAGTCTTCAGGGGCTGTGTATGTGCATTGCCCAACCAAAACTGCGGATAGTTGCGGTTGAGCTCCAGCACTTTCCATTCAGCTTCAAACCCTGCTTCTGTTACACTGCGGTCAACGGGTAGAAAAGCACCTGAAAAGCTCGGATCCTGCCAGTTGGAAGAAATCATTACTGTAGTCTCTTTTCCAAGAGGTACAAACCCTAAATGCTCACTGCCTTGCAATTGCAAATCAAAAGCAAATGCATTGGAGGCATCCGGTTGTATTGTTTCAAGGTCTTTCACAGTAATTCCTGAAGGAATGAGCACGGGTATCGCAGAACCGGGACTCACCTGCTTACTCAGGTCATTCCATTGCAAAGTCACTTTTTCCCTGATCCCGCGCAGGTCTGATATATGGATGGTTAAAAAGGCCTCTTCCAGGGCAACCTCATAATCGCTCCATTGATCCAGCACTTTTTGAATACTGTCAAAATTCCCTGAAAACGATACCTCAGCATCATAAACCACCACCTCATAGATACCGCGTTTCAATTTTCGGGGTGTCACGATCCCCTGAATGTTTAACTGGGATGGAAGGATGTGAATTTCATCTTTGAATAGTTTACTGCCGTCTTCCGGCTGCACCCTTTTTTGAACGGGTATGGTGAGTATTGGACCGTAAATTTCCTGACTGTTGGCCCATTTACTGCTTACCTCGGTGACCGTTTGTTGCCTGAGGCTTTCCCGCTCTTTTATCAATGATTCCACAAATGATAACGGAATGAGCAGCAGTAACATCAATATAAATATTGACAGTAATTTTAAAGTTACAGAAGCCTTGATTGACCGGCCTAACCGCTCGAAGTAATTTTTGTTTTCTCTTTCCATAGTTAGATTTTAAAAGTACTTTGTATTTCAAAGTAAAGGGTTAAAAAAATAGTTATTTATGTGATTTGATTAATTGCTCCAGGGCATTCAGGTGTGCCTCAAAGGCTTTTTTACCGGCCATTGTGATACTGTATTTGGTATTGGGTTTTCGGTCTACAAAGGTTTTGCTCACCCCCACAAAGGCTTCCTTTTCCAGTGCCTTTAAGTGGCTCGCTAAATTGCCGTCTGTAACCTCTAAATAGTCTTTCAACGCACTGAAATCAAGTGTATCATTAACAGCCAGGGCCGACATGATTCCCAGACGGATTCTGTTTTCAAAAGCTTTGTGGAATTGACCGTCTAGTTTTTTCATCGCTCATATTTGATATGCATATAGACCCCATATACAATGTGCAACAACCCAAAACCAATCGCCCAGAATAAAAGTCCGTATCCAATAAAGTACATCGCCAAAAGTCCCAAAAGGATTTCAATAATACCGAAATATTTGACTTCCTCAAAAGTAAACTTACCGGCATTGACCAGGGCCAGTCCATAAAAAATAAGGGTTGCCGGTGCAATGAGTCCCACCAATCCCTTTGCAAACAACAGCAATACAAATACACCTCCTGTTACTAACGGAATCGCCAGGTTAATAACCAACCGGCGTGCTGCAGGATTCCATAATTGTTCGCCTTTTGTACGGGCTCGTTTCCACGAAAGAAGCACTGCTGTTCCAACGGCCAATACTAAAATACTTGTGGCCAACAAGAAAAAAGGTTGTGCAGGGGCATACAATTGGGGCGTGTCAAGCGTATTGTACAACAAACTTTCCCCGGCTACATAATAGGTCCGGTAAGCCCAGTAAGCGCCTGCCAGGGCATATACCCCGGCCAATATACCTGACCATCCGGTAAGTGATAGAAACCGGGTGGAGCGCTCCATCATGGAACGGATTTGTGAGATGTCCTGAATGTATTCTTCTTCTGTTTTCATAAAAAGTACTTTGCGATTCAAAGTTAATAATTATTTTGAATTAGAACACCTTTTTCAAAAAAAATTGTCTGCTCTCAAAACTTGTACAAGACAACCTACTCTTATATACCAGTAATTTGATAAAACGGTTTTAAGAATCAAGAAAAACCCTTATCTTTAAGTAGAAATATTAAAACAATTAATTATGGTCAAAGCAAAATATCAATCTGTTTTGGACTTGGGTGAAAAGCTTCAGGTGCAAAACGGCGATGTAAAAGAGGAAAACGGTGTGCTTAAACTATGGGGCACTACCAAAAACCAATACGAAAAGAACCTGTTGTGGGATGAAATCAAACGCATCGGTGGTGAAAACCCTTCCGATATTATGGCAGACATCAAAGTTGACGACACCACAGTCTATGCAACCCACCAGGTGAAAAGTGGCGAATCCTTATCAAAGATAGCCAAACACTATTATGGGGATGCCAATAAATACACCGTTATTTTTAAAGCGAATACAGACCAACTCAAAAACCCCGATATGATTCATCCCGGACAAGTATTGAAAATACCCAATCCTTAAGACACCTTACATCCTCAATGCAATAGAGTCCTGATCACCGGGACTCTTTTTTTTATCAATTTGTTAATAAAAGTAGTTTTAGATTTATTGTAATTTTACAATCAAACAGACACTAAACTATGACAGCAATCAAAAAAGTAAAACAACTCGGATTTCATTGGGAAACACAAGACCCTTTTTTATTTTGTGCCTATCACAAAGATCAATTCCCCAAAGGCAATGAACACCTGGGACCTGATCCCACTTTACTTCAGGGGAGGAATATTGGTCAGGATTTTACGATTAAAGACGGCTGGCGCATGTATCACGGCCAACGTGTTCCAGGATTCCCCGCCCATCCTCACAGTGGTTTTGAAACCGTTACACTGGTAGAAAAAGGCTTTGCAGACCACAGTGACTCACTGGGTGCCGCCGGGCGTTTTGGAAACGGCGATGTGCAATGGATGACCGCCGGTAAAGGGGTGATGCATTGTGAGATGTTTCCATTATTGAATCAAGAAAAAGAAAATCCCTTTTTGTTATTTCAGCTATGGCTTAACCTCCCTAAGAAAAGTAAGGGAGTAGACCCCTACTTCAGAATGCTTTGGAATGAAGAAATCCCCATAGTAAACGAAAACGGTGTACGCTTAAAAATCGTTGCCGGAAACTACAAAGGTACCCAGGCCGCAGCCCCAACTCCCAATTCATGGGCTGCTGACCCTGCTAATGAAGTGGCTATTTGGACTATAAAAATGGAACCCGGAGCGCAATTGGAAATACCCACAGCTTCTGAAGGTACAAACAGAACCCTCTTCTTTTATAACGGCCATGAAATAGAAACGGAAGGATTCACGATTCCTAAAGAGCATTCACTGGATTTGTTCCCAACAAAATCAATAACCATTAAAAACGGAGAAGCTCCTGCAGAGTTGTTATTCCTTCAAGGCAAACCCATTGGTGAGCCGGTTGTACAGCAAGGTCCTTTTGTGGCCAATTCACATCAGGGAATACAGGAGGCCATCTCACAGTATCAAAAAGACCAGTTTGGAGGCTGGCCATGGGAGAGTTATGAAAATGTACACGCCGCTAATAAAGGGCGTTTTGCCATTCACGCAGATGGGCGTGAGGAAGTGAAATCCTAAAAGCTCCAAATTCCAAATAGGCTATAAGAGGGTAGATATTAGTTTAAAAAAAAGTATTCATTTTTTCTGTGTAACTAGGTATATTCCCTGTGGTACAACCATATCAGATAGTACGTTTATCAATCAATACACTAATAATTTTCTTCAATTATTCTATTCTGACCTTTGGAATTTGATCCCTGGAAATTTGATACTTGAAATTTGGTACTTGGAATTTGCCTCGCCAACCGAAAGTTTACTGTAGGTTGGGTACTTGGAATTTGGTACTTGGATTTTGGTACTTGGATTTTGGTACTTGGATTTTGGAATTTGCCTCGCCAACCGCTTCGTCGCACGCTGTCGCAGAAGCTTTTTATCCTCCGAATCCGCCTGAGGCGGAGAAGGTGAATAGCGTAGGCGCCCTGAATCCGCCTTTTGGCGGAGCAAGGCGGAAAGTTTACTGTAGGTTGGGTACTTGGAATTTGGTACTTGGATTTTTTTCTAACACTAACCCCTAATTACTAGTTACTAATCTCGGGTTGCTTACTCAACCGGGGGTTCTCGCAAAGATCGCCAAGATATTCGCAAAGAAAGCGCAAAGGATTGTTGGATGAATGAAAAATTAATAATGAAGAATTAAAATGGTCAACCTATATCAGGGACGACAGTCAGTCTTAATACTTAATAATATTTTGGAATTTGGTGCATGGTGCTTGGTGCTTGGTACTTGGATTTTGGTACTTTGGATTTTGGTGCTTAAAATTTATTTCACCGCCATTTCCGCACATTGCTCTCCATCAATCGCTGCCGAAACAATTCCTCCGGCATAACCGGCGCCTTCCCCGCAGGGATACAATCCTTTGATTTGAATGTGTTCTAAAGTAAGTGGGTTTCTGGGAATACGCACCGGTGAAGAAGTGCGCGACTCAGTGGCGTGCACCACGGCCTCATTCGTATAGAAGCCTTTCATGCTCTTATTGAATTCCACAAACCCTTTTTGAAGTCGGGTGTAGATAAATTCAGGCAGCACACGGGCAAGCTCCACCGATCGCACTCCGGGTGTATAGGAAGTTACCGGTAAATCTTTTGATAGTTTGCCTTCACTAAAATCTACCAGCCGCTGTGCAGGAGCGGTTTGGGTTTTGCCCCCTTCCAGCCAGGCTTTTTGTTCGACCTGCTGCTGAAAGTACATGGCGGCCAAAGGCGAATCTCCAAATGTTTTAAAGTCTTTAGGTCCCACTTCTACCACAATCCCTGAATTAGCCGTGGCCTGATCGCGTTTACTGGGTGACCAGCCGTTGGTAACCACCTCACCCGGTGAGGTTGCGCAGGGCGCTATAATTCCACCCGGACACATACAAAACGAATAGACCCCTCTCCCATCCACCTGTCTTACGATACTGTATGGAGCCGGTGGTAAAAACGCACCACGGTAGTCACATTTATATTGTATGCTGTCTATTAATTCCTGGGGATGTTCAACACGCACGCCCAGTGCAAATGGTTTTGCTTCGATGGCAATGCCTTTGTGGTGCAACAATTGAAAAATATCACGAGCAGAATGACCTGTCGCCAGAATAAGTTTCTTTGCCTCTAGCTGAACACCATTGTGAAGCGAGACGCCTTGCACAGCATTATTTTTAATGAGTATATCCACTACCCGACTGTTAAAATGCACTTCGCCTCCATATTCAAGTATCGTCGCCGTAATATCCTGTATGATTCCCGGAAGTTTATTCGTTCCTATGTGGGGGTGTGCTTCTACTAAAATTTGTTGGGTCGCACCAAAAGCAACCAACAACTCCAATATACGTTGCACATCACCTCGTTTTTTGCTTCGCGTGTAAAGCTTTCCATCTGAATAGGTGCCTGCTCCGCCTTCTCCAAAACAATAATTGGAGTCTTCATTCACCAGGTGTTCAATATTCAACTTTTTTAAATCACGGCGGCGGGCCCGAACATCTTTGCCTCGTTCGATGACAACAGGTTTTTTACCCAATTCAATACAGCGTAATGCGGCAAACAATCCTGCAGGCCCGGCACCTACAATCAACACGGGCTCTTGTGCTGATACGTCTTGATAAGCGGGTTTCAGTACCGGCAGTTCTTCAAAATCTTCATTGACATAGACCGCAAGTTTTAAGTTGATTTTAATCGTCTTTTGGCGGGCGTCAATGCTGCGCTTGAGGATTTCAATATGCGTGAGCTCATCAATTGAAATCCCTGTTTTACGGGAAACAAACAATTTGAGAGCTACTGCATTGGCAGCTGTTTCGGGGGAAACCTGAAAACTATATTCTTTGGGCATACCGTTTTTTATACACAGCAAAGATAAGTGATGATTAACATATAATTTTTAGGATGTGTTGAGTATTTGATTATTTTTGGGGTTCGAAAAAAAAACATTGAGTAAATCCACAAAAAAATTAGCACAGGCTACCCGTAAGTTCCGTAAGTTCCACAAGTATTTAGGGTTATCTTTATGTGTTTTTATGTTTGTAATCGCCGCCTCCGGTTTATTGCTGGCTTGGAAAAAGGATTTTGATTTTATACCCCCCACTCAAACCGATGTCTCAACAGCTTCGACATTGCCTATTGAACAAATTGCAGAGATCGCTCAAACTTACATCCTTGAAAACACTGATCTAGACCCTGAAATCAATCGCATTGATATTCGTTTTAATAAGGGAGCTGCCAAGGTGCGTTTTGAAAACCATTACAGCGAAGTACAAGTGGGCATCTACAGTGGTAAAATCCTTTCGGTGAAAACGCGTACTTCAGATATTATTGAGCAAATTCACGATGGGTCAATCATTGACTTTTTCTTTAAAACCTCAAGCGATCAGGTAAAGAAAACTTATGTGACGCTTACCTGTCTTGGCCTGATGATTCTCTCGGTCACCGGTTTTTATCTTTGGTTGAACCCGAAGCGTATCAAGAGGAAAAAAAGGCAAAGCACACATTAACAAATCGTTTCCAACGATACCTTATACTGTATTTTTCACTACCTTAGTACCATTAATAACCAGTCCAAACCGAAGTGTACCAATCGGAATGCATTTAAAAAACGCAACCGACTGTTCCTTTGATTTGAATAAACTCCATTTTTATGAAACAACTCAGTATTTTAACAGCTTTGCTGTTCCTTCTCGCCGCGTGTGGTGAGAAGGAAAAAGAACCGGAAGAAAAAGCCATCGGTTCCTATACCATTGCCCAGTTTATGGACAATGAAGCCGTTTTTGGCAGTGGCTTTTCTCCTGACAACTCCACCGTATTGGTGAGCAGTAACCGTTCAGGGATTTACAATATGTACACCCTGCCCTCTTCTGGAGGTGAAATGACCCCACTTACAACATCCGATTCGTCATCAGTGTATTCTATCTCTTATTTTCCCAATGATGAGCGTATCCTGTTTAGAATGGATGGAGACGGTGATGAGATTTACAAACTGTTTGTTATGGAGGACGACTCCATCACCCGTCTCACCCCGGCTGAAAATGTGCGGGCCCTGTTTTACGGGTGGTCAAAAGAGGGTGACAAGTTCTATTACGGCAGTAATGAACGTGACCCACGTTTCAGCGATGTGTATGAAATGGATGTGGAAAGCTTTACTTCAACAATGGTATTTGACAATTCTGAAGGCTATAATTTTGGAGGTGTTTCTAACAACGGTAACTACATCGCCTTAACCAAATCGATTAATACCAACGACTCCGACTTGTTTCTCTACAACCGAAATGACGAAAGTTTTACAAAAATCAACAGCACCCAAAGTGGCAATACCCCTCAGGACTTTTCGATAGACGATGCCTATTTGTATTATACCACCGATGCCGATGGAGAATTTGCTGCTGCTATGCGCTATGACATTGCCAATAAATCTTCTGAAAAAGTACTGGAAAAAGACTGGGACATTTGGGGGGTTGGCTTTAGCCATGACGGTACTTACCAAACCGTTTTTATCAATGAAGATGCGGCCAATGTACTTGAAATCACCAATACAGAAACAGGTGAACAACTCGACTTGCCTGAATTTGAAAATGCCTACATCACCGGAATTCAGTTTTCCAAGGACGAATCCAGGGCCCTGCTCAATGTGGGTGGTTCACATATGCCTACAAATTTGTATGCCTATGATTTAGCAACGGGAGAGCATACCAAGCTCACCGATGTGCTCAACGATGCCATCAACCCAGAGGATCTTGTAGCTGCAGAAATCATTCGATACCCTTCTTTTGATGGTGTTGAAATACCCGCTGTGTATTACAAACCCCACAACGCCTCTGCCGACAACCCGGTACCGGCAATGGTATGGGTGCATGGTGGACCCGGAGGTCAATCCCGTCAAAACTACAGCTCGTTGATTCAGTATCTGGTAAACCATGGTTATGCAGTGCTGGCTGTCAACAACCGCGGTAGTAGTGGCTATGGTAAAACATTCTTCAAAATGGATGATCAAAACCACGGTGAAGCCGATTTGCAGGATTGTATAGAAGGTAAAAACTGGCTGGCTGATCAAGCCGATATAGACAGCAATAACATTGGCATTATGGGTGGGTCTTATGGTGGTTATATGACTATGGCGGCCCTGACCTTCGCTCCAGAAGAATTTGATGTGGGGGTCAATATTTACGGTGTAACCAACTGGTTGCGCACTCTCAAGAGTATTCCGCCCTGGTGGGAAGCCTTCAAAGAGTCATTGTACCTGGAGATGGGAGACCCCAATACTGAGGATAGTATCAGGCTGCGTCGCATCTCCCCTTTATTTCACGCTGAAAATGTCACCAAACCATTGATGGTGTTACAAGGAGCTACAGACCCGAGAGTACTGCAGATAGAGTCTGATGAGATTGTGGAAAACGTTCGCAAAAACAACGTTCCGGTAGAATATGTCCTGTTTGAAGATGAAGGTCATGGTTTTGTAAAAAAGGAAAACCAAATCAAGGCCTATGAAAGTATTCTGGAGTTTCTGGACACCTACTTAAAAGACAAAGAAAATGATGGTGAAAGTGAACCCCCTGCATCCTGATAGAAATAACGAGATTTTAAGAAAAAATGAAAATCATTTGTTAATCTTTTGTCATTCTAATATGACCGCTGTAACTTTAATGAAACATTAACCAAAATAAACACCTTATGAAAAATTATGCATTGATTGCAACATTGGCATTTGCCACCTTATTCACTGCCTGTAAAAATGATAAAAAAGACGATCCGGTAGTTGAAGAGGACATAACGCAAGAAGATATGAAACAAGCAAACCAGGAATCTGAAAGGGTCATGGTAAAAGTAATGATGGAGCCCAAAAGTGAAACAAACACTCAGGGAAGAATTCAGTTTGTTGATGAAAACGGAGCGGTGAGTATGATGGCTAAATTCAGAGGGCTTACTCCCGGAATGCACGCCATTCACCTGCACGAAAAAGCCGATTGTTCAGCACCCGATGGTACTTCGACCGGTGGTCACTGGAACCCCACTTTTGCCCAACATGGAAAATGGGGTGACGAAGCCGGCTATCACAAGGGCGATATCGGAAACTTTGAAGCTGATGCTGACGGAAATGGAAGCATAGAATTTAAAACAGACGAATGGTGCATTGGCTGTGGTGACGACACCAAAGACATTCTTGGCAAAGCAGTAATTGTTCACGAAGGAGTGGACGACTTTGTCACGCAACCCACCGGTGATGCCGGAGGTCGTATAAGTTGTGGAGGGATTATCAAATAATCTTCCACCTAAACCAAACTAAAAAAGACCCGTATCGCGGGTCTTTTTTAATTGTAAGTATACTCAAAATGTTTCTTTTTAGGGATACTCCGGTTTTTGGAGTATTTACTTTATGTTTCATTTAAAGTGGATGTATCTTTATAACAAAACATAATACAAAAACCCTACCAAAGTCATTTTTAAATGCATTTATTCATCCAGTAACAGGTTTAAAGTCACATCAATATTGTCTCTGGTGGCTCTTGAAAACGGACAAATCTCGTGAGCAGCATTCACTAGCTTTTCTCCCATTTCTATGCTCTGACCGGGTAAATAGCAGTCCATTACCACACTCAGGTTCAGCTTGTCTACATCAGATTTACTCAATTTGACATTGGCTGTAACAGTAAAGTTGCCCAGCACTACTTTGTGTTCTTTGGCCGCTGCCAGTAATGCACTACCGAAACAAGCCGAATAAGCCCCTCCAAAGAGTTGCTCCGGATTGGTCCCGTCACCACCATCACCCCCCATTGATTTGGGTACAGACAATTTCATATCAATTTTTCCGTCTTCAGATTTAATATGCCCTGCCCTGGCTCCCGATGCGGTGATAGCAGTTTTGTACAAAGTTTCCATAAATTGTTGTTTTTTAAAATTAGAATTTTAAATATACGTGAGAAAACAATGCATATCAAATTCATATTATTAAATTTGTCTTAAACTAGCTCAATGGCAGCAAAACCAACATCAACACACCATAAGCAAGAGAAGCCTTCCAAGTCGGTCGAAGCCGCTGCTGCCGCATACATCAAAAACAAACGCAAAAATACACCAGACAGTGACTCGTTGATTCAAGACATTCGCAAGGGTAATCAGGTAGCTTTGAGCCGCGCCATTACCCTGATAGAAAGTACCAACGAAAAGCATCGTGAAGCAGCCCGTCAAATCATTGAAGGCTGCCTGCCCTATGCCAACCAATCGGTGCGTATTGGCATTACGGGAGTGCCTGGTGTGGGGAAGAGCACTTTTATTGAACAGTTTGGCAAACTACTCATTCAAAAAGGTAAGAAGGTGGCAGTATTGGCTGTAGACCCTAGCAGTACCCTGAGTGGCGGAAGCATTCTGGGTGATAAAACCCGTATGGAAGAATTGGTCAAGGAAGATCGTGCATTTATCCGTCCTTCTGCTACCGGAAATTCGTTGGGTGGAGTGGCCAGAAAAACACGGGAAAGTATCATTTTGTGTGAAGCCGCCGGATTTGATATGATCCTCATCGAAACGGTTGGTGTTGGACAAAGCGAAACCGCCGTACATTCTATGACTGATTTCTTTTTACTGCTCAAACTGGCCGGTGCCGGTGATGAACTGCAGGGCATCAAACGAGGTATTATGGAAATGGCCGATGTGATTGTCATCAACAAAGCCGATGGCGAAAACGTCAAAGCAGCACAACAGGCCAAAGTAGAGTTTAACAGAGCATTGCACCTCTTTCCACCCAAGGAAAGTGGTTGGACTCCCCAAACGGCCACTTGCAGCGCCCTTAAAAACGAAGGCATCGAACCCATTTGGGACATCGTGCAAGCCTATCTAAAACATACTAAGGAAAATGGCTATTTTGAACACGAGCGTATACAACAAAACAAATTCTGGTTGCACCAAACCATCGAAGAGCAACTTAAAACCGACTTTTATTCCCACCCAAAAATCAAAGCAACGCTTCCTGAACTTTTAAAAGCCATAGAAACACATACCACCAGTCCGTTTGAAGCAGCCAAACAATTGTTCAGTCTTTTTTCAGAAAAAGAGTCATAAATTTCAGCTGTTTAGTTTTGTTATCCTATTTTTGTATGAAAGCTTTGTAAACAACACCTATGGAACTACCTAAATACATCTTAGGCGATAATACCGACTTTCCCAATGCCATTTACGTCATCCACACCGAATTTCCACGGTTTATCATCAACCTTGAAAACGACGAAGTGGAATGGCTGGAAGAGTTTGACGCTCATGACCAAAAAGAAATTGAATCTGAAACTGAAAGTCTCATTGTAGAAGCGACCGCTTTTTATGACCGCGAAGTGGGACGTTATGAAAACGAATAAAGATGCTGGAACAACTGCTGCAACTCGATGAACAACTGTTTATCTTTCTCAATTCACTGGGCTCTGAGCGCTGGGACTCCCTTTGGTTGTTCATTACCCATAAATTTTCATGGATTCCTTTCTATGCGTTGTTGCTGTATCTGGTGTACCGAAACTTCGGCCTTAAAAACACGCTGATTGTTATGGTATTGGTGGCAGTGCTCATTACTGCAACAGACCAACTTGCCAATCTTTTTAAAAATGGTTTTGAACGTCCAAGACCCTGCCGTGTGGAACACCTTCAGGAGGTCATCCGTTATGTTGCACCGCGCTGTGGACGCTTTGGTTACTTTTCAGCCCACGCTGCCAGCTCGATGGCATTGGCTGTATTTCTGGGCTTGCTGTTTAGACGCATCTATAAATACCTGCCGTTTATCCTTCTCTTCTATGCCGGAATTGTGGGCTACAGTCGCATCTATGTGGGTGTGCACTACCCGCTCGACACCCTCACCGGTATGGTTATTGGCGCGCTGCTGGGTACCTTAATTTATGGAGCTGCCAGGAAGTTGAATGTGAGCGTTCAGTTGAAGAATGAATACTAATCAACGTATCTCAGGGACTTTGAACTTCCCTGATATAGGTTGACCGTTTTTAATTCTTCATTATTAATTTTTAATTCATCCATCAATAAATAGTAACTAGTAACTAGTAATTAGTAATTAGTAATTAGTAATTAGTAATTAGTAATTAGTAATTAGGGGGGATTGTTGTAAAAAAAATTTTAGTTTATCCACCAATAAATAGTAACTAGTAACTGGTGATTAGGGGTTAGGGTTAGAAAACTAATCACAAATCACCAATCACTAATCACCATGAACTTCCCTGATATAGGTTGACCATTTATAATTCTTCATTATTAATTTTTAATTCATCCATCAATAAATAGTAACTAGTAACTAGTAACTAGTAATTAGTAATTAGTAATTAGGGGGGATTGTTGTAAAAAAAATTTTAGTTTATCCACCAATAAATAGTAACTAGTAACTAGTGATTAGGGGTTAGGGGTTAG
>NZ_BMGK01000007.1 GCF_014640155.1 Planktosalinus lacus | reverse complement strand
AGAGAGATTGTTGATGAAAAGTACTTTTCATCAACAATCAATTACTATTTTTAACAATGAAATTAATGTTTAAAAACGGTCAACTCTAATCAGGGAAGTTCACTTTAAATTTGGAATTTTATGAATACAACCCTAAAACTCGAAGAATTAGCGCTATTTATTTTAGGCATTTTTCTGTTTTCCCAACTTTCTTTTGCCTGGTGGTGGTTTTTAGTCTTGCTTTTAACTCCTGATATCGGGATGGTGGGCTATGCCTTTGGGAACAAAACGGGTGCTTTTAGTTATAACCTCTTTCATCATCGGGGGATTGCAGCCGCTTGTTACCTTATTGGTATTTATACACAATCAGAAATCACACAACTCATTGGCGTCATCTTATTTTCCCACGCCGCAATGGACAGAATGTTTGGTTACGGTCTGAAGTATGAAAAAGGATTTAAGTTTACACATTTAGGGGAGATTGGAAATGACCCTTCGACAGGCTCAGGGTCCGGAAATGTTGACTGAGCTTGTCGAATCCGGTCACTGAGCTTGTCGAATCCGGTCACTGAGCTTGTCGAATCCGGTCACTGAGCTTGTCGAAGTGACACTCATAACTATAACAAAATGAAAGCTTATATGTACATATTAAAATGTTTTGACGGAAGTTACTATACGGGTAGCACAAAGGACATCGACAAACGATTGATGGAGCATAATAATGGGGTTGGATCAAATCACACTCGAAAAAGACTTCCGGTTACATTGATTTATTATGAAGAATATTCAAGAATTGATGAAGCTTTTTACAGGGAAAAACAAATTCAAGGTTGGAGTAGAAAAAAGAAAGAAGCATTAATAATGGGTAAACTAGATGAATTAATAAAATATAGTAAAAACTATTCTCAATTTGGCCCTTCGACAGGCTCAGAGTCCAGAGAGTTCGGTCACTGAGCCTGTCGAAGTGACTCATTAACAAACTAAAATGAACATAGAACAATACAGAAACTACTGCATAAGCAAAAAAGGCGTCACCGAACACTTTCCGTTTGATGATGACGTGTTGGTGTTTAAAGTGATGGGAAAAATGTTTGCGCTTTCATCTGTCAAAAAATGGGAAGAAGGCACACCTTCAGTAAACTTAAAATGTGACCCTGATCGGGCATTACAACTGCGGGCACAATATGAATCCATACAACCGGGCTACCATATGAACAAAAACCTGTGGAACACAGTTTCAATCAATAATGAAGTGCCCGATGAAATGATCCGGGAGCTCATTGACCACTCCTATGATTTGATAGTTGCAAGTCTTACCAAAAAACTGCAAGTTGAATTAGCCAATTTATAATTTTAGCTGTAATTTCGGAGCTTTTAAATAGTAAAGATGGCAGAGCAACCGCACGTATTTTATACCTCACAAACCGAAATCTTTCAAAAGCAACTCAAAGACATTAAACAAAAATTATTTGCTTCCAGTATGCTTCGGTTGGGGGTGTTTGTATTAATTTGTTATGGGGTGTATTTCTTTTTTGGCGATGCGAGAGGGGTCATTGCCGTGATTATTTTGGGCAGTGGCTTGTTTATATTCTTGATTTCCCGTCACAGCGACCTAAGCTTTCAAAAAAAACTATTTCAGGAGCTTATTGCTATCAACAAAAAAGAATTCCAGGCTTTAAAAAGAGAAGTGTTTGATTTTCCCGAAGGCAATGAGTTTAAAGAAGACATGCACTATTACAGTCAGGATATTGACCTGTTTGGCAAAGGTTCTTTTTACCAATACCTCAACCGCACAGCTACCCGTGAAGGAGCATCTTCACTTGCTGAAAAATTGAAAGGCAACACCATTGATAACATCAAAAATAAGCAGGAAGCCGTCCAGGAACTTTCGGAAAAAGCAGCCTGGCGTCAGGATTTTACGGCCTATGCTTCCATTTCAAAATCGGAAACTTCCACAGCAACTGTGGTGGATTTATTAAAAAACCATTCCTTTTTTGTGCCAAAAATAATGCAGGTGTTACCCATTGTTTTTTCAATGCTTTCCATTGGTATTTTTATAGCTTTATTTGCAGAAATCATCAATTTAAAGCAACTACTGCTTTGGTTTATTATCGGTTTGGGTATTTCTGGTACGTATTTAAAAAAAATCAACAAACTTTCTGAAGAAACTTCCAAAATTCAGGATGTTTTTCAACAATACCGTTATTTGTTATCACAAATGGAGCAATCGGTTTTCGCTTCCGCGAAATTAAAAAGCCTGCAAGAACAAATTGCATTGGAAAATGAAAAGGCTTCAGACATTGCCCGAAAATTTTCAAAACAACTGGACAATCTTGACCAGCGAAACAATATGCTCTTTGGTATTTTTGCAAACGGGTTTTTACTATGGGACCTCTATCAATGCTACCACATTGAACAATGGATCAAAAACTATGGACAAAAAGCAGAAGATTGGTTTGCGGTCATCGCCGAAATGGATGCGCTAAACTCCCTGGCCAATTTTTCATTCAACCATCCAAAGTATACCTTCCCTGAAATTACCGAAGGTAAAAACGTTATTAAAGCCCGTGATTTTGTCCATCCGCTCTTAGACCCGGCAAAAGCGGTAACAAACAATTTCAGCATTGAAAACCAGCAATTTTTTATCATCACGGGCGCTAACATGGCCGGAAAAAGTACCTTCCTGCGAACGGTTTCCCTGGGCATCGTGATGGCTAATCTTGGGCTTCCGGTATGTGCTTCTTCTTTTTCTTATTCGCCCATAAAATTGATCACAAGTATGCGCACCTCAGATTCGCTGACAGATGATGAATCCTATTTCTTTTCAGAACTCAAGCGCTTAAAGTTCATCGTTGACAAAATCCGGGAAGACAATTATTTTATCATCCTCGACGAAATTTTAAAAGGCACCAACAGCACCGACAAGGCGTTAGGCTCCAGAAAATTTATTGAAAAACTTGTCGCTTCCCATTCCACCGGCATCATTGCCACCCACGATTTGAGTTTATGTGAAGTGGAAAAAGATCACGACGAAGTGAAAAACTACTATTTTGATGCAGAAATCATTGACGATGAGCTCCATTTTGACTACACCATTAAAAATGGTATTGCACAAAATATGAATGCCTCATTCTTGTTACGAAAAATGAAAATTGTGGATGATTAAAATCATTTCGCTATTTTTACAAGAAACGAACCAAAAAACAAATCCAAATGAAAAAATTATATATACTGCCCATTTTGGGATTGCTCTTTATTGCTTGTGAATCAAAGCAAAAAGACACCGTTGAGGAAAATGTCGTGGAAGACGTGGAAGAAGTGGTTGAAACCAAAACCGATACAGAAACCGGTGCAAAAGCCTTTTGGAACACCTTGATGTCACATTGCGGCAAAGCCTTTGAAGGTGAAGTAATCAAAGCTCCTGAAAATGATGATTTCAGGGGTAAAAAACTCGTCATGCACCTATTGTCTTGCAGCGATAATGAAATTTTTATTCCCTTCAACGTGGGGGACAACAGAAGCAGGACGTGGGTTTTAAGGTATGAAAATGGAACCATAGAACTTAAACACGACCACCGCCAGGAAGACGGCTCAGACGACGAAGTAACAATGTATGGAGGCACCACTACCAACAGTGGGTTACCAAACGTAGCTGTTTTTCCGGCAGACGAACAAACCCGCGAAATCATCCCGGCTGCTGCAACAAATGTGTGGTGGATTACCGTCGATGATTCCACTTACACCTATAATTTAAAGCGTCTGGGTACAGACAGGGAGTTCTCCATTTCATTTGATCTGACCAAAGAAATTCAAACCCCTGAACCTTCCTGGGGCTGGGAAGAGTATTCAGCCAATCTATAATCCCAATTAAAAACATTACGAAACGGATTGAAGTGAATATTTGAATCCGTTTTTTATTTATAAAAAAGTAAAAATCAATCAGCATAACGATTGATTTAGAAGAAAAAATCTCAAAATCATTGGTTTTTATTTCAATTAAAAAAACTATCTTTGCGCCGTGAAAATCGTAACCTATTTTCTTAGGTTTTTATGATAATAAATTTGCTAAACAATAAATAGTTAACAATGTCAAACGTTACAGGTAAAGTTGCTCAAATCATTGGTCCGGTTGTGGACGTTGAGTTTGCTAGTGGTGCTGAACTACCAAAAATTTACGATTCATTAGAAATTGAAATGCCCACCGGGAAGTTGATTCTTGAGGTGCAATCTCACGTGGGTGAGAATACCGTGAGAACCATCTCTATGGACTCAACAGACGGATTGAGCAGAGGGGTTGATGTGGTTGCCACAGGTGCGCCCATTCAAATGCCCATTGGTGATGATATCTATGGAAGATTATTTAACGTGATCGGTGATGCCATCGACGGGATTGGTAACCTTCCAAAAGCCGGCGAGCATGGACTTCCCATTCACCGCGAAGCACCAAAATTTGAGGATTTATCAACTTCTACCGAAGTACTTTTTACAGGGATCAAAGTTATTGACTTGATTGAGCCCTATGCAAAAGGTGGTAAAATTGGTCTGTTTGGTGGTGCCGGTGTTGGTAAAACTGTATTGATTCAGGAATTGATTAACAACATTGCAAAAGGTCACGGTGGTTTATCTGTATTTGCCGGAGTGGGTGAAAGAACCCGTGAAGGTAATGACCTTTTGAGAGAGATGCTTGAGTCGGGTATTATCAAATATGGTGATGATTTTATGCACTCAATGGAAAACGGCGGATGGGATTTATCCAAAGTTGATAAAAAAGCAATGAAAGAATCGAAAGCAACTTTCGTATTCGGACAAATGAACGAACCTCCCGGAGCACGTGCCCGTGTGGCCCTTTCAGGATTGACTATTGCAGAATATTTCCGTGACGGTTCCGGTGAAGGACAAGGAAAAGACGTTCTTTTCTTCGTTGATAACATTTTTAGATTTACACAAGCCGGTTCTGAGGTATCAGCACTTCTTGGACGTATGCCATCAGCGGTGGGTTACCAACCAACACTAGCAACTGAGATGGGTGCGATGCAAGAGCGTATTACGTCAACCAAAAGAGGTTCGATTACTTCTGTACAGGCAGTATATGTGCCTGCAGATGATTTAACGGATCCTGCTCCTGCTACGACTTTTGCCCACCTGGATGCAACAACAGTACTTTCCAGAAAAATTGCCGAATTGGGTATCTACCCTGCGGTGGATCCGCTGGATTCAACGTCAAGGATTTTGACCAAGGAAATCCTTGGAGCAGATCACTACAACTGTGCATCGCGAGTAAAAGAATTACTACAACGCTATAAAGAATTACAAGATATCATTGCCATTTTAGGTATGGAAGAACTTTCTGAAGAAGACAAACTTGCGGTAAACCGCGCGCGTCGTGTTCAGCGTTTCCTTTCACAACCGTTCCACGTGGCAGAACAGTTTACCGGTCTTAAAGGAGTATTGGTTGATATTAAAGAAACCATCAAAGGATTCAACATGATTATGGACGGTGAATTAGACCACCTTCCGGAAGCAGCCTTCAACCTGAAAGGGTCTATTGAAGAAGCTATTGAAGCCGGTGAGAAAATGCTTGCTGAAGCATAAAAATTCAATGTTCAAGGTTCAAAATTTAACGTTGAACCTTGAACTTTAAACTTTGAAATAAAATTATGAAATTAGAAATCATATCACCCGAAGCCGTTTTATTGCAAGCCGAAGTAAAATCTGTCGCAGTACCCGGTGTCAATGGTGAGTTTCAAATGCTGGATAACCACGCCCCCATTGTTTCCATATTACAGGAAGGACTTGTCAAAATTGATGGAAATATATCTTTTTCTGATGCCTCAAAAAAACTGTTCAATAAAAGTGCTGATGGCAGATGGACTCTGTTTATCAATAGCGGCACATTGGAAATGAACAACAATAAGGTGATTATCCTGGCAGATTAGTTTAGTAAAAACACACATTCTATAAATCCGATAATTAGATTGATTATCGGATTTTTTTATTTCTAAATGTTACCAAGTTGTTAAACCTTGAATCTATACTGATTCCTCAGTTTTAAAACTTGTTAAAATCCACTATATTTGTGATTGACACTTAAAACTATATGCTAACCGCCATACTTACAGGTTTTATTTTTTCGCTTCTTTTGGTCGTAGCCGGAAAATATATTAAAGGAAAAGCTGCGATTCTTTCGGCTCTCGTTCCATTGGGACTTTTTATTTATTTTTTACAATTTACACGTCAAATATCCTCCGGTGAAATCATTACCAAGACCTATGAATGGGTTCCATCACTGGGAGTAAATCTAGGTTTTACATTAGATGGTATATCATTAATTTTCACTTTAATGATTACCGGAATTGGTTTTCTGGTTTTTGCTTATACAGCAACTTACCTCAAAGGCCACGAATACCTTGACAGGTTTTATGGTTACTTAGGTATTTTTATGGCTGCGATGCTGGGCGTTGTGCTTTCAGACAACATAATTTCACTTTTTATTTTTTGGGAATTAACCAGTATAAGTTCGTTTTTCCTCATTGGATTTAACAACAAAGAAAAGGCTTCCAGAAAATCAGCCGTTCTTGCACTTTCCATTACAGGAATTGGAGGGTTGTTATTGCTTGCGGGAGCGCTAATTTTAGGAAATATAACAGGAACATACAGCATTTCTGAAATGCTTCTTTCTAAAGATTTGATTGCTGAAAGCTCACATTATATCATTATAGTGATCTTAATATTTGGAGCTGCTTTCACAAAATCTGCTCAATTTCCATTTCATTTCTGGTTACCAGGTGCAATGAAAGCACCCACTCCTGTCTCAACCTATTTACATTCTGCAACGATGGTAAAAGCAGGTGTGTATTTGTTAATGCGATTTACTCCTTCTTTGGGAAATACTGAACTTTGGAATACCACCCTGATTACTGTGGGTGCAATAACGATGGTTTATGCTGCCATACACACACTTTTTAGAACAGATTTAAAAGGAATATTGGCTTATTCTACCATTGCCGCTTTAGGTATTCTTGTCTTTCTGATTGGGCTCGGAACCCGCGAAGCCTTCGTGGCAGCCTGTGTATTTATTTTAGTTCACGCACTTTATAAAGCAACGCTTTTCCTGGTTACGGGAATTATAGATCACGAAACCGGCACAAGAGATGTTACACGTCTATCAGGCTTACGAAAAGTATTACTACCTGTTGCTATAGCAGGATTTTTAGCTGCAATTTCAAATGCCGGTATTCCGCCCAGCTTTGGTTTTATAGGAAAAGATCTTATTTATGAAGCAACCCTTCACTTTGGAAATACAGGTGTTTTATTAACTGCCTTAGCAATTATCACTAACATACTTTTGTTGTATGCCGGATTTCTAGCCGGTATTAAACCCTTTACTGGAAAATTACCTCAATCATTTGAAAAAGCACATATGCCCGGATTCTTAATGTGGATACCTCCCTTAATTTTAGCAATTTTGGGTATCACAATTGGAGTCTTTCCTTCCATTGTTCAAGATTCTTTAATTCAACCCGCAGTTACTGCTATGGGTCAAAACGGAAGTGAAATACAAATCAAACTTTGGCACGGGTTCAATTTAATTTTAGGATTGAGTGCCATCACCATTGGGGTTGGATTACTAATCTATTTCTTGTTTAAACCTTCCCTAAAGTTAGAAAAAGGAATTGCAAAATTTGACAAAATCGCACCAAAATCAATAGTGGAATCGATTGGTTATGGTTTTGGCCAAGGATCAAAAAAAGTCACCGGCTTAATTCAGAATGGATATTTAAGGTATTATGTCTCAGTAATTATATTATTTTTGGTGCTATTGACAGGGTATACACTTCTGCAAAACACCAAATATGTAATTGATTACGATTCCTTTTCTGAATTAACCGTTTATGAAGTACTTACCTTACTTGTAATGGCAGTTGGGATTTTATATACTGTATTTACAAGATCCAGATTGGCTGCTGTTGCCGCAATGGGTGTTGTGGGGCTTGCTATCAGTTTAATTTTTGTGTACTACAGTGCGCCAGACCTGGCGATGACACAATTTTCGATTGATACCTTAACCGTAATATTATTTGTTTTAGTACTTTATAGATTACCAAAGTACTTAAAGCTTTCTGACCGAAAAGCACGGATTAAAGACGGTATTTTATCAGTTGTTTTTGGCTCGCTGATAACTGTATTGGCATTAGAGGTCCTGGGAGAGCCACAAGGATCTCAGATAACAGATTTTTATGCAGAAAATGCCTATGTCCTTGCAAAAGGAAAGAATGTAGTCAATGTTATTTTAGTAGATTTCAGGGGAATTGACACATTTATGGAAATCGCAGTATTAACTATTGCAGCAATTGGTGTATTTTCATTACTGAAACTGAGACTAACCAAGAAAAACAGAAAATAACCAAGCAAACTATGAAAACAATTATCCTCAGAACAGCTTCAAATTATCTTTTGCCGCTCTTGCTTTTGTTTTCTATTTTCATTTTGCTTAGAGGGCATTATTTACCTGGTGGTGGTTTTGTTGGTGGTCTCATCGCATCAATTGCTTTTGTGTTACACGCTTTTGCAAACGGACTTGAAAACACAAAAAACCTAATAAAAATGCATCCGGGCTTTTTAATGCCGGTTGGTTTGTTGGTGGCATTTCTTGCCGGAGTGTCTCCGGCTTTAATCTCTAACCTGCCTTTTATGACCGGTATATGGTTTCCAGAACCACTAGCTGTTATTGGCATGGTGGGCTCTGCCCTGTTTTTTGATATTGGAGTATATTTGGTAGTTATAGGGGTTTCATTAACAATAATTTTCACAATCACAGAATCAGCATAATTATGGAGTTTTTACTAGCCATATTGATTGGACTTTTATATGCCTCGGGCTTGTATATGATGCTGAGAAGAAGCTTGGTTAAGCTAATTATCGGTCTTATTTTACTTGGCAACGGTGCCAATTTATTGATTTTTCTTTTGGGTAGAATTACCAAAGGAAAACCGCCTATCATTCCTGAAGAATCAAAATTCTTTTTGGATGCTTATGCAGATCCCGTACCTCAAGCCTTGATTCTCACAGCTATTGTTATAAGCTTTGGATTACAATCGTTTGCAATTGTTTTGATAAAAAGAGCTTATAAAGTTGTAAAAACTGATGACCTTGATCAAATGAACTCAACTGACGAATTTTCATGATACAACATATAGTTTTATACCCCATAATTGTTCATTTGCTTCTGGCAATATTGTTGCTATTTTCTTGGAATAGCATCAAAATACAAAAGATAATAAGTGCTGCAGGAAGTGTTTTAAGTTTACTGGTGGCCATATGGCTTTTCAGTACTGTTTGGAATGAAGGCACCCTTACCATACAAGCTGGAAACTGGGAAGCCCCCTTTGGAATTACATTTGTAGCCGATGCCTTTGCCGCAACGATGGTTTTACTAACTGCAATAAGCGGAATTGCCGTTTCTTATTTTTCTATAGGCACCATTTTAAAAGCCCGCCTGAAGTTTGGCTACCTGCCAATACTTCATTTTTTACTGCTTGGTCTCAACGGGGCATTTCTAACCGGTGATATTTTTAACCTCTATGTCTGGTTTGAAATTATTATCATTAGTTCGTTTGTTTTGATAACCTTGGGCGGAGAAAAAAAGCAGCTGGAAGGCGCAGTTAAATACTTTACTCTAAACATTTTTGCATCAGTAATCTTTTTAACAGCGGTGGCTGTTTTATATGGATTAACCGGCTCACTTAATATGGCCGACCTTTCCTTAAAAGTTGCAGCAATCGAAAACAGAGGATTGGTCGAAGTAACAGCCATTTTATTTTTAATAGGCTTCGGGATTAAAGCAGCTATTTTTCCACTTTACTTTTGGCTCCCGGCATCTTATCACACCCCGCCACCGGCAGTTTCTGCTGTGTTTGGCGGATTATTAACCAAAGTGGGCGTCTATGCTTTGATAAGGGTATTTACCTTAATCTTTGTAGGCGATGCATTTTTGGAAACCATCATCCTAACACTGGCGGGACTCACTTTATTTGTTGGTGCTATAGGGGCGTTGGTTCAAAACAATATTTCGAAAATATTTTCATACCTTATCATTTCTCATATTGGGTTTATGATACTCGGTTTGGGCTTGTATACTGAAGCAGCTATAGCTGGAGCAATCTTTTATATCATTCATGATATAGTCGTCAAGACAAACCTGTTTATGGTAAGCGGATTGATTTACCGACTCAAAGGAACCATGAGCATGAAGAATCTTGGGGGCATTTATGCAAAACACCCATTACTATCACTTTTAATGCTCGTTCCACTGTTTTCGGTTGTTGGAATCCCCCCATTATCAGGTTTTTGGCCTAAACTCTCTCTGATTACTGAAAGCTTCAAGATTGAAAATTATTGGTTGATAGGAGCCATAATATTTGCTACCTTTATTACACTTTTTGTAATTGCACGCATTTGGGCAGAAGTGTTTTGGAAAGAAGGAAAAAAACTTCCAACTATTCAAAACTTCAGGTATTTCCACCTGTTAAAATTGGAAAAGAAAATACAGATTTTAGGTCCCATCGCTTTTTTGGCTTTTATTTCATTGTATATTGGTTTTGGTGCAGAAAACATACAACAATTAGCAGAAAGAGTGGGTACTGAATTAATGAACAATCAATTGTATATAGAATCAGTTTTAGGAAACATTAAAGAACAACCATGAGAAGTAGATTTTTAAGCAATATCCTATTGACCTTTATTTGGGTTGCCCTTACAGGAAGTTTTGATTTGCTGAACTTCGTTTTTGGATTTGTGTTGAGCTTTCTTATTTTGTGGGTGATTACTTTGGGCAAAGGAGAGTCAAAATATTTTAAAATTTTACCTAAGATGATTGCTTTTTTCTTTTTCTTTCTCTATGAGTTATTTAAAGCAAACTTGCAGGTTGCCTATGATGTAATTACACCCAAATTTTATATGAAACCAGGGATTATAAAAGTTCCGCTGGATGCTAAAACCGATTTGGAAATCACACTCTTGGCCAATTTAATTTCCTTAACTCCTGGAACTTTGAGCCTAGATGTGTCTAATGACAAAAAAGTGCTGTATGTGCACGGGATGTATGTTTCAAATAAAGAAAAATTTATTCAAGGAATTAAACAAGGATTTGAAAAACGGTTGTTAGAAATTTTAAGATGACCTTACACGACTACCTATATTATATTTTATTGCCCATCCTTTCGTTTTCGATCGTGTTGTTGTTCATTCGATTTCTAATGGGCCCCAGTATAGCAGATCGTGTCATAACGCTTGATTTATTAATTACAACAGGAATTGGGGTCATTGCCATTTATAGCATTACCTCAAACCAGCCCACCTTTCTTGACATTGCAATGATTTTGGCATTGATTGCATTTTTGGGCACCGTGGCTTTTTCATATTATTTAGAAAAAAGAAATAAAAATGAGTGATATAATAATAGGCATATTGGCAACTTTAGGTACTTTGTTTGTTTTGCTGGCAGCAGTGGGAGTTATCAGGATGCCCGATACTTATTTGCGGATATCTGTTACTACCAAAGCAGCCACACTGGGCATTGGCTTAATTCTGGCTGCAGCTGCTATCTATTTCAATGAAATATCAATTACATCAAGAGTGTTGGCAATCATTTTATTCATCCTCTTAACCGCACCTGTGGGGGCTCACCTCATAGGGCGTGCCTCTTATTTTATTGGAGTAAAATTATGGAGTAAATCACTAATTGATGACCTGGAAGGGAAATATAAAAAATCTACTCACGAATTAAAAAGTGAAGGTACTGAAGAGGATTAATCACGAACTGTTGAACCCTAAGAGGTACTAATACTCAGGCCAACCTAAATGCAAAAAATATTTCAGATTTAAGGAACTAACCCGGTTACCCTTTCATACACCAAATCACTCTCCCAACCCCGATACAGCAAATAATCTGCTAGTTTTTTTCTTTTTTTATACTTATTGGTTTCTTTGATTTGATAAAAACGCTTTTCAGCCAATTCATCCAATGTTTTTAAATAGTTTTCATTATCTATTTCCTGAAGGGCCAGTTTGATGTTATAAGCAGAAATTTTTCGCCTTTTGAGTTCATTCACAATACGATTTCTTCCCCATTTTTTTATAGAAAACTTTCCACGGGCAAATGCTTTGGCAAAACGGCTTTCGTTTATAAAATCATTTTCAAACAAGTGAAGCATGATTTTTTCAACCGCTTGAGGTATCATTTGCATTGCTCTCAATTTTTGCTCTACCTCCTGATGACAACGCTCCTGATAAATACAGTATCGCTCCATCCTGGTTTGTGCCTCATGTATTGAGTAGACTTTTTGATTCATATCTCAAAGGAAACATATTTCACTTAAAAAAGCAATGTCGTTTGAATGCAAGAAGTTATTTTTGTGAGAATATTTACTTCTATGAACTTTTCAAAACTGCTTATTGACTGGTATCAATTAAACAAACGAGCGCTTCCATGGCGCAAAACAACCAATCCATACGCAGTCTGGCTTTCTGAAATAATTCTCCAGCAAACACGCATTGATCAGGGTTTATCTTATTATGAAAAATTTATTGAAACCTTCCCCACGGTTTTTGATTTGGCCAAAGCCGATGAAGAAACTGTTTTAAAACTCTGGCAAGGACTGGGCTATTATTCCCGAGCCAGGAACTTGCATCATACAGCAAAATTTGTAGTTGAACATTTCAATGGAACATTCCCCGATAATTATAAAGAGCTCAAAAAACTAAAAGGAATTGGTGACTATACTGCTAGTGCCATCGCTTCCATTTGTTATGATGAACCCCAGGCTGTTGTGGATGGCAATGTATTTCGTGTTTTGTCCAGGGTGTTTGGTATTGAAACTCCCATTAATACAACACAGGCTGCCAAAGAGTTTAAAACACTGGCCCAAAGTTTACTTGACCAAACAAATCCCGGTGAATTCAATCAGGCGTTGATGGAGTTTGGTGCCACCCAATGTAAACCTCAAAAACCCCTATGCAGTGGATGTATTTTTAAAGATCATTGCATTGCTTTCAATACCGGAAAAGTAACTTTACTTCCAATAAAAACATCTAAACTCAAAGTGCGTAATCGCTATTTTAATTATTTAGTTGTTGTTTCAGCAAATGAAAAAACCTTACTCGAAAAGAGAACACAAAACGGAATTTGGAAAAACCTTTATCAATTTCCGCTGATAGAAAAAGAAAATAATAGTATTCTAAATACTGCTGAAATCGAGGATGTCTTTGATATAACCAAAATTGAATCTGTGACGCTTTTCAATGAAAAACCCATTCAACACAAACTCTCACACCAGCATTTACACATCCGCTTTTGGATAGTGAATACAGATATGATTCCAAAAGATGGATATGCAATTTCAGAAATCAATAAATATCCCGTACCCGTTGTAATTCAAAATTTTATTGAGCGCTTCTCCTTTTAAAAGCAATTGAAAAGTAATATCTTTGAACGAAACTAAAAACAAAAGTTATGAGTGGAACACTGAATAAAGTCATGTTAATTGGACACACAGGAGATGATGTAAAAATGATTCATTTTGAAGGAGGAAATTGCATTGGACGTTTTCCGTTGGCCACCAATGAAGTGTATACAAACAAAACATCAGGAGAAAAAGTGACCAACACTGAGTGGCACAACATCGTAGTGAGAAATAAAGCAGCTGAAATTTGTGAGCGTTATTTGAAAAAAGGAGACAAAGTATATATAGAAGGTCGTTTAAAAACAAGAAAATGGACAGACGATCAGGGCAATGAACGTTACAGCACAGAAATTCAATGTACAGATTTCACCTTTTTAACTCCTAAAAGTGAATCTGAAAATTACAATCAAAAAACAAGCCCACAACCTGAAACCTCTACAGAATCCAAGCCAACACAAGCCCAACCTCAACAAGGTCAAGATGAAAAGCAGGATGAAGATGACCTGCCTTTTTAATACGTTTTAAATAATAAATGCGTTCTTGTTTTAAAGGAATCGTTTCATGAGGTATGTATTGTTATTTATAGGATTTTTATTTTTGGCAAGCTGCGGTGATGAAGTAGTTGTGAAGCCTAAAGCACTTTTACATCTTCAATATCCTGAACCCATTTATGTCTCCCCAAAAATAGAATGCCCTTTTAATTTTGTTTACAACGCTCAGGCAAATTTACAATCCAAAAACAATTGCTGGTTGGACCTAGTGTATCCCAATATGAAAGCAACGATTCATTTGACATACCGACCAATTGAAAACAATATCGACTCTTTGTTGTATGACGCCCAAAAATTGACTTACGACCACACCATTAAAGCTTCTTCCATCTATGAGCAACCCAGGGTAGATTCAATCAACAACGTGTATGGAATGCTGTATATGATTAATGGAAATGCTGCTACATCAACTCAGTTTTATGTAACTGACAGCACAAAGCATTTTGTCACCGGTTCGCTTTACTTTAAAAGCAGACCAAATTTTGACTCTATTTTACCTGCAATTTCTTATATTCGTGAAGATATTAGACGAATTATGGAAACAATTCAATGGCAATAAAATTTCATTTCTTTAAAAGAACCGCATTCATTTTTTTAATTTTTTCTGGCTTTTCAGTTTCATCTCAAAGCTATACCCCTCTATTGGACGACCTCAATGAATGGCAGTTTACTTCTTGTTTCTCAGGTTGTGTAACAGATGTCTATTTTACTGATGGAGACACCCTTGTAAACAATAAAACGTATAAAATCCTCGACGGTTATCACTACATCAATCGCAATCTCCTTTTGCGTGAAAATAGCAACGAACAAAAAGTATATCTCACTATACTTGAACCTCAATATACTGAGGATTTATTGCTCTATGATTTTTCTATGGAAGTGGGTGAAACTATTGAAATGCTGAACCCCATCACTCCATTTCCAGCCAATGGAGGATTTTATGTATTAGACTCTATTATAAACCTGCCTTTGGCTGATGGAAATGAATACAGGCATTTCTACTTTTCTCCCACGCCTTCAAATACCATTAGCAACACCAATGCTATCTGGGTAGAAGGAATGGGCTCATTGTCTATGATCAATGCCCCCGGTGGTGAACCAGATGTTAACAATGTTGGAAAAGTGAGTTGTTTCTTTAAAAATACCGAGATGTTCTATTCAAATCTTGATTCTATCGATGTTTGCGAACCGGTACATTTGGATTTGAATTCCTTTGTGAGAGACGATTTTAAAATACAACTCATCTCCGAAGCTAAAAAAAATCATTTTAGTTTGGTTTACGCCGAAAAGTTAACAAACCTCAAACTTTTTGATTTAAGCGGAAAGAAATTACAAACTAAATCTGTTCAAAATCAAAGTACTGTTTATCTTGATTTAAGCACAGTCAAATCAGGGCTTTACATCTTAAAAGCGACTACAACTTCTAGCAGGCCAAAAACTTTTAAGGTAGTGATTCAATAAAAAAACCCGACACTATTTGCCGGGCTTCCCTTAGTTTTAATATTTTGAGAGTTTATTCATTCTGCGCTTCAGTCCTATCTGAAAGTTGTGTGCCATTCCAACTTGTCACACTGTAAGTTTCAGAAGTATTAACAACTGTTTTAGTAATTTTTTCCTGATTTGCAAGTTGTGCATCAAAAGAAATTGTAGCTGTTTTTGAATCAAAATCAACCTTTACTTCTTTAACGCCGTCCATTTGGGCGATGTTTTTCTCTATCACTTTTGCACAACCCATAGCACACTTCATTCCTTCAATTTCAAAAGTAGCATCTGTATAAACTGCGTTGGGGTTTAGTTCTTTTTCTTTAACAGGAGCTGAAGCAACTTCCACAGCTTTTGTTTCAGGCTGAGACTCGTTTTTACACGAAAAACTTAACATTGCTAACGCCACGAATAAAAAGGTATATTTAAATGTTCTCATTTCTTTAATTATAAAATTTTTACAAAGTTACAAATTAAGAAGATTAATCGGTTTAAATTGTTGAATTTTGTCACTCATTTTACACTATGGAGAAAGACAATATCAAGTGGGTTTATCTAATCTTACTTTCCATAATTTGGGGAAGTTCGTTTATATTGATTAAAAAAGCTCTTGTGGGCTTAACCCCCTTGCAGGTAGGCTCTTTAAGAATTGTAATTGCCGGGGTTTTCCTTTTTATTATTGGCTTTAATCGCATTCGAAAACTCACTAAGTATCAGTGGAAATGGGTTGCTATAGCAGGTTTTTTAGGAACTTTTTTTCCTGCGTTTTTCTTTGCCTTTGCACAAACAGAAATTGACAGTGCCATTACCTCCATTCTCAATGCGACCACTCCCATTATGACCTTGATTTTTGGGGCTATGTTTTTTGCCATTGGTTTTTCTAAAAGACAATTGTGGGGTGTTTTAATTGGTCTGGCCGGTTGTTTATTGTTAATTTGGCAAAGTGCAGACATCAATCCAAATCAAAATTACTGGTATGTGTTGTTTATTTTTATGGCTACAGTGGGCTATGCTATGAATGTAAATGTGATCAAAACCCGTTTACAGGAACTTACACCACTGGGCATTTCAGCAGGGAGTTTTTTCGTGATCATGATTCCTGCGCTTATAATTTTAATCTCTACAGGTTTCTTCAAGGCCGAAACACTTCAAGCTCCGGGCACATTGAATGCAGCAGGATATATCGCTTTACTGGCCATTTTTGGAACTGCTTTGGCTCTTTTAGTATTTAACAAACTGATTCAAATAAGCACGCCGGTGTTCTCTACTTCGGTAACTTACACAATACCTATTGTTGCACTACTCTGGGGAATTATAGATGGTGAGCAATTTTCATTTATGCAGTTGATTGGCGGCGGAATCATTCTGGTGGGAGTAGTCCTTGCCAACAGCAAAAAGCGTATACGAAAAACCGCCCCGGTTTAGCGGGGCGGTTTTTTATCTAAAATCTTAAGTCTGATTTCTAATGTCTATTTAAAATCCTCTTCGCTTACGCCTTCATTGATTTTAATATCAGTAACCTCAAATTTAATTTCCTGAGGTCCTGCCGAAACGGTCATTGTGTGCGGGAATTGAATACCTCCCACTTCTTTATAATCACCATATAAAATTGATGATTTCATTGGTGTACCATTCACTTCTTGAGTGTTCTCGTCTTTGATTTTCAAGCCGGTTTCAGCATTGTAAAAGCTCACTTTAGAATCTCCGTAACCAACTGCATAAGCAGTGACTCCATCTACAGTATCCATTCCAATAAGTGTTGCTTTGGCAGGATCCAATTCTGGAAACAAACCGGTTCCTTCTTTCATATCTGCCAATTGCTTCTCATCAAACTCCATTTTTTGTCCTTGTGCCATGGTGTAACCTGTTTGACCGTCAAACACCGTTTTTTGAAGTGGCATTCCACCCATCAAAATAGCTTGTGACATTTTATTGTCGCTGGTCACTTTCATTTCCATACCCAATTGCATTCCTTGCATAGTAGCGCCTGCAGTTGTGAATACTGATTTAACATCATTGAGTTTACCTTTTCCGCCAATAGCATTTATATAGTTGTTCAACACTGTTTCAATAGTTACTGAAGGATCCATTGCTATCGTATAGTTGGGTTCTTCAACCTCATTTCCGTAAATGTCAAAGTATTTTACCGGAATCATGGTGCCGTCTCCTCTGTCAATCTTTTTAAGACCTTCGAGTACTTCAGAACCTTTTCCGGTGACGACGATACGAGCATTGTTAACCAAAAAGTATTTGTTGGCAACTCGCTTTACATCTTCAGCAGTAACAGCATTGATTTTCTTGAGGTAGTTTTCATAAAAGTCTTTCGACAGGTTTTGAATTTCGATGTTCAATGCATAATTCGCAATGGTTTCAGGACGCTCAAGTGCCAATACAAAGTTCCCTGTATATTTCGCTTTCGCTAAAGCCAGTTTATCATTTTCAACCAGGTTTTCTCTAATGTTCTTGATTTCATGTAGCATTTCAACAACTGCGCTATCTGTCACTGCATTTCTAACACTGGTGGAAGCATAAAAACTTGTAACGTGTTTACCGGCTCCTGTAGATGAACGTGCTCCATAAGTCCACCCTTTGTCCTCACGCAGGTTCATATTGAGGTAACTGTTAAAATCTCCTCCCAAAATACTGTTTGCTATTAAAACAGCGTGGTAATCAGGGTCGCTCATTTTTAAGTTGACGATGTTTTCAACTACCAGTTCAGACTGAACTGCATTGGGCATATCTATAAAATTGATTTGAGTGTATTGCACATCTGTAGGATCAGAATAACTTACATCCAACACGTTTCGTTTTGGCCAGTTTTCAAAATGTGCTTTGGCAAGAGCCTCTACTTTTGAAAAGTTTACATCACCAATTACTACCAGATAAGCATTTTCCGGTGAGAAAAAGTTTTCATAATAATTTTTTACATCTGCTAAGGTGATGTTTTGAACGGTTTCTTCGGTTGCAAACTCACCTTTAGGGTGTTTTTTTCCGTACAACAATGCAGAAGAAACTTGTCTTGAAACTGTTGAAACATCTTTTTTGTTGTTTTTCAACGCCTCTAGCAACTTATCTTTCTCCTTTTGGAATTCTTCTCCATCCAACAAAGGATTTTTTGCAGCGTCTGCAAACAATTCAAAAATACGGTCAAAATATTTTGATAGGGAACTGGCAAAACCACTCTGTGAGCCAAAGTTTATAGAAGCTCCAAGAAAATCAACCTCCTCGTTAAAATCTTCCTTTGAAATAGATGTGGTTCCATTTCCTAGCATGGCAGCCAATAGTGATTCAACACCAGCTTTGTCCTGAGACGCATAAAGTGGGTTGTCTAAACGCAATTGAATTCTAACTCTGGGAAGTTTGGTGTTTCTCACCACCATAACTTTCATGCCATTGTCTAATTCAAAAGACTGTGGTGTTGAAAGATTGATGGTTGGTGCGGGTGCAGGAACAGGACGTTTAGAACGGTCAACCTGCGCATTGATAAAGCTTATAAAAAATAAACAAGCTGTTAAAGATAGTATATACTTTTTCATTGATCTGTAATTTTATTGTTTGTCATTTTCAGGTAAATACTCTAAACGCAGTCGTTGGTTTGGGTTTAGATATTTTCTTGCAGCTTCTCTGATTTCTTCTCTGGTAATCGAACGGTAAATGTCAATTTCATTGTTTATCAAATTAATATCTCCATAGAGCATTTGATAAGTTGCCAATGAACCGGCAATACCTGCAATCGTAGCATTTGAGTTTACAAAACGGTTTTCAAACACGTTTTGTAGCTTTTCAAACTCTCTTTCAGAAATTAATTCGGTTTGAAGTTTTACGATTTCTTCATCAATCTCTTTGGTTAAATCTTCAAGAGAAGTATTGTTTAATGGAAGAGCAAAGGTTAAATACATTCCATAATCTTGTTGACTCACGTTAAATGCAGATACTTGAAGCGCCATCTTTTTGTCGTCTACCAATTTTTTATACAATCTTGAGCTTTTACCGTCACTCAAAATGGTTGAAACCATGTCGAGAACACGCGCCTCACGTGTGTTCATTGCTGGTGTTCTGTAGGCGTGAAGAACAGCTGGAATTTGAATATTAGGGTCATAAGCCACCGCATTGATTTGCTCAGTTATAGGATCTTCTTTTATATTGACTCTTTCAACTTCAGCTCCTCTGGGTATAGGACCAAAATAATCCTGAATCATTTTTTTTACTTCTGGAACATTTATATCTCCGGCCACAACTAAAGTAGCATTGTTGGGTACATAAAACTTTTCATTAAAAGCAAGAAATTCATCAAGAGTTGCTGCATCAAGATGCTCCATACTTCCGATTGGTGACCAACGATAAGGGTGTTTTTTAAACATATTTTTCTTTACTTCTGAAAAAATATTTCCATATGGCTGGTTATCAACACGCAGTCTTTTTTCTTCTTTCACTACTTCATTTTGAGTATCCACACCCACTTGGTTAATGATGGGATGAAGCATGCGCTCGCTTTCCATCCATAAACCTACCTCAACAGCATTTGAGGGAAATAGTTCATAATAATAAGTACGATCATCGCTGGTGTTGGCATTGTTTGATCCGCCGTAAGACGAAACAATTTTAAACCACTCTCCTCTTTCAATATTTTCTGTTCCTTCAAACAAAAGGTGTTCAAAAAAGTGAGCAAATCCTGTGCGCTCTGGGTTTTCGTCTTTAGCACCTACCTGATACATCACCGAAGTGATCACTACAGGAGCTGTATCATCCTGATGTAAAATAACATGCAAGCCATTGTCTAATTTGTACTCTTCAAAAGCAACTTCTTGTGCTTGAACATAAGTAAAAGCAAAAAGAAGCAATGCTATGGTAAAAAGATTTTTTCTCATAGTAATTGTTATTGATTAAAAATGTGACTCATTAGTATTAAAATAGTGAAGATTGTTACACGATTCATAGTTTACAAAGATAAGATTATGAGTGTATCCTTTATACAAAACTTAAAAAATTAACAATGTGTTAGTGATAATTAATTCTAAATTTTACGATATTGGAGACAACTAACTTTAAAAATCTCAATCATGACAAAACATTATATGAAATATGGTTTAATAATTTCTGTATTATTAATTGTTTACTTCTTGGTTCTTCGATTTTTTAACCTACACACACTTACTGTTTTAAGTGCCTTCAATGCTGTGATTTTTGGGTTTGGAATTTACCAAGCCATTACAAATTATAAAAAAAATCATACTAAATTTAAATATGAAAAAGGCTTTCAGGCTGGACTGTTAAGCGGTGCGTTTGCTTCAGTATTGTTCGGTATAGTAATGGCGATCTACATGTACCACATTGATCCAGAGTTTGCAACAACCATTCTGGAAGGCTGGGATGTAAACCTGAGTAACGGACCATTAACACTTATAGTTTCTGTTTTAATAATGGGACTTGCCACTTCATTTGTCCTCACCCTTGCCTTTATGCAGTTACTAAAGGACTCATGGAACACCAACCAAAACAAACCCAATTAAAAAAAGTGGATAACAGGGATTTGTATATTCATTTTTTAGGTGTATATTTGCGCCCGCGTTAGAAGAAAATCTAATGTTTAATCAAGTTTAAATTAACTAAAAACACGCTATGTACGCAATTGTAGAGATAGCAGGGCAGCAATTTAAAGTTGCGAAAGACCAAAAAGTGTTTGTTCACCGTTTATCTGAAGAGGAGGGTTCATCTGTCACTTTTGACAATGTACTACTTATTGAAGAAGGGGACAATATCACATTAGGCGCCCCGGCTATAGAAGGAGCTCAGGTAGGAGCAAAAATCACGAGACACCTTAAAGGTGACAAAGTAATTGTTTTCAAAAAGAAAAGACGTAAAGGATACCAAAAGAAAAATGGTCACCGTCAATCGCTTTCTGAAATCGTAATTGAAAGCATTGTTGCTTCAGGTGCTAAAAAAGCTGCCAAGAAAGAACAAAAAGCAACTGCTCCAAAAGCCGAGAAAAAAGCTCCGGCTAAAAAGGCAGAGAAAGCGACTCCAAAAACGGAAAAAGCAACTCCAAAAAAAGAAGTTGAAGTTAGCGATAACTTAGTATCAAGAGCTCAAAACCGTGCAGAAGAAGGCAATATTGAAATCAACCTTGAAAAACTTTTCGCCAATATTGGTACAGCTTTAAAGGGTGATGCTGATGATTTAAAACAAATCAACGGAATCGGGCCGGCTTATGAAGAAAAGTTAAATGAAATCGGAATATACACATTTCAGCAAATTAGCAAATTGAAAGCAGCAGACAGAGAGCAGCTTTCAGCTTTAGATGGCGTTACCCGAGAAAAGATTGAATCTGAAGAATGGGTGAAGCAAGCAAAAGAATTGTTGAAAAACAAATAAAATAATAATTTAAAAAAAGTTAAGCCATGGCACATAAAAAAGGTGTTGGTAGTTCCAAAAACGGCAGGGAATCAGAATCAAAACGCTTAGGTGTTAAGATTTTTGGTGGACAAGCTGCTGTAGCCGGAAATATCATCGTAAGACAAAGAGGGACTGCACACAATCCAGGTGAAAATGTGTATGCCGGAAAAGACCACACCCTTCACGCTCAAGTGGATGGATTAGTTAAATTCACAAAAAAGAAAGACAATAAATCATACGTTTCGATTGAACCGTTTGAAGCATAGTTTTCTTTCTTTTATAGAATATAAAAAAACCCTTTCTGGAATCAGAAAGGGTTTTTTGTTTGATTGTATGTAATTAAGTTTTAATATCTGTAGTAATCAGGTTTAAAGGGACCGTCAACAGTAACTCCAATGTAGCTCGCTTGATCTTCTCTCAGAGTTTCCAGCTCAACACCTATGCGCTCCAAATGAAGTTTTGCTACTTTTTCGTCAAGGTGTTTTGGTAAAACATACACCTTGTTTTCATAATTGTCAGTATTTTTCCACAATTCTATTTGAGCCAAAGTTTGGTTTGTAAACGAGTTGCTCATCACAAAACTTGGGTGACCTGTTGCACAACCCAAGTTTACCAAACGCCCTTCTGCAAGCACAACAATATCTTTTCCGTCTATGGTGTATTTATCCACCTGAGGCTTAATTTCATCCTTGGTTGCCCCATAGTTCTTGTTCAACCAGGCCATATCAATCTCATTATCAAAATGACCAATGTTACAAACAATTGCTTTGTCTCTCATCGCTCTGAAATGACGCTCTTGAATAATATCTTTGTTACCGGTAGCAGTACAAACAACATCGGCATTCCCAATCACAGTTTCAAGGCGTTTTACCTCATACCCATCCATCGCAGCTTGCAAAGCACAAATAGGATCAATTTCAGTTACAGTAACAATAGAACCTGCTCCTCTGAAAGATGCTGCAGTTCCTTTTCCAACATCACCATACCCACACACTACCACGCGCTTTCCGGCAAGCATGGTGTCTGTTGCACGACGCACAGCATCCACCGCACTTTCACGACAGCCATATTTATTGTCAAATTTCGATTTTGTAACACTATCATTCACATTGATAGCAGGCATTGGAAGGGTGCCATTTTTCATTCGTTCATATAAACGGTGCACACCTGTAGTTGTTTCTTCTGAAAGGCCCTTAATACCAGAAGCCAATTCAGGATAATTGTCCAAAACCATATTGGTCAAATCACCTCCGTCATCAAGAATCATATTTAAAGGCTTTCGGTCTTCACCGAAAAATAAGGTTTGCTCAATACACCAGTTAAACTCTTCTTCTGTCATTCCTTTCCAGGCATAAACAGGAATCCCGGCAGCAGCAATCGCTGCAGCAGCTTGATCCTGGGTTGAAAAAATATTACAAGAACTCCAGGTAACTTCAGCACCCAATGCTATTAAGGTTTCTATCAACACAGCCGTTTGTATAGTCATATGTAAACATCCGGCAATACGTGCTCCTTTAAGGGGCTGCTCATTTTTAAACTCTTCTCTAAGGGACATAAGACCCGGCATTTCTGCTTCAGCCAATTCAATTTCCTTTCTTCCCCAGGCAGCAAGAGAAATATCTTTTACTTTATAAGCCGTATAAGGCACAGTTTTAGTACTCATAATGTTATATTTGTATAATATGATTTTTAAGAATACAAAAATACAGATTATCTACCAAAACCTATGCCTCTTTACAAAACAATAACAATAAACCCACATACTAAAGTACTCATTTGGAAGATTGAAGAGCCTTTTGAGGAACTCATAAAAGACATTCCTCTCACTGAAAACAGCCGGTTCAGGATATCAAAAATGCTTTCAGACATTCACAAAAGAGGCTTTTTAAGTGTGCGCCATTTATTAAAAGAAGCCGGGTATACCGATTTTGATTTGGTTTACAACGAAGACGGAAAACCGGATTTAAAAGACCATACCTGTATTTCAATTACTCACTCTCATGAATTTTCCGGAATAATTATTAGTAAGAATGAAGTGGGAATAGACATCGAGAAACAACGAGATAAAATTTTACGCATCGCCAATAAATTTACCCCTTTAAAAGAATACAGAACCCTGGCAAACGACGCTGCCGTTATTCAGAAATTAACTATTGTATGGTGTGCCAAAGAAGCATTATACAAGCTATATGCAAATAGAGGCGTGAGCTTTTTGCACCACATTGATGTAAGGGATTTTCAATTTGAAGACAATGAAACCACTGCCGAAATTATTTTCAATGGAAAAATAAACTCCTACCAAGTCCACTTTTTTGAGTTTGAACAATTCACCTGTGCTTATGCACTTTGTTAATCTTTCATTTTGATGAGTGCCATTTACACATCATTTACTAACGCAAAAAAAAAGGGAGTCAAACAACTCGCAATTTTGATCGACCCTGAAGATTTTGATCCAAAAAATACTTTAGAATTTTTAAACAAAATCCCCAAAACTACTACCCATCTTTTTGTGGGAGGAAGCACTGCAACAAAATTTCAAACTGAGACTATAGTGAATATCTTCAAACAATTCTCAAAGCTCCCGGTTGTACTATTTCCGGGTGATGCAAAACAGATTACTAATAAAGCAGATGCACTTCTTTTCCTGAGTTTATTCTCAGGCGACAATCCCGAATACCTCATCAATCAACAAGTAAAAGCGGTAAAATCGCTTCAAGAAAGTACTATGGAAGTTATTCCCACTGCCTATTTATTGATAGATGGTGGGGCCAGAAGTGCAGTAGAACGCGTCAGCAATACCAAACCCATGGCTCAAAACGACATTAAAAAAATTATCCATACAGCATTGGCAGGGCAATATTCCGGAAAGAAACTCGTCTACCTGGAAGCTGGAAGTGGTGCTAAAAACAGGGTTTCAAATCAAATTATTCTGTCTGTTTCAAAAGCATTGAACATCCCGTTGATAGTGGGTGGGGGCATTCGCTCTGCCCACGAACTGGAAGAAGTTTTTAAAATGGGAGCAGATATCGTAGTGATTGGAACAGCTTTTGAACAAAATATATTCGTATCTTGAAAAAAGAAAATAACAAATGAAAATTTACTCATTAATCTTCATTCTAGCATTCACTAATTTGATTTCGGGTCAAACCATTCGCTTTTTTGATGCAGAAACTCAAGAACCCGTTTCATTTGCAACCATCTCATTTGGAAACGGACTCGGTTCTTATGCCAATGCTGAAGGGGAGTTTTTATACCAGAAAAAGCGCTACCCAGATGTAGACACCCTCTTTGTTTCAGCTTTGGGTTATGAAGAAATCAGCATCCTCACTTCAACAATTAAGGAAGCCTATTCACTTGCGCCAAAAGTTGACCAATTGAAAGAAGTAGTCCTCTCAAGCCTGCCTGACGGCAAATATAAAAAAAGGGAAGTTGAACCTATTTCGCACACCAATTACCACAATTCATGGCTTCAAACCGTGGAAAGTGAAATCGCTGTTTTGTTTCAAAAAATTGATGCTAAACCCACTAAAATTGCTACTCTATTATTGCCCATCAATGTCAAGGAAGAAGTGGCAGGCAAAATCATTCCCGTTAGGAAATTTTCAACTTTGATGCGCGTGAAATTTTATGAGAACGACAATGGCCTTCCGGGAAATGAAATTTCTTATGGTAACATCGTTTTCAACATAACTGAAAAAGAAAAAAAGGACGTTTTTGAACTCGACCTTTCAGACAATAACATCTTTATCCCACAAGAAGGTTTGTATGTTTCCATTCAAGTGTTAGGACCCACTGACAGTAATGGAAACCTTATTCAAACAAAAACCTATAACGAATACAAAACCAAAAGAGGAATTGAAAAAATTGCTGTATCCTTCAGACCATTATTGCCTTTAACAAACCAACTGAGCGGCAAACAAACCATGGTAAGACGCATTTTTTTTAACAATAAGAAATGGCAAGCCTTTAATTTTGATTACAATCCAAATTCTGAATTGCTCAGAAACGGCTATGACAATTATGGAATGGGCGCCAAACTGCACGTATTCAAAAATGATTAAAACAATAAGCAATATTTTATTTTATGGAAATCTCTGTTGAACTCACCCTTTCACCACTTCAGGACACTTATGAACAACCCATTATTGATTTTATAAAAAAATTGCGAGTCTCTGGCCTGAAGGTTTCAGAAAACCCCTTAAGCACCCAGGTTTATGGCGATTATGATACAGTAATGAACGTGCTTCAGGACGAAATGAAAATAGCACTCGAGGCTATTGAGCGTGGCGTATTGTATATAAAAATTGTAAAATCAAACCGAAGCGAGTATGTCCCTCATTTTTGATTGGCTCTTTAGTCAGTACAGCGGTTACTCTACCCTGTTTATTTCACTAGAGATCATTGCTGTTTTTTTTGGCTTGCTCTCAGTTTGGTATGCAAAAAAAGATAACATCCTGGTGTTTCCCACCGGCATAATAAGCACATCCATTTTTGTTTATTTACTCTATCAATGGGGACTCATTGGTGATATGCTCATCAATGGGTATTATTTTTCAATGAGTGTCTATGGCTGGTATATCTGGACAAGAAAAGTAGATGCTAAACACTTTACCCCAATTACAACTACCTCAAAAAAAGAAAAGCTTCAGTCAGTTATCTTATTTATTGCAGGAATGAGCTTTGTTTTTATTGTATATCAGTTATTCGATAAATGGAACGACTGGGTAGCTTATGTAGACACGCTTACAACTGCCATATTTTTTGTAGGAATGTGGCTTATGGCTAAAAAGAAAATTGAAAACTGGCTCTATTGGATTGTGGGTGACCTCATCTCCATACCACTATATTTCTATAAAGGTTATACCTTTACCTCTTTACAATATTTAATCTTTACCATCATTGCAATTTACGGCTACCTGGAATGGAAAAAAATAATCAACAACCCCAAACTACAAGCAAAAACTTCTTGAAAGTAGTGTTTTTTGGGCCTGAATCAACCGGAAAAACTACACTTTCTCAAGATCTTGCAAAACAGTTCAACACTTCCTGGGCTCCGGAGTTTATGAGAACTTACCTGCAAAAAAAATGGGACTTGCACAAGGAGGTATGTCAAATAGATGACTTGATTCCAATCGCTGAAGGTCAGCTTCAAAACGAGGCTTTCGCCGAAAAATATGCAAAAAATGTAGTATTTTACGACACCAATTTATTGCAACTCAAAGTCTATTCTGAAGTCTACTATAACGGCTTTTGCCCCGAAAAAATTAAATCTTGGGTGCAAAATAATAAATATGATCTTTATTTTTTGTTATACATCGATATACCTTGGGAAGCAGATGACCTAAGAGATAAGCCCGATGATAGAGAACACATGTTTCAGATATTTGAAGAAGAATTGAAACAACAAAACATTAACTACAAAGTTTTAAAAGGCAACTACAACCGACGACTGAAAGAAGCCAATGATGTAGTAGAAAAGCTATTAGAGAATGAAATTTACCAAAAAAGATAACATACAAATTCAACAACACGGACTCACGGAAGCTAAAGTCCTGAAGGATTTAAAACGTTTTGAGAACGGCATTCCTTTTATCCACCTTATTAGTGCTGCTACCCACTCAAACGGGATACTTTGCTTTTCTCAAAAGGAAAAAGAACATCTCATAAAACTGTACGACAAAAGAAAGGACAACCTGACCATTGTAAAATTTGTTCCTGCATCTGGAGCTGCCACAAGAATGTTTAAGCATTTACATTATTTTGTGGAAACCTACAAACCTGATGAACAAAAATTCAACAATTACCTGGCCGAAAACGATACACAACTGTTGGAAGATTTTTTAAAAGGCCTTCCGCATTTTGCATTTACCAAAAAACTGCGTAAAAAACTCAGGAAATTGTATCCCGAATTTAAATTCTATAAAAAAGGGAAGCGCATTCATTTACTGGTAAAAACACTGCTTAAAGAAGATGGGCTTAACTATAGCAAGCTTCCGAAAGGTCTGGTTCCGTTTCATAAATACAAAAAAAATACTGCTACTGCTTTTGAAGAGCAATTATTGGAAACCGGTTTTTATGCCTCAACTCAAGGACAATGTTATATTCATTTTACCTTTGCTGAAACCTTTGTTGAACATTTTAAAAAGGAGTTTTTAAAAGTAAAAAAACGCGTAGAACGCAAAACCAAATCCAACTTAAACATTTCTTATTCCTTTCAAAAACCATCAACAGATACAATTGCAACAACTTTAAAAAACACACCATACAGAGACACAGATAAAAACTTGCATTTCAGACCGGCGGGTCATGGAGCACTTTTGGAAAACCTCAACGAAATGGAAGCTGACCTTCTTTTCATTAAAAACATTGACAATGTAGTGACCGAAGAGCAACTGGAAACTGTTGCAATTCATAAAAAAATCCTCGCCGGAAAGCTTTTGGAAATCCAAACAAAAGTTTTCAACTATTTAAAAAGTATCGATAAAAATCCAGAAAAAACAAGCCTCTTGAAAGACATCAGAGGGTTTATGGCATCAGAATTAAACATTAAAACCCTGCCCGAAACTTTAGATGAAGCACAAAAACTACTCAACCGTCCCATCAGGGTATGTGGAATGGTTCAAAATACCGGTGCTCCCGGCGGGGGTCCTTTTTGGATAAAAAATCAAGAGGGTAATATTTCATTACAAATTGTAGAACTTTCACAGGTTGACAAAAACGATTCACACCAAATGAATATCATTCAGGAAGCGACTCACTTCAATCCGGTAGATTTAGTTTGTGGCATCAAAAATTACAATGGTGAAAAGTTTGATCTCACACAATTTGTCAACCCCGAAACCGGATTTATTTCTCATAAAAGCCATCAGGGAAAAACCATCAAAGCACTCGAACTGCCAGGACTCTGGAATGGCAGTATGGCACACTGGACCACTCTTTTTGTAGAAGTGCCCTTATTGACCTTCAACCCTGTAAAAACGGTCAATGATCTTTTAAAAGAAACCCATCAGGTAGTTTAAAAATGCGTACTGATATTCTGCTCAACGAACTCACTTTCAAAGCCACCCGCAGCAGCGGTGCCGGCGGGCAACATGTCAATAAAGTTGCATCACGTATCGAATTAAGCTTCGATATTCCCAACTCACAAGGCTTAACAAAAGTGGAGAAAGAACGCCTTGAAGCGAAACTTGCTTCGCGCTTGACCAAGGAAGGCATACTGCTTTTAAGCTGTAGCGATAGTCGTAGCCAGCATAAAAACAAAGCCATCGCCATCGAGCGTTTTTTAGAACTCATTAAAGAAAACCTCAAAGTCAAAAAAGCCCGTAAAAAAACCAAACCCTCCAAAAGTGCCATAGAAAAACGCCTGAAATCAAAAAAAGAAAAAGCACTTAAAAAAGCCAACAGAAAACCCCCGAAAATTAATTAAAAATCTCTAAATTTGCCCCATCTCAAAGGGGTGCTGATGTAGTGGTGAGTTATTAGTAAATAGAGGTGAGTTGAAAATCAGCTCTTTTAACAATTAACTATTAACCAACAACTAAATCGGCTGAGATTATACCCAATGAACCTGGGCGGGTAATGCTGCCAAGGGACAGAAGCAAAGTGCTTCATCTGTGTATGAACCCCCTTTATAATTCGGCTCGAGCGATTTATTAAGGGTTTTTTTATACACTTATTTTAATCAATTAATAACAAAGAATAATCGCCCCTTTTATTCGTAATAACTTTTTTACGAATGAAAACTTTATTCACATTCTCGCGAAAGCGGGAACCTCATCAACAGATTTCTTGCATTCAAACTAGGAAATCCCTTTTAATCATTTGTTTAATCTGTTTTTCTGGAATTCAAATTCTGGCACAAGAAGAAAACGACTCTATCCAAAAACCCGAAATGCTCGATGAAGTATTAGTAAGGTCTGTACGTGTCGATGCTGATTCCCCCATTACACACAGCAATGTCAGTAAAGAGGAACTAGAAAAACGCAACCTGGGTCAGGACATTCCCATCTTGTTGAATTATTTGCCTTCAGTGGTTAGTACTTCAGATGCCGGTGCCGGCGTGGGATATACCTATATCAGGGTGCGTGGCAGTGACGCATCACGTGTAAATGTAACCTTGAACGGAATCCCTTTTAACGATTCTGAAAGTCAGGGAACTTTTTGGGTCAACCTGCCAGATTTTGCTTCCTCAATTGAAAACCTGCAATTACAACGTGGCGTGGGCACATCCACAAATGGTTCAGGTGCCTTTGGAGCAAGTTTAAACCTCTTGACAGATGCCGTCTCAAAAGAGGCCGGAGCCGAGATTTCAAACAGTTTTGGAAGTTTCAATACCCGTCGGCATAACCTGAAATTCACCTCGGGATTACTTCAGGACAAAATTGAAATTGCCGGAAGACTTTCAGCCATTGCATCAGACGGTTATATTGACCGGGCATCATCAGATTTAAAATCCTATTTCCTGCAAGGTTCTTTTGTAGATAAGAATACCCTGATTAAAGCCATCACCTTTGGCGGACATGAGGTTACTTATCAAAGCTGGTTTGGCATCGATGCTGAAACCCTTGAAGAAGACAGAACTTTCAATCCCGCTGGAATGTATTTTGATGTAAACGGCAATATGAAATTCTATGACAACGAAGTGGACGACTACAAGCAAGACCACTACCAACTACACTGGAACCAGCGCTGGAACAATTTCTGGTCAACAAACATAGGGCTAAACTATACTTATGGAAGAGGCTTTTTTGAGCAATATAGAGAGGACGACAGCTTTGGAACATACGGTCTGGATCCCATAGAAGTGGGCGGTGAAACCATTGATGAAATGGACATCATCCGGCGTCGCTGGCTGGATAATGACTATTATGTAATCAATGCCAATACCACTTTTAAAAAGAATTGCCTTGAACTCACTTCAGGCGTGTTTTACAGTTTATATGAGGGTGACCACTTTGGTGAAATCATCTGGGCGCAATATGCCGCAGGTTCAGAGATCAGAGATAATTATTACTTTAGTGATGCCACCAAAAGCGAATTTACAGTGTTTTCAAAAGCCACGTATAAAATCAATGACCAGTGGCAGGCATTCGGTGATTTACAAGGCCGTTTCATCGATTATAAAACCGGAGGGATTACATCAGATATTGTTCCAGTTGATATTAATGAAAGCTTTAATTTCTTCAATCCAAAAGCCGGATTAAGTTATCAACTCAACCCCACTAATCAGTTTTATTTATCTTACGGAAGAGCACATCGTGAACCCACCCGGAACGATTTTGAAGAAGGTATCAACACCCCCGAAAAACTCGACGATTTTGAATTGGGCTGGCGCTATGCTTCCAAAAGGATAAATGTAAACACCAACCTGTTTTATATGGACTATAAAGATCAGTTAGTGCTATCTGGTGAACTGAATGATGTGGGTGCACCTTTACGCACCACCAGTGGAGAAAGTTACCGATTGGGAATTGAAGTAGAAGCAGACATCCGACTTGCAAATCAATTGCGCTGGATGCCCAATATCGCATTAAGCCAAAACAAAAACCGAAATTTTGTAGCCTCCATCGACGGTGAACTGGTCAACTTGGGAACGACTAACATTTCTTTTTCACCCGAAGTAGTAGCCAACAGCATGCTGATATACCAACCATTTGAAGGGTTTCAAGTGGGCTGGTTATCTAAATTTGTAGGTGATCAATATATAGGGAATATCGACAGCGAGGCCTCCAAATTGGATAGTTTTTTCATCAATGACCTCAATATCATATATGAAATTAAAGACATCCCGGTCTTCTCATCCATTTTACTCAACGGAATGGTCAACAATATTTTTGATGTGAAATATGTGTCCAATGGTTACTTTTTTACTTATGATGATGATTTCTCAGAACCGGGAACCATAACCACCATTGAAGGTGCGGGTTATTACCCGCAGGCAGGTATTCACTTTTTAGCAGGTGTTACGTTGAAGTTTTAGTTATTAAAAAAATAAACCGCAAAGGTTTTAAATTTAAGCTTTGCGGTTGTTTTTAGATAAAAAATCCATTATTTCCTGGGTTTTTTTACCCTATTAGAATTAAAATATTATATCTGTATAGTAATTTCAGGACGGGTCAAAAAGTAACCTTAAGTATAGATACTGTATAGATACTCCATAGCAAAGGCTGAGATAAAGCGACCCTTAGCTTTCTTAGATAGATTCTAAATAATTAATTTGAAATAGAAATCACATTCCCATTTCTTTCAGCACGATAACGTTGCATAGGGTACAAATTGGGTTGAGTGACATGCTGTCCTGTGATGATATTGTACTTGTTGTTTTCATTTGGACAAGGACACATAGCTTCAATGCCCTCAATGGTCATTCTCGAGCAATCATTGGGCACATGATTGGGGTCAGTTAAATCAAGCGCTACATATTGATTGTTATCGATATTATACACCACAATTCCTTTAATCCCCTGAGAGTTTAAAAGTAGGCTGTTCCCGGGAAAATTCAACGGATTGTACTGAGGCAAACTCAAGTCGAGTTGCATATTTACCATTGGATCAATCAAATAAGGATTATTTCTGTTTACATCATCATCGTTATTACAAGAAAACAACAGAACCCCGATTGTTAGGATAAAAAACTTCTTCATAGAAATATAAATAATATGATGCAATGTACGATAAAAACGAAAGCAATTAAATTTTTAGTATATTTGCAATCAAATCCCGTCCCGAATGGGATTTTTTTCGTTCCCGCAGTTGACTGAATTATTCAGTGTAGCGGGAATCTTTGTATTATATAAAATTGAAGAAGTTATGAGTAAAGTATCTTATTACACTGAAGAAGGACTAAAAAAATTAAAAGACGAATTGGATTATTTAAGAGATGTTGAACGTCCAAAGGCTTCACAGGCCATTGCTGAAGCCCGTGATAAAGGTGACCTGTCAGAGAATGCAGAATATGACGCGGCCAAAGAAGCCCAGGGTATGCTGGAGTTACGTATTTCCAAAATGGAAGAAATTGTCTCCAACGCAAGACTAATTGACGAATCACAATTGGATACTTCAAAAGTATTGGTGCACTCAACAGTCAAAATAAAAAATCAAGCCAATGGTACACAAATGACTTATAAACTTGTAGCGCAAAGTGAAGCCGACCTGAAAGCCGGAAAAATTTCTGTAGATTCTCCAATAGGAAAAGGATTGCTTGGTAAAAAAGTAGGTGAAACAGCAGAAATTCAAGTGCCCAACGGAACTGTAACATTTGAAATTCTTGAAATATCAAGAGATTAATATTTGTGTTTAAAAATTAAAAGGGCAGTATAGACTGCCCTTTTTTTGTTTATTGGATTTTGTATCTTTAGCCTATTAAAATTTGACAAATATGCCTACTATTTTCACAAAAATCATTCACGGAGAGATTCCATCATATAAAGTAGCAGAAGACGAACATTTCATCGCTTTTCTGGACATTAACCCCAACGCAAAAGGTCATACTTTATGCGTCCCTAAAGTGGAAGTCGACAAACTGTTTGACCTCGAAGAAAGTACTTATCTCAACCTGATGCAATTTTCACGAAAAGTAGCCAAAGCACTTGAAAAGACTGTTTCGTGCAAACGTATAGGCGTTGCTGTAGTTGGCTTGGAAGTGCCACACGTGCACGTGCACCTTATCCCGCTCAATCAAATAAGTGATATGGATTTCAGCAAAAAAGTATCGCTTACCCCGGATGAGTTCGAAACACTCGCTTCCAAAATTCAATCCGCTTTATGACAGATCTGAATGACTTTCCTCTGGAAATACAATTGCGCATCGACTGGAGTGACCTCGATGTATATGAACATGTAAACAATGTGAGTATCATAAGGTATTTGCAATCAGCACGGGTGAATATCTGGGAAAAATCGGGTTTGTATAAAAGCTATAAAGCAACCAATCGTGGCCCTATGCTGGTTTCTTCCAAAGTGGACTTTAAAAAATCATTGTTCTACCCAGGCACTATAACAATTAAATCAAGAATTGGTTCTATCAAAAACAGTAGTTTTTCATTGGAACATCTCATTCTCAACGATAAAGGAGAGACATGCATTGAAGCACGTGATGTTGCAGTTTGTTTTGATTTTAACACCGAAAAAACCTATCAAATCCCCGATGATTTAAAAGCAGTGTTTAAAAGCTATTCTTCAAGTCGCAAGGAGATTTGAAAAGTGGTCCCCACTCCCTTTTCTGAAGTTTTTACTTTTATTTTACCCTGATGGTAGTCTTCAATGATACGTCTTGTAAGTGATAATCCTAGACCCCAACCACGTTTTTTAGTAGTAAACCCCGGTTTAAATATTTTATTGAAATCTTTTTTTGGAATTCCCTTTCCGGTATCTGAAATTAGAACACAAACTGATTTAGTGTTCTTTTCGATTGTAATGGTTACTTTTCCCTTCCCCTTCATGGCATCTATAGCGTTTTTCACCAGGTTTTCTATGGCCCAACTATAAAGCTGCTTGTTAAGCCTCACATAGATGGGGTCATCGGGAATATGCAACTCAAACTCAATCAATTTTGAGCTACGGGCTTTCAAATAATCAAACGATTTGATCGTCTCTGATACCACGTCTTTTTTATTTAACACCGGCATCGACCCTACTTTTGAAAAGCGATCAGTAATGGTTTGCAACCTGAAAATATCTTTCTCCATTTCAGTAATATACTCAGGGTTGATATGCTCAGTCTTTAAAATTTCAGTCCATCCAACCAAGGAGGACAATGGAGTTCCTATTTGATGAGCGGTTTCTTTTGCCATTCCGGCCCAAAGCCTATTTTGTTCAGCTATTTTCCGAGTTCTGAAAAAGAAATAAACCACTCCGATAAACAAAAGGATAATCAGTAAAATAGCAAGTGGATAGTATTTTAATTTTGTAATGGTACTTGAATTCCCATAATAAATTGTACTAAAAACTTCCCCTTCATATGTAACATCTATGGGTTCATAATGAGTTTTAAACTTTTCGATAAGTGCTTCAATTTGATTGAAAGTCTGTACCTCTTCTTCAGGTATGTTATTAAACTCATAGTCACCTTTGTTAAGCCCAACGCCATTATTTGAATAACTATAGAGAATCATTGGGGTGGTAGTGTTGCTTTTTAAAATCTCCAATGCTAACTGGGTAACAGTTCCGTCAATATCAGTGTCTTTGAGAACCTCCTGGGCAGAAGCCCAAATTTCCATTTTGGTTCGTTCATTTTCTTTTAATTCGTTAAAAAACACAAATGTGTTCCAGGAAATAATAATTACGGTAATTAAAGACAGAAGTACAAAAACAACTCTGAAATAATTCTTTTCGTTTTGCATATCGGGAACAATTTTGATGTTAAATATAACAGAAAACCATTTAAATAATTGTGTTGGTAATTTAAGAAGATTTTTTAGAGACAAATTTTTAACTTTCGCTACCTTTGCCAATATGATTTCATTTGAACCCAAAGACCTTTCAGTCGGAAGATTACATGGTTATTTATTAGGGGCTGTAACCCCAAGACCTATAGCCTTTGCAAGCACAATTGACAAAAACGGACATGTAAATTTATCCCCGTTTAGTTTTTTTAATGTGTTTAGTGCAAATCCACCCATTTTGGTGTTTTCGCCGGCAAGGCGTGGAAGAGACAATACCACCAAGCATACTTATGAAAATGTGCTTGAAGTGAAAGAAGTTGTCATTAACGTTGTGAATTATGCCATGGTTCAACAAATGTCACTCGCTTCAACTGAATACCCAAAGGGTGTCAATGAGTTTGTGAAAGCAGGATTTACTGCCATTCCTTCAGAAAAAATACAACCTCCAAGGGTTGCAGAAAGTCCGGTACAATTTGAGTGTAAAGTGAATGAAGTAATTCAGCTGGGTGAAGAAGGCGGTGCAGGAAATTTAGTGATTTGTGAAGTGGTTAAATTACACATTGATGAAGCGGTTTTAGATGAACATCAAATTATTGATCAACATAAAATTGATACCGTGGCTCGTATGGGGGGCAATTGGTACAGTAGAGCAAATAAAGGCATGTTTGAAGTGCCAAAACCACTTTCAACACTTGGAATTGGAATTGATCAATTGCCGGAAACCATAAAATCAAGTACAGTTTTAACCGGAAATGATCTGGGAATGCTGGGCAATATTGAAAAATTACCAACAACAGAAGAAATAACACATTTTATTTCAGAAAACCAGCAACTAAAATCAAAACTTAGTTCGGCTGATACAGTTGAAATTCATAAATTAGCACAAAACTATTTACAACAAGGAGACCTCCTTTCTGCCTGGAAGGTGTTGCTCGCAAAAATTTAAACAATGGAAGTACAAGGAAAAATCAAAATGATTGGTGAAACACAAACCTTTGGAAACAATGGTTTTAGAAAGAGAGAAGTTGTGGTAACTACTGAAGAACAATATCCTCAACACATCATGGTTGAGTTTGTTCAGGACAAAACAGATTTGTTGAACAACTATAATGTGGGTCAAAATGTAAAAATAAGCATCAACTTGAGAGGACGCGAATGGGTAAACCCCCAAGGAGAAACCAAATATTTCAATTCCATTCAAGGATGGCGCATCGAAAATGTAGAGCAGGCAAGTCCGGCATCAGACATACCCCCTGTGCCACCCGCTGAAGCTTTTGAATCTGCCAATGATTTAAATGAAGAAGACCACGACGATTTACCGTTTTAAAAAACCTTAATAACCAAAAGCGCATTTTAATTGCGCTTTTTTTATTCTATGACTTTCACCAAAACCTTAGAGAAAGTTTTTGAGAAAATAATCCCTTCCCCTTTTGTCATAGCAGTTTTCCTGACAGTTTTGACAATCATTCTCGCATTGCTTTTTGGTGATTTTTCTGCCGCCGATAACCGGTTTACATCAGTGATGAAATTCTGGGAAAAAGGGATCTGGAACAACGACTTGCTGGTGTTTGGTTACCAAATGATGCTCATTTTGGTGCTTGGGCATATTTTAGTTTTAAGCAAACCTTTGAGCAAACTTACAGATCGAATTACCGATTTGGTTCACTCTACCACGAGTGCTGTTATTTTAGTAAGTGTCTCTACAATGCTGGTTGCTTTTTTTAATTGGGGTCTGGGTTTGATTTTTGGAGCCATTATGGCAAGAAAAGTCGCCGAAGCATCAATAAAAAGAGGATTCTCAATCAATTACCCCTTAGTGGGTGCTGCCGGGTATGTGGGACTGATGATTTGGCATGGCGGAATCAGTGGTTCTGCACCCCTCAAAGTAGCCGAAAAAGGTCATATTCCTGCCTTAATGAAGGGTATTAGCTCGCCCGAAACCACAGCTCAATTACCTGAATTAATTAGTACCGGTGAAACAGTTTTAAGTTGGTGGAATTTATTAATCTTTGGAGTATTACTGATTGTTGTACCATTGGTCTTATTTTTTTTAGCAAAATCATCAGGCACAAAAGCAATTAATTTACCTCAACAACAAATCAAACACAAAAACGAAGAAAACGCCTCAACAAACAAAATTGAAAACTCAAAAATTGTCGCAATTGGATTTGGTTGTTTATTACTGTTGGCTTTTATCATTCAATATTTTGAAGCGCTGAAATCCCTAATCATCACTCCCAATATGCTCAATTTTTTTATGTTGGGACTTGGAATACTGCTTCATGGTAGTTTTAAAAGTTATGCCAATGCTTTAGGAGAAGCCATTTCGGGTGCATCGGGAATTTTAATCCAGTTTCCGTTGTATTTTGGGATAATGGGTATTATGAAAGACGCCGGAATGGTGACGATGATCAGTAACTTTTTTATTAGTATTTCGAATGAAACCACCTTGCCGGTATTTACTTTTTTTAGTGCAGGTTTGGTCAATATATTTGTGCCCAGTGGTGGTGGCCAGTGGGCACTACAAGGTCCAATTATCATTGATGCTGCTTTACAAATGGGGGTGCCCTTACCAAAAATTGTCATGGCGCTCTCTTATGGTGACCAAATCACAAATATGCTACAGCCCTTTTGGGCTTTGCCATTGCTTGCGATCACCCGATTAAAAGCTAAAGAAATTTTGCCTTATACAGTTATTTTGATGCTTGCCGGAAGCTGCATTTATCTAGCAGGCTTATTGATTTTTTAATATGATTTTCCTCAAAGACAACAGTTCATTTCCCGATGTTTCTTTAGCCGATGAAGAAGGCCTGTTAGCGATTGGCGGAAAACTCAGAACAAAACGACTTCTGGAAGCTTATAATTCAGGTGTCTTTCCCTGGTATTCTGAAGGACAACCTGTTTTATGGTGGAGTCCAGATCCAAGAATGGTATTGTATTTAGACAAACTAAAAGTTTCAAAAAGTTTGAATAAGACCATTCGAAGTCGTTGTTTTAATGTTACTTTCAATACCGCTTTCACGGAAGTAATTCAACAATGTTCCATTACTTACAGAAAAGATCAAAACGGCACCTGGATAACTCAAGAAATGATTGATGCATACACCAAATTACACAGCAAAGGATATGCACTTTCAGTAGAAGTCTGGCAAAATGAAGAATTAGTGGGCGGACTCTATGGTATTGATTTGCCTGAAAAAAAAGTATTTTGTGGCGAAAGCATGTTTCACAAAGTGAGTGATGCGTCAAAAGTTGCATTGGTTCACTTAGTTGAGCATTTGAATCTAAAGAATTATAAACTGATAGATTGTCAAGTGCATACAAAACATTTAGAATCGCTGGGGGCCTGTTTAATTCCCAGAGATGAGTTTCTTAAATATATCAAATAATTCGTAAGAAAATTCTTAACTCTTTGGTTTTTAAGTATTTTTATTACATTTACAAAAATCTAAGTCCAAAACTTACAATGAGAAAAAACCTCACTCCCCTTTTTATTGCCTTGTTCTTCATGGCATTTACTGCTCAAGGTCAAGAAAATCTATCAACAAAAACGCTCGAATCAAATAAGATAGATGTCATTAAAATTTATGAAAACGTCTTGGAAGAAGGTTATGAATCTCCTCAAATTTATCAAAAACTAGCGCAAGCAAATTTTGCCAAAGAAAATTACATTGACTCCAAAAAATGGTTTGAAAAATGGTTTGAGATTGATAAAAACCCAATTCCGGTAGCCTATTATCACTATTCCAAAACGTTGGAGTATTTAAATGAAAATGAAAAGGCAAAAAAATATTTTGACCTTTACAAAAAATTTTCTAAAAAATAACTAAACTTCAGCATGTCTGAAACAATCTACGAGATGATCATTTACCATTCCCGTAGCCTGCATATGTGCATACACCACCGTGCTTCCCATAAATTTGAAACCACGTTTTTTTAAATCTTTGCTTATGTTGTCTGAAAGTGGTGTGGTTGCAGGAGCATCCTTCATTGATTTCAGAGTGTTTTTTACCGGGGTTCCATCAACAAACCCCCATATATAATTACTAAAACTCCCAAATTCTTTTTGTACCTTTATAAATGCCTGTGCATTACTCACTGCGGCCCTAACTTTTAGTTTATTCCTGATAATTCCGGGGTTTTGTAATAACTCCTGAATTTTATCTTCTTGATATGTGGCAATCTTAGCGTAATCAAAATCATCAAATGCTTTGCGAAAATTTTCACGCTTACGCAAAACAGTAATCCAGCTCAAACCTGCCTGAAAACTTTCAAGAATTAAAAACTCAAATAAGGTGGTATCATCAAAAACCGGCACACCCCATTCAGTATCATGATAGTTTACATAAAGCGGATCAGTTCCACACCAAGGACATCGATTTATGATTTTAGTCATATTCTATTAATAATGTTTATTTTATATTTGTAACGCAAACGAATATACTCGAAGATTTTTAATTGTGAAAGTTTTCCATAGTTCTTGCGACCCAAATAACCTAAAATCTTAACCTATGAATTCAATTGTAATTGCATTCACTTCACTTAGTGAAAAAGTAATTGAAAAGGCATTGTCATCTGCAATGTCTTACAAAGCTTATCTTGAGCAAATGAACGCTTTTTCGATAGAAGAAGCCACTTCAGGACCTGATCAATCTGAAATACTGATTGACTATACCGCATTAAATTATAAGCGTATGAAACGCCTTGACAAGAGTATTGATTTAGACAATGCACACAAACAAAAAATCAATAAACTTGACAAAAAAATCACCTGGTTGGTCATTACTGAAACCTGGTGTGGCGATGCTGCTCAAGTGATTCCGGTATTAAATAAAATAGCCGAGAGTACTGACAATATTGAGCTAAAGCTGGTCTACCGTGATGAAAACGAAGCCTTAATCAATGCTTTTTTAACAGATGGCGCTCAATCTATTCCTAAATTAATTGCCTTAAACGAAAAAAACGAAGTGCTTTATACCTGGGGCCCAAGACCTTCAGAGGCTACAAAAATGGTAGTCGATTTCAAAAGCATTAATGGCAATTTAACTCCCGAATTTAAACATGATTTGCAAAAATGGTACAACAAAGATAAAGGCGTAGGCATCATTGTTGACCAAATAGCCATGCTAAACAAAATTGAATAGTGTTAGTGTTAATTAATCTGAAGGGTTTGAAAGCTTTAAATTGCTTTCAAACCCTTCTATTTGCAATGCATTTTCAACCGAAAAATTACCAATTTTTGTACGCCGCAAAGCCGAAAGATGGGCGCCATTTTCTAAAACTTTCCCAAAGTCATGAGCCAACGAACGGATGTATGTGCCTTTGCTGCATTGCACCCTGAAATCTACTTCCGGCAGGGAAATTCGTGTAATTTCAAATACTGAAACATGCACAGTCCTGAATGCGACTTCCACATCTTCACCGCTTCGGGCGAATTCATACAATCGTTTACCATCTTTTTTTAAGGCTGAAAAAACGGGAGGTTGTTGCTGTATTTCGCCGATGAATTGGTGTGTGGCAGCGTGTATCTTTTCTTCGGTAAGATTGGAAATATCAAAACGCTCATTGATTTCGGTTTCCAAATCAAAGCTGGGCGTAGTGGCTCCCAAGGTAAAGGTGCCGGTATATTCTTTTTCCTGGCCCTGATAAGTGTCTATTTGCTTGGTGAACTTCCCCGTGCAAATGATTAAAAGACCGGTTGCTAACGGGTCTAATGTGCCCGCATGACCCACTTTTATTTTTTTTAGCTTGAACTGTTTTTTAATCAACCACCGCACTTTATTGACCACCTGAAAAGAAGTCCAATTCAGGGGTTTGTCAATTAAAAGGATTTGACCTTCCTGGAAAGATGCTGCAGTATAATTCATATTTTTAATTATAATACCCAAACACAATAGAAATCACCCCAACGATAAAGCAATACACGGCAAAATAAGACAGCTTGCTTTTCTTTACAATCGCAATCATCCAGGTACAGGCAATGATGCCAAAAACAAAGGCTGCTGCGAAGCCCGCGATCAATATGCCCAGATTGGCTGTTTCGTTTGAAATGTCCCCACTTAAAATGTCTTTGGCCATTTTCCCAAGAATTAAAGGGACGACCATCAAAAAGGAAAATCGTGCCGCTCGTGCCCTGTCAATACCCAATAATACCGATGTCGCAATGGTAGCTCCACTACGGGAAATACCGGGAAGAATGGCAATGGCCTGTGCCACACCAATGACAAAAGCATTTTGAAAGGTTACTTTTTTAGTTGTGTTTTTGGCTTTATCTGCAAGCCATAAAAGCAAGGCCGTGATGATTAACATAAACCCTACAAAGAGTATATCACCACTAAAAAGCGACTCCAGTTGGTCACTAAAAACCAGACCGATAAAAACCGCTGGGACCATCGATAAAATTATTTTGAGGGAGTATTTAAATTCCTCATTCCATTTGAACTGAAAGAGGCCTTGAAAAATTTCGATTATATCTTTTCTAAAAACAATTACGGTGCTCAGTGCTGTGGCAAAATGTACTACCACAGTAAACAATAAGCTTTCTTGCGGAATGCTTTGATCGCCTAATAAAGCTTTTCCAATCTCAAGATGACCACTGGAAGACACCGGTAAAAACTCCGTCAACCCCTGGACTGCGCCAAGGATCAATGCATCAAGATACGTCATCTACTTTTTATTTGGGTTCAATAAAATGGCATAGACTTCAATGGCAAATCCTATCAGGATGAGTGCCGGTGCTAACCTGATGCGTCTCCAATTATAAATCTCAGGGTTGAACACATTGGGGTCGTCACTACCACCCCCCACCATCAGGATAAACCCCAGGGCAATAAACCCAAGGCCAATAAACATCCATTTATAGTTTTCCTTTTGAAAGATAAATTCTTCTTTGTTTTCTAACTTTCTTTTTTGTTCTCCCATGAGTATAAATTATTCTATTGTCTAAAATCTTTTGTTTAATAATATAGCTCGTCTGTTCTCAAATTCAAAAATCGTTGAGTTGCAAAGAAGGTACTCAACCAAGAGATGAAAACCCCTAAAACAAAAATTGAAAGGAACATAGCTCCTAGTATTAAGGGTTGTTCAATCAATAACAGCTCAGGAAACGTTTTATTGAGAGAATATATTACCACTCCCATTCCAATCCACGCCACAAAAATTCCAACAACGCCCAGTTTAATGCTTTTCCAAATAAAGGGCTTTCTGATAAAACTTTTAGTAGCTCCCACCATTTGCATGGTTTTGATGGTAAATCGCTTCGAATAAACAGATAATCTTATCGAGCTGTTGATCAGCAAGACTGCAATAAAAGTAAAAACTCCACTAATAATAAGCACCCAAAAACTAATTCTCTTGATATTGTCATTGAGCAATGCGATGAGGGGCTTGTCATAAATTACCTCATCTACAAAACCTTTTGCCAGTAATTCATTGGTGATTTCTTCCATTAGTTCCGGTGTGACAAAGTCTGCATTTAAAAACACATCAATAGAGTTTTGCAACGGATTATCACCCAAATAATCAATAAAATCTTCACCAATCTCAACACTTAATTTTTCAGCAGCTTCCTCTTTTGGAACATAAACAGCACTCTTTGTATAATCGGCCAGAGAAAGACTTTTTTGCAACTGCGTAATCTCTACCTCCTTGGCGGTTTCTTTTAAATAAATACTCAGTGCAATTTGTTCCTTAAAATGATCTGCTACCTTTTTTGTGTTTAATACTAATAGCCCTAACATACCCAGTAGAAATAACACCAGTGAAATGCTAATAACTACAGAAAAATAAGATGAAATCAACCTGCGTTTCTGGTATTTTTCAAAAGAGGTGCTCATAGGACATTGTTGTTTACTGCTGTAAAAATACTAAAGTTAAGCAACTTTAAAGTGCTAATTTCACCTGAAATAACTTAAAAATGAAAGAAAAAGTATATTTTATAAATACAAAAAGCTCCTCATTGCTGAGAAGCTTTCTTTTGTGCGGGCGGAGAGACTCGAACTCTCACACCTTGCGGCACTAGATCCTAAGTCTAGCGTGTCTACCAATTCCACCACGCCCGCATTTGGATTTTTGTTTTAAGTGGGTGCAAAGATAAACAAAGATTGGAATAAAAAAACAACTTCCTTTATAAAAATGAGAGATTTTCGTAGTTTTACGTTTCAATAAAACCTTACTATGAAGAGCGCAAAAAATTATATTGAAGAAAACAAAGAACGTTTTCTCAACGAACTCATTGACTTACTTAAAATCCCATCTATCAGTGCCGATTCTGCTTATAAAAAAGATGTGATTGCTACTGCTGAAGCTGTTAAAACCAGCCTTGAAAAAGCCGGTTGTGATGTGGTTGAAATCTGTGAAACACCCGGATACCCCATCGTATATGGCGAAAAAATAATCGATAAAAACCTGCCCACCGTTCTGGTGTATGGCCACTATGACGTGCAACCACCCGATCCGCTGGATTTGTGGGAGAGTCCGCCGTTTGAGCCTGTTATTAAAAAAACAGATACCCATCCCGAAGGTGCAATATACGCCCGGGGTTCTTGCGACGATAAAGGGCAGATGTATATGCATGTGAAGGCGATGGAATATATGACCCAAACCAACCAATTACCGTGCAACGTCAAGTTTATGATAGAAGGTGAAGAAGAAGTGGGCAGTGTGAGCCTGGGATGGTTTTTGGAACGTAACCGTGAAAAGCTCTCTAATGATGTTATTCTCATCAGCGATACCGGAATGATTGCCAAAGATGTTCCATCCATCACCACCGGTTTACGCGGACTAAGTTATGTGGAAGTGGAAGTCACAGGACCCAACCGTGATTTACACTCCGGTTTGTATGGCGGTGCCGTGGCCAACCCCATCAATGTGCTGGCAAAAATGATTGCCTCCTTGCACGATGAAAACAATCATATCACCATTCCTGGATTTTACGATAAAGTAGAAGAACTTACTACGAAAGAAAGAGAAAAAATGGCCGAAGCCCCTTTCAGTCTTGACGCTTATAAAAAGGCACTGGACATCAATGATGTGTATGGTGAAAAAGGCTATACCACCAATGAGCGAAATTCAATCCGCCCAACATTGGACGTAAACGGAATTTGGGGCGGTTATACCGGTGAAGGTGCCAAAACGGTGATTGCCAGTAAAGCTTACGCGAAAATAAGCATGCGCCTGGTGCCCGATCAGGACTGGAAAGAAATCACCGACCTGTTCAAAAACCATTTCGAGTCCATCGCTCCGAAAGCCGTTAAAGTAAAAGTCACACCACACCACGGTGGAACCGCTTATGTAACACCCATCGACAGTCTGGAATACCGTGCCGCTGAAAAAGCTTATGAAGCCACTTTCGGTAAAACACCCATCCCGCAACGCAGCGGTGGCAGTATCCCAATTGTTGCCTTGTTTGAAAAAGAGCTGAAAAGCAAAACCATACTGATGGGCTTTGGTCTGGACAGTGATGCCATTCACTCACCCAATGAACATTTCGGTATCTGGAATTACCTGAAGGGGATTGAAACCATCCCGCAGTTTTTTCATTATTTTACGGAGATGAAAAAGTAAAATTTTAAGGCTAAAAATAAAAACTTCTTTACAAACTTGTTCAAAATCGATTTTAAATAAATATTTGATTTCTTTATTATTTTCTAACAATTAATGAAATATTTAAATTTCTGTTGATATCACCAGCACCGGATTGCTTTAAAATCTCATTTAAATCAAACATTTCTTTATTTGGGTCTAAATGAAATTTAAAATATGTCTTTGCTTTGAAACCATCTGAAATTACTTCTGTTAATTGTGGATGAATAGTATTTAATTCATTATTATCCATATCATTAATTCTCAAGAATTCCAATCCTATCCAAATACCAGTTTTTTGAAAAAATACAGTGTTTTCTGGTATTTTAATAATAATTTCATCTTTTGTGTTAATGTTCACTTCGTCAGGTATACTGCTGTGTAAAATGCCAAGGTTATCGTTGTAAAAATTAATTCTGTAAGTTGCAATTATGTTATTATTTTGTCCTTTTTGAAATCTATTTTTTTCTAACTTAATTTTTAATAATATGATTTCTGAATCCTTTAAGTTTTCTTTAGGTAAAAGGTTTACAAGTATTTCATTCCCTATAGATAAGGGCCAAGAATTGAAATTTTTGGGCTTTTTTTTGCTATAACCAATTATAAAAGGTTTTTCTTGGTTGTGAATTACAACTTCTTTTAATATAATTTTTTCTGGTGTCATCATAACAACCCCTTTTTTGAGGTTTGTTCTTGCGATTTTCTTTTCCTTGTATCCCAAGAATTTTATGGAAATTGTGTCAGATTTAATACTCCCGATATCAAAAACACCATCTTCGTCAGTATAAAAAGCAATTTCACTATCTATAACCAATGCATATGGTAATTTATTCCCATGAATTGAATCTACAATTTCAATTTTTTGAGAAAAAAGAAATGAGTTTGACAAAAGCGCTAAAATGACAATTGCTGATTTCATGATTTTTTAATTAAAAAGAAGGAATACTACTGCTAGTAAATAGCAGTAGTAAATTTTCTATTGTTGCTGATTCCCTGCTCCAACAATTTCACATCCAGTATTTATCCAAAATACATAATAACAACATGTCTGATAACATTGACCGTTTGGCATACACCAAACTTCCCCACAAGATGTCCCCCAAAACGGTCCTTTATTTTCTTGTGATTTTGATAAATTGCTGCTTTTCATTGAAAACATTGCGAATGTTACTAATAATAAAGATAAAATTTTAAGTGCTTTTTTCATGATTAAATAGGTTTTAAGGTTAATTATTGAATTAAAATTCTCTATTTAAACTCGATTAGCCTATTCTAATTGGAATAAAATGCATCTTTTCCTAATAATATAGGAAAAACCCTCTTTAAAATACAGGAAAAACACCCTTTTTTAAAATATTGATTATTAATACATTGCACTCTAGTGTAAATATCTATGAGCAATTTAGGTTTTAAAATAAAATCATTACGTGAAGAGAATAATATTACTCAAGAAGAATTGGCTTTTACTTTAGATATTTCCCAAGCCACATTAAGTAAGATAGAAAATGGTTCAACCACTACCCTTTCTTTTTCTCTGGTGCAAAAGTTAGTTAGTCAATTTGAAGTGAATTTTGACTATTTTACAGACTATACTCCTAAGAAAAAGACATATCAGGGGGGGGGTAAACACTAATACGTTCGCTCTTATTGTTTTAATAAATACCTCTGTAACCAAACAAGACAGGTTTTTTTATCTTATGTCATAAGTCTTGTAGTCTTACATCTTTAACTCACACCTTCTTCACAAACTTAGTCAGTATCACAATCTGTTGTCCTTCCACTTTGCCTTCAATTTGTTCAGCATTGTCGTACACTAAAGAAATGCGTCTTACAGCTGTACCCCGTTTAGCTGTTAAAGAAGAGCCTTTTACATCCAGATCTTTGATTAAAACCACCGTGTCTCCGGCTTCCAGAACAGCGCCATTGCTATCCCTGTGAATAATTTTATCCCCTGAAGCAAGATCGTCTCCATCTGCTTTTGCCCAGGCCAGGGTTTCTTCATCGAGATACATCATATCGAGTAAATCCTGCGGCCAGCCTTCGGCTTTGAGACGGTTTAGCATGCGCCATGAAAACACTTGTACTGCCGGCACAGTACTCCACATACTGTCGTTTAAGCTCCGCCAGTGGTTAGGGTCTATGGTTTCGGGGTTTTCTATTTGGCTTAAACAGGTTTCACAAAGCAATACATTGGTTTCGGCTATATCGCCTGGTGAATTGGGCAGGTTATAACTTTTGAGGTTTTCAGTGGCGTTACAGATTTCGCAGCTTGAGCCGCTTCTTTCCATGAGTTGTTGTTCGGTGAGCATATAAAATAATTTTTGGCAAATGTAATGATTTTATCAACCCTCTCATCAGGGTTTAAAACCCTGAGAGGGGGTTGCATTGAAAAATATTTACTTCTATGTTTGTAGAATCAAATATTTATTCTACATTTGTAGAGTAATAAATTATGTACCCATGCAATTATCCAAAGCCGAAGAACAACTTATGCAGCTTTTGTGGAAACAAAAACGCGCTTTTATGAAAGACCTTATTGACGCTTCCCCCGAGCCCAAACCTGCCAGCACCACCGTGGCCACACTTTTAAAACGAATGCAGGACAAGGGTTTTGTGGATTATGTACAGGAAGGCCGCTCACGTGAATATTTTCCGTTGATTAAAAAGAAAGACTATTTTTCAAAACAGGTCAACGGAATGATCAAAAGCTTCTTTAACGACGACACGGCACAGTTTGCTTCCTTTTTTACGCAAGAAACCAACCTCAGTAAGAAAGAACTTGAGGAACTCAGAATGATAATAGATTCAGAAATTAAAAAGAAAAAATAATGGAAATGTATTTAGTAAAATCAGCTGTGATACTGACCGTTTTGTATGGTTTTTATAAACTCGTTTTGGAAAACGAAAGCATGCACGTATTCAAACGGTTTTATTTGCTGGGTTCTTTGCCGGCGGCTTTTTTGATTCCTTTGGTCACCTTTACAAGTTATGTGGAGGTGCCCGTAAGTTCAGCTCCTGTATTTGTCAATAATTCCCTTCCTATGGCTGTGCCAGAGGCTTCTGTTAATCTTTGGCCTTTTGTTTTATGGGGTTTTTATGCTTTGGGAGTGGTGTTTTTCAGTATAAAATTTGGAAAAAACCTCAACCAGCTGATTTCAAAAATCAAGAACAATCCAAAGTTCACACGCGATTCCATCAATCATATATTATTAAAAACCCCAGTAGTCCCTCATACGTTTTTAAACTATGTTTTCCTCAACAAACAAAAATTTGAAGCAAAGGAAATCCCTGAAGAAGTGATTGCACACGAGCACGTTCATGCCAAACAAAAACACAGCATCGATATCCTGCTTGTCGAACTTTTACAGATTGTATTTTGGTTCAACCCGTTGCTGTATTTTATAAAAAGGAGCATCAAGCTCAACCACGAATTCTTAGCAGACCGCGCCGTTTTAAACCGGGGGACAGACACGGCTGCCTATCAAAATATTTTACTGGCATTCTCATCACATGCCACCACGCCAAGCTTGGCAAACTCCATCAATTATTCATTCATCAAAAAACGATTTACAGTTATGAAAAAACAAACATCCACACAAGTCATCTGGCTGCGAAGCCTTTTATTAGTACCTATACTGGCTATTTTATTGTATGGTTTCAGTACCAGAGAGGTGATTCAAAAAGAAGTTCTTACTGAGCAAACACAAACAGAATTTCAACAAGATAAAGCTACCAAAGCCGAAGTTGAAGAATACAATAAATTGGCAAAAAAGTATAACAGTATGTCCAAGGATAATATGAGGATAATTAGTGCTGAAATTGACAGAATGACGGTTATTTATAACAAGATGACGCCAATGCAAAAAGAAAATGGGGAACCCTTTCCAAATTTCCTTCCACCTCCGCCAGCACCACCTGCGCCTGATGCGCCTGATGCGCCAAAAGTTGGAAAAAATCCACCATTGCCTCCCCTGCCGGCACCACCACCACCGGCACCTTTGAATGACCCCATAGAATACATCAAAGCCTTACATAAAAGTGGTGCGGTTTTCTTTATTGGCCCACACCAATACAATTATGAAAGAGTACTTGAAATGGCAAAAAAAACAACTGATTTAAATATAGATATTAGCCAATACCCCAAAGTAAATTTATTAGGTTGCTGATCTGTAAACAATTCAAGAGAAATCTGATAACCCTTTTGAGATTAAAATCACCTGTTAAGACAACATTTCCCTATAAAAGAGCGTTTTAGTAGTTCATCAATCAAAAATCATCAGTATGCTAAAACGCTTTTTTATTTTCTGCTCCGGGGCAGATACAAACATTCTCAACTCCTGTTCTCCCGGTGAACAAATCAAATATGCCGGTATAGGCGCCACTGTCTTCTTTACTGCCGTGATGGCTTTTATCGCTGCTTCCTATGCGCTTTACACTGTTTTTGACAATTACATATCCGCCATTGCCTTTGGGCTGGTTTGGGGCTTGCTTATTTTTAACCTCGACCGTTTTATCGTTTCGACCATAAAGAAGAAAGACAACTTTAAAAGCGAACTCCTGCAGGCTTCCCCGCGTATCTTGCTTGCCGTGATCATTGCCATTGTCATTGCCAAACCTATGGAATTGAAAATATTTGAAAAGGAAATCAATCAGGTGTTGCTGGAGCGAAAAAATGATTTAACCCTTGCAAACCAGGAGCAAATTGCCACCCAATTCACGCCAAAAGTCACTGCGCTTGACGCGGAAATTGCTACTTTAAAAAATGAAATTGCTATCAAAGAAACCGAAGTAAACGCCCTTTACAATACCTACATTTCAGAAGCCGAAGGTACCGCAGGTACCCAAAAATTAGGGAAAGGTCCCGTATATAAAGAAAAGCGTGAAAAACACGACGCTGAACTTGCCGCCCTGCAGGAATTGAAAGCGGCCAACACTGAAAAAATCGAACAGGCCGAAAACCAAATCCTGCTTTTGAGTGAGGAATACAACACCAAAGTTTCAGAAAGTCAGCCCGTCATCGATGGTTTTGACGGACTGATGGCACGGGTGGATGCGCTCAACAGCCTGCCGTTGTTACCATCGCTTTTTATCATGCTCTTGTTTTTAGCCATTGAAACCGCGCCCATCATTGCCAAATTGCTTTCACCAAAAGGCGCTTATGACCTGAAACTCGAGGAAGAAGAAAACGCCCTGCAAACCTGGGTCGCCCAGCAAATGCATCAGCGCAAAGCCGTGCTGCAAACCGATACCGAAGTCAATAACCGCGTGTATGCAGACATCGCCGAAGAGCAGGAACTCTATGAATACAAACGCAAAAAAGCACGGGAATTACTGCAACTTCAGGCGGACGCTTTTTATAACAAACAGAAGAGTGTTTTGGGGTAAATTTGAATCTTTAATAATTAGAGTTTACCGCTACATCAAAGCTTTTGCCGTGCAATGTCGGGTGAATGTCGGGTGAAATACTTTCTTAATAATTGCAGTTTGAGGTGTACATTTGTAGTATTGTGGTATCAATCAATTACGCAAAATGATGAAACAGCCCGAATTAGGACAAAAAATCCTTGATTTACGAAAAAAGAAAGGACTCACCCAGGAAGACCTGGTGGAAAAATGCAACATCAATGTGCGCACGATTCAGCGCATAGAAGCCGGTGAGGTTTCGCCAAGACCCTATACTATAAAAGCCATTCTTGCAGCGCTGGATTATGATTTTGAAGCCATGAACCAACCCTCTCAGTCAATGTTGAATATAAATCAGCTTTTGATAGCTCCCGAAAAAGTCAATTACACAATCAAAACATTAACCATTGCTTGTGTATTTGGGGGTCTTTACTTTTTACTCGGTTTCCCGGAATTTTATGCAGACTGGTCAAGGATGACTGAAACTGAAATTCCCTACCCTGCATCTATTTATATCCTATTAAAAGTTTTTATACTAATCTCTGTAGAATTTTTTATAAAAGGATTTTGGGTACTGGGAGTTGAACTACAAAACACTTTATTGAAATTTTCGTCATTGGTGCTGATTGTGTTTTCAGCACTCATTTATATCTACGACATTACTTCCATTTTTATAGAAATCATTCCCGTGGAATATTTTATGAGCGGCATGTCGATGAGTTTTGGAGCTATTGGGATTTTGTTTGGAATTGGCATACTAAAACTCAAAGATCAACTGGGCAATACGGCTTTAGTGACCGGTATTGTTGAAATCATTACAGCCCTTTTATTTTTTTCAGTTTTTCTGGCATGGCTAGGGTATATTTTGATGATTCCTTTGATATTGCTTGAAATTATTTTGCTTTATAAAGCAATGGAACTGATTAAAAATGATAAAACGCATCCTCATAATGCGTAATCAGTTCGGTGGTTTTATTTTTTAAAACAGCGATGATGTCAAAGCGGGTTTCGAGTTCAATATCATTTGCTTCCAGGTATGCATTCATCGCTTTCACGATTTGTTTGATTTTTCCTGGAGTAACAAAACTCTGAGGGTCGCCAAAAAAGTCTGAGTTTCTTGTTTTGACTTCTACACAAATTATAAAATCATCTTTTTGAGCAATGATATCCACCTCAGCGTGGTCATATCTGAAATTGCGATCTAAAATTGTATAGCCTTTTGCAAGCAGATGTTGAGCTGCTAACTCTTCCCCAATGTTGCCTAATTCGTTGTGTGATGCCATTCTTTAAAAATTCCAAAATAAAAATCCCAAATTCCAATTGGCATGGACAAAATACAAAAATTTTAATTGTGTGGTAACATTTTGATTTTCTGAAAATCTCATATCTAATATCTCACGTCTAACATCTATTTTCTACCTTTACACTGATGGAAAAAACGGCTTTAGAAATTCAGATTTCAACTCTTCCCAACAGCCCCGGGGTGTATCAATATTATGATAAGAACGGGAAAATCCTGTATGTAGGTAAAGCCAAAAACTTAAAAAAACGGGTAAGCTCTTATTTCAATAAAAACCACGACAATGCCCGCACTCGTCTGCTGGTGAAAAAAATCAATGAAATCAAACACATCGTGGTAGATTCTGAGACTGACGCCTTGTTACTTGAAAACAACTTCATCAAAAAATACCAACCCCGGTACAATGTGTTGTTGAAAGACGACAAATCCTACCCTTGGATTTGCATTAAAAATGAACGCTTTCCAAGAGTTTTCCCTACCCGAAGAATGATTAAAGACGGCTCAGAATATTTTGGTCCTTACACAAGTATGAAAACCGTGCAAACACTCCTTGATTTAATCAAAGGCTTGTATCCTTTAAGAACCTGCAACTATGATCTTTCACAGGATAAAATCAATGCCGGGAAATATAAGGTTTGCCTGGAGTATCACATTGGTAATTGCCTGGCTCCCTGTGAAAATAAGCAAAGTGAAAAAGACTATCACGAAAACATCGAAGCCATAAGGCAGATTGTAAAAGGAAATTTCAAAGACTCATTGCAACGTTTTAGAAAACAAATGAAACGATATGCTGAAAATTTGCACTTTGAAGACGCCCAACGACTCAAAGAAAAAATTGAAATCCTTGAAAATTATCAGTCTAAATCAACCATCGTCAACCCAAAAATCAATAATGTAGATGTGTTCTCTATTGTGTCTGACGAAAGTTATGGATATGTCAACTTTTTACAAATTTCATTTGGTAGTATCATCAGGTCACACACTTTGGAAATCAAGAAAAAACTAGATGAAACCGATAAAGAATTACTCGAACTTGCTATCATTGAAATAAGACAGCGTTTTCAATCTCAATCCAAAGAAATTTATGTACCTTTTGAAGTGGAGATGGGAGAAAATATCAAAGTTCATGTCCCCCAATTGGGTGATAAAAAAAGTATTTTAGAATTATCTGTACGCAATGCGAAATATTACCGGATGGAACGGTTTAAACAAATTAAGATAACCGATCCCAACCGCCATGAAAATCGCATTATGGCTCAAATGAAAAAAGACTTAAGACTGTCTGAGGAACCCCGACATATTGAGTGTTTTGACAATTCAAATATACAAGGCAGCAATCCCGTGGCGGCTTGTGTAGTTTTCAAAAATGGAAAACCCAGTAAGAAAGATTATAGAAAATATAACATAAAAACTGTAACAGGACCCGATGATTTTGCGTCTATGGAAGAAGTGGTTTACAGACGTTATAAAAGATTGCTGGAAGAGAAGCAACCATTACCACAACTAATCATCATAGATGGAGGGAAGGGACAGTTAAATTCAGCATTAAAAAGCCTTGAGAAATTGGGCTTACGCGGAAAAATTGCTATCGTAGGAATTGCAAAAAGACTGGAAGAATTGTTTTTTCCGAACGATTCAATTCCTTTATATTTAGATAAAAAATCGGAAACCCTGAAAATCATTCAGCAGTTACGGAATGAGGCTCACCGGTTTGGAATCACATTCCACCGAAATAAAAGAAGCAATGAAGCGTTAAAAACCGAAATGGAATCCATCCCCGGAATCGGAGAGAAAACAATCATTGATCTTTTGAAACATTTTAAAAGTGCCAAACGAATAGCCGGAGCTTCTTATAAAGAACTAGCTGAAATAATAGGTAACAAAAGGGCTCAAAAAGTAATAGCCCATTATAAATCATTAAAATGAAACGTGTTCTAACACTTATTTTATTAGTATTTTCTCTAACTTTTTCTTCTGCTCAGCAACAGGAAGATGTGAAAGTGGGGCTAGTATTGAGTGGTGGTGGCGCCAAAGGTCTTGCTCATATTGGTGTACTTGAAGAAATAGAAAAAGCAGGGGTTCGGATAGATTATATTGGCGGCACAAGTATGGGAGCAATTATTGGAGGTTTGTATGCCGCCGGCTATACAGCAAAAGAGCTGGATTCGATTTTTAAAGTTATTGATTTTGACGAGTTGATTCAAGACAACCTTCCAAGAGCAGCTAAAACTTTTTATGAAAAAAACGACTCAGAAAAGTATGCCATTTCTTTACCTTTTGATGGGTTTAAAATTTCATTTCCCACTTCACTTTCAAAAGGGCAAAACCTTTTCAATTTACTTTCAAAACTCACTGAGCACGTTAGTGATGTAGATGATTTTTCAATGCTCCCAACTCCTTTTTTCTGTATAGCCACTAACGTTGAAACAGGCGCCTCTGTTATGCTTAATAAAGGTTATTTACCACAAGCTATGTCAGCAAGTGGCGCGTTGCCATCCTTATTCAGTCCCTTAGAAATCAATGGGCAATTATTGATTGACGGTGGTGTTACCAATAATTACCCTATACAAGAAGTTAAAAAAATGGGCGCTGATGTCATTATTGGTATTGATGTTCAAGACAGTTTACTTACGCGCGAAGGTTTAAAATCAGCTATTGACGTGTTGGTTCAAATAAACAACTACAGAACCATCAAAGACATGAAAACAAAAAGTAAATTAACAGATATCTATATCCACCCTGATATCAAAAATTTTTCTGTAATTTCATTTGATAAAGGAAATGAAATCATTGAGGCGGGAAGAAAAGAAGCAAAACTTTATAGTGAAGAACTGAAGGCGCTTGCAGCCAGACAGATATCAACTGAAAGAAAAATTGTAAAAAAACCGAAATCAGATAGCCTAAAAATTGATGATGTAGATATTTCCGGGAATAAAAACTACACCCGTGCTTATATTTTAGGTAAATTGAAGCTAAAAACACCCATAAACACTACTTATCAAAAATTTAGTGAAGGAATTAATAACCTGACCGCCACCGGAAATTTCAATCAGATTAATTATTTTTTGAAAGAAAACCAGGATGAAGAAAACATACTAGAGTTACAACTATCTGAAACCAAGTCACGCACACTATTAAGGCTTGGTATTCACTATGATGATTTATACAAAAGTGCAGCTCTGATTAATATTACCCAAAAACGTTTGTTGCAGAAAAATGATATTGCATCATTAGATTTGATTTTGGGAGACAATATTAGGTATAACTTTAACTATTACATTGACAAAGGCTTTTACTGGAGTGTGGGTGTGAGATCAAGGTATAATAATTTTAAAAAAAATGTGCCTTTTGAGTTGTTTCCACCTGAAATTGTTGACGGGATAAATTCTGTAGCAAATATTGAAGTAAGACATGAAGACTTCACCAATCAGTTTTATGTTCAAACCTTGTTCCAACAAATTTTTTCTTTGGGTTTAGGTGCAGAACATAAATATTTACTTTTTAAGTCAAATACACTTCAAAATACCAATCAAAATAATAACGGAATTTTTGAAGACACAAATTATTACAGTGCTTATGGGTACTTAGTACTTGATTCAAGAGACAATAAATATTTTCCAAAAAAAGGGATTTTATTTGATGGTAACTTTAATTTTTATGCATTTGCAACCGGCTTAAATGACTCCTCTTTTGATCAATTTTCAATAGCAAAAGCCACCATTGGATATACATTCAGTCCCTTTTCAAATTTATCATTGAGCTTAACTTCAGAAGGTGGTTTTAAGATTGGAGGAGAAGGCACCAGCACACTTGACTTTTTTGTAGGAGGGTATGGTTTTCAACCTGTCAATAATTTTATCCACATGTATGGTTATGATGCATTCAGCTTCAGAGGTGATACGTTTCTAAAATCTACTTTGCGAATGGATTATCAGTTTTATAAAAAAACATACGTATCTGCGGTAGCAAATATTGCTAATGTTGGTGATAAACTTTTTGAATCAACAGCCTGGATAGACAGTATCCCCCACAGAGGCTATGCTCTTGGTCTTGCGTCAGAAAGTTTTATAGGTCCCATTGAAGTTTTTTATTCCTACTCTACCGAAATAAAACAAAGCAACTGGTATGTAAGTTTGGGCTTTTGGTTTTAGTGAAATCTTAATAAAATTCTATTATTTTTTTCCGATATTTGTTAGCAAAACAACTCTTTATGCCGTTCTATCATAAATTAGGAAAAATACCTCCAAAAAGACATACTCAATTCAGAAAACCCAACGGTGAGCTTTATTACGAACAACTGTTTGGAACTATCGGTTTTGACGGAATGTATTCAAACATGTATCACATTCACCGGCCTACCCAGGTAAAAGAAATAAAAAAACAATACAGCGCTGCTCCTAAAATTGTCAATCCAAACAACTTGCAGTCCTATAAATTGTTTGGATTTGATGTCAAACCTGAAATGGATTATCTGGAAAGCCGAAAAATTGTTATGACAAACAGCGATTGTCATATCACCCTGGCGGCCCCACAAAATAAAACACAAGATTATTTTTATAAAAATACAGATGCAGACGAGCTGTTTTTTGTGCATAAAGGCTCAGGAAAACTTCGAACCTTTTTAGGAAACCTGGACTTCAAATACGGCGATTATCTTTTAATTCCGCGTGGAATAATCTACAAAATAGATTTTGACACAGACGATAACCGTTTGTTTATAGTGGAGTCCAGAAGACCCATTTACACACCCAAAAGATACAGAAACTGGTTTGGTCAATTACTGGAACATTCTCCTTTCTGTGAAAGAGACCTCAGGAAGCCGGAAGAGCTTGAAAATTATGACGAAAAAGGAGCATTTTTAATTAAGGTTAAAAAAAGAGACGAGCTATTTGAGATGGTCTATGCTACACACCCTTTTGATGTGGTGGGTTATGATGGTTATAATTTTCCATATGCCTTTTCCATTCACGATTTTGAACCGATAACAGGGCGTATCCATCAACCACCACCGGTGCATCAAACATTTGAAACCGACGCTTTTGTGGTTTGCTCTTTTGTTCCAAGACTCTATGATTACCACCCTCAATCAATTCCGGCCCCATACAATCACAGCAATATAGACAGCGATGAGGTCTTGTATTATGTTGATGGTGATTTTATGAGCAGAACAGGAGTAAAACCGGGTAATATTTCATTGCACCCTGCAGGAATACCACACGGCCCACATCCGGGAACTTATGAAGGAAGTATCGGTAAAAAAGAAACTAAAGAACTCGCTGTAATGGTTGACACCTTTAAACCTTTGATGCTTACCGATGAAGCCATGAAAATTGCAGACGAAACCTATTACCAATCCTGGTTGGAAAAATAAAAAACTTAAAATAAAACAATACAAACCATGAGTAAAGAAATAAAATCAGTAGACTACGGTCTCGAAAAGATATTTGAAGGAGCACAAGATTTTTTACCCTTACTGGGAACAGATTATGTGGAATTTTATGTGGGCAATGCGAAACAATCAGCACATTACTATAAAACAGCTTTCGGATTTCAATCCTTTGCCTATTCAGGTCTGGAAACCGGAAACAGAGAGCGTGCTTCCTATGTGTTAAAACAAGATAAAATCAGATTGGTTCTTTCAACTCCATTATCCAGCGATTCTCCCATCAATAACCATTTAGCAAAACATGGAGATGGCGTTAAAGTAATCGCCCTCTGGGTAGAAGATGCAACTTCAGCCTTTGAAGAAACCACCAAGCGAGGTGCAAAACCATTTATGCAACCCACAATAGAAAAAGATGAGCACGGTGAAGTGGTGCGCTCAGGTATTTATACTTATGGAGAAACAGTTCACATCTTTGTGGAGCGAAAAAACTACAACGGTGTCTTTTTACCAGGTTATGTTGAATGGAAATCTGATTACAATCCTGAACCTGTTGGCTTAAAGTTCATTGACCATATGGTAGGAAATGTTGGTTGGGGCGAAATGAACCAATGGGTAAAATGGTATGAAGATGTAATGGGATTTGTGAATTTTCTGTCATTTGACGACAAACAAATACATACCGAATACTCAGCATTGATGAGCAAGGTAATGAGCAACGGAAACGGAAGAATTAAATTCCCAATAAACGAACCCGCAAAAGCTGCCAAAAAATCTCAAATCGAAGAGTATATTGACTTCTATGAAGGTGCAGGTGTACAGCATATAGCAGTAGCCACAGACGATATTATCAAAACAGTGGCGCAATTGAGAGCGCGGGGTGTTGAGTTTTTACCACCACCACCGCAAGCTTATTATGATGACATACCAAGAAGATTGGGCTCACACATGGAATTTATGAAAGAAGACATTAGTGAGTTGCAAAAGCTTTCCATTTTAGTAGATGCTGATGAGGAAGGCTATCTTCTGCAAATTTTTACAAAACCGGTCGAAGACAGACCGACCTTATTTTTTGAAATCATTCAGCGAATGGGTGCAAAAGGGTTTGGAGCCGGAAATTTCAAAGCACTTTTTGAATCTATCGAAAGAGAGCAAGCACTAAGAGGCACTTTATAAATAAATCACAAAAGGAACAATGTTATTTTAGTTTGGAATAACAATTGCATTGGACATTTAAACACTAAAAACTGCCCTATGAAATTACTGTTTAAAATAACATTGTTTCTTATTTCTATTAACCTAAGTGCTCAAAATAAAGCTTTTCAAGATGGCGAATGGTTTAAATTCAAAGTTTCCTATTCTGGTTTTTTAAGTGCCGGCTATGCAACCCTCAAAGTTGACAATGCCATTTTAAACGGCCAGGAAGTTTACCATGTAAAAGGATATGGTAAAAATACCGGTTTGTCAAGAATCTTTTTTAAAGTTGAAGATTTTTATGAAACTTATATGGATAAGAAAAAAGACATTCCATACAGGTTTGTAAGAGATATTAATGAAGGGGGACATACTCGGGACATCGTGGTCGACTTTGATCATAAAAACAACCTGGCGCTGGTGCACGACAGAAAAAAGAACACCAAAAACACTTTCTCATTTCCTGATGGAGTTCAGGATATGCTTTCAACATTTTATTATTTAAGAAACAATGTGAACACCCAAAATATTAAACCGGGTGAATATACCGATGTGAATATGTTTTATGGGGATGAAAGTTTCAAGTTTAGGTTAAAATTTTTGCGAAGAGAAGTAATAAAAACTAAATTTGGCAAAATTCAAACTTTGGTCTTTAGACCCTACGTTGAATCAGGTCGTGTTTTTAAAGAAAAAGAGAGTTTAACCGTTTGGATTTCAGATGACAACAATAAAATTCCTTTAAAAATTGTTGCTGACCTTGCCGTAGGTTCAATAGTAGCAGAACTAGACGAATATAAAGGCTTAAAACATTGGTTTAAAATTTTAGCAAATTAATAGATGAATCAGTCTCCCAAAACAAATGAACTAATTGAACAATTAGAAGATAAATTTTCCCGGATAGGTCAAGATTTAAATGTTCATTTGGAAGGTCTACTTCACGGAAAACCAATAACCTATTGGGATTACATTCAAACAGACGCCCTTTTAAATCTTCAAATACAACGCACTACACTTCCCGATGAAATGGTGTTCATTATGTACCACCAGATAAACGAGTTACTATTTAAAATGATCTTATGGGAAATTGAGCAAGTAGCTTATAATGAACGTCTGTCTGCCGATTTTTTCTCCTCAAAGTTAATGCGAATCAGTCGGTATTTTGACATGCTTACCTCATCATTCAATATAATGAGAGAAGGCATGGAGGCTGAACAGTATATGAAGTTTAGAACGACGCTTACTCCTGCCAGCGGATTTCAGAGTGCACAATACAGAAAAATTGAATTTGCATCTACAGAATTGATTAATTTAATAGACAATCGTTTCAGAAAAACCATTGACCGAAACACACCTTATATCCATGCTTTAGATCATTTATACTGGCAAGCTGCCGGAAAAGATTACAAAACCGGAAAAAAGTCTCAATTACTCAAAGCATTTGAAGAAAAATATAAAGTAGAATTTGTAGCCTTTACTGAAGAGTATAACAAAATAAACCTATACTCCAAATTTAAATCCCTCCCCGAAGAAGTTCAAAAAGACTCTAAGCTCATTAAAGCGATGCGTCATTATGATTATACCGTAAATATCACTTGGGTTATGGCTCATTATGATGCTGCAAACTATTACTTATCTGGCGGGGACCCAGAAAAGAAAGTTGAAGCAACCGGAGGAAGTGACTGGACAAAATACATGCATCCCAAATACCAAAAGAGAATTTTTTTCCCAAGTTTGTGGAGCAGTGAAGAAATTGAAACCTGGGGAACAAACCTTTAAATTTAACCAAATTGAAAAAAATTGCCTACCTGTTTTTAGTCTCACTTTTATTTATAAACTGTAAAAACGACACTATTGATGATGTTGAAATCAAAGAAATTGAAGAACCAAAAATTTACGAAGAATTTGGTTTTATATTAAATGATTACAATGTTGTGAAAGACACCATCAAAAAAGGGGAAACATTCGGATTTATTATGGATCGCCACGGAGTTTCACCCGCTCAGGTGTATGCAATTGTAAATACTGTTAAAGATACTATTGATGTAGCACTTTTAAGAGCTGGCAGGCCTTATACAATACTTAAATCAAAAGATTCACTTAGCAAAGCCGAAGTGTTTATTTATCAACCCACACGCATTGATTATACCGTAATCAAACTCAGTGACAGTATCATTACATATAATGAAAAATTACCAATTACTACCAAAAGAAAAACGGCTTCAGGAGTAATAACTTCATCTTTATCTCAAGCAATGTCTGACGAAGGATTGAGTCAGGCCCTGGTTCACGAACTCTCAAGTGTTTACCAATGGACAGTTGATTTCTTTAAACTCCAAAAAGGTGATAATTTTAAAATAATTTACAACGAAAATTATATTAATGACACTGTTTATGCCGGAATAGAAAGTGTTGAAGCCACTTTACTCAATCACAATGAACGCCCCTACTATGGATTCAAATACCTCACAGACAGCATTAGTGGATTGGCAGACTATTATGACGAAAAAGCAAATACGCTTAGAAGTTTCTTTTTAAGAGCCCCGTTAAACTATTCCAGAATCTCTTCCAGATTTACTAAACGACGCTTTCACCCTGTCCAAAAAAGATGGAAAGCACACTTAGGAACAGATTATGCTGCGCCTCACGGAACCCCTATTATGGCAACCGCAAACGGTGTAGTTGAACGCTCTGCTTACACTTCTGCAAATGGTAACTACGTGAAAGTTAAACACAACAATACCTACTCAACTCAGTATCTACACATGTCCAAAAGAGCAGTAAAAGCAGGGCAACGTGTAAAACAAGGAGAGATCATTGGTTATGTTGGAAGTACCGGGCTAGCTACCGGACCACACGTTTGCTATAGATTTTGGTACCATGGAAAACAAGTAGACCCCTATGCAATTAAACTCCCGGCAGCTGAACCAATCAAAGAAGAGCATAAGGATGCTTACTTCAAATTCATCAAAGACCTTAAAATTGAAATAGATTCCATTCCCAAAAAATCAATTTAGTTTTAATTTAAATTCTGCATTTATCTTATCATTTATGTTAAAAAACAACTTATTTATGTTCATAAATCTGTTGAAAACCTTTATACCTCTTTATATCAGCACATTATATTTAACCATATCTTTAACAAGCGTAATGGAAAAGCATGAAGTATTCTTAACATTTCGGTAAGGTACATTTTCACCATTATGCTTTTATTTGCAATAATTTTTAACTAACAAATTTCATTATGAAAAAACAACTACTATTTTTATTTCTAATCGTGAGCTCATTGGGATTTTCTCAAGGAGTCGTGACCGGTACAGTAATGGCCGGAGACATTGATGAGCCTTTAGCAGGTGCAAACATTGTTGAAAAAGGCACCACTAATGGTGCAATTGCTGATTTTGATGGAAATTTCACATTGAATGTGAGTTCAAATTCAGGAGTGATTGAAATTTCTTATTTAGGTTTTTTAAAAACCACAAAACTATTTAGCTTAAGTAATGGTACAGCAAATCTAGGTACTATCACTCTAGCATCTGATGCTGATGCACTAGATGAAGTTGTTATTGTTGGTAGAGGTATTATTGACCTCGCGGCTGACAGAGCAACTCCCATTGCAGTATCTTCAATTACAGCAGCTGAAATTCAGTCAAAAGCCGTGGGTAATGTTGAGTTTCCCGAAGTAATGAAAAACACCCCCAGTGTATATGTTTCTAACCAAGCAGGTGGTTTTGGTGACTCACAAATGTTTTTACGTGGTTTTGACCAAACAAACACCGCCTTCCTTTTAAATGGTCAACCTATTAACGGAATGGAAGATGGTAGAATGTACTGGTCAAACTGGTCTGGAATGTCAGACGTTGCAAATGCAGTTCAAGTACAAAGAGGTTTAGGTTCTTCAAAGCTTGCCATATCATCTGTTGGTGGAACTGTAAACATCATTTCAAAAGCTGCAGGTAGAACTCAAGGTGGTTTTGTTAGACTTATGACAGGTAATGACAGTTATATGAAAGGTTCTTTCAGTTATGACACGGGCCTTCAGGGTAAATGGGCCTTTTCTTTCTTACTTGATCACTGGCAAGGGCACAAAAAATGGGCCAATGGTACTGCAGGACAAGGACAAAACTATTTTATAGGGATTGGATTTGTGCCAAATGATGAACACTCCTTAAACTTTTTAATCACAGGTGCCCCGCAATGGCACGACCAAAACTTTTCTGTAGGTCTTGATGATTATGAGCAGTATGGTTTAAGACACAACAACAATTCAGGTTTCTTAGACGGTGAACGTTATACTTTTAGAAGAAACTACTACCACAAACCAATTGCAAACCTAAACTGGGACTGGAATATCAGTGAAAACACTAACCTGTCTTCAGTGCTTTACGCATCTTGGGGACGTGGTGGAGGAACAGGTCCTATTGGAAGTTCTGGAAACATCAATCCGTTTAGAAATGAAAGCAACAACGAAATTGACTTTGATGCTCTTGTTGCCAATAACATTGCCAACAACCCTGATGGCATTGGAACCTTTGGAAGTGCAGCTATGAGAAGAATGTCTGTTAACAACCACAACTGGTATGGCTTTTTAACAAATTTAGAGTTTAACCCCACAGACAACTGGTCAATGAATGTTGGAGCTGACACACGACTTTACAAAGGGACCCACTTCCGACAAATGAATGACTTTTTAGGTTTGAATGCCTATGCAGATAATTTTGGTTATGGCGATCAAAGACCTAGTGACTACCAGCTAACTGAAACTTTTGAAGCTAACCCATGGGCTTCTTTATTCAGTTTTGCTGATGAAGACCAGCGTTTTGCCTATGACTATTCTGAAAACATCAATTATATTGGAGGTTTCGGACAAGTAGAATACAAAACAGATAATTTTTCTGCTTTTGTTCAAGGAGCTGTATCTACTCAAAGCTACCAAAGAGAAGGGCGTGCTGAAGGAACTGAAATTGAAGGTGTAAACGGTCTAGGTAAATCTGAAAAAGTTAACAAATTTGGGTACAATGTAAAAGGTGGTTTAGGCTATTCATTTACTGAAAGCAGCACCATTTTTGCAAATGCTGGTCAATATTCAAGACAACCCTATCTTGATAATATTTTTGATGATGTTAGAAACTCTAACTACATCCTTGAAGGTGATAATGAAGTTGATAATGAAGAAATCACAGGAGTTGAAGCAGGGTATAGATATAAAGGAGGTAATTTAAGTATCGATGTAAACCTTTACCACACAACTTGGGGTAACCGTTTTGTATCCGGTGGATTTATTCCCGGAGATCCAGACTCAACAAACCCAGTTGAACAAGTAGACAGATACCAGCGTTTTACTGATGTTACTCAAGTACACATTGGTGGTGAATTTGAAGCAAAATACCGACTTTCAAACAAGTTTATGTTCAGAACCATTGGTAGTATTGGAAACTGGAAATATGACGGTAGAACCCCTTATCAAACAAGAGACTCTGAAACCAATGAATTGCTTGAAGAAGGATCTGTAGATTTAAAAGGAACCAAAGTAGGTAACGCTCCTCAATCATCTTTTGGTTTTGGATTTAAATATGAAATATTGAACGGTCTATCTGTAGATGCAGATTACAACATCTATTCGAACCTATATGGTTTTGTTAATGCAAGAGACGTGATTGAAGCTTCTCAAATGGGAGAAACATTCCAGTCAGAGCGTTTATCTCCATACACCCTTCTTGATGCAGGGATAACCTATAAATTTGACTTTGGCGGAAACAACTTCACTATTCGTGGAAATGTTTATAACCTGGCAAACGATATTTATTTGAATCAAAAAGATTCTTTTGGTTACTATTATGGAAATGGAAGAACTTGGAATGCCAGTGTTCGTTACGACTTCTAATATAAACACTTAATAAGGCTATAATTTAAAAAACCACTTCTTGTTATCAAGAGGTGGTTTTTTCTTTAAATTAATTAGTAACTTTGTAATCATTCTAAATAAAAATAAAAATGGCTTTAGACAGAATTCTCGACGTTGTTCATGGATATTGGGCATACCTTGTTTTATTGATTTTATTATTGGCATCTTTAAATGCTATTGTAAAATATTTTTCCAATCAGCCTTTTGGCGCCAAAGATTTTAGAGTTTCACTCTTTGGCCTTATTGTGACACACATACAGGTTTTAGTGGGTCTGTTGCTCTATTTTGTACACCCCACACTTGGCTTTGCTTCATTTACTAGAGATGATATGAACATGGCTGATATTATGGGAAATAGCGAAATGAGACTTTTTGCTGTTGAGCATCCATTAATTATGATTATTGCTGTTGTTTTAATAACAATTGGATATTCTAAACACAAAAAACAATTAACCTCCAAAGGGAAGTTTAAAATGTTGGCTATATTCTATACCATAGCCTTTATATTAATTTTAAGTAGAATACCTTGGGACCATTGGTTGAATTCTTAATACAAATAAAAAAGCTCTTGTAAATTACAAGAGCTTTTTTATTTGTAAATTTCTGTACTGTATTTATTTTGCTTCTTTAATCAAAAGAGCATACACCGGAAAGTGGTCACTAAAACCTCCTGTAAATCCTCCATCAGAAAAAGCTCTATAAGGGTAGCCTTTATAGCGTCCACGAGGGTTTGCCAGATAAGGTGGGTTATAAATTCCTGCTTTATAAAACTGGTAAGTGCTGTAATCTTTACCTAATAAACCGGCTGATATGATTGTTTGATCAAACAAATTCCACCCATCTCTCCAAGCCAGAGTACCTAATCCTCTTTTATACATATCTTCCATTGGGTTATAAAGCTCCATAATCTCTACATCGTCTCTGTTTTCTTTTGCTTTTAATACCTTACTTATACTTTCATTAGTAGGATCATCATTAAAATCCCCCATATTTATAATTTTTGCGTAAGGGTCAATGCTATGAAGTGAGTCTATTATTTTCTTACTCAGTTCAGCAGCTTTGATACGATTTGGTCTGCTTCTTGCTTCACCTCCACTTCGAGAGGGCCAGTGATTGACCATAAAATGCACTTGATCTCCATCTAAAATACCACTCACTACAAGTTGGTCTCTCGAATAAATTCTTTGATTAGGGTCATTGTCTCGATAAAGCAAAAGTTCACGGCTTTGAGTGTTTGTGGGATTAAAAAGTGCTTTTTTGTAAATAAGAGCTACATCAATTCCTCTCCTATCGGGAGAATGAAAATGCACAATGCCATAATCGCTAGAAAGTAAAGGTTCCTGATTAACAAGGTCTTCAAGAACTTGTCTGTTTTCAATTTCACAAAACCCAACAATTGCAGGTGTAGTTCCTGTAACATCTCTTCCAATTTCAGAAATTACTTTCGCAAGGTTTTTTAATTTTGCTTGATAAATTTCCTTTGAATAATAGCCTTCACCTCTGGGTGTTCGGTCATGATATACTGTAAATTCATCGTCTTCTGTTGAAAATAAGTTTTCAACATTATAAAAAGCAACAGTATTTACTTTGTATGTTTTCTTGTTTTGACTGAAAACGTTGACGTTTAAGACAATAAAGCCTAATAAGAATAAAAATTTAATTTGTTTCATTTTGTAGAATATATTAACGTTTTGTAAACCCGTGGGCAAAACTTGCGCCAAAGGTAAATAATTCATTTAAATAATGTAATTTTGCCTCAAATTATAATAATTTCTTAATCAATACAAAAAACAACTTCGAATGAAAAAACACATTTTAACTTTGTTGTTTTGCTTTTCACTTATTAGCTATTCACAAGCTCAGGAAGCAACAATAAAGGGTAGAGTGATTGACACGAATTCTGGTGAGCCCGTTCCGGCAGCTCAAATTAGCATTGAAGAAAGTAATTTTAATACAACCACTAATGCTGATGGAAACTTTTCAATCACAAACGCAGACCTTCCTCTAGGAGAACAAGTTTTACTTGTTGAAAAAGAAGGTTATAACACATTGCGATTCCCCATTACGATTCAATCAGGCCAAACTTTAAATTTTGACCCCATGCTAATGGAAGTTGATTTTAGCAGTGTTCAAGATCAAATTGGTATCATCACATTAGCTGATGATGAATTAGACGAAGATGAAGGCGGTGCAGATAACATTTCAGGCCTTTTACAGGCCTCCAGGGATGTTTTCTTGAATGCTGCTGCATTTGACTTTAGTGCTACTTTCTTCAGACCTCGTGGTTTAGACTCTGAACATGGGAAAGTGCTGATCAACGGATTGGAAATGAACAAAATGTACAATGGGCGCCCACAGTGGTCAAACTGGGGTGGTCTTAACGACATTCAGAGAAATCAAGAGTTTTCAATGGGATTATCTCCCTCTGAATATACTTTTGGAGGTCTTGCCGGCAGCACAAATATCAACATGCGTGCTTCTAAATACAGAAAAGGTGGTAGAGTGTCCTATGCAATATCAAACAGAACCTATACAGGAAGAGTGATGGGCTCATACAGCTCAGGGATGACAGCCAGCGGTTGGTCCTATACTGTATTGGTTTCACGTCGCTTTGGAAACGAAGGATTTATTGACGGAACACTTTATGATTCAAACTCAATTGCAGCTTCTGTTGAAAAAAAGCTTTCAGACAAACACAGTTTAAATTTTACAGCTTTTTACACTCCCAACAGAAGAGGAAAATCTGCTGCAAATACTCAAGAGGTTCTTGACATTAAAGGAACAACTTACAACCCATACTGGGGAAAACAGGATGGAGATATTAGAAACTCTAGAATAAGAGAAATTGAAGAGCCGGTATTTATGTTAAACCACTACTGGGATATTTCTGATAAAACCAGACTTAACACTAATATAGGATATCAATTTGGAAAATTGTCAAACAGCCGAATTGGGTATGACAATGCTCCTAACCCTGATCCTAGTTACTATCAATACCTTCCAAGTTATGACTTGGCAAACCCTGCCGGACCTAACTATGAAAGCGCATATAGAAAACTGGTTGCATTTCAAAATGATGGTCAAATGGACTGGCAGGAAATGTATGAAAGAAATATATTTTATGGAGGAACTTCCAGGTACTATCTTTATGACGATAGAAGTGACGACACTCAGTTAATGGCAAACTTGCTTTTAACTTCAGATGTGAATGAAAACATCACCATCAATGGAGGCGTAAATTTTAAAAGCTTAAACTCTGAAAACTTTGCTTATATGCTAGATGTTTTAGGCGGAAATGGTTACCTTGATGTGGACTCATTCAGTAGCGGAGACGCAGCTCAAAGTGACCTTTTAAACCCAAATCGTGTAGTAAATGAAGGTGACAAATTTAAATATCATTTTGACATTGATGCTGTAAACTATGAAGGTTTTGCGCAGGCACAGTTTAAATACAAAAAAGTAGATTTTTATCTTGCTGCCAATGTTTCTCAAACCTCATACCAAAGAACAGGTTTATATCAAAATGGTAACTTTCCTGACAACTCCCTTGGAGAAAGTGATGAAGCAGATTTCACAAACTATGGAGCTAAAGCAGGACTTACATACAAGCTGTCAGGACGTCATTTATTTGACTTAAATGCGGCTTACTTAACCAAAGCTCCAAACATTAGAAACAGCTTTTCAAATTCAAGACAAAACAACAACCTGGTTATCGGTCTTGAAAGTGAGTCAATTCAAAACCTTGACCTTAGTTATATATACAGATCTCCAATTATTAAAGCCAGATTAACAGGTTTTTATACACAAATACAAGATGCTACTGAAATTAGTTTTTATTATGCTGATGGTATTTATGGTATTTCAAGAAATACTGACAACGCCTTTGTTCAGGAAGTGCTTAGCGGTATAGATAAAAGCCATATGGGAATTGAATTTGGAATGGAAGCACAGGTTACTTCAACAATCAAACTAAAAGCAGCCGCTTCGGTTGGTGATTATATTTACAACAACAATCCAAACCTGTATTTAACTTCAGATGATTTTACAGAATCACTTGATTTTGGAGAATCTTATCTTGAAAATTACCGTATAGCAGGAGGTCCTCAAAGAGCTTATCAATTAGGATTTGAATACAGAGACCCTGACTTCTGGTGGGTTGGTGCAACAACAAACTACTTTTCAAATGCATATATTGACGTAAGTCCGTTGACAAGAACCAGCAATTTCTACACAGATGTAGATGGTATTCCGTTCAATGACTATGATGAAAGTATAGCACGAGATCTTTTAAAACAAGAAGGTTTTGACGATTATTTCTTAGTAAATGTTGTTGGTGGAAAATCCTGGAAAATCGATGATTATTTTGTTGGTTTCTTTGCAGTAATCAATAATGTATTAGATCAGGAATACAAAACCGGTGGTTATGAACAAGCCAGAAACGCTAACTACAGAACTCTGAGAGATGATCAAGCCAATTCAACACCAGTATTTGGCTCTAAATATTGGTACGGATATGGTGCCTCATATTACCTTAATCTATACGTAAGATTTTAATTAAAGAAAGAATAATAAAAAAGCAATCATGAAAACAATTAAAAATATCAAATTACTAAGTGTCTTGTTTTTTGCAGGCCTAGTTACAATGTCGTGTGTTAAAGACGACGATTTTGACACACCTGAAATCAATACCGAAGAACCGAATGTTACCGTAAACACCAATATTGAAAGCGTAAAAAGTTTTTACAATGGCTTTGAGCCCGTTTTAATCACAAACGGTGATAATGCAATGTATATGGAAGCCTATGTTGTTTCAAGTGACGAAACCGGTAACTTTTATAAAACCCTTGTCATTCAAGACAGCCCTGAAAACCCACAACACGGTATTTCAATTTCAACCGAATCTACAGATATGTACACTTTGTTTGAGCCGGGAAGAAAAATTTATGTAAGAGTTGATGGGCTTTATTCAGGTGAATTTGCAGGTTTACCAACACTAGGTGTACTTGACGGAGAGGAAGTGGGTAGAATGAGCATAATTGAGTTTGAAGAGCGTGTAATGCGTTCAAATGAGGTTGAAGAACTTGTTCCAAACATCAGAACATTAAACGGTGTATCAGATTCAGACTTAAATACCTTGGTTGCTTTTGAAAACGTTCAGATTTCTGACAGCGATCTTGGTGAGCCCTATGCCAATTTAACAAACACTTTTTCAGTTAACAGAACAATCACAAACTGTGAAAGAACTGCTGAAATTATTATGAGAAATAGTGGTTTCGCTGATTTCAAAAATGAATTGATACCGGAAGGAAATGGACAATTAACCGCTGTAATGAGTAAGTTTAATAATGATTTCCAAGTGTTTATCAGAAGCACAAATGATGTAAACTTTGATCAGGACAGATGTCTTGAAGATACTGGTGAGCCGGGTGGTGCGTTATTATTTGAAGATTTTGAAGGAATTGGAACTACAGGAAACGGTGCAAACATCAATCTTCCTGAATGGACAAATGTAAACATCACAGGAGGTTCTGAACGTTATGAAGCTCGTGAGTTTGACGATAACCAATATGCTCAGATAACAGCATTTAGCTCAGGTGAAGCTGTACTAGAAGCTTGGTTGGTAACCCCAACTGTTGATTTAACAGGTACTGCAAACCCTAAACTTTCTTTTACAACCAAAGATGGTTTTAACAATGGCGAAGCATTAAAAGTATTTATTTCAACTAACTTTAGTGGGAATGTTGAAAATGCTACCTGGACAGAACTTTCGGCAACAATTGCTTCAGGTACTTCAAGTGGATATGCTCCCAATTTTACAGCCTCTGGTGATATTGATTTATCAGCTTACGCCGGTCAGTCAATTGCTGTTGGTTTCCAATACATTGGTTCTGATGGTGGTGTTACAACTACTTACCAAATCGATGATGTCGCTGTTTTTGACGAATAATCGAAACCAATACAAATAATTATAAACCCCCGGAAAATTCCGGGGGTTTTTTTATACTCTTTCCCTTTCTCCTTTCTGAGGATTCAAAGTCAAAAACTTAACTTAGTATGGAGCTTATATCGTTATTGAATTTAATAAGAAGCGCGTTGATTAGATTGGTATTCTATAGCCTACTAATTCAACTATAATAAGTTCAACTAGTTTTTTGCAAGCAGTTTTTTAAGAATACACCTTCCTTCTAAAAAATTTAATACTCAGTAACTCAACCCGAAACTTTATCTATTCTGAAAACATATCAGAAAGCCTAAATTTGTCCATTTTCATTTCAAACTGTATAACTATATTGTTTAAGGTAAAAAAGTCAATTTATATAGCTTTAAAACTGGATTTTGAAGCAAAAAAAAGCCCTGACTGAAATAGTCAAGGCCTTTTGGTTGGTTAGTTAGTTTAATACTAACGTTTCACTATAATAAACTCAGAACGTCTGTTTTTTTGATGTTCTTCATCAGTACAGTTTGCACCGCATTCTATTGCAGGCTTACTTTCACCAAAACCTTCACCGCTAATCCTAGCAGCGTCGATTCCTTTTGAAATTACGTATTGCACTGTCGCTTGAGCTCTTCTGTTAGATAGTTCCATGTTATATTCTGGCCTTCCTTGAATATCAGTGTGACTTTCAACCTTAATAACCATTTCAGGAAACTTTTTCATTAATTGAACTAAATTATCTAATTCAAGAGCCGCTTGTGGCTTGATATTATGCTTGTCAAAGTCAAATAAAATTGGTTCTAACACCACAGTGTCATCAACAATGATATCATCAATGGAACGCAATAAAATTTCTGCAGAAACTGTCTCTTCAGAAGTAGATACTTTGGTTGCATTTGACTCAAAACCGTTAGCAGATGCTTGAACAGTTATGTTTTGATCGCATTCAACTTCAAATGAAGTTCTGCCATCAGTGCCCGTCATTTTTGATGTAAGTCTATTTTGGTTGGCATCATACAAGGCTACTGTAGCTCCACTTATTGGATTATTTGTTTCAGCATCCTTAACGATGGCATTAATAGTAGAAACACAAATCTCAGAAACCATATATATATTATCACTTCCACCTTCACTGCTTCCATCCCTGTTAGAAGAAACAAAGCCTTCTTGTGTTGCATCGTCTATGCTAAAGGCAAAATCGTCTGAAGTACTGTTGATGGGTGTTCCAAGGTTTTTTACTTCACCTGAACCACCGTTTGCAGAAGAAAAAACGTCAAGACCTCCAATTCCAAGGTGACCGTCACTTGAGAAATAAAGTGTGCCATCCTCAGCAATGAAAGGGAATACTTCTTTTCCTTCAGTATTGATTTTTGAACCTAAGTTTTCAGGTTGTCCAAACGCTCCTTCAGCATTGATACTAACTTTGTAAATATCTGAATCCCCTTGACCGCCCGGCATATCTGAGACAAAATACAATGTGTTTCCATTTGGGCTTAATACAGGGTGACCAACAGAATACTCAGTATTGTTAAATGGGACTGGTTGAACATCTCTCCACTGACCGTCAATTAGTTCAGCATAATAAATATTCAACTGGCTTATTCCTTCATCGTTTTTTCTGTACTTTCCGTTATAGTAATCATTTCTGTCAAAATACATTCTCTTTCCATCTGGAGTAATAGCGGCAATTCCCTCGTGATATTTAGTATTAACATCACCTTTTACGGCTTGAATATTAGAAGCGGTTCCGTTTGCAATGGTTGCCTCATAGATATCTAAAAAGGGTTCTTGAGTTCTTCCGTAAGTTTTTCTCTCAGTATTTCTGGCAGAAGAGAAATAAATTTTATCTCCGGCCTTATGAACGCCAAAATCAGAATTTGAACTATTTAAACCAACAACACTTTTGGTTTGATACCTTGGTTTACCTTCTAAAATTTGAGGAATATAGTTTGGGTTTTTCTTATACTCAATTGCTCTGGAGTCATTTGGACTCATTTGTGCAAACTTATCCATCATAGCATTTGATTCTGAAAACTTTCCATTTGCTTTTAGGGTTTGCGCATAGTTGTAGATAGTTTCTGAACTTACATTTTTTCTGGTTGAAACGCGCTTATAAAATGGTTCAGCTTTTTTAGTGTCGTTAATCAAAAAATAGGAATCAGCCAATCTGGTGTATACATAATCATCAGCTTTACCTTTTTTTATTAATTTTTGATATTCTTCTGCTGCTTTAACATATTCAAATCTATCAAAATGTTTATCAGCAGTTTTGGTGTCTTTATTTTGAGCAAATGTCAATGTTGTGCTCGCTACTAAAAGAAATACTATTGTGTATAATTTTTTCATGTCGTTTTACTTAGTTGTTTAGAAGAATCTTGGTGAACGCAATACACGCTTATTAAAAAATAGGTCAAATGTAAGTATCACTTCATGTGATGCTGATGCTACTACATCCAGATCTGAAACTATATGATCATATGCATATCCAATTCTGATGTTATCAGTAACCTGAAAGCCCACAAGGCCACTAAAGGAATCATCCAACCTGTATGAGGCTCCAATTTCAAAACGGTCATAAAACAATGCGTTCAGGTTTGCATCAAATGAAAGTGGTGATTCAAAAGCTGATTTCACCATTACAGAAGGTTTTAATTTGAAAGTGTCACTTATTTCAAAAACATAACCGGTTGTTGCAAAAAAGTGTTGTGTTTCAGAACCATACTTAATCCCGTTTTCATCAAGGTGAACAGAGTTTAAAAAGTTTGGAACAGAAACTCCTAAATAGAAATTATCTGTATAGAAAAATGCTCCGGCACCTACGTTGGGATATGTATTGCTAATGTCTTCTGAAAAGAAAGGGTCATTAGGGTCTTGCAATTCCAGACTTGTTAAGCCTACATCGTGAAAGGTTGCTCCTGCTTTAATACCTAAAGCAAGATTGGATTGAGCACCCAATTGTAGTGTATAAGAAAAATCTACATACACATTGGTTTCTTTAATTGGCCCCAATTCATCTTTAATTGCAGACAATCCCAAACCTACTTTTTCACCTATTGGTGAATGTGCTGAAAAAGTTATTGTTTCGGGAGCTCCTTCAAGGCCAGACCACTGCTTTCTGTAAAGCCCGGTTAATGACAAGCTTTCTTTTGAACCGGCATAGGCAGGGTTAACGACGTTCATATTGTACATATATTGTGTGTACTGAGGGTCTTGTTGCGCACTCAAATCCTGAAAGCCTAGGACTAATATTAAGATGAGTAAAAGTGAGAATTTTTTCATTATTTATTATTTGATAGTTATGTTAGTGATTCAATAATTATTTGTTTAGATAAATATAACCGGTTGATGCTTCTGCAGCCGATGACTTTATGACATAAAAGTAATTTCCGATAGGGAGTTCATCACCATCATCGGTTTGTCCACACCATTGGTTTGTATAATTGGTTAGTTCAAAAACAACTCTTCCATGTCTGTTTAAAATGACCACATCTAAAGGCCCTTCCTTGTCACTCAAAAATTGCAAATCAAAACAGTCATTAAGTCCGTCTCCATTCGGTGATATACCTTGAGAGATAACACAATTTTCATTTTCATAAAATGAAACCTCAACATCATCAGTTCCAATACAACCACCATCATTTACCTCTACAGCATAGATTCCTTCTTCAGTTACATTTAAAGTGGCTTCGGTTTGCCCTGTTAGGATTCCACCATCTAAGAACCAGGTATAATTAACATTTCCGGATGTTTCTCCTGCAGGTGTTGCATCCAAAGTAAGTACTTCTTCTGCACACTTTAATAGGGTGTTTCCAAGTTCAACTTCTGGAAGACCTGTAAACGTTACAGTAACTTCATCTGTTTCAGTACAGCCAAAGTAAGTGACTTCAACACTATAACTACCCGTCTCTGAAACAACTATACTAAATGTGGTTTCACCTGTACTCCATAGGTAAGTCGCTTCAGTTGGATCAATCCCGTCAACTTGTGGAATAAGTTCATAGCTTTCTCCATCACAAACAGATACATCTTCACCTAAGTCTACAGTAAAATCTGAGATAATTACAGAAACTGTATCTGTTGCAGTACAATCTAGGTTTGTTGTTACTTCAACAGTGTAGTCTCCAATTTCAGTTACATCAAGTGTAGCTTCAGTTGCTCCAGCTATTATATCCCCATTGAAATACCATTGGTAAAACAATTCATCAATTGCAGAAGCATTTTCAGGAGTAGCATCGAGTGTTGCAAAAACTTCGTCACAAACTAAAACATCAGACCCTAAATCAACAATTGGTGCGGTTTTAAATTCTACTATTATTTCATCTGTAATCACACAATCAGGTGCATCAGGGTTTTGAATCTCAACACCATAAGTTCCTGACTCTGTTACCACAAGAGAACTTCCAGTTTCACCCGGAATCACATCACCATTAAAAAACCATGTTATCACAGAACCATCTGTAGTATCTACTGTTAAAATGAGCTCTTCATCATCACAAATTGCAGTACCATCTGCAATGGTAATATCATCTCCCAAATCAGCATTCCCTATAAAGAAACTTCCGCCTTCTATAAATACTGCCGAATCCCAGGAAGAGTCATTTCTATCTGCGATAACTAATTTCATTTTATAAGGGTTACTGGGCGTTACATACTGCCATGCTTGCATAAGCACTGTTAAACCATTAAGGTTTACAGGTGCTGTTGACGATGGTTGCCCTGTAGTGCCGTAGTAAACATCAAAATATTCGGGGTTTTCTGAACTACAGGTTGTATTATGAGTATTGTCTCTTATAGTAGTTACAGATATAGGAGTTTCAGTTGGAGTGTTTGGTACCAAAGCCATATTTACAATTTCCCCGGTGATTTGATCTTCCAGGAAAAATGCAAAAGCATCTGAATAAGAACATTGAAAAGTTCCGTATTCATTTGAACCAAAAACAAAATTAAAACTAATTGAATCTGTTAAAGGAGTGAAATCAAACTCCATAATCGTGGCATCGTTGTAAGATGAAAGTCCCGGGTCAATTCCTAATGACTGAATGTAATCAAACAACTGTTGATCTCCATCCCATCCTGATCCCGGCCAGGTGTTTGAAGTGTTTGGTCCCGGTGCATCACTAATGTCTCCGGTTGCTAAAATCACTCCATTTTCCATAGGAAAATCGGGATTCGTATTTTCAAAATAGCCAATACCATTTCCGGCACCAAAATTAGTTCCGGTTATTGTTTCAATGTTACTTACCAATGCACAAGGCGTGTTGATAAGAACCTCCGTTACCAGCTGCTCGTGGGTATACTGATCAGGTGAAACAGTAACAACCTGAGCTTGAATACCGGTAACAATAAGCAAGGGGATAATTAATAAAAGTTTTTTCATTTTGTTAGTTTTCAAAATTCTTTTAATTAGAATCTCTGTTTATATAAATCCAACCAGTCTTTTGATTGCCATACTGGGTGTCCTCTGATGAAAAGTTGATTACATAAAAATAGGTTCCGGTAGGTAATTCATCACCTTCGTCAGTTTGTCCAAACCATTCATTTACATAGTTGTCAAGCTCATAAACAATTCTTCCGTGACGGTTAAAAACTTGAAAGCTTTCAATACCCGATCTGCTGGCTAAAAACTCAAGGTCTAAATTGTCATTCATTCCACCAGAACCTCCAGGAGACAAACCTTCAGAAATAATGCAATTTAAAGCGCTAACTTCAACTTCGGCTGTTCCTGTACAGTCACCTTTTGTAATAGTTACACTATATAACTCTGCCATATTTGAAACAGTAGCCGGTAAATTAATTGTGATTGAACTGGAAGTTTGACCTTCCAACAATTCGCCGTTTAAAAACCATTGATAAGTAACTCCTTCTTCAGAGGTTGAAGCAGTAATGGTTACTTCTTCTAAAGTACAACCGTTAATTTCTTCTCCTAAAGTAACTTCAAGATCTCCACGAGGTACAACCACCACTGTGGTTTCAGTTGAACAATCCCCTGATGTTATAACTACTGTATAGGTTCCGTAATCAACAGCTTCAATTACAGGTTCTGTTTCAGCAAGAACCTCCCCTTCAAAAGCCCAAATAAATGTGACGTCTTCAACAGGTATATTTGAGGGTGTTGCATCTAGCAATACTTGCGTTTCAAAACAAGTTTCCAATTCACCTCCAAGCTCAGTTGCAGGAGATTCATTAAACTCAAGTGCAATAGAATCAGTTACAGTACAGTTTTCAAAAGTCACTTCCAATGAATAAGTTCCAGATTCACTAACCGTAATGGTTGGAGAGGTTTCTCCTGTACTCCACAAATATGTTACATCTGTAGGGTCTGCCCCTGTAATGGATGGAATTATTTCAAAAGACGAAACATCGCAAAAAGATTGATCTAGACCAAGGTCAAGAGATATTGCACCATCAACTGTTACAGTCACGGTGTCTGACTCAATAATAACATTTCCATTACACAATGTATAAGTTGCCTGTGCTGTATAATCAGATGTTTGAGACGGACAAACTTCTATTGTTGGTGTTGTACCAATTTCAACGCCATCGGAATCAAGCCATACAAAATCAACATTTGATTCTCCGCTTGGAGTAAACCTCCACGCTTCCTGACTAGCAGACCAATCTCCTGTATTTCTTCCGGGAGCAGCCAAACCTTGTGTTCCTCCAACATTTTGCATACCAATAATAGCGTTACCACTATTCCAGCTACACCCTGCTGTTCTTTCATCCATATATACTTCAACCACATTTGTGGTTTCATAAATAACAATTTGAGAGGTCATTGTTTGATTATTACAGCTAAAATATGGGATACTTGGAAAATTAACAACCAGTGTTCTACAAGGAGCTTCTCCAAAAAAGGCATAGTTAATTGTTCCAGAACCTCCCACTGAAGGGTCTATATCCATGTATGCTCCAAAAATGGCGCCTGAAATCAAATCAGGATTTGGAACTGACTCACTAAAAGACCAATCACAAAACCCCCCCGGAGAATTATCGTTGGTATCAAAGGTTATGACTCCGTTTGACCCTATAAGGAATTCCGTGTAATTTTCTCCATAAAAACAAAACTCAAATGGAAGCGGAATTGAACTTGACCAAACATCATCAGTATTCACCGATACGGGAGTTCCGCCGGTAAAAGGAAATGGTGGATCATAAGTAATTGAACTAGCTTCATAATCACTAGTCTCACCTGTATTCAAAAAAGACGCCGTTAATTCTGTACAAGAATCATCACAGTCTAATGTTACATCCGGCCCGGCATCTACATTAGGGCAACCCGGACCCTGTGCCTGAACCATAACTCCTGAGAGTATCACAAACAAAATAAGAAAGTTTTTGTTTGTTTTTGATTTTAAAGAAGTTAAGTTTTTTAAATTTTCAGCAAACTTAAAAAAGTCGCGTAATTGTTTTTTCATAATGTTAAGTCGTTTTGAAGTAGAAGCGACTAAATTAATAAAATAAAATCTATTAAGAAACTATTAACTTTTAAATTAATATATTAATCGTTGTTGAACCTGACTCTAATGATAAATTTTAGCTCAATGAATACTTCATAATCAATGCTTTTAAACATTTTATTTCTTTATTTAAATATGTAATTTTACAACTTAAATAATAATATGCTCGAAAAACTCGAAATACAATATGAAAAGGCCATTCTTATTGGCCTGGTCACTCAACAACAAAATGAGGACAAAGCAAAAGAATATTTGGATGAACTGGAATTCCTTGCATTTACTGCAGGTGCTGAAGTAACTAAAAGGTTTCTTCAAAAAATGGAAAAACCCAACCCAAAAACTTTTATTGGTTCAGGTAAAATGGAAGAAGTGCGACAATTTGTCGAAGAACATGAAATTGGCACTGCCATTTTTGATGATGAACTTTCGCCCGCACAACAAAAAAACATTGAGAAAATACTTAAGTGTAAAATTATTGACCGCACCAACCTTATCCTTGATATTTTCGCACAACGTGCACAAACAAGTTATGCACGCACTCAGGTCGAACTTGCGCAATATGAGTACCTCCTTCCAAGACTTGCAGGTATGTGGACCCACCTTGAAAGACAACGAGGGGGAATTGGGATGCGTGGTCCCGGGGAAACTGAGATTGAAACAGACAGACGAATCGTAAGAGACCGCATTGCCCTACTCAAAGAAAAACTTAAAACCATCGACAAGCAAATGGCTGTGCAAAGAAGCAATCGCGGTGCATTAGTTCGGGTTGCTTTGGTAGGCTACACCAATGTTGGAAAATCAACCTTGATGAATACCATCAGTAAATCTAAAGTCTTTGCTGAAAACAAATTGTTTGCAACCCTGGACACCACAGTGAGAAAAGTGGTGATTGGCAATCTTCCTTTTTTACTTACAGACACTGTTGGTTTTATCAGAAAATTACCAACGCAACTGGTAGAATCCTTTAAAAGCACACTTGACGAAGTGCGTGAGGCTGACCTGCTATTGCACGTAGTAGACATCTCACATCCACAATTTGAAGATCATATCAATTCTGTACACCAAACACTCGATGAAATTGAGGGCAGAGACAAACCCATCCTTATGGTTTTTAATAAAATTGACAATTACACCCCTGAAACTATTGATGAAGATGATCTGGTTACAGAAAAAACAAAGTCACATTATACCCTGGATGAGTTAAAAAATACATGGATGAGTAAAGTGAATGGTGATGTGGTCTTTATTTCGGCTACCGAAAAACTCAATATGGAAGAATTCCGGAAAAAAGTGTACGAAATGGTTCGTGAAATTCACGTGCAACGCTTTCCTTATAACAACTTCCTGTATCCTGATTTTAGTGAAGAAATGTAATTGCTCAAAATCTAAAGAAGCTTAGAATTTCAATGATGTTTTTACTCCGACTTCAAGTGTTATATTTCTACCCAAAATCAACGCACGGTTATCGCTGTGATGCCCTGAAGGAAAATCATAACACACCGGAAAATCATATTCTGAAACGGTTTCTGCAATGATTTCTTTGGCAGTTTTTCCGAATGGGTTATCAGTTTTAAAGCCAAAGGCCTTGGTATTGTCACGCATAGCATCTATCCCTCCAACGACCAATCCGGCTATGTTTTCCAACATATTGTTGCGCTTTAAATTTTGCATCATTCTATCGATGTGATACAAATATTCATCCAGGTCTTCCAAAAATAAAATTTTTCCTCGGGTGTCTAGTGCAGAAGCACTTCCACAAAGCGAGTATAGCATCGACAAGTTTCCCCCCACCAGCTGGCCTTCAGCTACTCCTTGCCTTGTTCGGGGGTCTTTTGTATTATAACAAATCTTATATTTTTCACCAAAAAGCGCTTTCCTCAAACAAGAAACCGCTTCTTCACTTTGTTTGGCAATATCAACCGGCATGGGAGCATGCAAAGTCTCAAAACCCATTTTATGAAGATAAGAATGAAACCCTGTCACGTCGCTATACCCCACAATCCATTTGGGGTGTTTTTTAAAAGTTGTAAAATTGAGTTGGTCAATAATTCTTACTGTACCATAACCTCCACGTGCACACCAAATGGCTTTGATATCAGGATTATCAAGCATCATTTGAACATCTGAAATACGCAAAGCATCACTTCCTGCAAACTGGTTCTCAACGGCCCCTATCGTTTTTCCCAAAACCGGAATTAATCCCCAGGATTTCAACAAATCATGTGCAGGTTGGATTTCTTCACGTGATATTTTTCGAGCGGTAGCAACAATGGCAACCTGATCTCCTTTTTGCAATTTTGGAATCGAATTCATCTCATTAATATTCTTACACCGCAAAATAAAGAAATTCTCCTTGTGAATCCCTATTTTTGTCAAATCAAAATTAAACCGGAATGAACACACCAAAACGCTACACCATCACCGCAGCCTTGCCATATACTAACGGGCCCATTCACATTGGCCATCTGGCCGGGGTTTATGTTCCTTCAGACATCTATGCACGCTACCTGCGCATGCAAGGGAAAGATGTGGCTTTTATCTGCGGAAGCGATGAGCACGGTGTGGCAATTTCTATGAAAGCAAGAAAAGAAGGCGTCACACCCCTTGAAATCACAGATAAATTTCACACCATTGTGAAAAAATCTTTTGAAGATTTTGGGATTACCTTTGACAACTATTCCCGCACTTCGGCAAAAATCCATCACGAAACCGCTTCTGAATTCTTTAAAAAACTCCACAGCGACGGAAAGTTCATTGAAGAAGTCACTGAACAATTATACGACCCTGAAGCAGACCAGTTTCTCGCAGATCGTTTCGTTACCGGAACCTGCCCCAAATGTGGTCACGATGAGGCTTATGGCGACCAATGTGAAAAATGCGGAACTTCGCTAAATGCTACAGACCTCATCAATCCAAAGTCCACCATCACAGGAGCCGTGCCGGTATTGAAAAAAACCAAACACTGGTTCTTACCACTGGAAAACTATGAAGATTTCCTGAAACAATGGATACTCGTTGACCATAAAAAAGACTGGAAACCCAATGTGTATGGTCAGGTAAAATCCTGGATTGATGATGGGTTGCGCCCCCGTGCCGTCACCCGTGACCTGGACTGGGGCATCCCCGTTCCTGTGGAAGGTGCAGAAGGAAAAGTACTATATGTTTGGTTTGATGCACCCATTGGGTATATATCGTCCACCAAAGAATGGGCTGCCCGAGAAGGTAAAGACTGGGAACCTTACTGGAAAAGTGACGACACCAAACTTGTGCATTTTATCGGCAAAGACAACATTGTTTTTCACTGTATTATTTTCCCGGCGATGCTTAAGGCCGAAGGAAGCTATATCCTGCCTGATAATGTACCAGCCAACGAGTTCCTGAACCTGGAAGGCAACAAACTCTCTACCTCTAAAAACTGGGCGGTTTGGCTACATGAGTATCTGGAAGATTTTCCCGGACAACAGGATGTACTGCGTTACACCCTTACGGCTACAGCCCCGGAGACCAAAGACAACGATTTTACCTGGAAAGACTTTCAGGCGCGGAATAATAACGAACTGGTCGCCATTTTTGGGAACTTCATCAACCGGGTGGCAGTACTGACCCATAAATATTATGAGTGCTACGTACCCCAACCTTCCGAATTAAAGGAAATTGACACACGAACGTTGAATGAAATGAAAGCCTATCCTGATGTGATTGGCAGCTCCATTGAGCGTTACCGCTTTCGTGAAGCACAAGGCGAATTGATGAATTTGGCCCGACTTGGAAACAAATACCTCGCCGATGAGGAACCCTGGAAAACCATTAAAACCGATGAAGAACGTACTAAAACCGTAATGTATGTCGCCCTGCAAATCGCAGCTGCACTGGCTGTTTTAAGCGAGCCGTTCTTGCCATTTACATCAAAGAAATTAAAGACCATTTTAAACTATGATGCTGAAAACTGGGGTGCTTTGGAATCTCTGGAAACCGGTCATCAAATCGGTCAGGCCGAATTGCTTTTCTCCAAAATAGAAGACGACCAAATCCAGCAGCAACTGGACAAACTCGAAGCTACCAAAGCCTCCAATAAAAGCGAAAAACAAACAGAAGAAAAACCGAAACTCATGCCACAAAAAGAAACCATAAACTTTGACGATTTCACCAAACTCGATATGCGTGTAGGCACCATCATAGAAGCTGAAAAAATGCCTAAAGCTGATAAACTTTTGATTTTAAAAGTAGATACCGGTCTTGATGTGCGCACTGTAGTTTCAGGAATTGCAGAAAGTTTCACTCCTGAAGAAATCATTGGAAAACAAGTCACCATTCTCATCAACCTCGCCCCCAGAAAACTACGTGGCGTAGAAAGCCAGGGAATGATCTTAATGACTGAAAATGCAGATGGGAAGTTGGCATTCGTAAATCCCGACGGAGACGTTGTGGGGAATGGGATGACGATAAATTAGTAGTCAGTTGGCAGTAGCAGTGTTCAGTAAATAAAAGTCTAAATCATATTCATGGAGCAACTCCTCCACTACATTTCCCAAAATACCCAACTGCCCGCAGGCAGTATAAAAAACACCGTTCAGTTATTAAATGAAGACTGTACCATTCCCTTTATTGCCCGTTACCGCAAGGATCGCACGGGCAATCTGGATGAAGTACAAATTGGTGACATCGTTCAATATAAAGAACAGTTTGAAGCCCTTGAAAAACGCAAAACCACTATACTCAAAGCGCTGGAAGAACAGGAAGTTTTAACGCCGGAATTGCACAAGAGTATTGAAAATACCACCGACCTCACCACACTCGAAGACCTCTACCTCCCCTTCAAAAAAAGCCGGAAAACCAAAGCCGAAACCGCCCGCAAAAACGGACTGGAACCCCTCGCCAAAATTATTATGGCACAAAATGCCTCTGACCTGGAATCCATTGCTCAGAAATATACCAAGGGTGAAGTCACTTCTACAGAAGAAGCACTCGAAGGAGCCAGACACATCATCGCAGAATGGATCAATGAACGCACAGACATAAGGAATACGTTGCGGAAGCAGTTAGAAAACGTTGCACGCATCACCACCAAAGTAGCAAAAGACAAAGCTGAAGATGAAAGAGCCCAAAAATTCCGCGATTACTTTCAATGGGAAGAAGCTTTAAAAAGTTGTCCGTCACACAGATTACTCGCTATTTTGCGTGCTGAAAACGAAGGATTTATCAAAGTAAAAATTGAAATTGACGAAGAAAAAGCACTTTCTGCCATCGAAAGAAGAATCATCAAATCGCAAAACGAATGCGCAGAACAAATTGAACTGGCCATCAAGGGCAGTTACAAACGCCTGCTCTTTCCGGCCTTGTCAAATGAACGACTGAATGCCGCCAAAGAAGCTGCAGACGATACTGCGATTTCAGTATTTGCCAAAAACGTTCAGCAGTTGTTGCTTGGCGCGCCTTTGGGTGAAAAACGCATTATGGCGATTGACCCGGGTTTCAGGACAGGTTGTAAAGTGGTGTGTCTGGACGCACAAGGCAACCTCAAGCACAACGAAACCATTTTTCCACACGCGCCTCAAAATGATGAAAAGGGAGCAATCAAAAAAATTAGTTCGCTGGCCGATGCCCATAAAATAGAAGCCATCGCTATCGGCAACGGCACCGCTTCACGCGAAACGGAGCGGCTCATCAGAAAAATTCAATTTAAGAATACTATTCAGGTTTTTGTTGTTAGTGAGGCAGGAGCTTCCATTTATTCGGCTTCCAAAATTGCCCGGGAGGAATTTCCCAATTATGATGTAACCGTTCGGGGTGCCGTTTCCATTGGGAGAAGGCTTGCTGATCCCCTGGCCGAATTGGTTAAAATTGAAGCCAAGTCCATTGGCGTGGGTCAATACCAGCACGATGTGGATCAAATTAAATTGAAAACCGCGCTTGACCGGGTGGTGGAAAGTTGTGTCAATTCGGTGGGGGTGAATATTAATACGGCTAGCCGTTCTTTGCTTGCTTACGTTTCAGGGGTTGGACCCAAGTTAGCTGAAAATATTTTTGCATACCGTGAGGAAAACGGTGCTTTTACTTCCCGTGAGGAAATCAAAAAAGTACCGCGTCTGGGCGGAAAAGCTTTTGAGCAAAGCGCGGGGTTTTTACGCATCAAAAACGGAAAGAACCCATTGGACAACTCAGCTGTGCATCCTGAGAGTTATGGTTTGGTCAAACAGATGGCCAAAGATTTAAAGAGGGAAGTTTCAGATTTGATTGGTAACACGGAGGTTCTAAAAAGCATTCCGAAGGAAAAATATGTAAGTGAGACTGTGGGTCTCCTCACTTTGGAAGACATCATTAACGAACTGGAAAAACCCGGGCTCGACACGCGGGAGCAGGCCAAGGTGTTTACTTTTAACCAAAATATAAAAACTATCAATGACCTGAAGGAAGGACAATTACTTCCCGGAATAGTCAATAATGTCACCAATTTTGGATGTTTCGTTGATATCGGCATCAAAGAAAGCGGACTCATCCATATCTCCAACCTCGCTGATGGTTTTGTAAGCGATGTGAATGCCCACGTGAGTTTGCATCAGCAAATCGTGGTAAAAGTACTGGATGTGGACATAGACCGAAAACGCATACAGTTAAAGTTGCATAAGTTATAGTGGAATTTAAAAATCAATCGCATTTATAATCCTATTCTTTTTTTTTAACATTAAGGAATTAAGAATAGTTAAGGGTATGACTCTTAATGTCCCTTAATTTCTTAATGTTTTTATTTAAAGTGTTCTGAGAAATACCGGTTTGGCTTTAAAAAATATTTTACCTTAGTTTGTTACCATAAATATAAAAATGCTCAAAATAGCCTACCATCATATTTACAAACACCAGCTTCCTGAAGGACATCGCTTCCCTATGGACAAATATGAATTGATTCCGCAACAGTTATTGCACGAGGGGACGTGTACTGCTGAAAATTTTTTTGAACCGGATGTTGCTGATGAAGCCCATATTTTGGCAGTGCATACCCAAGACTATATAAACGACTTAAAAAACCAGACATTAAGCAAAAGTGCTGCCCGAAAAATAGGTTTTCCTTTAAGTGAAACTTTGATTAAACGAGAAAGCATCATCACACAAGGAACCATTCAGGCCAGTGAGTATTGCTTGAAATATGGTATCGCCATGAATATTGCAGGCGGTACACACCACGCTTATACCAATCGCGGAGAAGGGTTTTGCTTGTTTAACGATCAGGCGGTCGGTGCTCGTTATTTATTAAATAAAGGGTTGGCAAAAAAAATACTCATCGTCGACCTCGACGTGCATCAAGGCAATGGTACCGCTGAAATTTTTCAGAATGATCCTTCAGTATTTACATTCTCTATGCACGGTGCAGGCAACTATCCGTTTCAGAAGGAAAAATCAGATCTGGATATTGCTTTGCCTGATGGAACGAGTGATACTGTCTATCTAAAAACCCTGAAAGAAACCCTTCCGAAGTTGATTGAAGAACAACAACCCGATTTTATCTACTATCTCTGTGGTGTGGACATATTAGAAAGTGACAAACTGGGAAGGCTAAGCTGCACTATTGATGGTTGCAAAGAACGCGACCGTTATGTATTACAAACTTGCAAGGACAATAAAATTCCCGTAATGTGCAGTATGGGTGGGGGCTATTCACCGAATCTTAAAATTATTGTTGAGGCACACGCCAATACCTACAGACTGGCACAGGAGATTTATTTTTGGTAAAAAAATCCCCGCAAATTGCGGGGATACACTCTAAAGAAGACTGTTCAACCGGTTGAGGAACCAGTTTTCATCCTTCTTTTTCGCTTCAGCTTCCACTTGCTCTTTTTCAATTTTTTCTTTTTCAAATTGATGTTGGTTTCTGCGCTTTTTTGCCACACGGGCTATTTCAGCATCAACAAATTCAATAAAGTCATTGTTCAAAGCTAAGTGAGCTGATTCCTTCAGGGTTTGTTCAGCTTTTTTAAAGTCTGAAATTGCTTCAAACAAGCAGGCTTGCAGCAACTTTATGGTTGCTTTGTCAATACCTTTCAGGTTTTTAGCAAAGTCAATGACTTTTTGAGCTTCCTCAAAATCCTCGTTGGACAAAAGTACCCTGATGTAGTCAGGGTATATATCAGACATTTCAAGGTTTGAAACCAAAGCCTTTTCAAAGTATTCTTTGGCAGTTTCATAATCCCCTAATTGTTCTGCATAGACTTTCCCCATCAGGCTAAGTGCTTTTGCATTTTCCGGTTCGTAAGACAAGGCGTAGTTCAAAGCTTCCACGGATTTTTCAAGTTCCCAGGGGTAAGCTTGTATCGCCTTAAATAAATACAGGTTCATTGTTCCCATTACGTTTGTTATTTGGTTGGTAAACAGAAAGCCATTTGACTTTCACTCCCGTAACGGAATGGATGAAGGAAATTCCAACAAAAATCCGAAAACGGTTAGGTTTTGCTTCGGATCTTTATCATTCTTTAGAAGAGATTTAAATTCCGAAGCGTGTCTATCAGCATATCAAAATGCTTCTGACGTTCAGAGGTGTTCAATCGATACCACATAGCTTCTGTTATTTAATGAATAATTTGTTTTTGGCAATCCTTAAAATTGCGATGCAAAGATGCGGGTATTTTTTTAATTTCCAAGTAAATTTTAAATTTTATTTATTTGATTTTCAGTTACTTGTGTTGATTTTAGACTATAGAAATCCTGCCCGGCTGTATGCCGAAATCTATACATCTTACATTCAAAAACTTAACTTTCAAGGGGCATATTTGCTGTCTATCTTTTCACTTTTAAAATTTTAAAAAAATGGATAAAAAAAAGCGCCCGAATTAACGGACGCTCTTATATAGTGGGTTTAAATTCTACTAATTGATCACTCAAAAGATTTAAAATCCAAAACAAAGCATCCGAACCGCGTTGGTAAATTTTCCATCCACGGATAGTTTCCATCTGCCACAGGCGATGTAAAACGGATATGTTGTTTTTGAATTTTCATCTTTGTTGATTGCTTTTTTGTTTGAAAGCACTGCAAATATATATGTTTCTGTGAATAAACAAAGATTATTTTAAATAGGTTTGGTTACACAACTATACTCTTAAAGTTTTGTTTACTTTTTTTATACGCCTTCCGTAAGCTTTATCTTTATCAAAATGGAAGAAAAAGTACCCAGCACAAATCCTTATTTTACAACCGCACTAAGGGGACTCTTTCTTCTTGCTGTATTTACTAACTTAGCTTTATCCGCGCCTATGAATGATACTGATTTTTTAGACAACAAGATAATCCCGGAATCCATTTTAAAGGAAGTTACCATTGCTTTATCCCACTACCCCGAATTGGCAGACACCCCGATTGAGTTTAAATTCAAAACCAATATCAAAAGATCCTTTATGCAGGCACAGCCACGGTTTTTTGATATTTTTAAAAACAAAAAAAAGAGGGCATACTATGTCATGATCAGTGATAGTGTTACTATAGAAGGTGAAGAGTTCACGGTTGCTGAAGTACCCACAGATGTACTTATAGGCTGGATTGGTCACGAACTGGGGCATATTATGGACTATAGGGAACGCAGCGGAATCAATATGGTAGGGTTTGGTATTCGCTACTCATTTTCAAAAGGATTTATCAAAGAGGCTGAAAGAGCTGCAGATACCTATGCAGTGAATCACGGAATGGGAAACTACATTCTCGCTACTAAAGATTTTATCCTGAACCACACCAGCCTTTCAGAAACATACAAAAACCGAATCAAACGCCTGTACATGTCCCCTGAAGAAATTATGGTGTTGGTGGATGAGCTACAAAAACTGGAAGAGCAATTAGATTAATGCTCCTTTTGCTGTTTATTGATAAATGCTTCCCATTCTGAAAACTTTTCCTCATTCATTACTTTCTCCATCTTGACCTGCCCGCCTTTTTTCTTGTTGGCGGCATTCCATTCATAAAAAATATTCGGGGAAATAGTTTTTACCTTGACACCTTTTAAGGCTTTTGACCGGGCTACCTTATAGTTTTTATTGGCTTTTTTTAAAGCATCGTCCAAGGCGTCTGCTACTTTTTTATCATTGAGTTTGTGTTCAGTTCCCAGATACCAGGAATGGTAATAGTCGCCATCAATCCTCATTGCAGCCACCGTAAATTCGGGGATTTTACAATCAAACTCTTTTTCCAGTTCCTGAACGGCATCATTCATTTTGTTGACAGACAACTGTGAACCCACCACATTGAGGAAAAACTTGGTGCGTCCGGTAATTCTTATTTCGTGCCGGCTTACATCTGTGAATTGAACGGTATCGCCTATAAGATATCTCCAGGCACCTGAAACCGTACTGATGATGAGAATATACTCTTCATTTTCTTTAACCTCAGCCAGTGTCAAAGCCGGAGCATCTTCGGTGATGGAACCATCGGGGTTGATGTAATCAGGATTAAAGGGGACGAACTCAAAATAAATCCCGTTATCGACCACCAGTTTCATCGCCTTGGTTTCAGGGCGCTGCTGAAAGGCCAGAAACCCTTCAGAAGCCAGGTAGGTATCTATAATGGTGATGGGATGTGCCAGCAACGAATTGAAACTTTTTTCATAAGGCTCAAAAGCCACCCCGCCCGAAGTAAAGACTTGCAGGTTGGGCCAAATCTCGTGGATATTTTTGGCTTTATGATAGGCAATTACTTCTTTAAGCATCAACTCCATCCAGGAGGGAATGCCTGACAAAGCTCCGATGTCCCATTCTTTGGCGTTTTCGGCTATTTTTTTTACGCGCTGGTCCCAGTCATCTATTTTGGAAATTTCTTCGCCGGGTTTGTAATACCCCCGAAACCAAAACGGTATGTTGCTGGCAGATATCCCACTGATTTCCCCTTCCTGATGATCCCCCTCCTCCTGAAGGTCTGTGGAACTTCCCAGCATCATGATTTCTTTTTCGAAAAAGTCAGATGGAAGGTCAAAATTGGTCAATGTGCTCACCTGTTGAATTCCGGTTTTCCTGATGGCGTCCAGCATTGTTTCAGTGACGGGAATGCGCTTGCTGCTTTTTCCGGTTGTACCGGAACTCAGGGCAAAATAAGGAGGCCTTCCCGGCCAGGTGACATCTTCTTCGCCTTCGTGCAGTTTGTGCCACCATTCCGCGTGTATTTTATTGTAATCAAAATAGGGAACTGTTGCTGCAAACACAGCTTCGGGCTTTGAAGTATCAAGGATTTTATCAAATTGATATTGCTTTCCAAAAGCGGTATCCTTTGCTGTTTTTAAAAGTTCTTTCAACACCTGTTGCTGGGCTTCAACAGCATCGGGTTCTGAAACAACTTTGTCGCGCAAATCTATAAGGCCTTTGATAATGGAACCGATAATCGCCATGTTATTTTTTATAAATGATGGTTATTTCTTAAAAATAAAGAAAACCATAAAACCAATCTGTCTTGTTTTAGAAATTATAACATATTTAACCTTTACTTAAAGCAATGTGCTATAAAAAAGGTGTTAAAGTTTATTTAGAATGATTACTAATAAGTATTTTTGCATACGATTTAAGCTACCAAATTGGGAAAGAAAAAAGACAAAAAACTCAAAAAAGAGAAGCTAAGTAAAGGACCAAAGTCCAAATGCTGCGAAAAGTTCAAAAAATGTGAAAGCAAACGATGTTGCCGTTGCCCGCATACCTGGCTTACCAGAATCGCAGCCGCCTGATTGCATATTTTTTAAACTAATTTAACTTCCTTCCAGATAAAGTCCCATTCTGATTTTCCAATAAGGAACCTCTTCTTTCAAGTGTTCAAAAATGGGTTTCAGACTTTCTTCATCTTGTTGCAGTTCTCCCTTCGCTTTTTTGACAAGGGCTATTTCTTGCTGATTGATAAAAGCACGTAAGTCTATCGGTTTTCCCGCCTGATGCATTTTTTGCAAATGACCATAAATAGTATCCTCTTTAAGGTTTCTTTGCAGAGCAATTTCAGCAACAGACATCCCTTTTTCAAACAATTCATAGCTTATTTGCTGTGTGGGTATTTTTGGTTTTTTTAGCGCCTCTTCTTCAAGCACACTTTTAATATGAGCCTTAATGGCTTCTAAAAACCGTTTCCTGTACTTTTCATTTTTGGCTTCACCCACGCCGCTTACTTGCAAAAACTCTTCTTCGGTTTCCGGTAGGAGTTTTTCCATATCTTTTAAAGAGGCGTCGCTGAACACGATGTATGCTGCCACATTTTCTTCAATGGATATTTCGCGTCGCAGTTGTCTTAGTTTTTCAAACAATCCAAACGTTTCGGGTTTTTCCACACGTTCTTTTAGGGCCGGTTTTTCTTTGGTTTGAAGCGAAGCCAGCTTGACTTTCCGTCCTTCAAAAAGGATCTTTTTAGCCAATGGAGTCAACAACAAACGACCCTTTTCGTGAAAACGAATCTCCAGTATCCCCTGATTCACCATTTGAATGATGTATTGCTGTAAATCCAGCCATGGGATGTCTTTCGCTGTACCATAGGTTTTGATATTCTGATAACCTTTCTCATACAACTGGGCATTTTTGGAACCACGCAAGACATCCACCAGCATACCCACGGGTTCATTTTCCGAAAGGCGATACACTGCCGAGCACACTTTTTGTGTAAGCACGGTACCGTCAAAAAACTGTGGTGGCGTTTTGCAATTGTCACAGTTGCCGCAATCTTCAGAAATATGTTCGCCAAAATAATTCAACAACGCTACACGCCGACAGCTCAGGGCTTCGGCAAATTGTTGCATGCGTTCCAGCTTGGCCAGTTGGAATTCGCGATTGGGCGACTCTTCAATAAACTGCCGCAGTTTCACCACATCGGCAAAACTGTAAAACAGCAGGGTTTGTGCCGGAAGGCTGTCACGCCCGCTGCGGCCGATTTCCTGATAATAGCCTTCAATGTTTTTGGGCATATTGTAGTGAATCACCCAGCGCACATTGCTCTTGTCGATTCCCATGCCAAAGGCAATCGTTGCCACGATAATGGGCGTACGGTCATTGACAAAATCTTCCTGAATGCGACTACGTTCCTCAGTATCCAAACCGGCATGATAAGCTTGTGCCTGAAATCCGTTTGCGACGAGTTTTTCTGCAAGGGTTTCAGTGCTTCTTCTGCTGAGGCAGTAAATGATGCCGCTTTCTTCTTTTCTGTTTCTTAAAAACCGAAGAATCTGTGGCAAGCGGTTGGTGCCGGGCCTCACTTCCAGATAGAGGTTTTTTCGGTCAAAAGAAGCCAGGTGTTTTTGCGCTTTTGGAATATGTAGTTGTTTGACAATATCATCCTGAGTGGCTACATCGGCCGTGGCGGTAAATGCGGCTACAGGGATATTTGGAAATTGCTTTTTGAGTTTCCCAAGTTGGGTGTATGCCGGACGAAAATCGTGACCCCAGGCCGAAATGCAATGCGCCTCATCAATGGCAAAAAGGCTGACATTATTCTCGTTGAGGTGAGGCAACAAAAAGTTCAAACTTTCCGGGGCCACGTAAAGGAGTTTTATGTTTTGTTCTCTGAGGTTTTGGAGTACCTCGTTTTGTGTGTCGATACTTTGCGAACTGTTGTAAAAAGCTGCCGGAATCCCATTGGCGTGCAGGGCATCCACCTGGTCTTTCATCAAAGCGATGAGTGGTGAAATGACAATGGCCGTGCCCGAAAGCATCAAAGCCGGTAGTTGAAAACAAAGCGATTTCCCACCACCGGTGGGCATAATGGCCAACAGGTCTTTTCCGGAAAGAAGATCGTTGATAATGGCTTCCTGATTGGGACGAAAACTGTCAAACCCAAAGTGTTTTTTTAGAAGGGTGGTTGTGGTGTCTGTTGTGATCATGATGCAAAACTAAAGAATTAAAAAGTACCAAATCCCAAGCACCAAATTCCAAACAAAGAAACTGCTTGGAACTTGGATTTTGGAATTTGTGAGTTCCCCTATTTGGAGAGCATTAGCATGTCGCTGCAAACCACCTCTGTGAAATAACGCTTGTTGCCTTCTTTGTCTTCCCAGGTGCGGGTGGTGAGTTTGCCTTCCACGGCAATTTCCTGTCCTTTGTTGACATAACTTTCCACGACTTTTGCCATTCCGCCTTTAATGACGACATTGTGCCAGTCTGTGCGTTCTACTTTTTTACCTTCTTTGTCTTTGTAGCTGTCATCTGTAGCCAGGGAGAATTTAGCCATTTTGTTGCCGTCGGCGAAGTTAATGATTTCAGGATCCTGTCCTAATCTTCCAATCAACTGTACTTTGTTTCTAAGTGCGTTCATAATAATAAAATTTAATGTTAAACAGTTAATACATTTTGTTGTTTCGACCTGTTGGTTTCATTCAACGGTACAAAGATGATACAGCCACCAAATTTTATTCGGTTATTACATGTTTACTTTCGTTTATTTTCGTTTACAAACGTTTGTAGTCGTTTGCAAATGTTTTTAGTATTGATTATTAATGTTTTAAAAATTACAATGAGGTTTATATAAAAGTTATATTTTGGTTAGAGGAAAAAACTAAAGCTAAATTTATACTATAATTGTTAACCTTTAAAAATAACTTTATGACATTCCACGACAAAGCAAATGACGTATAAAAATCAGATGAATACCGTTATCAAATTTTGACTGAATCATTATTTTTAGAAGGAATTAAAAGTATAGAACAAATGAATATCATTGCAAAAAAAATTAGCGAAACCCGAAAAATTAAAGGTCTTACTCAAGAAGAACTGGCTGAGCAATCAAAAATAAATTTAAGAACAATCCAAAGGATTGAAAACAGCGAGAGTGAACCCAGAGGTAAAACCCTGCATCTACTTTGTAATGTTTTGGAAATTGATATTAAAGAGTTAATTGCCGGTGACAATTCGCTAAGGGAAAATAACATTGGAACTAAAATAGTAAATGGACTTTTCCTGTTAGCACTCAATTTAGTTCTTATGGGTATTATTGGTTTTTTAACATTGGATTCCAGCGCAAATGCCAATAGCGTATTGGGTGGGTTTTTATTGAGTTTTTTTATTCCATTCTTTATCGTGACTTTGAACAAAAAAATGAATGGAATGGAACGTATGCTTAAATTTGGTTTTGGATATATTGCTTATTTCGTTTTAGTAATGATTATCCACGGATTTCCAACCGGCTTCGTTACCGGACTATTTCCCTGCCTCTTGATAAGTTTATCAGTCTTATATTTTGGAGCTGATTTGATAAAAAACAGCGAATAAATAGCTTGACGAGATAGCATGACCACATTTATGGCAGAACCCTAAAACCCTTTTCCCACCAATAAAAAAATTCCCTATATTTATACTGCTCCCCACCCGCTTAAAGTAAACCGTATAAAAAGTATGAATTTCGAAATAAGGGAATTTGTGACTAAAAAGCGGTATGCGTCTTAAAACTGAGTAAGAACCAAACATTAGATCGATTATGAAGACTTACCTCTTGTTTTTAATAGCCCTTCCACTATCTCTTTTTTCACAAGTAGAAGATGAAAAACAGCTGCCGGAACCCTTTGCAACAAAATCGGTTTCCAATTATTCCGATGTTGAAGGTTGGGAAGATGGAAAGACACCCAAAGCCCCGGAAGGATTTACGGTTACTAAATATGCCGATGGTTTTGATAATCCCCGTTGGATGTATGTTACGCCCAATGGGGACATTTTGGTAGCGGAAAGCAATAGCAATTATAGCATTCTTAAACAAATTGGCGCTACCCTTATAGGGGCCGGTAGTTCTAAAAACTTAGCCAAAAGTGCAGATATTATTACTTTACTGCGTGATACTGATAATGATGGCTTGCCTGAAATTCGGGAAACCTTGCTAACCAAAAAAGAAGGCCTCAATCAGCCTTTTGGAATGCTGGTTATCGATAATTGGCTTTATGTGGCTAATACTGATGCTATTCTGCGTTACCCTTACAAAGCCGGACAAACTAAAATTACAGAAATAGGCGAGAAAATCACAAGCCTTCCCGCCGGAAAAGTTAACCAACATTGGACTCGTAATATAATTGCCAATGCTGATAATTCCAAAATATATATTGCAGTGGGCAGTGGTGATAATATAGGTGAAAAGGGTATGGAACACGAAGTAATGAAAGCCAATATTCTTGTAATGAATCCCGATGGAAGTGATTTACAGGTTTTTGCCTCCGGGTTAAGAAATCCGGTGGGAATGGATTGGGAACCCACAACAAAAACCCTTTGGACTACTGTAAACGAACGGGACGAACTAGGCAATAATTTAGTGCCTGATTATTTAACTTCCGTGGAAGAAGGTGACTATTATGGCTGGCCTTATACCTATTGGGGCAATCATCATGATCCTCGCGTTCCTGTACCTCCAAATGTGAGATTGAAAGAAGCATTAGTGCCGGATGTAGATTTAGGCTCCCATACTGCTTCTCTGGGCTTGGTTTTTTATACCGCAGATGTTTTCCCACAAAAATATAGAAATGGCGCTTTTGTGGTACAACATGGCTCCTGGAATCGTGAGGTGTTATCTGGGTATCGTGTGGTCTTCGTCCCTTTTGAAGATGGAAAACCTGCGGGCAAACCCGAGGATTTTCTTACGGGTTTTATTATTGAACCGGATAAGGATGAAGTGCGCGGAAGACCCGTAGGCGCAGTGATATTACCGGACGGCTCCATGTTAATAACCGACGATACAGCCAACCATATCTGGAGGATTTCCTATAAAAAATAAACCTTACTTCTAAAACAGCCACAAGTCATATACGCTAAACGTTAAATTCCTTTCTTCCCCACCAATAAAAAAATTTCCTATATTTATACTACTCCCCATAATATGTAAATAAACACTTATGGAAAAACAGTGTATTGAATGTGGTGAAAGAGTCCGCGGCCGGGCCGACAAGAAATTTTGCAGTGATTCCTGCCGCAACACCTACAACAATAAATTCAATAAAGACAGTAAAAATCTGGTGCGCAACATCAATAACGCCCTGCGTAAAAACTACCGTATCCTGGAAACACTCAATCCCGATGATAAAACCAAAACCACCCGCGACAAACTGCTGGCACAGGGATTTGACTTTAATTTATTCACGAGCATCTATACCACCAAAGCCGGCACGGTCTATTATTTTGTCTATGACCAGGGCTACCTGCCGCTGGAAAATGATTATTTTGCACTCGTAAAACGTCAATAAATATTAGTAATTATGAAAAAAGAACTACTCGATAAATTATCCAATGAAGAACTGGAGAAAAAAATTAAATCAGCAACCTCTGTTTTGTCTGTTACAATTGTACTTCTTATACTTTATGGCGTGTATATGTTTTACAAAATGTTTGAAGGCACCTGGGAGATAGGTCCGCAAACTGCCATACCCTTTTTATTTCTTGCGGTCATGTTACCCAATTGGGTCAATATCAAAAACATGAAAGAGGAGCTTCAGAAAAGGAATGGGACCGATTCCTAATCCTTTTATTTCTTCCACTCCACAAGTCCGCCTTTGGCAGAATCTACCTTGATGCTGTAGTTTCCGCCTCCGCTGACAATCCAGCGCACTTTGACCGTGCCCATCCCGGGAATGTTTTCCACTTCCATTTTTTGGGGATTGTGTGTTTGTTCTTTTACGATATTGAAATCGGCATTTTCGACTACCATCCCGGCAACAACGTTTACTCCGCTTAAGGCCACATAATCAGGACGCTCAATATTGTATTTTAAATCTTGGCTGCTGTGGGTGGGCATTAGGCGCTCGTTATAGATGGTTGCGGTGATTTCGCGCAAGCCGTTTCCAATATTTTTTTCTTCCACATCCAGCACGCTCAGTTTTGGAGTGTGATACCCATGGTAAATGGTAAACGCCATATTCCTGTGGGCGTCCTGCTCCAGTAAAAACCCGGGGTGTGCCCGGCTGAAATTCTTTTTAAATCCACCCACTTCAATGGTTCCAAACTGCGGGTGGTTGTATTCTTCCCACTCGACAAAAGCATCGCCAAAGGTGAGGTATTTGTCCACTTTCAATTCTTCTTCCTGATTGCCACGGCCCTCATTTTTATGGAAATAGAGGTAGGATACCATGAGCTCATTGGTATAAGTATAAATGCCCCTTCCGGCGTAAAACCAGTCAAGCTCACCGCCAAAAACAGAATACAAATCTTTATACACCACCAGATAGCGATAGCCTGGGATCATCTCTTCGCCTTTTTTCGCGATAGCATCATAAATCCTGATGTCTTCGCGGTTGTATGTGTCAAGGTCTTCCTCTGCGCCCGGCCCTCTTAAAATCATTCCGCCATAGTTGTGGTAACTCTGTGCTCCGGCAATGTTGGGATGTTTCATGACAAAATCGGCAACGGCACGGGTTTCTGGCAAGCTAAACGGATATTTGTATGCCCCGCGCTGTACATAGTCGGGTTGCCATTTCCAGCCCCAGTCACGGTTGGGGTCATAATAGCCTATACCGTCTTCATTGACGCGCCCGTCACCGTCGCGGTCCACACCTTCAAAGCCCAGCATTTCATATTCGCCTTGCTGTTCGGGTTCTACTCTAATGAGACGTCTGGAGTCCTGAGGATCTTTGATAAAACGTCCCGTAGGTGACTTCCTGATCATCATCGTGATGTGGTTGTCGTTGTTTAAATCGTCAAAGCGATCTTCGCCGGCTTCACCGTCACCATCATTATCAAGCACCAACATCCCGGAACGCGGGGAGTGTGGCGTGTTGGGTTCTTTCATATAATTGTCGCGTGCATCAGGGTTGATGGTGGGGACAATGTAAAAGGTTTTGTCTTTAAGAAGTTCGTTGATGAAATCGAGATCATCAAACATTTCGGTGAGGTACCAGGCAGTATAGAGTGAAAATTCGGCGCCTTGTATTTCATTGGAATGAATGTTCCCGTCAATATACATCGCCGGTTTTTTATCCGGATTGCCTGTTTTAAAGTCGGATATGGCCAGCAACCAGATGTCTCTTCCTTCCACAGATTTTCCAATACTCTCAAGGCGTGTCAGGTTGGGATAGGCTTTGGCTATTTTTTGCATAATATCCACGACGCCGTCATAAGTGTTATATCGGTTCCAACTCACCTCAACTTTAGGCTCGTGCGGTGTCCCGATGGCACGGAAAAACTTCTCCTGAGCGGAGATTTCTGCAATTGAAACTATCGCTAATGCGAAACAAATAAAAGGGGTATATAGTCTATTTCTCATCGTCTTATAATTTTACATTTAACACGGCAAAACCGGCGTGGGCTGCTCCTGCTTTGATTTCGACATTCCCGGAACCTTTTACTATCCACGACATGGTTTTGCTTTCAAAAGCATCCATTTTATCAATCAGGTTGATGGTGTTTCCGGCAAGGACTTCTTCTTTGTCTTTGGTGATATCGATACGTATTTTCCGAAGCCAGCGTGATTTTTCCCCCATCTCAGAATGGGTAGGTAACGGGGAATTGTTATACAAATCGGCCGTGATGCGGCTGAGGCCGCCGCTGAGTTTTTCTACTTTTACATTGTGAAATTCCAGTTTGGGTTGCATTTTGGCAAACTCCAGAATAAAATTTGTGTGTTCCAGTGCAATGCTGTCAACCATCGCATACGGCGGATTGTGCATTACAAAAGGTTTGATACCGCCCGCTTCCACTTTTTGATTGGGAAAATCAGGATGGGTTACCGTTTGCCACGGCACAAAAACATTGGTCAGTCCTTCGCGGTCTGCCCAGGCCATAAAATTGGACTCTTTGGTAACTGTGGGTTTTTCCTTGGGTTTTTCAGGTTTTTCTTCGCCTTCGCCATTTTCGGGTTTATCAGCTTTAACTTCAGGCACCCACCAACCCGGAGTGCTGAAACTCAGCCTTCCAAAATGAAAATAAGCCCATTGAAAAAAATCCCCGTCTGTGCCTTGATTGTCCTGCTGAAATGCTTTTTGCGAAATGGTTTTGTTATAAAGTTCAGAGACCATTTTATTAAGGGCTACGTCTTTTTCAAGCATAGAGGCCACCACTCTCTTTTTGGCTTCCTGAGCGTTGTGTTTTAAAGGCTCTGAAAGGTTGTTTGCCGGACTGAACGTCACAAAAGCAAAAATATTCCACTGGTCAAACAGATAGTCAAGCAATGCACGGCTTTCCGGTTGTGACACGGGGTAATCACCGGCAAAAGGTTCAAAAACCGGGAATTTGTAGGTCAAACTTTTATTAAAGGCGATGCCTTCCGCAGGGTCTTCGTTGAATTTTTCGTCTTTGTCATTGTCCACCCCTTCGCTGTAAACCTGATAGCTTCCTCCTTCGCCTTTGTTTCGGTTAGCTTTTACAAGCACCCTTGCGTCTTCGGGATGTGTTTTGTGATCGCCCAAGGGACTTTCCACCCTTACCTGGGTAATCAAACCATCATTGTTAAGATCTTCATAGGGATCTTCGCTAACGCTCCCGTCACGGTCGTGATCCACTTTGGCAGCATTGCCGCGACGTTCATATTTCAAGCTTGCGTGGTATTGGGCATACGCATCGGGCGACATATTGGGGAAGATATAGAATGTAGTTGTTTCCAAAGCTTTTTTATGATTGCTGACCAGGCGTTCAGCAAATTGCAGTGCCAGTTCCACACTCAGCACGTGAAAACCTTCTGCGCCGCCCACAATGGCAATGGCCGGTTTGTTATCAAGGTCACCGGTTCCTATTTTCAGGACCCAAATGTCCTGACCTCCTTCGGTTTTAACCAGGGAAGTGAGCGTTGTTGTCCTGTCATTGTTGAGTGATTGTAGACGTTGGTTGATTTGTTGGTTGGTGGGGTAGTCGTTTTGTGCAGCAAGGAATAAAATTCCGGTAAAGAACAAAACACCACAGAGGATTCTTTGTTTCATATTGAAGGTTGGTTTTCTATAATCAAAAAGATGGTTGGATACCAAAAATAAAGAAAAGCTTTCAGCAATGGGAAAGTTTAACATTTAAATTCTGTATTTTTGAAGGAATCGAAATCTATGATGATGAAACCAATTTTTATACTTTTAAGCTTTTTGTTAGGAATTCAAGCATCCGCCCAAGATAATACACAAATCTCTGCACCGGTAATTGTAGCAAAAATCCCGCAGGGCGAAACCGTAATCTTTGAAGGAACTACTTTTACTTTTGAAAGTGTAATGGAAGATTCCCGATGCCCTAAAGATGTGACCTGCGTTTGGGAAGGCGAAGCAAAAGTACGCGTCGTTATTGAAACTGATTCAGATCGAATGGTTAAGCAAATAATTTTCCGAGGGGAAAGTTTTGGCTCAGCAGAAGAAAATTTGCTGGTAGAAACAAAAACCAAAAAACTTATCGGGTACCGGTTATCACCTTATCCAGAGACGAGCGTGTCCAAAGAAGAGCGGGTTTATCAACTTGAAGTACTAATGCTGAATAAATAGTCCGAAGTTTTATTGCTTTTCACTTGTCAAAATGGCCACATCTTCAAGCAATTCTTCCATTTCTTCCCAGTTGGTGCCGTCATAAAACCCACGTATGCGTTTTTTGGCATCTACTAATACAAAATTTTCGGTGTGGATCATATCATAATCCCCGCCAAAGGGTTCATCTTTAGCAACAAGGTAAGACTTTCGGGCAAGATCATAAATTTGTTTTTTGTCTCCGGTGACCAGATTCCATTTTGCGTCGTTGACTCCTTTTTTTTCGGCATAAGCCTTTAAAACGGGAACACTGTCAATTTCAGGCGTCACCGTGTGCGAAAGGAGTAGTACATCGTTTTGGTCTTTGAGTTGCTCCTGTAGCTTCATCATATTGTCTGTCATAATGGGACAAATGGTGGGACAGGTCGTAAAAAAGAAATCGGCGATGTAAATCTTGTTTTCGTAGTCTTTATCAGTAATGGTATCACCGTTTTGGTTTACCAGGGCAAAGTCGCCAATAGTGTGGTATTTTTTAACCCATTGCTTGGTGCTGTCTACCAATTCTGCATTCACCATATTGGGCTGATAAACCGGCAGGGAAGGGGCGGGTTTTAAAATCTGATAAATTGCTGTAATGATAATGGCTGAAAGTACGAGCATCACAACAGCAAAAAATTTGTATTTGGAAAAGAATTGAAGCATTTACAGTAAATTTTCAGTGTGCAAAAATACAGAAATCAACAGGTTTTTTAGGTCTCTAAATAGTTAAAAAACATTCCCTTAAATTTAGTTTTAAAAACTTGTTCTAAAACCTTACTTTTGCACGTTCAATCATAAATGAATTTATGGATCCGTTTTTTGTTAAAGCCATTCAGCTTATTTTAAGCTTGTCGATACTCATTGTCCTGCACGAATTGGGGCATTTTATTCCCGCTAAAATTTTTAAAACCCGTGTAGAAAAATTCTACTTGTTTTTTGACGTAAAGTATTCGCTTTTTAAAAAGAAAATTGGTGAAACCACCTATGGAATTGGCTGGCTTCCGTTGGGAGGTTATGTGAAAATTTCTGGGATGATTGACGAAAGCATGGACAAGGAGCAAATGGCAAAACCACCCGAACCTTGGGAATTTCGATCCAAACCCACCTGGCAGCGGCTCATCATTATGCTGGGCGGTGTGACAGTAAATATTATCGTTGGTTTTCTAATCTATTCGTTGATTTTGTTCCAATACGGCCGTGATTTTGTTACTCCTGAAACAATGCCCGATGGTTTTGCGGTTCACGAAAGCTTTAAAGAACTTGGTTTTCAAGATGGAGACCAAATTTTGAAAGTAAATGGAGAGCACTTTGAAAATGTACTTGATATCAATAAATACCTTTTCTTACGCGATGTGAAAACCATAGAGGTTTTGCGTCAAAACGGAAATACTGAAACCCTTTCAGTACCTGAGGATATTGGCCAGCAAATGTTCCAGGAAGGTGTAATGGAGCCTTTTGTCCCATTGGTAGACCCAATAATTGATTTAGTAACGTCTGAAAGCCCGGCAGAAAAAGCGGGCCTGCAAAAAGAAGACCGCATCGTATTTGTAAATGGTGAAGAGTTGGAATACTGGCACGAGTTTACTCAAAAAATTAAAAATAATGCCGAAACATCAATTGCCATAGTAGCAGAAAGAGATGACGAAATTATTAATCTCAATATTACTCCTGATGAAAATGGAATCATAGGTGTCTACCCACAATTAGGTTTTGATGCGGTTCACAGAGAGTATTCACTTTGGGAAAGTATCACGCACGGAAGCAGTTTTGGTTATGGAATTTTAAGGGATTATGTAGCCCAGTTTAAATATGTGTTTACAGCTAAAGGGGCTACTCAAGTGGGTGGTTTTGGAGCCATAGGAAACTTATTTCCGGATACCTGGAACTGGCTGGATTTTTGGCAAACTACCGCATTAATCTCCATCATTTTAGCTTTTATGAACATATTACCGATACCCGCACTTGACGGTGGCCACGTGGTGTTTTTGCTGTATGAAATGGTAAGCGGCAGAAAACCCAATGAAAAAGTAATGGAATATGCACAAATGGTAGGGTTTTTCATACTAATAGCACTCGTTCTTTTTGCCAACGGAAATGATGTATATCGCTGGTTATTTGGTTAAATCTGTTAAAAATAAACTTCAGGAATTGTCAAATTTGCAATAAAGTTGTAGTTTCGGAACTTTAAATTTAAACACTCAACAATGAAGAGATTCGTAAAATTAAGTAAGAACATTTTTTTAGCAATTTTGTTTGTAACTACTGGAGCAGTCGCCCAGGAAAAAGTTAATGATGCTGAGCTTAGCAACTTTGCTAATGCGGTTATGAGCATTCAAGCTATCAATCAGGAAGCACAAACTACCATGATGGAAGTGGTTGACAAATCTGGGTTTGAACTTGAGCGTTTCGAGCAAATGTATCAGGCTAAAATGCAGGAAGACACTCAAACTTTAGAAACCCTTACCGCCGAAGAAACCAAGAAGTTTGAATCAATTTTAGAACGTTTTGAAGCAATGCAGGCTGTTTTCCAAAAACAAATGGAGGACGCTGTTGAAAAACAAAACATCTCCCTCGAACGATTTGACGCCATTGCCCAATTGATGGAAAATGATGCCGAGTTACAGGCTCGTTTGCAGGAAAAAATGCAACAATAAATCAAATTCCCTATCACAACTTTTAAAAAACCGATGCCTACAAGCATTGGTTTTTTTGTTAAAGCAATGTTTAATCACCTCTAAAAGCCGTTAAAAAAATATTAAACCAATTCGCAAATTTTGTAACTATTGTTCGATTTGTAACTTGCGGCAAATTAAAAAACAAATCTAATTATGAAATTATTCAAGAAACCCTTTACCCTTATTCTAGCTTTACTTTTTGTGGCGACAGCTGCCTATAGTCAAGATAAAGTTTCAGACACGGAACTTACAAAATTTGCAAATGCCTATACTGATATCCAGTTGGTAAATGAAAAGGCTCAAAAGGAAATGACCACAGTAATTGAAAAGTCGGGTATGGAAATAGCTACTTTTAATGCTTTATACCAGGCAGCACAAAACCCCAATGCTCCAGCTCCGGCAGAAGTTTCAGAACAAGACACTAAAAAGTTTGAAGCTACGGTTGTTGAAATTGAAAAGTTGCAACCAAAATTTCAAAAAGAAATGGAAGATGCAGTTATTAAAAACGATATAACTATTGAACGCTACCAACAAGTAGTAGCACAATTGCAAACAGACCCTGAACTACAACAAAAATTACAGGAAAAGCTACAATAAGTTTTTAGTGAAAAGTAAATAAAAAAACCTCCCGTTGGAGGTTTTTTTATGCTCAAAATATAATACCTTGGTTACAGGAAAAATTCAATTATGGATCAAATCATTGTTTTTGTAACTTTATTCCTGGCGTTGGTTTTTTTTATTTGGGGAAAGGTGCGCTATGATATAGTCGCTTTTTTAGCCTTATTTATATTGGTTGTCACAAACATTATTCCCTCTGAAAAAGCATTTTTGGGCTTGAGCCACCCTGCTGTAATAACCGTTGCTGCTGTTTTAATAATTAGTAAGGCATTGCAACACTCGGGTTTGGTAGACCTTATAGTAGAATGGATTAGTAAGGTTTCAAATAAACTTTGGGTTCAGGTAATATTGCTCTCAACAATTGTGGCACTGGCCTCGGGATTTATAAACAATATTGGTGCCCTTGCGATTATTATGCCTGTCGCCTTACACCTTTCCAGAAAAAATGACTTTTCTCCTTCATTACTGTTAATGCCCCTGGCATTTGCTTCAATTCTGGGAGGAATGACCACACTCATTGGTACCCCGCCCAACATTATCATTTCTACCTTCAGGGAACAAGAACTTGGGGAACGTTTCAGTATGTTTGATTTTGCTCCTGTAGGATTCTCCCTTACAATTATTGGCTTGGTATTCATCACTCTTCTGGGTTGGCGGTTTTTACCCAAAAGACAATCGAAAGAAGCCATTGCAGATATGTTTGAAATAGACAATTATATCACCGAAATGGTTATTTCTGAAGATTCTGAATTGATTGGGGTTCCGGTGTCCAAATTCAATGAAGGGACTGATACTGAAGTTTCTATCCTGGGAATCATCAGAAAGGGAGTGCGCATCCATGCCCCTTCCAAATGGGAAGAGTTTCAAAAGGATGATATCATAATCGTGGAAGCAGATACAGAGGATCTAAAAAAATTCTCAGACGCAAACAAAGCAATGCTCGCTGAAGGTGAGCGTGTGAGGGATACTGCCAAGGGATCATCTGATATTCAAACCCAGGAAGCCATTGTTATGTCGGCATCTCCCACTGTGGGTAATAGTGCCATAGATGCAAAAATAAGAACACAATACAACGTGAATGTTCTCGCTATCGCGCGACAAAACAGAAAAATAAATAAAAGGCTTTCTAAAATTAAAATTAAAGAAGGGGATGTTTTACTTCTGCAAGGTGAGTCAGATAATATCAAGGAAGCAATCAAGTCTCTTCAGCTTTTGCCTCTAGCAAAAAGGGAAATTAATATTGGCAAGCCAAAGAGAGTAATTGGAGCACTGAGTATTTTTATGGCTGCAATTACGTGTGTAATCTTAGGCATATTACGTGTAGAAATTGCTTTTTCTTTGGCAGCTGTACTATTGGTACTTACTAAAATACTTCCCATCAAGGAGGTTTATTTAAGTGTTGACTGGCCGGTTATCATCTTACTTGCCGCTATGATTCCCGTGGGCGAAGCTTTTGAAACCAGTGGTGGTGCAGAAACGGTAACCAATCTTATATTGAGCCTCGATAATAAATACCCCATTTGGCTATTTATGGGAATTTTAATGGCTGTAACACTGCTCCTGTCAAACATCATAAACAATGCTGCTACTGTAGTATTAATGGCACCCATTGCTATTAAAGTAGCTGAAAACTTCAATGTGTCAACAGACCCTTTTCTAATGACAATAGCGATTGGTGCATCCTGCGCATTTTTAACACCCATTGGACACCAATCCAACACACTGGTAATGAGCCCGGGTGGATATAAATTTAAAGACTATCTCATTATGGGAATCCCGGTAACTTTATTAATTTTACTGCTGGGAGTTCCTTTAATTTTACATTTTTGGCCACTTTAACCATAAATCAACTGTTTATGAAATTCAAATTTATACCGAGTCCTAAAAAGTTTGAAAATAAAGAAAAGATTATTCTGCGAGATTTTCTGGCTATGGAGCGCACCTCCCTGGCCAACGAACGCACCTTGTTTTCATACATCAGGGCTTCCCTTTATATGGCAATTGGTGGGGTGGCAATTTTGGAATATGAAGGTTTTGCAACGTTTAGTTGGTTGAGTTATGCTGTATTTGTTTTGAGTTTAATCCTGATTTTTATTGGAGTTTTCAGATATAGAAGGCTCAAGAAAAAATTGGATACTTACTATCGTTCTATGAATATTGATTCAGAGAAATAAAATGAACATTAGATTGATTTATCTATGTCTTGATGGATAAGCTTAACATTAATTTTAACCTCTTTATATTTAATTTGTATAAAACAACTATACAATAACAATACATCGTTCAATTTGTATTTATTGAATTAAAATAAATTTTTACTTTGCTGAAAATTATATGATATGAATCGGACGACTTATCTTTTGTTAATTACAATTGTATCTGCCTTAGGTGGATTTCTATTTGGATATGACACCGGTGTAATTAATGGTTCTCAATTTTTTCTAAGTAAATATTTTGACCTTAGTGCCACAATGAAAGGTTGGGTGGTTGGAAGTGCACTTCTTGGATGTTTGGCGGGTGCTCTTTTAGCCGGTATCATCAACATTAAGATAGGTCGAAAAAATGCTTTGATACTTTCGGCAGTATTATTTTCTATTTCAGCCTGGGGTTCCGGCCTTCCTGCCTTTATGCCTGAGTCTGTCAGCTTATTGGTTGTCTTTAGGCTCATTGGTGGTCTAGGTATTGGAATTGCTTCTATGACCTCCCCTATGTATATTGCCGAAATTGCTCCTGCTCACAAGCGTGGCAAACTCGTTACTTTTTATCAACTTGCCATTGTGATAGGTTTTTTTGTGGTTTTTCTCGCAACCTATTTTATAGGTAAAAATCTTACTGAAAATGAAAATATCTTGTTTGGCTGGCGCTGGATGTTTTGGTCTGAATTGGTGCCCAGTATTTTGTTTCTTATTTTGTTATTTTTTGTTCCTAAAAGCCCCAGATGGCTTTATTTAAACAACAAACCAGAAAAAGGTTTGAAAATATTGACAATTATCAATGGCGAAAAACAAGCCCTTATTGAGCAAACTGCAATTCTTGATTCAATAAATTCAAACAAAACCTCTAAAAAGATTAATTATTTTTCAAAACCTATAATTACAATCATTCTAATTGGAGTTGTTTTTTCTGTTTTACAACAACTAACAGGAATCAATGCGGTCTTGTATTATGGTGCAGACATATTTGAAAAAGCACTAGGGTTTGGAAAAGATGATGTGTTACTCCAGCAAATACTATTGGCATTTGTAAATCTTGCTTTTACTTTTATAGCAATGTTCACAGTAGATAAGATTGGAAGAAAACCACTTGTTTATATAGGTTCTGTAGGTATGATGGCAGGGTTTTTAATGCTTGGCATTTCCCTTCAACAACAGCAAATTGGGGTTGTTTCATTGATTGGAATACTTTTGTTTATAGCTTCTTTTGCAATGTCTATGGGGCCCGTTGTATGGGTAGTGCTCTCAGAAATTTTTCCAAACAGAATTCGAAGTGTTGCCTTTTCAGTTGCAGTAGCTGCTCAATGGGCGGCTAATTATCTGGTATCACAAACCTTCCCGATGATAACAGAAAGTGAAGTTAATATGAATTCATTTTGGAATGGGTCGTTGCCCTATTTTATATTCACTTTATTCATAGGGTTTACACTATTCTTTGTTTACAAGTTTATTCCTGAAACAAAGAATAAAACTTTGGAAGAAATGGAAAATATTTGGAAAAAATAATTGATTATATTTAGCCACAAAATCAAAATTGTTTTGAGGCTTTTTTCAATCTATCTAATTTATTTTTTGCTTGTTAATAATAGTGGTGTTTTTTCTCAAGAACTACCTCCTGTTATTAATTTTTCTCCACAAGACTACCAAGCAGAAAATCAAAACTGGTCCATATCTCAAGGATTGAACAGCCATATTTATGTTGCCAACAGCAAAGGTTTATTAGAGTTTAATGGTGACTCCTGGAACCTACATCCTTCACCAAATGAAAGCATCATCAGGTCTGTATTTGCTTTTGAAGATAAAATTTTTACCGGTAGTTACAGAGATTTTGGCTTTTGGAAACAAAAAGATACAGGAGAATTAATCTATACCTCCTTGAGTTCCAGCCTTAATCTGGATTTAGGTGAAGACGAACAGTTCTGGAACATTTTAAATTATTCAAATTGGCTTTTATTTCAGTCATTAAATTCAATATATATTTATAATACTTCAGACAATACAATTGAAAAAATTGAGGCCGATGAGGGTATAACAAAAATATTTAAAATTAAAAATGATGTTTACTTAAGTAAACCACAAACGGGTATTTTTAAGCTTTTTAATGGCAAGCCTCATTTAGTTTCTGATCACCCCGTTTTTAAGGAAAATTTAATTGTAAACCTGTATGAAACAGATGAAAAAATACTTGTTCAAACCAATTCAGATGGCATATATAGTCTTGAAGAAAACCCACAACCCTTTGGAGGAAGTCAAGAAGGCTTCATCAAATCACTAAATGTTTACAGCAGCATTCAGTCGAAAAATGGCGATTTAGTATTAGGAACAATCTCACAAGGTGTAGTTTTTATTGATTTAAATGGAAAAGTTAAAATTCAAATCACAAAAGAACAAACACTTTCCAACAATACTGTATTATCAATTTTTGAAGATAACTCCGGTAATATTTGGCTTGGTCTTGATAACGGTATAAACTGTATCAATATTAATTCCCCTGTTAGAATCTTTACTGATGAAAGTGGTGAATTGGGCACAGTTTACACCTCTGCAATATTTGAAGAAAAACTTTATCTAGGAACCAATCAAGGTCTTTTTTATAAATCGCTCCAAGACAAGGAAAGTTCAACATTTAAACTTGTTGAAGGGTCTATTGGCCAGGTTTGGTCATTATTTGTTTATGATAATAAATTGTTTTGCGGACATAATGACGGCAGTTTTATTGTTGAAAATTTTAATTGGAAACAAATCTCTACAGTTTCGGGAACCTGGTGTTTTAAAAATATCGAAAATAATCCTGATTTACTTTTACAGGGAAATTATGAAGGAATTAGCATATTGGAAAAAACCAATGGTAATTGGCAGTTAAGAAATACTCTTCCCGGATTCAATTTGTCATCAAAATACATTGAGTTTTTAAATTCAAAAAACATTCTCATTGATCATGAATACAAAGGGGTTTTTAAATTAACTTTCGATGATAATTATGAAAAAGTTGCGAAGGTAGAACAGGACACAACAATTGAAAAAGGGTTGCATTCAAGCATTGTTAAAAGCAATGAGGACATTTTTTATTCATACGAAAAAGGAATCTGGAAATACAATTTTGAAAATAAAATATTTAAACGCGATAGTACTTTAAGTCAACTTTTTGAATCTTCAGGCTATTCATCGGGAAAACTAATTACAACAAATAATGGAATGGGATTATGGAGTTTTACTGAACGATCTATAAACTACATGTCACCCGCTAAGTTAAATTCATCCTTAGAAGTTATTTCAATTCCAATTTCAAACAGCACCAGAAACGCAATGGTGGGTTATGAAAATATTTTAGAAGTTGACAACGATATCTTTTTATTTGGAAATGCGCAAGGATATATGCTATTGGACTTAAAGAAATTTAAAGCTCGTCATAAAGAGCCCCTACTAAGCATAAACGAAATTACAGCACAATCAATTAACAATTCCCCACAACACTTATCATTGACTTCACCTGCTTCACTGGAGAATCAATCAAATAATATTTACTTCAATTTTAGTATCTCTGAATTTGAAAAGCTGTTTACATCAGAATATCAATACAAACTTAATGGCTTGATTGATGAATGGAGTCCCTGGCAACAAAGCAACGAAGTTTACTTTAATAATCTACCCTTTGGTGATTATGAATTTTTGGTTAGAGGAAGAATAGGAGATGATAATTTAACCAATACTGCTTCTTTTTCATTTACCATAAAAAGGCCCTTTTTATTATCCAATGCAATGCTATTATTCTATTGCATTTTATTGATTATGACAATCATTTTAGTACATAACATTTACAAAGCTTATTTTAAAAAGCAAAAAAGAAAACTTGAATTAAAAAATCAAAGGGAAATGGCGCTAAAGGAATCTGAAAATAAAAGTATTCTAATGCGTCTCAAAAATGAACAATTAAAACAAGACATTGATAGTAAAAACAGAGAACTTGCCGTCTCCACTATGAGCTTGATAAAAAAGAATGAGTTTTTAAACAGCATCAAATCTGAACTTCTAGTTCATAGCAATGACAATAAGGATATTAAAAAAGTTATAAAAATTATTGATAAAAACTTAGATAGTAATGATGATTGGAAGTTTTTTGAAGAAGCCTTTAACAATGCCGACAAAGACTTCTTTAGGAAAATAAAAGCTAAGCACCTAACTCTAACCCCTGATGACCTCCGTTTATGTGCTTATCTTAGGTTAAATTTATCTTCAAAAGAAATTGCACCTCTATTTAATATTTCATCGAAAAGTGTTGAGGTTAAACGCTATCGTTTGCGAAAAAAAATGGATTTGCCTGGCGACACAAACTTAACAAATTACATCTTGGAAATATAGCAACAATACAAGTTAACATTTAAGCTATACATTACCTATACATTGACATTGTTTTTTTTCTAAAAACAGAAGCATTACTAAAATTTAACATCTACTTAACACTACTGTTTACAATATAAGTAGCGCTTACAAGTAATTTTTTAACCATATACTAAAACGTTGTAGTTCAATTGTAATGTTCAAATATATGGCATATACAATACTTGAACCTATATTTGGAATAAATCATAACAATTATGTCTAAATTTTATTTAATCCTTATCTTTTGCTTCTTTGGCCTGTTTGTTTCTGCTCAGAAATCCATAACAGGAACAGTAACTGATGCTGTCTCTCAAGAGCCATTATTGGGAGCAACAATTGTTGTTGAAAATACAACAAATGGAACAACAACAGATTTTGACGGTAAGTTTACTCTTAATAATGTGCCGGATACTGCTGCTATCGTTGTTTCATATGTTGGCTATAAATCGACGACCATACCTATTGGGTTGGCAACAAACTACCCCATAGCTTTAGAACCAGATGTTGAAAGTTTAGAAGATATTGTAGTAATTGGATATGGTAGAGAAAGTAGAAGAAATATTACCGGGGCTATTTCTAAGGTGGACTCAGAAAGTATTGAAAGATTAGAGCCACAAAATGCTGCGCAGGCTCTTCAAGGCACTGCCTCCGGTATAAATGTTACACAACAAGGTGGGTCACCCGGTTCAGAATCAAATATCAGAATTCGAGGGATTGCAACAAATCTTGATGCTTCTCCTTTAATAATACTGGACGGATTTGAGTACAGAGGTGGTTTAAACTCTATAAATCCACAGGACATTGAAAGCATTACTGTTTTAAAAGACGCTCAAGCTGCCATTTATGGTTCAACAGGTTCTAATGGAGTAATTTTAATTACAACAAAGTCTGGCAAAAGAAATCAAGAAACTGAATTCAACTATCAAACCTATGTGGGTGTTCAACAAACTTCCAGGAAAATCCCCTTATTAAATGCAACAGAATATGCACTGCTTCTAAACGAAAGTTATACAAATGCAGGTCAGGTTTCTCCAATTGACAACTTTTCTGGTTTAGGGAAAGGTACTGACTGGCAGAATGAAGTATTTGATACAGCACCCATAATGAATCATAATTTATCCATAAGAGGTGGTTCAGAAAATATTAGTTACAGCATTAGCGGTTCGCTACTTGACCAAGAAGGGATAGTCGGTTCAGAGAAGTCAGAGTTTTCCAGAAAAACTGCTTCGTTATCACTGGATGCCAGCATTACAGAAATATTCTCAATAAACACCAAGTTGTTTTATGCAGCATCTAAAAACAAATCACTCAATGATTTTGGACTGGGTTCAGTATTATTCAATGCACTTAATATGGCGCCAACAATTGGCCCAGAAGTCGATAACTTAACAAATGAAATTGACTTGGGCAATGAGGTCGTCAATCCTTTAACACAAATTAGAAATACTTTCAATGATTCTAAAACCAATAGGTTAAGCGGTACATTTCAAAGCAAGCTAGAATATGCAAAAAACCTTGATTTACAAGGCAGAATAGGCTTCAATACAGCACTTACACAAAACAGAGATTTCTTTCCGGTTTTTGATTATGGAACAGGCAAAGTGTTCAATCGTCTCGAAGACAATCTGGTTTCTTTAGGTAAAATTAATGACAACGATTACACTTTTGATTTATTTAATACCTATCAAAATAATTTCAATGACCGCCATAACCTCACCTTAATGTTGGGTATGACTGTTTTTCAAACAAAAGGAGAAGGACTCTTTGGATCTGCAACAGGAGTTCCTTCAAATTTATACACATTTGCAGATCTTAGCTTGGCAACTGGCTCTGGTGATAATAGAAATGCTAATTCTTACGCTTATGACGTTAGAAGACTGTCCTATTTTGGAAGAGTTCAATACAGTTTAGATAACAGATATTTGTTTTCTGCTATGTTGAGAAGAGATGCCTCTACCCGTTTTGGGCCTAATAACAGAGTGGGGTATTTCCCTTCTGTAACAGCAGGGTGGATTGTATCTGACGAAAATTTCTTTCCGGAAAATAATTTCATCGACTTTATAAAAATCAGAGCAAGTTATGGTATCATAGGAAATGATAGAATTGGCGATTTCAGATACCTCTCTTTATTAACCGGTGAAGCGACTTATCCTTCTGGAGTGGACGGAAGCCTCATAAACGGAGTCGCAATCGGCCCCTTGTCAAACCCAAATATTAAATGGGAAGAGGCAAAAAAACTTGATGTAGGAGTTGACTTCAGGTTGTTTAAAAATAAACTAAACTTTGTTTTTGATTATTATTTGAATGACACCAAAGATTTATTAGTTTCAAATATTCCTATTTCCGGAATTTTCGGAACATATGCTCCTGGAGGTTCTGGACCCACTATCAATGCAGGTAGCGTTAGAAATCAAGGAATTGAAATTGAATTTTCATACAATGATAATTTATCAGAAAATTTAAAAATAAATGCCGGTTTCAATCTTTCTACCATACAAAATACCGTAACCGAAATCAATGGTACAGATTTTATAGAAGGAGGTCAATTTGGTGTTGGCCAACCCGCCCCCTCAAGAATGGAAGTGGGAAAACCCATTGGTTATTTTTATGGTTATCAAACCAATGGAATTTTTCAGAATATAGCAGAAGTTAACGCTCATCCTTCTCAAATTTTACTGGGAGCAGAAGCACAACCGGGTGATATTAGATATGTAGATGCAAATGGTGATGGCGTGATTGACTCAAATGATCGTGTAAATATTGGTGATCCCATACCTGATTTTACTTTTGGTATTAATTTGGGCTTCAGTTATAAAAACTTTGACTTTAATACCTATGCATTTGCCAGTGTTGGAAATGACATTGTAAGAAACTACGAAAGAGCACAAGATAATGTTAACAAACTCAACTATCGTTTAGATAGATGGACAGGTGAAGGAACAAGTAATTCTGTTCCAAGAGTTACAACCGCTCCATCAGCAAACAATATATTTTCAGATTTTTTTGTAGAAGACGGTTCGTTTTTACGTATCCAGACAGTAAGTCTTGGTTATAATTTTCAAGAAAATATCATTAGTAAAATAAAATTAAAAAAGCTAAGGGTTTATGCAAAAGTAGATAACCTATACACATTTACTGAATACTCTGGCTTTGACCCCACTGCTTCAACAGGCGCACCCATTGGGGCAGGCATAGATTTTGGCTTCTACCCTATTCCAAGAATCTATAGCTTTGGAGTTAACGCACAATTTTAAAAACATTGAAACACATTTAGCAATGAAAAAAATAGCTGTATTTTTAATCTGTACCACTTTAAGCATTTCATGCTCTGACGATTTCGTTGATGTAACACCCCCTTACTCAATTAATTCAGAAACCTTTTTTAATTCTGAAGAGGACTTTCAAAATGCCTTAATTGGGTCTTATGACGTATTACAAGCAACATATGTAAACGTTATTATGGGAGAAATTGCATCAGACAATGTAAATGCAGGCGGCGAAAGCCCCACAGACGTTATTGGGTGGCAACAGGTGGACAGAATGATACATACCCCTGTGAACTCAAATATTAGAGATTTGTGGAACTTTAACTTTGCAGGACTTCAAAGAGCGGCTTTCATCATAGAAAACAAAGACAATATTGAGTTTGAAGGCAAGGACCAAATCATTGGTGAAGTGCTTTTTTTAAGAGCCTATTTTAATTTTGAATTAGTAAAATGGTTTGGTCCTATACCAATTAAACCCGATGGTAAGTTTGAACTGGGTGAAGAAGTAACCACACCAAGATCACCGGTTGAAGAAGTTTATGCATACATAGAATCAGATTTAATTCAAGCCATTGAAAACCTGGCTATAAATTCTGTTGAAATTGGACGTGTTAATCAAATGGCTGCCAGAGCACTTTTAGGAAAGGTATATCTTTATCAAGAAAAATTTGATTTAGCTGCTGATCAACTTAATACCGTTATCAACTCTGGAAATTATCATCTCTACGGCACACAAGGTGATGAAAATTATGCTGATCTGTTTGAATTTATTGCAGAAAATGGCCCGGAATCTGTTTTTGAAATTCAATACACAGGTGTTGAGGGTGCCGGATTTGGATGTCTACAATGTAGTGAAGGAAATGTAATGGTAGGATTTAGCGGAGTAAGAGGTTATACCGGTCCGGTATACGAATCAGGCTTTGGCTTTTGTTTGCCTCGCCAAGAAGCCTATGATGCCTATACTTCAAATGATTTGCGTCGTGATGTCTCCATTCTGGATATTGAAGACTGGGCAGCAGAAACCAATGCTACCTACAATATAGGCAACCAAGATCCAGTAACCGGTCATACAGGTTATTACAATAGAAAATATATCCCAAGAAATAATGACAACCAACCAGATCCCAATTTAACCCAGCCCAATAATTACAGAGCAATCAGATATGCGGATGTTTTATTGATGGCTGCTGAATCATTAAACAGGGGAAACATTAATGACAACCTGGCAAGAACTTATGTAAACCAAGTAAGAAACAGAGCCGGCCTATCTGATGTTCAGGATTCAGGTAGCCAACTACTTGATATTATTTATAATGAAAGACGCCTCGAACTTATGGGAGAAGGACATCGGTTTTTTGATTTGGTTCGCACAGGGAGAGCACAACAATTTATCGATGGATTTACTGCACCCAAAAACAACCTCTTTCCCATTCCTGAAGAAGAAATTCAATTCTCTCAAGGAAATTGGACACAAAACCCGGGCTATTAAAATTAAAACCACAAGACTATGAATTCAATTTTTAAAATATTTTTAATTCTTTTTAGCGGTGTGCTCTTAACCGGTTGTAATAATGACGATGATTTTATAGACTTTAATCAAGATTTGCCAACAAATATAGATGCACAGTTTATCTTGACAACAGATAACTCTGGTGAAGTGACTATTATTCCTAAAGGAGAAGGAGCTAATTCATTCATTATCGAATTTGGTGATGGAAGTGATGCTTCTGAAGAAATAGCTGCAGGTCAAAAAGTTGTTCATATTTATGAAGAAGGGCAATATGAAGTGATTATAACTGCAAAAAATTTGGCAGGAGATACCGTAAGTATTACGAAAACCCTTATAGTTTCCTTTTTACCCCCTGAAAACCTTGAAGTAACAATTACTATAGACAACAACAATCCCTTTTTAGTGAATGTCTTTCCAACTGCAGACAATGCAGTGGGGTTTGAGGTATATTTTGGAGAAATTCAGGATGAAGAGCCTCAGAATATTGTGGCAGGAGACATCGCTCAGTATACATATTCAACCACTGGTGTATTCACCATAACAGTGGTGGCATTAAGTGGTGGGGAAGCAACTTTAACTTATAGTGAAGAAATTGAAATTACAGACCCTTTGGTTTTACCCATTGATTTTGAATCTGAAACCGTAAATTATGCATTCTTTAATTTTGGCGGCGGTGAAGCTTTGGGTGTTCCCGTGGTTCAAAACCCTGCTCCAAATAACGTTAACTCAAGTGCCAAAGTAGGTCAATATACTAAAGTTTCAGGGTCTGAGGTCTGGGCCGGAACATCGGCAACCCTCAATGAAAATATTGACTTTTCATCAACTCAAACAATTGCAATTGACGTTTATTCTCCCCAAGCAGGAATACCGGTTTTATTTAAAGTTGAAAAAGAAGGTGATGGAAGCATCTTTGCTGAAAGCACTCAAAACACAACTGTTGCCAACCAGTGGGAAACACTCACATTTAACCTGACAGATATAAACCCTGCAGAGAGCTATTCTGTGATTGCTCTGTTCTTCAATTTTGGCACTTCAGGAGCCGATGAAGACTATTATTTTGACAACATCAGACTAACAAATCCTTTTGAGATTGGATTACCAATAGATTTTGAAGGTGGTGCAAACTCATATCCATTTGTTGAGTTTGGTGGAGCTCCTGTTAGCATTATTGCAAACCCTGATGCGTCAGGTATAAACACCAGTGCAAATGTGGCTGAAATGTTAAAAGCCTCAGGTTCTGAGCCATGGGCGGGTGCTTTTATTGATCTGGATGAGGATGTTGACTTTGGAATTAGCTCAACAATTAGTATAAAGGTATGGTCGCCACAAGCAAATGTTCCTTTTACAATGAAGTTTGAAAACCCCGGCGCAGGTACAGAAACCGAAGTATCTGTGAATATACCTACTGCTAATCAATGGATAGAGTTAGAATTTGATTTTTCAGGGGCCGGTACTACAGGAAACTGGACAAGACTGGTTTTATTCTACAATCTTGGCACACCCGGAGCTGGTGAGCTAATCTATTTTGATGATATTGAATACTCAGGAGGTTCAGGACCTACCTCTGTAAGTGTTCCACTTACTTTTGAAGGGTCTTTAGATTATACATGGACAGGTTTTGGTGGAGCTGAAACACAAGTTATTAATAATCCTGATCCATCTGGAATTAACACCTCAAACAGAGTAGCAGAATTATTTAAGGATACAGGTGCAGAGGTATGGGCAGGTTCATTTTTAGACCTTGATGAACCCATTGACTTTTCTAATACACAACAAATGTCGATGAAAGTCTGGAGTCCCATAAATAATGCTAACGTAATATTAAAACTGGAAAGCCCTGCTACCGGTTATGAGATTGAAGTGAGTGCTACAACAAGTGTGGCCAACCAATGGCACGAATTAACCTTTGACTTCTCAAGTGTAAGTCTCTCTGAAAATATTGATAGAGTGGTAATTTTTATGGATTTTGGAAATCCAGGAAATGGAAACACCTTCTATTTTGACGATATACAATTAGAAAATTAAAAAATTGAAGTAATGATTAAAAAACTGAGTCTATTATTATGTCTTATCCTTGTTATGGGTTGTCAGGAAGATGACGCAAAATTTGGGCAATTACAAGCTCCAACAAATCTTCAAATTCAAGTAGAAGTTTTAAATGCTGATAACGATAACCCTTTTGGAGATGGAAGCGGAAGTGTTAACTTCACTGCAACAGCTGAAAATGCTATTAGTTATAAATTTGATTTTGGCGACAATGTAACTCAAGTTCAACCCGGAGGCCTTGCTTCACACACATACAGTAATGAGGGTGTAAACGACTACCTTGTTACCGTTGTGGCAACGGGTACTGGAGGTACTACGACAACTGAAACCATAGCTATCTCGGTGTTGAGTAATTTTGATGACCCCATTACTGAAGAATTGCTAACAGGAGGTAGCAGTAAAACCTGGTTTGTTGCTTCACAAACTCCCGGACATTTGGGTGTTGGTCCAATAGACACATTTACTCCGGACTATTTTTCTGCAGCACCCAATCAACTTGCCGAATGTCTTTATGACGATGAAATTACTTTTGGTTTAGATAACAATGACAATATTACCTTTAATCACAACAACAATGACATTACATTTTTTAATGTAGAGTTTTTAAATGTTGGTGGCGGCGGTGGTGACTCAGACCAATGTCTTCCGTACAATACCTCTGGTAATAAATTTGTATCTCTTGCCGGCGCTAATTTTGGGGTGCCTGAAGATTTGACCACTGGAACTCAATTTACCATTTCTGATGAAGGCTTTATGAGTTACTACATCAATACAAGTACCTATGAAATTCTCGAAATAACTCAAGACTATATGCATATTAGAGCTATTTCAGGTTCTGCTTCAAACCCGCTCGCCTGGTATTTAAAATTTACAACTAATGAAGGGAGCCAAGGCAATCAACTTGAAACTGAGTTTACAGATTTGATTTGGACAGAAGAGTTTGATGTTGATGGTCCTCCAAATCCTGATGTCTGGAATTTTGAAGTCGGTAACGGAGACAACGGATGGGGCAATCAAGAACTTCAATATTACACAGAAAATAATGCTGAAGTTTCTGATGGTACTTTAAAAATTAACCTCATTGCAGAATCTATTAATGGGTATAACTATTCCTCTTCAAGAATCAATACTCTAAATAATTTTGATTTTAATTATGGTAGAATTGAAATAAGAGCAAAGCTTCCGGAAGGAGGGGGCACTTGGCCCGCTTTATGGATGATGGGATCAAACTTCCCAGATGTTGGATGGCCTTTCTGCGGTGAAATTGATATAATGGAGCATCGCGGAAATGAGCAGGATGTCATTCACGGCACACTCCATTTTCCGGGTAATTCAGGTGGTGACGCAATTTCCCAAACCACAAATGTTCCAGGTGTATCCCAAGAGTTCAATAATTATACTGTTGAATGGTCTTCTGAGAATATTCAATTTGCTGTAAACAATGAAGTCTATCACGTTTTTGAAAACAATTCTTCTGTTCCTTTTAATGACCCATTCTTTATCATACTGAATGTAGCAATGGGAGGAACATTTGGAGGAACTGTAGATCCAAACTTTAGCCAAAGTACCATGGAGATTGATTATATAAGAGTTTACCAATAATGAGAATGAAAAAATTAAACTCTTACATTTTACTAATATCGATTAGTTTCATTACGCTTGGCTGTAATTCTACAAAAAATTCAGGTAACAATGAACTTGTTGATGAAATTGATATTAAAGTTGAGGAGCTAATCAAGGAAATGACCCTGGACGAAAAGATTGGTCAAATGAATCAATACAACGGCTTTATGGACTTTACCGGACCCACTCCACAAAATGGTTTTGAAGCTGTTAAATATGAGAATATAAGAAAAGGGCTCGTAGGGGCAATGTTAAATGTTCATGGTGTTGAAAATGTGAGAGCAGTCCAAAAAATAGCTGTTGAAGAAACACGATTAGGCATCCCTCTCTTGTTTGGGTTTGATGTGATTCATGGCTTCAAGACCATAAGCCCCATACCTTTGGCTGAAGCAGCCAGCTGGGATTTGGAAGCTATTAAAAAATCTGCTCAAATTGCAGCAGAAGAAGCTTCAGCAGCAGGTATTAACTGGACCTTCGCTCCTATGGTTGACATTTCAAGAGATGCACGGTGGGGAAGAGTTATGGAAGGTGCAGGTGAAGATCCTTATTTAGGAAGTTTGATAGCTAAAGCGAGAGTAGAAGGATTTCAAGGAGTAGATTTAACTTCAGAAAAAACACTGGCTGCTTGTGCCAAACATTTTGCAGCGTATGGTTTTGCAGAGGCAGGCAGAGACTACAATACCGCAGACCTGGGAACTTCAACTCTTTATAACACTGTGTTGCCACCCTTCAAGGCAGCTTTAGAGTCCGACGTAAAAACGTTTATGAATGGGTTTAACATTTTAAATGGTATTCCTTCTACAGGCGATGCCTTTTTACAAAGAGATATTCTAAAAGGAAAATGGGAGTTTGATGGATTTGTGGTTTCAGACTGGGGTTCTATCACTGAAATGATCCCTCACGGATTTGCTAAAGATGGTAAAGAGGCAGCAAAACTTGCCATCCTTGCCGGTAGTGATATGGACATGGAATCTTATTTATATGTCACTAAACTTGCTGAACTTGTAAAAAATGGGGAGGTAGATGAAGCCCTGATTGATGATGCTGTTCGGAGAATATTAAGAGTAAAATTTGAATTGGGTCTTTTTGACGACCCCTATAAATATTGTGACTTAGAAAGGGAAACGGCCACCATCGGCAAGCAAAGTTTTCATGATGAGGTTTTGGAAATTGCCAAAAAATCAATCGTACTGCTTAAAAATGAAAACAATCTCTTACCGCTCCAAAAATCAGGTCAAAAAATTGCTGTTATAGGTCCTCTGGCAGCAGACAAAACATCACCTCTTGGAAGCTGGAGAATAGGTGCCGATGACGAAACAGCTGTTTCAGTTCTTGAAGGATTTAAAAAGTATAATAGTACCAATCAAATTAGCTATGCTAAAGGTGCAGATTTAATACTTAACAAGCCATTATTTACTACAGAACTGGAAATAAATACTTCTGATACCTCAGGTTTCGGAGAAGCCATTCAAACAGCAAAAAATGCCGATGTGATAGTAATGGTTTTGGGAGAGCATGGTTTTCAAAGTGGTGAAGGCCGAAGCAGGACAAATTTAGACCTTCCGGGAGTACAACAACAACTCCTTGAAGAAGTTTATAATGTGAATAAAAATGTAGTTTTGGTTTTGCAAAATGGACGTCCATTAACAATAAACTGGGCCTCAGAAAATATTCCTTCAATTGTAGTTGGTTGGCATTTAGGCACTCAAAGTGGAAACGCCCTCGCACAGGTTCTCTATGGTGACTATAACCCAAGTGGAAAATTGCCCATGACATTTCCCAGGAATGTAGGTCAGCTTCCTCTTTACTATAACTATTACAACACAGGAAGGCCGGTTGAGCCGGCTCCAAACCAAGTTTTTTGGTCTCATTATATTGATGAATCAAACGATCCTCTTTACCCTTTTGGGTATGGTTTAAGCTACACAAGCTTTGAATATGATCAGCTTGAAGTAACTAATAAATTTTCTGAAAACAATGTAGTAGAGATTTTAATTACTGTTAAAAACACCGGTAACACCTCCGGGAAAGAAACTGCTCAACTTTATATCAAAGACCTTTATTCCAGTGTTGTAAAACCCGTAAGAGCATTAAAAGGCTTTCAACAAATCGAACTGGAACCGGGTGAAACCAGAACACTCCAGTTTTTATTGACAGAACAAGAACTTGGTTTTTATGATAATTCAGGAAATTGGGTTGTTGAACCGGGTACTTTTGAAGTGTTTGTTGGAGGTAATTCTAAAGCGATACTTTCGAAACAATTCGAAATTTAGAGAAATAAAACTCATTTTTTAATAAAACTATTTTACCCAATATTAATTTTTAAAATTCAACACTTATGAAAAAGATTACTTTATTTAGTTTCTTATTTGCTTTTGCCTTTATGGCTGCGCAAACGACAGTTACTGTAGATGGCTCTGCAGAACACATTGGATATGCAAATGTATTTGAAACACCTGCAAATGGTGGTGGATTTGTTTTTGGATCTCCTTGGGGAGTAGCAGACATTAAAACTGTAGTTGACCCGGGTTCAAATACAGTGACATTATTTCCAAACTTCAATACCTATGGAGACAATCCAAATGACCCGTTCTGGGTGGATCAAAGCACCGGTCTTGGAAATAAAGTTTTTGAGGGAAATACCTTTGTAGAAAACACTACAGATTTAATAGGTCAGGAAGTTACATTTGAAGGTACCGTTGAAGACTTTACTCTTGACACTGATTATGTAGTAAAAGCGTTTATTAAAGTTTTTAATGCAGATTTTTCAGTACTCAAAGAAGAGTCAGTAGTGTTAACTGAAGCAGGTGATTTTTCACTTACATACTCAAACGTTGAGGCTGAAGACACTACTCTTCAATATGGCTTTGCGGTGACAGGATTGAATGCAAATCCTGATGACGAATCCACTTTAGGAAATGTTGTTGTAGGGCCAATAAACCTATCAACTTCAGACTTTGGTTTGTTTTCAATAGTAGCATTTCCAAACCCTGCCTATGAAAGTTGGACAATCAGCAACAAAAGCCTGTCTTCTTTTACATTAAATCTCTATGATATAAATGGTAAATTAATATCAGCTTTTGAAAATAACGCTAGTCAAGACTTGACAATTGACGCGTCAAACTTAAAAGCCGGAATCTATTTTGCAAACATTATTTCTCAGAGAAATACAAATACGATTAAGCTAATAAAGAAATAAAAACCATTTATTTCCTTCTTAACAAGCAAGTTGTTATTGTTTTAAATAGTTATCAAGGGCGTGAATAGTTGTTTTTTAACTTAAACCAAATGAAAGATGAAAAAAGTTACTTTACTTATATGCTTAATGAATCTTCTTTTTGGGTTTAGTCAAAATGCACCCATAGACTTTGAATCAGAAGGAAATGGTGCAAACTGGACCTGGACAGTTTTTGAGAATGATACCAACCCGGATCTGGAAATTATTTCAAATCCAGACCCAACAGGCATTAATACTTCTCAAACAGTAGCAAAATTTACCGCTTTAGAAAGCGGTCAACCTTGGGCAGGATGTGAATCAGCTCAAGGAGCAGATCTTGGAGAGTTTGTACTTGACCAAACAAATTCAACCATAAGCATTATGGTTTGGAAAGATGTAATAAGTGATGTAGGTATAAAACTGGTCTCATCCACTTTTTGGTCTCAGGGAGAGATCAAAGTCCCTAATACAGTGATAAATGAATGGGAAAATATCACCTTTGATTTTTCAAGCTTCACCAATCCGCCATCGGGCAATGGAGTTTTAAATCAAATTGTAATATTCCCTGATTTTGACCTAAGCGGAAGAACTCAGGACAATGTTGTTTACTTTGACAATATAACTTTTGGCGACGAAGTGCTATCAGTTTTAAACAATGAGTTTTTAAACAATCTTGTTATTTATCCAAACCCTGCCTCTGAAAACTGGACAATTTTAAACAAAAACACAGAAATTACTTCAGTGAGTCTGTTTGATGTAAATGGTAAGTTGGTGGCGTTTATTGATCACGTTAACCAGCAGAATTTGACCCTGGATGCTTCTATGCTAAAAACAGGAATTTATTTTGCTACTGTAGTAACAGAAAAATCAGCAAAAACTTTAAAGTTGATTAAACAATAGCCGTTTAGAAGAAAAACAAAACGCATATTTAGTTTTTTATATTTAATGAATTAGCCTGAAAATTTCATAATTAAGTTAAGTTTAATTAATCCACGAATGGTGATTAAACCGACCTCAACACAATAAATGGGGTCGGTTTTTAATCCATGTTAGTTTTAAATATAATGAGCTCTTTAAAAGAATTATCCAAGCTACTTGGCGTTTCTATATCAACTGTATCAAAAGCGTTAAATAATGCTGATGATATTTCTGCCCATACAAAAAAACGTGTTAAAGAATTAGCTCTCGCTTTAAACTATCAGCCCAATAAAATGGGCGCTGCTCTGCGGAATAAAAAGTCAAAAACCATAGGTGTTATTATACCAGATATACTTAATCCTTTTTTTGCCGAAGTCTTGTTTGGAATTGAAAAATACTGTTCTTTAAAAGGGTATGATACACTGGTTTGCATCAGTAATGATCTTACCTCAAAAGAAGCTGAAAAAATTAAACTGCTCAAGAGCGGAAGTGTGGACGGGTTTTTAATTTCTCTGGCTTCTCAAACACAAATTAACCAGGACTATACCCACATTATCAAAAATATACCATCAAATGAACTCGTTTTATTTGATCGGCTTACCCATCATATAAGTTGTGATAAAGTGAGTGTTGATGATGAAAATATCACTTACAAAACAACCAAAAATCTAATCAAAAATGGTAGAAAATCTATTGCCTTTTTAAGTACAATTGAACATCTCGAAATTGGCAAAGAACGTAAACAAGGGTATCAAAAAGCATTAAAAGAAGCTAAAATATCCAACAATAAGAATCTCGAACTTTCATTAGAAACTAATGCAGTAATGCATAATCAAATAAAGGAATGGATTCTATCAAACGAATTTGATGCGGTAATAGCAGCAGATAATACTTCAGGAATAATTGTTCAAAATTTTCTACTTGCTCTAAAACCCATCAAAGCAAAAAAAATCAAAGTGATTGGGTTTTCTAATGCTAACCAGTCTCTCTTAACCTTTCCACAACTAAGTTATATTGATCAAAATGCTGAACTGATAGGACAAAAAGCTGCAGAGTTACTTATCAATAGAATACAGAACACTAACAAAAACAAAGCATTCACACACATTAAAATTCCGGCGAGTATAATTTAACCTTTTTTTGAAAAATTAATCATCGCCAATGTTGAAGGGTGTTGCTCTTGGCTACTTGTATCCCTTAGATAGTCCAGTGTGCCTGTAGCAAGTTTTTTACCAAGTTCAACACCCCACTGGTCAAAACTAAAAATATTCCAGATAACCCCTTGCACAAAAAGCTTGTGTTCATAAAGGGCAATCAAAGCTCCCAGGTTTTCTGGGGTGAGTTGTTTTATCAAAATAGTATTTGAAGGACGGTTTCCGTCAAAAAAACGATAGGGGTTTTCAATTTCCTCACCAACTGTGCCATTTAAAAACGCTTCAGATTGTGCAAAACAGTTGGCTAAAAGTATTTCCTGATGTTGGTCTTGCTTGTGCAGTGCTTTTGCGAAAGCGATAAAATCAACCGGAATCAATTTAGTGCCCTGATGCAACAACTGAAAAAATGCGTGCTGGGCATTGGTGCCGGTGCTTCCCCAAACAATCGTTCCGGTTTCATACGTTACGGGATGACCGTTTCTGTCCACTTGCTTTCCGTTACTTTCCATCACGGCTTGCTGCAGATAAGGAATCAGTTTTGATAGATATTGAGAATAAGGAACAACAGCTTCGGTTTCTGACTTGAAAAAATTATTGTACCACACCGAGAGCAACGCCAGTATTACCGGTATATTTTTATCAAAAGAAGCTGACTTGAAATGTATATCCATTTGGGAAGCTCCTTTTAAAAGTTTTTCAAAATTGGCATAGCCCACAGCGAAACAAATGGAGAGCCCCACTGTGCCCCAAAGTGAAAAGCGACCGCCCACCCAATCCCACATCGGGAATATATGATCCCGGTGGATTCCAAATTTTTCAATAGCACCCAAATTGGTTGAAACTGCGACAAAATGTTTAGAAACGGCTTCCTTATCTACAGTTTTCAAAAACCAATTCCTAACTGTTTCTGCATTGGTCAGGGTTTCCTGAGTGGTAAATGACTTGGAAACCACAATAAACAGAGTGGTTTCTCTATCAAGTTTCTTGAGTGTTTCCTGAACATGATCGCCATCAACATTGGACATAAAATGCACATTGAGGTGATTTTTATAGTAAGCAAGTGCTTCTGTAACCATATCAGGTCCCAAATCACTTCCGCCGATGCCAATGTTGACAACATCGGTAAAAGCTTTTCCTGTATGTCCTTTCAACTTGCCGGAAATAACCGATTCAGAAAACTGCTTCATTTTTTGAAGCGTTGTGCTTACTTCGTTTGGTAAATTTTTAAAATCTCTCAAGGCGGTATGCAGCACCGCACGGCCTTCGGTTTCATTAATTTGTTCTCCTGAAAATTGAGCTTCAATCGCATCGCCAAGCTTGACTTCTTCGGCAAGCTGAAGGAGCAACTCCAGTGTTTTATCGGTTATTCGGTTTTTAGAATAGTCAAAATAAAAGTCTTCCCAAGAGATTGAATATTTCTGAGCGCGCCTTGAATCTTCCGAAAAAAACTGTTGCATCTTGCTGTCTTTAATTTCAGCAAAATGCTTGTTTAATGCTGTCCAGGCATTTGTAGTCACCGGATTTACTTTAGGTAAACTCATGCATTCAGTTTGTTTTTTCTGTAATACTCAATCAAGCCATCTATGGGTCTTCTTACAATATTTCCAAGTTCAAGGTGATACCTGTTAAGACAATCCTGAATGATGTCTTTAGAGAAATGTGCAATGGAACCTATAAAATGTATGGGAACCTGTTGTGCCTCTTTATAACAAAGTATTTTGTATTCAATAAACTTAAGAACCCCTTCACTGATTAGGTTATAAAAATAAGCGTTTTCTTCTTCATGGGTAAATATAAATTCGGCGAAGGATGCTAGATAGGTATTGGGATTCGGTTTTTGATAAAGATTTATTTTAATTGTATCGGGATCCAGGTCAAAGCGTTTTTCAAAATCAACGGCAAGTTTTGAGGGCATTTTTTTATAAAAATAATCCCTGATAAGCCTTTTTCCAAAATAGTTGCCACTGGCCTCATCCATCAAAATAAACCCTAAAGACTCGACATGTGTTTTGGCTTTCTTCCCGTCAAAATAACAGCTGTTGGAACCGGTGCCAAAAATACAGACAATTCCGGGTTGATCTGTTACTGCAAGTGCTGCAGCCACCATATCTTCTTCAACAGTTACTTTTGCATTTACAAAAAGTTGTTTTAAAACCCGGCTAAGCAAATTTTTGGGAGTTATGGTGCCACATCCTGCTCCATAGAAATCTACAAAGCCAACCTGATTAAAAATTGCTGCCAATTCAGGATTGTTTTTGATGCGAAAGAGTAATTCTTGCTCAGGAACCACAGCAGGATTGAGCCCCGGTGTGCGTGTTTTTAAAACAAGATTGCCTTTTTGGTCCAGAAGTACCCAGTCACATTTTGTAGAGCCGCCATCTGCGATTAATGTCATTGATTATAATTTAGCCACATATTCTGATAAATCGACCAGTTTTGAGGAATATCCATACTCGTTATCATACCAGGCAACCAATTTAAAGAAATTATCGTTCAGGGCGATACTGGCTTCGGAATCAAAGGTGCAAATGTGCTCATCTGAAACAAAATCCTGACTGACCACTGCTTCATCTGTATAAGCCACCAGTCCTTTATAAGAACCATTTGCTGCTTTTTTAATTGCTGCTTTAACTTCATCAAATGAAGCTCCTTTTTCGGTGCGCACAGTCAAATCAACTACCGAAACATCTGCTGTAGGAACCCTGAAGGCCATACCGGTGAGTTTACCCTTTAAATCAGGAATGACCTTGGTCACAGCTTTTGCTGCTCCTGTTGATGCAGGAATGATATTGATAAGCGCACTTCTTCCGGCACGATAATCTTTTTTTGAAGGACCATCAACAGTAAGCTGGGAGGCTGTCGTGGCATGAACTGTAGTCATTAAACCTTCCACAATTCCAAATTCGTCGTTTATAATTTTTGCTAAGGGTGCTAAACAGTTAGTAGTGCAAGACGCATTTGAAACAATTGTATCTTCCGATTTTGCTTCGGTGTGATTAACTCCCATTACAAACATAGGGGCATCTTTGGATGGCGCAGAGATGACTACTTTTTTAGCTCCTGCCTTGATGTGTTTGTAAGCATCGTTTTTAAGGGTAAAAAATCCTGTGCATTCTATGATAATTTCAGCACCGGCTTCATTCCATTTTAAGCTTTCGGGGTCACGCTCTGCAGTTACCCTGATTGTTTTTCCGTTTACCACAAGATGTCCGTCTTTGGTAGAAACATCGCCTTTAAATCTTCCGTGAACAGAATCATATTTTAATAGATAAGCCAAATGTTCTACATCAAGAAGGTCGTTGACTGCAACGACCTCTATATCCTTTCTTTGTTCTGCTATTCTTAAAACCAATCTGCCAATTCGGCCAAAGCCGTTTATTCCAATTTTTATACTCATAAATTCTAAATTAAATTGATGTTATGTCTGCAACCCTGATTAGTTCAAGGTCAATTTTTTGTTGTTCTTTTATGGCCTCTTCAAAAGAGACGTGCACCATTTTATTATTTTGTGTGCCAATCATAATGTCTCGTTTCCCATCCAAAAGGGCATCGACAGCCGCCACTCCCATTCTGCTGGCCAGTACACGGTCATAACAACTGGGAGAACCTCCTCTTTGAACATGCCCTAAAACAGTGACTCTAACGTCATAGCCTTCCATATTGGTTTTGATGAATTCAGCCAGTTCAAAGATGTTTTTACCAATTTGATCCCCTTCAGAAACCACTATGATACTGGAGGTTTTACCGGATTTCCGACTGCGCTCTAAAGACTCTATCAAACGGTCTTTACCCATGTCTTCCTCAGGAATGAGAATCTCTTCAGCTCCGGCTCCAATACCGGCATTCAGGGCAATATGTCCTGCATCACGGCCCATCACTTCTACAAGGAAAAGACGGTTGTGGGAATTGGCTGTGTCCCTGATTTTATCAATAGCTTCAACAACGGTATTTAAAGCAGTATCAAAACCAATGGTATTGTCTGTACCGTGAATATCGTTATCGATAGTGCCGGGCAGTCCCACTATGGGGAAATTAAATTCTTTAATAAAAATACTCGCCCCTCTGAATGTCCCATCGCCCCCAATTACAACTAGTGCGTCTACACCTTCATTAACAAGGTTTAAGTGGGCTTTTTCACGACCTTCTTTTTCGTGAAAATCTTTGGAGCGTGCAGACTTTAAAAAAGTGCCTCCACGATTGATCAGGTTTTTTACTGATCGGGCATCCAGCATTTTGAAGTCGCCTTCTATTAACCCCTGTAATCCCCTGAACACACCCACACATTCAAGTCCGTGATAAGCACAAGAACGCACAACTGCTCTGATGGCAGCGTTCATTCCGGGAGAATCTCCTCCGCTGGTGAGCACAGCTATTTTTTGAAGTTTTTTTGCCATTATGTAAAGCTAAAGCAATTAACTGATTCCTGCAAAAAGTTATGCAATCTCTAACGTTTTCGGTTAATAAAATTCCTGTCACTCAACTTTATAAATTAAATTAATAAGGTATTAAAACTCTGTTTTTTTTTTATTTTAGTGTTTTAATAAAAGTTTATGCAATCTAAAGCAACTTCACCCGAAGCATACATCTCTGAACTTCCTGAAGAACGGAAAGAGGCATTTACCAGACTAAGACAAACTATATTAAATAACCTTCCAAAGGGTTTTGAAGAGACCATGAGTTATGGAATGATAAGTTATGTGGTGCCACATTCATTATATCCTGACGGTTATCATTGTGATCCAAAACAACCTCTTCCTTTTATTTCAATTGCTTCTCAAAAAAACTATATCGCACTATACCATTACGGATTGTACACAAACCCCAAACTTCACGACTGGTTTGTTACTGAATATCCAAAACATTCCAAATACAAGCTTGATATGGGAAAAAGTTGTGTGCGTTTTAAAAAACCGGATGCAATTCCTTTTAATCTCCTTGAAAAATTGTTGAAAAAAATAACTCCTCAACAATGGATAGAACTCTATGAAAGTCAAATGAAAACATAATAGTTCATAAAAATTTTACTTTTTTTTGAGTAAATGAGGAATTCCTCAAAAATACCTCACCCCCTCTCTTTAGGTTTGTCTTTAATTACTTTAAGGATATGCCAAACTTTTATTTATCTAAAGAATTAAGTCAACACTTTGAATATGAAATTCATAAAGATGACTGCCTCTATTTACCTGATGAAAAAAGCAGAAAACTGATAGGTAACTACAAAACCTCACAGGAAGCCTTAGAGACTGTATTAAAATCAACCCAACATGTAAATGGATGTTTTTGGTGCTGCAATTCGATTCATCACGGCCGAATTCCATTTATAAATCATAAAAAATAAAAACCTCAAGTGCGGCACTTGAGGACCTCACACACCCGGATTGAATATGGGGATATCTTTTCGGGTGGTTCGTGAGGGTTTTGCGTTGTAATTATAAGTCATGAACTTACTTTTTTATGTATTTTTACATCAAACTTTTCAATCACTCTGTATATGTTGGACTTATTACGCGAAAGCTTTGGACATTTATTTGAAGATGAATTACTTCAGGAAATTGATCATGTTGGTACTTTTAAAGAGATTAATGAAGGCGACCAGTTAATTGAAATAGGCACCTATGTTAAGTCTATGCCGTTGTTAATTTCAGGTGCGATAAAGGTGCTTAGGGAAGATGAAGACGGCGATGAATTGTTATTGTATTTTCTTGAAAGAGGCCATACCTGTGCAATGACCTTAAGTTGTTGTTTAGGGCAAACAAAAAGTGAAATCAGAGCCATTGCAGAAACACAAGCACAACTCATTATGATTCCTATCCAAAAGATGGAAGAATGGACATCAAAATATAAAAGCTGGCGTAATTTTGTGTTTAACAGTTACCACCAGCGACTCAATGAAATGCTTGAAACCATAGACGACATTGCTTTCAAAAAAATGGATGAACGCCTGTTGAAATACCTGAAAGAAAAAGCCCGTGTCACCAACGGGCAAATTATTTACAACACCCACCAGGAAATTGCTTACGACTTGCACACCTCCAGAGTGGTGGTTTCCCGATTGCTTAAAACACTTGAAAACCTAGGCAAAATAGAACTTCAACGAAACCATATCAAACTGATTGATGTGTAACCTCAGTCACAATGTGAACCAATTCAACTGGTTAATTTTGCCATTAACGAAAACAGCACATGGATTTCATTGAAATTATCGGTTATATAGGTGCTCTGATCATTGGTGTTGTGTTGGGATTGATTGGTGGCGGGGGCTCTATTTTAACCGTTCCGGTTTTTGTGTATTTATTTGGCGTGAATCCCGTAACAGCCACTGCATATTCACTATTTGTTGTGGGCGTATCAGCCCTGGTGGGAGCTTTTCAAAACATCAGAAAAGGATTGGTTGATTTTAAAACAGCGATTGTTTTTTCGATTCCTGCTTTCATCGCTGTATACTTAACACGCCGCTTTATAGTGCCTGCCATTCCGGAAAATCTACTAACATTTGAAAGTTTTATTTTGACAAAAAACATCGCCATTATGGTGTTTTTTGCACTTATTATGTTGCTGGCATCCCTTTCGATGATACGGAATAAAAAACCGGAACCCGACCCCAAAACCAAAACAAAATTCAATTATCCACTCATTGTTATCGAGGGTTTTATTGTGGGTGTTCTCACGGGTATTGTGGGTGCCGGTGGAGGCTTCCTGATCATTCCTGCGCTGGTTCTTCTGGCTAAATTGCCTATGAAAAAAGCAGTAGCCACCTCCCTGTTGATTATTGCCATCAAATCGTTGATTGGGTTTATTGGTGACATAGAAACCATGCCCATTGACTGGAGTTTTTTAGCAGGCTTCACCCTTTTATCTGTTTTTGGTATCTTTGCCGGGGTATGGTTAAATAAGTTTATTGACAATAAAAAACTCAAAAAGGCCTTCGGCTGGTTTGTTTTAATCATGGCCCTGTATATACTCATTAAGGAGTTTTGGGGAATCTAATGTCCCATTTTTAACATAAATATATTCGTTTACACGAAATTGATTATTATATGAAATCTATCACTCAACTACCCACTATTAAAGGTATTGAACAAATCTACACCGGCTGTCTGGCACAGGGTGCTTATTACATTCAAAGCAAAGGTGAAGTTGCCATCATTGACCCCTTAAGAGAAGTGGAACCCTATATAGAAAAAGCTGAAAAAGACAACGCAAAAATCAAATACATCTTTGAAACTCACTTTCACGCAGATTTTGTGAGCGGTCATCTCACGCTTGCAAAAAAAACCGGTGCATCAATCGTGTTTGGTCCCACAGCAAACCCTTCTTTTGAAGCCACGATTGCAGAAGACAATCAGGAGTTTAAAGTGGGTGATTTTACTATTAAAGTGCTGCACACGCCGGGGCATACCATGGAAAGTTCGACCTATTTATTAAAGGATAAAAATGGAAAAGACCTGGCTATTTTTAGCGGGGACACTTTGTTTCTGGGCGATGTAGGTCGACCAGACTTAGCTCAAAAAGCTGCTTCCATGACACAGGAAGAACTCGCCGGTATGTTGTTTGAAAGTCTGCGCAATAAGATTATGCCACTTGCAGATGATGTTATTGTTTTCCCTGCACACGGAGCAGGCTCTGCCTGTGGAAAAAACATGATGAAAGAAACGGTGGACACCCTGGGAAATCAGAAAAAAATGAATTATGCCCTGCGTGCCGACATGACCAAAGAAGAATTTATCAAAGAAGTAACAGACGGTCTCGCACCACCACCCTTGTATTTTCCTTTGAACGTAAAAATGAACAAAGAAGGTTATGACGATCTGGATGAAGTGCTGCTTAGAGGCACACGTGAACTTTCACCCGATGCCTTTGAAACCGCTGCCAATGAAACAGGCGCGATTGTATTAGACGTTCGTCATCAAAATGACTTTGTAAAAGGACATATCCCTCGTTCGGTATTTATTGGTATCGATGGTGGGTTTGCACCCTGGGCGGGGGCTTTGATTGCTGATACCGCTCAACCCATTCTTATTGTTGCTCCTCAAGGAAGGGAAAAAGAAACCGTGACACGCCTTTCCCGTGTGGGGTTTGATAACACTCTTGGGTTTCTTAAAGGCGGTTTTGAAGCTTGGAAAAGTGCCGGAAAAGAAACCGATACTTTAAAAAGTATTTCAGCAGAAACCTTTAAAGATCAGTTACTTTCTCAAAATATTCCCGTGTTTGATGTAAGAAAAGAATCTGAATACCTCTCCTCTCATGTTAAAGAGGCTCAATTAACTTCATTGGATTTTTTAAATGACCATCTTTCTGCTTTTCCAAAGGAAAAAGACTTTTATCTGTATTGTGCCGGGGGGTATCGCAGTGTAATTGCCGCTTCTATTTTAAAAGCCAGAGGAATTCACAATATTATTGATGTAGCCGGTGGGTATGCCCATATCAAAAAAACCGAAATCCCCGTTGCAGAAGCTACTTGTCCTTCAACTATAAAACAATAAGCTGTGTAACAAAAGTTACTGTAGAATGCATTTCACAGAAGTATCTTTGTTGTGTAAATGAGCGACTTTAAGTAGTTAAATTTATAATTGGTTGGTTTAGTTAAGGGAGCAAGATTTAAATTGCTCCCTTTTTTTTAAATTTACTTGATACATAACTATTCTATATGAAAACACTATTGACAATCACTATACTAATCATTCAGTTTCAACTGGTAGCACTGGAGTGTCCAAAAGCCACCTTACTCAACAATACTGAATTTAAACAACATATTAGTCAAAACGATGTACAGCTGGTAGATGTTCGAACCAAAGGAGAATATGAACATAGTCATATTGAAGGGGCCTATCATGCTGATGTTTTAATAAAAGAAAACTTTAAAACTCAATTTACTGAATTTAACAAAGATGAACCTGTCTACATTTACTGTCGCTCAGGTTCCAGAAGTAAAAAGGCCGCGCAACTACTTTGTGAGTTGGGCTTTACAAAAGTCTATGACCTCAATGGTGGTTATTTAAACTGGGAATGAAAGAATTTATATTACTTTAACTTTTTACAACTCTCAAAATACAAAACCTTAAATACGGCTAATGGCTAAATAAATAATCTCATGAAACTACTCGGCATGATTGGTGGTACCTCCTGGCACTCCACCGTTGAATATTACAGAATGATTAACGAACTGGCCGGCGCCAAATTTGGAGGCAGCCAGAATCCGCCGTTGTTGCTATATAGTTTAAACATCCAATTGATGCGCGAGCAAAATATGGAAAAAATTCAGGCGGGGTATCTTGAAATCAGTCGCAAATTAGAAACTGCCGGAGCTCAAGCCATCATCATTTGTGCCAATACCCCCCATATGATTTATGAGTATGTACAGCCAAAAATCAATATCCCCATCCTGCATATCGCCGAAGCCATTGGCAAGGAAGCTCAAAAACAAGGATTGAAAAACCTGGGACTACTAGGCACCAAACCAACGATGACCATGGATTTTATTCCCGGATACCTCGATCAAAACTTTGGTATTCAAACCGTGTATGCCGACCGAAAAGACTTTGGCGAAATCCACCGCTATATTTCTGAAGATTTAACTCAAGGAAAATTCACCCCAGATGCCAAAACCTATTTTATCAATCAGATGAAAAAGCTGGAAGAAAAAGGAGCCGATGGAATTATTCTGGGATGCACCGAGTTGCCAATGCTGCTATCTCAGGAGGACTTTCACCGGCCGCTTCTAGACACGACAAAACTGCATGCACAACTGGCGGTGGAGTTTATTTTAAGCTAGTTTTTATTGGTTCTAAATTGCTGTAATGTAGCAACTTATTGTTTTATATATCTTAAATTTGTGTAGCGCTATTTTCAATAAAAAAATGAAAATTCTAGTAACATACCTCTTAACATCTTTGCTACTGCTACAAAGCATGCATATTAACTTGGGAGATGTTTTACGCATAGAAGATTTCATTGAACATGCACAATTCCATAAAAAAAATTACGGAGACAACCTCCTCACCTTCATTTCAAAACACTACGGTCAAGAGAAAAAGGAACACCATCAGAACGAGAGTCACGACCACGACAAATTACCGTTTTCCGGTTGCTCTATCATACATGCACCTGTAGCTTTGCTAGGACAGCTTTTTACACCTGAATTCCAGCGGTTTGATAATTTTGAAAAACAAGATAACTTTAGCTTTCAATTGCGTCATTCTTCACCGGCAATTTTCGATATTTTTCAACCTCCAAAATCAGCATAACACATCGCTTCTGTTTACAAGATTGCCTTGAGTAATCTATTTTAGAATTCCTAATTATGTGTTATGTTATCCAAAATCATTCAATTCAGTTTACAGAATAAACTACTCGTTTTACTTTTCACAACTTTTGTTGCCGGGTTTGGAATTTATTCTTTAACTCAAATCTCCATTGGTGCTGTACCCGATATTACCAACAATCAAGTACAAGTCATCACCACTTCTCAAAACCTTTCAACACAAGATATTGAGCAATTTATCACCTATCCTGTTGAGCTTGAAATGGCCAATCTGCCCGGCGTCATAGAAATTCGTTCTGTTTCAAAGTTTGGTCTTTCTGTAGTGACTATTGTCTTTGAAGACAAAATGGGTGCCTATTTACCGCGACAGTTAATCGCCGAAAAGATTGAAGCCGCCAAAGCAAGCATTCCCGAAGGTTTTGGAACCCCCGAAATGGGTCCCATCACCACCGGTCTGGGTGAAATTTACCAATACGTCCTTGATGTAAAGCCCGGATATGAAGACCGTTATGATGAAGCCGACTTACGCACTATTCAGGATTGGATTGTAAAACGGCAGCTTGCCGGCATCCCGGGAGTAGTTGAAGTCAATAGCTGGGGTGGCAAACTCAAACAGTATGAAGTAGCCATCACCACTGAAAAATTATCGGCCATGAACATCAGCATCAGCGAGGTGATGGATGCCCTTCAAAAAAATAACAGTGTGGCCGGGGGTGCTTATATTGAAAAAGAAAATCAGGCCTATTTTATTCGCGGGGAAGGCCTTGTAGAAACTGTAGAAGATATTGAAAACATTGTGGTTTCTCACAGAGATAACTTTCCGGTCTATGTAAAAGACATTGCTAAGGTGGGTTACGGATACGCCAACAGGTTTGGTGCCATCACCGGAAACGGTGAAGGCGAAAAAGTGCTTGGACAGGTGATGATGCTCAAAGATGCCAATTCCAAAAAAGTAATCGATGCCGTCAAAAAACGTGTTGAGGAAATCAGTACTACCCTGCCTGAAGGGGTCTATATCAACGGCTTTCTAGACCGAAGTGTCTTGGTCAGCAAAACAACATTTACCATCACAGAAAATCTGGTGCTGGGATGCCTGATTGTTATTTTTGTCGTGGTTTTATTACTGGGCAATTTACGCTCGGGCCTGGTTGTTGCTTCCGTGATTCCCCTTTGTCTTTTAGTCGCTCTGTCATTTATGTATTTGTTTGGTATTGATGCCAACCTGATGAGTCTGGGAGCAATTGATTTTGGGATTATAATTGACGGCGCCGTGATTATAGTCGAGTTTATCGCCTTTCAAATTACCAAAAATCAGAAACAACTGGAATCAGTTCCTGTTTATGAACGCCGCCAACTCAAAGACACTATTACCTTCAACGGCGCCTCCAAGATGATGAACTCTGCCGTGTTTGGACAATTGATTATACTCATCGTGTTTATCCCCATACTAACCCTAAGCGGGGTGGAAGGAAAAATGTTCAGACCCATGGCGCTTACCTTTAGTTTTGCATTGATTGGTGCTATGATCATGTGTTTTACTTATGTGCCTGTAATGGCTTCACTATTTATCAAACCTATAAAAAATGCAGATAAGAACTTTTCAGTAAAACTCATTAATTTCTTACACAAACTTTACAAACCATCCATCAATTTTGCGATGCAATCCAAAAAGCTCATTTTAGGAGCCGCTGGGATTCTTTTGGCATTAGCCATTTATACCTTTTCCACTATGGGCGGCGAGTTTATCCCTACCTTAGACGAAGGAGATTTTGTGATTCAGCCGGTATTAAAAACAGGAACTTCACTAAGCAAAACCATTGAAACCACCACACAAATTGAATCTATTTTAATTGAAAACTTCCCGGAAGTTGATCAAATAGTCACACGCATTGGTGCTGCTGAAGTACCTACCGACCCGATGTCTATGGAAGAAACCGATGTCATCATTACCCTAAAACCGAAAAAGGAATGGACCTCAGCATCGAGCAAAGACGAACTGGCGGATGTCTTTAAAGAAGCTCTCAGCGTCATTCCCGGAATGGAAGTAGAGTTCACCCAACCCATTGAAATGCGCTTCAACGAACTCATTACCGGAGTGCGTGCTGACATTGCCATCAAAGTTTTTGGTGAAGACCTCACCCTGCTTGACCAAAAAGCCCGTGAGATTGAAACCCTCATTCGCAATGTGGAAGGCGCTGCCGATGTAGTGGTTGAAAAAACAGTGGGCTTGCCACAAATGCTGGTCAAATATGACCGCTCTAAAATTGCACGTTACGGACTCAACATAGCCGACCTCAACCAAATCATAAGTATGGGGTTCGCCGGTAGTACGATGGGTGTTGTATTTGAAGGCGAAAAACGGTTTGATTTGGTGTTGCGCCTCGACCAATCTGTTCGTAAAGACATTCAAAATCTGGAAAACCTGATGGTGGACACCCCTCTTGGACAAAAAATTCCTTTAAGTGAACTGGCGGCCATCACTTATGAAAAAGGCGCTGCCAAAATCTCAAGAGATGACACTCGGAGACGAGTGGTTGTGGGTGTAAACGTACGCAACCGCGACTTGCAATCGGTAGTTGATGATGTGCAGGTATTGATTAATGAAAACATAAACTTGCCTCCCGGATACAGCATTCAGTACGGCGGGCAATTTGAAAACCTGCAAAGTGCTAAAGACCGTTTATTTATAGCCGTACCTGTGGCATTGCTCCTTATTTTTATACTGCTGTATTTTGCTTTTCATTCCGTCAGGGAAGCATTGCTGGTTTTTACAGCCATACCACTTGCTGCTGTTGGAGGTGTTTTTGTGCTTTGGTTGCGCGATATGCCTTTTAGTATTTCTGCCGGCGTCGGGTTTATTGCCCTTTTTGGTATCGCAGTGTTAAATGGTATTGTGTTGATTGAACATTATAAAGACCTTAAAAAAGAAGGACACGCTCACAACGATGCTCTTATGGCGAGAGGCGCTGCAGACAGGCTTCGGGCAGTGCTTTTAACGGCCTCTGCAGCAGCACTGGGATTCCTTCCTATGGCCATATCCACCGGTGCCGGTGCCGAAGTACAACGTCCACTCGCCACTGTTGTCATTGGTGGCTTGATTTCAGCAACGCTGCTTACCTTAATTGTATTGCCGGTGTTGTACTCCCTCTTTGGAAATACTGACAAATCTGAAAAAAAGAATTCGATGATACAACCCAAAACAATTTCCATTTTACTCCTTTTAATTGCATTGCCTGCTTTTTCACAGCAACAACCACAAAGCCTGGAACAACTAAAAAGTCTGGCTCTGGAGAACAATGCGATGCTAAAATCAGCCGTTTATGAAGTTGAAAAAGCCGGAAAACAAAAAGCCACTTCCTGGGACCTTGATAAAACAGAAGTGTTTTACAGCTTTGATGAAAGCAATCTTGCCGTCAATGAAGAACCGCTACAGGTTTTTGGAATAAGACAAAACTTAGCTTTTCCAACGGTCTACACTTCCCGGAAAAAGCAGTTTCAGGCGATGGAGCAATTGCAACAAAGCCGTTATGAAGTGCACAAACATCAGTTGTTTTTTGAGCTGGAACAGGCCTATAATCAGTATTTATACGCCAATGAAAAAGCAGCAGTCTATCACTACTTAGACAGTTTGTTTTCCAATTTTGCCAACGCAGCCAACAGACGTTTTGAACTGGGGGAAAGCAATTACCTCGAAAAAATCACGGCTCAGGCCAAACAGAAAAATATCGCTACCCTGCTACAACAATCGTTGTATGACATTGAGATTGCCAAAACGGCTTTAGAACAGCTTGTTCAGTCGGAAACGGCGATCGTTCCGGAAATCGTTCCGCTGGAGAAAAAAGTGTTTTTGGAAACTTCAGGAAATACACATCCTTTGCAACAATGGCACGCCCAAAATATGGAAGTCGTCAAAGCAGCCACCAAGGTGGAAAGGCAACAACTGCTGCCCGATTTAAGCCTTGAATATTTTCAGGGCACCAATGCCGGACTCAACAGGCAACTAATAGGCTATCAGGTGGGAGTGCATATTCCGCTTTGGTTTGGTGCAGACAAAGCGCGCATTCAAGCCGGAAAAATACAGGAATCTATTGCCTATGAAGAGCGTCGCCAAAATAGTTTTGAACTCAAAAACCGGCAACAACAATTTGAAGAGGAAGTTAAGAAACATACCGAAATGCTTTCGTATTTTGAAAATGAAGGACTTGACCTTGCCAAAGCCATTGAAAACACTGCAGGGAAAAGTTATCAGAATGGCGAAATAGACTTTTTTCAATACATCCAAAGTCTCGAGAACGCCATGGAAATTCAGTTGAATTATCTGGAAACCCTCTTTTTATACAACCAAGAATCTTTAAAACAACACTATCTTTTTGATACAAATAATTAATACTCAGAAATTATGAATCACTATATATCTTATTTTTTAGTCCTGACCATACTTTTGACTTCCTGTAAAGACACAGAGAACAATACTACCGAAACTGAAGAAGCCAACAACCTGATCACACTTACGGAAGACCAATTTCAAACCAATGCTTTTAAAATAGACACCTTGTCTGCACACCATTTCCCAACCTACATTCGCACGCAGGGCGTTATTGATGTACCACCGCAAAATAAGGTTGAAATCCACGCAATGATGGGTGGATTTGTAAAGAATATTTCCCTACTGGTAGGTGACAAAGTCGAAAAAGATCAGGTGCTGGTGACATTGGAAAATCCTGAATTTGTCAGCTTGCAGCAAGAGTATCTGGAAACACGGGAACAGCTGGAATACCTTCGTTCGGAATACGAACGCCAAACCATCCTGCTGGAAGAAAACATCACTTCACAAAAAAGCTTCCTCAAGGCAGAAAGCGAATACAAAACTGCAGTCGCGCGAATGGAATCTTTAAAAAAACGCTTACAATTACTGAACCTAAATCCTGAGCGTATTCAATCCGGTACTCTCAGCTCACAGGTTCAGTTACGGTCACCCATTTCTGGTTTTGTCTCCTCCATAAGCGTAAACTCCGGCACTTATGTTTCAGAAATTGAGCCTGTGATGGAAATTGTTAACAATGACCATATGCATTTGGAAATGCAGGTGTTTGAACGGGATATTCCGCAGCTGAAAAAAGGAAAAACGATTGTTTTTAAAACCCCCGAAACCACCGCCGACCCGTTTATGGGAACCGTACATTTGATAGGGACCACAGTCAACAACCAAACCCGCACCACACAAGTACATGGGCACATTCCTGATAGTATAGCCGGTCGCTTTGCTGTAGGGATGTTTGTGGAAGCACAAATTGAAACCGGCAGCACGACAGCACGTGCTTTGCCCAAAGATGCCGTTGTGGAAGTAGAAGGTAGTTTTTTTGTCTTACTTAAAGAAGATACTGAAGGATTTCAGTTTAAAAAAGTAATGGTACAACCCGGAAAAGAACACAATGGTTTTGTAGAAATAAAAAATGCCGCCACCTTCCCGGCATCAGCACAATTTTTAGTAAAAGGAGCTTACAACCTTATTGGGGAGTAAAAAAGAAATGATATTTACTTTCATTTATGTTTAAATTTAATGCTTTATGTAACTTTTGTCACATTTAATCTGCTGATAATCATTTAGCTTTGGTTAATGGTATAAGCAGCGCGCTTGTCCCTTCAAATCAAGCTAAAATGCAATAGTATGGCAAAGATACTCGTTCTTGGAGCCGGCATTTCGGGTCATGTGGCCGCCTCCCATCTCCGCAGAAAACTTTCCAAAGACCATCAGGTGGTGGTCGTGTCCCCCAACAGCAATTACCAATGGATTCCATCCAATATCTGGGTGGGAATTGGAAGAATGAAATCTAAAGAAATCCTTTTTCCGCTAACGCCTTTATACAAACGAAAAGGTATCGACTTTCTACAGGCAAAAGCTGTAGCCTTTTATCCGGAAGGTGATGAAGGGCAACAACTGCCTTATGTGCTTGTAGAACATATGAGTGCTGAATCCAAAGGAAAAAAAGAAAAAGTGACTTATGACTACCTGATCAATGCCACCGGACCCAAACTCAACTTTGAAGCCACAGAAGGCCTTCTGCCGGGAAAAAACAAAACACATTCTGTTTGTACTTATACCCATGCTGAACCCACCTGGAAAGCACTGGACCAATTGATTCAGGAAATGAAGCAAGGCAAAAATGCCAAAATTCTCATCGGTACAGGGCACGCAAAAGCCACCTGTCAGGGGGCTGCTTTTGAATATATTTTAAATGTGGAACAAGAACTCCGCCGTCATAAGGTGCGTGACAGGGCTGATATTACCTGGATTTCCAACGAATACCATTTGGGTGACTTTGGAATGGACGGTATGCTCCTTTCCTATGGCAGTAACATTATGAAGTCCAAAGAAATGGTCGAAATGGTCTTTGAAGACCGGGGCATTAACTGGATATTGGGCGCCGGTGTCAACAAAATTGAAGACGGCAAGGCACATTACGAAAACCTGGAAGGCGAACACAAAACCGAAACCTTTGATTTTGCCATGCTCATTCCCGTGTTTTCGGGACACGGGTTTAAAGCATTTGACAAAAATAACAACGATATCACCGACAAACTCTTTAAAGGTTTTATGATCGTAGATGCCAATTACACTTCCAAACCTTATAAAGAATGGACCGCACAAGACTGGCCCGAAACCTATCAAAACCCCACTTACAAAAACATCTTTGCTCCCGGTATTGCTTTTGCACCGCCGCACAGCATTTCAAAACCACGCAAAAGCAAGAACGGCACAGAGATTTTCCCCTCACCGCCACGAACCGGTATGCCCTCAGGAATAACCGCAAAACTGGTGGCTGATAATATTATTGACACCATCAAAAAAGGAAAAGACTCGCAAGACCACAAAGGTTCTATGGCCAATATGGGGGCGGCTTGTATCGCATCGGCAGGATACGGTACGTTTTCAGGAAGCGGGATTAGTATTACCACTTATCCCATCGTGCCTGATTATAAAAAATACCCCGACACCCACGGACGTAAGTTGGGGAAAACCTTTGGGGAAATCGGCCTGGCTGGACACTGGCTTAAGTTAACACTTCACTATGTGTTTATGTACAAAGCTAAAATGAAACCCTTCTGGTGGCTCCTGCCGGAATAAAAAAACGAAAGATAATGACACAAAGAATCTCAAAAACAAAACGCTTCTGGATGAAAAATCCTATTTGGCAATTTTTCAAATTTCTATGGTTAAGCCTCAAGGTCATGCTTATTGTCGCCGGAGGACACGGCAGTACACGGTCAGAGGCCTATCAGAAATCTTAGTGAAAAAATTTATTAGTAGTGTATTATTGACAAGCTTACTGGTTAAACTTATACTATCATTTGATACTTTCAAAAATAGTTGCCTCAACTTTACAACTAGAACCCCCTCGGTAACAAAGGTTACTGACCCACCTTACTTAGCGGCGTACTTTTGCACTGTCAAATTGAGAACAACGATGAAAAAAACCATACTAGTAGTACTCGCCTTAGCAAGCACAACACTGCTTGTTGCTCAGGAGCAAAAGCCGCTCTCTAAGGAACAAGCCGTAAACAGCGTGCTGGAGAACAACCGCAATCTTAAAATCAGCGAACAGGAATTCCTGCAGGCGCGAGCCGACTACCGGCAAACCAACGCGGTATTCCTTCCTAATATCACCGCCTCACACACCGGGATGACCACCACCAATCCGTTGATGGCTTTTGGGTCTAAACTCAATCAGGAAATCTTAACGCAAAACGATTTCAACCCCGCGCTGTTAAACAACCCCGAGCGTACTGATAACTTCGCGACCAGAATTGAAGTACAACAACCCCTCATTAATGTAGACGGTATCTTTCAACGTCAGGCGGCCAAAAGCAAGATGCAGGCCACGCAATTGCAGGGACAACGCACACAGGATTACATCCTTTTGGAAGTAGAAAAAGCCTATATGCAACTGCAACTGGCACACAAAGCCGTTGACGTTTTGGAACAAGCACTTGAGGCAGCTGAGGAAAACAAGAAACTGGCCGACAACAGTTTTGACCAGGGCTACCTGCAACGCTCAGACGTCTTGGCCGTAGAAGTGCGCGTGAGCGAAGTGCAAAACCAATTGCAGCAAGCCAAAAGCAATGTGCAAAACGCTTCCGACTACCTGTCGTTTTTGATGGGTGAAGAAACCTATTCCGTTTGGAATCCTACAGATGCATTGGAATCTGAGGAATTAGTTTCCTTAGAAAGCACCTCTTTAAATGAAAACCGCTCAGACATACAAGCGATGACTTTAGCTACTGAAGGGTACGCAAAAATGAACAAAGCCGATCAAATGGCCTTTCTGCCACGATTAAATGCCTTTGGAAGCTATGAACTGTATGACAGCGAAGCATTTCAGGGCAACGCCAACGGTTATATCGTAGGCGCACAACTCAGCTGGGACTTATTTCAAGGTGGCAAGCGCTTTGGCAAAGCCCAAAAAAGCAAAGCCGAACTTGAGCAATCCCGTATCGAACTCGATCAGTACAAGGCACAAAGCCAACTGGAAATCAACAAGGCACAACGTCAGCTCAATGATTTACTCGATCAGTTAAAACGCAGCGAACTGGCCGTAGAACAATCAGAAGAAGCTTTGCGCATTCGCACCAACCGTTTTGAACAAGGACTTGAAAAAACCACCGAATTATTACAAAGCGAAACCCAGTATGCCCAAAAACAACTGGAATACTTACAAACCGTATTTGAATACAATTTCGCTAAAGCGTATTTAGAATTTTTAACCAAAGAAGAATAAATAATTAATGACCGCTTCCCCCTCTCCTTAGGAGAGGGGGCTAGGGGGTGAGGATAAACAATAGAAAATGAAAACAACGATACTTAGCACCTTAGCCATTACCGCACTACTTTTAAACAGCTGTGGCAATTCAGAAAAAGATACTGCAACAAATAGCCAAACGACGATACAGGTCACCGCTAAAGCCCCGGCAGCCAGCTCAGGCAGCAACCTGACCGTGAGCGGAGAGGTAGTGGCCGTCAACAACGCCACCCTCAGTACCCGTATGATGGGCTACGTCAACAAGGTACACGTCAACGTGGGCGACAAAGTCAACCAGGGGCAACTGTTGATTTCTATCAACAACAGCGACCTGCAAGCCAAACGCGCACAAGTCAATGCCGGAATTAACGAAGCACAGGTAGCGTTCAACAATGCTAAAAGGGACTTTGAACGTTTCACCGCCTTGTTTGCACAAAACAGTGCCTCCCAAAAAGAGCTCGACGATATGACCGCAAACTATGAAATGGCCAAGGCCCGTCTGGAATCTGCCAAAGCGATGAAAGCAGAAGTGGATGCCCAGTTTGCATATTCCAATATCACAGCACCCTTTAGCGGAGTGGTGACCAACCGTTTTGTGGAAAACGGCGATATGGCCAACCCAGGTATGCCATTACTAGCTCTCGAAGCCCCGGGTAACTTTGAAGTGCGTGCCACCGTCCCTGAAATGGCCATCGGCCAGATTAAAACCGGGGAAACTGTAGAAGTACATTTCAAATCCATCGATAAAAGCATCACCGGAAAAGTAACAGAAGTGAGCAGCTCCTCGTCGATGACCGGCGGACAATATCCGGTAAAGATAGCACTCGATAAAAATGACGCCCTGAAATCAGGAATGTATGCCACGGTGCAGTTTCCGGTAGCACAAACCGATGACACTCCACAACTGGTAACCGTGCCAAAGGAAGCCATTATTACGCAAGGCGACTTGCGCGGCGTCTATACCGTCAGTCAGCAAAACACAGCGATATTGCGCTGGTTGCGCCTGGGAAGAAGCTTTGGCAACGAAGTGGAAGTCCTCTCCGGACTCAATGCAGAAGAAGCCATTATCGTGGATGCAGAGGGGAAGTTGTATAACGGAGCGAAAGTGGAAGTACAAAATTAGAAGGTAGAAGTACGAAGTATAAGATTGACTTAGAACTAAAACTTAGCGCTCTTAGCGAGTTTCTTTGCGGACTTTGCTGCTTCGTCGCCTGAAGCTATGAAGCGCAAGGCGGTGAAATAAAAAATGTTGATTTAAACAATAAGCATTTCGCTTAAAGCGAAAACAATTTATAGAAAAATGAAAGAAGGTTTAGCCGGCAAAATTGCCAAATTATTTATAGACTCCAAGCTCACTATCCTCTTGATGATCGTGTTTATGGTCATTGGGGTGTACAGCTCTTTTTTAATCCCACGGGAAGAAGAACCACAAATCGACGTGCCCATGGCCGATATCTTTATCGGATATCCGGGGGCGAGTCCGCTGGAAGTGGAGTCACGGGTCATCAAACCCATCGAAAAAATGGTGTCCAACATCAAAGGGGTAGAATATGTCTATTCCACCTCCATGCAGGAACAGGGGATGATCATCGTGCAGTTTTATGTGGGCGAAGACATCGAGCGTTCCTATGTAAAACTCTACAACGAGTTGATGAAGCATATGGACGAGATGCCGGAAGGGGTTACTCCACCACTGGTCAAAACACGTTCCATTGACGATGTGCCTATGCTGGGTCTTACGCTTTGGAGCGAAACCTATGACGACCACCAGCTGCGGCAAATTGCCAATGAGGTGAACCACGAAATACGAAAAGTGACCGACGTGGCTACCACTCATAGAATTGGCGGACGCAGCCGTGAAATTCGAGTGGTGCTCGACAAAAATAAAATGGCTTCCGCCGGTGTGGACATACTGGGCGTAGCCGAAAAAATAAAAGCCAACAACACCCAGATGACCTCCGGGGCGTTTAACCGAAACGATACCGAATTCAAAGTCAATACCGGTAGTTTTTTACAAACCGTGGACGATGTGGAGAACCTGATTATTGGGACTTCTCAAAACCAGCCGGTTTATCTGAAACAAATTGCACAAGTACTGGATGGTCCCGAATTACCAAATGAATATGTGACTTTTGGGTATGGTGCCGCTTTTGATGAAGTGGCTTCAAAATACCCATCAGAATATCCTGCGGTGACCATTTCAGTTGCCAAACGCAAAGGGGCTGATGCGATGAAGCTTTCAGATATTATTCTCGACAAAGTAGAACACCTGCGCACCACCATCATCCCCGATGATGTACATGTGGAAGTCACCCGAAATTATGGTGAAACGGCTTCTCAAAAAGTGGGCGAACTCCTGCTTCACTTACTCGGGGCTATTATAGCCGTAACCATCGTCGTGATGCTCGCTATGGGCTGGCGCGGTGGACTGGTGGTATTCCTTTCGGTACCCGTCACCTTTGCATTGACCTTGTTGAGTTACTATTTACTCGACTATACCCTCAACCGCATTACGCTGTTTGCATTGGTGTTTGTAACCGGTATTGTAGTGGACGACTCCATCATCATTGCCGAGAATATGCACCGCCACTTTAAGATGAAACGCCTGCCGTTTAAACAGGCCGCCCTCTATGCCATCAACGAAGTGGGGAACCCAACAATCTTAGCCACCTTTACCGTCATTGCTTCCGTATTACCGATGGCATTCGTTAGCGGACTCATGGGGCCCTATATGAGTCCGATGCCCATTGGTGCGTCCATTGCCATGATACTCTCGTTGATTGTCGCCTTGACCATTACGCCTTATCTGGGGTATATCTTCTTACGCGAAAAAGACAAAAAGAATGCCGCCGGCGAAGTGGAAAAACCCATCGAAATTGAAGATACCCGCATCTATAAAATCTACAGCAAGTTTGAACGTCCCTTACTGGACAATCCGTTTAAACGCTGGATGGCACTGGGGATTACCACCTTACTGCTATTAGGTTCTGTAGCCATGTTCTTTACGGAAACCGTACTGGTAAAAATGCTGCCGTTTGACAACAAAAACGAGTTTCAGGTGGTCATTGATATGCCTGAAGGTACTACGCTGGAGCGCACCAATGTGGTCACACAAGAAATTGCCCAGTACCTCTCCGGTCGTCCGGAAGTGGTGAACTACCAAACCTATGTGGGTACTTCGGCGCCGATTACCTTTAACGGTCTGGTGCGTCATTACGATTTAAGAGGTGCTTCCAATACGGCAGATATTCAGGTAAACATCAAAGACAAAGGCGACCGCAAACTGCAAAGCCACGACATTGCCAAGTTGCTGCGTCCTGACATTCAAAAAATCGCATCAAAATACAACGCCAACGTTAAGCTGGTAGAAGTACCGCCCGGACCTCCGGTGCTAAGTACCATTGTGGCCGAGATTTACGGACCTGATTATGAAGAGCAAATTCGTGTAGCCGACTCAGTGCAAAGTATCCTGCACAACACCACCGATGTGGTGGATATCGACTGGATGGTAGAAGCCGAGCAAACGGAGTTTGTCTATGATATCGATCGCGAAAAAGCGATGCGTTACGGGATTGCCCCACAACAAATTGTACATACGCTGAACATGGCGTTGGGCGATCGTGCCGTGACGCACTTGTATGATGAAAATGCCACCGAGCGCGTGGGCATCCTGCTGGCACTGGATGAACAGGATAAAGCCAGTCCGGAAGCCATTGCACAAATAGAAATCGCTTCTCAACAGGGGAATATGGTCTCTGTGGGTGACTTGGTAAGGATTAACGAAAGTACCGTGCCCAAAAGCATTTACCGCAAAAACCAAAAACGCGTGGTCTATGTCCTGGCCGATATGGCGGGCACATTGGAAAGCCCCGTGTATGCCATTTTGGGTATGGAAGAAAAGTTGAAAGAAATCCCGTTACCGGAAGGGTATACGATGAACGAGCTCTATGCCAGTCAGCCGGAACATGAAGACGACTATACCGTCAAGTGGGACGGCGAATGGCAGATTACGCTGGAAGTCTTCCGCGATTTAGGGATTGCTTTTCTGGGGGTGATTGTGATTATCTATATGCTCATCGTGGGCTGGTTCCAAAACTTTAAAGCACCGGTGGTGATGATGGTGGCCATACCCCTGTCGATGATTGGGATTGTGATTGGTCACTGGCTGTTGGGTGCCTTCTTTACCGCTACTTCCTTTATCGGGATGATTGCCCTGGCAGGAATTATGGTGCGGAACTCCGTCCTGCTCATTGACTTTGTCAACCTGCGACTGGAAGACGGAATTCCGCTAAAACAAGCCATCGTAGAAGCCGGAGCCGTGCGTACCACACCAATTTTGTTGACCGCAGGGACCGTAGTAATCGGGGCCTTTGTGATCCTGTTTGACCCCATTTTCCAGGGACTGGCCATCTCATTGATGGGCGGAACCATAGGCTCTACTTTCTTAACGCTGTTGGTAGTGCCACTGGTGTATTACCTGATTATGAGAAAGCAGTATCCTGAAGTTGAGGAGGAAGTTGTTGTTGAAATTGAAGAAAAGAGAGAAGATAAAATAGAATAGAAAATTAGTGGTCAATGGCAGTAATCAGAAAAGCTTTAATAAACCCTTTGCGGGCTTTGCGCAAATCTTTGCGGGCTTTGCGTGAACCCCTTAAAAGTTAACTTTAAAATTTATGAAACTATTAATTGTAACCGCAGTAGAAGAATTCCAAAAGGATGTTCTGAAGCTGTTTAAGAAAGCCGGCATCGAGGCGTTTAGCACCTCAGAGATTGACGGCTACAAAAATGCCAACAACTCGGTAGTCGCTACACAAAGCTGGTTTCCGGGAGAGAAAGGCGGCAGCGAATCGCTCATGGTGTTTTCGTTTGCCGAAGAAGAAAAAATCGACCCGTTTTTTGAATTGGTCATTCAGTACAACAGCACCCTGGAAACAGAAAACCCGGTGCGTGTAGTCGTGGTGCCGATTGAAAGAGCTTTGTAGAGTATTAAGTATTAAGACTGACGTAAGACTGCAGGACTTAAGACTTAGGACAAAATTCTCTGTGAACCTTTGAGGAACCTTTGTGTATCTCTGTGGTATAGCTTTTTCCTCAAGACTGAAATTAATCCGAAAACCGGAAATATAAAATAATTTAAAACAAACCATTATGTTAAACAGAATCATACGCGGCGTGGCCGGAACATTTATCATCATCAGCTTGTTGCTGGCAATTTATGTAAATATCAACTGGCTGTGGTTTACGGCTTTTGTCGGCGTAAACCTATTGCAATCATCGATCACCAAATGGTGTCTGATGGAAGACATTTTGAAGAAGTTTGGGGTGAAGCCTTAAGTTAAAACTGCGAAGTTAGGGGTCAGAAGTATTTGGTATCAAAAATCTTTTGTATTTTAGTGGAAATCAAAACACTTCCGTAATGAAAACAATGTACACCCTTTTCAGTTTGTTGTTTACAACAGTTCTATTTGCTCAAAGTATTGAAGGATCGTGGCAGCTTACACATGAAAATGGTGAATTGGTGGCTACCAAAGAAGTCATTGCCATTTATCAGGATGGATATTTTGCCGTAGGTGCCAAAGAAGCCCGCACCAACAAATTTCTATATGCCTCGGGAGGCGAATACAGCCTGAGGGGTAAAGCCTATACAGAAACACAGGATTTCAATACCAATAGTTCGCAACGCATTGGAATGACCATGACGTTTAAAGCGAGCCTTGATGACGACCAACTGGAATTAAACAGTGGAGGAACCACACAAACCTGGCAGCGTCGATCTGCCAAAACTGACGCCCTCACCGGCAATTGGGTCATCACAGGCCGGGAGCGTGACGGGAACATGAACACCATGACACCCGGAGACCGTCGTACCATAAAAATACTTAGTGGCGGACGTTTTCAGTGGGTTGCATTCAACTCGGCTACCAAAGAGTTTAGCGGCACCGGTGGTGGCACTTACAGTGCCCAAAACGGCGTCTATACCGAATACATCACTTTCTTTTCACGTGATGACAGCCGTGTGGGTGCCAACCTGCAATTTCAGTTTGAAGTAAAAGACGGTAAATGGCACCATAAAGGGAACAGTTCTAAGGGTGACCCACTTTATGAAGTTTGGAGCCCTTACGGGGAAGCCTATAAAAAATAAATTCATTACAATACTAATTCCTCCCCTTTTCAAGGCGTCTTTTTTTTATAAAAGGACGCCTTGTTTCTTTGGTGAAAATGCCAAAGAAACCCCAATTAAGATTTTTTTTAGGAAAAAATAGCTTTTTTTTTATAGCTTACTTATTTAAAATACTCTTCAGGAACGCTAATCCTGATGCGATGTCTTTTAAAAACATTCAGAACCATGACCAAAACAACCACACGTACCCCTTCGGGCATAAGACATATTATGGAAACCCTTGTAGAAAACAACCGGGTCGAAACAGAGCTTCCTGGTGGTGGTTTTTTGCATCTCGATGAAAAACTTCCCTTTTTACTGCTCTACCGCAAAAAGGAACAAGGAACCGACCGTGGCACTAAAAGACTGGCAAAAAGCATCGGATCTTATTTGATTGTTGGTAACAAAAGCTTTGAATTTTATCAGGAATTAATTTATATGCTTACCGGCTATTTTTCCAATAAATACACTACCTATCTGCTCTTTGAAATATACAATGGTCCGGCAAACAGCAATACCTTTATCATTAAAGGGCCCGCTCATAAACTGCCCACCACGCTGGAGGTGCTTAAGGAAGAGCTGGAAGGAATCCCTCCTCATCTTTATAACTTGCCGTTGAAGGCTGAGATAAAAAGAACCAAAAGCCGCCAGGAAGAAGGTGAAGCACCCCTCATCGAAATTGAAGAAGCAAAAATGCAGGGTGCGCTGTGGGTTGCCCTGGAAGTACCCCCCGTTTACCGAGACATTAGTGGCATAGTCTATCCTGTGTTTTTCAGGCAATTCAGGGATTTGTTTGTAAAAGCAGTGCAAAAAACCATCTTTGACTACCTGCGGGTGCAAACCTCCTCAGACATCAGCAATTATTTTGCCCTGGGGAAACGCAGAATCCACGATGAAGTCTTTAAAATAGACAAACAACTCACTGAAATTGAATCCAGCTACCAGTTCCTCTTGCTGGTGTCGCCCGTGAATATGCACGAGATACGCGAAGTCTTTTTTGAAAGCAATTTTAAAGAACTACCTGACTATCAATACCGCTTGCTTACCATAGACCCTGACCTTCTGAAGCGCAAACTTTTTAACCTGCGCATCGACGAGATAGACGATCCCGCCTTGTCCTTCATTTTTAAGGAAAAAAGAGAAGAGCTCGATCAGCAGATTACTATGCTCAATGAGCGCGGCAACAAAAACTTCTTTTACAACAGTATTCGCCTTTATTATGTGGTAGAACAAGACCTGAAAAAGGAAGCCCTGAAATTATTGCATGATTTACCCAAAGAAACCGTTGTTCCGGAAGAAGAACAGATTGACGCAATGGAATTCAGTGCCATGGCCCGCAAAGAATTTGATTACTTCCGCACCCAGGATCCTGAATTTAAAAGTATGGTACACATCCGGGAAGATGTGAATGTGATTATGGTTTCGCGGGGCGAACTTTATATTCCTTCAGACTATACCATGAGTCGTAGAGAAGCCAAAGCCCTGATTCAGCACGAGGTAGGCACACACGTGCTTACTTATTATAACGGAAGCCGACAACCCCTCACACAATTGTGTTCGGGCTTGGCACATTACGACCCCTTGCAGGAGGGTCTTGCGGTATTGGCAGAGTATTTTGCAGATGGATTGACCATCAACCGTTTGCGCCTGTTGGCCGGGCGGGTGATTGCCGGGGCTGCACTCATTGAGGGGAATGACTTTCACAGTATTTTTAAACTGCTTTATGAAGATCATGGCTTTTCCAAAGAACGGGCCTTTAATATCACCTGCAGGATTTTACAGGGCGGTGGTTTTTTAAAAGACATCATTTATTTAAAGGGCCTTCTGGAGCTGATAGATTTTATCAAGGAAGGTGGCGACCCCGCCTTACTGCTTGTAGGCAAATTTGCCCTCAAACACCTCAACGTGATCAAGGACCTGACTGAACGCGAGATTCTCAAACCCGCTGTTTTAAAGCCACGTTATATGGAGTCTGAAAACTATGAGCAAAAATTAACTAAAATCAGAGAGGGTGTTGCCCTTTCACAACTCGTAACATTATGAAAATATGCTTTGTATTAAATGATATCGCTACAGAAAAAAGCGGCTCTTCAGTGCTGATGATGAAAAAAGCACACGATTTGGGCCATGAGGTGATGGTTATGGGTGTGGGGGACTTCTTTTTTAAGCACGATAAACCCCTGAGTATGCACTGCATTCGCATCTCAAAAACGGCCAAATTTGATTCGGCAGAGCATTTTCTGGAGCGTTTGCAAGCCGGTGACTTCAAACGAAAAGAAACACTGGCTACTACGCTGGATGTCTTGTTTATCAGGAACAACCCCACCGAAGAGGATACTGCTCGCCAGTGGGCAGAACACGCCGGGGTAGCTTTTGGAAGAATGATTCAGCAGGAGGGTGTGCTGGTGTTGAACGACGCTTTTGCCCTTTCTTATGCCTTTATCGACAAACTTTATTTTGAAGAACTGCCCTCAGAAATCAAACCTGACTCCATCATCACCCGAAAAAAAGAAGACATCCTGGAGTTTTGGGAAAAGCAGAACAAAAAAATGGTTTTAAAACCTCTGGAAGGCTCCGGTGGACGGGATGTCTATCTCATAGATAAAAACGAGAAAAACATCAATCAAATAATTGAAAACCTCACCCAGCAGGGCTATATCATCGCGCAGGAATACCTTCCGGCAGTGAAGGACGGTGATGTGCGCGTCTTGTTAATGAACGGCAAAGTCATCGAAGAAAAAGGCAAGCAGTCTATTATCAGACGGGTGAGCGGGGAAGGCGAATTTCGTAGTAATTTTGCATTGGGAGCCACGGCAGACAGTAGCAAACTCACCAAGGCAATGCAAAAAATCGTGGACCTCACGGCGCCTAAGCTCATCCGCGACGGCTTGTTTCTCGTAGGGCTGGATGTAGTAAAAGACAAGCTTATTGAAATCAATGTGCTGAGTCCCGGCGGTTTGGAACACTTTAAAGACATTGGTCTCCCCGACTTTTCAGAGTCTATTATCAAGGCCATTGAACGCAAACTGTATTACAAAGAAAAATTTCCCGGTCAGTTCCCCAACAAGGTATTGGCCACCATGGAATAAAAACACTATACGATTATGGAACATTCAACAAAAAACACTTTTCCACGCATTCTCGGAACCTATTCAGGACCCAAAAAAGGACCTTTGTTGTTTATTACTGCCGGTATTCACGGCAATGAACCCAGCGGCGTGTATGCCCTTCAAAAGGTTTTTGACGCCCTGTACCTCTCCAAACCCGCGCTTTCAGGCACTGTGGTGGGGGTAACCGGCAATCGCAAAGCCCTGGAAAAAGGAGTGCGATACATCGATGAAGACCTCAACCGTGCGTGGACCGAAGAAAACATTGAAAACAAGCTAAAGGAATCTAACGAGCAAAAAGAAATGCACGAAATTATTGAAGTGCTGGAAAGTTTTCCTGAAACCGAATACACCCGGCGCTATTTTATGGACTGTCATACTATTTCTGCCAACACCCTTCCCTTTATTTCAGTGCAGGAAGTGGGTAATAATGATACCTGGGCGCATTACTTTCCCATTCACATTGTGCGTGGGTTCAGTGATTTGGTCTATGGCTGTATTGACCATTATTTGAGCCGTATCGGGATCACGGGGTTTGTGTTGGAAGCCGGACAACACGAGAGTGAGGCCGCTATGTGCAACCAGGAAGGCATGATTTGGCTGGCCATACAGGAAGCCTGTGGCCTGGATATGCACCACATTATGAATTACCCCGAGTGCATTGACAAGCTTACAAAAAACCTCAAACCGCCTCGCAAAACATTTGATATCGCTTACCGCCACAAATTGGAAAAAGGCGATTCCTTCACTATGCAACCCGGTTTTGAGAACTTCCAAAAGATTAAAAAAGACCAATTACTGGCAGTTCACAACGGCAAGGAAATTCGCAGCCAGTGGGATGCCTTTATCTATATGCCCCTCTATCAGGAGCAGGGGAATGATGGGTTTTTTGTGGTCACGGAAGCAGAATAGCAAACAGCGATCAGCTTTTGGCGCACAGCATGCTCTTTGGAACGCTTCCTTTGACGTAGGACTGCAGGACATAAAAAATCCTTTGCGCTTTCTTTGCGTCTAGACTTTGCGCATTTTGCGTGAACCCTATAAATTATGAATCAGATGTACCTGTTCCAAAAACAAACCTAGAAATGTAAGCCTTAGGGTTACTGCTAACTGTAACTGAAAAATATCAATTCAATGGTCTGGGCTGCTTTTGTACCCTGCAAAAATGTATCTTTACAGTTCAAAATCAGCATGAGCCATGAACTGCCCTTTATGCCACAGCCCGCTCACCACAAAAATTGACGTTGATTATTTTGACTGCGGCGGTTGCAGGGCCTTGGTTAAGCATCCTGATTTACTGCCCACGCCTGATGAAGAAGTGCACAGGTACCAACTGCACAACAATGATATCAACGACCCGGGTTACCAACAATTTACAGCACCCATCTGGCAATATATTCTGAAGTATTTTAACAAGGAGGACCTTGGTCTCGACTATGGCTCAGGCACCGGACCGGTGATTTCAAAGATGCTTTTGGATCAGGGGTATACCATCAAGCAGTATGACCCCTATTTCACCCCAAATGAAGCCCTACTGGATTTAAAATATAAGTACATCGCCTGCTGTGAAGTAGTGGAACACTTTTTCCATCCGCGTCAAGAATTTTCTAAATTGGACACCATGCTATTCCCCGGGGGAAAGTTTGTGGGCATGACCCTGCTCTACCACGACGACATCGACTTTAAGACCTGGTCCTACAGAAAAGACGAAACCCACGTGTTTATCTACCGCAAGGAAACCCTGGAATATATCGCACGCCTTTTTGATTATCAGCTTACCGAGTTGACGAACAGGTTTTTTGTGTTTGAAAAGAGTATTAAGTACAAAGTATTAAGACTTTTAGAAAAAAGAGTAAAGACAATTGTCTCTGCTCTAATCTCTTTTTTCTTTTTTCTTTTTTCTAAAACTGAATACTGTAAACTAAACCCTATCCGTCACCACTTTATACGTCGGGTCTTCCATGACGTTGACATCAATGATGGCTTCGGCATTTTTAAGGAGACGGCGGCAGTCCGGGCTGAGGTGTTTGAGGTGTACTTTTTTACCTACTTTCAGATAGCGCTCGGTGAGTTTATTGAGGGCTTCGATGGCCGACATATCCACCACGCGGCTTTCCTGAAAGTCAATAATAACCTCATCCGGGTCATGGAGTACATCAAATTTTTCGTTAAACACCGCTACTGAACCAAAAAACAAAGGTCCATAGATTTCATAATGCTTCACCCCGTCATCATCAATGTGCTTGCGTGCACGAATGCGCTTGGCATTGTCCCAGGCAAATACCAGTGCGGCAATAATCACACCCACCAATACCGCTAAGGCCAGGTTGTGCAGCACTACTGTTACCAGGGTGACCAACACCATTACCAATACATCTGACTTCGGCATACGGTTAAAGGTTTTTACACTCGCCCATTCAAAGGTGCCGATCGCTACCATAATCATCAGTCCGGTGAGGGCTGCCATAGGCACTTGTTCGATAAGGCTTGAGCCAAACATCACAAACACCAGCAGCATCACAGCGGCTACAATACCGGCCAGACGCGCACGCGATCCCGATGACACATTGATCAAACTCTGCCCCAGCATAGCACAACCGCCCATCCCTGAAAACAGACCGGAAAGGAAGTTGGCAGCACCTTGTGCCACTGCTTCTTTATTTCCGCGACCGCGGGTTTCAGTAATCTCATCAATGATATTGAGTGTTAATAAGCTTTCGATCAGCCCCACCCCGGCAACAATGGCAGAATAAGGCAGGATAATCATTAAAGTATCCCAGGCAAAAGGCACTTGCGGAATGTGAAACGGCGGAAACCCACCTTCAATCGAAGCAATATCGCCCACGGTTTTGGTATCGATTCCTAAAAACACGACCAATCCAAAAACCACCAGTATAGAAGCCAGCGAAGCCGGAAACGCCTTGGTGAGTTTGGGCAAGCCCCAGATGATTAACATAGTCAATACTACCAGACCCAATAAAATATAAAGCGCTTCACCGGTAAGCCAGTTTCCGCTTGGGTCCTTGAACTGATCAAGTTGTGACATAAAGATGATGATGGCAAGTCCATTTACAAACCCAAAAATCACCGGATGCGGTACCAGGCGGATGAGTTTGCCCAGTTTAAGAAACCCAGCCAACATTTGAATGACCCCGGCCAGCACTACAGCTGCAAATACATATTCCACCCCGTGTGACATTGCCAATGACACTACAACAACAGCCACAGCTCCCGTTGCTCCCGAAATCATTCCCGGGCGACCGCCAAAAATAGCCGTGACCAGACCCATTACAAAAGCGGCATACAAACCGGTGAGGGGTGATAAACCTGCGATGAGAGAAAAGGCCACCGCCTCAGGGATCAGGGCCAGTGCCACAGTGAGTCCGGAGAGGATTTCAGTTTTGTAATCTACCTTTTGCGTTAAGTCAAATAAGTTGAAGTACTTTTTCATGCGTTCTGTTCAAATATTGGTTTGGTAATGAATATTGTTTCAGGGCAATTAAGGATTCTTAATTGGCTGTTGTTTTTGTTAAAGTTCCGGATATGGGATATCCACCCCGCAGCTAGGGCGGCGTGAGTTGTATAAAACGATCTATGTAGAGTGTCGTATTCATTTTAAGCGGGCAAAAATAGTCTTTTATTGATGGCAGACAATGTTTTTTAGTGTAAAATTTGTGTTAACTGGTTTGGAATGGGATTCATAATCTGGATGTGAATTTAAGGTTAAAAGTTCCTGACCTTGTTGAATGCATGAAGTAAATGACTAAAACAAATTCCAAATGACAAGCACCAAATTCCAAAGAACAAGCACCACACGAGGCCACCGGCCGAACTGAGCGTTTGCTAAATTCCAAAAAAGTATTCAAGGTTTGAAGGTATCATATAGTTTAGCTAAAAGCTAACTGCTGATAGCTGATAGCTGATTTGACGTAAGACGTAGGACAAAATGGTAATAAGCACAAAGACACGAGCGATAGCGAATTTACCCGCCGAAGGCTGGCTGGCGAAGCAATTAAGACTTGAGATTGTTTAGCTGATTGCTAATAGCAATAGAAATTTCAAAGTGCAAGCGTTTGTGTTTAAAAGCAGGAACAACATCAAGAAATGCTGAGGCCGTTTTGGACAATTAATTAACGTGCTGCTCCAAAGTGATACCCTTCGGAGAGCTCGAGAAAGCTCAAAGTCATAAGGCTTCGTGCAGCGGTTTTGATTACTAACGCCCGATAGATTTTTACTTATCAACGGCGAACCTCATAGGTTGCGACCCCTTCGGTTAGTGGTAATACGTGCTCCAGCAACGCTGCAAAGAAACGACCTGGTTCCTCCAAAAAAGGGATATGCGCACTTCGTTCAAAAATCACCATTCTTTTATGAGGTGCTTCAATCCATTCAAAGTAGGTCCGGGCATTCTCAACTGGTGGCGTGAGATCATATCGGCCGTGAAAGAAAAGCACCGGAATCTGGAAATTGGGGCCAAGTTCGCGGAGGTCCTTCCTCCCGGTATTATTTTCCGTATTCAGCAAATACAATCCTTCCTTCCATGCAATCACATTCTCGTCTGTATACTCCGGTGCCAGGGACGGTAAATCTAAATAGAGGCTCCAGCCTCCCTTGCCGTACCAGGCACCATCAAATGTGTTTGCCCATTTTCGGGTATTCCATTTAACGGTGTCTATAGCTATTCTCTCCGATTCAGTGTATGAAGCATAAGGCTTCAGTTCTGCAACCGCTTTATCATTGCCCGCAGCCAATGCTAATTCCAGTGTACGATCATAAAGTGCCTGCTCTAAATTATGCGATACCTGACCGATGCCCACATACGCATGCAACCACTCAGGCCGTTGCTTTGCAAGATGAATCCCTACAGTTCCTCCCATTGAATATCCCATCGCTACTACTTTGTCTTTTCCAAGTCGCTCACGTAAGTAAGAAACAAGTTCCTCAGCATCGCTGACCAAACGTTCTAATGTAAACTCTTTCATAAAAGCTTCACGGTCTGTGCCAATAATTGCATTCTTACCGGCATTACGGTGATCCCACTGCACAACCGTAAAGTAATCCTCCCAAGGTGTCTGAAATGCCCATGACAATCCGATCATTGGATCGCCCCAGCCTCCGGGTATAAAGAGCAGGACGGGATTATCTTGATTCCGTCCGCGGATTGACACCCATTGTGGTACACCCCCAAGTTCAACTTGCTCAAGTATTTCGATACCCTCAGGGGTGTGTATTTTACGAAGTTCTTCAATAATGCCGATAGCATCTGACCGTTCATTAATGGAGGTTTCTTGAGTTTGACTAAATACTAAAGTCGAACTTAGAAATAAGAATAGTATACCTATAAAAAATTTACTGAAAAGAATATGTGATGTTTTCATGGTAATTTCATTGTTATAATTTTATACATTGCTTTTATAATGTATCATTTGAATAATGTTTAGTTTTATTATTTTCTTGCGGTTTTGTTATTTGTTTTGCCTATGAATTGAAAAGAAGCAAATAAAGGATTCAGTAGAACGAGAGTCATAGAGAGCAGTGTGTATTATTTTTAGAACATTCTTAGTCATATCCATAGTATCAAAATTTTATAGCAGACAATTGATTCATCACTTTTTCAAATGATGTTCAAAAAATTTGATAACCGCTTCCTGTGCGCGCCGCTGCTTCTCTACTATTTTTTCACCAGCTGTTGATGCTTGTTGATTTCAGCTTCACTTAGACCCAAAAACCTTGCGGCATTGTTGTAAAAGAGATCAGCTTTTTCTTCCGCTGTTAAAAAATCAAGGGAGTTGACACGCTCAATGGCGATTCCAATAGCATCGTGCCACACCATTTGGTCAGTCCCAAAAAATATACGGTCCAGCACTCCCATTTGTTTTGCTTTTTGCAGGAACGATTCCAATACCGGCTCCATTCCCGGCATCCAGTTAAGTATACTGATATCGGTATACAGCTGCGGATACATATTCAGCATCATAAGCGCATATTCTGAAAAAGGCCCTGCACCGCCGGCGTGCATCATAAAAACCTTTAGTTTTGGAAACTCGATCAACATATCTTCCAGCAGCATAGGATTGCCCAAAGCAAGCCGGAAATTAGGACAGCAGCGAAACGGTGTGCCCGGAAAACTTGCCCCGGTATGTATTCCCACCGGTATGCCTTCCTCCTCTGCAATTTTATAGTAAGGATAATACCCCTGCTCTGAAGGCGAGTAGCCAAAATATTGGGCACCCACTTCTCCCAGCATATCGAGGGTTCCGTTTTGTATATTGCTTCTAAAGGCTTCCTCATCCATAAACTCTGCCGGCTCTCTTAATTCAATACCCCGTAAAAACATACCGGGAGCTTTGGAATGCCATTCGTTTCCTGATTGTTCAGACACTCCCGAAACAGCGCCCAGCACCACATTGTAGCGGCGCATCATCTTTAAAGTCTCCTCCAAATGTTGCTCAGCGGAAGCTACTGATAGTTTCCCAGTAACCGGATTGGGTGCCGGGCCCCAAAAATCAGCCGATGTATAAGAGTGCAGGTGCATATCGATGATGGGGCCTGTATACGCGTTTTGTTGGTTACTGTTGCTTTGTGCTAACAGGGGAAGCACAGCTATGAGAAGCCCTGCCATAAACAGTTTCTTAAGGCATTTTGGTAATTTAAAAGTAGTTTCCATAGGTGTTGATTATTTAGTTTTTAAAAGATGTATTGGTTTGCGATTGTCATCGGTTTTAGGCACAAATGATTCAAACTGTTTCCTTCCCTGTCGGAATGTTAACTTCAGGATATTCCGGCTGTATCATTACAGTTCTTCAGTTTTTAGCGCTGAAGCCGGAGACTCCTTTACATTTCTTTGCTATCATGGGGGTCCCTTTTGACGATACTTTTATTGAGGGAGTGTTATGGAGTGGCTTACATACCAATCGCCAGGCGGCTTTTATTTTTTTATTGCTGTCTGGTAATATACAACCCACTGAGCAGCACTTAAGTTCCTGATAGCTAATGTACAAAAAAATATAAAACAATTTACAGGGGGAAAGATTCAAGGCTTAAAGTTTAAGGTTCAATGTTCTTTTGCTGACCGCTTATAGCTGATAGCTGATTTGACGTAAGACTACAGGCATCGCCGTCGGCAAGCCTATGGCGGCCGATGGACGTAAGACGTGGGACAAAAAAGTATTAAGTATTAAGACTTGAGATTCTTTAGCTGAAAGCTGACCGCTGATAGCTATTAAACGAATACAATCACCAACAACACCAGCAGCACAATCAGGTAATACAACCAATATTTCTTGGGGCTGCGGGGGTTTTTGCCAAAAAGGACACGGGTAACCTTGAAGTAAAAAGGACGGTTTTTGGCGATATGGTTATAGCCATGGTCACTGAGGTACCGGAACCAGCGGTATTTTTTATACCAGCGATGCCAGGTTTTAGTACCGGCATGATAAAGGCTGCGGTAAGCAGTATCGGGTCCCGAGTACACCGTGCCATCAGGCTCTATCAAACGGCTGGCTTTTTTGAATTCTTTTAAGGGGATGTCTTTAAAGTTTTCGGCAGCTTCCTGATAGGGAACAAAAGCTACGTTCCCTTCTGTAAGGATCTCCCAGCGCAGCTTCCAGTAGTGGCAAAACCCACAGTGCTCGTCCCAATAGAGCGTGGGCCGGGAAGGTGGGTAGGCGGTTTTGTGAATTTTTTTGAACATATGATTTTTGCTGAATGCTTTTAAAGTTATGAAATTTGTAATTATTTTTCAAAACACAAACTTTTGGATAAACTCTTTGATGGCATTCCCATGCCTTTATCATGGCTTGACCATGCTATACATGTAGCCTTTTTGTTACCTTAGCGTTGGGTAAACGTTGCCTTTGTGTTGCATTCGACCCCCTTGAACCCTACATGAACTCACCCCGAACATCGCATTCACTCAACTTGAACTATACATTACTACGTGTTGAGTGTTGCATTACTACGGTTTTTATTTTCAAAAAAAGGGTCCTTGTACCCGTTTTGTTGCAGCAATTCGTGTGTAAAACAAATTCCAAATTACAAGTACCACACGAGGCCACCGGCCGAACTGGGCGTTCGCTAAATTCCAAAAAGTATTAAGTACTAAGTACAAAGACACGAGCAATAGCGAATTTACCCGCCGAAGGCTGGCTGGCGAAGCAATTAAGACTTGAGGCTGTATAGCTGACAGATAACATTCACCCCCCTTATTTAGACCCCTTCTTATTTAACTTATGTATGGCGCATGTATGAAGTATCTATGGATTTTCTTCGGGTTTTGTTCGGGATTCCTTCGGGATTTGTTTTTAAAAAGAGCTTTTTTAAGAGGAAGACTGGGAGAAAGGTGGGAGGAGATGGGTTTTTTTGAGTAATCCTATTTGTTTTGAGCACTTAACTTTTTATAATTTTATTTCTCATCAACTCAGTCAAGCTAGTAGTAAACGGAAAAGAAGAAGATCTCTTTGATTCATATTTTGAAAGTTTTTTAAAGTCCCATTTTACACTTTCAAATTCAGGATCGTCTACTTTTTCAAGCTCAAAAATAAGATAATAGTCTTGTGAGGGTGAAGGATATCCTTTTTTAGACATTGTTTCTTTTGCCCAAACTTTTGGACCTTTACTGACAATCTTCCATAGATCAGCAGATACATCATCTTTGTGTGTATGAAGCAACAAATATTTTGAACTTACGGTTTCCTTGTCAAGAATTAATGACCCACGACCTGAACCCATTCTGAAATTATAAAGTTTGTTCCTTTTAATCCAATCATATTGTTTAGGTGAGTCATAAAACCCAACTAAAACAAAAGTATCATCAGGTATTAAACCACGGTTGTCATTGTATGCTTCGGGTATTGCTTCTCTGATTTCGTCTTCCGGGTTTGGTGGGTTTTTATATGTGTCATAGCTTTTGAAGGCTATTTTTTCACGTTGTGATGCACGATTAATAAAGTGGTCTATTATTTCAAGAATAAACTTTTTTAAATCCCCGATCCCGGTATCTGTTTTTGACGGACGGACCGGAAATGCACCTAAACCCGGAATAATCTCATGAAAACCCTTGCGCTCTATTGAATTTTCGCCAGGATACAATACATAAGCACCACCAGTTCTTCTAATGGCATCTTTGTATGCATGCATTTTCAGCAGATCGGCATTTTTATAAATACCTTTTTTATTATCGGTTTTTTCTTTATCCAGTTCCTCTTCTGAGGTGTCGTCCAGATAGTCCCATAAGTTGGCAACTTTGTATTTTGCGTCAAAATGTATATGAACGATCAACTCCTGTTTTTCTGCTTCAGGTTCTGATATTCCCAGCGGCCAGAGTGAAAGCGTATAATCCGGTCGCAAAGTTGTTGTCCAGCTGCCGGAATGCGGATACTCTTTTTTACCACTGAAAGAGCGATTGTAATTAAACCTGATATTGAGTTTTCGGTTTCCGGAATCAAACACACCTCTTAACGGGGTTGATTTCCCTTGTTTGAGTTGTAAGCTTAAGTCGCCCTGAGATGGTTGTATTAAGTCTGAAATGTCATTAGGTTCAATGTCAAAAATCTCTTGAAATAAATCCAGTAATTTGAAGAAAAGCCAATATTCATAAAGTGTTGCAATATCTTTCTTTCCGGCGCCATACACGTCTTCCCCACCTTTCCAGATGAGTTTTGCAGCAAGATCAAACATCAGCCAGACTCTCAATACTTCACGGTAGCCCTCTTTTCTTTGCAATACAGGACTGTTCAATTTTAGTGTTGTGGGTCTGGAAATCTCATTAAAAATGGTATGTTGTAACTTGTTTTCCAAAATACGAACAAGCATTTCAGCTTCATTTTCCAACTTTTTAAGATTGCCTTTAACGGCTGCCTGATGAATCTCAGTACAAAACCTTAAAAAAGTTTCCAGTGCGTGTTTAACAAAGCGGTTTTCAGGGGTGTCCACCGAATCAATTTTACGAATGGTCGTAATACGCTCAGGCAGTGTTTCAATTCCATAATTATGAAAGAAGTGACCTTGTGGAAGTTTTGTTCGGTTACCGCTTTTAAGTATTTCCCTAATGTTGGTATTAGAAAACCTTCTGGCATTTCGAATATCCCTGTTTTCAGCAGTTTCTGTCCATTGCGTGACAGGCATCGTCACGATGCGGTGTACAGCTTCTGCAAATTCATCAGTGGCTATGACAGACTTAACAAAGGCAAAACGCTGATATAAGGTTTGTGTGTTTTTTGTATAATCGACATCAAAAGTATGGGATACCGGTGCATTGGCCTGTAGCAAGAGGTCTGTACATTTTTCGGTAATGAGCTCCAGCATATCCCGGTAATCCTGACGATAATCTGACTTTAAAGACTGGACTTCAAGTAAGATATTTGAAACCGTTTCTTCGGTTTCTGTATCTTTTACAGGGATTTCAAGTGTACCCACATAGATGTTTGGTGCTATCGTGCCCAGGTGGGGTTTGCGTTTGTGTGGCAATACAATACTACCAAAAGGATCTGCCAAAACATAACGGGAATCGCTGAGCTCATAATCATAATAACACCCCTCAATTAACTGATATCTGGCTTCATTGTTTTCTATAGCAGAATCTGTTGCATCAAACAAGGTTTTCGCTCTGCGTTCTGTGATAATAAGACATAAATCTTCACTTACAGAGTCGAGATTAATTGATATTTCAGCTAGTGGAACCATCGATTATGCTTCAGCAAAACTTGCAAACCCATTGTCAACAGCTCCTTTGTGCATACGGGTTATTTTTTCCAGTGAGAGCGGGTATAGAACATTGGTTCCATTGAAGTCAAAATCTTCTTTTTCAAAAACATCTTTAATGATTTTTACATTGCCTGAAATGCAGAAAGCGCCGAGTGTTTCAAGAACGGAGCACAGTTTTCTTCGGGAGCCGTGCAATTTTGGAAGCAGTTTTTGCATAATGGCTATATCAATCTTTTCATTTGTTGTTAGCTTGCTGTCTATAGTACTTAACTGGTTTAACAAGCGAAGAATCTCTGTTGCTGATCTGTAACCAAACTCAGCTCCTGTCTTTTTCAACTCCCCAAAAAACTTAACCAGGGTTTCATTAATTTCAACAATATCTTTAGTTTCAAAAGATTTGTTTGCTGCCATATTTAGGAAGCTTTTGCCCATACCTGCGCCTTTACCTTCCAGTTGCTTCATATCGATACTGCGAATATTTCCCAGAAAGTTTTGCATCTCTTCCTGTGAAACACGAAACTCAATGGTATTTGCTCTGTCAAGTACCTTGGGGCTAAACATATGGGTGGTTTCATCAATGTTGACTGTTCCAATGATGAACAAATTGGAAGGCATTTCAAGATTTGACGGCACGCCATTATTAACAGTGCCCTCAGAATACAAAGGAATTTCTTCTCCCGACTCCATCACGCTTAAAAAGTCAGCAAAATAGCGCTCAACATGACTGAGGTTCATTTCATCCAATATCAGAAAATGCGGTAAATCAGGGTGATTATTGGCTTGCATAATTAAATCCAATACGCCACTGTCAGGTTTTACATATTCCTCAGGTTGTAAAGCATTGGGATATCCAAGTAATGGTTCCCTGTTGGTCCAGTCTGCACCCACGGGAATGATGCGGTACTGGCTTTCATCCTGACACATCCATTGCACAAAAGCCTGCGCCAGTTTGGTTTTTCCGGAACCTGATAAGCCTGTGAGGATGATGAAGGGTTTTGTGAGGAGTGAAGCGGTGAACCTTTTTATTAATTGGTTAGAATAAATTAACCCAGATTTAATTAGAGATTCATTAAAAGAAGTATAGTTAAATAATTCAAATTTCATTTTCTCTATTTTATTTTTATTTGAAAGATTAACATGTGGTAAACTTTCATTGGTTTTTTCTCTATAAACATCATTAATTAATGACATTAACTCCTGCGGGCAAGGTGTTAAATAAGCACCTTGTCTGAAATCCAACTTCTTATTGTAGAACACCTCTGAATTATCAGAAATATGAATTAATTTTTGTTTGTTTCGTTTATTTAATAAGTCACTTCTTTTGATTGGAGGGTTCAATTCAGTATAGTTTTTCAAATCAATTAAATAAGCAGGTCTATCCCATTCAGTTCCGGATAATCCAACTGTCTCAACTGCTTTCTTATTAACGATTGAAATACCTGAAAACTCATCATTATTAATTAAGTGAAGTACTAAATCTCCCTCTGAAACAAGCCTCATATTTTTATAAATGTCAGCTCCTCTTTTATCTTCTCTTGGTGACCATAATACTTTTCCTAATGCCCGTTTCCCTTCTAATCTATCTTTTCTTCCTTTTACTATAGTCTTTTCTATCCAATACTTTTGATTGCCGTCAACCTTATTTTTTATTTTATTATTTGTAGATTTTGTATTGATTAAAAAGCCATTATCTCTCAAAATTTTAAAGGGAACTTCGACATTATTTCCAAAATCAGAAAGCGTTAACTCGTTTCCTCCTTTTAATTCATTAGCTATTGATAAGACTAAAATCGGGGGATATTTTTTATCCTTATACACTAAATCATATGTTGAAGAATGCCTGCCTGTTACTAAATCTGGATTTTCATCAATTCTCTTGATAGCTTTTAGAATATCGTTTTGAGTATAATTCATTTTTAAGTATTGAAATATTAAAGCTCTTTATTAGGATGGGTTATTATTCCAAAGATAACAAAATCAAGACAGCAATATTTAATTGCTGTCTATTTCAATGTTTCTCTACATCTCGTTTGAAACCCTATTAATGTGCTGTTGTTCTGGATTTTGGTTTTTCATACTTAATATAGAAACGATTGGAGCTGTACTTTACAAAATAACTTCTAGCAAAAGGTTCTCTGCTGCCACAAAATTCTTCATATTTACTTTCTTTAAATTCACTCTCCGGATAGTTTGAGATAGCGCTCACATAAAATGTATGTTCTATTGTTTTTAGTTCGTCGTTGCCATTCACCTGGTATTTTATTAGATTTTTAAATACAATGGGACTATTTGTTTCGTTAAAAGTTTCACTATTTACCTGTTTTCTACTTGGATATCTAAATAAATTACAACTTCTGAATAGTGTAGGGTTAATAATGTATTCTGCGATTCTTTTAGAAGATTGAGGAGGAATACTGATCTTAGGTTTTTCAACAGCTGCAACACTACGATCTCCTGCGATTGCTAATTCTGAAGTTTTCGTACCGTAGCCCCCTAAAAGCAAAGCCATGCTATTTGAATAGGACGAGGTAGCTGTGGTCATTCTAGATGATGAAGTTATACGATTTTTATAATAATCATAAGCTCTGTCATTCAGAATAAAAAAACTTTCATCCAGGTGAAGTGTTAATTTCTCTTGGGTTTTATTATAAATCGTAAAGCCACTGTCACCTTCTTCAGCCCACAGGTTATAGGTAATGATGCAATGTTCATCTTCATAGACGAGCCCCTCCTCTTCTTTTGAAATATTTTGCTGAGGCTCTACCTCATAGAGTTGATAAAATGTTCTGCTACAAGAGGTTAATGACAAACACAAGACCATCAAAAATAATAGATTTGTTTTCATAATTAAAAGCTTTTATGGTTTATAAAAACAAAACTAGAGGTGTTTGTGCGTTTAACTATGAGGAATTCCTCATTTAGCTCAAATTTATTCCTAACACTCAATATTATGCGACTCCTCTTCGCTATCGCTTCAACGGAATGACAAATAGCATGTTTGGAATTTGTCTTATGTCTTACGCCCTACAGTCATACGTCAAAAAAAGTAGTATCTTTACAACGTATTCCGAACCCGCCGCAGGCGGGTACCAACCGAGAGCAGTCTCCACGGTGGTCAAACAATACGGACAGCAGGTCAAAAATAAACGTTTTACACCTTTCCTTTTAGTGCCTTGTCGGGATACAAATATGAATGTTTAATTATATCTTATTTGTATGGAAACAGAAATTTCCCTGAGTTTAAAGCCTTTCAGAATCCACAATCTGGAAGCACGCTTACATCAGCTTACTGATTACACTTTTGATGCCCGCCCGGTGCTGTGTGGCAAGGATGCCTTGTTGCTGGATGTATACCACCCGCAAACCAACACCCGGCTGGAGCTCACCGGGGTGGCACCCTATGCGGTGTTGTTTTTTAACAATGACTTTAAATATGCCGGGGCCACGCTCAATTTGAAGTACCACAACAGTCCGTTCAGCATCCTCACGCCGTATAAAAAGATACTGTTGCTCAAATGGCCGCTTGAGTTTGAGTTGAAAAATGTGCTGGGTGTGAATGTGAGGTGAAGGTTTTTAGAATATAGAGTAAAGAAAATAGAAAAGAGACTTTAACCCCTGTGACTTAGGACTGCAAGCATCGCCGTCGGCGCTCCGTCGCAGAAGCTTTAGCGTAGGCGCCCTGAATCCGCCCTTTGGCGAAGCAAAGCAGATAGATGATTTGAATAGTGAATCTTAAAGTCTCTTTTCTATATTCTATTTTCTCTTCTCTATTCTCTTATATGAGCTCACTACTCACCTCCATCTTAATACTGCTTTCATCTAAATATCAGAAAAAATGCACGCATGAGTGTATGGTTCAAGTAAAAACCCAAAAACGAATGTATAGACTCACCTGCATGAATGTATGATTCATGATGCATGAGTGTATGATTCAGGTGGGGTCTATGTATGGTTCATGCATGGTTACTGTATGGTTCGCCTGAAGCGAGTGCCACCCGAGTCCCACTTGAATGCCACTCTAATGCCACTCTAATGCCACTTTCATGCCACCTTAAAGGCATGATAAAGGCATATGAATGCTATAAAAAGTACTTTTCACCAAAAATCAATGACTATTTTTAAGAATAAAATTAATGTTTAAAAACGGTCAACACTAATCAGGGAAGTTCAAATTTGTTGTTTTTTTTCAGTTTTTTTTCAGTTTACATTTTCTGACTTTAGACAGAATATAAAAAAAAAAGAGTTTTATGAGGCCTGTGAGCAACAGGCAAGGGTGAATTTAGAAAGGGAATTGTCAAATTAATAATGACTACAAATGGGTTAAAAAAAAGTGAAGCGATCAAAGATTTTTTCTCTTCACGCTCCACTTCTTCATTTAACACAACTTATTGCTTTATTAGCTTCTTGACAATGCTTCCCTGTGGAGTATTGATTTTGATAAAGTAAACACCTGTTGCCTGCTTAGAAACATCCAGCTGGGTTTCTTGACTGTCTACCAGATGGAGGCGTAACAAGCGTCCCGAAACATCATACCATTCGATGGAGTTCATCAGTGTGCTTGAGGTGATCGTCACCACATCGCGGGCCGGGTTGGGGTACACTTTGATACCGGCATTGAGTTCGGGATCCTGCGTGCTCATTGTGGCTTCAAACAGGGTGCTGGCTTCATTGGTGGTGATGGGAGCGTTGTAATCAAAATAAATGGCTGCTTTGTTCATCACGGCATCGCCTTCCTGCAGGCTATTCAGGGTTTCTACTGCCAGCAATATATTGCCATGTCCTCCTGAGGCCAGTTGGATGTCCTGAAAGAAAAACTCAGCGACATTCCCCACCAAACGGGCTTCCACACCATGAGAGGCATTGAGTAGCAATACCGTTTCAGGGTCAAACTGCTGGGAATTGATTTCCATAGTAACCACCACATTTTCGGCAGGGAAATTACCGGTGTTTTCAAAGCGCACGAGGTAATGAAGTTGCTCACCGATGTTTACAGGGTCTTCGATGTCGCCTTCCAGGCACAAGATATCATTGGGGTCAAAAGCGCCCACTACGGTTTGACTGTGGATATAGGTATTGTCTTCGATGGTTTCGTCGCCAGCCAGAGGTTGTATGATGGCTTCAAAAAGCAGGATGTCATCAATGTTTACCGGGTTGTCTGGGTCTGTTGGAGGGTTAATATCCATCGTGACAACGATGCTGCGTTCCTCAAAGGGAAGCAAATCTTCATAGTCCCAGCGAAGCACTCCTTCTGATTGGCTGTCCGGTGTTTCAGTAGCCGACACAAAGTCCATAAAATTATCCTGGAAGTAAAAGTTCACACCGTCTGTTTGTGTTATGGCCTGGTTGCCTTTGTTGCGATACACAATTTTGTAAGTGGCTTCAAAACCGGGACGGGCAGGAAGCAATGGCGCAATTACGATTTCGAGATCAGGATGCACCCCGTTTGCAGCTATACAAAAGTCGATCACTTCCACACTGTTATCCACCACCGGGAAGGTTACTGAAGCAGTCGTGGGAGTGATGGTGAAAAATTCCATGTTTTCAAAATTGGGTGTCAGGGTGAAGGTGCCCTCTTGAGTATAAAAGAGATACTCTCCGGTATCATCGGTAAAACTGGCTCCGGTTTCAGTGCCGTCTGTCAGGTCCATCCTGATGTATGGCTGAGGAAATTCTACTCCGTCACAACTACCGTCATTGTCCACATCAAACAGCATCTGCCCGGTAATGGTGTTGTAATCGCCCCCCGGGGTAACGGTACAGTAAGAAGAGACGTGTTTGCCGGTTCCTATATCATTCAAAAATTCGTCTATGTCTTCAATTTCACTTTCATCTGCACAGACATAGCAATCGTCAGGCAGGTTGGCCCACATTTCCATCCAGGTGCCGGTACCAATTTCGAACGGATCAAATGTGTTTCCATTTTTTACATTCATAAAGGTAAGGGGGTTGCTGAGTGCCCATACAAATTCAAGGTTTGGGTTATCAGATAAGTCCAGTTCAGTTAGGTTGTTTGCTGAACAAGTAAGGTTTAGAAGCTCGGTAAGGGCGGAAACGTCCAATACATCCAGGTTGTTTTGGTCACATAACAAATCGGTCAGGTTTGTAAAGGCTTCAATACCTGTTAAGTCATCAATGCCGGAGTTAATAACGTCCAGCTCATAGACTGTAAGTGCTTCACTCACCTGAATTTCGCTATCCCCATTGGTGTCAATGACAATCGAAACCCCGTTTTGGTCTTTGGCGGTGTTATTGCCGGCGCTTGCCGCAAGCAATGTGTTCTTAAAATTGGTGTCAGGAATATTGACCACCTGGGCCTGGGCCAGTCCGCATATAAAGAGGAAAAGAAAGGTTAACTGTTTCATAGTATATATTTTTGATTGCTCGTGTATTGTTTTAGCGAATGTAACTTGAAAGTTTTAGATTTAATGGGGTCAATGAGTATATCACAGGTTTCATTTAGAATTTGTTCAAATGGTTTTTAAAATTTCCTGCAGCCGTTCTTTTTTACGTTGCGAAATGGGTAAATGACTGCCGTCTGACATCACCACATAGCCGCCATCTTTTCTAATGTATGATTTTAAAAAGGCCAGGTTGATGAGGTGTGATTGATGAATGCGTTCAAACCCCTGCCCTCCCAGCAGTTCTTCATACTCCTTCAGGGTTTTTGAAATCAAAATACTTTTGCCGTTTACAAAGTAAAATTTGGTGTAATTGTCTTCTGATTCACACCGCAGTATTTCGTTGATGTTAAACAAGTGTATGCCCTCTGCAGTTGAAAGGGCGATGCGTTTGAAGTTATCGGCTTTCTTCCGGATGTTTTCCAGCAGCAGTTCGATGTGTTCAAAGTTTTCATGCTTTTGCAGGGTGGCTTGTATTTTGGCAACCACTTTTTGCAGTTCTTCAGGATCCACGGGCTTGAGTAAAAAGTCGAGTGCGCTAAAGCGAAATGCTTTGATGGCATATTGCTCGTGTGCGGTGATAAACACCACCTGAAAGGAAATTTTCCCCTGAAGTTCCGTCAGTTTTTCAAGGATGTCAAATCCGGTGCCCTCTGAAAGTTGTATGTCGAGGAACACCACCTGCGGATTTTGGTTGCTGATCACTGCAATCGCATCATGGACGTTTTCGGCCTCACCGACTATTTGAAACTCCGAAGCATACAGCTCCAGCATGGCTTTCATGCCTTTTCGCAAATGGGCATCGTCATCGACCAATACAGCTGTTATCTTTGGTTTGTTTTGCACGTTTAAGACTTTTTAATGGGTTGTTTTGAATCATATTGTAAAGGCAACTGCAGCACCACCCGGGTGCCGGTGGTGTTTCCCTGGCTATCACTGGTTTCTTCGATGCTCAGCTTGGACGATTTTGCTGTGGAGTTTTCAATCATTTTCAAGCGGTTTCTGATGATGTCCAGCGCCATGGATTTGTGAACAGAAACTGATTGTTCTTTGAGTCTTTGGGAGGTTTTAATTCCGATGCCATTGTCAGTTACCGTACACACCAATTGATTGTTTGTAATAGAAAAGTCGACAGACAACATTCCTTGTTCCTTTTTGGGAATCACCCCGTGTATAATGGCATTTTCCACAAAAGGCTGTATCAAAAGCGGCGGCAGGGCCACATCATCTTCAATTTGTGGGTCTTTGGTAATGGAAAAGTCAAAGGCTCTGTTGAATCGCAACTGCTCCAGCTCCAGATAATTCTGCAGGGCTTCTATTTCTTTGTCCACGGGAATGAGTGATTCCTTGGAATACTCGAGCGTGAGCCGCATCAATTTAGAAAACTTGGCGAGGTATTTTATGGCAGAGTCGTTGCCGTTTTGAACGATAAAACTCGAGATAGACCCCAGGCAATTAAACACAAAATGCGGATTCATTTGCAGGTGCAAGGCTTTTTGTTCATACTCGGCCAGGTTTTTCTGAAGGGTAAGTGTTTTTTTAAGTTGGTTGCGGTTGTAAAACAAAAAGCCCAGACCCACACTTAAAAACACAAACACAGCTCCAAAAATGAGTTGCTGCCGGTGCCGTTTAGACTGCTCGCCCAAAATTGCGGCTTGTTGTTGCTGCTGTTCTTTATGGAGGGCTTCCTTTTTCTCAAATTCAAAATCCATTTCAGACTGAATGGTTTTGCGAATGTTTTGGTAGCTCACCAGGCTGTCTTTAAACCGGTCATACTCTTTGCCGTGAATCAATGCCTGGCGGTAGTCGCCAGTTTGCTCATAGATGTCCTGTAGTTGTTGCTCGGTAAGCACCAGCATTTCAAGTGTTGCGATTTCTTTGGCCAGGTCCTGTGCTTTTTGGGTAGCAGTGATTGCTTCCGCATACTTTTTTTGAGTGGTGTAAAATCCGCCTAAATAGTAGTAGGTATCAGAAAGCCCGAATTTATCATCAATCTGCTCAAAAGAGTGGATGGCCTTTTCCCAGGATTGCAGGGCTTTTTCATTTTCCCCCGCTTGTTGGTAATACACCCCCAGGTTGTTATAAAGCTCACCCATCCCCCTGCTGTCAGGATGTAGCTGAAACTGCTGTAGCGCCCGGTCATAATAGTCCTTGGCCTCCTTCAGTTGTTTTTGAGAGAGATAACTATTCCCAATGTTTGTCGTGGTAGTGGCGATCGTGGGGTCGTCCAGACTATCTTGCAAGGTATAGGCCTTAATAAAATAGTTCAATGCTTTAAAATGGTCTTTTTGGGCCTTAAACACAATACCGATGTTGTTGTACACCCGGGCCAGCCTTTGTTTGTCCTGTCCGTTTTCATAAATCCGCAGGGCTTTTAAATGGTATTGCAAGGCTTTGTCATAGCTGCTTTGCTCAGAAAACACGATGCCGATACTCCCATATACGCGCGCCAGTTGCTCTTTAAACTCCGTTTCAGAAACCGACTCATAAAGGTCTTTCGCGAGGCGAAAATACTCCAGGGCCTCGGGATATTTCCCGGTGATGATGTTGTAATTTCCCAGGTTGATATAAGCCGTTCCCTGCGCTTCTGTGAAGTTTATTTTTTTTGAGATTGTGAGTGCTTCCTGAGCATAGCCCTGAGATGCTTCTGGATTGTTGTACAGGCTGTAACCGGCAAGGGTGTTTAGTGTTTGCGCTTTGTCAAGATCGTTTTGCTGAGTTGACAGGACAGCTTTTAAACTGTCTATTTGCTGTTGTTGCGCAAAGACAGTTAACGTGAAAAACAGGAAAAAGGCAATCAGTTTGAAGACATTTGTCATTGTCAAGGCATTAAATCACAAAACAAATGTAGGGTTTCCTCACTTTGATTCCATGTTAAATTAGAATTTGCAGCGTTTCATTGAGAATTTGATTGATTGTGAGTGGGTATGGCATGGGTATAATTAAGTTCATTACACTAAAAAAAACAGCTATGCCATCTCATTTAATTTTTCGACATTTGTGTTCGTCCAACCACCAAGCCATTCAGCCCTTATGAAAAGATGGGTGTTTTTGTTTTTCTTCTCCTTAGTATCAGTACCGGGCATAGCTCAGCAAGAAAGTGACACGCTGATCAGGCAAGCTGTTGAATCGATGTATATCAAAGACTACAGCCGTTCACTGGAATTACTTGCTGAAGCCAAAACACTGGCCGTCGAAAACAACTGGCACAAGCAACACTTTCTGGCACTCAACAATATGGGCGCCAACTATTATTCTATGCTGGACTATGGGGAGGCCCTCAATTACTATCTGGAAGCTTACACATTGGCTATCAAAGAGCTGGATGCACAACAGGAAATGACCGTGTTGAACAATATTGCCATCTTGTTTTTACGCGAAAAAAATTACAGCCGTGCCATCGAATATTTTGAAAAAGCCTATGAACTTGCCAAAAATGTAAGCGATCAAAAAAAAATTGCCCTGTATGCCGTCAACCTCGGTTTGGCATACAACAGCAACGAAATGCCACAACAAGCCCTTTACTTCCTTGAAGAGGCGCTTTCACTCAGAGAAGAAAACCCCGCCGTGGTTACTGAAGCCCAAATTGGTTTGGCAGACAACCTGCTTTTGAGAAAGGAATATGCAAAAGCTGTTGAACTTGCGCTTGAGCTGCTCTCACAGGAAGAACTTAAACAGGATACTGAACTCAGACTTTCGGTATTGCTCATCCTTTCCAATGTTTATGAAGCCCTGAATGAATTACTTACGGCGGAATCCTATGCCCTCAAAGCGCTCGAAAAACCGGTAAACCTGGAAAGTAAAATGCTGGTATATGAACAGTTAGTAGCACTGTATACTCAAACCGATCAGTATGAACAGGCACTTGCCGCCAAAGACTCATTGTTGAGTTTACATACAGACCTCAACAATATCAAAAACGGAAAGCTGTATGAAACGAACAAAGTAAAGTTTGAAATACAAAATTACCAGCAGCAACTAAGAGAGAATAAACAAAAACTGGAAAAGCAGCGCAAATCCTATTTTCAGTTATTGGGTGGTGCTCTTTTGGCTTTTTTACTCACCGGCTGGGCCTTGCGTAACAGCTATATAAAAAACAAACAAGAGAAAGTGTTGCACCGTCGAAATCAGGAATTGAATGCCCTGGAGCTTAAACAAAAGCAAAGCGACAACCTGCTTCTGGAACAACAAATGCAGGAAAAAGAAACACTCGGTTTACTGGAGCAGGAACGATTGAAAAACGAAATAGAAGTGCGCAATCGCAAACTATCGGCCAAGGCACTCTACCTTTCTGAACGCAATGAACTCATTGCCGCCCTCATCAATGATTTATCAAACAATCCGGAAATCAACGACAATAAAAGCATCAAAGAACAAATTAAAAAGCTGAAAGCATTATTGAAAACTGATGCTGAATGGGATGAGTTTATCAGGCATTTTGAAGAGGTAAATCACAACTTTTTGACGCGCTTGAAAAGGCGTCATCCCAGCCTGAATGCCAACGACATTCGGTTTGTGACCTATCTGTATATGAATTTAAGTCATAAAGAAATAGCAGCCTTGCTCAACATCACCGCCGAGGCCTGCAGAAAACGCAAAGAACGCATTTCGAAGAAAATGGAACTGGAAGACAGCTCTTTACTCTTCAATTACCTCTCTTCTTTAAAATAAGCATCACACTTTTGACCAATCCATGTCACACTTTTTCGGTGTAATTTTTAGATTGATTTCATTTGGTTTTGGAACATTTGGCAAATCAATTTTAAAAACGAATAAAAGAGAACAAATGAAACACTTATTTACTTTAACACTGATAGCCGTTTTTAGCATCATGAATATTTGTACGGCTCAAACTCCTTTAAGCTTTGAAGGAACAGATGCCTATGGACGTTTAGACGACATCACTTTTGACCCCACTACTGAAAATAAGCTCTATGCAGTCACCCTGGGCAACCACATCCTCGTTTCAAACGATAAAGGTGAAACCTGGGATATTTTATTTTCTTTTCCTGAAAATGAAGTATACCTGAAAAACCTGCGCTATCTGAACGGGCATCAGCTAAGTTTTTATGTGGACTACTCAGAGCAAAACAACGGCATTTACATCTATGACCTCAACAGCAACAGCATCGTGAAGGAGTTTATATTGCCCATTCCACCAGATTCTGACAAAGAGTGGGTAATGTTTTATGACTTGCAGGAAAACAATACTGATGTGCTGATTGCCTATCAAGGCTACCGTGTAGGCTTTGCCGGCTTTGGAAAAGTATATTACACTAACGACGGAGGAAGTAACTGGAATGAAATCTATTTTACCGAAAACTATGATGGGGTATTTCCAAACAGTGTAGCGGTGAGTCCCAATAATGCTGAAAAAGTTTTCATCATGCGCGATATTGGCCCCGAATACAATGCCGGCGGAATTATGATTTCTGAAGATGCTGGAGCCACCTGGAGTACCGAGCTTATAGGTTCCTCCTTCTATGCACTGACCTTTCACCCGCAAGACCCTGAAAACATACTGGCGGGTACTTATGTGGGTCATGACGAAAACCACCAGCAAGACCTCTATCATTCACTGGACGGTGGGGCCAGCTGGACGGCATCCAACCTCAGCTGGACAGATGACATTATGAACAATATCAACAAAATTGTCTACAATCCAAACGACCTCAACCACTTGTTATTACTGGAGGAAAATGAGGTACTGATAAGCTATGACGGCGCATCAAACTGGACCAATTATGTCTATCCCACCGAAGATCCAACCATTTATTACTATGGTCTGAATGCTTCATTCAATCCTTTTGCATCAAATGAGGTGTTTATCAATGCAAATTATCACCCCATGTTTTCAACAGATGGTGGAGAAAGTATGAGCAGGCATTACAATAGGTTTTACCATTCAACCCTTGTAAGTATTTTTGAAAACGAAACTGAAAAACATTTGTATCACAGTGTTCAGCAGGGCATAGTCCACACTAATATTAATACTGGTGAGGAACAGCATTATGACATTGTGCCCATTTTTATTTTTTCAAATGAAGGCATTCCTTTTTATAAGGCAGATTCTAATATTCCGGGGCGATTATACTCATTTAGAGGTGGTTTTTCCGGTTCTAACTTATATGTAAGTGACGATCATGGACAAACAACTGAAAGCATTTATCAAATCTTTTTTGACAACCTGGTTCAGCTAACTGCAGATCCAAATGATACACACAAAGTATGGGTATCCTTTTTTGAGTCAGGTGTGAAAATCCTTGATTTTTCAGATATGCTCAATGTCGTTGAAACGGAAGTTGTCTTGCCGGAAACAGGCCTTATCTATGCCATCCACATAGATGAGTCAAACTCAGAGCACGTATTAATTTCGCTCAACAATAAAGTATATGAATCTACTAACGGGGGTACTAGCTGGGTGGATATTTCCAATGGATTATCACTGTCCTCAGAAGATATGATTTTTGACCTGCAACGCAATCCGAATAACCCGGAAATGTATCTGTTGGCAGCACAGTCAGGTATTTACAAAACTACAGATGGTGGTCAAAACTGGGAGCAGGTTCACAGTGATTTCAACGTAAGAAAATTAAAATTTTCACAACATACAGACGGTCATGTGATTGCTGCTGTACCCACTTCCAGTTATAACAGTTCAAAGGTACTTTACAGCGGAGACAATGGTGACACCTGGACTACAATCACTACAGATATGTTTGCCAATACCGGCACATACAGTATGGATTTTAGTTTTGAAGAAGAAAGCGTTGAGGTCTATATGGCTACACTCGATTTGGGGCTGGTGAAGTTTTCTATAGATTTAAGTACTCTGTCCGGTCCTGAATTTGAAAATGCTGCTACGGGTAAGCTACGCATCTATCCCAATCCTGCGCACCAGTTGATCACTGTTGATTTAGCGGGTGAAACCATACAACAGGTGGAGGTTTATACTTCTTCCGGAACGAGGGTTTTACAACACAAAGCACAAACCACCATTGCTTTGGACTCCTTAAGTGGCGGGGTCTATTTTGTAAAAGTAACCTCTGAATCTGGGACTGTTTTTGTGAAAAAAATCATCAAGAAATAGGCTTTAACAGGCTTATATTAAGCTTTCTCAGGCTGAATCAAAACCCTTGTCAATAAGAGACAAGGGTTTTTTTGTTTAAGTTAAAAATGTACTTACGAGTGAGGTTGAAAAAATTAAATTTGACAGGTGACTTATTTATGCATTGAGTAACCTAAGTTACATTCCAAAAAGCACAATCTTTGTATTTTTATTGTTCAAATAAAGTATTATGAAACTTGTCATCGCAGCACTAAGTATTCTCTTTTTATTAAGCAGTTGCAAAAATAAATCAGAAGGCTATGAAGCTCAGGAAACCAATGATGCGCTTGCAATCGTAGAACACCCCGGTAAAAAACTACTGGAAACGCATTGTTATGTATGTCATGCCCCACAGGGTGTGGGTCACGACAACCGCATCGCCCCTCCTATGGCCATGGTACAAAATCATTACATTAATTCAAACACCTCTAAAGAAGCCTTTACCAAAGACTTTTTGACGTTTCTTGAAAAACCTTCAGAAGACATTGCTAAAATGCCGGGGGCCATTCGCAATTTTGGATTGATGCCTTATCAGAAATTTCCGCAGGACGCCCTGGAGCAGATTGCTGACTATTTGTATGAACACAATCCGCTGGATGAAACCCGCCCCGGACAAGGGAAAGGTATGGGCAGAGGAATGCGCCGCGGTATGGGTCAAAACGACACCCTGAAAAACACCCTCGAACGAAAAGCTGAAATCGGTCTGGAGTATGCCCTCTCCACCAAACAACTGCTGGGACAAAACCTGATGACCGCCATTCAAAAGGAAGGAACCTTGCACGCATTGGAGTTCTGTAATATTGAAGCCATGCCCCTTACAAAGCAAATGGAAGACAAACACGATGCCGTCATCAAGCGGGTGAGTGACAAAAACCGCAACCCTAACAACGCTGCCAATGAAGAAGAGCAGTATTATATAGCTTATTTTCAAGAACAAATTGACTTGGGAAACGATCCCAAGCCGGTGGTATTACCTCTGGGAAATCAGACGCGGTTTTACTATCCCATTGTGACCAACAGCATGTGCCTGCAGTGCCATGGCAAACCAAATACAATTGATTTAAAAGTGCTGGATAAAATTAAAGAATTGTATCCCAATGACCTGGCAACGGGTTATGAAGAAAATGAGGTGAGAGGCATTTGGAGCATTGTTTTTTAATGTATAAAATTAGTTTCAAAAACTGATAAATGTCATCGTTTATTTGAAATGATCGAAGTAACTTTAAGCATCCAAATACCATTACGGCCTACTAAATGTTTTTACGTTCATTAAAATTTATGTACCATGATTCCTTTGCGTTACAAAGAACGGTACAAACAGCTATTGCATAAAGACAGAATCACCAAAGAGGATGTCAAGCTGTTTAAAGAAGCCGTAGCACATTTTGTAATCAGGTATCCCGACTGGAAAAACTTAAATACAACCTAGTTTTTCTGATGTTTGTTGCCCCTGGTTCAAAAATGTAAGGATCCACTCCGGTCGCTGACCGGATATTCAGAAGTCGCTACTACCCCCCTTCTGAAATAATTATGCTGCTGTGTTTTCTAAAAAGGAGCACCTCAGTTTCTAAACAATTATACAGGTTTCACTTTAAAACCTTTAGATCATGCCACTTGTTGCCAACAAAAAGAGACGCTTACCTGCGTTTGTTGAACCCTCCATCTTTAAACACCCGTTTTTTGATGAAGTGTTGGATCGACCCAAAGACATTTTTAACATCAACCGCCTATTTCAAGGAATTTCAGATGCGGACATTGACTTCAGTCCGGCAGTTAATGTGAAGGAGCAGCCCAAACATTTCACCATTGAAGTCGCCGCTCCCGGATTTTCGAAAGACGATTTTGACATCACCATTGAAAATGGAATGTTGAATTTATATGCCGAAAAAGAACAACAGTCTGAAGAAGAGAAAGAAGGCTATGTTAAAAAAGAGTTTAGTTACAATCGCTTTACAAGAAGTTTGCGTTTACCGGAAACCGTTAACGAAGAAAAAGAAGTAAAAGCTATTTACAAAAATGGTATTTTACAACTCACACTTCAAAAAATGGAGCCCGAAAAAACCATTCCTCCCAAAAAAGTAAAAGTAACCTAAACTTAAGGGAAGGTGCTTTTGTAGTTGGGAGCACCTTCCCTAAATTAATTTAAAGCACCCATAAAACAATCTTATGCACCCCTACTCACGTACTTTTCGCCTGCTCCACTGGGCTATTGCGTTAACATTCCTTTTTCTGGCGCTCACCATCTTTTTAAGGCTAACCTGGCTCAATAAATTTGGTATCGCCGATATCCTTGAACAAACCCTGGTCGCCTCGCAAAGCACACTTAGCTATGACGAATTGATTGTCATTGCAAAACAAATCAGGAAACCAATGTGGGACTGGCATATTTACAGTGGTTATTTGTTGACAGGCTTAATTAGCCTTCGAATATGGCTGGGAGCTAGCGGAAAAATGGTGTTTCAGAATCCATTTAATAAAAATCTCTCATCCCGGGAACGTTTTCAATATGGGGTGTATCTGGTATTTTATCTATTTGTTGCCGTTTCTCTCATCACCGGTCTTTTGATAGAATTGTTCCCTAAAACGTTTAAAGCCTCCCTGGAAGACCTTCACAAACTTTCAGTTTACTACTTAGCAGCCTTCATCGTGCTACACCTGGCCGGGGTGCTCATTGCCGAATTCAGCCATCATAAAGGCATTATCTCAGAAGTAATTAGTGGACACAAACGGTCCACTGAAAAGTAATTAATGGCCTGTTTGTTTTTCAATTGAAATCTGAGAAAACTTTTTCCCGGTAAGCAAAAAAGCCATTATTTTGCCTTGAACTACAATTGTATTTCTCCATGGCAAACAATCATCGTCATTTTAAAGTGTTTAAACCTTATGGGATGTTGAGCCAGTTTGTGTACAATCAAAACACCCGCAAAAACAAACGATTATTAACTGAGCTAGGTGCATTTCCTGAAGGCACTATGTCCATTGGCAGGCTTGATGAAGATTCTGAGGGTTTGTTGTTACTCACCACCTGCGGTAAAACCAGCGCGGCTGTGCGCAGCAAAGAGATTGAAAAGGAATATTATGTACAAGTGGATGGCCTCATCACGCCTGCTGCGATTGCTGCGCTACAACAAGGTGTTGAAATTTCCATTCAGGGAAGTAGCTATACCACCTTAGCTGCTCAGGTGTATATTCCTAAAAAAGTTCCTCAATTTCCTGAGCGCGCTAAAAAAGTGCGGGACGACCGTCACGGTCCTTCAAGCTGGGTGTCAATTACAATTACGGAAGGTAAGTTCAGGCAAGTGCGAAAAATGACTGCCGCTGTGGGGTTTCCAACCCTCAGACTGGTGCGGGTTCGCATAGGCAATGAGCGCCTGGAAGGATTGCCTTCTGAAGGCGTTCAGGAAGTTGAAAATTTTAATGTTGCTACACTTTAATTTTTTACAAAAACTTCTATCTAATACGTCTGTAATGGATTGTAATCCAGGTTGGTCACTGAGAATTGCAACCATTCAAAGTCGCCTTCGGGAAGTTTCCATACAACACTGCATTGCTGTGGCACCCTGATGCCTTCAAATTCAACATGGTCTAAAATATTGACTACCCAAAGGTGTTTTTCTGCTTGGGCGTTTCCGCCGAAATAGCGTTCCGCTTCAAACGAAATCAAATCACCTTTTTCAGAAAACCGAAAGATTCCCGACACTGTTGTTCCTTTTTGTGTGAATGTGGCTTTTGCCGAAAAGGCATCCCTTTCTTCCCAAACAATATAAGGCGAGGCTGCGGCCGATGGAAACCAGCAAATTTCTGCCAAAAAACGAATCATTGAACCGGAATTGATTTGTGGGGTGTGCTTTTCATTTACCACCGGAAAAAGAGATGCCAGCTTGATCATCATTTCTCCTTCACCTTCCTTGAAAGAATCACGTCCTTTGAGAAATAAGCCAAACCCCATTGATACTTCTGCTGTCCAGTAAAAAGCGGGTTGTTGAGCATTAAAATACTGTTCGGCTGTAAAAGGCATCCAGCCGGCTTCAGGCTTGGTTTTCATTTGGCCTGTTTGCTGCAGTCGCAACCCAAAGGCACGTTGATTTCCCACCACACCTGAACGCTTCATCCAATGTTGAACAACTACCGGCAGATGAGAAACATCTTCGGGAAGTAGGGTGTGATTTTGTGTCGCAGTGAGGGATTGGATAAACTGCTTTTTTTCAATATCCAATTTCTTTTCCTGCGACCGAATGCTAAAAGCTATCAGAATGCAAATCAGGATTATAATGTTGGCAAGAGTTCCCCATTTGGCATCCTGCCAATGAAGAAAAATGAGTATTTGAGAACTCACCAGAGCAACCGCTCCCAATACAATCCATATATCTTTTTTGAGAAAATAAGTGAGGGAGGTAATGATAAACAACAAAGCTGTCATCAACCAAAAAACAGCCATTATTTTAGACACAGAAAAAGATATAGACTCCATTTTAAGAATTTGAAACCCTTTGAGGAATCCGAGAAAGTGAATCAATCCGTGTATAACGAACAGTAGGGGGAGGAGCATTCTCATAGACTGACAATCAACTTGATTTTAGAGTAGCAAGTTACTTTGGCTCACAATATGAATCTATGATAAATATCAGCTTAAAAAAGAATTTACTTAGGATTTCGCGGATGGTCTTCATACCAGTCTTTAAAGGTTTTGTTTGAGGAACGTTTTCCTTGTAAGACTTTAAAAACTGCAATGAGTAACAACACCACAGCAGCAATCCAAAGCACCCACAGATATGAAAATACCGGATTCATTACAGAGAGTATTGCTACTGCCAGCACTGCCAGCGTAGCGATACCTAACCATATGTATTTTTGATTTTTCATACACTTAATATACAAAATTTACTGGGAAGAAACTGTTAAACACTTCTAAAGATTGCGTTAATAGCGAGGGATTGTTTTTTTGGTTTGTGGGAAGGAGATTGTGACCTCGGCAAGAATCGAACTTGCATCTAAAGTTTAGGAAACTTCTATTCTATCCATTGAACTACGAGGCCAATATTAAAATAGGTATCTAAATACCGGTTTTGTGTTACAACTAAGTTACCATTTAAAAAACAAAAAGGGATTGCATAAATGCAACCCCTTTGTTTTAATTAGCTCCTCCGCCAGAGGCGGACTCGAAACTTGCTCCTCCGCCAGAGGCGGACTCGAAACTTGCTCCTCCGCCAGAGGCGGACTCGAAACTTGCTCCTCCGCCAGAGGCGGACTCGAAACTTGCTCCCCCTCTAGGGCTCGAACCTAGGACCCTCTGATTAACAGTCAGATGCTCTAACCAACTGAGCTAAGGAGGAAGGTGTTTTCACCATTTTAAATGCTTAACTTTCGCTAAGCGGATGCAAATATATATTAAATTTTATCTGTTACAAAACTAAAGTAAAAAAATTGATAAGAATAATTATCAGCCCCCGAAAAGCCTATTGAAAACCCGATAATTTTTTGTAAATTTAAGTTCGCTCTTTTTCACTCAAAAAAAGTGTTTAAAACGACCTAATAAGCAAAGCTTATTCTCATATAAGAATTATAATTTAAAATTATACTTAACGCCCATTTTAAATTACTTATTTTGTTTTAAACGAATTAATAAACCAGAAATAACTTCAATATTGAATACAGTATTGAATTAATTAATAAAACCTAATTTAAAAAACAATTTCATTATGAACAACCCAGCAACAGGAAAGTGCCCTTTTCATCACGGTGCCAACACAGGAACCGACAGAAGTGTGATGCAATGGTGGCCCAAAGCACTCAATCTCGACATCCTTCATCAGCACGACACCAAAACCAATCCGATGGGGGAAGATTTCAACTATGCAGAAGAATTCAAAAAACTGGATTTGGAAGCGCTCAAAAAAGATTTAAAAGACTTTATGACCGACAGCCAGGACTGGTGGCCGGCTGACTGGGGGCATTACGGTGGTTTAATGATCAGAATGGCCTGGCACGCAGCAGGAACATACAGAGTAGCTGACGGACGTGGAGGAAGTAACACCGGAAACCAACGTTTTGCCCCTCTCAACAGTTGGCCGGATAATGGAAATCTTGACAAAGCCCGAAGACTACTTTGGCCCATCAAGAAAAAATACGGCAACAAAATTTCCTGGTCAGATTTATTCATTCTTGCCGGGAATATGGCTTATGAATCTATGGGCTTTAAAACCTTTGGCTTTGCAGGAGGACGCATAGATATCTGGCATCCCGAAAAAGACATTTACTGGGGTTCAGAAAAAGAATGGCTGGCTGAAACCAAAAACCGTTATGACAGTGACCAAGACCGTGAGTCTCTAGAAAACCCACTTGCAGCCGTGCAAATGGGATTGATTTATGTAAACCCCGAGGGTGTGGATGGCAAGCCCGATCCGCTCAGAACCGCTAAGGATGTTCGCACTACCTTTAAGCGTATGGCGATGAACGATGAAGAAACCGTTGCTTTAACTGCCGGTGGACATACCGTAGGGAAAGCACACGGAAATGGCGATGCCTCCACACTGGGAGAAGCTCCTGAAGGTGGAAATATCCAAGACCAGGGCTTTGGATGGATCAACCCCAAAGGAAATGGAAATGCCGGTGACACTGTGACCAGTGGCCTGGAAGGTGCCTGGACCACAAACCCAACACAATGGGATCCGGGGTATTTTGATTTATTATTTAAATATGACTGGGAACTGCAGAAGAGTCCTGCAGGTGCTTGGCAATGGGAGCCTGTTAACATTGCTGAAGAAGACAAACCGCTGGATGCTCATGATCCTACTAAACGCCAAAACCCGATTATGACCGATGCTGATATGGCGATGAAAATGGACCCCGAATATCGTAAAATATCAGAGCGTTTCCATAAAGACCAAGCTTATTTTGAAGAGGTATTCGCAAGAGCGTGGTTTAAATTAACACATCGTGATTTAGGGCCTAAAAGTCGTTATTTAGGACCTAATGTGCCTCAGGAAGATTTAATCTGGCAAGACCCGATTCCAAGTGTGGATTACACCTTAAGCGAAAGCGAAATCTCCGATTTAAAAGAAAAGTTACTTAACAGCGGATTGAGTAGTACCGAACTCATCAATACTGCCTGGGACAGTGCCCGAACCTTTAGGGGTTCCGATTTTAGAGGTGGTGCCAATGGTGCAAGAATACGGTTAGCGCCTCAAAAAGATTGGGTGGGCAACGAGCCGGATCGCTTACAGAAAGTACTGAATAAACTCACCGAAATTCAATCCGGTTTGAGTAAGAAAGTCAGCATTGCAGACCTGATTGTTTTAGGCGGAAGTGCTGCCGTTGAAAAAGCAGCCAAAGCTGCCGGTGTAAATGTAACGGTACCTTTCAGTCCCGGACGTGGTGATGCCACCGATGAAATGACCGATGCTGAATCATTTTCAGATCTGGAGCCCATCCACGACGGGTACAGAAACTGGTTGAAAAAAGACTATACAGTCGCCCCCGAAGAACTCATGCTCGACAGAACCCAGTTGATGGGGCTTACTGCTCCTGAAATGACTGTGCTTGTAGGTGGAATGCGTGCTTTAGGCACCAATCACGGAGGCACTAAACACGGGGTATTTACAGATCAACCAGGGGTATTGACGAATGATTTCTTTGTCAACCTTACTGATATGAATTACAAATGGATGCCTACCGGCGAAAACCTTTACAGTATTGTAAATAGAAAAACCGGCGAAACCAAATGGACTGCTACCCGAATTGATTTGGTGTTTGGTTCCAATTCTATTCTAAGAGCTTATGCTGAGTTGTATGCTCAAGACGACAACAAAGAAAAATTTGTTCGCGACTTTGTAAAAGCCTGGGTAAAAGTGATGGATGCCGACAGGTTTGATTTGGATTAAACAAATCCTCATATAAAAAGAAAAGGTGATCTCTCGGTCACCTTTTTTGCATTATGTTAATTTTTTTTGAGCATATCCAGAGCTACATCTACAATCATATCTTCTTGTCCGCCCACCATTTTTCTTCTTCCCAGCTCCTGAAGGATATCACCTGTTTTCAGTCCATATGTTATTGCTGCTTTTTCAGCGTGTAATAAAAAGCTGGAATACACACCCGCATAGCCCAGTGATAAGGTTTCCCTATCCACGCGCACCGGTCTTTTTTGAATGGGACGAACAATATCATCAGCCAAATCCATCAAAGGATACAATTTGCAATTGACCGGGACATTCATTCTGTCTAGCACAGCAATGAGCACTTCCAGCGGACAATTACCTGCTCCGGCACCCATTCCTGCCAATGAGGCATCAAGTCGTGTGGCTCCGTGCTCCATCGCAACAATAGTATTGGCGACACCCAGCGAAAGGTTATGATGGCAGTGAATTCCTATTTGTGTTTTGGGGTCTAATGTGTCTTTAAAAGCATTCATTCTATCTACGACATCCTGCATCAGCAAAGCTCCGGCAGAATCGGTTACATAGACACAATCGGCTCCATAGCTTTCCATTAATTTGGCTTGTTCGGCCAGTTTTTGAGGTGGATTCATATGAGCCATCATCAAAAATCCGGCAACGTCCATTCCTAATTCTTTCGCAGCAGCGATGTGTTGAGCCGCCACGTCAGCCTCGGTACAATGAGTAGCAATACGCACGGATTTTACACCCAGTTGTGCAGCCTTTTTTAAGTCTGAAATCGTCCCAATCCCGGGAAGCAATAATGTGGTCAAAACTGCATGTTCCAGGGTTTCGGCCAGCCCTTCCAGCCAGTCCCAGTCAGTATGTGCGCCGAAACCATAATTAAAGCTTCCTCCTGCCAATCCGTCGCCATGAGCCACTTCAATGGCATCTACTTTGGCTTGGTCCAATGCTTTTGCAATTTGAAATACCTGCTCTTTAGTGTACTGATGACCTATGGCATGCATGCCGTCTCTTAAGGTCACGTCTTGTATGTATATTCCCGCGGAGGCGGAAATCTCGTTGTTATTACTCATAATTACTCTTTATTTAATTAATCCCGGTCCCTGAGCGAAGCCGAAGGGGCCACCATCTTTTCACCCGCAGCCAAAGCTGCAGAAGTCATAATATCCAAATTCCCGGCATACTCGGGCAGGTAATGACCTGCGCCTACTACTTCCAGCATGATGGTAGTTTTGAGTCCGTGAACATTTCCAAGTCCTTCAATAAACACAGGATTGCTTTCGGGAATTTCTTCAAATTGTACTTCTTGTTTGAGTTTGTAACCGGGCACATAGTGCTGCACTTCGGTTTCCATTTGTTGGATGCTTTCGCGTATGCGTTCTTTATCTGTAATTTCACTCAGTGTAAAAACGGTATCCCGCATTACCAGTGGTGGTTCGGCGGGATTGAGGATAATAATCGCCTTTCCGCGTGTGGCACCGCCCACTTTGACGATGGCATCGGCAGTGGTTTCGGTAAACTCATCGATATTGGCTCGCGTGCCGGGTCCGGCGGATTTGCTGGCTATAGAGGCTACGATTTCGGCATAATGTACTTTGGCAACCCTGGAGACTGCAGCTACCATCGGGATGGTTGCCTGCCCTCCACAGGTGACCATATTGACGTTGTCTAATTCTTTAATGCCTTCAAAATTAACTGCAGGAACCAAAAACGGACCGATGGCTGCTGGGGTCAAGTCGACCATTTTCTTGTTTGGAAACGATTTGATTTTATCGTAATTAGAATAATGTGCTTTCGCGGATGTGGCATCAAAAATGACTGCTACTTCTTGAAATTCGGGCATTTCAATCAATCCATCAATACCTTTTGCCGTGGTTTTTATGCCCATTTGTTCAGCGCGTTTCAGTCCGTCAGATTTAGGGTCAATTCCAACAAGAACAGACACTTCCAGCAGTTTTGATGTCCTGATGATTTTTATGAGTAAATCGGTTCCTATGTTGCCGGAACCGATGATGGCTGCTTTGATTTTTTGCATACTATTATTTTGTAAAACTAATATTGATATCACCCAATCCCTCGATGGTGGCCTTAAAGTTGTCTTCTTCCTTTATTTCCACCATTGGACCCAAAGCCCCTGAGAGAATAATGTCACCGGCATTTAAAGGACTACCCAGACTACTCATCTTTTTTGCTAACCATTGAAGTGCTATAAGTGGAGACCCCAGACAAGCAGAACCACAACCTTCAGAAACCAAATGATTGTTTTTAAATAGTTGCATTTCACAACCAATGATATCGATGTCATTAAGTTGTTTTTTTACATCTCCTAAGATAAAGTGACTGGCAGAAGCATTATCGGCAATCGTATCAGTGATTTTAATATCCCAATGAGCGATGCGGCTGCCCACGATTTCGATGGCTCCAACAATATAGTCGATTGCTTCAACTAACTCTTTAACTGAAGGATGTGTCCTGTTGATTTTATTTTTAAGAACAAAAGCTATTTCTGCTTCTGCTTTTGGTTGCATCAATTGTTTTACAGAAATGCTTCCTCCATTGGGAATTTGCATATCGTCAAATAAGATACCATAATCGGGTTGGTTTACACCCAGTTGTTGCTGTACTTTTTCAGAGGTGAGGCCTATTTTTTTTCCGATTATTTTTGCTCCTAAATTTAATCGTTCTTGGGTAAGATAGTTTTGAACCTCATAGGCCAGCTCTTGGTTTGACTCTCCAATTAATTCTCTGATGGGAGTACAAGGGATTTTTGAATGTGCTGCCTGCTGTAACTGACGGGCAGCTTCTTTAATTAAACGCATACTTTTTTTTTCAGTATAAATATCGTAAAAACTTATGAAGTCAACCCAATAAAAAAACAAAAGCTGTTTGAATTTTTCAAACAGCTTTTGTTATTGTGTGAGGTTAATTGAGTTATTTGATATTAATTTTTTTAGAAACCGATCCTTGATCAGTTTGTACTTGTACTACATAGACTCCTGCAGCCAGCGATTGCAATGGCAATTCAATATGGCTTTCTCTACCATTATCAATATTCCAGTTTGTCACATTTTGACCCAGCATATTAAACATTGTTGCCTTTAGAATCGTTGTTTCTTCTGAAGGGTTTGCAATGATAACATAATTGTTTTGGTGATAAACTACAATGTTATCAAGTAATTGTTGTGTATTGAGATTGTTTTCAAGCGCAAAGTTTTTAAAACGCAGTGAAAAACGGGTATTGTATTCGCCCTGAGCCAAATTAACAATGTAATCGCTCTTTCTCAGGTTGTGATAAATTTGTTTTTCGTTATCATACAGATACACTGGGGTGTTTTCAGGGAGGTTTTCAATATGGCCTATAGAAAATGTGTATCTCCCCACATTATCTGCAATGACACCCAGTGGATATTTGTTTTCTTCATCAAAGTAGCCCACGCCCTGAATTACTAATTTTTCTTCCGGGTGCATAAAGTAAAATTGATTGGGGTCTGTCTCACGCAATCTGGCATCATACCCATAATCAATCTCTTCACTCGCCTTGGCTTGCATAAAACCAAGAGCAATCTGATGGGTGTAATCACCGGCCGAAATCAAGTTTAATTTAATTTTTGTTGGTCCATCAAAAGTTCCTGTTGAGGCGTTAGATCCATCAGGCATGCCAAGCATTTGCATACCCCCGGCTTCGTCCTCTTTTACGAAAGCACGTTGACTATTTCTAAAAACTATTTGTGAATTGTTAGAAATACCAGGTTTTGCTGACACAAAGAACCCTTGACCCACAGGAATGAATTGTTGAGGTAATCGATTACTCTCATTGCCATCTACATTTACTGCTTCTATTTGTTCTGTTTTATTTAATTTAGCATATCCGCCTTTGTATGCTGCCAATAAGTGACTGTTTGTTGTTTCAAAATGATCCCAGAACTCCAGGTACCCATCAATAACACTTTCATTATCATCTATAAACTTATCAGCATCCAAAGCTGATGCATAAGGGTTTCCTAAAAGTGATATCTGTCCATCTGAAATAGTGTTGGTTATATTACCCGTAAATGGTACACCAACAAATCTATAGTTTTGTGTATCACTTGGATCGTTGGTTCCACTTCCTTTCATGGTATACCCTAATCCGGCTTGAATTGGGTCATTTTGATAAATCTTTTGCCAATTGGCATACAAAGGGCTTGTGCTTTGAAATTTGTAAAGCCATCTGTTCGAAATTGTAATTGGTGTTGTGGGAGCACCATTAACACCTCCAGTCCATTGAATATTTTGAAAGTTTAAGATATCACTGCCGTCTTTCATAACATTGGCAATTTGATAATTTGTGGTTGTGGTTCCTACCGGTGAAGACCAATAGTTGTAATTATACATGTTTGCCTGCCCTCTTTGATCACGCCACAGTTTACCGGTGGTTGCTATAACCGTAGCACCATCAGGTTGTAGTAATTGTGACTTACCTTCCAACCTTAACACACCGTTTTGGAGATTGAGTTGGTTGTTGACATGTAAGCCCTGGTCGTTACCAACCAGTACTTTAAAATCGTTGGTGGTGTTAACCGTTAAGTTGTAAAAGCTAGGTTCTTCAGATAAATCAAGAATTGTTTGATCTGTGTCAGAACCTACAAATGCAACTGTACCATTTCCAGGTATAAGAGTTCCCCAATTATTAGTCCAATTGCCATTTACTTCTAGTATTGAGTTTATCATTTCTAGTGACTTACCATTCATAATGGTAATATCTCTAACCTCAGCTGTTCCATTCGGCGGTGCTAATGAAGAGCCTGAATCTATAATAGGGTTGTTACTGGCTGTAGTTGGGATAGTAGCATTTATATCCTCATTTGGAACAATTCCTTTGTCCCAGTTTGCACAATCAAACCAATCAATATTAACATTACCCGTCCAGTTTACCTGATTTGAGGTGTCATAAAGCATATCTGTATTAACTGAGCTTATGTTATTATCATAGTTTGAGTCATCTGAACCACTTGATGCAAAAGCAGTATTAATTACCTGAGGTGTAACATAACAATTTGGAACCACATCGATGTATATGTTTATTGGAGGGTCACCAGGCTCAAATTTATTTTGATTGTTTGTTGAATAGGTGACTTCAAGAACTCTTGTAATTTCATCAAATGAAATGGTAATATCTCTTGTGTCAGTTGGACTTTTGTAAATATTTACAATATCAAGATTTACCGGAATACTATCTGTCATTGTTGGTAAAATGGCTTCCTGAGTGGTGTTGGTATTATTTAATAAAGTAAGAGTATACTGCATTTGTTCTCCTATAATTGCGTTATTAGGTCCCGATTTGACAATTAATAAATCAGGTGCATCTGGGTTATTAGGTAGACTATTACCATTTCCGCAGTATGTCCAGGTATGAATCACTTCATAATCTGAAATATTTCCATCGCTTTGTGCTGTAGCAATTAACGCAGTGTAGTTGTTTTTATCGGGTTGTGTGCCTTGAATAGCGGCTATTCTCACTAAAAAACTAAATGTGGCCCCAGCACTTAATTGTGGTGTTGAGTTAATAGGTTCACCTTCTAAAGACAAAATGTCTGAAGCTAGGTTTTGCTCGGTAGGTGCAATATTTTCATCCAAACTTAGATCATATGCTTGCGGTAAGTTTCCTGTATTCCTGACTGTTGCCAACCTGTATGATACCGCCGGAGTTTGACATCTTACATAGCCGGTGTCTGTTAATCCTTCTATTGAAACATCATATTTTAACTCAATATCTATTATATTGGAAGACACATTGAATTGTCCACTACGTAACGCTAAAATTCTCATTTGGTATAAACCCGGCGTATATCCAGCAGCCATAAAAAAGTTATGTTCGTAGCTTCCTGAAGCTCCATCACCAACTGGTGGATTTGTTAAATTAATTAGATCGCTAACTGGCACAAAAGTTCCACCTATTGGCCTGATTTGATGTATGTATCGCATATTTCCTCCATGATAGGGCAAAAAATGCCTGTTCGTACCGTTCCCATTTGTTAGAGTGAAAGTAAGTTTGTTAGCTTGGTCAGGATCAAGTGCTAAAGTTGTAATAGTCTGCGCTCCTACAAACCCAAAAGTCAATAGGGCTATTAAAATCAACACATATTTGGTATACATTTTTTTAAGTAATGTTCTTTCCATAATCTTTTTCAAATAATATCAACTTTTAAGTGTCTGCAATTCAACACTCTATTTTGTGGGGAGAAAGGGTTCAATGTATGTTGTCTACATCGAAAAGGAAATTAAGAAATTCAAAATTTTGATTTCTAATTAGTTTTTAATTAGTCCCCCAAATCAAAACAGATTTCACTTCTTTAATTAATTACACATCAAAAATAGCTATTTGGAGGTGTTTTGTTCCTACAAACAGTAGGGTTTTCGATTAAACGGTTAAATCATTGGATGAACCGCAACAATCCAAGCTTTTTTATAAATTTTTTTGTAGGACATGGTTGAGAAGTAAAACTTAAAGTCACTTAATTAGTGAGCTTTAAAGCAATATGCTTCCGTAAGAAAAAAAACGCTATTAAAGAATTAGCGCGGGTATTTTGATTTGAGATTATTAATCATTTCATCAGTGATTGCATCCAGGTCATAGCTGTGTTGCCAGCCCCAGTCAGTTCGCGCATCCATGTCGTCTATACTTTGTGGCCAGCTGTCTGCAATCGCTTGGCGGAAGTCGGGTGCGTAGCTTATTGTAAACTTAGGAATCTGCTTTCTAATGCTGGCGGCAATTTCTTCGGGATTGAAACTGATGGCTGCCAAATTGTAAGAAGAGCGGTTTTTAATTTGTTCCGCCGGGGCACTCATAATATCAATTGTTGCTTTGATGGCGTCGGCCATATACATCATGGGTAAGGTAGTCTCGCCGTTTAAAAAGCAAATGTACTTCTTGTGTTTTAAGGCTTTGTGGTAGATGTCAATGGCATAATCTGTTGTGCCGCCACCGGGCAATGTTTGCCAGCTAATGATACCGGGATAGCGAATACTTCTCACATCCACACCATACCGCTTGTTGTAATATTCACACCAGCGTTCACCGGTTTGCTTGCTGATGCCATAGACAGTTGAAGGTTCCATCACCGTGCGCTGAGGCGTATCCTGTTTTGGAGTTGTGGGACCAAAAACAGCAATACTTGAAGGCCAGAATATTTTTTCAATCTTTTTTTCTTTAGCAAGATTCAGCACATTAAACAGCGAATTCATATTGAGGTTCCACCCTTTCATAGGGAATTTTTCAGCAGTAGCAGAAAGCATGGCAGCCATTAAATAAACCTCACTTATTTCGTAGCGAATGACAATGTTTTCAATGGCTTCATAGTTGGTAGCATCAATGATTTCAAATGGTCCGCTTTGCATCAATTCAGGCTCACCCTCTCTAATGTCACTGGCAATCACTTTATGGTTTCCGTATTTTTCGCGTAAAGCGTTTGTTAATTCTGTGCCTATTTGACCGCAGGCGCCAAGGATAAGTATTCTGGATTTCATGAATTTATTTTTTGTGGCGTAAAGATAAGAAATAAGCCTTGGAACCTCACTTTGTTTTAACAAATAACCAGTTAGATTGAACTAGGTTCTGTATCCTTTTTTGTAATTTTCGTTTAGTTTTAACACAGGTTTTTACCAAATAGTTTAATTTCGTCTTTCATTATGAGTCCTATGCGTTTTCTATCAGTAAGTTTAGTGTTTTTCTTTTTGTTGATTGCCTGCGATGCAGACAAAAAACAAAATAGCGAAGTCTCTTTTGAAAACAGTGACTCGATTAAAATTTCACTTCCAAAAACCGATGTTACATTTCCCAGACTCAGTCCTCACGCTCAGGATGTCATTACTTCATGGCAGTATTTTCAGGAATTTGAGAACGACTTAAGACGCATCAACAGTGGTAATGTGAGAAATTACCAAACAGAAACCGAGCGTATGGTATCTGTGAGCGACTCTCTCCTAAAAAACATTCCTGAACCTCTTAACACAAACGCTATTTCTTCCCGAATGCGCGTTGTAAATGTGCGGGTAAAACTTCTGGATGAAACGATGCATCAACCCAACGTCGAGACTAATATAATTTCTAAAAACCTAGAAGAAACAAATGTTGCTTTTAGCAATTTGATTACTCAAATCAATGAAAAGTTTGAAAAACAACGCATCGACGAATTGACCCGGTCAAGTCAAAATTCTGAACAAGAGGATAGTCTGAGTATCGAGTAGCCCTTTATGACTCTTGCTTTTTTTAGTTTTATTTTAACACTTAAAATGTAACAATAGTAATATCTTGACCAACTTATTGATATCAACTCCAAAAGTTAAATAATGAAAACCAAAACACTAAAACCCATGCTGGCTGTTGCAGCATTGGCAGTTGCAACCATTGGCTGTAAAACTGACAAAGCAGAACAACAAACAGAAGACACTCACCACGGTATTAACCTGGCTTATATGGACACCACCGTAAGCCCCACCGAAGATTTTTTTAGATATGTAAACGGAACCTGGCTGGATGAAAATCCCATCCCAGAAGATGAAACAAACTGGGGAAGCTTTGGTGCTTTACGTGAGAAAACAAACCAAGATGTATTGAACATTCTCAAAGAAGCCATGGACGACCCAACTATTGAAGCCGGATCTGACCAGGCCAAAGCGGTTTATTTGTTCAAATCTATTTTAGATACTGTAACCAGAAATGAAGCCGGTGTAGAACCAATTCTACCTTACATGGAAAAAATTGCTTCCATAGAAAATATGGAAGACCTGCAAAACTATTTAATGGAAATGCAGTCAAAAGGTAGTTCAGACTTTTTTGGCTTTTATGTTTCAGGAGCACCAAATGACAGCAATAAAAATGTACCCTATCTGGGTGCTTCCGGTTTAGGTCTTCCCGACAAAGATTACTACCTGAACGATGATGCCGATTCAAAAGATAAACGTGAAAAGTATGTGGCCCACATCACCCGTATGCTCCAATTTTTAGGTGACACTGAAGAAGAGGCGGCAGCTCAGGCTGAGCGTATTCTGGCATTTGAAACCAAACTTGCTGAGCACAGAATGGATCGTGCAGAGCGTCGTGATGCCCGTAAAAGAAACAACCCCCGTTCAGTTGAGCAACTTCAGGCGATGGTGCCACAAATTAACTGGACAAAATATTTTGAAGGTATTGGTGCAAAAGAAGTCGATACCATTATTATTACTGAGTTAAAATATACAGAATCACTGAATGAAATTTTTGCTAAAAACAATGTTGAGGACTGGAAAACTTTTTTAAGATGGTCTGGCCTCAACAGCGCTACCGGAATGCTTACCATGGAAATAGAAAAAGCCAATTGGGACTTTTATGCTAAAACAATGAGTGGAGCTGAAAAGCAAAAACCCCTTGATGAAAGAGCCTTATCAACTGTTAACGGTGTGTTGGGCGAAGCAGTGGGAAAATTATATGTGGAAAAAATGTTCCCGCCAGAAGCTAAAGAAACTGCTGAAGAAATGATTGAAAAGGTAGTTCAAGCTTATGATACCCGTATCAAAGCGTTACCATGGATGACAGAAGACACCAAGGAAAAAGCATTGGAAAAACTTCACAAAATCAATATTAAAATTGGTTATCCTGATGAATGGAAAGACTATTCTGAACTTGAAGTAAAAGAAGGAGCCACTTATTTTGATAACAGAATGGCTGCATCACAATGGAATTACAACCGAACTTTAGAAAAACTTGGGCAACCGGTTGACAAAACCGAATGGTTTATGCCGCCACAAATTGTGAATGCTTACTACAGTCCACCTTTCAATGAAATTGTATTTCCGGCTGCCATTTTACAACCACCTTTTTATGACTATAAAGCCGACCCTGCTGTGAACTTTGGAGGTATTGGAGCTGTAATTGGACATGAAATATCTCATGGTTTTGATGACAGTGGTGCTCGTTTTGACGCTGAAGGAAACCTTAACAACTGGTGGACTGAAGAAGACTTAACAGCTTTTGAGGAACTAGGAGAAGGTTTGGCTGACCAATACGGTGCTATTGAAGTATTACCGGGTCAAAACATTAATGGAAAACTTTCACTGGGAGAAAACATTGGTGACCTTGGTGGCACCAATGCTGCCCTTGATGGTTTGAGATTGTATTTAGCTGAAAATGGTGATCCCGGAAAAATTGATGGTTTCACTCAGGAGCAACGGTTTTTCTTATCCTGGGCCACAATCTGGAGAATTCAATACCGTGAGGAAGCTATGATGCGCCAATTAAAACTGGGGCCTCACTCTCCCGGAAACTACAGAGCCTGGGTGCCTATCAGAAACCTGGATGCATTTCATGAAGCCTTTGCAACCCAAGAAGGTGACGCTATGTATTTAGCTCCTGAAGACCGAATTAAAATTTGGTAATATATATTCAAATTTAAATCTAAAAGCTGCTTCGTATTGAAGCAGCTTTTTTTATATACTTCTCTGAAACTGATAATTTAAGCTATCTGTTACAGCCTTTGACATCACCTTTTTATATTCCTTATTATTTTCTTCTGAATACTCCGGAGGCTGTAAATTAAATTTTTTTGCTTTTTGAATATAATAGTCTTTTTTAAAAGGATGCTGCGGAAAGACACCATGAAAGACCTTTCCCCAGGCTTCTTTTTTGATAATTTCCTCAATAATACCAATGCAATCCTGTTGTTGAATTAAATTTACCGGAGCATTCCCTCCCTTAAGATTTTTTCTCCCTGCTAAATACTTTACAGGATGTCTATTGGGACCGATAAGTCCGCCAAAACGAATAATAGTGGTATTAAAGTGTGGGTTGTTTTGAAGTATTTGTTCAACTTTAAAAAGATCTTTACCAGATTGAGTATCCGGTTGTGGAATGGTCTCTTCATCAATTGTACCCTGTTGATCGGCAAAAACCGAAGTAGAACTCACAAATAACACTTTTTTTATATCTGACTTTTCAATATACGGAATGAGAAGTTCCATCTTGCTGCTGAATAATTCTTCAGGATTACTCCTCATTCCGGGAGGAATATCTATGATTAATAAATCACTTTCTTGAAGAAATAAAAGAATGTCTCCTGAAATTTCTTTTGATGAAAGCTCTACTAAAAACGGTGAAATAAAAGCATCTGCAAGGGTTTTCAGTTTCTCTTTTGAAGTAGTTGACCCGTTGAGTTTATATCCTTTTTGTCGCAGTGAAATTGCCAACGGTAGTCCCAGCCAGCCACAACCTAATAGACTAATCTGTTTCATCAGTATCAGAAATGTTTTTGGGTTGAATTATTAAGTTCATAGCATCAGGATCAATTGTCTTTTGAAGAATGATTGCATCATTGGTAATGAACGGCTTGGGTAGTTTATTTTTTGAGCGTTCAGGAATAGTAAATTGCTGATGTTCCAGTAAATCAAATGACATTTCCTGAATAATCAAAGGATATTTTGAGTCCGCATGAACACTATATTCTAACTCCAACGGATCGCCGTCTGAAACATAAAAGTTGAGCAATGTATTGGTAAATCTATTTTCGAAAGCATTGCCGGTGCTTTGGTGTTTGGGCACTGATTGCCCATTTACCACAAAGTTTTTGAAGACTGCTTCTTTGTCAGCAAATAGTGCAATTCTATTTACATTTCTTTGCGGGGTTATAAGTACTTTTACCGTTCTGATTTCGTTGTGAATTGTGTCTTGTAACAGTACGATTTCAGGTGCGGGGATTTCTTTTTCAGGACTTGCTACTGCGAATGAAAAACCGGTTCCGTATTTGCTTTCGGCCACATTTGAAATAAGGTCACCGGCATTTAGAGGTTCCTCTCCAAGGTAATTTTGAGTCCAGTCATCCAAGGTTTGGTCATAGGTTACCCAAAAAGATTGTTGACTATCAACATCCTGAAAATAAACCAGACTGTTGGGTTTTTGTCGTTCTTCGTTGAAATCTGAGGTAAAGTGTGCGCTTAGAAAACAGCCTATTGCCGTTAAAAAAAACAGGTATGAAAAGCCTTTTTTCTTTTTAAAAGAAGCCAAAATGGGTATTAACAGACCGAAAAGTAAAACTGTAAATACAGCACTTGCTACCAACATTCCCAAACCTAAACCAACAGGGAAAAACTGAATTAATGGCACAAAAATAAAAATGGCGGGCACACTCAAAATAAGCATCAACAATGGGCTTGGTTCCTTAAGTCGAATCATTAAAAACAGCATGAACAAACCAAAAATCACCGGGATGATAAAATATGCAGCCCCCTGAAGATAAATTGCCAGTAGCGTGCAAAGAATCAACCAAAAAAAGAGGGGTGCTATAAACAAATTAACAGGGCGTTCTTTGCGATTGAAACTTCCGTACAAACGGAAACAAATGGCGAGGGTTAACGCAACAAAAGTGGCAATGTAAAGATGTCCGTTATAAGTAAAACCGTGGAGAATTTCGGTGTAGCCCGGATAAACTTTTAGTATTAATTTCCAACCAAAATAAGCAATAAGTCCGCTCAACACCAATGTTGAAAAGAAGGGAATAAAACCTTTATAGATTTCTTTTCTTTGTAATTTTCCATTTGAAATGCCATAGAGAATCAAGCTAATAAACACAATAATTGAAAGTAATAGCATAGGGATAATCCAGGAAAACGGATAACTCACCATTTTTATAAAAGGCACATTAAAATAAACGGAATCATCCTCTTCTTTCAGGTTATTAAGGTCAATTGTGGTGAAGTGGCTTAAAATAGCCATGACATAGCTTCCCTGATGTTCCAACGTATTTCTATCAAGGTTTTCAAAGGTGTCAGCTGCCGTGTGATAGTGATAGTGATCATCGATAAATGCAAAGAAATAACTGTCAATATCTGCCAATTCTCTAAAGATTGTGGAATCTGTGTCATTCGGCAGCATTTTATAGACACTATACATTAAGGAGGAAGCAACAGGATGTGAAGGGTTCGCTTTGATAAACTCCCTGACGAGGGTTGCATTTCCCTGATTGGTTTCTAGGATCATATTGGAAGGACCGCCACTTCCTCGTGCCTCAAAATTTACAACAACACCAATATCACTAACCCAGGGATGTTCTTCAACAAAAAGTTTGGCTCCCATCAGACCTATTTCTTCAGCATCACTAAATAGAATAATAATATCATTCTGCGGAATCTGTCCAGATGCGAGGTAAGCTCTCACACCTTCAAGGATTGCAACGACCCCAGAACCGGCATCACTCGCTCCATAGCTTTTAGAATGGGGTGCACTGTCATAATGTGCCAACAACATCAGTGCTTTTCCTTTTTCCTTACCGGCTATGCGTGCAAGAATATTTTTTGGTTTAGCTAAAACATTCCATTTTTTATTTAATGTATATCCTTCCTGAATATGTGCTTCAAGGCCCAACAATTCCAATTGACTGACCAGGTATTCACGCACTTCCTGATGAGCCGGACTTCCAATATAGTGAGGCTTTTCTGAAATGACTTTTAAATGAGTCAGTGCTCTTTCAGTTGAAAACTCTGTTTCCGGAGTGTTTAAATCACTTATTTCAGAGGGCATTAATAACCTGAAACTTAAATATGCCAGCAAGGAAAGAATCAAAAAGGTATATAAGGTGGAGGAATTTGTTAGTTTCATAGGGGATGATTTTTAGCAGTTTAAAGATACATTTTTTATTAAACATAAAAATGGGCTATGTAAAATTGAAATATTTTGTGTATATTACTTAACTAAAATTTATTATAATATGGGTATCAAAAGCTTTCAGGGGAAATTTGAGAAACAGCCCAAGGTAATGGTTGAAAACATTCGGGTTTGTGATTTTATGTCAACTTCATTGACCACTTTCAAACCTGAACAAACCGTTCCTGAAGTAATTGAAATTTTAATTAGAAATAAAATTTCCGGGGGTCCTGTAGTAAACGATAAAAATGAACTTGTCGGTATAATTTCAGAAGGTGATTGTATCAAGCAATTATCAGATAGTCAATATTACAATATGCCCATTGAAAACATAAAAGTGGTAGATTGTATGATAGAAAATGTTGAAACCATTGATGGTAACATGACTATTTTTGATGCAGCCAAACAATTTCTCACAGCAAAACGCAGGCGCTTTCCTATTGTTGAGGATAAAAAATTGGTTGGTTTAATCAGTCAGAAAGACATTTTAAAGGCTTCGCTCAAAATGCAATCTCAAACCTGGGACAGGAACCGACAATAATTTATTTTTAACCAAGACCCACATCAAGAATCATCATAATGATAAATCCGCCTATAAAGCCCATAGTGGCAATGTCGGTAAATTTATCCTGTTGGGTTTCGGGAATTACTTCTTCCACAACTACAAAAATCATGGCTCCCGCTGCAAATGCAAGTGCATAGGGTAAAATAGGCTCAAAAGTCAACACTGCCCAAGCACCAATAACAGCAGCAACAGGTTCTACAATAGCTGAAGCCTGACCGTACATAAAACTCTTTTTCCGACTCATTCCGGCACGTCGCAAGGGCATAGCAACGGCAACACCTTCGGGTAAATTTTGCAATCCAATACCCATTGCCAGTGCCACTGCACCACCAATGGTAGCTCCATCCATACCCATGGCAACTCCACCAAATAAAACCCCCACGGCAAGCCCTTCAGGAATGTTGTGAAGGGTAATTGCTAATGTGAGTAAGGTGGTTTTATGCCAAGGGGTTTTGATTCCTTCCTTTTCACTTTCCTTAAAATTGATGTGTAAATGAGGTAATATTTTATCAAGCCCAAATAAAAAAGCTGCGCCTAAAAAGAAGCCCACTGCTGCAGGTATTACTTTTACAAACCCTTCACCCGGACTCATTTCAATGCCGGGTGCCAGCAGACTCCAAAAACTTGCAGCAACCATTACCCCTCCTGTAAAGCCCAGCATGCCATCCAAAGCAGCGCGGCTCATTGTTTTAAACAAAAAGACAACCGATGCACCTAAAGCGGTCAAGCCCCAGGTAAATAATGTTGCATAAAACGCTGCCAGAATTGGGTCTAATTGTTCAAAATATGCAATAATATCTTCCATATATTAATTTGTTTTTAAATATAAATTTGAAGCAATCATATGTGATATGGTCATGGATTCTTTTCCAATTTGTATGCGCATGGAATCGTCAAACTCCTCATGTTCCAATACTTTAATTTTCTTACCTAGTGCCACACCGTTTTTATCCAGAAATTTTAAAAAGGAAGAAGAGGTGTCTTTCACCCCCACACATACTCCTGACTCACCCACTTTTATCTCACTAAGCAATACTTTATCCCTTTCGGGAAACGTGCCGTCTTTTGAAGGAATGGGATCACCGTGAGGATCAAACTTTGGAAAATCAAGATGTTTATCGAGCTTTTCAATAAGAACATCAGATTCAATATGCTCCAGCTGCTCGGCAATCTCATGCACCTCATCCCAGCTAAAGTCAAGTTTTTCCACAAGAAATACTTCCCATAAGCGATGCTTTCTGATAATTTTTGCAGCCGTTTTTTTACCTTCATTCGTTAGCGTCACCCCCTGGTACTTGACATAATTTACCAGTTTTTTATCTGAAAGTTTTTTGAGCATGTCAGTAACCGAAGAGGCCTTGGTGTGCATTTGCTCAGCAATCGCATTTGTGGACACCCCATCTGAGGCAAAACGTTGAAGGTGAAAAATAGCTTTTAAATAGTTTTCTTCTGAATCACTAAACATAAACTGGTATTTAAAGAAACAAAAATACAAATTTATATGATATAAAATACATTTTTAGTCTTATCTAAATTTATTTTATACCTTTGTCGAATAATTATGCGAGATAATGAAAAAGTGTTTATTTATTTTAATGTTCATTGGTCAGGCAGTTGCAGCCCAGGAGACCAATGCAATCTCCGGAACTATACAAACACTTGAAGAGCCGTTACCTTTTGTCAATGTTTATATAGAGGGCACTTCAAAAGGCACAACTACAGACATAAACGGTGTGTACTCATTGACAGGTCTCTTACCAGGTACTTATACTGTGATAGCTTCGCATACAGGTTTTACTTCCCAAAAGGAAAAAATCACACTTACAGATGGTAATATTACCCTCGATTTTGTTTTAACTGAGAATGAATCTTTGGATGAGATCGTAATATCCGGCACACTGAAACCGGTAAACCGATTGGAGAGTTCAGTGCCCGTTGAAGTATATCGCCCTTCGTTTTTCAGAAAAAACCCCACGCCCAATGTTTTTGAGGCGTTGCAAAATGTAAACGGGGTTAGGCCCCAGCTTAATTGTAATGTTTGTAATACCGGTGACATCCATATCAATGGGCTCGAGGGTCCTTACACGCTGGTGATGATAGATGGCATGCCCATCGTGAGTGGTTTATCAACAGTTTACGGGCTTTCAGGAATACCAAATTCACTTATTGAGCAGGTGGAAATCGTCAAAGGACCTGCCTCATCTTTATATGGAAGTGAAGCCGTGGGTGGCCTGATCAATGTCATTACCAAACTGCCGGAACACGCACCCAAGTTTTCAGCAGATGTCAACAGTACTACCTGGGGCGAGATAAATACTGATCTTTCTTATCGGGTTGCGTTTGATGATAAAGCAACGATGCTGCTGGGGTTGAATTATTTCAATTACAGTAATCCCGTTGATAAGAACGGCGATAATTTCACAGATATGACCTTACAAGACCGCATTTCAGTCTTTCAAAAATGGGACATTAAACGGAAAGAAGACCGGAAACTTTCCTTAGCGGGACGCTTTTTTTATGAAGACCGCTGGGGTGGGGAAATGCAATGGAACCCTTCCTTTCGTGGCGGCGATGAGGTGTATGGCGAGAGCATTTATACCACCCGCTGGGAACTGCTTGGCAACTACCAGCTTCCCGTGAAAGAAAAAATGTTTTTTCAGTTTTCACTTACAGACCATGACCAAAACTCAGTGTATGGCGATGTAAAATTCCTTGCGCAACAGCGCATTGGTTTTGGTCAATTTATTTGGGACAAAAAGATAAACAATCATGATTTGCTTTTCGGAACAGCATTGCGCTATAACTACTACGATGACAATACTCCTGCTACGCCACAGGTTGATGAAAATGTAATTCCGTCTCTATTTGTACAGGATGAAATTACTTTTTCCAAAAAACACAAAGTGCTTCTTGGCGGAAGGTATGATTATGACCCACGACACGGAAATATCTTTACGCCCCGGGTCGCATACCGATATAAATCTGAGAAAGATGACTTGCTGCGCTTAAATGCCGGGACCGGTTTCAGGGTTGTGAATATTTTTACCGAAGAACACGCGGCACTTACCGGAGCTCGTGATGTCATCATTGCAGAAAACCTAAAACCGGAACGCTCATATAACATTAACTTCAATTACCTGAAAAAGCTCTATCAAAAAACAGGAAAAATCATTACCCTTGATGCTTCGGTCTGGTACACGCATTTTACCAATGTAATTTTGCCTGATTATGACACTAATCCCAATCAGATTATTTATAACAACCTTGACGGAAGTGCTTCATCAAAGGGGCTCAGTATTGGTCTGGATGCAGTTTTAGGAAGTGGATTTAAAGCTATGGTTGGGGCCACCTTTCAGGATGTGACCACCAAGGAAAACGATGAACGAACACAACAAATTTTAACCGAGCGTTTTATGGGTACCTGGGCCCTCAGTTATAAATTTTACAAGTTTAATACCTGGATTGATTATACCGGAAACATTTATGGACCCATGAGGCTTCCGCTTCTTGGGGAGTTGGATCCACGACCGGAATACAGTTCAACCTGGAGCATCCAAAACATACAAGTTACCTATGGCGGATTTGACAATTTTGAGATTTACGGCGGAGTAAAAAACCTTCTGAACTGGACGCCCACCAAGAATACCCCATTTTTAATTGCCCGGGCAGATGACCCATTTGATGAAGAGGTCACTTTTGACGATAGCGGAAATGCCGTTGCAACACCAAACAACCCTAATGCATTAACCTTTGACCCTTCCTATATGTACGCGCCAAACCAAGGAATTCGGGGATTCATGGGAATTCGATTTACGTTGAAATAATTTAGAAACCTTTCTCCTTCTGCAACTGCTCATAGGCTTCCTGGACTTTCCTGAATTTATCTTCAGCGCCTTTGCGGTAAGCTTCATCCATATGTTGCAGTTTATCAGGATGGTATTTTTTTGCCATCGTTCTGTAAGCAGCTTTGATTTCGGCCACGGTAGCTGTTTTTTCAATTTCCAGGATTTTATAGGCGCTGTCAGGGTTTTTAAAGAACATGGCTTTAATGCTTTCAAAATCTCTAAAACCAACTGCAAGTAAACCAGAAATTTCTTTAATTTTTTCAACTTCAAGTTTAGAAACGTGGCCATCAGCTTGTGCAATATTGAAAAGAAAATGAATGATTTGCAGGCGTGATTCATAACGCATTCTGGGGCGCAAGAAGTCACAAATCGGTTGGGGGGCAATTTCACGTTTTTTAACCACTTCATTGAATGTCCTGAAAGTGGCATTGGCCCGTTCTTTACCATATGCCTGAACAAAATAAGTCTGTACAAATTGCATTTCCTGCTGACTTACTTTTCCATCAGCTTTAATTACTAAAGAAGCAAGAGAGAGCAGATTTAACTCAAAATCTGCAGGTGTAACCCTGTTATTTTTTGAGGAGGTATACACCCTGGAGTTTTTCCCCAAGTTTTCTATGATGCTACCAATTATATAACCAATAATGGCACCTAAAAATCGAAAAAAAATAAAGCCTAAAAGGGCACCAAGCCAACGTATCAATCTACTGTATTTTATAGTTTTTTAAGAGCGGCAAAGATAAGCATTCAAACTGAGAGCTTTCCTAAGAATGTGTTCAAATTTAATTTAACGAAACCTTTAGAATATGTATCCAACTTTAGTAATGATAAAATACATTTTTTGTTACCTTTGCACTTTAGAATAATTTTAAATAAGAAACTTATGTACCCACCGGAATTAGTTAGGCCCATGCGAGAAGACCTTGTTACTGCAGGATTTTCAGAACTGCACACAGCTGAACAGGTTGAAGATGCTCTCAAAAATGAAGGTACTACACTAGTTGTAGTAAATTCAGTTTGTGGATGTGCTGCTGCCAATGCACGTCCCGGAGCTAAAATGTCACTTCAAAACGGGAAAAAACCCGATCAATTAGTAACTGTTTTTGCCGGGGTTGATCGTGAAGCTACAGATGCTGCCAGAGCACAAATGGTTCCATTTCCACCTAGCTCACCATCAATCGCACTTTTTAAAGACGGCGAATTGGTTCACATGTTAGAACGTCATCACATTGAAGGAAGACCAGCAGAATTAATTGCTGAAAATCTAATGGATGCCTACAATCAGCATTGTTAGGGAATTTCAAAATATTATACTATAAAAACCGTCACCAATTGGGGCGGTTTTTTTATTTTTGGAAGGATGAAGTCTTTTGTTTTAAAAATATTCAGTTACATTTTCTCAGTGCTATTCTATCTCATCTTTGGGGTACTATTGCTTTTGTTTGAAGTGATTCAGCGTATTTGCCTGAATGTATTTGGGTATACCGCTCATAAGAAAAGTGTGTCGCTTTTTAATTGGTTGGTGTTACGAAGTCTTCATGTTTTAGGAACAACATACACCATTCAAATGCCAAAAATATTGCCGGATCGTGAGCCTGTAATTATTGTTTCAAACCATCAAAGTATGTGGGACATTCCGCCCTTAATTTGGTTTTTAAGAAAGTTACACCCCAAGTTTATTTCCAAGAAAGAGCTTGGTAAGGGAATACCAACAATTTCATATAATTTGAAACATGGAGGTTCTGTTTTGATAGACCGGAAAAACCCAAAACAAGCTGCTGAAGAAATAAAAAAAATTGCACACTATATTTCTAAACATAACAGAAGCGTTGTCATTTTCCCAGAAGGAACACGCAGCAGAAATGGCACTCCAAAACCCTTTAAGCAAAAGGGTCTAAAAATACTCTTTGAACATGCGTCTGAGGCCTATGTGCTTCCTGTTTCCATAAGTGGCTCCTGGAAGCTTCAAAAGTATGGTGTTTTTCCTATTCCTTTAGGTGTTCATTTACAATTTCACATACAAGAGCCCCTAAAAGTTTCAGAATTTAATCATGAGGAATTGATCCATAAGCTGGAAAAACTAATAACTGAAAACGTAATATTAGAATAAGAATTGAGTCCAACTGAAAAGGAAATAATCAACAATACAAGAGATTATGTAAAACGATCACTATTAAATGCTGAAGCCGGACATGACTGGTTTCACATTGAGCGGGTTTACAAAAACAGTTTATTAATTGCATCCATTGAACCTTGTAATCTATTTGTGGTTTCTCTTGCAGCCTTGCTTCATGACATTGCAGACAGTAAATTTCACAAGGGTGATGAAACAGTGGGGCCAAAAATTGCCAATGAATTTCTCACAACTCAACAGGTTGATTCTGAAACGCTAAATCAAGTTGTAAAGATTATTGAAAACATTTCTTTTAAGGGTGGCCACACAGTCAAAAAGCATCATTCAATTGAACTTGATATCGTTCAGGATGCTGATCGACTTGATGCGATGGGTGCTATTGGAATAAGCAGGGCGTTTCACTATGGTGGTTATAAAAACAGGCTGCTTTATGACCCGGCAATAAAACCAAATGTCTCCATGAGTAAGGAGCAATATAAAAAATCAACCACCCCTACCATCAATCATTTTTATGAAAAATTACTACTTCTAAAAGGGCTAATGAATACAGAAACAGGAAAAAAACTTGCCACTAAAAGACACGACTTTATGCTTGACTTTTTAAATCAATTTTTTGCAGAGTGGAGTGGGGAAGTTTGATTATTTCAACTTCAATAAGCTGCTTTCATCATTGTTTCTAACAATCCAGTAGTATTGCTCACCTCCTATGGTTATTGGAGTAATATGCTGAACATTTCCAGGAATAACAAATCCGCTTTCAGCTGGAGGAACTACTTTGAAATTTAAATTGCCATCTCCTAATAAGAGTGCACCTATTGATGCATCATAGCGCCCAAATTCTGCATCAGTACCATAAAAATTGCCTCCCACAATTAAATCTTTATTTCCATCTTTATCAGCGTCGAGAGTTTGGGCAGAGTTCAAGACTGAAATTTGTGTATAGTCAGGAAGAGATGTAGCTGTAAAGCTGGTTCCGCTTGTGTTTTTAAAAAGAGTGTGTTTTAAGTTATTTGCTTTGAATATTGTTGCTCCCTGAAGCTCCTGGGGTGTAAATATCTCATTGATGGTCGCTTTGGCATAAGGCTCATACCTGGTAAAACGTTTTCTCAACATAATCATTTGTGATAACAGGCGATCTCTGTTTAACAACGGGTAACTTACTCCCCCATCATAATGGCATAAAACAGCATCAAGACTACCGTTATTATCAAAATCTTTGAAATATATTGAAACCGGTTCATTATCTGAAGCCTTTAATTGAGAATTCAATCCTAAGTTTCCTGCAATAATTTCAGGGTAATCGTCTCCATTTAAATCTTCAACGAGTAACGAATACCACCATCCTTTTTGGTTATCTAAACCATAAGAAATAGTTTGGTTTTTAAATGTTCCATTTTCAAATTCAAATACACTAACGGGCATCCATTCACCTGCTAAAATAAGTTCTTTAGTGCCGTTGTTATTCAAATCTTTAAAGGTCGCGTCTGTTATAAGTCCAATGTTTTTTAATCCTTCGGACCATTGGTCAGTAACATCCTTGAAAACTCCATTGTTGTTTTTTAAAAGATAGCTTTGTGGCACTTCAGGATATCTTCCTGGGGTTAACCTACTTCCCACAAATAAATCCAACTGTCCATCACCATCTATATCGTGGGCTTTTACAACACTTCCACTTTCGTAAAAATTAGGGAGCGCGTTTGTAGATTTTTTAAAATTTCCATTTCCATCATTGAGATACAGCCTGTCTTGATATAAGGGGTTGTTTGCAAGATGTTCATTTCCACCGCTTACAACATATAAGTCAAGGTTACCGTTGCCATTTGCATCAAACAATAAAGCGCTTACATCTTCATATTGACGGTCATTTTCAATATCAGAGTTTCTTTTTTTGACGAAATTTCCACTTGGGGTTTGAAGAAATATTTTAGCTTCAAAATCTTTTGCCCCACCCAAAAACATGTCTTGCAGTCCATCTCCATTTATATCTGCAACAGCAATTGCAGGACCTTCTTCACTGTACTTATGGTGCAATAAAGCCTCTCTTTTAAAATCTATATAATCATTTTCTACGTGATTGGTTTCATTCGGGAGTTTTTGAGATACATCTTCAAAATATTCATATTCATTTTTAGGAGTTTTATACTCTTTGGAAGCATTTTTTGTAATTGAAAGTATTTGGTTCAGTGTTGGGTTCTCTATAGTTTGCATTGTTTGGTCAGGCCAAATGACATCTAGTTTTGATACCGATAGACCTTCTTTAACCCCAAAGTGTAAGCGGTGTTGAGAGGAAGAAAGAAAACCTCTAGTGGGGTTGTATTGTTCTGTAATGACTGTGCCGTCAGAAAGATGTGCTTGTGCTTTGGTCCCTAATAAAATTTCATTAGGATTGTGCTCAAATGATAGGGAGAGAAAAGAGTTATTGTTTAGTGAAGCTCCGTTGTTTTTCATTATAAAAGGCTGCTCATTTATGTTGCTGACAACCAAATCTAAAAAGCCATCATTATTCAAATCGGCATAAGCTGATCCATTTGAGAAGGAAGGAGTTCCACTATCCCAGTTACTGGAATAATTATCAAACATGTTATTGCCTTGATTTTTAAAAATAAATGCCGGCACCGGTACGCTAGGTATTTCTTCTATCCACTCTGTTAAAGTAATTTCCTTAGCATTCAATTGTTTTTGAAGCCGGTCCATTTTAAATTTTGAATAATCATTGTGAGTGATATCTCTTACATAGCCATTAGTAATATGTATGTCTTTTAAGCCATCATTGTCATAATCTGCCAGAAGCACACTCCAGCTCCACTCTGTTAGTGCCACATCATTCATGTAAGCTATGTTTGAAAAGTTTCCGGTACAGGAGTTTATTTGTAAAGCATTGGAGGCAAATTGTGCTTTTAAATCATACCTCAGCATTTTCTCAAATTTGTCATAATTTTGAGATTGAGACATCATTTTCCTTCTGAAGTTATCACTGGGAAGCATATCAAGTGTCAACAGGTCAAAGCAACCGTTGTTATTGATGTCTGCATAATCTGAGCCCATTGACGAAAAGGAAGTTTGTCTGAAATAATCTTCCAATTGGTCTTCAAATGTGTTATTCCCTTGATTGATTAAAAGCTGGTCTGGTTTAATATAATCGTTTGCAACATAAATATCTGGTAATGCATCATTATTAAAATCGCCAATCACGGCACTTAATCCAAATGCATGATTTAAAACCCCCGCTTTTTTTGTAATGTCAGAAAATTTTCCATTCGTGTTTTTGTAGAGTCGATCAGAAACATAGTCATAAGTTGTTGGCGTGGCAAGAGCTAACTCACCATCTTTATTTTGTGTGATTTTTATTGCGTTTGCTTCACGCATATCGTTGGGGTGATTTACAAGGTAAACATCAAGGTTATTATCCCCATCCATGTCGAAAAAATAGGCTTGCATAGAATAGCTGGGGTCGTCTAATCCATATTCAGCAGCTCGCTCAGTAAAAGTTAAATCTCCGTTATTGATGTATAGCACATTTCTTCTAAGTTCTGGGTCTCCTATTGCGGATTTACAAACATAAATATCCAAAAAGCCATCATTGTTAATATCAACCATGGTAACACCGGTTTTAAAGCCTCTTCCGCCATGTGCACCTGAAGATTCAGTAATATCCTCAAATTTAAAATCCCCTCGATTTAAGTAAAGTTTATTGGGTGTCATATTGCCCGTAAAATAAATATCCTGTAACCCGTCATTATTTATGTCGCCAATAGCCAATCCTGCACCATTGTAAAGGGATTCATATAACAAGAAATTAAACCGTTCAGTTTCTGTAATTTTATTGTCAAAATTAATTCCGGTTTGACTGCTGTCGAGGTATTCAAAAAGCGCTTGAGGTTTTTCAGTAAGAGGTTCTTTCTTTTCTTCTTCCACTTTTTTTGTACAAGAAAACAAAAAAGCACTTAACATTATTAAAATGATAGATGTTTGCTTTAACATAAAGATGAATTTAATTCATAAGTTTTTTCAATACATTCTCTGCCACATAATATCCTTGTCTAGAACCTTCTTTAACACCCTGCATATAATGTATGCCTCCATAAAACCTACTAGAGTCAACTTGTTTTGCGGCTTCTTTAAACGAGTTAAATGTGCGACTTTTAAGACCATATCTCAGTTGGGTTTCGTCTCTAAATGAGTAGTTTTCACCAAAAATAGCAGTCAAAACACCTGCTGCTGAGGCAGAGGTAGCACTATGTCCACTAGTATATTCTGGAAAAGGAGGGGTTTGGATTATGGGAACCCATTCAGGATCAATATTCTCTTGAATAAATGTAACAGGTCTTACAAGGTCTAATTTGTATTTAAGATGCCAAGCATCTATCAAAGCATCAAACATAGAGATGGAAGTAAAGGTATAAGCTTGTGTTGTTTTGAGGTAAGATGCGTTTTCTTTTTTTGATACCTGATTAACAATATTGAGCCAGTGCCCTGGTGGGGTAAATTTTTGAATCACCATCATCATATGTCCTTTATGGACAGTGCCTATTGGATTACAATCCCAAAACCAAGCGGTATCTTCATAGTGTTGTGTGCTATTATTTACTTGATCATAAACTTCATATACCATTTTGTAGAAGTCTGAAGTTGGTTCTGTGCTGTATTCAGGAATTGGCTTGGGCGTAAACCCCCCAACGGTGTCCAGTAACAGCGGCCTGATTTTATCCCAATGAGGTTCAAGTCCTGACACATAATCAGGTGGGGTTTCGCGCCAATTGTGAGGTAATTTTGTACTTGTCCACTGATCAAAAGTTCTGGTTTCAATGTAGTTGTCGCTAGCTATCCACTTTGATAGTTGGTCTGTTATTAATTTAGCAACACTTTTTGAAGCATCAATCATTTCCTGAGGCATTTTTTTATTGATTGCTATTTTAGTTAATGAGTCTCTTAAGCTTTCAATATAATGTTCTGAGAAGACAACTTTTTGAGCAACATTGGTGAAAGCGTAAAGCGCACTTAATTCTGGATGAGCATCCTCTGTTGCCGGCTCATCAAGATTTTCTAAGTCATTGAGCTTTCCTGTCAAATCTACTAAGCTATCCTTATAGAAATAAGAAAGCGTGATATAATGTGCTATATGAGGGTAAACATACGCTCTGGAAGCCACTGGTGGACTTAGAGCATCTTCCATTACAGTTTCGAGCAGGACTGTATTTGCATGATTAAGTGTGCTAGAATCATAAGCACTTTCGGGGTTGAACTGATTTTTATTACAAGAAAAAACAACCAAACAAACTAAAAATAATCTAACTATTTGACGCATATAATTATAATTTTAAAGCGTAAATATAGTTAATTGTTTGTTAATTCCTAAAATTTCACCAAGATCATTTCCCGGGGAATTTAGCGGTGCGTTTTTCTAAAAATGCTGACGTTCCCTCTTTAAAATCGGCAGTGCCAAAACTATTTCCAAACTCTTCAATTTCAATAGCAAACCCATTTACACCATCCTTGTAATTGGCATTGACGGCTCTGATTGCTGAAGCGACCGCGACAGTCGAGTTTTTCAATATTTTTTCGGCTATTTTTTGTGCTAATGGCAACAATTCCTCTTGTGTAGTGACATGATTAACCAAGCCATAATTCAACGCCTGATTGGCATCAATCATTCCTCCGGTCAAAATTAATTCCATTGCACGTCCTTTACCTACAAGTTGAGGTAACCGTTGTGTGCCCCCATAACCGGGAATTACTCCCAGTGAGACTTCAGGCAATCCCATTTTGGCATTATCACTTGCGATTCTAAAGTGTGCAGACATTGCAAGCTCCAGGCCGCCACCAAGTGCAAAACCATTTATAGCTGCAATTACAGGTGTTGAAAGATTTGCTAAATAATTAAATAAAATTTCGTGTCCTTGAGATGAAAGCTTTTTTCCTTCCTTGACAGAATAGGATGAAAATTCACTGATATCTGCACCGGCTACAAAGGCTTTTTCTCCACTTCCGGTTAAAATGATGACTTTTATTTCTACATCATTATTTGCACTCTTCAATGCCGTATGCAGCTCTTTGATTGTCTCTGTATTTAGGGCATTCAACTTTGAGGGTCTGTTAACCGTAATTGTGGCTATATGATTGTTGGATTCTACTAAAAGATTTTCAAAAGTCATCTTATCGTTGTTTATAGATTAGCTGTTAAATTTAGGAAATTCTACACGAAAAACCGAACCTTTTCCAACTTCTGAATGTAAAGTTATTTTGCCTCCATAGTTTTCTATGATACTCTTCACCATGGCAAGACCAAGCCCCATACCACTACTTTTTGTTGTAAACTTGGGTTCAAAAATACGCTCTAAATTTTCGGTTGGAATTCCTATACCATTATCATATACTTCAATAACTGCTTTATTCTGAGCAGAAAAAACTGTAACTACCACTTTGGGTTCTTTGATTTCTTCTACCGATTGAATTGCATTTTTCACCAGATTAGTCACCACGCGAATCAATTGTGCCCTGTCAAGCTTTACAATTATTTTTTCTTCACTGGTATTAAACTCAATATAATCTTCATTAAAAATATCTAAGGCTAGTTTTGAAATTTTTATCAGGTTGAGTGTTTCATCTTTCTGAGCAGGCATATTTGCATAGGTTGAAAACGCTGAGGCTATGGAGCTCATGGTGTCAATCTGCTGAGTGAGTGTTTGAGCAAACTCTTTCACCTTTTTAGGGTTTTCTGGATCTAAATTATCAAATTTTCGCTCAAAACTTTGTACTGTAAGCCTCATTGGTGTAAGGGGATTTTTGATTTCGTGCGCTACTTGCTTGGCCATTTCACGCCAGGCACTTTCTCTTTCAGTAGCAGCAAGTGCGGCAGCACTTTTTTCAAGTTCGTCAATCATATCATTATAGGCGTTGACCAAAGTTGAAATCTCGTCGCTTACATTTTCAATTTGAATGCGTTTATTGACTGTTTCAAGTCGGGTTTTTTTAATTTTATCACTGATTGTATTGAGGGACTTTGTGATGTGTTTTGATAAAAAATAAGAAAGCACAATAGCTATTATCATCAGGAAAACATACACTTGTGCCAGTCTTATCAAAAAGTTTTTGAGTTCCCTTGTGATAAAGTTATCTTCTTCAATATAGGGTAAATTTAAAATTGCCAGAGGCTTGAAATAGTTGTCAGTGATATAAGAGTAAGAAGATCTGAATTTTTTATCTACCATTTTAAACCTAACGGTATGTTTTTTTGTTGGGGAGTTTTTTAATTGAATCATAATTTCTTTTGGAATCGAATCGGAAGGCTTTTCATAAAAAGAAACATTAGATGATTTTAATACATTTCCCTCAAGATCAAACAAGGATAATTGCATGTTGTGAATGTCTTGAATTTCATAAATTTTATCTTTAAAAATTAATGGAATATTTTCAGTGGTTACTTCATAGGAAGTTTTTCTGAGTTCATAATTGATGTTAGCTTTTATTTGATCTTCCTTTCGCTCCAGCCGATCTTTATGATATTCCAAGGCATCTTCGCTATACTGATAGATTGTTGCAGCAGCAATGAGAATTGTTGCTCCAAGCACCAGCAATATCATAGCCAAAAATATTTTGGTGCGTAATGATCGAATTCCTTTCAGCATATATAATAATTATAAGGTGATATTCATCAAAAAACAAGCCACTCCTGCAAATGGCTCTAGCGTTCTCTAATACGTTTATACGCCTTGAACCCCAACATAAGTAGTAGAGCCAGAGCAATTAAGCCAAGTGATCCGTAAAGCCAGTCCATTGAATATCTGAAATTCACCAAAAAAATAACGGCAAACAACACCAAAGTTGCTCCTTCATTGAATAGCCGCATATAATTTGAAGAATGCTTTACCACATCGTTTTGAAGTTGTTTGAAGTATTTATGACAAACAAGGTGGTACACTATTAAAAAAAGCACAAACCCCAATTTAACCTGCATCCAGGTATCTGTTAAAAGCACTGATCTTTGGGTAAGCATCCAGATTCCCAACAAAACTGCCAAAATCATTGATGGCCAGGTGATGATATACCAAAGCCTGTGAGTCATAATTTTGAATTGTTTTCCAAGAATTTCCTTTTCAGGCGATGGCTTGTGATGTGCTTCTATTTGATAAACAAACAACCGAACAACATAAAATAATCCTGCAAACCAGGTGATTACAAAAATGAGATGAAGGGCTTTCAGATAATTGTAAATCATAGCGCTCGATTTGAATTTCTATTCTTTAAAATTACAAATTCTATTTAAGTATGTGAAGACTTGATGAGATTTAACCTAATTTCTTTATTTAAAAAGTATGCTGTCACGAGTGTTGATAGCAAATCTGCGAGAGGAAAGGAAATCCACACGCCAATTTCGCCATAAAACTGCGGAAGTACCAAAACCAGCGGAATAAAGAAAAACCCCTGTCTAGTCAGAGTCAGCAACAATGCAGGAACTGCTTTTCCAATGGCCTGAAAATAAGCTGCTCCTATTAGCTGTACTGCAATAATAGGAATCATAGAAAACACCCATCTCATAGCATTGGGAGTGTCTTTTAATACCCGGGGATCATCTGTGAAAACTCTGACAATTTCTTCCGCAAAAAACATGATGAACCCAAACACAAAAAGTCCCAAAAAAGCGGCATACATTATCGCCTTGTTAATACTTTCCCTCACTCTTTGCTTGTTGTTTGCACCATAGTTATATCCTGCAATTGGCAAAAATCCCTGGGTAACACCCAAAACCGGGAACAAAGCAAACATCAACATTCTACCAATAATAGCATAAACCGCAACTGAAGATTCTCCTCCCAATTCAAACAAAATATTGTTCATAATGAGATAAGTAATACTTACTACCGCTTGACGCGAAAGTGTTACAAACCCCAAAGAAGCGATTTCCTTAACAATGGGGAAGTCGATTCCAAAATGGGAAAAATCGATCTTTAATTCTGAGTTTTTAGACAAGAAAAACCACAATACATAGGCAAAACACATTCCATAAGAGATTGTGGTTGCCCAGGCGGCACCGGCCATGCCCATATCAAAAACATAAATGAGAATATAATCTAAAACCAAATTACTTACAGACGGGATAATCATTGCATTCATCGCAAACTTAGGCTTGCCTTCAGCTCTGATTACGGTATTTCCCATCATACAGAGAGCGAGCAATGGCACTCCATACAACACGATGCGATAATAAATTTTGGCAGGCTCAAAAATGTTTCCTTTTCCGCCAAAGGCGGGAATTAAATCATTGATATAATACAGGCCAAAACTCACCAAAACAGTAGTCAATAAGATTGTAATGGTGATTTGATTTCCAAAGGTTTTTAGAGCTTTGGCTTTATCATTTGCGCCAAGTGCTCTTGAAATTATCGAGGATCCCCCTATTCCAATTGCCATCCCCAGTGCGGCGATGAAAAATGAAACGGGCAGTACCACATTGATAGCTGCAATGGCAATCGAGCCAATCCAGTTTCCGACAAAAATAGTATCCACAAGAATGTTGAGTGACATTACCAAGATCCCGATGGATGCAGGAACTGATTGTTGAATCAGCAATTTTCCAATAGGTTTTGAGCCAAGACTTTCTGAATGTGGTATTTTTCTCATTAAGCAATCGCTGTTTCTACCTCAACAATAGCCCAGCGATCTATCCAGCCACTCAGCACTCTCACCCAATCCTCTCGATCGTTCAGACAGGGAATGGTGGTAAATTCTTTTCCACCTACTTCGTGAAAGATTTCTTCTCCTTCCATAGCTATTTCTTCAAGGGTCTCTAAGCAATCGCTGACAAATGCCGGTGTGACGATTGCCATTTTATTAATGCCGGTTAGTCCTAGTTTCTCAATAGTTCTATCTGTGTAAGGTTGTAGCCACGGGTCAAATCCAAGTCGCGATTGAAATGAAGTGGAAAAAGTCCCTTCTTTTAATTGTAATTTTTCACCCACTAACCTGGTTACTTCATAACACTGATGACGGTAACAAAACTTGTGTGCAGGGGAATGAGTGATACAGCACTGACCATCAATTTTACAATGTGATTTGGTAATATCTCTCTTTTTAATATGCCTTTCCGGAACACCGTGATAACTGAAAAGCAGGTGCTCATAATCAAGCCCCTCTAGTTTTTCAGCGATGCTTTTAGAAAGCACTTCAATATATTCAGGTTTGTTATAAAAAGCAGGAAGCGAGTCAAAGGTCATTTCCGGAAAAAATTCCTGCCGCAATTCTTCTGCCAGAACCATAATGGTTTCTGTTGTTGCCATTGCAAACTGCGGGTATAGCGGCACGATTAATACTTCTGTAACACCTTTTTCTTTTAATTCCTGAAGCCCTTTTTTAATGGTCATACTTCCGTAGCGCATCGCCAAAGCAATAGGAATTCCTGTGTGGTCGTCAACTTTATCTCTCAATCGCTCAGAAAGAACAATGAGCGGTGATCCTTCTTCCCACCAAATTTTACTGTAAGCTTCTGCTGATTTTTTAGGACGGGTATTTAAAACAATCCCTCTTACTATAAATGAACGGAGCCAATAGGGTACATCAATAACCCTAGGGTCCATTAAAAACTCGTCAAGGTATTTTTTTACATCTTTAGGGTCGGTGCTGTCTGGTGAGCCAAGGTTAACGAGCAATGCGCCTTTTTTAGTCATAGCTTACTTATTTTTTACAAAAATACATTTTTAAAAATGCAGGGTTTACCGGTTTGTCTCATTTTTAAAAATTGAAACATAAATAAAATTGATTAAACAGGAGGTGATAAAGTGGAAAGATATTTTTTTGGTGTAGTGCCAAACTTCTTTTTAAAAGCAGCGATGAAATGACTTGATGTGCTGTAGCCCACTTTATGTCCCACTTCATTAACATTGTGAGAACCCCCTTCTAAAAGTTTTCGGGCATACTCCAGTTTATAGTCCAGCAAAAACCCAAATACTGTATCGCCATAAACTTCTTTAAATCCTTCTTTCAGTTTTTTAAGCGAAAGCCCAATTTCGTCAGCCAATTCTTGCAAGCCTGGTGGTTCTGCCATTTTGCTGATAATTATTTCTTTAGCTTTTCTGATTTTTCGAACGTTTTCTTCATCATTCAGAAATGGACATTGTTCAGTATCAACCTCATCGGGGCGATTAAAGTAAAGCGCTATAAGCTCGTACAGCTTCCCTTTTAAATAAATATGTTTGACAGATTTATTTAGATTAAAATTCAAAACTTGACTTAAAACTACAGCCATTGCGGGTGATATCTGTCCGTCCTGATAATACTTTTTGTCTTTGCTTTCTTCATTTAAAAAATCAACATAGGAAGCTTCTTCTGAAAATAAGGTATGAAATTTTTTAATGCTAACTAATACAGAAACAGTCCAGGACTTTGGAAAAACACTAATATTAATGGGCAATTCTCTTTGGGGGTTGTATAGCAATAATGACTTTTCTTCCAACAGAGGCAAGGAATAACGCCCCTCATTAAAAATAAAAGCTGCTTGCCCTTTCAAGCAAAAGTGAAATTGAATGTAATTACTATCTACCCGCTTTGTAATTTGCTGTTTTTCAGCAGTATCATTTTGCATATATAAAACAATAAACCCTTCCTCAAATGAAATTGTCTTAAGGGAACTTACAGCGTTATTTTCTTCAATAATCATAAATTGATTTTCACTTTATTTATTTAGAACCATTCTAAAGAAGGTGCTCCAAACACCCTTTATTTAGTACAAAAGTATGATAAATATCATTGTTTTTTACTTTTTAGGCTCATTTTAACTCATATCGACAAAAAAAGTACTTTTAGCGTTGTTTTTTATCTTCTTGTTCATTTACATTTGCACAGCTATTCCAAATTTGCTGAATGAATAATTTAAATAGTTTACACACTTCTTTTTATGCCATTGGCCTTAGTTACAAAAAGGCTGATGCTGAAATTCGTGGTAAATTTAGCCTTGATGATGCTGCAAAAGAAAGCATTTTAGCGAAGGCTAAAGAACAAGGTGTTGAGGCTTTATTAATCACCTCTACATGCAACCGAACCGAAATTTACGGTTTTGCTGCCCATCCCTATGTTTTAATCAAATTGCTTTGTGACAGCACCTCAGGAAGTGTTGAAGAGTTTGAAAAAGTGGCTTACGTCTACAAAAACAAAGAAGCTATTTCATTTATGTTTCAAGTGGGAACCGGTCTTGACAGTCAAATTTTAGGTGACTTTGAAATTATCAGTCAGCTGAAAGCCGCCTTTAAACGTTCCAAAAAACAAGGATTGACCAATCCTTTTTTAGAACGTCTTCTAAATTCCGTCATTCAGGCCAGCAAGCGCATCAAGAATGAAACCGAGCTTTCTTCCGGAGCTACTTCGGTAAGTTTTGCTTCAGTTCAATACATTTTAAACAATGTAGAAAATGTTTCCGATAAAAACATTTTGCTTTTCGGAACCGGAAAAATTGGTCGCAACACTTGCGAGAACTTAATAAAGCATACCAAAAACCCACATATCACCCTTATCAACCGAACCAAGGACAAAGCCGAAAAAATAGCAGGTAAGTTCAATCTGGTTGTGAAAGATTATGCCGATTTACAAGCTGAAATCAGAACCACAGATATACTGATTGTTGCAACCGGAGCCCAAAGACCAACCATTTCAAAGGAATTGATATATTCTGATAAGAAATTGTTGATTCTGGATTTATCTATTCCAAAAAACGTCTCAGACGATGTATCTGAACTCGAAAATGTTGAGCTCATCCATCTTGATTACCTTTCTAAAGTGACTGATGATACACTTGAACGCAGAAAAGCATTTATTCCTCAGGCTGAAGCCATCATTGAAGAAATCAAAAGAGGGTTTAATGCTTGGCAAGAGACAAGGAAGTTTGCGCCTACTATTAGCGCCTTAAAGAAAAAATTGAAAACCATTAAAGACGCTGAACTCGACTATCAACGTAAAAAAATCGAAAACTTTGATGAGTATCAGGCTGAAATTATCACCAGCCGAGTGATTCAAAAAATTACCACCCATTTTGCCAATCATCTTCGAAGTGCCAATGGCAGTACAAACGAAGCTATTGATTTAATCGAAAAAGTATTCCGACTGGAAGAAAAAACTTTTACCGAAAAAGAATAATCTTGGGAAATTCAGCTCACAACGAAGATATTCCCGCCAATACGGGAATTATTAGAATCGGAACCCGAGACAGTGAGCTTGCACTTTGGCAAGCCAATAAAGTGAAATCAGCACTTGAAAATTTAGGTTACAAAACCGAACTCGTTCCCGTAAAATCTGAAGGCGACCTCAACCTTGACCAGCCGCTTTATGAAATGGGTATTACCGGAATTTTTACCAAAACCCTGGATGTAGCTATGATTACCGGAAAGGTAGACATCGCCGTTCATTCTATGAAAGACGTGCCAACCACTTTACCTAAAGGCATTGTTGAAGCTGCCGTTTTGGAACGTGCATCAAACAAAGACATCCTTTTACATAAAGGAATCGAGTTTCTAAATGAAGAAAAAGGAACCATCGCTTCCGGAAGCTTACGCCGAAAAGCACAATGGCTCAATAAATACCCCAATCATCAAGTAGTGGATTTGCGTGGAAATGTCAACACACGCTTGCAAAAGTTAAAAGACAATAATTGGAATGGTGCCATTTTCGCCGAAGCCGGTCTGGAACGCATCAACCTGAAACCCAAAGATTTTTTACCACTTGAATGGATGTTGCCGGCACCCGCTCAAGGCGCTATGCTGGTGGTTGCGATGGAAAAAGATACTTTCATACGTGAAGCCTTATCCAAGCTTAACCACCGTGAAACTGAAATTTGTGTGCACATCGAACGTGAATTTCTAAAAGTTTTGGAAGGCGGTTGTACGGCTCCCATTGGTGCTTTGGCAACGATAAATGTTGATGAAATTCATTTTGAAGGTAACCTCTTAAGCCTTGACGGTATGCAAAAATATTCTGTGCAAAAAACGGCAAGTGTTAAGGAAAGTAATGGATTGGGTCAATTATGTGCGAAAGAGCTTTTGAATAATGGTGGAAGGGAATTGATGGAGGAGATTAAAGTAAAGCTTGCTAAATAAATCAAATTGATTAAATAAAATGAAAAAACTAATCCTTCCCACCACCTTCATTGCGGTAATGCTTTTGTTGTTTTCTTGTAAGACTTATACCATTCCCACAGACAGCTTTCGCGAGCAAATGATTAAGACCGAAACAAGAAACTTGAAAGAAGTAGAAATAAATAACCCTTTGAATTTTCACAACATAAAATACCATTCCAATAATTTAAATCAAATTATTGTTTTAGATAAAGACGGGAAGAAAATGTATTTAAAAAACTCTCCTTCAATAGAAATGAGAGTTACTCATATGAATGGAAAAAAATTTCATTTATATTTTGACACTGTAATATTGGAAAATGACACACTTAAAGGAGGTCGCTCTAGATTCATACAAGGACTTAGCAGAGAAATTCCAATGGATAGTATTGTAAAAATTGAAGTGCAGGATGGAGGGAAGAAATTTAATTATCAGAATTAACTAAGAACGAGACCCACGCCTCCGCGGGTGATTGATATGCCAACAGTATTGTCCACAAAAAAACTCACTGAAAGCCAGCGCAGCCTCTTGTTGCAAGCCGGCATCAGTTTGGTGGAATACAATGCTATAGCCATTAGACCCGAGTATTTTGAAGTGAAAACCAAAATTGATAACGCCATTATCACTAGTCAAAATACCGTAAAAGCTCTGTTAGATAAAAAAGTTCAGATTGAAAATTGTTTTTGTGTGGGTAAAAAAACAAAGGAATTGTTGGAGGGAAATGGCTATAAAGTAAAAGTAATGACCAATTACGGAAAAGAGTTGGCTGAAATCATTGTTGATAAATTTGCTGATGAATCATTTACTTTTTTTTGCGGAAATTTGAGACGGGATGAAATTCCGGAACTATTGAAAAAACATAAAGTAAACTTTACTGAAATTGAAGTCTATCAAACCGTTCTAAAACCCAAAAATTTTGAACGCACATTTGATGGTGTCCTATTTTTTAGTCCCAGTGCTGTGGATAGTTTTACGAAAGGAAATAACTTGAAAAACACGACAGCTTTCTGCATTGGAACGACCACTGCCGCTGAAGTTGGGAAATATACTAATGAAATAAATGTTGCCACAAAACCCACGATTGAGAATGTGATTGTGCAGATAGTGAAATATTTCAAAAAATATAAATAATATAGATGCGTAATATATTACGCATCCCACAAATAAGCATATGGAAAACCCTTCTTTAAAAAATGATTTATTCCTTCGGGCTTTAAAAGGTGAAACAGTTAACCGTCCACCGGTATGGATGATGCGTCAGGCCGGGCGCTATTTGCCCGAATTTCAGGAAATCAAAGCCAAATATGATTTCTTTACCCGATGTCAAACCCCAGAGCTGGCTTCAGAAATTACTGTGCAGCCCATTCGCCGTTATGGGATGGATGCTGCGATTTTGTTTAGTGATATTTTGGTCATACCTCAGGCGATGAATATTGATGTGGAAATGAAACCCGGTGTGGGACCATGGTTGCCTAAGCCTATTCGCTCCCAGAAAGATGTGGATAACGTGATTGTTCCGGATATTCAGGAAACCCTTGGGTATGTGATGGATGCCATCAAAATGACCAAAGAAAAACTGAATAATGAAATTCCGTTAATTGGTTTTGCAGGTTCGCCGTGGACGATTTTGTGTTATTGCGTTCAGGGACAAGGCTCAAAAAACTTTGACCTCGCCAAAGAGTTTTGCTTTACCCAGCCACTTGCAGCACACACTTTGCTTCAAAAAATAACAGACACCACCATCGCCTATTTGAAAGAAAAAGTAAAAGCCGGTGTCAACGCTGTTCAACTATTTGACAGTTGGGGCGGGATGCTTTCACCCTCAGATTATCAGGAATTCTCCTGGAAATATATGCAGCAAATTATTGATGCCTTGAAAGAGGAAACGCCTGTGATTGCTTTTGGAAAAGGCTGCTGGTTTGCGCTGGATGTTATGGCAAAATCCGGAGCTACTGCTTTGGGAGTGGACTGGACTTGTTCGCCGAGAAACGCGCGTTATTTAACAGGCGGCAACATTACTTTACAGGGAAATTTTGACCCCACACGCTTATTTTCACCACCGGCGGAAATCAAACGTATGGTCACTCAAATGATTAATGAATTTGGAAAAGACAAATACATCGTCAATTTAGGCCACGGTATTTTGCCCAATATTCCTTTGGAAAATGCAGGTGCGTTTATAGAGGCCGTGAAGGAATATAAAGGATAAAAAAATGATATGGCTGTTTGGAATCGAATTAAAAACCTAAACTTCAAACAGTTTTTTTCACTGGCCGGGACATTTATGAAACGTCCTACCTACTTTTTTCCAACCCACAGGGCGACTTTAAAAACAGTGCAGATTTGTGATCGATTGTTTAAAAAAGCCCATCATAAAAACAATGTGACCAATGCGTTCAGGCACGCATTGTGGAACGTGTTGATTGCAAAAAAGTGTTTTGCAAAAAATGATTCGGTGGAGAAATCGGTAGAATGGGCAAAAACCATTACCGATTTGCACGAAAAACTGGCTCCAAATGATGAACTGGAAATGAGTATGGATTTGCACAATAATGAAATCGGCAGAAAACTTTTCGCTGAAAAGCAAATGCAAAATATGGAAGAAGAAAGTATTATTGCTGTGCTTAAAGAAAAAATGCAAACTGCGGTGAAAGTGAGTTCCATTGAAGAAATAAAGGGAAATAAAAGTGAATTTGTTTATATTGAGGATTTGATAACTTAATAACGAGACCCCCGCCTTCGCGGGGGTAGGGGAATGAAAGAAAAATTTTACAACTACATACAGCAATTGCAAGACACTATCACTTCCAAACTAGAAGAAGTAGATAACAAAGCCTCATTTCAGGAAGATATATGGGACCGAAAAGAGGGCGGTGGCGGAAGAACACGAGTTATTGAAAATGGAAATGTTTTTGAAAAAGGAGGTGTGAATATTTCAGCCGTTCACGGGGAATTGCCCAAAGCGATGCAGGGGTATTTTAATGTACAGGATTGCGACTTTTTTGCTTGTGGATTGAGTCTTGTTTTACATCCCAAAAACCCCATGGTTCCTACAGTGCATGCCAATTGGCGTTATTTTGAAATGTATAACAAAGAAGGAAGCGTCATCGACAGCTGGTTTGGTGGCGGGCAGGATTTAACGCCTTATTACCTCTTTGAAGAAGATGCCATACATTTTCACAGCATTTGTAAAAAAGCCTGTGACAATCATAATCCCAATTTCTATTCGGAATATAAAAAGAAATGCGATGACTATTTTTACAACAACCATCGCGGGGAAGGACGTGGTTTAGGCGGTTTGTTTTTTGACTATTGCAAAGAAAAGAATGATTTCACAATGGAAGACTGGTATAACTTTGTTACCGAAGTGGGCGACAGTTTTCTGGAAGCCTATGTGCCCATTGTTGAAAGAAGAAAAGGGTTGCCTTACACTTCCGAACAGAGAGAATGGCAGGAAATTCGCCGTGGCCGTTATGTGGAATTCAATTTAGTCCATGATAAGGGAACCCTTTTCGGATTGAAAACCAACGGCCGCATTGAAAGTATTTTGATGAGTTTGCCTCCCACAGTACAATGGAAATATGACCACCATCCCGAGAAAAATACTGAAGAAGCTAAACTACTTGACGTATTAAAGAACCCGAAAGAATGGGTATAACTGAACACTGAAACTGAACACTACAACTATGTATCCACTAAGAAGAAACCGAAGACTACGCGCCAACGAGACGATAAGAAGTTTAGTGCGTGAAACCATCATAACACCCAATGATTTTCTTGTACCGCTTTTTGTGGTAGAAGGCAAGGGAGTGAAAGAAGAAATCGCTTCCATGCCCAATTATTACCGATTGAGTCTTGACAATCTTTCAAAAGAGGTGAAAGTGCTTTGGAGCTTAGGTTTAAAATCTGTATTGCTTTTTGTAAAAGTAGATGACAAACTGAAAGACAACAAAGGTACCGAAGCATTAAACCCCAACGGACTGATGCAACGCGCCATCAAAACAGTAAAAAATTCTTGTCCTGAAATGCTGGTTATGACTGATGTAGCTTTGGACCCTTTCTCAGTTTATGGTCACGATGGTATAATCCACGCCGGTGAGATTTTGAATGATGAAACCAACTCGGTTTTAGCTGAAATGTCCTTATCACACGCCAAAGCCGGAGCTGATTTTGTAGCTCCCAGCGATATGATGGATGGCCGCATTTTTGAAATCCGCACGCTGCTGGAAGACGAAGGGTTTCACAATACAGGTATCATGAGCTACAGTGCCAAGTATGCTTCAGCGTTTTACGGGCCCTTTCGCGATGCGCTCGATTCTGCTCCCGTGGATGTTCAAGATATTCCCAAAGACAAAAAAACCTATCAAATGGACCCCGCCAATCGGGAGGAAGCGCTTAGGGAAACTTTGATGGACATAGACGAAGGCGCAGACATTGTTATGGTAAAACCGGGACTTTGTTATCTTGATATAGTGCGTGAGATTGCAGATGCTGTAACGGTACCTGTAGCTGTTTATCAGGTGAGCGGTGAATATGCCATGCTCAAAGCCGCAGCAGAAAAAGGCTGGCTCAATCACGATGCCGTGATGATGGAGCAGGTTACTGCTATCAAAAGAGCCGGGGCAGGGATAATTGCTTCTTATTTTGCCAAGGATGTGGTGAAGTTGATTTCTTAAAATAATTATCTATACTTTAAGAATCACGAATCATTTTTTGTTGTAATCTTGCATTGTGAAAGTGCAAAAATATAATTGGCTACGTATACTCCCCCTGCTGTTGGTCTTCCTGCAGCCTGTCTTGTCTTTTGGTAATGTTTCATCGCTATCTTCAGAAATTATAAATACACAGGAGGAACTTGCTTTATTCAAAACCAAAAGCACGAAAGCAATTGTATTTCAGGAAGTCAATATTGCTTCGGTTGAGCTTGTTGTTTCTTCTGCTTCCATATACAAAAGTGGATTTTTAGGAAGCTATCATTCCATTACAACTAAAGATTCTGCTGAGGGTTCAAACTATCTCATCGACTTCAGGGGTGTATTAACCATCCAGATTTTTCCTTTCCATTTCTTTCTGTAAAGGTTCTTTGGTTTTTTCTAAAATCACTTCGTTGCTTTTTTAAAGCAATACAAACTTTTTACACAAAAATCAAACAACATAAAAATTTAAAAGAAATGGATATAGTATCAATTGAAATAGGCATTGGCCTGTTATTATTATTTGTAGTACCTGTTATTTACGCAATCACCAACCAATCCCGAAAAGAGAAAAAAACAGTTAAAAAAGTTGAGGATTTGTGCAAATCAAAATCAATTAAACTCAACGAAACTGGAATATTTCAGGCCTTATTTATTGGAATTGATGAGATCTCAGGTTATTTGGTTACTTCATCAGTACCTGTGAAAGAGAATCAAATTGAGCTTTTTGCACTAAGCTCTATCAATAAGGTTCAAATGATTAAGGAATTGGCACCAAAGACTTCCCGAACAAAAACTGAAGTCATAGAAAAAGTTGCTATTGAACTTCAATTTAAATCAAAAGAAACCCCCACCCATCAAATTGTGTTTTTTGATGAACAAGTAGGCACTGATGCACATCAAAGTTCTCATGAAGTTTCAAAATGGGTAAAATTAATTGAAAAACATTTATAATATATAAAAGCGGGCTCAAAAAAGCCCGCTTTTATGAATAAAAAACTAACAACTTTGTTGTAAATTTTGGAAAAATTTATTAAAATACTTCAACACATATAAGATTTATTAAGTAGCTTTGTATTAACTTTTAATACAACTATGGCCTTATTAATTGTATACGCATCAGTATCAATTTTCTTTTCTTTTTTATGTTCCATTTTAGAAGCTGCACTTCTAAGTTTTAGCCCCTCTTTTTTAAAAATGAAAATGAACGAGGGAAAATCCTATGCAAAAAAGTTAATTAATTTAAAAAAGGATATCGATGTTCCATTAACGGCTATTCTTACATTCAACACTATCGCTCACACTGTCGGAGCTATCCTTGTTGGAGTTCAGGCAGAAATTACTTTTGGTAGCGGTGACAACTCTGTGGCAATTATTTCTGCTATAATGACCTTTTTGATTTTAGTGCTTTCAGAAATCATTCCAAAAACAATTGGTGCCTCTTATTGGAAATCATTAGGTTCATTTACAGCCATAACTTTAACTATTTTAATCTTTCCTCTAAAGTATACAGGAATCATTTGGTTTTTAACCTTGACCACTAAATTAATTGGAAAATCTGCACACGTACATACCTTTAGCAGGGAAGAGTTTCTCGTTATGACACATACAGCCGAAGAAGAGGGTGTATTTGAGGAAAATGAAACCACCTTTATCAAAAACCTTCTAATTTTTAGAAATGTTCAAGCGAAAGATGTTATGACACCATTTTCTGTTGTAATCACAGAAGATGAAGACACCAGTATTGAAGAGTTTTATGAAGAAAACAAGCATTTAAAGCACTCCCGAATACCCATTTATAAAGAGCGATCCAACAACATTACAGGTTTTATTCTTAAAGATGATGTACTTGAAGAAATGATTGATCAAAAAGGTCCCGAACCTTTAAGCACTTTAAAAAGAGAAGTGCTTACAACATCCAGTGATACCCCCATACCTGAACTTTTTGAGATTTTGATTGAAAAACGCACACATATAACTATTGTAAGTGATGAGTATGGCAACCCCATTGGAATAGTCACCATGGAAGATATCATTGAGACTCTCCTGGGGCTTGAAATTATGGATGAGAGTGATAACGTAGCAGACATGCAAGCCATGGCTAGAAAAAACTGGGAAATTCGTGCCAAGCGTTTAGGAATTATAAGCCCAAAGTCTGACTCAGACTCCAAGTAAATCTTTTAAACAAATTTTGAAACTTTTTGAAAGGAAAGGCGTCAAATTGGCTATATTTGAGGATAGTAACAATTTTAATCAAAAGGAATTATGAGCAGCACATTAATTATTATCGGAATAATTGTATTACTCGGCATTTGGCTGGTATCAATTTATAATACCCTCGTTAGTTTAAGAAATCATCGAGAAAATGCTTTTGCAGATATTGATGTACAACTTAAACAACGCCACGACTTAATCCCTCAACTTTTAGGCGCAGTAAAAGGTTATATGGAGCACGAGCGGGGAACACTTGAAGCTGTTACAAATGCAAGAACACAAGCTATGAACGCCTCTTCTATCAATGAAAAAATTGAAGCTGAGCAACAATTAACATCTGCTATCAGGGGATTAAACGTGCAAGTAGAGGCCTATCCTGATTTGAAAGCCAGTCAAAATTTCTTACAACTACAAAATGAAATTTCAGACATTGAAAATAAACTGGCAGCAGTGCGCAGATTTTTCAATGCAGCTACTAAAGAGCTCAATATTGCTGTTCAGAAATTTCCCAACACTATTTTTGCAGGAATGTTTGGATTCAAAACCGAACCCATGTTTGATTTAGGGGAAACACAAAGGGCAGATTTAGACAAGGCTCCTGAGGTTAAGTTTTAAGCCGTGCAATTTATTGGCATACAAAAACAAATTCGCAGGAATAACCAAAAGTCTATTCTCCTGCTCATAGCATTTCCCTTACTGGTATTAGCTGCAGTATTTGCCGTGGTTTACTTTTTAACCTATGATGAATATGGAAATCCCAATCCTGATCTTGCAATTGATTTGTTTGTACAGGCAATTCCTTTTGTGACTGCAATCGTTCTTGTGTGGTTTCTCATCGCATATTTTGCCCACAACAAAATGATTTCTCTTGCCACCGGTGCCAAAACGCTGGAGCGAAAAGAGAATATGCGGGTGTATAACCTTGTGGAAAACCTTTGTATGAGTGTGGGTATGCGTATGCCGAAAGTCCAGATTATAGAAAGTGATGCTCTTAATGCTTACGCAAGCGGCATCAAAGAAAAGGACTACACAGTAACCCTTACCCGTGGAATTATTGACACACTTAATGATGATGAACTTGAGGGCGTGATTGCTCACGAATTAATGCATATTAGAAACAAAGACGTCCGCTTACTGGTTGTGAGCATTATTTTTGTGGGGATTTTTGCATTTGTGGTGCAAATCGCTTTCAGGGGTTTTCTCTATGGTGGAATGGGAAGCAGAAGAAACAACAGGGACTCCGGAAAATTAATGATTATCATTTTGATTGTTGCTGCCGTGGCATATCTTTTCTCTTTGCTATTTAAATTTTCTTTAAGCCGAAGAAGGGAATATATGGCCGACAGTGGTGCAGCTGAAATGACACGCAAACCCTGGGCATTAGCTTCCGCATTAAAGAAAATTGCACCTAATCATCACGTAAAAGTAAAAAGCGAGGAAGTACAACAACTTTTTATTGAAAACACACCAAAAGACACTTCGGCTAACTTTTTTGGCAAATTGGGTGGACTCTTCGCTACCCACCCTCCCATTGAAAAACGCATTCAGTTTTTAGAACAATTTTAATCTTCAGCATTGGAAACAGCATTCTTAAAAACTCCTTTGGGTATTGCTTCAATTGAAGGAGATGAAAAAGGCATCACACACATTTCAATTTTGGACGACCAGCAGTTGATTTCTGATGAAGTCCCTCTCAACCTGAGAGATTGTGTTTTACAACTACAGGAATATTTTGCCGGTGAGCGCCAGGAGTTTGATCTCAAACTCAATCCACAAGGAACCAAGTTTCAGCAAAAAGTATGGAAGACATTACAGGAAATTCCTTATGGAAAAACAATTTCTTATATGGAACTTTCTTCCAAGGTAGGCGACATCAAAGCAATTAGAGCCGTTGCTGCTGCAAATGGGAAAAACCCTATATGGGTTGTGATTCCCTGTCACAGGGTGATTGGCAGTGATGGTTCTTTAACAGGATATGCCGGAGGGTTGTGGAGAAAAAAACACTTGATAGAGCTCGAAAACCCTTCAAATCAAATATCCCTTTTCTAGAAAAGTTTCTTATTTAACATTTTTTGCTATTTTTATAGGAACAATCTAAATCTAAAGTATTGAAACGTTTACTATCTACCCTCCTGATCATAAGTGGTGTTATCATAATTCTAGCTTACCTTTTTGATGTCACATATTTATTTAAAGCTATAAGAACGATCTATTTAAAAGGTCATACTACAGCCTTTTTGGAAGATTACAAATCCTTTGATAATGACACCGTAAAGGCCGGTAGTTATCCGATATCTTGGCCGTTGCATTCAAGCTATAACGAGGTTTTACCTACAGAAAAATTAATTCAAACCCACGAGGAGTATGGCACTATTGCTTATTTAATCATTAAAAATGACAGTATATTTCATGAGGCATATTATGATGGTTTTGACAGCAATAGTTTAACAAACTCATTTTCGATGGCAAAAACATTTATTTCAGCCTTGTTAGGAAAAGCCATAATGGATGGACATATTCAAAGTCTTGATCAGCCTCTGGGAGATTTCTTTCCTAAATATAAAGACACAAAAACAACAGTTGGCGATCTTTCATCAATGGCATCAGGTTTGGATTGGGATGAACGATACTACAGTCCTTTCTCTATTACAACTAAAGCCTATTTTTATGATGAACTTGATAAAATGATGTTGGAGCTAGATATAGTAGAAGAACCGGGAATTGAATTCAAATACCTTAGTGGAAGTACTCAATTACTTGCTATGGTTATTGAAAAAGCCAGTGGAAAAAAAATAGCCGAATACTTTTCTGAAGCCTTCTGGCTACCTCTTGGTGCAAAAAACGATGCCCTTTGGCAATTGGACAGTAGTGAAAATGGCCTGGTAAAAGCTTATTGTTGTTTTGCCTCCAATGCTAGAGATTTTGCCCGTTTTGGAAAGTTATATAAAAATTTTGGTAAGTTAAATGGGAATCAAATTCTCGATTCCACTTTTGTCGCAACTTCAACACAAAGGCGTTTTCCTGAATCTCCTTATGGTTATGGTGTATGGATCAAAGAGTTTAATGGAAAGCATCAATATGCATTACGTGGACATTTAGGTCAATATGTGATGGTAATTCCTGAGGATAATTTAATTGTAGTTAGATTAGGACATATGAAGGGCCCCTTAAGTGATGATAATCAATACCCTGTTAATTACTGGACTTATCTTGAAGAAGCGTATGAAATGTTAAAATAAATTTAATGCTATGCTCAACAAAATAAACCTCGAACACATACTTTTTTTGGACATCGAAACAGTTCCGGTTCACGAGCACTTTGAAGATGTAGAGGACTCTGTTAAATTGCTTTGGGAAAAGAAAACCGAATACCAACGACGTGACGAGCATACCCCTGAAGAGTTTTATGACCGTGCAGGTATTTGGGCTGAATTTGGGAAAATCATCTGTATTTCAGTGGGTTATTTTGTATTGAAAGGTGATCTAAAGAATTTTAGAGTTACCTCTTTTTACGGTGAAGAAAAAACACTGCTTCAAGATTTTAAAAATCTGCTAGACACACACTTTAACAGTCCGCATAATGTATTGTGTGCACACAACGGCAAAGAGTTTGATTTTCCATTTATTGCAAGACGAATGATTATTCACCGTATTGATTTGCCTTCGAAGTTGAATTTGTTTGGAAAAAAGCCCTGGGAGGTTCCTCATCTGGATACGCTTGAGCTTTGGAAGTTTGGTGATTATAAACATTTTACATCCTTAAAGCTTCTCACCCATATATTGGATATTCCTTCTCCAAAAGACGATATTGATGGTAGTCAGGTGCGTGATGTTTATTATAATGAGAAAGACATTGACCGCATTATTCGTTATTGTGAAAAAGACACCGTGGCAGTAGCACAAGTCTTTTTAAGATTGAGAAATGAGGAAATTTTAATCCCAGAGGAAATCCTTACAATTTAATCAAAATGATTATAAAACAAAAAAGCCCGCCAAAATGCGGGCTTTTATTTTAATTTTATAAAGCATTACTCCTTGATAAAGCGTTTTCTAAATGTTAGTCCATTTTCAGTGGTAACTTCAACCAAATAAACACCACTGTTTAAATTTGAAACATCCAATATAGAATTAAATATTTGTTGAGTTACTACCTGACCTAGCATATTAAACACTTTTGTTTCAGCTCCAACAGCTTCCGATAGCTTTAAGTTTAAAACGTTTCCTTTTACTGGGTTTGGATAAACTTTAAATTGAGCTTTAGTATCATTGTTAGCTTCATCTCCGTTAAGGCCCTCGCTACCTGAAATTACAACGGTATAGTCTTCAACCTCACCATTAGAAAAAATATCACAAGAATTTGCAGAATTGTTTCGCTTCATTGAAATACGCATTCTGGTTGAACCTTCAAGTGCAGATGAAGGAATAGTAAAACTTCCTCCAACTGAAGAAGCATCTGTTCTGTTGATGTTGACTACCAGTTCTCCTTGTCCTTCAAAATTTCCATCTTGATTAAAGTCTATCCATACTCGATAAGTCTCTTTTTGACTTCTTCTAGGCCATCCTGGTATTATAGTAATTGAATTGTTGGATTCTTTTACTATAGTGGTTGACAAGTTTGTAAAATCTGCGTAGCCATCATTATTTCCCGAATTGTTATTGATATTCCCTAACTGAACTGTTTCAATCCATTCACTATTTGAGTTTGTACTGTAAGAATCACAATATGTTATACTACCACTTTCTGTAGTTATTGTAACAACATTGCTTGAACCGGATATGTTTCCGGCGGCATCTTTTGCCTTTACTGAAAAATCATACGAAGTGCTGGCCGTCAATCCCGTAACTGTCGTGGAAGTGCCCGTTACTGAAAACAGTAAGTCCGTGCCTTCATAAACATCATATCCCGTTACCCCCACATTGTCCGTCGAGGCAGTCCAGGCTAAATCTACACTGGTCTGTGTGACATCAGATGCCGTTAGGTTTGTGGGCGCTGTGGGTGCCTCTGTATCCGGAAG
>NZ_BMGK01000006.1 GCF_014640155.1 Planktosalinus lacus | reverse complement strand
AGAAAGTTCTGTAACCAGTTTTTCAAAATCATTCTGTTTTTCTATATCTTTCATATGTCTAAATTAATAAATTATTAATTTGACACACTTTTTTGAACAGTCTCAAAAAAAGAGAAACCCTCTCTCAAGTGTTTCCACTTTCAAAAGGGTTTCAACTAACCAACCAAAACTAACTTAAATATTTTTATCCTCTTCCGCCTCTAGAGGAGGTGCTTTTTCTTGAGTTTGAACTAGAGCTTCTTGAAGCAGTAGTGTTTCTCGAAGGCGTACTTCTGGAAACATTTTTTGCCGGACTTGAATTTCTTTGTCTGCTTTGTGTAACTGCAGGTTTATTTCTTTGTGTATTAGCGCTTCGTGAAACATTTCTTGTAGCACTTGGTCTGCTAGTCACAGTTCTTTGTGATCTTGAAACATTTCTGTTTATAGGTTTATTTCTTTGGACCTGATCATTTCTTGTAACCCTTGATTTAGTATTTATACGTTGAGCGCTGTCATTTCTGTTTACAGTAGTTGCAGGTCTGGCGTTTTGAGTTCTATCTGCTCTTTCAGTTCTTGACGTATTTGAACTACTGGTAGGTGTTCCTCTTTGAGTTCTATCGTTTCTGGTAATAGCAGAATTATTTGGAGTGCCACGTTGTGTTGACTCTACTCTGGATGCATTGGAATTTCTGGGAGTCCCACGTTGTACTCCATTTTCAGTACGGCTATTGTATGCAGTGCGTGCTTTACTATCATCTCTTCTGTAAGTCAAAGACTCATTTCTTGCTCCTCTATAATCTCTGTTTACGGCTACACGTCCGTTTCTATGGTGCACGCGGCTTCCGGGTCTGTAAAAATCTCTTCTTCCATTTACATAAGCGTGACCATTGCGGTAATAATTTCTGTGATGTGAATAACTATATCTTACGGGAGAATAATATCTTCTGTAAGGGGTTGCATAAACAACACAATAGGTATAGTGGGGTATAGCATAATATGTGTGCCAAGGTCTGTAAACATAATATCTGTTGTAGACATTAATGTAACCGGTATAGTGAGAGTAATACCCATAAGGGTTATAGTGTACATACAGTCCGCCTACCTGAACCAATCTTCTGTCGTTATATCTAATGTCAACATTTCCAGCTTGAATAATACGTCCATATTCATCATAGTAAATGGGCACATCTTCAATCTGAATCACGGCTCCATAACTATCATATTGCACATAGGCATCATAATTGTGTCCTGAATTGTAATTGATTGCTACGTTAGGTGTGTTGATGCTAACGTTATTTCCTTGATTGCCTAAATATATAAAGTCAAACTGACCATCAGGGAAGACAGAAAACTCGACACCACCTTCTACAAAAATGAATTTGTTTCCGTCATAATTTCTGTTGAAATCAGTAGCATTTGCTGAATGGGGAATAGCCATCAGTGCGATGAATAAAACTGCGAATGTTAGAACAAAATTTTTCATAATAGCGGATTTTAAATATTAGTAATTGCTTAAAGGTTTTGGTTAGCATTACTTTATACGCTATATAATTACCAAAGGTCGTGCCAAAATCTGAGAGCAATTGTTAACATTATGGTTTACAGAAGTTTAATGTTAATTTTAGGAGAGGTGTTAAAAACAAAAAGCTCTCCAATTGGAGAGCTTTTAAAGTTTAAAGGGTATATATTAAAAACTATGCTTACGCTAGTTTAACATTTACTGCATTTAATCCTTTTTTTCCTTGAGCTGTCTCAAAGGTTACTTCGTCATCTTCTCTAATATCGTCTACTAGACCTGAGATGTGTACGAAGATTTCTTCGTTTGATTCGTTGTCTTTAATAAATCCAAAACCTTTTGAATCATTGAAAAATTTTACTGTTCCTGTTTGCATAATAATAAAAATAAAAAATTGTTTTAATAAGCTGCAAATATAGAACTAATAAAGTTTATAACCTATTGTTTTACAACTAATTATTTTTAAAGACCTTAAGTACAGTGAAATGGAGTTATAACATTCTTAACAAAAGGACTTGTTTTCTTAAAATATCAAGAAACTAAGGAGTATAAATGCCATATTTAACCTTATATTTTCTACATTTGAATACCAATAAATAAATTTTTTAAAAATGCCGGAATTCCATTATATAAGCAGTCAAGTGCTTGATTTGTACACTATTATTGATATTGTTGATAATCAAAAAAAACTCTCACTTTCAGATGAAGCAATACTGAATATAAATAAATCCAGAACCTATCTAGATAATAAACTTAAAAATAATGAAACACCCATTTATGGGATTAATACCGGTTTTGGTTCCCTTTGTAATATTAAAATTTCATCAGATAACTTAACAACCCTTCAGGAAAACCTGGTTAAATCACATGCTTGTGGTACAGGGGATTTTGTTCCAAGAGAAATTATAAAGCTAATGCTGCTTCTAAAAGTGCAATCCCTTAGTTATGGCAACAGTGGTGTTCAACTTGAAACTGTAGAGCGTCTTATTGATTTCTACAATCACGATATATTGCCTGTCATCTATACCCAGGGAAGTCTCGGTGCTTCGGGAGACTTAGCACCATTGGCACATTTGGCACTGCCTTTACTGGGACTGGGTGAAGTTTATGAAGGCAGCAAAATAGTTCAGGCAAAGCAAGTCTTAACAAAGAAAAACTGGGATCCTATCACACTTAAAGCGAAAGAAGGGCTCGCACTCCTTAACGGAACACAGTTTATGAGTGCATATGGTATTTACTGTTTGATTAAATCATACAAACTCTCTTATCTTGCTGATGTGATAAGTGCAGTTTCAATCGATGCTTTTGACTGCAATATGAGTCCGTTTGATGCTTTGGTTCACGAGGTGAGACCCCATAGTGGGCAAATCAAAACGGCACAACATATAAGGTCTTTTCTGGAAGGGAGTGAAATTGCAGCTACTGAAAAGATGAACGTTCAGGATCCTTATTCTTTCCGGTGTATTCCACAGGTGCACGGGGCGACAAAAGACACACTGGAGTTTGTGAGAAAAACATTCAAAACCGAAATCAACTCTGTTACTGATAATCCAAATATATTCATAGACGAAGATAAAATCATTTCCGGAGGTAATTTTCATGGACAACCTCTGGCTTTAGGTTTGGATTATATGGGGATTGCAATGTCAGAACTGGGTAGTATTTCTGAAAGACGTACCTATCAACTAGTTTCTGGCCTAAGAGGTTTACCAAGCTTTTTGGTTGACAACCCGGGGTTGAATTCAGGATTTATGATTCCTCAATACACAGCTGCTTCCATTGTGAGCCAAAATAAGCAATTGGCTACACCCGCAAGCGTGGACTCAATTGTTTCTTCAAACGGGCAGGAAGATCATGTAAGCATGGGTGCAAATGCAGCGACAAAATTATTGCGCATCGTTGAAAATGTGGAAACCATTTTGGCGATTGAACTCTTCAATGCATCTCAAGCAATAGCCTTTAGGAAGCCTAAGAAAACTTCAGAGTTTTTAGAGTCATTTTTAAAAATGTACAGGCAAGGGGTTTCTTTTGTTGAAAACGACAGGATCATGGCTGATGACATTCACACTACAGTAGCGTTTTTGAAAAGTTTCAATATTGATTCTGAATTGCTGTATGAATAAATTTATTACTCTTTTGAGGCTTCAGCTATTTTTTCTTCACACCAATTTATTGCATCAATTAATTTATTGAAACTTTTATGAGGCTTAGTTAAAAACTGCTTTTCAAATTCTGCATTGGATATGCTTAAATTATTCTGAGAAACAACAGCAAAAGCAACCAGGTTTTCAATCTTGGAGGTTTCTAAATAAATTTTTGGGTTGACAGAGTAGGAGTATATTCTGTTAGTTATATAGGCAAAAGGTCTGTTTTTAAAATATTTTTCGGCTACATCAATTAAAGATTCATTGTCATCGATCGTAAGATTAACTCCTTCCTTTATTACTGCAATAATGAAGTTATCAAAAATGGAGAGTTCACCAAAGTTATATTTATTAACAGTTTTTAGTTTACTCATATTCCGTAAAAATAAAATCTAAGTTAAAGTCCTGAAGCACAAGATACACAGAGATTAGTTTGAGGCATTAGTATGATTCTTCCAACTGGAATTTGTTGATTACACCTTCTGCACAAGCCAAAGTCATTATCATTAAATTTTGAAAGTGCAACCTTTAGGTGTTTGAGTTTTTGGGATGTTTTTTCTAACGCAGCTTCATTGATACTTCTGTTATTTATTGCATCCATTCTTGAAACTCTTCCTATTGCATTTTCAGGGGAAATGGGTTTTGTGAGCTCTTCCAGTTTTTTTAAAGCTTCTGATGTTTTATCTATTTCAGAAAGTATTTTAATTTTGATATCAGAAAGTTCATTTTCAGAGTAACTCATTATAAAAATTTATGACTCAGTTGTTTTTTTTTGTTTTTCAATCTTAATAACCAATTCGTTAGATTCTTTATCTAAATCCATTGTAATTGAATCTCCTTCTACAAGTTTCGAGGAAATGATTTCTTCTGCAAGTACATCTTCAATATACTTTTGAATTGCCCTGTTAAGAGGTCTGGCACCATACTCTTTATCAAAACCTTTGTCTGCTATGTAGTTTTTAGCGCTTTTGGTTAATGTTAAAGAATAACCAAGGTCTTTAATTCTAAGAAATAATTTAGCAAGTTCTATATCAATAATTTTATTGATATCTTCTTTTTCCAGGGCATTGAAAACCACAACATCATCAACCCGATTTAAAAACTCGGGGGCAAATGCTTTTTTAAGCGCATTCTCGATGATGCTTTTTGCATTCTCGTCTGCTTGACTTGTTCTTGCTGAAGTTCCAAAACCAACACCTTGTCCAAAATCTTTTAATTTTCTGGCACCAATATTAGATGTCATAATTATTATGGTATTTCTAAAATCAATTTTTCTTCCTAAACTGTCTGTCAAGTAACCATCATCAAGCACTTGCAAAAGCATATTAAACACATCTGGGTGTGCTTTTTCAATTTCATCCAGAAGAACGACCGCATATGGTTTTCTCCTGATTTTTTCAGTTAATTGACCTCCTTCTTCATAGCCCACATAACCCGGAGGTGCACCAATAAGCCTCGAGACAGAAAATTTTTCCATATACTCACTCATGTCTATCCGAATTAGCGCATTTTCAGAATCAAAGAGTTCACGAGCCAACACTTTTGCTAACTGGGTTTTACCTACACCAGTTTGCCCTAAAAATATAAATGAACCAATGGGTTTGTTTGGGTCTTTAAGTCCCGCTCTGTTTCGCTGTATAGCCTTAACAACTTTATTGACAGCTTCATCCTGACCAATAACTTTGCCTTTGATTTGTTTTGGCAATTCTGAAAGTTTTTTGATTTCAGTTTGAGCTATTCTATTTACAGGAACACCTGTAATCATTGAAACCACTTCTGCAACATTTTCCTCTGTCACTGTTTCTCTGTGTAATTTAGAATCTTTTTCCCATTCCTCCTGAGCAACGGCAAGGTCTTTTTCTAGTTTCTTTTCATCATCTCGCAATTTTGCAGCTTCTTCATATTTTTGCTTTTTAACAACTGAGTTTTTTTGTTCCCTTACTTTTTCAAGCTCAGATTCAATCTCAAGAATTTTTTCTGGTACATTAATGTTTGTTATATGTACTCTAGAACCTGCTTCATCTAAAGCATCAATTGCTTTATCAGGAAGAAACCGTTCAGTCATATATCTGTTTGTGAGATTTACACAAGCATTTATGGCCTCATCTGTGTATGTCACATTGTGATGTGATTCATATTTATCTTTAATATTGTTTAAAATTTCAATAGTTTCTTCGATACTTGTTGGCTCAATAATCACTTTTTGAAAGCGTCTTTCGAGAGCTCCGTCTTTTTCAATGTACTGTCTATATTCATCAAGTGTGGTAGCACCAATACATTGTATCTCGCCACGAGCTAATGCAGGCTTAAACATATTGGAAGCATCTAAAGAACCGGTTGCTCCACCTGCACCAACTATTGTATGAATTTCATCTATGAATAATATGATATCATCATTTTTTTCTAGTTCATTCATAACCGCTTTCATGCGTTCTTCAAACTGACCACGATATTTTGTACCGGCAACCAAACTTGCAAGGTCGAGAGTCACCACACGCTTGTCATATAAAATTCTTGATACTTTTCGTTGAATTATTCGAAGCGCAAGACCTTCAGCAATCGCTGATTTTCCAACGCCGGGCTCTCCAATCAAGAGGGGGTTGTTTTTCTTTCTTCTACTCAAAATCTGGGATACGCGTTGAATTTCCTCTTCTCTTCCCACAACTGGGTCTAATTTTCCTTCTTCACCAAGCGCGGTTAAATCTCTTCCAAAATTATCTAATACAGGGGTTTTTGATTTTTTGTTTGTTTTTGCAGAACCACTGGTACCAAAAGGATTTTCTTTTGGGTTTTCTCCAGGTGTTTGGCTTTCGTCTTCGTCGTTTGGAAAGGACTCAGAGGTGGGTGATTGAAATGGGTTTTCATCATTTGTTATCATAAATTTAAACTGATCTTTAACACCATCATAGTCTAAGTTTAATTTGTTAAGCAACTTTGTAGTTGGGTCATTTTCATTTCTCAAAATACAAAGCAATAGATGTGCAGTATTAATGGATGAGCTTTGAAAAAGCTTCGCTTCAAGAAAAGTGGTTTTTAATGCGCGTTCTGCTTGCCTTGTTAAATGAAGATTTTTCTTATCATTTGGCATTGGAGTAGTGTTTGGGTTTGGCGGACTTAGTATTTCAACTTTTCGTCTTAAATGATTTAAATCAATATCTAAAGCATTTAGTATATTGATTGCTTTGCCATTTCCATCTCGTAAAAGGCCCAGCATTAAGTGTTCTGTTCCAATAAAGTCGTGACCTAACCGCAAGGCTTCTTCTTTACTGTAAGCAATAACATCTTTTACTCTTGGGGAAAAATTATCATCCATGGTATATCTTCTTAGTGTCTAAATTTACGAATAATGCTAGTATTCTACAAAAACTATTCCTTGATAAAGCATCATAAGTAAAAAGACAAAAAAACTTTTCAATTTCAAAATAAATTTGAGTCTATTTATTAACTTATTTGATGTCAATTTTTGTTAATAAAATAGTGCAAAACCAGATGTGTTTTTTGACTAAAAAAGCTTTAAAAGCCGTATATTGCTCGATAAAATTTATAAACGACAAATTAAAATATTAAATATATGAATGAAGGTGAAAAACTGATTCCGATTAACATCGAAGAGGAAATGAAGTCAGCTTACATTGATTACTCAATGTCGGTCATTGTGTCACGTGCACTTCCAGATGTTAGAGATGGAATGAAGCCTGTTCACAGACGTGTTTTGTTTGGTATGCATGAACTGGGTGTGAGGTCAAATTCATCACACAAAAAATCAGCTAGAATTGTTGGGGAAGTTTTAGGTAAATACCACCCCCACGGTGATACATCTGTATATGACGCTATGGTGCGAATGGCACAAGAGTGGAGTTTAAGGTATATGTTGGTAGATGGCCAGGGTAATTTTGGGTCAATTGATGGAGACAGCCCGGCAGCAATGCGTTACACAGAAGCACGAATGCGAAAAATATCTGAGGATATGCTCGCAGATATTGATAAAGAAACGGTAGATTTTCAATTAAATTTTGATGATACTCTTGAAGAACCCACAGTATTGCCGACACGAGTACCTGGGTTACTTATTAATGGAGCTTCAGGTATTGCAGTTGGTATGGCCACAAATATGCCGCCTCATAATCTCACCGAAGTTATTGATGGAACGATTGCTTATATTGAAAACAACGATATTGAAATTTCAGAGCTGATGAATCATATAAAAGCTCCTGATTTTCCAACAGGAGGTATTATTTATGGTTATGAAGGAGTAAAGGAAGCTTTTGAAACTGGAAGAGGAAGGGTTGTCGTTAGGGCAAAAGCAACTATTGAAGAAGTAAAAGGTAAAGAATGTATTATCGTTACTGAAATACCTTATCAAATCAATAAGGCTGACATGATCAAAAAAACAGCCGATTTGGTAAATGAGAAAAAAATTGAGGGAATTTCAAACATTAGAGATGAGTCTGACCGAAAAGGGATGCGCATTGTATACATACTAAAACGTGATGCTGTTCCTAACATAGTTTTAAACACACTTTATAAATATACATCACTTCAATCTTCTTTTAGTGTAAATAATATTGCACTTGTAAAAGGAAGACCCCAAATGTTGAATTTAAAACAATTAATTCAATATTTTGTAGAACATAGACATGAAGTCGTTGTTAGAAGAACTGAGTATTTACTTCGAAAAGCTGAAGAAAGAGCTCATATACTTGAAGGTTTAATCATTGCTTCAGATAATATTGACGAAGTTATTAGGTTGATAAGAGCTTCCTCAAATGCAGATGAGGCTCGCCAAAAATTGATTGATTCATTTGAGTTAACTGAGATTCAGGCAAAAGCAATTGTTGAAATGCGTTTGCGTCAATTAACCGGATTGGAACAGGATAAACTTAGAAGTGAATATGAAGAATTAATGAATACCATTCAGGATTATAAGGAAATCCTTGCTAGCTTTGAAAGAAGAATGGAAATCATAAAAGAAGAGCTACTTGAAATTAAGAATAAATATGGTGATGAAAGAAGATCAACTATCGAATATGCCGGTGGTGATGTTTCCATCACAGACCTCATTGCAGATGAAAAGGTAGTAATCACAATTTCTCACGCAGGATACATTAAAAGAACTCCGCTCAACGAATACAAAACACAAAATAGAGGTGGAGTTGGCCAAAAAGCGTCAGCGACCAGAAATGAAGACTTCCTAGAGCATCTATTTGTAGGAACCAACCACCAATACATGCTGTTCTTTACTCAAAAAGGAAAATGTTTCTGGATGCGTGTTTTTGAAATACCTGAAGGAACTAGAACGTCCAAAGGTAGAGCTATTCAAAACCTCATCAATATTGAACAAGATGATAAAGTAAAAGCTTTCATTTGTGTTCAAGACCTGAAAGACGAAGACTACATAAACAGTCATTTTGTAATTATGGCAACCAAAAAAGGTCAGGTTAAGAAAACAGCTTTAGAGCAATATTCAAGACCCAGAACAAATGGAATAAATGCCATAACAATCAAAGAAGATGATGAATTGCTAGAAGCAAAACTAACATCCGGTGATAGCCAAATAATGTTAGCAGTAAAATCTGGAAAAGCCATTCGTTTTGAAGAAGAAAAAACAAGACCAATGGGAAGAAATGCTTCCGGAGTAAGAGGAATTAGATTGGCAAATGATCAAGACGAAGTAGTGGGAATGATTACAGTTGAAAACTCAAAAGAAGAAACCGTTCTTGTTGTCTCTGAAAATGGATATGGAAAACGAACCTTTATCGATGACCCTGAAGATGGTGAAGCAATTTACAGAATTACAAACAGGGGCGGTAAAGGAGTGAAAACAATATCTATCACAGAAAAAACAGGAAGTTTAGTAGCCATCAAAAGTGTAACTGACACTGATGATTTGATGATTATTAATAAATCCGGTATAGCAATTCGAATGTCTGTCGACGATCTAAGAGTTATGGGAAGAGCAACTCAAGGTGTCAGACTTATAAAAGTTAGAGAAGATGATGCCATTGCAGCTGTTGCAAAATCAATGAAAGACGACGTAGAAGTTGAAAACGTTGACACTGCTGAGAATGGAACAGTTGTTGATAAAAATACAGATAGTGAAGAATAATAAAAACTAAATAAAATGAAAAAAACAATCTTATTTTTTGCTGTTTTTATGATAACAGCAGTGACATATTCACAAAAGAAGGAATTGAGGACAGCTTCAAAACAAATTAAAAATGAATCTTTTGAGCAGGCAAAATCAACCCTTAATTCAATTGAAGGAATGATAAGTTCTGCTGATGAAGATGAAAAAGCAGAATATTATCTATACAAGGGTCAGGCATACTTAGGTGCTGCCGGAAACAGGGAAGAAGACCTTGTTACCTCTGCAGAAGCTTTTAGAAAGGTTATTGAAATTGAATCATCAGGGAAGCAAAAACACACAAAACAGGCTGAAGAAGAAATCCAAAATTTATTAGTTCGATTAATAAATTCGGCTATTGAAGATCAAAATGCTGAACGTTACAGTGCAGCATCCAAAAAACTTCATGCAGGCTATACAATTAGTAAATCTGATACTACCTATTTGTATTTTGCTGCAGCTAATGCAATGAATGCAAAAGAGTATGACAATGCTATGAAATATTATGAGCAACTTTTGGATTTAGACTACACAGGCATTGAAAAAGAATTTGTAGCTGTCAATAAAGAAACCGGAGAAACTGAAGCTTTTGGAAGCGATGAAGAACGAAAATTGATGATGATTTCCGGAAATTATGTTAGACCTCAAGAGAGAATGTCAGAATCAAGAAGGCCAATAATTTTAAAAGACCTTGGTGCAATTTATATAGACAAAGGAAGAATAGATGATGCTAAGAAAATAATTGCAGATGCAAGAAAAGAAGACCCTAATGACATAGCATTAATTAGAGCTGAAGCAAATATTGCACTGCAAATGGAGGATATGAAAACTTATAACAGATTGATGCAACTTGTTATTGATTCAGACCCAGAAAACCCGGAATTATTTTATAACCTTGGAGTGAGTTCAGCATCAATAGGTGAAAGAGAACAAGCAATCAATTATTATAAAAGAGCACTAGAACTAGATCCGGATTACATTAATGCAAAAGTAAATTTAGCAGTTATAATTTTAGAGAGAGAAGATACCATTATTGAAGAGATGAACTCATTAGGCACTTCGCCTGCTGAAAATAAAAAATATGATGAGTTAAGAGCTGAAAGAGATAATCTATATAAAGAAGCAATACCCTATCTTGAAAGTGCACTTAAGAATCGTCCAGACGATATGAATATTTTGAGAACTCTTATGAACATATATTCAATTCTAGGGCAAGATGATAAGTTTAAAGAAACCAAAGCAAAAATTGAAAGTTTAGAAAACTAATAATTCTACAAATTAGTTATATAAAAAATCCCGATTTCTATCGGGATTTTTTATATAATACGTTTAATGACTCTTAATTTATGACTATGCCTTTTAGTTTCAGTATTGAAAATACCACTGTGATCTAACCTGTCAATCCTAACTTTTCCATGCGCGTGAATGATGTAGTTATCTGACATTATAATTCCAACGTGTGTAATAACTCCTTCTGAATTATCAAAGAAAGCCAAATCGCCGGGTTCACTTTCTTCAATGAAACTTAAATTTTCACCCTGACTTGCCTGATCTTTAGCGTCTCTTTTTAAAAAAACTCCGTTCAGTTTATAAACCATTTGAGTAAAACCACTACAGTCAATTCCAAAAGGTGTTTTGCCTCCCCATAAATAAGGGCAGTTTAAATAGAGTAGTGCATGTTCTATCAATTTTCCTTTAGGCAATTTTCCTTTAAAATAATTACCATCATGTTTATGATTTAGTACTGAAACAGCATTGAGATTGGAACCTAAAGGTATTGCAATTAATTGGTCAAATTCATTCGAGACAAACTCCATTAAGTCGGATGTAATTTTAGAGGTTTTTTCATTTAGAGAGTGGTAGGTATCAGCATCAATTTCCATAAACTGTTTACTGTCAATCCAACCTTCATATTGATCAAACGCTATTCTGATTTTGATCCAGGATTTGCGTGTGTCAATTATTTTAAAATAATCTCCGTAAAGAAGTTGTGTTACCATTTCACTGGAATCACTTGCTTCATTCCTAACAGCCACCAAACTTAAATTGCAAAGGCCGTATTTCATCTAGCTTTAAATATTATTGGAGAATCAACCAAAAATTAAATGATTTAAAAAGAGTTTCTATTTTCGTTCTATAATCATAGCTGAAGCACCTCCACCACCATTACAAATAGCAGCTGCACCAATTTTTCCATTGTTTTGTTCCAAAACGTTAATTAAAGTAATGATGATTCTTACTCCACTGCAACCCAGAGGGTGACCAAGTGAAACTGCACCGCCATTTACATTAACAGTTTTGTCAGTAAGACCTAAAATCTTCATATTTGCCAATCCTACAACAGAAAATGCTTCATTGAATTCAAAAAAGTCTATATCACCTTGGTTTATTCCTGCTTTATTAATTGCAAGCGGTAGCGCTTTAGCAGGGGCAGTTGTAAACCATTTTGGTTCCTGAGCTGCATCTGCATAACTCTTTATATAAGCTAAGGGTTTTAAACCCAATTCATTTGCTTTTTCTTCGCTCATTAAAACTACAGCACCGGCACCGTCATTAATTGTAGAGGCATTGGCCGCTGTAACAGTTCCGTCCTTAGAAAATGCAGGGCGTAGCGATGGAATTTTATCAATAAAAACATTCTTGAATTCCTCATCTTCGGTAACTAAAATGGGGTCTCCTTTCCTTTGAGGTACTTCAACAGGAACAACTTCATTTGCAAACTTTCCTTCTTTCCATGCTTTTTCTGACCTTTTATAGGATTGAATAGCAAAAGCGTCCTGGTCTTCTCTTGAAAATTCATACTCCGTAGCACATAAATCAGCACAGACCCCCATAGCATTTTTATCGTATGCATCAACCAAACCATCTTTTTGCATCCCATCTTCCATGGTCATAGGACCAAATTTATGCCCTTTTCTTAAGTGTGTATAATGTGGAATATTACTCATACTTTCCATACCACCCGCAACAATAATATCAGCATCTCCTGCTTTAATTGCTTGGGCTGCCTGAATAACTGTTTTCATACCACTGGCGCAAACTTTATTTACCGTTGTGCAAGGAACAGTATCTGGTATACCTGCACCTAACGCAGCCTGACGTGCTGGTGCCTGACCAACTCCGGCCTGGACAACATTTCCCATTAAAACTTCTTGAACTAATTCAGGCTTTAGGTTAATTTTTCCTAAAGCACCTTTAATAGCGATAGTTCCAAGTTGCACAGCAGTTAAGGAGGAAAGGCTTCCCATAAAACTTCCTATTGGTGTTCTTGCGGCAGATACAATTACTACATTTTTACTCATTATATAATATTTTAATTTCTAAATCTAAAAGAGCAAATTTACGTAAAATAACGCCAATTATCAATTGAGATTTCAATACGATATATATAAATAAAAAATCAACTTGGTTAAGAATTATTTCATCAAAGATTCGAAAGTTGATTAGACTATGGCTTATGTAAAATTGATTTTTTTTGAGAAATTTTGTGTGAAAATAAAAAGCCCCAACAGTTGTGGGGCTTTAAGTGATCGCGAGAGGATTCGAACCTCTGACCGTCTGCTTAGAAGGCAGATGCTCTATCCAGCTGAGCTACGCGACCATTTTAATAGTAATCATTATGTAAGTATAAAAATACTAAATCAAATAATTATTGTCGGGGTGGCAGGATTCGAACCTGCGACCTCCTGCTCCCAAAGCAGGCGCGATAACCGGGCTACGCTACACCCCGAGGTGTAATTTTTGCGGAGAGTGTGGGATTCGAACCCACGCGACAGTTACCCGTCGACAGTTTAGCAAACTGCTCCATTAACCACTCTGGCAACTCTCCAATTTATTATGAACGTTAGCATCTAAAATTGCGGTTGCAAATGTAAGCCTTCATGTTTTATGAAGCAACAAAATTACTGAATTTTTGGGTTTAAATTTTCTTACAATCTAAAATTACTTTTGATTTGTTTTGAAGCGTAGTGAAAAACAAATAATTATCTCCTCCATCTTTAATATTCCATTTTTTTTTGATTGAGGAAACAGGCTCAGGAAAATTTCGAATACTAATATTTGCTTGAGTATTTCTAAATTCTTTTTTCACTGAAGGTTTGGAGTAAGGAACCATATTTTTAACAAGAAATCTTCTGCCGGGAAACTCTATTAATTTATTTGAAGTGAATAAATGTGAACTTTTGGAAAGTTTTTTTAAGTTGAAATCAACACAAAGAGCTCCAAACATAGCACTTTTCATAATTGCAGCATTGGGCTCATATAAATACTTTTCTGGGGCATCAACATAAGTCTCTTTCTTTGGAATTAGAATAGTCTGGTATTTTTCAATTTCAGTCTTTTTTAAATTGGCAGTTTTTATTTCAATGTTTTCAGTTTGCGATTTTTTTAATAACCATAATAATTCTTTTACTTCATTTTCAATTGCTACAATATGGATTTCAGAAACATGCTTTAATTCTTTCAAACCAATTGATATATCAAGCATGGGTGAGGTTTTAATCATTAATAGTTGACATCTATTCATTAAATACTCAAGATGTTCAGCAACGTTTGGTAAACAATCTTTCAAATAGAAAACTTTTCCTTTAAGTTCGTTTCTGCGAGAGGGGTCAACAAAAATAGTGTCAAAGTTTTGATTATGAATTCCGTCAATTCCATTATCAGAAGAACAAACTATTGAAGCGTTTAATTGGAAAAAATTATGCATAGCAATGAAAGAAAGCTCCTTATTCATTTCAAAATGAACTACTTTATTTATTTTTTTTGAAAAATAGTAGGAGTCAACTCCAAATCCTCCTGTAATATCTGCTATTGAATCCCCATTTACCAAGTCAGCTTTATATTTTGCTGTAATTTCAGAGGAGGTTTGCTCTAAATTTACTTTTGGTGGATAATAAATATTTTTTGAATGAAACCAGGTGGGCAATTTTTTTTTCGCATTTTTTTTTCCATCAATTTGTTGAATTAGTTCTTTGGTAGAAACTTGTTTAAATGGACTTCCTTTAAAGGATAGTTCAATAATATCAACACTTAAATTTTCATTTATAAAATCCTGAACCTCTTTATTTAAAACTTTATCATTCAAAGTAAAACTTAAATATCTTTTGTGAGTCCTTTGACAATTTTATATTCAAATAAAAACTCTTTTGAAATTACCTTTATTGCTGTATAAAAAGGAACAGCAGCAATCATTCCTAAAATCCCAAATAGCAATCCACCAATTACAATGATTAAAAATATTTCTAATGGGTGAGATTTCACACTTTTTGAAAATATTAATGGCTGACTTAAAAAATTATCTATTAATTGGCCAATTATAAAGCCAATCATAACATATATTGTAGTTGGCAGTATTACAGTGCTAAAATCTTGACCCAAATTACTTGACATTGTTAAGAAAAACATTAAAATACCACCTATAATAGGGCCCACATAAGGTATAATGTTGAGTAATGCACATAGAAAAGCGATTACAATGGCATTGTCAATTCCAAAAAGTAATAAAACGAAAGAATAAATTATGAATAAAATCAAAATTTGGAAGACCAAACCAATAAAATAGCGCGATAAAAGGCTTTTTATTTTGTTTAGAGAATTAGAAAACCTCGATTCAAACTCGTCAGGGATTAAAGTTAATAAACCACTTTCCATTAACTTGCTGTCTTTTAGAAGAAAAAAAGATATAAAAATGACTGAAAAAAGTCCAATGCTAAAACTTCCCAATGCAGCTAAAAAAGTATTTATAAACTCAGGAATAAACCCAAAATCGAGTGTGTTTAAAAAGCCAGAGTTTTCAATTTGTGTTTCAATATCAATATTTGACCCTGCAAAATAGGCTAACATTTCTGAATATAAGTTTTCAATGGTTTGAGAAAATGATTCAATATTTAATAAAGAAAGGTTATGACTTTGCTGCCTGATTAGTGGAATAAACAATAGTAACAGGCCAATAAAAAAACCATAAATAAAAACCATTGTAATGATAACAGCCAAAAGGTTATTGAAACGTAATTGGTTTTTTAGGAAAAGTATTAAAGGACGCCCAATGAGAGAAATGATTGCAGATATAATTATATATAATACAACACTTTGTATTTGATACAGGAACCACCCCAGAACAATAAAACCAAGAAGAACAGCAATTGCGTTTAAAATGCCTTTTGTGATTTCTTTTGATAGCATAATCAATGATTAGTTTTCAAAAACATATTTAAGTATATTAGCTCCCATTTTTAAAGCTTTTTGCCGAACCTCTTCTGGGTTGTTGTGAATCTCACGATTTTCCCAACCGTTTCCTAAATCTGTTTCATAAGTATATAAAAGAATCAGTCGATCTTCTTCAAAAATTCCAAAAGCTTGTGGTGGCTTGTTGTCGTGTTCGTGAATTTTTGGTAAACCATTCGGGAATTTAAAATGAATGTTAAAAATAGGGTGGGAGGCCGGTAATTCAACCAGTTCTTTTTCAGGAAATAGTTTTTCTAACTCAGGTCTTAAAAAAGAATCCATCCCATAATTATCATCAATATGTAAAAAACCACCACTCAAAAGGTAATTACGTAAATTGGTTATATCATCAGGTGTGAAAAATACATTTCCGTGACCCGTCATGTGAATGAATGGAAAGTTAAATATTTCAACACTAGAAGTTTCTACCGTTTTTGGATTTGCAGAAATTCTTGTATTGACATTTTGATTTGAAAATTTAATTAAATTGGGCAATGAAGTTGGGTTGGCATACCAATCGCCTCCGCCATTATACTTTAAAACTGCAATTTCCTGAGCATTTATTGTATGACCCAAAATTAAAACTAACAATATATAAGTCAAATATTTCATTAATAGGTGGTTGTTACATTTTCATTCACTACTATGATAAAATCTGCTTTATTTATATGTTCCTCATCCAAATGAGAAATATCTTTTTGTGTTACTGTAGATATGGTTTTATAATTTAGCTCAGGTTCTGTGAGTTTTAAATACCAAAGTATTCCTTCAAAATAGTCGCTGTGATAAGCTCCGTTAAAGTGAATAAACAATTCTTGTTCATTTTTATTTTCTAAAATTGAAAAGGCCATAGTAGCATCTTTAATAGCTTGGGCCATCACGAGTTCGGGAGTACCATGATCTCCCATCATTTTCAAAATATTTTGATATGTTGGTAAATCAGGGACAAACTCAATGGGTAATGGTGCTATCCATTTTTTTTCCTCGCTTGACAGTGTATCTAAAACAGAAAAACTATTTTTATATACCATATTAGCATAACGTCTTGGTATATTGGTGGCTACAAATTCCAATTGGTTTGATTTTGCCAAATCTAGAAGCGGGGCATAATCTGTTTTATGGTTAGACCAAAGTCTTGCTATTGTATCCAATCCTTTTTGGTCTATTTCGCCTTTAAGGTAAGAATTGAGTGCTTCTTGATTATCTCTTTCAAACATTTCAGCACCCAGCTTTACATTTCTCACTTTTATCAAATCTGAAGTCAACTCAAATTGCAGCCAATGGGCAATTGCACTGTTATGCTGTTCACCAAAGAGAATAATATCACTCATTTCAACTTGGTTAATCATATCAGTATAATGTATTTCTTCACCCTCACCAGTAAAAATAGAGTATGCTCTTTTGTGTTGTGAAAATGTTTGAGTGCAAACAAAAAATACAATAATCAGGACTGAATAAATTCTCATAGAAAGTAAATAGAAATTGCTCGCTAATTTAAACATAAAAAATCCGACTTTAAAACTAAAGTCGGATTTTAAGAAATTCTTTAGTTGAAACTAGTTTCCTCCACCTTCATCGTTTTCAATTTCATTTTTTTTATTCTTCGAATGCTTCATAGGCATTACACGTTGTAAACTGTCAGCACTATTAGCTTTTTGAAGTTTTGACTTTTCTAAGTTAGCATTGTTTTCAAGATTTTCTCGTTTTTCTTCAATCTCAATAGATTTCACTTTGGTGTCTTTTACTAAAACATCTTTGCTTTCTTGATTGGTAGCCTCGCTTCCAGCAACCTCAAGTTTACTTTTTGTTTCTTTAACCTCTTTATCAACAACAGTCTCAACATCGGTATCTTTAACAGTTACTTTTTTTACTGTTGTTTCTTTTTTTACATTTTCATTATTTTGTGCTTGAATTCCCAAAACAGTTAAAAATGAAAACACAAAAGCTATAAAAATCTTACTTTTCATAATATTTTATTTATTAGGTTAATAATCTATAAATATAGTTATTAAAACAGGTTTTAAATTTAAAATACCTATAAACATTTCTTAAAAGAATTAAAAGTATTCTATTTGCTATAGAGATTTATTTTTAATCATAAATTAACTCTATTCTGTTTATTTTTTTATTTTAGCGTTCTTAAAAACTAACAACCTCTAAAATGGATGAAACTACTGTGACCAAAAAAAAGGGTTTGCTAAACAGAGCACTCGATTTAGTTGAAAAAATGGGTAATAAATTACCCGATCCAGCAATTTTATTTTTTTATTTACTAATCTTCGTTTGGGTTTTATCTGCAATTCTGTCTCCGTTTGATTTTGGTGAGGTTCACCCAATGACGGGAAATAGTTTAAATGTACAAAACTTACTTACAGGAACTCAATTAGCAGAGTTTCTTGCAAGTATGGTGAATACCTTTGTGCTTTTTGCACCATTGGGAATTGTTTTAGTCGCCATGCTTGGTGTAGGAGTAGCAGAACATTCCGGTTGGATTGATGCCGGTTTGAAAAAACTCTTAAACTTTACACCCAAACAGTTGCTTACCCCAATGCTTATTTTAATAGCCATCGTAAGTCACACAGCTGCAGATGCAGGTTATGTGCTTGTTATCCCGCTGGGAGGTGTTATATTTTATGCCGCAGGGCGCCATCCTTTAGCAGGAATTGCAGCAGCGTTTGCAGGAGTTTCCGGAGGGTTTTCAGCAAACTTTATACCTTCGGCTATTGATCCGCTTATTATGAGTTTTACACTTGAGGCTGCAAGAATCCTGGATCCTGCGATTAATCTAAACCCTTTGAATAACTGGTATTTCACATCTGCATCCACTTTATTGATAGTACTTGTTGGCTGGTGGATTACAGATAAAATTATCGAACCCAGGCTTTCAAAAGTAAAAGTAGATGGTGATGAAGACCAAATGCCCAAAATGGAAAAAGTTACATCCAAGGAAAGTAAAGCCTTCTGGATGGGGCTTATGGCAATGGTGCTTGGTATTGTAGGTTTGTTTTTGTGGGCATATCCTGAAAATTCAGCATTAAGAGGTCCTGATATGGTGAATCCTGAAATTCAATCACTCACCTCATTCCACGCGCCGTTAATGAAGGCCATTGTACCCTTAATCTTTGTCTTGTTATTAATTCCGGGACTAGTTTTTGGTTTTGTATCAGGCAGGTATAAGTCTTCAAGGGATTTAATAAAAAGTATGACAAAATCCATGGAAAGTATGGGTTATTATGTTGTAATGGCCTTTTTCTGTGCACTTTTTATTGATGCTTTTTCTCGATCAAATATAGGTCTTTTAATTGCCATAAAAGGTGCAAACTTCCTTCAGGCACTTGAATTACCGGGTCAAATTACCATTGTTGGAATTGTAATACTTAGTGCATTTGTAAATTTAATGGTGGGCTCTGCCTCAGCAAAATGGGCGCTTATTGCACCCATTTTTGTTCCTATGTTAATGCAGTTGGGTATATCGCCTGACCTTACGCAAGCAGCATATCGCGTAGGGGATTCGGTTTCTAATATTATTACCCCATTATTACCTTATTTTCCATTGGTGGTAGTCTTTAGTCAACGCTATGTCAAAGGAATGGGAATTGGAACCCTTATTTCGATGATGTTACCCTATTCAGTTATATTTTTAGTTGCGTGGACTATATTCTTACTAGTTTACTGGTGGCTGGGTATCCCATTGAGTTTTGAGGCCAATTACCTCTATCCGGCTCCTTAACATTATAACTATTTTGATAATTTTAAAAAGATGTTTATTGATTTTCAGTAAACATCTTTTTTATTCTTAATATTTGAACTGAAGATGTATCTTTGCACCCTTTAAAAACGATATTATATGAAAGCCGGAATCGTAGGTCTTCCCAATGTAGGTAAATCCACATTATTCAATTGTCTGTCAAATGCCAAAGCACAAAGTGCAAACTTCCCATTTTGTACCATAGAACCCAATATTGGTGTTGTGAACGTTCCCGACACCAGATTGCAAAAACTGGAGTCACTTGTGAATCCGGAACGCGTGCTCCCTGCAACTGTTGAGATTGTCGATATCGCCGGTCTGGTGAAAGGGGCTAGTAGAGGTGAAGGATTGGGAAATCAATTTTTGGGTAACATCAGGGAAACTGATGCTATTCTTCATGTACTTCGTTGTTTTGACAATGACAATGTGGTTCACGTTGATGGTTCTGTAAACCCTATCAGAGATAAAGAAACCATCGATATGGAGCTTCAGTTAAAGGATTTGGAAACAGCCGAGAAAAAACTGGAGAAAGTAAAACGTGCCGCTAAAACTGGAAACAAAGAGGCCCAAAAAGAAGAAGAAGCACTTTTAAAAGTGAAAAAAGGCCTGGAAGCAGGCATTTCAGTAAGGGCTATTGATTTTTCTGATGCTGAACGGGAGGAATTTATTGCTCCGCTTCAATTCATTACAGACAAACCGGTAATGTATGTTTGTAACGTGGATGAAGGCTCCGCAGTAAATGGAAACAAATATGTAGAACTAGTAAAAGAAAACGTAAAAAATGAAAATGCCGAAGTATTGGTGTTGGCAGTAGGAACTGAAGCCGATATCACAGAGCTAGAGTCTTATGAAGAACGACAACTTTTTCTGGAAGATATAGGTCTTGATGAAGCCGGTTCAGCAAAACTCATTCGCTCTGCATACAGATTGCTAAACCTTCAAACATATTTTACCGCCGGAGTTAAAGAAGTACGCGCCTGGACAATTCCTGTTGGTGCAACTGCCCCACAAGCCGCCGGAGTCATTCATTCAGATTTTGAAAAAGGATTTATAAGGGCTGAAGTGATTGCTTATGATGATTATGTGAGCTTTGGCAGTGAAGCCAAAGTCAAGGAAGCCGGTAAAATGAGGGTAGAAGGGAAGGAATACATCGTCAAGGATGGTGATGTGATGCATTTTAGATTCAATGTGTAAAAAAGTATTATAAACTACCGGCTCAAAAATAACACCATATTTTTTTCTCTTATAATGAAATTTAAAAAATATACCCGCTAAAACAGCTAGCCATCTGTAAACTATTTTACCACTTCACACTTTTCTTAAAAATACATAATTTTAAACCTCCATTAGGCCATTACGGAACGGACCAAACACTGTTAATAAAATCTTAAAATGAGGTCAAAAATCCGTGGTAATGCAACATTCAAGTAAGGGTACTGTAACGTTCACCCTGAGGTAATGTATAGTTCATGCAGTGGTAATGTAACATTCAAGGGGGTCGAGTGCGACGCGAATGCAACGTTTACTCGACGCGAATGCAACAGAAGTGCAACATGTATAGCATGTTCAAGGCATGTTTAAGGCATGGTAATGCGATATCACATTATAAAGCTGCCTTTTGCAATATATACTTTTCTGCCATGTCGCCACTATTGGGTCGTCCTTCAAGATCCAGTTGTTTTAAATGATTTTCGCCAACTTTGAAAAGTGTTGCATTGCTATCTTTTGTATTGGTAAGAACTACAGTCGATTTATCTTCAGTCCCTTGTAAAGCACCTGTTTCTTCAAAAACAGTTTTCATCTTTGCCTATATAAATTCTATTAATAGTATTAAGTATTATTATTATGAGTATTATTGTCATGCAAAGTAACTTCGGTTTGAATCCCTTCACAATCAGCACAGGGCAGGATGCCTTGATAGGTTCCGTGCCAATCCAGGGAATTTTCTGAAGTGCTTATATCAGGAGCCTGCTCCATTTCAGTGTTTATTTCAACCACTTCATTTTCTGTAATTTGTTGTTTTTCAGGAAAGGAAAACCGTAAGGCTTAATATTAAAATGAGTAGTTTTTTCATTGTTTATCAATTAAGGATGACATACAAATGTAACAAACCTTTCATTTTCAAAACATTATTTTTCGAATAATTAGTGAAGAATTTTGAATAAAATTTTCTTAACAAAATGAATCGTTCTATTGTTAATTACTTTCTATTTTGGAGGTTTCATTTTTTAGCCTGAAGTCTTATATTAGCGGGTCTATCATAAATTTTAATATGGCTAAAGAAACCCAATATACCGAGGATAATATACGTTCCCTGGACTGGAAAGAGCACATCAGGATGCGCCCGGGAATGTACATAGGGAAACTCGGTGACGGTTCTTCACCTGATGATGGTATTTACATCCTTTTAAAAGAAGTGCTGGATAACTCCATTGACGAATATGTGATGGGAGCCGGTAAAACCATCGAAATACGCATAAAAGATAAAGAAGTCAAAGTGCGTGATTATGGCCGTGGTATTCCACTGGGCAAAGTGGTAGATGTGGTTTCCAAGATGAATACCGGAGGGAAATATGATACCCGTGCCTTTAAAAAATCTGTCGGGCTGAATGGTGTGGGCACCAAAGCCGTGAATGCGCTCTCCTCCTTTTTCAGAGTGGAATCTGTAAGGGAAAATCAGATAAAATATGCCGAGTTTGAACAAGGAAATCTTCTCGCTGATCCAAATCCCGAAGAATCTTCCTCACGCCGCGGGACAAAAGTGATTTTTATTCCTGATGAAACCATCTTTAAAAACTTCAGGTACCGCAATGAGTATGTCTCCAAAATGCTCAAAAACTATGTCTATCTAAACCGCGGATTAACCATCGATTTTAACGGGGAGAAATACTTTTCAGAAAACGGACTCAAAGATTTACTGGAAGAAAATATCCATCATGATGATATTTTGTATCCAATCATCCACCTGGAATCTGAAGATATTGAAATAGCGCTCACACACAGTAAAACCCAGTATAGCGAGGAGTATCACTCCTTTGTCAACGGACAGAATACCACTCAGGGCGGAACCCATTTAAATGCCTTCAGGGAAGCCTTCGTTAAAACCATCAGGGAGTTTTATGGAAAGAATTTTGAAGCGAGTGATATCAGAAAATCCATTGTTTCAGCGATTAGTATCAAGGTGATGGAACCGGTTTTTGAAAGCCAGACCAAAACAAAATTGGGTTCGACCGATATGGGCGGCAAATTACCCACCGTGCGTACCTTTATCATTGATTTCGTAAAAAAACACTTAGACAATTATCTGCATAAAAACCCGGAAACCGCAGACAAACTGCAGCGCAAAATCCTTCAGGCGGAACGGGAGCGAAAAGAGCTTTCCGGAATCAGGAAACTCGCCAAGGAACGCGCTAAAAAAGCGAGTTTACACAATAAAAAATTACGCGATTGCCGTGTTCACCTTCACGATACAAAATCTGATCGGCAGCTGGAAACCACTTTGTTTATCACCGAAGGGGATTCTGCAAGCGGTTCCATTACAAAAAGCCGCGATGTGAATACACAGGCCGTGTTCAGCCTAAAAGGGAAACCTTTGAACTGCTATGGTTTATCTAAAAAAATTGTTTACGAAAACGAAGAATTCAACCTGCTCCAGGCAGCGTTGAATATTGAAGAAAGTATTGAAGACTTGCGTTACAACAACATTGTAATCGCGACAGATGCCGATGTGGATGGAATGCACATCCGGTTGTTGCTCATCACTTTTTTTCTTCAGTTTTTCCCTGAAGTAATTAAAGAAGGGCATTTGTATATTTTACAGACGCCGCTCTTTCGCGTAAGGAATAAAAAAGAAACCATTTACTGCTATTCTGAAGAAGAACGCAAAAATGCGATTGAGAAATTAAAACCAAAACCCGAAATTACCCGATTTAAGGGACTTGGAGAGATTTCTCCGGATGAATTCAAGCATTTTATTGGCGCTGATATTCGCCTTGATCCGGTGATGCTGGAACGCAGTATGTCCATTGAGGAATTGCTTTCGTTTTATATGGGCAAAAACACGCCCGAAAGACAAGAGTTTATCATTGACAACCTCAAATTTGAAGTTGATAAAGTAGAAGAAACAGTTTAACCCATTTTGTCCTAAATACGACCCATTTTAATGAGCGACGACCAAAACCCAAATGAAGAAGAGTTTCCAATTCAAGACGATGGAAATGCGACGGGAGATACCATTATAAAGGTAAACGGAATGTTTAAAGACTGGTTTCTGGATTATGCCTCATATGTAATCCTGGAACGTGCGGTACCAGCCATTGAAGACGGTTTTAAGCCGGTACAGCGTCGCATTATGCAATCGTTAAAAGACCTTGATGACGGTCGCTATAATAAAGTTGCAAACATTGTGGGACATACCATGCAATACCACCCTCACGGGGATGCGAGTATTGCAGATGCTATGGTTCAAATAGGGCAGAAGGACATTCTTATTGACACGCAAGGGAACTGGGGAAATATTTTAACCGGTGACAGTGCAGCAGCTTCCCGATACATTGAAGCACGACTTTCAAAGTTTGCTTTGGACGTGGTGTATAACCCAAAAGTCACTCCCTGGCAATTGTCTTACGACGGAAGGAGAAAAGAACCCATCAACCTTCCGGTGAAATTCCCGATGCTACTAGCTCAAGGTGCAGAAGGAATTGCTGTGGGCCTTTCGACAAAAATTTTACCACACAACTTCAATGAGCTTATTGAAGGTTCCATCAAGCATTTACAAGGAAAAAAATTCACCATTTACCCTGATTTTCCCACAGGTGGAATTGCTGATATCACTAATTATAATGACGGTTTAAGAGGAGGGAAGGTGCGTGTGCGCGCCAAAATTCACCAACTGGATAAAAACACTTTGGTAATTACCGAGATTCCGTTTGGAACCAATACTTCCTCGTTGATTGACTCCATATTAAAAGCCAATGACAAGGGAAAAATCAAGATTAAAAAAATAGACGACAATACCTCGGCTGAAGTGGAGATACAGATTCATTTGCCTTCAGGTCTTTCACCCGATAAAACCATTGATGCACTGTATGCTTTTACGGCTTGTGAAACCTCCATTTCGCCTTTAGGCTGCGTGATTGAAGACAACAGGCCTTTGTTTGTTGGGGTTTCTGAAATGCTCAGACGGTCAACTGACCGGACTGTTGAATTGCTCAAAGCCGAATTGCAGATTCAACTCGACGAGCTTGAGGAGCAATGGCATTTTGCATCCCTGGAGCGCATATTTATAGAAAACAGGATTTACCGCGACATTGAGGAAGAAGAAACTTGGGAAGGCGTTATTGCTGCTATTGATAAGGGATTACAGCCTCATATCAAGCATTTAAAACGCGCAATTACAACGGATGATATTGTGAGATTGACCGAAATCAGGATCAAGCGCATTTCAAAATTTGATATCGATAAAGCCCAACAAAAAATAGATTCGCTGGAGGATCAGATTGCGCAAATCAAGAATTACCTCGATAATCTCATTGAGTATGCAATTAATTATTTTAAGCGTTTACGGAAAGATTACGGTGATGGCAGGGAGCGTAAAACGGAATTAAAAATTTTTGATGATATCGAAGCCACAAAGGTGGTGATCAGAAACACAAAACTTTACGTCAATAAAGAAGAGGGTTTCGTGGGAACAGCCTTGAAAAAGGACGAATATGTAACTGATTGCAGCGATATCGACGACATCATCGTTTTCACCGAAGACGGTAAAATGATGGTCACTAAAGTGGATACCAAAACCTTTGTGGGTAAAAATATCATTCATGTGGCTGTCTTTAAGAAAAAAGACAAGCGCACCATTTACAATATGATCTATCGAGATGGGGCTAAAGGAGCATCTTACGTCAAGCGATTTGCCGTTACCGGCACCATAAGGGACAATGAGTATGATATGACACAAGGAAATAAAGGCTCCAAAGTGCTTTATTTTACTGCAAACCCTAACGGCGAAGCCGAAATTGTACAAGTATTGTTGAGGCAAACCGGAAGTATCAAGAAACTCAAGTTTGAATTGGATTTCGCAGACATTCTCATCAAAGGAAGAAACTCCAAAGGGAATATCGTTTCAAAATACCCAATCAAGCGCATTGAACTCAAAGAAAAAGGTTTGTCGACACTCAAACCCAGAAAAATTTGGTTTGATGAGACTGTGCAACGACTAAACCTTGATGCTAGAGGTGAGTTCCTGGGTGAATTCAGAAAGGATGACAGATTACTGATTATCTATCAATCAGGTAAAATAAAGACTGTAATCCCCGATGTAACACTGCGTTTTGATGATGGTATGATATTGCTGGAGAAATGGAGACCTAAAAAACCTATTTCAGCGATATACTGGGAAGGCGAGAAAGAAATGTTTTATGTAAAACGCTTTTTGGTGGAGAATGAAGATAAAGAAGAAACATTCATTACAGAGCACCCTAAATCTTATTTGGAAATCATTTCCACAGACTACAAGCCGGTGGTAGAAATGGAATTTTACAAACCACGTGGTAAAGAACAAAAGGAAAACCAGCAAATAAACATTGAAGACTTTATTTCTATCAAAGGAATCAATGCCCAGGGAAATCAATTAACCAAGGAAAAAGTAAAGCAAATCAATTTACTGGAACCTTTGCCGTTTGAAGAACCGGAGGAAGTACCTGCTGAAGAAATGGAAGTGGTGGATGAGGAAAATGTAAAAAACAGCCCTGAAAAAAGTGATACGAAACCTGATTCCAAAGATGATGAAGATTCACGTGATGAAAATGGTCAGATTACTTTAAGACTGGATTGACATGAAAGGATTTTTTAAGGAGTTTAAAGAATTTGCAGTGAAAGGTAATATGATGGATATGGCCATTGGTATTATCATTGGTGCGTCATTCAATGCAGTTGTAAATACTTTGGTTAAAAAGGTCATCATGCCTCCACTTACCCTTTTGACCAAGGGAATTAACTTCGAGGATAGGAAAGTTGTATTGCGTGAGGAAGAGCTCGGTGAAACGGGTAAGATTGTCGATCCTGAAGTCGCTATTGGTTATGGCGAAATGATAAGCGTATTGCTTGATTTCCTCATTGTAGCCTTTACTATTTATTTGGTAGTCAGATTCTTGAACAGGCTGAGAAGCCGTTCTGAAAATCCAAAAGATAAAGCAGTGGAAACGCCTAAAAATATTGAGCTTCTCTCAAATATTGAAAACCTATTGAAAGAACAGAACACACTTTTGAAAAATCAAAAAAGAACAGAAGACTAATCTACCTTTACTGCCGTACCACGTTCCTTTTTGGTCTGTCCCACGATATTGTATTCAAAAGTATAGGTGTTTTTATCTGTGGTGAGAATTTTCATATGAATGGCTTTTTCTTCAGCCATGCTTTTAGGATTGAGTTTTTTTACAATATACTCACAGTCGTTAATCCAGCGTACGCTTGAAGTATCAGCTTTACCCTTAAAATAATCGATTTCAATACTGTCGTTGCGCACAAAGGTTGTTTTTAGGACTTCAGCACCTACTAAGGCTTCAAATTCAAAAGTTCCGGTCCTGAAATCTTCGCAATTCCGTTCGGGACTGTAACACGAAGTAAAGAGTAAGGTTAACAAGAATAAAGATAGAAAACGCATAGCTATTTTTTTTGCAAATTTCTGTAAAAAATGGGAAGCTTGCTAATTTTTATATTCCTTAAATGTACCGTCTTTGTAGAAAATGATGACGCGCTCAATATTTTTATCAGGATCTAAACCTGATATGTTTCCTACAGATGGCTTTTCTTTTTCATTGCTCTCATTTTTCAGTGGAGGTGATGGTGGCGAGACGTTTTCTTTAGGAAATTCGATTTCAGGATCAGAATCGGGGAAATTGCCTTTTCCATTTAACAACCAGTACAATTTTACTTCAGGAAATTTTTCCAATACTTTCATTACAAATTCCAAACTCGGTTTGTTCCTTCCTGAAAGTAAATGAGAAATACTGGAACGGTTAAAATCAATCGTATCTGCAAAAGCAGAGGAGGACAAACCATAATAATCCATTACTTTTTGAAGCCTAGAAGCAAAAGCATCACTGTTTACCATTGTAAATTATTTAAATACATAATCAGGTTACAAATGTAATGTATTTCTGTAAACAATGCAATATACACTCTTAAATAATCTTATTATTATTAAATATATGCTTCTAGTAATAGAGTATAATACATTGATATAAAATTAATTAATAGACATAATATTTAATCGTCATAATCTTAACTAAACCCAATGTTTTGTTGGATACAAACTGAATGGAATAGTTTACAACAAACAACTTTCAAATAAAATCAACTGTTTACATTCGTAAACTTCCACTTGTTTACATTTGTAGTCGATTAGAATTATGGATTTAAGAACACTTTATAGTAAGCACAAACAAGAAGACCTTTTTGGTAGGTATATTCCTCCTGAGAAGATAGAACCCCTTTTGTTGCATTACAAGTCTAAATTTGAAATAGAAGTAATTGGAACATCTGAAGAGGGAAAAAAAATTCATTCTATTAAATTAGGGTCAGGTGATTTTAAAATTTTCATGTGGTCACAAATGCACGGTAATGAATCAACAACTACAAAAGCTTTATTTGATTTCATTAATTATTTAAAGAGTGATACAGAAGAAGCTAAAATAATTCTTGATAAATTTTCAATAAAAATCATTCCTATGCTTAATCCTGATGGGGCTGAGCGTTATACCAGAGAAAATGCCAATAAAATAGATTTGAATAGGGATGCCCAAAATCGATCACAACTGGAAATAAGAGCATTGTTTAAAGTATTTGATGATTTTAAGCCCAATTTATGCTTAAACCTTCATGATCAAAGATCAATTTTTTCGGCAGGTAAAAAGAACAAGTCAGCAATAATTTCTTTTCTTTCTCCCTCAGCAGATGAGAATAAGACTATAACTCCAGCTAGACAGCTTTCAATGCAGTTAATTGCCAATATGGCTATTAAACTAGATAAGCAAATAACAGAACATATTGGACGGTATGATGATGAATTTAATTTGAATTGTGTTGGAGATACTTTCCAATCAATGGAAGTACCTACTATTTTAATTGAAGCCGGACATTTTCCCGAGGACTATCAGCGTGAAAACACAAGAGAATATATCTTTCATTCATTACTGTATCTTTTTAATTCCATAAACCTAACAAAAGACAGTCTCCCAGAAGTTTCAGCCTATTTTTCCATCCCGGAAAATAAAAAACTATTTTATGACATATTGATAAAAAATGTGAAAATTTCAAATAAAATTGAATCATTAGATGTAGCTATTCAATATGAGGAGCAATTGGTTAACAAGAAAATAGTATTTATCCCTAAAATTGTACGTATTGAAGATTTAAATGGCTTTTATGGTCATAAAACTTTTGACGCCTTAGGAGAAAAGATTCAGATAAATAATGATGAGAGTTTGAAAATTGGAATGAGAGTAAATGAATTACTGATTGGAGAGAAAAAAATTTCATTCTAATAGATATTTTTTAGCCTTTGTTTAAGAATTATTATCAATTTTGCGATTATCTTTGCAAAAAAAACAATAAAACCCAAAAAGCATATGGCTAAATTTAAACTAGATAATATCGACCATCAAATCCTTGATATGTTGATCGATAATTCAAGAGTTCCCTTTACAGATATTGCAAAAAAGCACAATGTTTCAGCTGGAACAATTCACGTAAGAGTTAAAAAAATGGAAGAAGCCGGAATCATAACCGGTTCTTCTCTAACAGTTGATTATAGAAAATTAGGCTATGCTTTTATAGCATATGTTGGAATATATTTAAACAAAACTTCCCAAACAAAATTTGTATTAGAGCGATTAAAAACCATCCCAAATGTTACTGTTGCTCACATTACAACCGGAAAGTTTAATATTTTCTGTAAAATAAGAGCAAGAAGTACTTCACACGCTAAAGATATTATTTATCAAATAGATGACATTGAAGGAGTATTAAGAACTGAAACTATGATTTCACTTGAAGAAAGTATCAATGACAAAAAAAGATTGATGCACGATATCTTTGATAACGCAAATTGATTTTAAAAAGTGATATTTCAAAAAATGAATATGCCTCCTTTTATGGAGGCTATATTTATTTGGTTAAAAGTGATGTGACAGTCGTTGAAGCTTTGAACCAAAGCTTTTCATTGGTGTTAGAGTATTTCGAAAATCTATCTGAAGAAAATGCAAACTTTAGATATGCTCAAGATAAGTGGAGTTTAAAAGAAATGCTTTTACATTGCATAGATACTGAACGTATTATGGTTTACAGAGCATTGAGGTTTTCAAGAAACGATACAACTGAATTACCCGGATTTGATCAAGACATTTATGTTTTAGAATCTGAGGCAAGTAAAAAAAATATTGCTCAGCTTATTGAAGAATATAAGTCTGTGAGAAATGCTACCCTAAGCTTGTTTAAAGGGTTTAGCACAGAACAGTTAAAGCGTTCTGGAATTGCCAACGGTAAAAGAATGTCTGTAAGAGCATTAGGGTTTGTAATTTCAGGGCACGAATTACACCACTTGAATATTTGTAAGGAACGTTATATATCAAACTAATTTTTCATTGTCATCCTCTTCTTCAATCTCAATTTCTTCAATTGATTTTTCTGGGATTTCTGAAATTGGTTCGTTAAAATCGTCCTCATCATAATCATCTTCGTCAAAATTGGCCATCGTGTTTACAAGTTTTGAACTCACTTTGACTAAATAGATATCTTCCTCATTTCTAACTTCTACCGCCTCAACAATTTCACCCTTAAGGTTTTTGAAAGTTATGATATCTTCATCATCATATCCATAAGGATATTTTTCAACCAAAAGGGTCAATATTTCAGGGGTTAACTTTTTGAAATCGACGATAACGCGTTTCATAATTAAAATGGGGGTTGATTACTCGATTATAAAACTAAATACTTTTTTTAAAGAAAAAAAACTTTGAAATAGTTTTCGTTAAGATTATTTTGAGTCTAAATAATATTCAAATGCTTTAATTATTAAATCATTACTAACTCTTTGATTTATTACGGGACTTCCAATGTCTTTTAATAAAACAAAATTAACGGCACCAAAAACGTTTTTTTTATCAAACTTTAATAGGTCTATAACGCTTTTGATATCCTGAGAGTTTAGGCTAATTCTATTGAAATACCTATAGTATTGATTTGTAATTTCCTGTAGTTTTTCTTTAGAAAAACCCAAGGATTCAGTTGATATAAACCCAGCTAAAATAAGGCCAATCGCTATTGCCTCACCATGGAGTAGAGGTGTGGTTTTATTTTCTTTAGAATTCGAATAGGTTTCAAGGGCGTGGCCCAACGTATGACCGAAATTCAGAGTCATTCTCAGGTTTTTTTCTAAAGGATCTTGCTCAACAATTGATTTTTTTATTTCAACAGATTCATAAATAATTCTTTCAATTGACTTGTCATTCAATATTTTGGAAGTTGAAATTAAACTCCAATAATCCTTAGAAGCGATGAGTCCGTGTTTAAGTATTTCAGCAACACCCGAATTAAATTGTTCGCTCGGAAGTGTTTCTAAGTATTTAGTGTCAACGAAAACTAATTTTGGGTTCACAACAAGACCAATTTGATTTTTCAGTAATCCAAGGTCAATTCCTGTTTTTCCTCCTACAGAGGCATCTACCATTGCCAAAAGTGTGGTAGGAATGTTGATATAATCAATTCCCCGCATAAAAGTAGAAGCTACAAAACCACCCAAATCAGTAACAACACCTCCTCCTAAATTTATTACGAGTGAATTCCTGTCAGCTTCATTTTCTGATAAAAATTTCCAAAAAAGATTACAGCTTTCAATATTCTTATGTTTTTCGCCAGCAGGAATAGATGTTTTAAGAAGAGGAGTTGTTGTCTTTAGCTTTGATAAAAAATTTTCTAGACAATATAAACTCGTGTTCGAATCAGTTAAAATAACTAGCTTCGAAGGATTTAAGGTGTCAATATATTGATTCACAGAATCATATTGTGGGTCATTAAAAATCACCTGATAGCCTGATGTATAAATAGTTTTCATTTCTTAAAAAAAACACTTTAAAGAAGGTGAAAATAAGGAGAATTCTTAAAAAATCGATGGAATTCTAACTATATTTGTGGAACTATTACTTCAGTAATTATGCACACAAAAAATCTCTTCGAAAACACAGAGGTTGCTTTTTCCCTTAAATCAGATTCTGAACTGGAACGTGCTTATTTTTTATTTAAAATGATAAGTAGTGAGCCTTTGGTGAAAATAGGAACTGCTGCAACAAAGTTTGCTTTAAATATTAATTTACCTGTAGAAGGCCTTATCAGATCAACAGTTTTTGATCATTTTTGTGGTGGTGTAAATGAAGAGGATTGTATGCCGGTAGTTGAAAAAATGCATGAAAAAGGAGTTTGTTCTGTTTTGGATTATTCAGTTGAAGGTAAAAACCTTGAAATGTCATTTGACATTGCTACAGATAAAGTTTTAAGACTCACAGAATTTGCTGAAAATAAAGAAGCTTTGCCTTTTTCAGTTTTTAAACCCACAGGATTTGGAAGACTCGAAGTTTACAGAAAAGTTGCAGAAAAAGAACCTTTAACAGATATTGAAAGAATTGAGTGGGAAAAAATTATCGAACGATTTGATAAAGTTTGTCAAAAATGTTCAGAAACAGGTGTTTCTTTATTGATAGACGCAGAGGAGAGTTGGATTCAAAATTCGGTTGATGATTTGATTCTGGAAATGATGCGAAAATATAACAAAGAAAAAGTTGTTGTTTATAACACAATTCAATGTTACCGCTGGGATCGATTAGATTATCTAGAGTTAGTGTTACAAATCGCTTCAGAAGAAGGATTCAAACTAGGGTTTAAAATTGTAAGAGGCGCGTATCTTGAAAAAGAAAACAAAAGAGCTGAAGAAATGGGGTACAAAAGCCCAATTTGCTCAACTAAAAAAGCAACTGATGAAAACTTTAATTCCATTATGTCATTTATGTTTGATCACCCTGATGTGATGACAGTTTTTATTGGATCACATAATGAGGAAAGCTGTTACCTCGCAATGGATTTAATGCAGCAAAAAGGAATTGCAAAAAATGATCTTCGCGTATGGTTTGGTCAATTATATGGAATGAGTGACCACATCAGTTTTAATTTAGGTCTTGAAGGCTATAATGTTTCTAAATACCTACCTTTTGGACCTGTAAAAGATGTAATGCCTTATTTGATTAGACGTGCAGAGGAAAATACTTCAGTTGCAGGCCAAACCAGCAGGGAGTTAAACTTGATTAAAAGAGAGAAGGAGAGAAGAAAGCTTTAATTTTTTTCAGACAGAGACAATATAACAGCATTTTCAGGGCAATTTTCTACCTCAAGACGAACTAATTTTTCTAATACCTTTCCATAAATTACATACAGATTACAAGAATCTCTTTTGGTGTCACTCTCTCCAAAATCAACATCTCCTGTTTGCAGCAAAAGGTTTACAGATGCAGTGTCAATATTATTATTTTGAATATCATTAAGAACCCTTTCTGAGTAAACTTTTGGTTTTAACCGAATATTTTTTTTAACCCTGGCATCTGGGCTGTAATCACAACTGGCACCTTTTTTATTGAGAAAGAAAAATAAAAAAATAAGTCCTATTGAAAATCCAAAAAGATAAAAGGCCAGGCGTTGCGTAAATTTCATAAATATTTTAAAGAATAAACAGGTTTATATCACTGTAAGGCATATCAAACCAATCTGAAATTGATTTGTTTGTTAAAATACCGCGGTAAAAATACAACCCATTTTTTAAACCATTATCAAAACGAATGGCATTTTCAAGTCCGCCGGCTTCAGCGATATCAATTAAGTAAGAAGTGAAAATATTACTAATTGAAATTGATGCTGTTTTAGGATATCTTGCCGGAATATTTGGAACACCATAGTGAATCACACCATTTTTAATGACTATGGGGTTATCATGACTTGTCATTTCTGAAGTTTCAAAACAGCCTCCCATATCAATACTCACATCAATAACCACAGCTCCTTTTTTCATATTTTCAACCATTGTTTTAGAAACTATCACAGGTGATCTATTTTTTCCTCTTATGGCGCCAATTGCTACATCACAGCGTTTCAATGCTTTCAATAAATTCTTTGGTTGAATAGTTGAAGTATAAATAGGATGGCCAATGTTTGCTTGCAAACAACGCAGTTTAGTGATTGAGTTATCAAAAACCTTGATACTGGCACCCAATCCCAAAGCTGACCGAGCGGCAAATTCACCCACTGTACCTGCGCCAATGATAACAACTTCAATAGGAGGAACTCCACTGATGTTACCAAACATAAGTCCATTTCCTTCTTTGGCATTTACCATAAGTTCAGCTGCAATTAATACAGAGGCAGTTCCTGCAAGTTCACTCAATGATCTAACGGCTGGGAAGGCGCCATTTTCATCTTGTAAAAACTCAAAAGCCAAAGCAGTGACTTTCTTTTTAGACAAAGCTTCAAAATAACTTTTTTCTCTGGTTTTTAATTGTAATGCAGAAATTAAAACTGATTTTTGCTGTATCATTTTAATTTCATCTAGAGTAGGGGGTTCCACTTTTAAAATTATTGGGCAGGAAAATATCTTTTTTGTGTCGCGTGTGAGTATGGCCCCGGCATCTGCATAAGCTTTATCGCTATAGCTGGCGCCTTCACCGGCACCATTTTCTATTAGAATTTTATGACCTTGTGCAACGATTGCTGAAACGGCATCAGGAGTAAGGCAAATTCTTTTTTCCTGAAAATAAATCTCTTTAGGAATTCCTATATATAAATCCCCCTTTGTTTTTTGAATTTCAAGAGTTTCCTCTTTTGGGATAAGTTGGGAAGCTGTAAAAGGAGTGAGAGACTTAGCCATTAAAGTTTAGGTTGATTGTAAATAACTAAATTACAACTTTAAGACTAATGATGCAAGTATGGATTTAATTGTTTGCTAGCGAAAAAGATCTTTCAATTCATCCCATAACGTGCGTTTTGTTTTAAGCTCTTCTTCAAAAGCTTTCATATCATCCCCTCGTACTCTGTTAAAGACTTTTGCACGGATTAAATATACCGCAGGGATAATTACAAGCATGACAGGTATCATGTAAAGCAACTCAACTTCGTCGAGTTGCATACTTTGATTTATTAACCCCCAAGTTTGAAATAAGTACATTGTAATTGGTATTAAAATAATCCAATGCCACCAATGCTTACAGGTAAAAAACCAAATAAAAAGAAGGTAAAGAGGGATTAGTTTTCCAGTTAAAAACCAAGCAAATAAATAAATACTTTGATAGTTTGTTTCAATTTTAAATAAAAAAGTTTCCCAAACATTTGAATCAGTTGGGAAACTTTCATACAGATAAAACAAATAAGGTGAAATAGCAATTAATAAAACTACTATTCCACCTCCTATTGTGTACTTTTTTTTATCCCTGTCTTGGGACTTGAATTGTTGATGCGTCGATTTGTTGTTCATCGTTGTCTATGCTTTCTGGTGTACAAGATACAAATAATCCAGTAAAAAAGATAGCAACAAAGAATACTGCTTTTGACATTTTCATAATTTTAGTTTTTGTGAGGTTAATAGTACAAACCTATGTAAAAAAAACTAAAGTATTTTAAAAAATATTCCCGTATCTTAGTAAGTTAACTTTTTTCAAAAGAATTCTAAGCTTATTTTAATGTCGATTTGGGGTCTTTACTAAAAAAAGGGAGGCGATAAACCTAGTGTTTATCTTTAAAGCGGTTATTTTTCTTGTTTGCTATTTATTCACAGGCATTAATTTTTAGTGTTCTGGTTCCATCAATATTTTGAGTGACAATTATTTCATTTTTGCGGTTGGGCAATATATTTGAAATTTTTTCCGGCCATTCAATTAAATTCCAATGATCACTGTAAAAGTATTCTTCAACACCTATATCTAATGCTTCTTTTTCATCATTTATTCTATAAAAATCAAAATGATATAATTTATCATTTTGGACGTCATATTCATTCACCAATGAAAATGTAGGGCTACTAACGATGTCATTGTATCCTAATTGTTTTGCAATTTCTTTAATAAGTGTTGTTTTGCCTGCTCCCATATCACCATAAAAGAGAAGTGTTTTCCCGGAAATACCGGTAAGCACAGCTTTTGCCGCTTCAGGCAAGTGAGATAAGTCGTAGGTATAAGTCATAACTTTGGGGTTACGAGCTCAAATATAGTAAAAAAAACATTATCTCGGTAATAAAACTGCAAAGGGTATAATCATTTCTTCTAGAGACACACCTCCGTGCTGATAGGTATTTCTAAAATAACTCACATAATGATTGTAATTATTTGGGTATGCGAAGAATAAGTCTCCTTTTGCAAATATAAATGAACTACTCATGTTAATACTTGGAAGATGGATGGTTTTAGGGTCTTTTGCAGCCAATACATCTTTGGATTCATAGGTTAGGCTTTTGCCTGTTTTGTACCTTAAGTTTAAACTGGTATTTTTATCTCCAATAACTTTTGATGGGTTCTTAACATTAATGGTTCCGTGGTCAGTTGTAATGATCAATTTAAACCCAAGTTGAGCTGCCTGTTGAATAATTTCCAATAACGGAGAGTTTTTGAACCAGCTTTGTGTTAAAGATCTATATGATTTATCAGTCGAAGCAAGTTCCTTGATCACATCCATTTCAGTTTTGGCATGAGAAATCATATCAACAAAATTATACACAACCACTGTCAGGTTGTTTTCTTTTTGTGCTTTAAAATTATCTACTAGCTTTTTACCCTGTTTTTGGCTTGTAATTTTAAAATAATCATACTTAATATTCATTCCCAGACGCTTTAACTGAGCGGCTAAAAATTCTTTTTCGTGCAAGTTTTTACCACCATCCTCAGTATCATTTAGCCATAGGTCAGGGTGAAGTTTGTCCATGTCATCTGGCATTAAACCTGAAAAGATAGCATTTCTGGAATATTGCGTTGCAGTAGGTAAAATACTGTAAAACGCAGACTCCTTTTCTTTTTTATAAATATTTGATAAAATGGGTTCAAAAGTCAGCCATTGATCATATCTTAAATTATCAATTACGACAAGAAGGGTGGGTTGTGTATTAGATATTTCTGGAGCTATTTTTTCTCTAAAAATGGTATGTGACATAACTGGTGAGTCTTCATTTTTAAACCATTCTGGATAGTTTTTATCAATGAATTTACAAAACTGAATATTCGCTTCAGACTTTTGGGATTCCAGGATCTCAAACATACTTGAATCTTCAATTTCTTCTAATCTCAATTCCCAGTGCATTAATTTTTGATACAATTCAACCCAGCCTTGATATGTATTTATCATAGACATATCCATTGCTATTTTTCTAAATTCTTGTTGATAATTAGAGGTTGTTTTTTGAGAAACCAAACGAGAGTGATCCAGGTTTTTTTTGAGACTTAATAAAATTTGATTTGGATTTACCGGCTTTATAAGGTAATCTGCTATTTTTGAACCAATAGCTTCTTCCATTATGTACTCCTCCTCACTTTTTGTAATCATTACAACTGGGAGGTTTGGTTTTTTTTCTTTTATCTCGTGAAGGGTTTCTATTCCTGTTAAACCGGGCATATTTTCATCAAGAAATACAATGTCAAAATTCATTTTTTCAATTTCTTCCAAAGCCTCAGTACCACTTTGGGCTTTGGTAACCGCATAATTTTTATTTTCCAAAAAGAGGATGTGAGGTTTTAATAAATCAATTTCATCGTCAACCCAAAGTATATTTATCTTATTCATTGTTTGTGTTTTGTTTATTTAATTACCAATATTCATTATATTTGCGATGTATTTTCGCTCAATTATTCTCTAAAAAAATCTTCTTTGATTTCTCACCAAAAACTTAATATTTTAAACGACCCAATTTACGGTTTTATTACCATACCTGATACAATCATTTTTGAATTGATTGAAGATCCATTGTTTCAGCGATTACGTCGTATCTCACAAATGGGCCTTTCATATTTAGTCTATCCGGGAGCAAATCACACACGTTTTCACCATGCCCTTGGTTGTATGTTTTTAATGCAAAAAGTAGTCCAAGTCTTACACATCAAGGGTGTAGATATTACTTTGGAAGAAGAAGAAGCGTTGTATATTGCAATTTTATTGCACGATATTGGGCATGGGCCTTTTTCACATGCAATGGAAAATAGTATTGTTGAAGGGATTTCTCATGAAGAGATTTCATTGCTTTTAATGGAACATCTCAATAAAAAGTTTAACGGAAGATTAACGCTTGCCATTCAAATATTTAAAGGATTACACGATAAACAATTTCTTTGTCAATTGATTTCCGGACAACTTGATATGGATCGGCTGGATTATCTAAAAAGAGATAGTTTCTATGCCGGAACTCCTGAGGGCAATATCAATTCTGAACGATTAATCACTATGCTTAATGTTGTAAACAACGAGCTTGTGGTTGAGGAAAAAGGGGTTTATTCTATTGAAAAATTTATAATTGCCAGAAGGTTTATGTATTGGCAGGTATATCTTCATAAAACAAGTATAGTTGGAGAACAAATATTGATTAATATTTTAATCCGTGCTAAAGAACTCATAAAACTGGGAAAAAGCTTGAATGCTAGTAAATCCCTCATTTTTTTTCTAACAAATAACATTTCTAAAACTGAATTTGATGAAGATATGGTTTTAAAGTTTTCAGAACTGGATGATTTTGATATAATAGCCGCAGTAAAAGAGTGGAAAAACAATGATGATTTTGTGTTAAGCAATCTTTGTGAAAGATTGTTAAATAGAAACCTGTTAAAAATCAAAGTAAAAGAAAAACCGTTTTCTGATAAGGATTTAAACTCTAAACTTGAAAAAGTAATACAGAATAATAAGATTTCTAAAGAGGAAGCATCCTATTTCGCTTTTCGCGGAAGCATTACAAACCTGGCTTATAGCGATACAAAACAAAAAATAAAACTATTGACTCAAAAGGGGAAAGTGATTGATATTACAGCGGTAAGCGACCAAATAAACAGTAAAGCACTAACTAAAGTGATTACAAAAAACTATCTATGTTATCCAAAAAGCAAAGATTAAGCCTTTTTTCCTATTTTTGCTAGATTGAAACAAACTAACCAATACCATTTTTACAATAAAGCTAACCAATGATTGTTTCATCATTTAAGAATTAAATCAAAAACCATTAGATGAAATTTACAGCGGAACAAATTGCTACAATTTTAGAAGGAGAAGTAGATGGTAACCCTAAAATTGAAGTATCTAAGCTTTCAAAAATTGAAGAAGGGGAAATGGGTTCACTAACTTTTCTTTCAAATCCAAAATACACATCTTATATCTATTCAACTAATGCTTCAATAACTATTGTTGACAAGAATTTTATTCCTGATGAAAAATTGAATACAACGCTCATCAGAGTTGAAAACGCCTATAAAGCTTTTTCAAAACTATTGGAATATTACAATATGGTAAAACTTAACAAAACGGGATTTGAAGAACCAGTTTATAGATCTAAAAATTCAAAACTTGGTAAAGACATCTATCTGGGAGCTTTTTCATATATAGGTGATGGTGTAACAATTGGGGATAATGTAAAAATATTTCCGGGAGTCTATATTGGAGATAATGCAGTTATTGGAAATAATGTGATAGTATTTGCGGGTGCTAAAATTTACTCAGAAACCAAAATTGGGGATAATTGTGTGATTCACAGTAGTGTGGTTTTAGGAGCTGATGGTTTTGGTTTTGCGCCGAGTGAAAATGGAGAATACAACAAAGTACCCCAAACTGGGAACGTAATTATTGAAGATTACGTAGATATAGGCGCAGGCACTACTATTGATAGAGCCACACTTGGCTCAACAATCATTAAAAAAGGAGTAAAACTTGACAATCAAATACAGATAGCCCACAATGTTGAAATTGGGGAAAACACTGTAATTGCAGCTCAAACAGGTATCGCAGGCTCTACAAAAATTGGAAAAAATTGTATGATTGGCGGTCAGGTAGGTATTGCCGGACATTTGATAATTGGTAACAATGTAAAAATTCAGGCTCAAAGTGGTATTGGTAGGAATGTAAAAGACAATGAAACCCTTCAAGGTTCTCCTGCTTTAAATTATGGCGATTATAACAAAAGCTACGTACACTTTAAAAATTTCCCGAAAATTATAGATAGAATAAACAATATTGAAAAAAAGAATGGCAATGAGTGAATGTCTTATTAAACAACAAACTTTAGGTAAGGAAATTTCCCTAAAAGGAGTAGGGTTACATACTGGCAAAGAAGTAACATTAACTTTAAAACCTGCGCCCATAAATTTTGGTTATGCGTTTGTAAGAGTAGACCTTGAAGGTAGCCCTGTCATTGAAGCGGATGCAAACTATGTTGTAAGTACTCAAAGAGGAACAAACCTTGAAAAAAGAGGCGTGAAAATACATACTTCAGAGCATGTTCTTGCTGCCTTAGTGGGTATGGAAGTGGATAATTGCATCTTAGAACTTGATGCTCCGGAACCTCCAATAATGGACGGCTCATCAAAATATTTTGTTGAAGCCATAGAAAAAGCCGGAATTGTTGAACAAGAAGCTCCAAGAGAAGAATATATCGTGAAAGATGTTATTTCTTTTTTAGACGAAGATTCCGGAAGTGAAATCATTGTAATGCCAGCTGAAGAATATCAAGTAACCACAATGGTTGACTTTGGCACCAAGGTTTTGGGTACACAAAACGCAACTTTAAAGTCCCTGAAAGATTTTAAAAATGAAATATCAAACGCTCGAACGTTTAGTTTCCTACATGAAATTGAAATGCTGTTGGAAAATGGTTTGATAAAAGGGGGAGACTTAAACAACGCCATTGTTTATGTTGATAAAGAATTATCTCCTTCAACCATGGAAAAGCTAAGAGGAGCTTTTAACAAAGAATCCATTTCTGTAAAACCAAACGGAATCCTGGACAATTTAACTTTACATCATCCTAATGAAGCTGCACGACACAAATTGCTTGATGTGATAGGTGATTTAGCTCTTATAGGAACACGAATCAAGGGAAAAGTGATTGCAAACAAACCAGGCCATCACGTTAATACCCAGTTTGCAAAAAAGCTTTCAAAAATGATAAAAATTGAAAAGCGCAACAATGTTCCAAAATTTGATTTATCACAACCACCTTTAATGGATGTAAATCAAATAATGGACATGTTACCACACAGGCCACCTTTTCTTTTAGTGGATAAAATTATTGAACTTTCAGACAGTCACGTTGTGGGTCTTAAAAATGTTACAATGAATGAACCGTTTTTTGTGGGTCATTTTCCAGGAGCCCCAGTAATGCCAGGAGTTCTAATCGTTGAAGCAATGGCGCAAACAGGTGGTATTTTAGCATTAAGCACGGTGCCCGACCCTGAAAATTATCTCACTTATTTTATGAAAATAAATAATGTGAAATTTAAACAACAAGTTTTACCGGGAGACACTTTGGTGTTTAAACTTGACCTAATTACACCTATCAGACGTGGTATTGTTCACATGCAAGGAAATGCCTATGCAAATGATAAACTTGTTACAGAAGCCGAGCTAATGGCACAAATAGTAAAAACAAAAGAGTAAAAAATGAATCAACCCTTAGCATACGTCCATCCGGGCGCCAAAATCGCAAAAAATGTAGTAATTGAGCCATTTACCACTATTCATAACAATGTGGTAATTGGAGAAGGAACCTGGATTGGGTCCAATGTTACAATTATGGAAGGAGCCCGTATCGGTAAAAACTGTAACATCTTTCCCGGTGCTGTGATTTCAGCAATTCCACAGGATTTAAAATTTCAGGATGAAGATACCACAGTTGAAATAGGCGATGGGACTACCATTCGTGAATTTGTCACTATAAACCGAGGAACAAAAGACCGCATGAAAACCGTAGTTGGTAAAAACTGCTGGATTATGGCGTATTGTCATATTGCTCACGATTGCATTGTGGGAGATAATTGTGTGTTTTCCAATAACAGTACCTTAGCTGGTCACATTACAGTTGGTGACCATGTAGTTCTAGCAGGAATGGCGGCTATTCAGCAATTTTGTATGATTGGGAGCCATGCTTTTGTTACCGGAGGATCATTGGTTAGAAAAGACGTTCCACCTTATGTAAAGGCCGGTAGAGAACCTCTCTCCTATGTTGGGATTAATTCAATTGGTCTTAGAAGAAGAGGCTTTACCACTGAAAAAATCAGAGAAATACAAAATATATATCGCATTTTATATCAAAAAAACTACAATAATTCACAAGCTGCAGACATTATAGAAGCTGAAATGGAAGCGACCCCTGAACGAGATGAAATTCTTCAATTCATTAAAAACTCTCAAAGAGGTATTATGAAGGGCTATGTGAGTTCAATTTAAATTTAAAAAGACAAAAAATATATTATTAAAAAACTATGGCAACAACATCAGATATTAGAAATGGACTTTGTATAAAATACAATCACGATATATTTAAAGTAATAGAATTTCTCCATGTAAAACCGGGTAAAGGGCCTGCTTTTGTAAGAACAAAATTAAAAAGTGTTACAACCGGAAAAGTAATTGACAATACTTTCTCTGCAGGTCATAAAATTGATGAAGTCAAAGTAATGACTAACAAATTTCAATTCCTTTATAATGATAGCGACTTTTATCATTTTATGGATGTTGAAGACTTTTCGCAAATTCAATTAAAGGAAAGTGCTTTAGACAATCCAGGCCTCTTGAAGGAAGGAGAAGTTGTTACTATTTTAATCAATACTGAAGATAATTTACCGCTTTCGGTTGAAATGCCGGCCAGTGTTATTCTTGAAGTTACTGCAACAGAACCTGGTGTAAAAGGAAACACAGCCACAAACGCCACCAAACCCGCCACAGTTGAAACCGGTGCCATTGTGAATGTGCCCTTGTTCATCAATGAAGGCGACAAAATAAAAATTGAAACCGACAAAGGGACATATAAAGAGAGGGTTAAAGAATAATTTTTTTTCCAGAAGAATAATTGATTATGATGAACTTTCGGCTTCAAAACATATTTTTTTTATGTATTGCTGCTTTATTAATTACTTCGTGTACAACAACAAGATATGGGATTGCCAATCAAGGGAGTCAAGCGAGATATATAGCTAAGCCAATTTATAAAGATACTACCGAAACTGCACTTTATATTTCCGGACAATATTTCAATAACAATGGAAAAGGCTTTAATGAGCAACAAGAATTCTCTCAATTTGGAGATTTGATGATTCATCGAAGCCACTCAGTTAAAGACTGGAATTACGCTTACGGAATCTTGGGTTATTTGGGTAGTTATGATGTGAATGCAGTTTATAATTTACGTGGGGAAAAAGATTTTTTTGGAATAGGTGTGATGGGCGAAATAAATTACACCATTCCGTTTAAACATATAGAATTTAGACCGGTAGGTTTTAGACTGGGAATTATGCGTGAGTTTGGGGATTATGAAGAGTTTAAACAACTTGCTTCAGAGTTGAATTACATTGAGGATGTAAACCCAAATAACACACCCTTAAATTTTGGGGTTTCATCAGAAGTAATTTATAAGCACGTTAAATTCGATTTGGGATTTCAGTTAAGTTTTGCATATTTATTTAATGAAGGTAATCAACCTCTAAAAGCATTAAAAACTTTCCAAACAATTCACTTTACTTATGGAAACTGGACGCTTATTGGAGCTACATCAATAACTTCAACAAGAAATCTTTACTATTCTACCGGTTTGACATACAAATTCTATTAATTGAAGGAACATAATTATGTTTAATAATATTTTCAGATTCAAATTTATAATGGTAGCGAGTTTATTATTTCTGGCGAATATATCTTGCTTTAAATACGACGAAGAATGCTTAAAATATCAAAACTATTTCATTGCAGAGTTTGACGGATATTTCATTGAACCTGGCTGGAATAATGGTTTAACTTTTGGGGACCGATATGGATTGCATGTTTTTCAGGCACCAGACAACCCAAACAGCTGGCGGATTTCTTTTAAAATTAATACACGGGAGGATATGGAATTTAATATGTTTTTTAGCAATATTGAAAGCACAGGTGAGTACCCTATCGAGACCGGAACATATGAAGATGCGGTTACTAATCCCTTTTCAAAAAACATGATGTTTATCAGGGATGGTTCGCTATTTGGTGGAGGTTCTGATGAAAACACATATATTTATTTTAGTAAGGGAAATTCAGGAAACATTTCAATTACCGCCTATAATCAAGAAAGTGGTATTATAAAAGGTACTTTTCAAGGTCAAATCTACAGTATAGAAAATGAGGAGGAAATTCACATTTCTGGAGAATTTGATATAGATTTACAAACCCTTAACGATATGGAAAACAATAAACCTTGTTGGCTTTAATTCTTAAATTTTTATAAAACAAATGAAATTTGCCCTAATAGCTCACGATAATAAAAAACCTGAAATGGTTGCTTTTGTTATGCGAAGATTGCGGTTTTTTAATCTTGAAAATGTAAAAATTGTCGCAACCGGTACCACTGGGAAAATGATCAGGGATGCCGGCATTGAAAAAGTGGAAACAGTGCAAAGTGGGCCTATGGGTGGCGATGCTGAAATTGCGGCAATGGTTAGCCGGGGCGAGATTACTGCTGTAATATTTTTTAGAGACCCATTAGGGAAACATCCCCACGAAGTAGACGTTTCTATGCTAATGAGACTATGTGACGTTCACAACGTTCCTTTGGCAACAAACCATACAGCAGGAGAAATTTTACTCGAACATTATCAAAACCAGATAAAACCATGAAGTTCCACCCACAACAATCGTTAGAACAAATTGCAAAAATATTAAATTGTGATTATGTGGGACATGCTGAATTTCCTGTACTTGGAATGAATGAAATTCACGTTGTAGAATCCGGTGATATTGTTTTTGTAGATCATCCAAAATACTATGAGAAAGCTTTAACTTCAGCTGCAACAATTATATTAATAAATAAACAAGTAGAATGCCCTGAAGGGAAGGCACTTTTAATATCAGACGATCCATTTAGGGATTTTAATAAACTAACCATTCATTTCAATCCGTTTATTGCTTCAAAAGACTCCATTTCTTCATCATCACAAATAGGTGAGGAAACAGTCATTCAGCCCAATGTATTTATTGGTAATAATGTGCAAATCGGTAGGAACTGCCTTATTCATTCAAACGTATCAATTTATGACAATACTATCATTGGTGATGGAGTAACTATTCATGCCGGTACTGTTTTAGGTTCAGATGCTTTTTACTATAAAAACAGACCGGAAGGTTTTGATAAACTTATTAGTGGAGGAAGGGTCCTCATTAAAAACAATGTTGATATTGGTGCACAATGTACCATAGACAAAGGAGTTACCGGAGACACAACTATTGGCGAAGGCACTAAAATTGATAATCAGGTGCACATTGGTCACGATACAGTAATTGGGAAAAAATGCCTCATTGCATCACAAACAGGCATTGCAGGCTGTGTGGTAATTGAAGATGAAGTCACTCTTTGGGGTCAGGTGGGAGTAACCAGCGGAATAACCATTGGTAAAAAAGCCATTATTTCTGCACAATCAGGGATTAGCAAATCGCTTGAAGGAGGAAAATCTTATTTTGGAACTCCTGCAGATGACTTTAGGTCAAAATACAAAGAAATTGCATCTATTAAACTGATTCCTTCATTGATAGATGAAATTAATAAATTGAAAAAATAACTTTCTATGAGCAAAAAAGTGAAAGAAATCGTCAAATCTTTTTATGAATCAGATTTCATAAAAGAGAAAAACCTGATTGAACGTTATGTTCATCCAGAGCTTACTTTAATTTGGAATAGCACAACAGACGGGCTTTCAATTTTAAATTTTGATGATTTAAAAGATTTCTTTAATGAAGTAAAACGCAATTATGCTGATATGCGCATAGAAATCAGTCATTTACTTCAAGATGATAATTTTGTAACGATACGATATAAATACTATATAACAACAGTTGAAAACCCCAATGAAGAACTGGGAATAGCCCATTTCATTGCTATATGGGAGGTAAAAGACAATCAGCTTTATAAAGGATATCAAATCAGTCAGCCGGTAACAGATAAAGATGATACACAAAAATCATATCATAGAGTTAAAGTATAATTTTTAAACTCGTTTTAAAAGTTTATTTTTGCAGTCAAATTCATAAAAACTATATATTTCAATGAGTGTTCTAGTTAATAAAGATTCCAAGATAATTGTCCAAGGTTTTACAGGTAGTGAAGGTACTTTTCACGCAAGTCAAATGATTGAATATGGTACAAACGTAGTGGGTGGTGTAACTCCCGGAAAAGGTGGGCAAACACATCTTGATAAACCTGTTTTCAACACCGTTTCTGAAGCTGTGGATAAGACGGGAGCTGATACAACTATCATTTTTGTACCTCCTGCTTTTGCCGCCGATGCAATTATGGAAGCTGCTGATTCAGGCATTAAAGTAATTATTACGATTACGGAAGGAATTCCTGTAGCAGATATGATCAAAGTAAATAACTACATTAAAAACAAAAACTGTAGGTTGGTAGGTCCCAATTGTCCTGGCGTAATAACTCCTGAAGAAGCAAAAGTTGGCATCATGCCTGGTTTTGTATTTAAAAAGGGGAATGTTGGCTTGGTATCAAAATCAGGAACACTTACCTATGAAGCAGCAGATCAAGTTGTAAAACAAGGATTGGGAATCACGACGGCCATTGGAATTGGAGGTGACCCCATAATTGGAACAACAACTAAAGAAGCACTGGAGTTATTGATTAATGATGACGAAACAAAATGTGTTGTTATGATTGGTGAAATTGGTGGACAACTTGAAGCAGACGCCGCTAAATGGTATAAAGAAAGTGGTAGCAAGAAACCCGTTGTAGGGTTTATTGCCGGAGAAACAGCACCCGCCGGTAGAACAATGGGTCACGCCGGTGCTATAGTTGGTGGAAGTGAAGATACAGCTGCAGCTAAAAAGAAAATCATGAGAGAACACGGCATTCACGTTGTAGACTCTCCTGCAGAAATAGGTAAGAAAGTAGCAGAAGTACTCGCCTAAATTTTCTGAATAGATTAACAAATTGACCTCTCGATTTTCGAGAGGTTTTTTTGTTTGTTCATAGTGCAATTGCGTATATTTGGTGACAACTATTAATTAAAACCAGTATATGAAACTACTATCAGGAAAAACAGCAATTATAACAGGTGGAAGTAGAGGTATCGGTAAAGGAATTGCAGAAGTATTTGCAAAACACGGTGCCAATGTAGCATTTACATATAGCTCTTCTGAAGAAGCAGCTTTAGCATTAGAAAATCAACTCACAAAAGAAGGCATTAAAGCCAAAGCATATAAAAGTGATGCTGCAAACTTTCAGCAATCTCAAGAACTTGCAGAAGATGTGGTAAAGGAATTTGGCAGCATCGATATATTGATAAATAACGCAGGAATTACTAAAGATAACCTTTTGATGCGTATTTCAGAAGAAGATTTCGATAAGGTAATTGAAGTAAACCTCAAGTCTGTCTTTAATATGACCAAAGCAGTGCAGCGCACTATGCTAAAACAACGACAGGGTTCTATTATAAATATGAGTTCGGTGGTAGGAGTAAAAGGCAATGCAGGTCAGACAAACTATGCGGCTTCAAAAGCCGGTATAATTGGTTTTACAAAATCAGTTGCATTGGAATTGGGGTCAAGAAATATTCGTTGTAATGCAATTGCACCGGGTTTTATTGAAACCGAAATGACCGCAAAACTTGATGAAAACACAGTGCAGGGCTGGAGAGATGCTATTCCTTTAAAACGTGGAGGAGCACCTGAAGATATAGCAAACGCATGTGTGTTTTTAGCCAGTGATTTGTCATCATATGTTACCGGGCAAGTGCTTAATGTTGATGGCGGAATGCTAACTTAATCTACCCAGCGTAAAAAATAATTAATGGGCATACACTAGAACTATATGCATGAAAATTCATTGTTATATATCATATTAGCGGCATTTGTAGCCCTAAGTATTGCAAGTTTTTTTTATGGATATAAATCAAAGCTTTCAGTAAAGCTCCGATGGCTTTTTGGAGCTTTACGTTTTTTAAGTATTTTTATTTTGTTACTATTATTAATCAACCCCAAGTTTTACAACACTTCTTATTATAATGAAAAGCCGGTTCTAACGGTATTAATTGATAATTCTGAATCTGTGAGTTACCTCGAAAGAAGTCAAGAAACCCAAAACGCGGTAAACTTTATCAAAAATAATGATGCCCTTCAAAATCGTTTTGATGTTTCTTTTTACTCTTTCGGCGAAAGCCTGAACACAGCTGATTCATTAAGTTTTTCAGAAAAACAAACAAGCCTTTCTCAACCATTGCTATCTTTAAATGAAGTAAATAAAAATAAAGTAGCACCAATTATTGTATTAACTGATGGAAATCAAACTTATGGAGCAGATTATGAATTTATTTCACAGAGTTTAAAACAGCCTGTCTACCCCATAATTCTCGGTGACACTATCACTTATAAAGATGTTTCAATAAGCCGTATCAATGCAAACAGATATGCATATTTGAACAATGAATTTCCTGTTGAAGTTTTTCTTTTGTATTCAGGTAATACTTCTGAAAATGCAACTTTTACTGTTAAACAAGGAACGTCAACTGTTTACCAACAAACGATTCAATTCAGTGAATCTCAATCTTCTCAGGTCTTAAATTTTACACTTCCGGCAAACAGGGTAGGGGTTCAAAAATATACCGCTGAAATTGGAAAGCTTCAAAATGAAAAAAACAAAGTTAACAACAAAAGCGTATTTGCTGTGGAAGTGATTGATGAAGCAACTAACATTCTTTTAGTTTCTGATATTATTCATCCTGATATTGGAGCACTCAAAAAATCGATTGGCAGTAATGAACAACGAAAAGTTACAATAGCCTCTCCTGAAGAAGCCTTGAATGATTTAGAGGATTATCAATTGGTGGTCTTATATCAGCCTACCAGTCGTTTTACTGAGTTATTTAATAAAATTGAGCAACTGAGTTTAAATTATTTCCTCATTACCGGATCCCAAACCAATTGGACTTTTCTCAATCGAATTCAATCCCATTTTACTAAATCAGCTTATAGCACTGAAGAAGTTCAAGGGGTGTTAAATACTGCTTATTCACTCTTTTCAGTAGAGGATATTGGTTTCAACAACTTGCCACCATTGAAGTCTTCTTTGGGAGATTTAACTTTTGAAGGCGCACATGAGGTCCTGTTAAAGCAACAAATTTTAGGTATCACTACTGAAAATGCTTTGCTTTCAACTTATGAAGAAGGTTCACAAAGACACGCACTTCTTGACGGAGAAAATATTTGGAAGTGGAGGGCAAATGTATATTTGAAAAATACTAGTTTCAATCCCTTTGATGACTTTATAAGCAATCTAGTTCAATATCTTGCTTCAGACAAAAACAAAACCAGATTGGATGTTGAAGCCTCTTCATTTTATTACAACAATGGTGATATAAGAGTAAAGGCTCAGTTTTTTGACAAAAATTATGTGTTTAATAATCGGGCTTCTTTAAATATTACGGTCAAGAATATTGAAACTGAACAAACAAATACTTTTCCTTTACTTTTAAAATCTAATTTTTATGAAGTAAATTTAAGCAATTTAGAGCCCGGAGATTACACATATACAGTGAGTGTCACAGAAGAGCCATTAAGTGTCTCAGGAAGTTTTAGTGTTTTAGAGTTTAATGTAGAACAACAATTTTTAAATGCAAATGTTGATAAGCTTAGCCGACTTTCAAATGCAACGAATGGAGCTCATTATTTTATAGACAATTTTTCAGAACTGGAACAGGATTTATTAAACGACACTAGGTATGAAACCATTCAAAAAAGTGAACAAAAAATCGTAACTTTGCTCGATTGGAAAATACTGCTTTTCGTTTTAGTTGCGATACTCGCAATTGAGTGGTTCAGCAGAAAATATTTTGGATTGATTTAATCTGAAATGAATAACAAATAAACAATATTTAAACTTTAAAAATAAAATATCAGCTATGGAAAAAATGCCAAAAATCGGATTGCCTTTAATTTTTATAATTATTGTGGTAATCATTTTACTCACAAAATCAATAACAACTATAGGCGCAGGTTCTGCAGGAGTTCTTTATAAACCACTTGCCGATGGTGTTGTTACTGATCAACCTGCACTTGGTGAAGGTTTTCACATCATTGCACCCTGGAACAGCGTAACAGTATACGAGGTAAGACAGCAAGAGCTTTCAGAAAAAATTGAAGCACTTTCTTCAAACGGACTTGATATTAGAATTGATGCCTCGATTTGGTATCTACCGGAATATGAAAACTTAGGAAACTTGCACCAGCAAAAAGGTGAAATGTATGTACAACGAGTTCTACAGCCAGCTATTCGTTCGGCTGCAAGAAGCGTTATAGGACGTTACACCCCTGAGCAACTCTATTCAAGTAAAAGAGATGCCATACAAACAGAAATATTTGCTGAGACAAACCGTCTTCTTGAAGGTCAATATGTACAATTGAATGAAGTTTTGGTAAGAGACGTAAAATTGCCTCCAACCATTAAGGCAGCGATTGAACGTAAATTGAGTCAGGAGCAAGAAGCGCTTGAATATGAATTCAGACTTCAAAAAGCTGAACAAGAAGCAGAAAGACAACGTATTGATGCTGAAGGTAAAGCTATTGCCAATGAAATTTTGGATGCATCTTTGACTGATAAAATTTTGAAAGAAAAAGGTATTCAGGCGACAGTTGAACTTGCTAAATCAACAAATAGTAAAGTGATTGTAATTGGAAGTGGACAAGAAGGAATGCCCATTATTTTAGGCAATAATTAAAATCTACCTTAGAAAATCAAAAAAAGCCGCTTTATAAAGCGGCTTTTTTTGTGATTTTCTTTTTGGATTGACCAACCCAGTCGTCGCGGTCTATTCTTCCGGGAAAGTACTCAATTAAATGTGTTACAGTGGCTATATCCTCTTTCGTAAAGCGACTAATTTGACTGAATGAGAATATCCCTAGCTGATTAAGCTTATCTTCAATAAAAGGGCTTATTCCATCAATTTTTGTAAGATCATCTTTATTCATTTCATCAGCATATCCAAAACTGTCAAAATTTAACTCCGGTTGAAATGATTTGTTTTTTATTTTGTTTGATTTTGGAATTGTACTTTTATGTTCCTGAATCATCTTTATGATTTCAGGCTTAATTTCGCTAAAAATGGTTTCAATTTCATTAATGTCTTTGGGTTTACTATTGTGTGTTTTACCTTTTTTTGTTTTTTTTCTACTTCCAAAAAAATAACCAATGATAAAAGCACCTAGCATCAAAATGAATAGTTCGAGTAGAAATTTTGTTTCCGGAATATTTTCTAATGTAAAATCCATACTATTCAATAACAAATTCTATTCTTAAATTATTTTTTCTTCCTAAAGCTGTATTATTATCATCTATCGGTTTTTCTTCACCTTCTGAAAGTGCTATAAGCTTTTTAGGGTCAATTCCTTCATTATTGATTAAATACCATCTTGCTTGTTGTGCATATTTTAAACCCAATTGATAGTTGTCTACTTTACTGCCAATATTGTCTGTATGGCCAATTATTTTAACTTTATAAGAATCATTTTCAGCTAAAATATTCTTTAACTCTTTGGCAAAGTCCTTCAGTTCATTGTTTGCAATAATTCTAGAAAATGAAAATCTAGGATAAATATTAAAATTTCTGATTTTATTATTTTCTATTGCCTCAAGATCATTTTCGCTTAAACGAAAGTATTGAGCACGAATGCCTCCATATGAAAACCCTTTTTTTGAAAACTCAATATCTTTGATGTCGCTTTCAATACTAATTTTTTGATTATTGACACCTAACTTCACCAATTCATTTTTGATAAATTGTCCTCGCTGAATTCCAAAATTTGGAGTCATAAAATTTTCATTGGCACTGTAATCGCTTGTAAACACAATTCCGGTTTCTTTATTTTCATACAAATGCTTGATTAATGGATCAAAATAGGCTTCTGCAGAGCCTTGATAATATACAGTATCAGTATTTTTTCTTATTAAAAGAGAATCTAACTCATATAAAAGTAAGCTGTTTTTATCAAAAACTGAAAGCTTCGCAAGGTTTGGCTTAATAGAATTTTGAAATTTATCCAATGAATCTCTATTGGTTTTTTCAACCAATGTTGTATCCTTCTTTTCAACAAGTTTTTCAGAACTGTTCTCGGGAGAAGAAGATTTATCAAACAGCATGGAAACATTGCTGGAAATGTCAGTCGCGTAGTATATGAAAGCAACAGCACACCACAAAAGTAAAACAACAAAAGCGATTAAAAAGTTTCGCATATATGCCCCATATTATTCATATCAAATCTACTAAAAAGAATAGCAGCTATTTAGCACTTTTAAAATCTTTATTAACCGACTTTTCACAATTTAATTGGTATTCGTGATTGTCCTTTATAGTGAAGCTTCATAGAAAAGAAGAATACATACTTTAAATTACCACCACACAATAAAAAATTGTTCATAGCTATTTGTGGGTGTTTTCTTCCAGCATAAAAGGGATTTTTTGTTTTGAAGTGATTGTTTCGTATTATTTACTGAATCTGCGAAGGAAATCCAAGCATCGTTGTCTTCAGGATGGATTAACCAGTTTTCTTTTTTCGGTAAACAATAGACATCATCGTCCCTATGCCTGTCAATAAATGCGTCTAATGTCAGCCAAAAACCTACGATACAGCTATTGTTTATTTTTGGAAAATACCTGCCATATAAATGAATGGGCACATAGAGTTTTCCAAGGAAACAAACCTGTTGGGAAAATTCTTTGGAAGGAAGATTCATGTCTTTCAAATAATCCTGTGTGATTTTATTTTGAAGTAAGGGAAGTTGTTTATTTTTCAACTTCTGGATTTTATACAATAAGGTGTCCCGCCTGTTTGGGCCAATCCAGCGTTGAAGTTCTCCTTCAATTTTAGGATCATACACATAAAATTTATAAACCAATTCAACGTGTAGAAATCGGTTATTTAAAGTGTCTTTTACTAAAAAATCCAATTCGCCCAGCGTTACTTTACTTTCTATAACTTGAAGGTTTGCAGCTAAAATTGTTTGGCTTTTTGAGTTTTTAATAGCATCCTGAAAAAACAACTCCACACGTTTGCCCAAAACCAGGTTTTCCGGAATTTGTTTTAATTCTAATTTATAAATGTATTCTTTATTTTTCCCGGAAAATGAAAACAATTCAAAGTTTTTATTTTCCTTAAAAAGTGCCGGGGTATCGAGAAAGCCCCTGTATTGTTTTGCCAATTGATTATTAGAATCCATGAACTTCAAAAATAAGGAAATAGCCGCTTTAATCCGTTCGTTTTCGTGAAAACAACTAAAGACTTGCTTTGCAACCTTTATTTCCTGAAAAATTGTTTTATTTTTAGAAAACCAAAAACACAAGCGCTCAACCGAAGAAACACTATGGCAAGAAAAAGACAAAAACGCAAGTCAAAAATAGGTCTGGCACCGGGAACACTTCTCTTTACAGGTCAGCAAAAGATGGAAAAAGCTGAATTTTCTGTATTGATTTATAATGAAGATCAAGTGCAGGAGATCACTCCAAAGAATCTGGAAGAAGTAATTCATTTGATAGATACTTCAAAAGATACGCTTTGGATAAATATTGACGGCATCCATGACGAATCCATAATTGAAAATATTTGCTCAAAAATTTTGGTGCATAAGCTTACGATGGAAGATATTCTGAGTGTGGGGCAACGACCAAAAATAGATGAATATGAAAATTACATTCATATTGTTCTTAAAATGTTAATGCTTAATAAGGACGATGAAGTTGAAGATGAGCAACTAAGTTTTATTTTACACAAAAATATTTTAATATCATTTCAGGAAAAAACAGGTGATGTTTTTGAAGGAGTTAGAAAACGTATTCTAGAAGGTAAAGGTTTCATCAGAAAAAGAGGATCTGACTATTTACTATATGCGCTTGTTGACTCTGTTGTAGATCATTATTTTTTAATTTTAGAAACTTTAGGTGAAAAAATAGAAACCCTGGAATCAGAACTTTTGGTGAACCCTGTTGAATCTGTACTGGCCAAACTACACCATTTGCGAAGGGAAACCCTTGACATAAGACGCTCTGTTTACCCATTACGAGAAGTCATCAGCAAATTTGAAAAGATTGATGAATCTATTTTACACCCTGATGTAAGGGTTTTTATAAGGGATCTTTATGATCACACCATTCAGGTGATTGAAACCATTGAAGTGTTAAGGGAATCTGCATCAGGTTTGCTGGATTTATATATGAACAGTGTTTCAAACAAGATGAATGAAATTATGAAAGTCCTCACCATCATGGCTTCTATTTTTATACCGCTTACCTTTATTGCCGGTGTGTATGGAATGAACTTTCAATATATGCCTGAGCTTGAATACCGGTATGGATATTTTGTGGTTTGGGGTGTTATGATTCTTGTGTTTGTGGGCATGCTAATTTATTTTAAACAAAAAAAATGGCTGTAATTTATGAGAATATCTGAAACACTCTTTCCGTTTTTAAGCGAGCTTAAAGAAAACAACAATCGCGAGTGGTTTGCCGAAAACAAAACCCGTTTTCAAAAAGAAGACAAAGCACTCAAATTGTTTTTCAACGAAATAACCAGCGCAATCAATAACTTTGATGAGATCGAAAAAATGAAAATTTTTCGCATTTACCGCGATGTACGCTTTAGTAAAGACAAACTACCCTACAAAACAAACCGAAGCGCCAACTGGATCAGGGCAGGAGCACACCGTCGCGGAAGTTATTACTTACAACTCGAACCCGGAAACTCCTTTATTGGCTGCGGTTTTTTTCAGCCCAATCCGGCAGATTTGCTTCGCATCAGAAAAGAATTTGAAATGGATGACAGCGAAATCAGGGGAATTTTGAACCAACCGGATTTTAAAAAAGTCTATGAAGGGTTTGATACTTCAGACCAGGTGAAAACGGCTCCAAAAGGTTTTGATAAAGACCACAAAGCCATCGACTTGATTAAAAATAAAAACTTCTTTGTAGCACATTATTACACTGATAAAGAGGTTATGTCTTCAGGCTTTTTTGAAAAGGTGGTCCATCATTTTGAGTTGGTGCAACCTTTTTTCAGGTATATGAGTGATGTTCTTACGACAGATTTGAATGGGGAATCCCTTTTAGACAGTTAATACACATTTACAATCTTATAATTCATATTGTTGAAAGCAAAGCTGTCACCTGCCTTTTTACCTTTTAAATGGGCATAAATGGGCGCATCTGTTGAAATGGAGTAGTAATTTTTATTGTCATCTATATCCAGCTTTCCAAGGGCAACAGTTATAAAAAAGAAGTTTTTTTCGGTTTCAACCAGACTTCCATTAGCGACCACTTGATGTTCCTGTGACACATCTATGCGTTTTAATTGTTCTTTGGTCTTTTCAGTGGTTTCTACATATCTGGCATATTTTTCCAACTCGTTGAGCATTTCACCCTTTCCGCCATCATCTTCTTCAGAAGGAGAGTTTTCGCCTTCTAAGGCTTCCTTGACCAATGCGATTTCGTTCTGGTATTTTTCCAGTTGCTGATTTAAGATATCCAGGCACTTTTTGTAAAGCTGATTTTTAATCATTTAATGACATTTAGAAGCACAAAAGTAGTTTCAATTCCTATTATATTGTGTAAAATGTTAATAAAAATTCAGGAATCCTTTTTTTATAAGCCCTATGACTTATATTTTGGTTTTATAAGTCTTTTGACTTATATTTTGGTTTTATAAGTCTTTTGACTTATATTTGTAATAAAACAAATTGTATGGTCGCCGTTTTAACAGCTGATTTAATCAACTCAACTTCTTATGAAAAGACCTTCCTGAAGGAGGTTGTAAATGTTTTGAAGACTGAATTTGACTCGATTTCTAAGGAACAGGATGCCTTATTTACAATATTCAGGGGAGATAGCCTTCAGGGAGTCGTAAAACATCCTGAAGACGCATTGCACATTGCGTTACGCTTAAAAGCAGCAGTATTAAAAGTGCAGGATCCAAACCAAAAAAAGTCAAATATGCCGGTGGCAGATGTGCGTATCGCGATAGGGATAGGGGAGGCTGATTACAACGTAAAAGCCATTTCAGAATCAAACGGAGAAGCATTTCATTATTCGGGCCATACACTTGATGCCATGAAAGCTGAAAACAAGAAACTAAGCCTTAAAACCGGAAATGAAAACATCAACAGCGAATTTAAGGTAAGCCTAAAGTTTCTGGACAGCCTTACAGATAAATGGTCAATCGCTTCTGCAGAAGTGGTCTATTATCTGCTCAAAGGAATGAAAGAGCAGCAAATAGCTGATCTTTTAAAACGTAGCCAGGCAGCCATTAATCTGAGAAAAAAGGCAGCAGGATGGGAAGAAGTACAATTATTGTTACACCGGTTTAATCAGGTATTTTCAAAATAATACGTTATGAACGAAACTTTGCTTATCGCTTTACAGTTATTATTGGCCCACGTACTCACAGATTTTGTGCTGCAGCCGGCAAAAGCCATCCAACAGAAAAGGGAGCGCAGGGCAAAAGCTCCTTTTCTCTACCTTCACGCTTTTTTAGCAGGATTCTTTACATACCTTTTTTTACAGCAATGGAGCAGCTTTTTGGTTCCGGTTTTAATTATGGTGACGCATTTTGGGATTGATTTATGGAAACTCAACCAAAAAGAAGACAACTTAAAACTCTTTCTGCTGGACCAGTTTTTTCACCTGATTGTTTTACTGTTGGCGTGGTTATACCTCACTGATAATTTTGAAGCGGTTGTTCCGTTTTTTGAGTCGCTTTTTGATTCACAAAACACATTGATTCTTTTACTGGGCTATTTGATAGTTATTTTTCCATTCGGGTTTATTATTGGAAAAGCAACAAAGCACTGGCAGGTAGAAATTGAAAAAGAAGACAGGGTGAATAGCCTGGACAAGGCAGGACGCTATATCGGTATTTTTGAGCGTATACTTGTGCTCACCTTTGTTCTGACCAATAATATTGCGGCTATAGGGTTTCTTATTGCGGCAAAGTCCATTTTACGCTTCAGCGATAAAAGTCAAAGCGGTGGGCGCAAGCAAACAGAGTATGTCCTTATTGGGACACTGATGAGTTTTGCACTGACCATCATCGTGGGCTTTTTAATGAACGCACTCATACTCTAAGAGCTGAATGTTGCTCTTGAGTCTTTCGATAACAAGATTCATCATACGCTTATTGAGGGAAGAAGAGTTTTGAATGTAAAGTTCATATTCTTCAATTGTAAATTGCCCTATGACCATTCCTTTCAATGAGTTCCTGAATTTAATATCTTTTTGAATGGCGTTTTCAATGTATTGCAACCTTTTGTCGAGCGATAAGGTATAAAACACATTTTTGTGTTTGGATACATAGTTTCTAAAAACTAGAACAAACAATTCATTTTGCAACTTCACAATAGGACGCAAGGTTTTGTTTTGAAACTGTTCATCAAAACTCATTAAAGGGGTGACAATTGCTGAAGGAATTTCGGGACGTAAAGCAACCAAATCAAGTTCGCGGGAGTTCATAATCAGAAGTTTTATTAAAAATAACGAAAGCATTCTCCATGAAATAGTTAAAACCGGCCTAGTTATAAACGAGGTTATCAACAAAGAAAACCTTAAAAATCCCTTAAAACCAAAGGGTTTAAAACTTTAAATGATTAATTTTAAAATAAACCAATAGAATTATGGCAACAATAAAATCTATAAATCCTTATAACGGAAAAGCACTTAAGTCATACACTACTCATTCTGAAAAGGATGTAGTTGACGCTTTGGAAAAAGCTGAAGAACGCTTTCAGAAATGGAAAAATGTTTCTTTCGAAAAAAGAAAACACTTGATGTTAAAAGCTGCTGAAGAGCTGAAGAAGAACAAAAAAGAATATGCTGAAACTATGACCCTTGAAATGGGAAAGCCCATCAAACAAGCCATTGCAGAAGTTGAGAAATGCGCCTGGGTCTGTGAATATTATGCAGAACATGCGGAAATTCATTTGGCCTCAGAAAAAATCAACACAGACGCTGATAAAAGCTATATCAATTATGAGCCTTTAGGAGTAATTTTAGCAATCATGCCTTGGAATTATCCATTTTGGCAGGTATTCAGGTTTGCGGCGCCGGCATTGATGGCAGGAAATATAGCCGTTTTAAAACACGCTTCCAATGTTTTTGGTTCTGCAATGATGATTCAAAAAGTATTTGAAAGGGCTGGTTTCCCGAAACATTGTTTTACAACCTTACTCGTGGGAAGTGATGCTGTCAAATCAATTATTGAACATCCTGTAGTGAAAGCTGTGACTTTAACCGGAAGCGGACCGGCAGGGGCCTCTGTTGCATCCATTGCCGGAAAAAACATAAAAAAAACAGTGCTGGAACTTGGCGGAAGCAATGCACTTATTGTTTTTAAAGATGCAGATATTGAAAAAACGATTGAGACCTGTGTTCAGGCACGCTTTCAAAACACCGGACAAAGTTGCATCGCAGGAAAGCGTTTGCTCGTTGATGTAAGTATTGCAGAAATATTTTTGGAAAAGCTTACGGCAAAAGTTAAAACATTAAAAAGCGGAAACCCTATGGATGATGAAACCTTTATTGGGGTGATGGCAAAGGAAAACCTGTCAGAAGAACTGGAGGAACAACTTCAAAATTCTGTAATATCCGGGGCTGAAATCATTCTGGGCGGAAACCGAAAAAGTACTTATTTTGAACCCACGATTGTGAAAAACGTCAGTCCCAAAATGGAAATCTTTAAAGAAGAAACTTTTGGACCCGTTCTTTCGGTAACAACTTTTAAGACTGAAAAAGAAGCTGTGGAATTTTCCAATAATTCCAAGTTTGGGTTAGGCGTTTCTTTATTCTCCAAAGACATCAAACGAATGGAAGAGCTAATTCCTCAATTTGAAGAAGGGGCTGTTTTTATCAATGAACTCGTCAAAAGTGACCCCAGACTCCCCTTCGGCGGAATAAAAACTTCCGGTTATGGCCGTGAATTGAGCAAAGAGGGGATAAGGGAGTTTGTAAATGTAAAAACGGTTTATATCAAAAAATAAAGGGGAAACATAAACATCAAGCTATTTTTAAATAAATAAACAGAGAATCATCATGAAGTTTGGAAAAGTTAACAACCCGGAAGAAATAGATTTTTCTCTTCCTCCTGACCACATAGAAACCAAAGTATTGTTATCAAAATTCAAAAAACCCAAAACCCCTAATATTTATGTAGGGTGTGCAAAATGGAACCGTGCCGATTTAAAAGGATTTTATCCAAGGGGCACCAAAGATGAATTGGCATACTATTCCACCCAATTTAATTCCATAGAATTAAATGCTACTTTTTACCGCATTTTTCCTGCTGATCAATTTGCAAGATGGTATGATAAAACCCCTAATGAATTTCGGTTTTTTCCAAAACTTTTTCAGGGAATTAGTCATTGGAAACGTTTGCAAGGTGCTGAGGAGTTCTTAAATGAATACCTTCTTGCTGCCTCAAACTTAAAAGAGAAACTGCAAATGCCCTTTCTACAAATGCCGGATAATTTTGCGCCAAAAGGCATTGACAGACTGGAACCATTTTTTAAATTGTTCCCTAAAGATGTTTCATTGGCTGTTGAATTCAGGCATACTGACTGCTATAATGATCCTGTCGTGGCAAGTGAATTATATGCGATTCTCGAAAGTTTTAATATTGCAAACATCATTACGGACACAGCCGGCAGAAGAGATTTATTACATATGCGAATGACATCAAATACTGCCTTTATAAGGTATAACGGTGCAAATCAGAAGAGCGATTACACCCGATTGGACGAATGGGTCATTCGTTTAAAAGAATGGGTTGACGAGAGATTACAAAACATTTACTTTTTTGTGCATCAAAATATCGAGAAGGAATCGCCGCTCCTTTCAGCTTATTTTATTAAAAAGCTTAACGATACTTTTGGAACAAACCTCAATATTCCTCAAATTCCAAAATAATGAGCAGTCAAAGTATTTTCTTGACAGTAGATACTGTTGTATTTTGCAAAAGTGAAAAGCAAACGCTTCTCTTATTGATTCAACGTAAAAATGAACCCTATAAAGAACAATGGGCATTACCAGGAGGTTTTGTGGAAGATTATGAAGATTTGGAAACAGCTGCTTTACGCGAATTAAAAGAAGAGACAGGGGTTGCTTTGACATCATGTGAGCAATTGTATGCTTTTGGTAAGCCGGGAAGAGACCCCAGAAGGCGGACTGTTTCAATTGCACATGTGGGCTTTGTAAAAAATAAAATTACTCCCCGGGCTGCTGATGATGCCGGTGACGCAAGATGGTTTGGTATTGATAAGCTTCCTGATTTAGCATTTGATCATAAGGAAATAATTAATCTGGCGATTTCCCGTTTTCTTCCAGACCATTCTCAATAGTTTCTTTGGCTTCTGCCTTATCTTCCTTAGAAGCATTCTCTGGACTTCCGTTTTCTTCTCTGTTGCAACCGTGACATAATTCGGCAAACATGGGGAAGTGATCTGATCCTATTGATTTCAATCGTTTTAATTCAGCGAGTTTAAAATCATCAGAGACAAACAAGTGATCAAGGGGCCATCTGAAAAGGGGGTAGTCTGCATGAAATGTGTTATAAAATCCGCGGCCAATTCGCGGATCCAAAAGCTGGCTTATGCGTTGAAACATTCTGGTGGTATGCGACCAGGCTACATCATTGAGATCTCCCATTACAATAATGGGGTAGTCTTCTTTACGTATTTCTTTGGCAATAATAAGAATTTCGGCATCCCGGTCTAATGATTTTTCATTTTCAGTAGGGCTTGGCGGCATAGGGTGAAGGCAATACAACTTTACCCAGGTCTTATTTTTTAGTTGAACAAAACCGTGTATGGAAGGGATTTTATCATCAACCAGAAATTTTACTTCTGTATCCTTAAGTTTCAACTTGCTTAAAAGAATGATTCCGTAAAAATTTTCTAAGGGATATTCAACGCTATATGGATATTCCTCTTTTAAAATTTTTAATTTTTCCTGCCACCAGTTATTGGCTTCGAGCAGGACTACAATATCCGGGTTTGCTTTTCTGAATACAGACAAAAACCTCTCAAAATCCTTATTGTCCTGTAAAATATTTGCAGAAAAAACACGTATGGAAGCACTGCTGGACCTGATACGGGTCGCTGTGATTTGTTTTTTAGCTAAAGGAGTGTAGGGGTGCATAATACTATATTGGTAGGTAAGGGCAATAAGCAATAAGATGAGCAATCCTATATCATAATAATTATCCCAATCTACCATAAAAATAAGTGCTATAAAAGCAATAAGGCTGAGAAATGAGATTTGCAAGTGCGGAAAGTCAAATGCCCTAACCCACCATTTCTTGGAAGTTATCAAAGGCATCAAAGTAGCTACCAGACAAAAAACTGTAAAGCAAATCAGAAATATTTTCATCTAAGCATCATGTGTTGTCCTTAATTATCTTTTACACCTGAAGGTGGGAGTGGTTTATTAAATTGAAGAAGATTTTTGATATCGCTACCGGTGGGTTCTTCAAAGAGCTCTAAATCAAAATAAGGAATTGCCGCAATCACATGATCAAAAACATCAGACATAATGGCCTCATAGTTTTCCCAGCGCTTATCAGAACTGAAACAATAAATTTCAAGAGGAATCCCTTGAGGTGTTGGCTGCATTTGGCGCACCATAATCAACATATTATTGTTTACGCCTGTATTGTTTTTGAGTGTACTGTCCAGATATTTTCGAAAAACTCCAAAATTGGTTTGGTTTCTTCCGTTGATCAAAACACTTTTATCAGCACTTACCCGCTCATTATGACGGTCAATCTCGAGTTGTCTGTGCTCAATATAATTTTTGACCAGTTGTATTTTTTTTAATTCTTCCATTTTCTCGGGAGTGAGGTATTTAATGGAAGATTGTTTTATAAAAATAGAGCGTTTGATTCTTCTTCCACCTGATTCCTGCATACCGCGCCAGTTTTGGAAAGAGTCAGAAATAAGACTATATGTGGGAATTGTTGTATATGTATTGTCCCAGTTTTGAACCCTTACAGTAGCCAGATTTATATCAATAACGGTACCGTCTGCACCATATTTGCTAAAAGTAATCCAATCACCTATACGCACAATATCATTTACAGAAACCTGGATAGAAGCTACAAACCCCAAAATGGTATCCTTAAAAATAAGGAGCAATATAGCCGAAACAGCACCCAGAGATGCCAGGCTGAGCACGTCTTTTCCGGTTAATTCATAAATTACAAAAATGATGGCGATTCCCCACAGAAAAATGAGGACCACCTGTAAATAGCTTTCCAAGGGCTTATCTGCATACTCTTCCTGGGTTCGGAGGAAATTTTTTGTGGACCGTAAAACACTCCTGATGATTTTTACGATAAGTATAATCCCATAAACATTAATGGCGATACTAAAAACTTCAAACCAAATTTGAAAGCCTTCAAATATAATAGGAAAACTTGCCTTAAGTAAAATTAGTGGAATGATGTGTGCAATATACCTGGGAAAATTACTTTGAACCAAGAAATCATCAAAAGTGGTTTTGGTTTTCACTGAAAAGAGATGGAATACTTTTACGATTATTTTCCTTAGAATTCTGTCCAAAATATAGGCGAGACCTCCAATCAGAATGAGCACCGCTATGAGGTTAATATATCTTGCCCAAAACTCAGTAAACCCCAATTCGATTAAATACTCCCTCAAAAAATGGGTATAAGAAATTAAAATGTCTTTATCAATCATATATTAAGCAGTAAGGTATTTTTTTTCGATATAAAATGTTCCAAAAGGTATAATTGAAGCTATCATAACAATTGCAAGTGTTTTTAATGACCATTTCAGCTCATTATATACCATAAAAGCTAAAGCGATATACCCCAAAAACAAGATACCATGTGCCATTCCAACCACTTGCACCATTTGGGGCATTTCCCAAATATACTTTAAAGGCATTGCTATAAACAACAATAAGAGTAAGGAAATTCCCTCCAGGAAAGCTATAATCTTGAATAGTTTTATCATAATCTGCATTTTGGACAAAGGTAAAAATATATCACATTAAACACATTATCATTGCAATATCATTTTTTTAACTTTTAGAGCATTTTAACTTTTGTATATTAGCTGGATTTTCAAACAAAACCAACATTATGAAATTATTAAAATACCTCTTTATGTCCGGCTGTATGCTTTTTATGTATTCTTGTAATAAAACCACCACTACTGATGAAGATAAAGGAGAGGAGTTTACTTTGGAATATGAAAAATTTACACTGGATAACGGCTTGGAAGTAATCCTTCATGTTGATAAAAGTGATCCCATTGTCGCTGTTGCAACCGTAATGCACGTTGGCTCAAACCGCGAGAAACCCGGTAAAACAGGTTTTGCCCACTTTTTTGAACACATGGCCTTTAACGATTCTGAAAATGTTCCTGTAGGTGCCAACAGAAAAATGGTGCCTGAATGGGGCGGAAGCCGAAATGGTGGAACATGGAATGATGGAACCATCTATTATGAAGTGGTTCCAAAAGATGCTTTTGAAAAAATCCTTTGGATAGATTCAGATCGTTTTGGATATATGATTAACACGGTTACCGAAGCTGCATTAGAAAGGGAAAAACAAGTGGTAAAAAATGAAAAGCGCCAGCGCGTAGATAACGCACCCTATGGATATACTGATGAAATAATCCGTTCAAATCTATACCCTGCAGACCACCCATACAACTGGACGGTCATAGGTTCATTGCCTGATTTGCAGGCGGCAACTTTAGATGATGTTAAAGAATTTTACAACCAATACTATGGTGCTGCAAATGCAACTTTGGTAATTGCCGGTGATATTGATGTTGAAGAAACCAAAAAACTTGTTGAAAAATGGTTTGGCGAAATCCCTCGCGGGCCTGAAGTGGAACAAATGGAACCTATGCCTGTCAGCCTTGAAACTACAAAGGCACTCTCCTTTGAAGACAATTTTGCAAAACTTCCTGAGTTACGTATGGTTTTTCCAACCGTTGAGGAATTTCATAAAGACCAGCAAGCGCTGGAAGTATTGGGGCAGCTTCTTAGCGGAAGCAAAAAATCACACCTCTATAAATCCATCGTTGAAGATAAAAAATTAGCACCCAATGTTTCAAGCTATCAAAGCAGCAATGAACTTGCGGGTGAATTTGTGATTCGTGTAAGGGCAAATGAGGGTGTTGACCTTAATGAAGTCAAAATAACCCTGGATGATGCTTTCGCAAAATTTGAAACAGAAGGCTTCACGGACACTGAACTACAGCGCATCAAGGCCGAACTCGAAACCCAATTGTATTATGGTGTTTCTACCATTTTAAACAAAGCCTTTCAACTGGCACAGGATAACGAATTTGGAGGTGACCCCGCTTATGTCACCAAAAGGGCTAAACTCACTCAGGCGGTTACAAGAGAAGACGTGATGCGGGTCTACAATACATACATCCAGGATAAAAATTATATTATGACCAGTGTGTTTCCTAAAGGCTCATCTAATTTGGCTGTAGCGGGCAGTGAACCTGCTACCGTATGGGAAGAAGAAGTCACGGCTATGAACGCCTCTGAAGAAGTGGGGCAGGGGGAAGAAGCAGTTTATAACAAAACACCTAGCAAGCATGACCGTTCTGAGCCACCTTTCGGTGAAACGCCACTTTTTAAAATGCCAACTGTCTGGACAAATGAACTTTCAAACGGTATGTCAATTCTGGGGATTGAAGATTATGAATTGCCTTTGGTTGCTTTTGAAATTTCAATAAAAGGCGGTCAACTACTTGACACCCCCGAAAAAGCAGGTATAGCCTCTTTTACCGCTCGCATGCTCAATGAAGGAACCGCCACAAAAACAGCAGCAGAACTTGAAGAAGCAATAGGTTTGTTAGGTGCAAATATCAATGTGCGTAGTAGTCTGGAAGAAATTACAATTTCCGGAGCAAGTTTGGCGAGAAACTTTGAAGAAACCCTGAAACTTGTGGAAGAAATGCTTTTAAGTCCGCGATGGGATGAAAAAGATTTTGAAAAAATAAAGCAGGAAATTTTAACTTCCATAAAAGGAAGAGAAGCCAATCCAAATGCAGTAGCCTCACTTAGTTTTGATAAACTCATTTATGGTAAAGAGCATATTTTTAGTTTACCAACCAATGGTACAGAAGAAAGTGTAACCGGAATAACGCTTGATGATTTAAAACAATTTTATACAAATCTCTCACCACGATTGACAACCTTTCACGTTGTTGGTGCAGTAGATACAGACAAAGTAACCAGTGCTTTATCAGATTTGGAAAAAAACTGGAATGGAGAAGAAATAGTTATCCCTAACTATAAAGCCATCGAAGAAGCCACTCCGGGAACGCTTTATTTTATAGACGTTCCCAATTCAAAACAATCTGTGCTTTATATTGGAAAACAAGCCCTCTCTGCAGCTGATGAAGATGCTGTCAAGCTAAACTATGCCAATGAGATTTTAGGAGGTGGATCCAGCGGTATGCTCTTCCAAACTCTTCGTATTGAAAAAGGTTATACCTATGGGGCATATTCTTTTATTCCCAATAGAAGTGAAGTAGCACCTTTTATTTTAAATACTAGCGTCAGGTCAAATGCAACTTTACCATCCCTTGAAATAGTTAGGGAAATGCTATTGAATTATGGACCCAACTTTACTGAAGAAGATGTAGCCCTTACCCAAAATAAATTGATTAAACAAAACACTCGTGCTTATGAGTCATTGGGTGCAAAGCTGAATATTTTGAAAGACATCAGCAAGTTTGATAAATCGTTTACTTATATTGAAGAAGAACAGCGAGTGCTTCAGAATATGGATTTGTCAGATTTTAAAGGGATGGTTGATAAATACATTCAGGAAGAGGAGATGATTTATATTGTAGTTGGTGACAAAGCAACACAATTTAACGAGGTTAAAAAACTTGGCAAACCCATTGTTGAGCTTGATATTTATGGCAATGTCATAAAGTAAATAATAAAAATCTATTTACAAGAAAGCGGTGCATCCATCACAGGGGCACCGCTTTTGTTTTTATAATTGAAATGCCACCATTCAGACTGTATGGTTGCAAAACTAAAGTATAACATTCCTTCTTGTAACACCTTTCTATTTGCAAGCACTTCTTCGGGTAAATTAAAGTTATCAATATGTGCCGCTTTGCCAAAAAAATCATAATCGGTTCCCATAGCAACGGGTTCTCCTTCGAGAGTTGCCAATGTTACATCAACCGCAGCTCCACGGTTATGCACAGAACCTACTGCAGGATCGGCTACATAAATTGGATTAGGTACTTTTTCCCACATTTGCTTTTGAACAGATAACGGCCTGTAACAATCAAAAAATTTAAGAGCATAACCCCGATCACAAAAGTAATAGCTTGCATTTATTACAGCTTCGGCAACTTCAGGGAGTAAAAGGCATTTAGCACAGTCGTATAGTGGCTCTTTTAAAAAATTATTTGCGGTAGCGTAACGAATGTCCAGATAAAACATGGATGAAAGTTCGGTAATATCAACAAGTGGATTTTCTGTTTGATTTTTGGAAATTGAAAAACCTGAAAATAATAGTAATAAACAGAAAGTAAGCAACAATATCCTAAACTTCATTTGATTATTTTTTTTAAAAAGCTTTACATTGAAAATATTGTAAAGGGAAACTTTTTTCCATAATTTAGAGGAATAAATAACTAAAACATTTAAAGATATGCAATTTATTGAAGGCAAAGTAGCATTAGTTACCGGAGGCAGTAAAGGAATTGGTTTTGGTATCGCTGAAGCATTACTTTGGCAGGGAATAGATGTTGCCATTACCAGCAGAACAAAAAATACTGCTGTTGAAGCAGCCAAAAAATTAAATAAACTATGCAAAGGAAAAGCTAAAGCAATTGGGCTTCAAGCCGATGTAAAAAACTACAAACAACAGGAAAAAGTAGTCGCTCAAGTTCTGGAAAAATTTGAAAAATTGGATATTCTGGTTGCAAATGCAGGCTTAGGCCATTTTGCTCCCGTGGATCAATTAACAATTGAGCAATGGCAAGAAACTATTGACACCAATTTAACAGGAGTTTTTTACAGTGTGAAAGCAGCAGTAGAAGCCCTCAAAAAGTCAAAAGGTTACATTATTACAATATCCAGTCTGGCAGGTACCAATTTCTTTGAAAATGGAGCTGCTTACAATGCTAGTAAATTTGGCGTGACAGGTTTCTCCCAAGCCATTATGCTCGACTTACGAAAGTATGAAGTTAAAGTAACGACCATTATGCCGGGCTCTGTAGCGACTTATTTTAACAATCACACTCCGGATGGTAACGATGATTGGAAAATTCAAAAAGAAGACTTGGGGTCAATGGTAGTTGATTTATTAAGAATGCACCCGCGAACGCTTCCCAGCAAAATAGAAGTAAGGCCATCTTTACCCCCTTCAAAATAAATAAATAAGCCGGTGTAATTTCTACACCGGCTATAAGATTTTTGAAGGCTAATTCAAAATCCTTATAAAGTTGGTTACTTTTTTTTCTTAATAGCTAAACCTTCTTTTGCTATTCCAAACATCTCTCTTATTGTTAAAGTCTAACACAATTCGTTTATTGGTTAAGAGACTGTTTCTTTTTTCACTAACTGACTCGAAAATTCTTTTAATTGTTCTCATGGCTATTTGATTTTAATTGATTGATGAATATTTTTAGTTTGATTATTAATTAATAACCAAATCGTCTTCTACTGTTCCAAACGTCTCTTTTTTGATTTAAACTTAATAAACCACGTCTGTTCATTTGCTGATCTTCTTTTTTCTCACTAACTGAGCTAAACATTCTTTTTACCGTTGTCATAATTAATTGATTTAATTGATTGATTTACTATATAGACGACGGATTAATTGTTTTGTTACAGTACTTTGCTATACAAAGTAGTATTTAACAAATAATTAACTATAAGTGCTTGTAAACTAAGTAAAAGTGGATAGGTAGTAATTAGCTTACTATATTAAATATTGCAAGTGCATATAGATAAAAGCGAAGAAAACGCAACAATCCAAACAGCAGTAAACTATTTAAAGGGTATTTAATAATTCCGGCCGCCATTGTGGTAATAGAAAATGGAATAGGTAGTAAAGCTCCAACAACAATCAGAAATCCACCCCATTTTCGGGTATTCCGAATGTGCTTAGCCATTTTAATTTCAAGGTAATCGTGGATGGAAGGTATTTTTGTAATTGCTTTTCCGATATAAAATGAAACTACTCCGCCAGCATAAGACAACAATGCTAATAAAGACAAATGAAGTACCGGTGTTGCAGATTTACTTGACCAGGCAATAAAGAGTTCGGGTGGAATAAGTCCTAAAACAGATTCTGAAATAAAAAAAACAGTAAAAACCCCAAACGCAGGAAAAGTTTCAGTAATCTTGTTTAATAAAACATTGACATCTATTACAAAAAAGTGAATAGCAAATAGTCCTCCAATGAAAAGTAATATCAAAGGAATGGCTTTTAAAAGACTACTTCCCAAAAAACCATAAAATCCGGTATAGCTGTAGTACTGATGCAACAGCTGTAGACGTGTTTTCTTTCTAGGTTTGTTCCTGGACATTGGGTACCTTAATTTTCTGCAAATCTAATCTATTACTACTTAAATTAAAAGAAAGGAAAAGTTATTCTTCCCTTAAAATTTTGTTATTAATCCGCTTGAAAAGATTTACGTTAACACACTTTTAGGGATATTTTATGGAATAACCTAATAAAGGTCTTATTTTTGTAAAAATGGACTCAAAACAATATGATTGAAGTTAAGGAACAAGAAAGTTTAATAGATAGAGAATTATATACTTACCAGAAAAATGCTATTGAAGCAATTTTTAAACGATTCAAAGACTTTCCAGAAAGCTATAACATATTATACCAACTTCCCACCGGAGGGGGAAAAACTGTCATCTTTTCAGAAATTGCAAAACGTTATATAAATGAAGCAGGCAAAAAGGTGCTAATACTCACACATAGAATTGAACTTAGCAAGCAAACTTCAAAAACCTTAACGGAAATTGGTGTACAAAACATGATTATTAACAGCTCTGTCAAAGAAATTCCCGACGAAGATGACTACCAATGTTATGTTGCAATGGTAGAAACACTTAATAACCGTTTAAAGGAAGATCAACTTTCTATTCATAATATCGGTTTGGTCATCGTTGATGAAGCTCATTACAATTCATTTCGAAAACTTTTTAAGTACTTCAAAAAATGTGATATTCTTGGTGTAACAGCAACACCACTGAGCTCCAACATAAAACTACCAATGAAAGATACTTACAATGAATTGATTGTAGGTCATTCAATTTCTGAGCTCATCGAAAAGGGGTTTTTGGCCAAAGCAACAACCTATAATTACAATGTGGGCTTAGGGGCTTTACGGATTGGAATCAACGGAGATTATACTGTTAAATCCTCAGAAGTGGTTTACATCGATTATGCAATGCAAGAAAAATTGATTTATGCTTATGAAGAGCGAGCAAAAGATAAAAAAACACTCATTTTCAATAATGGTATAAATACCTCTCGATATGTTTATGAATCCTTTAAACGTGCAGGTTATGATAATATCAGGCATCTTGATAACAAACATAATGATTCAGAACGTAAAGAAATTATTGATTGGTTTAGAGAGACGCCCAATGCAATTATCACCTCTGTAGGTATTTTAACAACAGGTTTTGATGTACCCGATATTGAAGCTATTATCTTAAACCGGGCAACACGTTCACTTACTTTATATCACCAAATGATTGGACGCGGCTCACGTATCACTGATACAAAAAAGGAATTTACAGTAGTGGACATGGGTAACAATGTTGCTCGCTTTGGCTTGTGGGATGAAAAAGTAGACTGGAACAGTGTCTTCAAAAACCCTGACTATTTCCTTGAAAACCTAATTCCTGACGAAGAAATTGAACGGAATTTCTCTTACGAAATGCCAAAAGAAATCAGGCAGAAATTCAAACATTCAAAAGAAGTTGATTTTGACGTAGAATCCGCCTATGAAAAAGCAAAGAATTTGGGTCAAAAACCTAAAGTTGCACTTGATCAGGCAATAGAACAACACGCACAAATGTGTCTGGAAAATAGTGAAGACGCTTATGAAGCAATGAAACTGGCTCTTTTGTTGGAAGATGCTATCTCGTTTAGGGTCCAAAAATATGCCTATTGCCTGAGTAAAAGCACTGATAACTACCGCGACTGGCTTACAGAAGACTACAAAAGAAGTTTGCGCTCTATTTTAAGAAAAAGTATGTAGTCTTAATTACTATCTTTACGTTTAAAGATAGAAAACAAACCTCCTTTTTTCTTCTTTTCTTTAAATTCTTTAGGTTTATCAGGGTTTGTGAAAAGACGTTTAAAAAAACCATCTCGTTTTGTATCCTCACATTCTGATTGAGCTTGTAAATGTTCCGGTAGACTTTCAAAACGAGCATTTGTGATATTTCGATAGTTTCCGTCGCGGTTTATGCTTTGATAAAATTGGGCAAACATAGGTAAGGCTGCATTGGCACCTTGTCCAAGAGAGGTGCTTCTAAAAGGAATGTTTAAATCATTTCCTACCCAAACCACAGTGGTTAATTTTGGCGTAAGTGCTACAAACCACGCATCTTTATTATCTTGAGTGGTTCCGGTTTTTCCTGCTATATCATTTTGTAAACCATAAGTGCTGCGGAGTCTTTTTGCAGTACCTGAATTCACAGTTGCCTCCATCATATCGATCATCAAATGACGGGTATCATCTGTAAAAGCCTTTTCTTCTGAATTGGAGGAATCAAAGGTTGCAATGGTTTTTCCTTCCTTGGTTTCAATTCTTGAAATAAAAATAGGTTCACTCACAAAGCCATCATTTGTATAAGCTGTGTATGCTTTTACAATTTCTAAAACCGATAGCTCTGCAGTTCCCAATGCCAGTGAAGGTACTTTGGGAAGGGGAGAAGAGATTCCCATTTTTTCAGCTTGTGCTATTACATTTTCAATTCCGGTTTCCATATGCAATTGCACTGCAATTGTATTCACTGAATTACTCAACGCATACTTCAATGAATAGTTTAGGTAAGGGTCTTCATCGTCTGAAGATGTTGTATTTTGGGGAGTATAACCACCTTCATAAGTAATGGTCTCTTTTGAAAAATAAGAACACGCATCTATACCGTTTTCTAAAGCTGCTGTATAAACGATTGGTTTAAAAACAGATCCTACCTGACGTTTGCTTTGAGTGACGTGATCATATTGAAAGGCATTATAATCAATTCCACCAATCCAGGTTTTTATTGCACCAGTAGCAGGCTCTATAGAAATCATACCGGTATTAAGAAACTTCATATAGTGTTGAATACTGTCTATTACACTTGCCTGCATTTTTACAATAGAATCATGTGTATAAAACTCTTTGGTCGTTTTAAGATTCAAAGAGTCCATGATTTGATTAACTGTAAATCCTTTCTTTAATAGTTTTTTATAGACAGGTAGTTTTTTTACTTGTGCTTGGATCAAACTTTTATTTTTAATCCAGGGAGCCTGGTTGCCCCAAGAGTTTTCAAATGATTGTTGTAGTTTACTTATATGCAATAACATGGCTTCTTCTGCATATTGTTGCATTTTGAAATCGAGGGTGGTATGAATGATTAAACCATCGTTATATAAGTTATAAGGTTTCCCATTTTCATCCCGTAAAGTATCTAAAATTGCTGAAACTTTTTTTCTGACCGTTTCACGAAAATAAGTTGCAACTCCACGATTGTGATTAAAATATTGATAATCCAGTTGCAAACTGTCCATTTGGGCATTTGTGGCGAGCTCCGGGTGTAAATATTTATAAGTTACCATCTGAGAAAGCACTAAATTTCTTCTTTGTTTACTGCGTTTAGGGTACAAACGCGGATTAAAATAATTGGAGGCTTTAAGTGTGCCGACGAGTGTTGCAGCTTCAGCCAGGGTTAAATCAGTTGTCGACTTATTGAAAAACTTATTAGAGGCACTTTCTACCCCATATGTATTGTCACTAAATGGAACTGTATTGAAATATAGTTCAATAATTTCTTCCTTACTGTAAATGTCTTCAATCCTCCTTGCAATAATTGATTCTCTAAGCTTTGTGACTACAATTCCTATTTTGTTTATATCATTTCTTCCGTAAAGGTTTTTAGCGAGTTGTTGAGTGATCGTACTTCCACCGCCAGAAGAAGCATCCTGTAATAGAATTGTTTTAAAAAACACCCTGAACAAACTCTGACCATCTATTCCATTATGCTCATAAAAGCGAGCGTCTTCGGTAGCAACCAAGGCATCCACAAGATGTTTTGGAAGTTCATCAAAAGGAATAGATTGTCTGTCAAAAAGAAAATACTTTCCTAAAAGTTCTCCTCCAGATGCCAACACTTGTGAGGCCTCACTTTGGTTAATTTCAGAAAGTTGCTTTTTTGTTGGAACAGGGCCCCATAATCCAAACAATACGCTTAAATAAAAAAGTAAAAGCGTCAAGAGAATTGCAGCTGAAAAAAATGTAGTTTTTTTAAGAAGTTTCCTTTTTGAAATTGCCAATTGGTTTTGTTTTAGTTTAAAACGTTATTCAAAAAATGCTATTACTTTTTTAAAGATAATTTAACTAAAAAAGCCTTCCCGAATCAACAGGAAGGCTTTTTTAGAAAAGAAGTTGTTTAATCTAAACCGCCTTTGCGGTTTGCATCTCTTGGGGTTGGCCACTCCATTTGATTACCACTCCATCTGCTAATAGGCAAAACTGCTTGTTCTCTGGATGTTTTCTGAGGATCTTCGCTAGCCAAATAGGTCATAATGGCTATCAATGCTACATTGTTTTTTACATCGTCAAATACTATTTTATCATAGGTGTCTAAATTGGTGTGCCATGTGTAGTTCCAGTAAGACCAGTTTAGCGAACTCATCATAAAAGCAGGGGCTCCTGCAGCAACAAATGAAGAGTGATCTGATCCACCACCTGATGGTGTTCCGGGAAATGTGGTTTCAATTTCAGATTTATACTCTTCGGGAACCTCATGTAGCCAGCGACCTAAAAAGTCATAGGAATGTAGAAACCCTTGACCGTTAATACTTACTACACGGCCTGTACCATTGTCTTGGTTAAATACTACCTGAATGTTGTCTACAATAGCAGGGTTGTCCTCTACAAATGCTCTCGAGCCATTTAACCCTTGCTCTTCACCTCCCCATAAACCAACAATAATACTCCTTTTTGGGTTGGGGTAAAGTTTTTTAAGGATGCGGGCAATTTCCATCATAGTAACGGTTCCGGTGGCATTATCAGTAGCACCGCTACCGCCGTCCCAGGAGTCAAAATGAGCAGATAAGACAATGTATTCTTCAGGTTTTTCAGTTCCTTTGATGGTTGCAATGGTATTAAGCGTGGGTACTTCACCCAACTCTTTGGATTCAGCCAGTAATCTAATTTGCGGTTTTTTACCGTTTTCAGCCAAACGGTAAAGAAGTCCGTAGTCTTCAAGTAAAATATCTATTGTTGGAATGGTTTTAGTGCGTGAACCAAAAATCTTATTTGCCCCAAACCCTCTTGACCATTGAGATTGAATTATTCCAGCAGCTCCTGCTTTTTCAAGAGCAGCATCGAGTGTGCGGGATGAATATCCTGAATTTCTAATGTTGCTGTTCCAGGTATCTATTTGTGCTGAGCGTTCTTCTTTCATTTTTTCAAAAGAAGCTTCAGTAGCAAATTCTTCCCAGTTATAATCAGGTCTTCCGGTTTTTTGTGGCATAGATACTAATACAAACTTTCCTTTAACTTTGGAAAGCCAGCTTGCAAAGCTAGAGGAATCGGCAATTGTGGTTGGCAAGGTAATGACTTCGGCAGTAATTCCTTTTTTGGGAGTAGGGGCACTCCATGCCAGTTGCATACCGGCAAGAGTTTTAACTCTAGGAGAAATTAAATCAATATGTGTAATACCTCTTTCCCAGCCACGCCAGGTTCCGTATTCTTGATTTTCTGCAGGGATTCCCCAGGAACTGAATTTTGAAACTGCCCATTGATGTGCTTTTTCCATTTGAGGAGTTCCCACGAGCCTTGGTCCAATTTCATCCGTAAGTTCAAAAGCAAGTTGTTCAACTTGTGAATTTTGTTTAATCTCTTCAATAATTGAATTAATAACCGTTTCCTTTTCTTGTGCAAAAAGGGTGCTTCCAACAATTAAAAAGGAGAGAAGTAATGTAGTTTTTTTCATTAGTAAAATAATTTAAATTATAAATCAATAACACTTAAAAAGTATTATACACCCACAATGGGTTCTCAAATATAAAAAAATCCAAAGGAGTTCTGCTTGTTAATATAAACCCAATAAAAAAGCCCGAATGAATCGGGCTTACTATTGTATTTAAACTTAGGTAATTATTTAATTTCTAATAATTCAACTTCAAAGGTTAAATCTTTACCAGCAAGCGGATGATTTGCGTCAACCACTATTGTATCGTCTTTTATTTCGTGTAAAATCAATTGTCTTTCAGAACCATCAGGAGCTTTAGAAACTAGTCCCATCCCAACTTCAAGTTGCATTTCTTCAGGGAGTTTATCTTTCTCAACCTCGTGGAATAATTCCTCACGAACCTCGCCATAGGCTTCGGTATGTGGAATGTTGATCGTTTTTTTCTCGTTTAATTTCATATTGAGGACGCCTTGCTCAAAACCGGGAATTAGTTGCCCTTGACCTATAGTAAACTCCAAAGGGTCACGTTGCAATGAACTGTCAAAAATTTGACCGTTTTCCAATTTTCCCGTGTAGTGCACTCGCACAGTGTCATTCTCTTTTACTTGACTCATACTCTTTATTTTATGATTTAATTATATGATTTCTGCGAAACTAAAGGTTTCTGTTTACAACACAAAATCAATATCTAAAAGATTGCTTTCATTAATAAAAGTTTAACATTAAAATACTTACTGATATTTGTCATTCTATATCTAAGAATTATCGTATATTTTTAGGAGATAAAATTAAAATCCTGAATGATGAAAAAGAATGTCCCTGTTTCGACAATTATGACTAAAAACGTAATTAAACTCAACTTAAAAGATGAGCTCACAAAAGCTGAAACTTTGTTCAAAAAACACAACATCAGACACATCCCGGTTGTTAGTGGGGGTAAAATAATAGGAATGCTTAGTTACTCAGATTTGCTTCGCATTTCGTTTGCAGATGCCGTATATGAAGATGAAGAAATAGACTCTGTAGTTTATGACATGTTTGACATCAGCCAGGTGATGACCAAAAACATCGTGTCTATAACTGAAAATACTACCATTAAAGAAACCGCCGAAATCCTTGCGTCAAAAGAATTTCACGCTTTACCGGTCGTAAAAGATGAACAATTAGTAGGCATAGTTACCACAACCGATTTAATAAAATATTTACTGAACCAATACAATTAAATCAGGAATCCATAACTTTGTTTAAAAGCAAAGCTATGTCAAATATTGATTTAATTATTGAAGAAAGAAGCAGGGATATAGGTGACTTCTTAGTAGGAAGGTTGCTTCCGTTTCGAAAGAAAAGAATGGTAGGGCCTTTTATTTTTATTGATCATATGGGTCCCACAAAGTTGGGATCTGAACAAATCATCAAGTCTGGTGCTGTGAACTGGATGGTAGCCGGAAAAGGTGTCACTCATACTGAGCGTAAACCTTCAGCTTTGAGAAATAAAAATAAATTTATTGCCCACGGATATCAAATATGGGTGGCACTACCAAAAAAATTTGAGGATTGTGAACCTGAATTTCATCATTTTGATGTAGAACAATTACCAAAATGGAGGGAGGGAAGCGCCACCTTCAAGTTGATAGCCGGAGAAGGTTATGGTAAAAAATCTCCTGTACCTGTAAAATCTGAGCTTTTTATGATAGAAATTAAAACAGAAAAACAATTTGAATTGAATACCAAAAACAACCTTCAGGTCGAAATTGGAATATGTATTGTAGAAGGTGAAATTGAGGCTTGTGGTACATCAATCAAAAAAGGAAATATGATGGTTTCAAAAGTTGAGAACACCTGCAATGTCACTATCAAACCAAAAACACACCTTTTGCTTTTTGGAGGAAAACCATATGAAGAAGAACGTTTTATTTATTGGAATTTTGTTTCTTCTGATAAAAATAAACTTGAAAAAGCAAAAATTGACTGGAAAAACAACGCTTTCCTTAAAGTTCCTGGGGATACTACTTATGTGAAAATGCCAGAGTATTAAATTTCTGCTAAAAGAAAGCTCCCGTTTTTTAGTGACTTAAAAATTATGTATATTCAAAAGCCGAACTAAAACACAAAAAATGAAAATAAAACTAGTAATATTATCACTTCTAACCAGCTTAAGCATAGTTGCTCAACAACCCACGCATGTCCCAAGTCCACAAAACAATACTGCAATAGATTTAACCAATTGGGTTGACATTCTTATATTTATTGTATTACCAATTGCTCTTATTTTGATTTATTTTTTATGGAGAAGGCAACTCAAAAAAGAACAGAGAGAGGCAAGAAATAAAGAAAATAATAATTAAAAAAAGGGAATCGAATGGATTCCCTTTTTTACGTTTTGTCTTTTCCGTTTAATTAATTTTCTGCCATTGATTCGTTTGAATCCAACAGTGCAAAAAACTTATCCAAATCAGGAATGATTACGATGCGTGTGCGTCTATTTTTAGCCATATTTTCCATACTGTTGTTTTCAACTAAAGGAATGGAGCTTCCGCGACCGGCTGCAATCAACTTTTCAGGGGCAACATTGTATTTGTCCTCGAGTAGTCTTACAATAGAAGTGGCACGTTTCACACTTAAATCCCAATTATCTTCAACCACTGCGGTATTAATACTTCTTGGATCGGTATGACCTTCAACCATCACTTCCAGACTGGGTTCAGAGTTAATCACATCTGCTAGTTTTTGAAGTAAATCATTAGCCTTAGGACTTACACGATAACTGGCCGTATTAAAAAGCAATTTGTCTGAAATGGATATCATCACCACTGTCTTATCAATATCAATTTGAATATCGTCATTTTCTCCTTCTTTGGAAATTGATTTCATCAAATTATGTGATACAGCAATATTGATGGAATCCTCTAGTGATTTTGCGCCACTTAAAATTTCAGGGTCAACATTTTCCAATGTTTTCCGCATGTTTTCCTTTGTTTTTCTGTTCATCATAGCAACATCATTGAGCTCATATTTTTCTTCTGAGGTTTCTTTTAATGAGTTGATTTTAGCGTTGTAATCAGCAACACGTTGCTCTATCATTGCAAATTGTTTTTCAAGTTCTTCCTTTTCAATTGCAGTTTTTTGGAGTGTTGACTGGGTGTTAGAAAGTTGCTCTTCAAGTTCGACATACTTCTTTTTAGAGACACAAGAGGTAAGCACTCCTGCAACAATGATTGTTAATAATAATGTCTTTCTCATTTTAGTTTGTTTTTGGTTAAGATATACAATAGCCTTTTTTATGGCCATATTTTGTAATGTAACGAGGATAAAAAAAGCATCGTGCTTTATTGGCTTTTTTTTTGAGACAATTAACAAACCTTTATGCCAAATGTTGAAGTTTGAAAAAGTCTTTAACAAAAATTTGGTTTTTAAAACTTCCATATCATACAAGTTTACAATAAATTTGGAATAAGTACTTTTAAACAACAATTGGATAAAAAAGAAAAGAAGGTTAAAAAGAAAAAATGGAAGTTCCTTAAAATATTTGGAAAAATATTGTTAGGGCTTTTACTGTTGTTTATACTATTAGTACTTTTTATAAGAAGCCCATGGGGGCAAGGCATTATTGTTGACAAAGCCACCTCATACATTTCTGATAAAACCAACACAAAAGTTGAAATTGACAGGCTCTTTGTTACCTTTTCAGGAAATGTTTTCCTTGACGGGCTCTTTCTTGAGGATACTCAGGGCGATACACTCGTGTACTCAAAAAGTATGGAAGTAGATGTGCCTTTGTGGCCTATCATTCGCGGAAAGGGTATTTCCATTGATCAGGTCGACTGGACAGGCCTTAGGGCCAATATAATAAGACGAGACTCTGTTCAAGGGTTTAATTATCAGTTTTTGATAGATGCTCTGGCGGCCACTGATACCACTGCAACCACAACAACTGAAGAACCATCACAAACAGAATTTACTATCGGGGATGTCAACTTTAACGACTTTGACCTTGTTTTCAAAGACGATATCACGGGCATTGACAGCAGGTTAAAACTGGGGTTGCTTGAGCTTGAGGTAGATGAAATGGATTTGGAAAGCCTTCGTTTCCATGTAAATGACCTGAATATTGAAAATACAGACATTCAATACACACAAAACAAACCTTTTCCGGAGTCTGAAGATAGTGAGGAAAGCCCGTTACCCTATATAATTGTTGAAAATTTGCAACTTAAAAACATTACTGCAAATTACAATGCTGCTCCAGATGGTTTCGTCGTGAGTGGTAAAATCGGAAAATTCATTCTTGAACTTCCCAAAGCAGACCTCGCCGAACAAATAATTGACATTACTCAAATTTCCCTGGCCGATACAGATGTTTTATTGGAAATTACCACGTCAGGAGCTGACACGAAGCCTTCAAAAGATCCCACAAGCCCCGGTGAATTTAAATGGCCAGACTGGATTATTAATGTTGATGAGATTGCTTTTGAGAATAACAATATGCGTTACTTGGTAAATGGAACAAAGCCTCAGCAAGGCACTTTAAATCCCAATGCACTTGTAGTGGATAATTTCTTTTTTATTGCTGAAGATCTGTATTTACAGGACGAATCTATCGGCATTCAATTAAAAGACTTCCAGTTTGAAGAGGCGTCAGGTTTACAATTGAAAGACTTTGCTTTTGATGGAATCTTTACAGAACAAAATTTGGATATCTCTCAGCTCAATTTACACCTGAATGAAAATTTAATAAACGGAAATATCTCATTGCAATATGCCTCGGTGAATGATTTCATAAACAACCCGGAAGCCTCCCGGATCAAAACAAACCTCAGTACTTTTGAACTCTCTTTAAACGAACTCTTTCGGTTTCAACCGGAATTAAAAAACAACGAATACCTGCTGGCACTTAGCAGGAAAAAAGTAACCGGAAGCCTTCGGGCGAACGGTACTTTAGCATCTCTGGAAATACCTGAGAGCAATTTCAACTGGGGCAATACAACTTCTGTAAATGCCCGGGGAATCCTGTATAACCCGATAAATGTTGATTCTCTCAGACTGGATTTTCCTGTGTTTAATGTGAAAACGGTAAGGGAAGATGCGATGGCCTTTTTGAATGAAGATTCTCTGGGCATCAGGATTCCCAAAACCATTTCGCTGAAAAGCAATTTAAAGGGAGCACTGGATAATATCAGTGCAGAAGCTGTTGTGCAAACACCTGACGGCCAAATTGATATCACTGGAAACTATTTGAACAGGGAAACCATTGCCTATGATGCCAATGTGGAAGTAAAAAAACTGCAATTGGGCAAAATCCTTAAAAATGAAAAATTCGGGGAACTCAACCTTACTTTAAAATCTTCGGGACAAGGTTCAGACATCAACAATCTTGATGCCGTGTTTGATGCTACAATTAGCAGTTTTCAACTAAATGACTATGCTATCGAAGATTTGTTGCTTAGCGGCAAAATGGAAGATGGAGAGGGAACATTAACGTCAGAATACCGCGATGATAATCTTGACCTCTCACTTTATTCGGTGGTGCAACTAGATTCTGTTTCCCCGGGTTTTGCTGTGAAGCTTGATTTAAAAGGTGCAAATTTTCAGGCACTGGGTTTGACAGAAAGGAATATTCGGGGTGCATTTATCTTAAAAGCCGACTTTTTAGGCAATACCGAAACGTTTACGTTTACAGCAGAAGTTGAGGATGGCATTGCGGTTTATGACAATCAATCTTATCTGTTGGGCAACCTTGAAGTAGATGCTTTTGCAAACCCTGATACCACATCGCTTGACATTACAAATAAAATGGTGGATGTTACCTTGCGTTCCAACGCAGACCCAGCTGAATTTAGTAAAGCTTTACAGCGCCATTTTGAAAGATATTTTTCTGAAGAATTTCAAATAAGTGATACAGAAAATGATACCATTATAAACCCAGTGAATCTTGAATTAAAGGCAAAAATCAGTCAGGCACCCATCATCAGGGATGTATTTTTGTCCAGTCTTGAGGAAATGGATACCATTGATATTCAGGTTGATTTTAATGAATCCAAACGTGAGCTTACTGCCAATGTTTTGTTGCCCTACGTAAACTATAATGGCAATGAAGTTGACAGTCTGGCTTTGGGGCTTCAGTCTGATGCTGAAAATTTTGATGTTAATTTTAGTTTCAGGAATATTGTTGCAGGGCCTCTGGATATTAAAAGAACGTCACTGGAAGCCTCAATTGAAAACCAAATACTCAATTTAGATTTTAATTCTTATTTTGATGAGGAGAGGATTGTCCACTTCAATGCTGATGTTACGCGAAAAAATGATACCATCCGTTTACAGATAGACCCTGCGGAGTTTATTATAAACAAAAAAGAATGGAGTATTCCTGAAAGGAATGAAATTATTTATGCTGAAAACTTCCTCGAATTTATCGATTTCAATATTCGCAGGAATGGCCAGGAATTTACATTGAGCAGTTCACGGCCAGAAATGGAGAAGGAACACATTGCTGTTACCTTTGAAAACTTTCGCCTAGCTGATTTTCTCGATTATTTCAACCCCGAAAACTCACTTGCACAGGGACGACTTAATGGTAATGTAATTCTAGAAGACCCTTTTGGCAGTTTAGGACTCATAGCTGATATGAAAATTAACGAATTCAACGTGATAGACGTGCCTATGGGTACGCTAAGTCTGGATGCTCGGGAAAGCTCAGCAGGGATTTATGATTTCAATTTGGCTGTAAAAGGAGGGGAGGTAGATTTAGACCTTACCGGCGATTATGAAGCCGATGAAGTGGCTGCAAAACTCAATCTTGATTTGGTCTTGAACGAAGTTAAAATTAGTGCTATTGAGGGTTTTTCTGATGGTGAAATCACAAATGCAGAGGGATCTTTTTCAGGTGATATACAAGTGAGCGGAACCACAGCAGAACCAAAGTATGAGGGAAATATCACCTTTGATGATTCGGGTTTTACAGTAGCAACACTCAATGCCGGCTTCAGGCTAAACAAGGAGAGTATACGCATTGACAATGAAGGGCTCTATCTGAATCAGTTTCAAATTGAAGATGAAAACGGGAATGATTTTGTGGTTGACGGAAGCATTCTAACGGAAACATTTACAAACCCTGAATTCGATTTGCAGTTCGATGCTCAAAACTTCCGTTTGCTGAATTCCACACGCGATGACAATGACCTTTTTTACGGTACAGCGGTCGTTGATATAAAGGCGACCCTTAAGGGCAACTTAAACCTGCCCAAACTAGACGCAACACTCAATGTAAAAGAGGAAACCGATGTAACCTATATTATGCAGGAATCTGAACTGGCCATTGAAGAACGTGAAGGAGTAGTGATCTTTGTCAACAGGGAAGACCCTGATAACATACTTACCCAAACTCAGGACGAATCTTATGCCATTACCGGTTTTGATGTAAACGCTGTGATTTCGATCAATGAAAACGCCATTTTTAATGTGGTGATTGATGAACAAACGGGTGATAATTTTCAAATCGGTGGGGAAGGAGACTTAACATTTACTATAAACCCTAATGGCAGAACGAACCTTTCAGGTCGCTACACACTCAATAAAGGCCATTTTGAAATTAATTTATACAACCTGGTCAAAAGGCGCTTTGAGATAGCAGATGGCAGCACTGTTATATGGGCTGGAGACCCGTTTGATGCGTTGCTGGATATCAGGGCTATTTATCGTGTAGAGGCTACAGCTTCGTCATTAATGGCACCGTCATCAGGTAGTTTTGATGCGGGAATGAACAATCGCTTCCGGCAGCAACTACCTTTTTTAGTCTATCTTAATATTGATGGAGAACTTATGCAACCGGTCTTGACTTTTGACCTCGATATGCCTGAAGATGAACAAGGTGCTATTGGTGGTCAGGTGTATGGCCGTGTACAACAAATAAACCAGCAAGAAGAAGAACTCAACAAGCAGGTGTTTTCACTTTTGGTATTAAACCGATTCTTTCCAGAATCGGGTAGCGATGGAAGCCAGGGAGGTGCCATGTCTATTGCAAGAAACAATATAAATCAGGCGCTTTCTGAACGCATGAACAAGTTTTCAGACCAACTGCTGGGAAGCACCGGGGTTGAACTGGATTTTGGCCTTGATAGTTTTACCGATTATGGTGAAGAAGGGTCGCAAGAACGCACACAACTGGATATTACCGCAAGGAAACGTCTGTTTAACGACCGGGTGATTGTGAGTGTGGGTAGCGAGGTTGATATTCAGGGAAGCAATCAAAACCCTGACGAACGAAGTCCGGTAATCGGAAATGTGAGTGTTGAATATTTACTTACTGAAAATGGGCGGTTCCGCTTGAAGGGTTTTAGGAGAAATCAATTTGAAAATGTGATTGACGGGCAATTGATTGTAAGTGGTATAGCGCTAATATTCACCCGAGAGTTTGATAAATTCGCTGAACTTTTCACAAAAGCTGCTGATGAACAGCAACTTAACCCACCTCAAAAAGAAGAGGAGGAGCCCAATGAAGAAAATTAGAATGAAAATGAAGACTAAACATATAAATATATTCTTGGTCATTGTAATTGTACTGGCAATGCAGTCCTGTAATGTAAAGCGTTTTATTCCGGAAGGGGAATTGCTGTATACAGGAGCCGATGTCGAAGTGAGCAGTGACAAACTTGTGAAGGATATAAGTGAAGTTCAAACGGAAATAGAAAACCTGATCCGTCCTGAACCAAACTCCAAAATACTGGGGTCTCGTTTGGGGCTTTTGGTGCATTATAAAAGCCAGCGTGAAAACCCCGGATTTATAAATAAATTTCTCAATAAAAGAATAGGAGAGGAGCCGGTGTATGAATCAGATGTCAATACCATCCGCACAGAAGACCTTATCAGAAACAGACTTGAAAACCGGGGCTTTTTCTTTAGCAGGGTAGGTTCAGCCATGGAGGAAAAACCGGAGAAGAAAACTGCTGAAGCCAAGTATGTTATAAAGCTCACAGAACCTTATTTGTTGGAAAATTATATCATTGACAAAGATTCATTGAATATATACAATGATATTAAAGCGTCATTGTCTTCAACAAAGATAGAGGAAGAAATGCGTTTTGATTTGGCAGCATTGCGGGGGGAACGTGAACGGATAGATGAAGACCTCAAGAACAAAGGGTATTATAACTTTACTTCAAATTTCCTGATTTTTGAAGCAGATACCAATCAATACAAAAACAAGCGATTTGATCTATTTCTTCGATTAAAAAAAGATGTCCCAAAAAAATCAATCAAACCCTATCGCATCACTAAGGTAAATGTGTATCCCAACCATGGACCGGACGAAGAATATACTGCACAGGACAGCACACGCCTGGACCAAAAGAGCTTTTTTCAAAAAGAGGAATTCTTCTTGCCCAAAAGGCTTCTGCCATACATCCGTATTGAGGAAGGTGACAATTTTAACCCTGATAACTCGCGCAACACTAGCAGGAGGCTCACATCACTGGGAGCGTATAAATTTGTGAATATCAGGTATGATGAAATCGATTCCCTGGCTACAGACAGTTTGGGTATTTTAGAAGCCAATATCTTTTTATCACCACTTAACAAAAGGGCAATCAGGGCAGAACTGCAGGCGGTAACAAAGTCAAACAATTTTGCCGGGCCCACCTTATCGGCGACCTTGACAAACAGGAACCTTTTTAAAGGGGGTGAAATTTTAAACCTGACAGTCAAAGGCGGCTATGAGTTTCAACTGGCATCAGGGGAACAATCGGGTTTAAACAGTATTCTTGTGGGAGCCCATGCAGACTTGATTTTTCCACGAGTGCTGTTCCCCGTTTCCATCAATAATGATTGGTTTAAATATGCCATTCCCAAGACGAAAATAAGCATTGGGGCAGACTACTTAAGCCGCAGCAAACTCTACAGCCTGACGTCTGCTACAGCTTCCTTTGGCTATATATGGACCGCAAACAGGTTTGTTACCCATGAGCTGACACCGGTTTCTGTGAACTATGTGAAGTTGTCCAATACCTCCGAAGAATTTGAACAAATATTGGAAGACAACCCCTTTTTAAGAAGTAGTTTCAATCAGCAATTCATCGCCGGGTTGCTGTATTCTTTTACATACAATGGTTTGATCGATGCACACAAGACACACCAATTTTATCTCAATGCCAATCTCGATGTTGCCGGTAATGCCTTATCCTTATTTAGTGGTGAAGCAGAAGGGTCCAGTTCCAAGACATTTTTAGGTCTCGAATATGCTCAATATGCAAAAACAGATGTAGACATCAGGTACCATTTAAAAGTGGGTTCAGAACAAAAAATAGCCACGCGTCTTTTTGGCGGAATAGGAATCCCTTATGGGAATTCAGACATTATGCCTTTCAGCAAACAGTACTTTTCAGGAGGGCCTTACAGCGTGAGGGCGTTCAGGATTCGCTCCTTGGGTCCGGGTTCTTTCAACCCTGAAGAAGCCACCACTAACAATCCGTTTTTTGACCGCACCGGAAACATTCGGCTGGAAGCCAATATTGAATACCGCTTCCCCATTTATTCCTTTTTTAAAGGAGCCGTGTTTGCAGATGCCGGTAATATCTGGAATACCGATGAAAACGAATCGGTGCCCGGAGGAAAATTTGAAAGTGATTTTATGAAGGAAATGGGTGTGGGTGTCGGTGTGGGACTACGAATTGACATTCAAAGTTTTGTGATACGCTTTGATTTGGCTGCACCAATGAAAACACCATCTCTGCCTGAAGGGGAACGATGGAATTTTGATATAGAAAATCCCATATTGAATTTTGCTATAGGATATCCTTTTTGATAAAATTAATTGAGTAGATTGGACCGCAACAAACGTAATTGTGTAAGTACTTTTTCTGCTTCAAAATAAAACACATCACTCAAGCTATCATCAGATTGTCGCAAGTTATAAGCGCGTTCAACGAGTCGTTGGTATTTTTTTTCCAAACGGCTTAGGTTTATTTTTCCGGGAAGAGGAGTTGTTTTTTCCATTATAACTTTGAATTAATAAAAAAGTACTTTATAAATATCGTAAAAAATAATTATATATTACACTCTATACCAAATAATTAACATTTTATTTAATTTCTAATTTTTTTAATCCATCAAGAGATTGTTAAATTGCCTTGTGCTTATATACTAATTAAATAAATTTACTGATAATTACATCTCTAATTTATGAAAACAAAGACCTACAGCACTATATTAAATCTTAAAAATACTGATATCGCCCTTTTATTTTTACGCCTTGGAGTGGGTGGTTTGATGCTGACGCACGGAATACCTAAACTCGTCAATCTATTTGACAGCAACCCCATTCGCTTTGGTGACCCCATTGGGATAGGAGTGGAGGCCAGCCTTGCTTTAGCTGTTTTTTCTGAGGTAATTTGTTCTGTACTGGTTATCATTGGCTTAGGAACACGTTTAGCAGCTATCCCTTTATTCTTTACAATGTTTGTAGCATTTTTCGTTGTACACGGAGCAGATCCCTTTAAAAACAAAGAATTGGCCTTATTTTTTATGATTGTATATTTAGTACTTTTCCTAACAGGAAGTGGAAAGTATTCACTAGATCACTATTTTTTAAATCGTAAAAAAGGTGCTTAAAAGTTTTATAAATAAAGGAACAGTTTTTGTTGATTTAAATAAAATTCAATCTATGACTAAAAAAGTCTTATCAATACTCGCTTTATTGGGAACGGTTTCGATGTTTTCGCAAATTGACAATCAGGGAGGTTTTGGTGTCCCCATTGATGCACAGCAAAGTTCCAACAATTTAGATGAACCCTTAAGAACCAACCGAAGCAGAAGTCTCTCCAACAACAACAGTTTTTTAAATTCTAATGAAAACAAACCAAAACCACTGGCAGATAATGAGGAAAAGGAATTTAACATGTCTACCGATAACGGGCTCATGACCCGTAAATTTGATTACAAGCCCAGCTGGTTGACTAAAGACAAGGAATTTAAAGAAGAATATTATCGGGGTCAATTGTTTGGAACTTTCGGAACAGAAAGTAATACTGTAGAAATTTTGTGTCGTGATCACCAATATGTTGATGGTGATCAAGTGAAAATTTTAGTCAATGACGTTGCAGTTATTCACAAAATTCATCTCAGAGAGGATTTCCAAAGTTTTATCATCGACCTTAAAGAAGGCCGAAACGTCATCGAATTTGAAGCCCTTAATCAAGGTAAATCAGGTCCCAATACTGCTCAATTCAGGGTGTACGACAATGCCTCCAATTTATTAACCGAAAACGTCTGGAACCTAGCTACCGGAGTGCGTGCTAAATTGGTTGTAATTAAAAATATCGAATAAATTTAAATTTGCTTATCGGAGTAGGGCAGTACCAGTATTAAACCTCCCTTTTTTACTGAATTATTGGTGCTTTCTTGAAGTTGTTTGGCCTAACAAAACCGTTTTTTGATTTACTTTTAACGAAACTTTAATTGCACATCCCTTTCAAAGATTTTACTTTTAAAAGAAAAAATCAATGAAAGAACAACAACCCTTATTGACCCCTTTCACAAGCGAAAATTTAAACTTACCCAATCGTGTTGTCATGGCACCCATGACTCGAAACCGCGCTGATAATAAAGGGAATATTCCCACAGCCGATTTACAGGGAGAATATTATGCCCAACGTGCCTCAGCAGGTTTGATTATATCTGAAGGCTCACAAATTTCTAAACGCGCTGTTGGCTATATCAACACCCCGGGAATCTATTCAGATGAACAGGTAGCGGGCTGGAAAAAAGTAACTCAAAAGGTACACGATGCGGACGGTCTCATTTTTATTCAATTGTGGCATGTGGGTCGAATGTCACATCCCGATTTCCAGGATGGTGAATTGCCTTGGGCGCCATCAGCCATCAACCCTAAAAGCAAATCCTTTACTCCTGAAGGTTTTAAAGAAACCGTTACTCCCAAAGCAATGACCCTTGCAGAAATCAAACAAACTGTTGGTGAGTTTAAACAGGCTGCAGAAAATGCAGTGACCGCAGGATTTGACGGTGTTGAAATACATTCTTCCAATGGTTATTTATTCCATCAGTTTTTTAATGCTACCTCAAACCACCGCACAGACCACTATGGTGGCAGTATCGAAAATCGTGCGCGCTTTCTCTTTGAGGTGCTGGATGCTGTGAGTGAAGTCATTTCACTAAAAAAAGTAGGTATTCGGTTAAATCCATCTTTGCATGGTATTTTTGGGATGACGATGGATAAAGAAACCATACCGACATTTGATTATATTGTAAAAAAATTGAATAACTACGGTCTAGCATATCTACACCTTTCAGAGCCATTTAATGATGTTTCTGATGTTCCGTTTGCAGTTTCCGAAATAGCTAAACATTACAGGCCACTTTACAATGGTACCTTAATGATCAATGCTGATTTTGACAGAGAGAAAGGCAATGCCGTTATTGCTGCGGGGAATGCAGACCTGGTATCTTTTGGCAGACCATTTGTGTCAAACCCTGACCTGGTAGAACGTTTTAAACATGAAATTGATTTGACTCCCTGGGATAAGGATACTTTTTATACTTCAGGAAAAGAAGGGTACCTTGATTATGAACCCTCCACAAAGTCAAAAAACGTTTAGAAAAATGTGTTTTTAATTTAATGAGGAGCCCTTATTGTTACCTAAAAATAACAGATGCTTAACAGTAAATAAGTAGCTTTTTTAATATATTACTTTAGTAACCAAATATTTATATATTATGAATTCTAACAACAAAAGTTTAAAAAATACATTCACTGCTTTTATAGTCTTGTTTTTTGTAACTATATCAATTGGACAAACAAAAGCAGACTTGAAAGTGATAAGTAATGCAGAGGAAACAAAAACAACGTTTATTAAAAGTAACCCTGAACTGGCAGACCTTATTTTAGATTCACATGCATATGTTATTTTCCCTGAATTAAAAGAAGGGACTTATGCAAAAGAAGGCGTTTCCGGTAAAGGAGCAGTATATTCTAATGGTAAAGTAATTGGAATAGCGCAAGTAACTCAACCTGATTCAGGATTTGATTTAGAAGGTCAAACCTTTAGTGAATTGGTCCTCTTTGAAAATGAAACACAATTTGAACGTATGAAGGAAGACAATTTAAAACTGATCACAGATATGCACGGTGTTATGATGGAAAAAGGCCAAACAAAAAGTATGCAATTTCGTGACGGTATGACGGTGGTCACAATGCCTCATAATCAGGCACAGATTGAAATAACAGTTGCAGGGCAGAGTTTTTCATTCAAAAAGTTCAAATAAGTAAACTTTACATTATTTAAACGAAATATCTATTAATTCAATAAAAAACCCAAATCAAATGATTTGGGTTTTTTTATTGAAAATGAGTAAAAAAATTAATTTTTTCGTTCAACAAGACTTTCCAAAGACTTAACCTGAGAAAGTGTTGCTTGAATTTCATTTAAATGACTGTTTAGTACATTTTCAATTTGAGGTGGGAAATTGTTTTTATTAAGAGCTTCCCGGTATTCTTCTTCACTGGCTTTTTCTCCGCGAATACATTCTTCCAGAACTGCTTCATCGTTATTACCGGCAACACTGCTCTTAATATCAATCCAACTGCGGTGCAGGCTTCCGATAGTGCTCCCGCTTTGTTTGGGTTCTTCGTTTAGCAAACGAATTTCTTTGTCCAATTCAGTGGCAAAACGATTCCGTCTTACAGACTGGGTTTTTAAATACTCTTTTAAGTTTTGATTATTCGTATTGGTGATGGCGCTTTTAAAGCCTTTTTCTGCATCATAGTTTTTTTCGAGTAAGCCCTGAAGGTTGTCCACCAAATTATCCTTACTTTCTTTTCTTGCTTCTTCTCTTGTTGTTTGCATAATTTGATTTTTTAAAGATTAATATACCTAATAATACTCTTTTACAAGGGAAATATTCTTAATTTTTTGTGAGTTGAGATAAGTTTAACATCTTTATTTTAAAGGCGTTATATGATTTTTCATTCATTTTCAGAAAAACCACTCGACAATGGAGCAGTAGCAGCTTCGGGGCTATTTATATATTTTAAAATTGGATTGTACTATTTCAAAATCTAATATTCCAATTTTAGCAACCAAATATTCAACAATGAAGATCAATATAACATTTCAGCAATTTTTAAGCACAAGGCACATTGAATTTTTTCAATATTAAACCAGATGAATACTTCTTTAAAAAAATCATAATGAATAACTTTAAAACTAAAAGGATAAATGAGGGGTTTTATCTAAATATAAAAATAATGGATAAGTATAGGGGAAGGCTTGATGAGAAGTATTCAATTTTCTATTTTACATAATATAAATTATAATTTAAGACTTATTTTCAAAACTATTATAAAGAGTTCTTAATCCTTACTGAATTCAAGGAGTTCGCCGGGTTGGCAATCCAACGCTTCACAGATGGCTTCCAGCGTACTGAAACGAATGGCCTTTGCCTTACCGGTTTTTAAAATGGAAAGATTGGATAAACTCAGGTTTACTTTTTCTGATAGCTCATTTAAAGACATTTTACGTTTGGCCATCATCACGTCAAGATTTACAATGATTGCCATAGCTTAAACTGTTAGATCGTTTTCGTTTTGAATTTCAACACCTTTTTTGAATATAGTCGCAATTATATATAGTACTGCACCCATCACAATAAATGCCTGGCTATCTGCCCAAAAATGGTTTAGGTTGTCGATCACATAACCCTGATGTGTTAAACTTATAGCTACTTGCCTGCCAAGGTAACTTAACAGCCCAATTGAAAGTGTATAATAACTCATTAGAGAAATTTGTCTCGAAACATACATATTGAAGGGTTTTAATAAATCCATTTTGTGCATTAGTCTGAGAAGTATGTAAAATAAGTAAGCTTTTAAAATTGAAATAACTATGAGAAAGCTATAAACATTAAAAAACGCCCATTTACTTTGTTTGTACATTTCAGTTAAATCCAAATTTTGATACAGGTTTTGGACAAATTCAGGCTCATAGAGACTGTAAAAGAAATTTACGATCAAGCCACCGGCTTCAATGCAAAGGCCCACAAAGATTACCCAAGCGACAATGTGTAAGCCTTTAAATATTAGGTTGTTTGTATTTGACATCATTTTATTATATATGAATTAATGAGACAAATATAAAATAATTTATTGATAAACAATAAATATTTATTTAAAAACGAATATTAGTTTACTTTAAACAGTAAAAAACTTATTGGTCTTGTAGTCGTTTTACCTTTAGGAGTTTGTTTATAAGCACTATTTGACCCAAATGGTAATAACAATGTTCAACTACGCCTTCAATATTGTGTTGGTAACTTCCATATTTTTCCTCTACAAACACAGCATTCAATTGATGGTCTGTCATTGAATTTACTTTTTTTATAAACTTTTGAGCATTTGCAAACAAGGTTTCTTTCAGTCCTGTCCAGTCTTCTTCTGAGTTGATGGGTGGCATATCAAAACTATTGGCATCCTTTATTTCCAGATTTCCGCCATAAAATACATTCAGGATGCCCGCCAGATAATAATTAATGTGGTAAGTGAGTGCTGCAATACTGTTTAGGGAGTCTACCTGAAGCAGTGCTTCCCTCCTCTTTATGAACTTTAGCTGGTCTTGGTAATTTGTGTTGGCAATCCAACGGCCGTTTAGTAAGACTTCCTCTAAACGCGCCGCTAAAAATTCACTGTGTGTCATTACTTTTGTGTTTAATTAACTCTTTTTGTTTTGGTTCCATTGGTTACAATCAAGGTGATACCAATTGTGAGGCGCGTTATCATACAAAAACGTTCCCGAATGCTGCATCCCCACTTTTTTCAAAACATTATTGGATCCAATATTTTCAATATGTGCTGCAGCATAGATGTCCTTCAACTTCAGCTTTTGAAATCCATATGTCAAAGAAGCCACAGCACTTTCGGTAGCATAGCCTTTCCCCCAAAACTTTTTGATCATTCGATAACCCAGGTCATAATAGTCAATGTAGTTGTTGGTAGGCTTATTTTCAAGCTTTAAACCAGTCCATCCCATAAAGGCATTGGTTTTTTTATCAATCATTGCCCAGCGGCCGATACCTTTTTCAATATACTGCTGTCTAATATATTTGATAACCTCCAAGGCTTGGGCTCTGTTTTTGAGGGGTTTGTTCCCCAAATAAGTATGCACATCAGGGTCTGAATCCAGCTCAAAGATACCATCAACGTCGGTCAACAAAATTTCTCTAAGTAGCAGTCGGTCTGTTTCAGCAAAAATCATCATTGTTTAAATTTCAAACTGTTTGTCCAGGGAGAATTAGCTATTCTTTGACCTTATGAAAATCATTACGATGGCAGTTGTGATGAAGCCCATCACTATGGCACCCAAAGCGCCCTGGATGGCATAGTTTTGATAATTGAATTGTGCCTCTGCATCGGCTGTAGTGGCATAATAGCCCAACTCTACTGATCGTTGAATTACGTTAGGAAAATAATCAGGTGTGATGACATTGGTGGTTACCCATTGTGCCAGTGGACTTAAGAAACCGATGAAAATAGAAAGTAAAATACCCGATTTCATACCTTGCTTATAGCTCATTTCTCCGCCAAAAAAGTTTTTCTTTTTGTCTTTCAAGGCCAATACCATCATTACAATCGCAGGAATGGCAAATAAGTTGGTGAGGTAAATGTGGTAATCAATGTAAGTGTCGTGAAGTCCCACCAACTTTTCAAGCACCATCCACAACAGTCCTACTATAGTGAATATAAGTGCCCACTTGATTTCAATTTGAATGGATTTCATTTTTGATTGGTTTGATTGATTTTGAGTAGCTAATATAAACAAAATACTCTTGGGCCATTCTCTCAAAAGGAGTGTCTAAAAAAACTGTTTATTTAAAATAGATATGCTGTATTAAATTGGTTTCTTTAATTTTTTAAGATTTTTTGATTAACTATTTGGTTCTTATCCAAGAGAAATTGAATGTGGTACACTCCATTACTAAGACCGGAAATATCAATTTTATTTGTAGTTCCTCTGTCTATTTCAATTTTTTGACCTATTGAATTGAAAAGCTTAATTTCATTAATAAATTCAGAATTTGAGAAATATACATATTTACTTGATGGATTAGGATAAATAATAATTGCTTTGTGCGAAGATGTATTATCAGATAGACTTAAAAGTGTATTTAAGTCATAAACTTTGGCATAGCCCACTTCGGTTCCACTTTGTTTGTAAGTAAAATTAAGAGCTCCGGTAATCAAAACACTTCCATCTCCTGAAATATTTAGCCAAGAGCCAAATTGCCCTCCCACATCTTCACCGTAAAGGGCAATTCCAATATGTACCCAGTTATCATCAATTAATTCATATACTTTGACATAACCCGGCAATTCAGTGTTTAAGATATCGTCTTGTGAAGGGGCACCTACAGCCACTCTGTTTCCTTCATCCGAAATCGTTACAGCAAGCCCAAATTTGTCTCGAATGTTTTCACCCTGTAGTGCATCACCCACCTGAACCCAGTCATCACCATCAAAATCAAATACTTTTGCATACCCTGTATATGCATTCGTTTGATTATCGCCAACTATGATCCGGTTACCTTCGTAAGAGAGGTTTGCAGAAACTCCAAAATTATCATATGATTCAATCCCCGTAAGGTCAGTTCCTAATTGAATCCAATCTGTGCCATCAAATTCAAATATTCTCATTAAACCATTAGGGTAGTATTGGTTAGCTCCCACAGCTACTCGATTACCGTCACCACTCAAAGACAATGAAGTGCTGAAATAATTTCCAGATGCATCACCATCAATATCAGAACCTAATTGAATCCATTCATTTCCATTATATTCATATACCCGAGCATGTCCTGTACTTCCATTATTAAATTTTGCACTAGATGTTATTCGTTGTCCATCAGATGAAATCGCAATAACCAGTCCATAAATATCTAAGCTTGACTCTCCATAAAGCGTACTTCCCAACTGTATCCAATTGTTATTCACAAGTTCATACACCCTTACAAAGCCTGTTCTAAATTTAATAGTACTGGTAACTAACCTGTTACCGTCTGCAGATAATGCTACTTTATACCCTGTAACTTCATCTGGATGTTCAGTTTGAATATCTGCTCCCACTTGATGCCAATTACTTCCGTTATAATCGTAGACTCTAAATCCAAATTCACTTTTTCCATATCCTGCAACTGCAACTCGTCTTCCATCAAATGAGGTACTGACAGAATTAGCATACGCAAAGTCATTATCGATCACATCCAAGGTCTCACCTAATTGAATTTGACCATAACCAATATGAAAACAAAACATGATGAAGACTAAATACACTGAAGTTGCTTTATTCATATTCATAAATTTCAGTTCCTGATTATTGATTGGAGTATTATTGATTTTCTTGATTATTTACAAAAATAGATAAAATGAACTATTTTTTGTATTTATTTACAAAACACCTCAAATTCAAGTTAATACTCCCCACTATCCTTTCAATTTTTTTGTATAAAAACATCTTTAACAAAGGTCAAAAATTCCACTTATTAAAATGATTTATTTTTAAAGTAAATTCAACACGAATGTACTTTAAAATGGTACTTAATCAATTAAATTCATTTATTTAAAATTATTCTAAAGAAGCTAAGGGTCGCTTTATCCCAGCCTTTGCTATGGAGTATCTATACACTATCTATACATAAGACTACTTTTTACACGACTAAATAATTGCTTTGGCCCGTCCTAAAGTCACGAGACAGTTAAGGAAGCGGCTCTTAACAATGCTCCTTGAGTTTGACATTTATAACACCTAATCTATTGTGTTCATAATTTTCAAAACAGTATTCCGGTTTCTTGTGGTGATTTCTTTTCCAAATATCTTTTCCAACACTTAAATCCTTTTTGATGTCTTTTTAAAATAGAGTTTGCCAAATAATTATTTGCTGAATGATTTTACAATATTACCGGAAGAGGGTACATTCAAAAATACGTATCATCATTCTTTCAACATTATTGATTTAAAGGGAACGAATTAAATTACCCCAATACTGTGTGAATGCCTGATGGCGACCTCACTGTTTTTAAAATAGCATACAGATACATTGAGGCTTTTAATATTTTCAAGTGTTCTGGCAACTTTTTGTTTTTGGTTTTTTCCTGTTTGCCTGATGTAAACCGCCTTAATACTGAGTTTGTATATCTTACAAATCTTTTCATAGATAAAAGCATCGTGTTGTGAGTCATCACCCAGCAGTACATATTGCAAATCTGGGTAAAAGGAAATGATATCTTTTATTTTTTCATATTTATGATCATGGTTACCCCTCCCAGTGGTGAGGAAATCCCGTATCCCTGTTTTTATTTTTTTGAGTTTAATGACGGCTTTGGGCAAAGCATGCAATTGTGTAAACTCAATGATAAAATCATATAAGTTCCACTCACTACTGGAAACATAGAAAAAGGAATTAAAGGACTTTTCATCATCCTGTCCATAGAGACTTAACGCCCGGTAATGGTCTGCTACATCACTAAATACTTTTCTCTTATCAATGTTTTTGAAGAGCAGGATGTATAGTTTCTTAAAAAAGCTATTACTGTGAGATATCAAAAAAGTATCATCAATGTCTGAAATGATTCCGAATTTGCTTTTAAATGGCTTGAGCAATTCTCCTTTTGCCACAATGCCCACTTCTTTTACTTTAAAGGCAACTTCATAAGTATGCCAACCACTTTCCAATGTTTCATAGAAAGGAATATCAAAACGGAAATAGCCGTCATCAAGGGTTTTTGTAGTAAGGTTAATTCCTTTAAATCTCAGGGTAATTTCCTGATTCTTTATAGGTTTGATCCTGAATTTATGTATCACTGATAAAGCGTGTTTGATACCCCGCTTGTCAAGTTCAAACTTATCAGGTGCCCAAGATTTAAAAGCGTGGCCAAAAACCACCAGGTGCTGGTCATTTACATATCCCCGGTAAAGTTTTAAGTCCAGTTTTAGCATAATTATTTTTAAATCGTTCTAATTTATTTAAATTTAATGACATAAACCAAATCAATGAAAACCAATCTTCAGATATTATTTGTAATCAACCCTTTCGCCGGAAATACCGCTAAAGAAAAACTGATTGAATATGTTACAACCTACTGTAAAAAACATAGCATTCAATTAAAAACCGTGAAGATTACAAGCACGGATGATGATAAGCTGATCAAGTCATTACTTGAGAAGCACCATTTTGATCGGGTTTGGGTTGCAGGTGGTGACGGAACAATCCATAAGATGGTAAAAATGGTGATTGATTACCCGGTTATATTAGGTATTTTTCCTGAAGGTTCAGCAAATGGACTTGCACTCAATTTAAAGATTCCAGATACCCAAGAGGAGCAGCTTAGGGTTGCACTGTCTGACAAAACTCTTTCTCTTGATGTTTTAAAAATGAATAATGACATTTGTATTCATATTGCTGATATTGGTGTGAATGCAGAACTCATTGAAAATTTTGAAGAAGGAAACATCAGAGGAAAAGTTGGATATGCACTAAAATCTATTCCCACGCTTTTAAACACCACCTACCCTTTTACATTTGAAATTAATGTAAACAGTAACATACAGACAAAAGAAGGTGCCGCGCTTGTAATAGCCAATGCCCGGAAATATGGCACAGGTGCCACTGTAAACCCTTTGGGTGAAATGGATGACGGCAAGTTTGAAATCATTCTTTTTAAGAATCTCAATTTCATCGAAATTATCAAAACCCTTTCCGATATAAATAGCCTTAACCCTGATTTTGCCGAAGTCATTTCAACTAATAAGGCTGAAATTGTATGTAAATCACCTGTTCCCTTTCAAATTGACGGAGATTATATTGGAAAACTCAGTAAACTGAATGTTTCTGTACTTAAAAAGAAAGTCAGCGTGGCTGTACCAGAAAATAATAGTTAAACGTTCGTCGTTCAATTTAAAAACCTTCCAGTATATTATAAATATTATATCCAAAAAAGACAAGGGTTGAGAGCAAGGCTAATACAGTAGGAACCGGGATGTTTTTTATATTAAACGGAACTCTAAACGGTGGTTGCTCGTGTTCTTTCTCCTTATGACTCAACCTGAACTTTAACAACGCTAAATTAACCATTCCAAATACAATAAAAATAAACACATTGCTGATACTTGCTACCACTTTCAGGTTGCCTACCATAGCAAAACTGAGAGAAAGCAGGCCTATTAATGCTATAGCATAAACCGGTGTTTTTCCAGGGCCTAGCAGTATGGTTAATTTTTTCAAATTTGCAATTTTACTGTCACGAGCCACATCATAAAATAAGCGTGAAGTCCCCAGTATATTACTTAAAATAGTTTTACTAGTTGCAAACAAAGCGACCACAATTAAAAGTGTAGCTCCAACAGACCCGATTTCTGATTCAATAACTTCGGCCAAGGGACCTCCGGAAGTTGACAATGTTTTCCAATGGAGTGTTCCCAAAGCACTTATAGCAATGAATACATATAGAATGAGTACAATGACACTGCTCAATATGATCGCTTTGGGCATGTTTGTTTTGGGTTTATTGGTCTCTTCTGCCATTTTCACGAGGTCTTCAAAACCAATATAACTAAAGAAGATCAAAGCACTTCCCGCAAATATACCGTGCCATCCAGACTCAGTTGCTTCAAGTAAATTGGTGTTTTCAAAATTTGGAAGTGATACCACAATAACAAAAACCAACCCAAGCAGGGTGATTATTGTGGCTAAAGAATTAAAATAGGAGCTCATTTTTGAGCCTATAGTATTAAAAGCAGTCATAAAAAAAATGATGCCCACTACAATAATCCTCCAGGAAATATCAGTCAATCGACCCAGATAATCAGCAAAGCTAAGAGCAATTGCCGCAGCTGCCACAATACCGGTAAAAGCCATAAAAAAGGACATAAAGAGTGCCGTTTTCATACCCATACTTTGCTTGATGTATTCAAAACTTCCACCAGCATCAGGAAAACGGCTCACAAACTCTGAATAGGATAATCCTGTTAGTAATGCCACGACTGCAGCCAGCACAAAACTAAGCCACAATAAATTGCCGCTCAGGGCTGCAGCTTCTCCAATAATGGCGTAAATTCCCGCACCAACAATACTTCCAACACCAAAGAAGAGCAGATCCCAAAAACCCAGAACCTTTTTAAGTTTGTTATTCTTCAATACAGCTTACTAGATAGTTAAATTATTTTTTTGAATTGTTTTGGTTTTCTTTGAATGTGCTTTGGTTTCTTTCCAGTTCTTTGTGATTTCCGCCTTGACTGTGTAATTCATTTTCTTCATCAATCAACAGGTGTTCATTGGTATGTTTCCTTTTTCTACTTCTTCCCGGAACATCCAGGTCTTTTCCTTCAAAATCAATACTTTCAGAATTTAGTCTGTCCAGGTTACGCAGTTGCAAATCATCGCCACCTGATTTATGAATGTTTTCTTCATTCAGCATTTCTTTTTCTTCCTTCGTCAAGTTTGAATTAAAATCATCTTTTGTTTCCTTTTTTTGATTGTTTGATTTTTTGGTATTCATTTTTTTAGTTTTTTAATGAGATTCTTTAACTAAATTTCAACTATAAAGGCTAATAAAAATAGATCATTCTACTTCAATCTTACCCTTTTTAAAGTTATCTTTTGTCTCTCCGGTAACAGTTCCCAGGGTTTCTTCTAACATATTGATGAATTTATTTTTGGTTTTATCCCAATAAAATGCTTTTTGTGGTATCACTTTGATTGCTGTTAGATTGACATCATCAAGCCCGTTAAACCAGCGATCATCTTCTTCACTGTAAAGTTCTTTTTTTATGGGATAACGACTCTCAATCATTGCATCACCATAAACACTCAAATATTGTTTTTAATTAGGATCACTATAGATCAACTGAACTTTACTGTCTAACTGAATGTTGACATTATGTTCGCTTTTCAGTTGACTTAAAAACCAAATGGCACCCGTTTCATCAACCTTTTTCGTAGTCATAGGGTTTACACTTATAGGGCGTTCCTTAAGATTCGTTAGAATCATCGCTATTTTAATTTTCTCTGCTAATGATTTTATTTTCTCAATTGCACCTTTTTCAAATAAATTGTCAGTTTTCATAATTAATAGTTTTTTTAATATTGATGTTGTAGACATAATTTATAAAAACTAAAGAGCTAAGCCTATTAATGCTTTGCTAATTCTATGGTGTAGAATGTTAAAAGATGTAAAGGTTCAGAAGAAGTTAAAAGGGTTTAATCTGTTTTTTATTTGCCGGAAGCAGCCAATAACATCATCACAATCGCAGAAATGACAAACAGCTTGATGAGGTAAATTTGGTAGTCAATGTATGTGTCGTGAAGCTCCGCCAGCGTTTCAAGCACCATCCACAACAGTCCTACTACAGTGAACATAAGTGCCCACTTGATTTCGATTTGAATGGATTTCATCGTAGATTGGTTAGTTTAAGGGATGTTTTTTTTTGAACGTTGTAATAGAAAATAATAAAATTGAAAATACAGATTTTTTATAAACCAATACAAAAAAAAGACACCCACACTTTATTTGATGGATTACTCCTTTTCGGTTCCAATTGTTTTGAAGCTCTTCTCCAGGAGTTCCAGCACCATGGGCCAGGCGTCCAGGTGAGTTTGATAAGCTGATGAGGAATCAACTTTAAAAAGCGTCCGCAATGAGGATGCCATTCAAGAGGGACATTGGGTTCATGCCTGAACTCCGTTTCAAAAAAGAATGGAGTGTTTTCTTTCCCTTCAGCCAATAGGGAGCTCGGTGCAGCAAACCACTTTTCCAATCCGGTGCTCTAAATATATCTTTATCTTTGTTTGTATTCATTGTTTTTGATTGTTGAGTGGTGATAAAATTATAAAATATAATCTAATATTTCCATCGAACCATACAATCGTGCCCAATGCTAAAGTTAAATATAATCCCCATTGAAAATCTCATAATTGTGTAACCTTCTACAGAAGTTATGTAACACTATTTGTTCAAGAATTAGTCATCTTTGAATATGAACAATTGAGGCTCTAAACAAGACCTTTAATTTCAAGAAAAAAGACAATTACCCAATGCTTACAAATGAAGCGTTTGCTATCAAGCGGGTAATGAAAAAGAACTATTAACAAATTTAAATCCAGACTAGGAACAAACCGAAATGAAGTTATTGGAATTTTACAAACCAATCAAGTAACGGTTTCATTAAGCTTATCAATGCTAACACCTAATCTGTATTTAATAAGGGAGTCCTTTGGGTTGAGGCTCCCTTTTTTTTATCCTTCTATTCTTAGTCTGTCGAAGCTATAATAATGGTGATAAACCTTTTGCTGCTTGTCAATAAACCATAACTACTCAATTTCAAATTGATACTACTCTTTACATCATTTGTAACCTTAGAAGAGCAACAAACGATATTCGGTTACCAATGAAAACACAAAGTTATGTAACCTTCTCCTTGAGTTTTGTAACATAAAACAGCCAAGATTGTGTCATCTTTGTATCAGTGCAAAAGAGATACTATAAATCATCAAATTATGAATCCTAAAACTATCGATGAGAAAAGTACAATTGAAGAATTTAAAATAAAAGGTGACTGGGAAAAACAGTCAAGTACATTGAAAAGATTTTACCCAACTCTAACAAATGAAGATCTGAACTATCAAGAAGGAACTATAGCAACCTTAATTAAAAAAATAGCAATCAGATTAGGAAAAAACCGGAATGAAGTAATTGGAATATTGAAGACCAATCAAGAAACGGTTTCTTAAAGCTTACAAACGCTAACACTTAATCTGAAAAAAGAAGGGAGTCCTTTGGGGAGAGGCTCCCTTTCTTTATTGTCGTTCAATCAAACAGACTAACTGTAATTCATCAACTCCTATTTTCAAGATATGAGAGCAAGATATAGTTAGCTGAATACCATCAATAAAACCGCAACAATCCATTCCTAATTATTAATTCTTAATTCTTAATTATTCACTCTCTCGGAAATTGAAGTGTAAAAACAGCTCCCTTTCCCGGTGCTGCTTCTGCGCTTATCGAACCCCCGTGATTTCTCATAATACGTTTACAAGCCGCAAGGCCCACCCCTGTGCCGGGTATCTTATCATTGGCATGCAACCGCTTCATAAATGTAAATATATTGGTTGCCTGTTCCTTTTCAAACCCAATCCCATTATCACTCACCTGAATACACTCAAACCCATTGGTTGTTTTGTGTGTCACTACAATATGGGGTGCTTCTTTTGACCGGTATTTTATTGAATTCTCAAAAAGGTTCTGAAAAAGCCTTACAAGTTGTGATTTTGAACCTGAAATCACTGGCATTTCAGTTATATCAAACATTGCCCCGTTCTTTTCCACAGCATCCTTCAGCAAATCAATCGCCTGCCTGCATACTGCCTCAATTGAAACAGGGGAAAAAACAGACGGGTCCTCATCTACTTTTGAATATTCAAGCAGATCGCGAACCATCAATCTCATTTGATTGGAATTGCTTTTAATCAGGGAAAACAATTTGGCACTTTCTGAGCCGGGTGTAATTAGCTTTTTCTTTTCGAGCAAATGAATCATTCCGGATATCGTTCTCAACGGACTCTGAAGGTCGTGAGAAGCTGTATGGGCAAACTGCTCGAGGTCTTTATTTACTTGTTTCAACTTTTTTAAGGCGGCCTCTGCATTTTTACGTTCTTTCAATAACTCACTTTCATACAGCTTTCGCTGTCTGATGTCTATTACAAACACGCTGAATGTTTCCTTTTTACCGCGCTCAGGGGCATCTTTTTTTGCATTTAACAAGACCGGTAAGGTCGTCGCGTTTTTACCTTTCAACGAGACATTGATTTCTGAGGCTTCCCTTTGCATTTGCAGCAAAGGTTGTATATGGGTATTGTAGTATACCTTCCCTCCCATACTGAACAAATCCTCTATGGAATGGACTTCTAAGGCTCCTTCCTCCTCAAAACCAAGCCACCTTCTTAATGTTTTATTCATTTGCAATACAGTACCTTCTGTATCCATTTGCAAATAGCCACAGGGTGCGTTATCGAGAAGCTGGTCTGTTACTTGTTTTTTCATTTCACTCATTAAAGAAACAGTCTCATCGCTGCAATGGTTGCCTCCGGGTTTGTGAGATGTGGCGTGTGTCCCGGTACTTTTATTTCTGTATAGATACTGTTCTGCAAATGCTTATGGACATATTGACCTACTTCAATGCGTGAAATCACATCAGGGTTGCTTTGAATGACCTGGGCAGGTACACTCACTTTTGCAAGGTCCTCCCGGTTATCCCCCAGAAAAGTGACCTTTGCAAAGTGCTTGGCAATCTCAGGATTCATACGGCAAAAGCTGTTATGCAGTTCATCTGAGTACTCCGGTTTTTCAGGGTGCCCCGTGATGATTGGCGTGATGTGGCTGGACCAACCCAAATAATTGCTCTCAAGGGTCTCCACCATATCTTCGATATCGGATTTTGTGAACCCACCATAATACTCGGCCTGGTTGATATAACGTGGTGAGGGACCTATCAAAATAAGCTTCTCAAAAAGCTCAGGCCGCTGAATGGCTGCCAGCACACCAATCATACAGCTCACTGAGTGCCCTATGAAAATCACCTTACTGAGTTTCAGCTCCTCACAGAGTTCAATGACATCTTGGGCATATCCATCCAAGGAGTCATATTTTTCAAAATCGTAAGCCGATTCATCTGAATTACCTGAACCGGTATGATCAAAAAGTACTATTTTATATTCGTTTTCAAATTCAGGGGTAATAAAGCGCCACATGGTTTGGTCACATCCATACCCATGGGCAAAAAGCATGGGCTGTTGCCCGTTTCCAAATTGAATTACATTATTTCTATCTACTACATTTTTTTCCATATAAAACTTTATGTGCGTATTCTAAATGCTTACCATTTGCTCTATAAATACATCCTGATTTTAAATCTTAAAGGTAGAAAAAATACAGGAATTATTAAGTTTAATAGAGATGTAAGGTTTTATGGAAAACCATGTTAAGAGAAAATAGTTTTCAAGAAGCATAATACGTAATTAACCCTTGAAGGGTTTAGAACCCTTCAAGGGTTGGACAAAAACCTTTATTCCATTTTTTGAAGGTAGACAGCGCCGTTTTTCATGACAAACACCAATTGTTCTAGGGTTTTGAGAAAGTCGTTTTCCAGATTCCCTTTTACGGCAATGATATCTGCTTTAGCTCCGGGTATGAGACTGCCAATCTCTTTCTCCTTGTTTAAACAAACTGCAGAAAGATACGTGGCTGAATGTAATATATCCAAGGGGTGCATTCCCGCTTCAAAATAATAGCGAAACATATCTCTTGACGACTCCCCGCGTGTCCCACCGATATGAGTATAGTTATCAGAACCTGCAACAATGGGAACTCCTTTGTTTAGTGCGCTTGTAAGTCTCTTTTTCATATTCTCCATATAATAATCAATCCAGTCTGCCTCTCCGGTTTCATAGCCTGCCAGGGTAGCATATTGTTCCATATAGGCCCTGCTGTTTTCTGTGGGCACCAGAAACACCTTTTTTTGTGCCATCAACGTCAAGGTGCTATCAGCTATATTAAAACCGTGTTCAATGCCGTCTACTCCTGCCTCAATGGCGTTCCAGGCAGATTGATTGGTCACGGCATGGGCGGTTACGGTCAGGCCATATTCATGGGCTGTTTGAACGATGGCTTTCATTTCATCTACAGAGAGCAATGCTTTATTGGGGAGGTTGTCTGCACATATTTTAATAAGGTTTACGTTTTGATTGACGTGTTCACGCACCGCGTTACGGGCGTCCTCCACTCCTTTTACAATGCGGTATTCTTCATCTATAATGTGTTGTTGGTCAGAAGGCACCCCATAAAGCTGCCCTCCTGCTGCTGCCAGTATGGGCCCCGAAGCAAACACACGCGGACCTGCCACCGTGCCTTCATTGATGGCATCCCTAAGGGCGGTATCCAGAAAAAGTCCTGAGTTGCCCAAATCCTTGATGCTGGTGATGCCCACGTCCAAATAAGACTGCGCTCTTTTGGCTCCTCGAAGCACTCTCAACGCCTCGCTTTCCATCACAAGGGTATGTATGCTATGTGCCGCAAAGTCATCCTTAGCGGTTTGAGAAAACAATACATGTGTATGGGCATCTATCAGTCCCGGAAGAACCGTATAGCCAGTTAAATCAATGATTTCAGCATGCTCAGGAATGCTTTCAAACCCACCGACAGACTCAATTGAAGTGCCACTGATATAAATGACCTGGTTGTGCCGGAGTTCCTTTTTTTGACTGTCAAACAGTTGACCGGCTTTTATATATACATCCTGGGAGTAACCTATTGCTGTGATTTGTAAACAACACAACAACAGCAGGATAGCGTGTATCATTTTATTCATTCGTTTAGTATACTTAGTTATTTGAAATAGGACTATCGTGTTGCTAATGTATCACTTTTTTTGTGAACCCATGAGGGGTTTAGAACCCTTTCTGGGTTGCAAATATATTCACTATTCCTTCTCTAAAATAGCATCGATCGCTTCGATAATAGACCTCGCCCTGGTTAATATAGGTTTATTCACATCTATGATAGCACCACGATAGTATATTGACTTCTGAAGTGCGTTATGAACGGTTCTGTTGTTTTTTAGAGTCTTAAGATCAAACGTTACTTGACTTTTAGTGTCGTCAGTAAAATTGAGATCTACACTTGGGTATAGTTCATTGTTTGCAATAGTAACCAAAGCATCCCCCAGCTTGATGGTCAAATCATAACTAAAATCAATTGATTCAAGATAGCGTAAGTATTTATAATGTAAATCCCGGTTTAATCTTTTAATTGAACCCGAGGCAACGATCAAGCCGTTCCTATCGATGTTTTTTTGCACAGGGAGTAAGTATTCTGCCTGAACTATTGTTTTACTGATCAGCTTGATTTGTTCCTCATTCAATGCTTCTGAGGTGTCTATCATAAATAGCGTACTACGTACGTTTTCATTGATTTCATTGTACCACTTAGTTTGGTGTGAGAATGCCAAAGTATCCAAGATGATTTCCCCTTTCAAGTTATTTAAAAACTCAATATCAGATTGATGTTGTTGCTTTCTATCATTCCAATTATTAATCTGCAAGGCGATCAAGATCCCTATCACTACTAGAATTATTTCTCCAATTGCATACAGAAGATATTTTCTGAAATTGTTTTCAGTCAGTAACTTATGCCTAATGCGTCTAAAAAACTTAATCATGTTGTTAGGTATACACCGGTTTTATTGTTTTCGTTCAATGATATGAATGTTATTTCCATCCATATCTGCCATGTGAATGGTTCGTTCTCCATTGGGCATATGTTCCATTTCAGGAAGCTCATAGTTTAATTCTTCTAACCTTGATAGAATGGTATCGATCGATGATATTGTAAATCCAATATGTCCGGGATCATAATACTGTGTTGTATCTCCTTTAAATTCCCCCAAATGCAATTCTCCACCATTCCCTGTTGACATCCATTTTGCTCTGATGTGTTCTCTGTAAGGAAATGGATAATGAATGGTGTCAAATTCAAAAACGTAGTTGTAAAAAGCAACACTTGAATCTAAATTTTTAACAACAAAAGCCGTGTGATTGTATGTTGCAAAAGGTTGGGCTACAGTGTTGGTTTTTAAATTTTCATTCGTTGATTTTTGTTTGCACGAAAAACAGCAAATCAAGACAAAAGCAATGAGCAGTAATTTTGATGGATGCTGAATAAACTCTGACTTTTTCATATTGACTAATGGTTTTCAGACCTTTGAACGCTTATCACGTTTCCGGCAGTTTGTTTATTAATTTTTAACAGTGGTAGAATGCAATTGCTGTAGTTTCCATTTGTCACGGTCTTTTACAGCAATTACACTTTCTAACCAGTGTACGCTTCCTAAAGTATCAGTTCCTTTTACCCAGGTTCCATAGTTATTATAGGCTATCCAGATGGAAGTTTGGTTGTGCACTGATTGTATAAAGTCAAATGTATTTAACCGCTTATATTGATAGACTTCCATTTCTTTACGTTCCCTGTTTAAGTAATGCTTTACAGAATCATTATTCCAAACAATGCCATTTTCGAGAAGCAAAAAATCATCTGTGTGATGTGTCGCTATTTTAGTTGAATCCAGATTTGACCAAATGTCTTCAAAAGAATGCCTTATCAGGTCCTTAACTTGCGCGAGATCTTGCTGAACTACTAAACTGTCGCTTTTGATAATCGGCGCCTTCTCTTCATTTATTTGATGATTACAGGAACTAACTCCCCAAATGAATATCAAAAGGATTAAAATGTGTTTCATAACTATTATTTAATGACTGCAAACGTTAGTATTAAAGCAATATCACCAGACTTTGCTGGTCTATTCCTTTTCTGAACTGTTTGTTTATTTGATTAATGTCTTACATACAGTTTAAAAGTACATAGCGACACCATTTAATTTAAAAAAAACCATTGGGGAGTACTGCCTCCTTCGCTATCCCCCTTCGCAGTTTCCCTTCGCTGAAAAAGCTTCGGGGGATGAGAAACTTCTGAGGCTTAAACAAATATAAAAAAAATGTAAAACACCATTACTGTAACAATGCAACAAACTGGTCCTAAACAATTCTCAAAAACGGACGAGAACAAGCATTTACTTAAAGCCATTGTTAACTTTAGGTTTTAGTTTACTGTCAATATAGGTTTTTAGTCTTTTAGCAATTAGATGATTCGTGTCCAATGCTACAGCCTTATCGATATATGTTTTAGTCAATGAAAGACTATCCATCTTTGAGTAAATCTGAGCATACAATACATAAGGTGCAGGAATATCCGGATTGTTGATTTTTGTTTGTAATTTATCTGCAAGTGAAAGGGCTTTTTCATAATTTCCTAAATCAGATTCAAAGGCAGCAGCAAGACTAATAAAAGAAGGAAGTTCCTTTTGTTTTGTTGTTGAGAGAAAATTTAATGAATCTAAAGCCACTTGGGCATTGTGATTTGAATGTAAAATTTCAAAATATTCTGCTTTAAAATAAGATTCATTTGGGTATTTATGAACAAACTCTCTATAATTGGATTCTGACATTTCCTTAAAATCAGACATAAATTTCTTATCCAATTTCATGTTTTGGTCTCGAGCATTAAATAACTCCAATATATTGAGTGTTGATTCTAACAGTAATTGTTCATCTTTGGAAGCGTTTTGTTTTTTTATGTTCAATTCATCCCACAGCCTTATCCGCTCGTCAAGATCTTGGGTTATTTTCCCAACTAAACTTTTCCCAACCAAAAAAGTGGTATCAAATTCGACCGCTTTTCTAAAAGCTTTTTCAGACAAGGTCCATTGGCCATAATCCATAATATACTCCCAGCCTTTATTAAAATAAAAAAGGGCAGAATCATTTTTTGTACCATAATCATATGCTGCTTGACTATTTTGATTCTTGGAAGTGTTTTGATTGCAAGATATTAGTACAACTAAAACTATACCTAAAGTAAAATATTTAATCTTCATATCAGGTTCTATTAAATTCAAAGTTAACGGTTTACCAATTAACCACTATAACCACATATACGCTTTTGTGTACCGCCATTTTAAAGTCCGTTTTTATGTGAGGAATGAAATTGTCCACACCACATAAAACCATAGATATCCCATCCAACTGATTTTATGTATTTTTTTTATTGTCAACAAGTCATATACAAACAAGGAAATGAACAGCCCATTCCAAACGAGAATAACAAATAGTACATTATTTCCAATATGAAGGTTTGTTGCAACCCTATCTAATATGGGTTCCAGAATCAACAAAGTACCCATATAAATAAACCGCTTGTGTCTGTTACCCTTTTTTCTGTTTAGATATCCCAGTAGGATTAAAACGGCAAAACTGGGTATAAATAAAAGGATTGCTTTTTCAAAATACTTCAGTGCACTCCAGCCTCCATCATAGGCTTCACTAATGATATATACGGTGCTTAAAACCACTAAAATGGCTATCACAAAACCTGCAACCCCCCATTTCATATGTGCTATGTAATTTCTTTTTCGTATAAAATTAGCTTGGATGACAAATAGTATAAACCAGGCAAACATCAACAGTCCGTGGATAATAAACTTCGGGTCGCTGTTGCTTTCTTGCCCCACATCAGTAATTAAATTGTCTGAAAAGGCAATGATGGAAAGCACAAGTAGAAGTATGCTAGCTATTTGAAAATAATAAGTTCTCATTCCAATTTATGTCTGTATTTTTTTGGTTGCTTGGTCTTTATGAATGTTCGCTTACATTTAGTGTAAAATGCGTTTTAATACATTTTTAAACATTGTAAGCGGCTACTCTTCTTTCAATTATCATAGTATGAATTTTTCAAATATTGTCCCATTAAATTTAAATGCCCCGTTTTCGTGCGTTCCAAGCCAAAGGGCACCATGGTTGTCTTTGTAAATGCTGAATAATGTAATGTCTGTTGAATTATACTGAACCGGGTAATGAGTGACGTTTGTTCCGTCATATTTCCAAACGCCATCACGATAGGTTACAAACCATAAATTGTTATTGTCGTCTCTTACTGTTGATAGATACTCGTCCAAATTGCTGTCCTTTTTCCCATCTAACCCACCTATACTTTGGTGTCTTGTGTAAAATTGATTGTTATCTAACGTTGCGCTGTCGTAAACACGATAGCGATATTCGGTATTGAACCAAAAGTCGCCATTTTTGTCTTCCGCAATTGATCGCACTCCGTTTGCACCTTCGTTGCGAAATTCAGTCACATCTTCTTCTGTGATCCATTCAAATGATTTCCCATCATATCGGCACACTCCAACAGGGTTGGTGCCAAACCAAATGTTTCCTTTCTTGTCTTTATAAATGGTGTAGATTTCAAAAGGATTGGGGAGATTTGGTGGTTTTGGTAACTGCAATTCATGTAACGTACTTCCGTCATACCGATATACTTTTTCAGATTGAAAAGAATGTCTAAACCATACATCATTGGATTTAAGTTGCCAATCGTTACCGGCGACTGGCGATAAAGTCGTGAATGTATGTCCGTCAAACTTAACTATCGTTGAATTTGGGGAACAACTGGTAAAATATATGTTGCCGGATTGATCTTCTTTTATTTCATCAATTCTGTTTGGTAAGCCTTGATCGGCTGTATAATTGACCAATGTTTTTCCACCTGTCTTGAGGGAAGCCGAAGGATCATATCTATATACTCCCGTCTTCCAACTTCCAAACCAATAATTATTTTTCTTGTCTTGATAAACAACCATAACGCTGCTACCAAGTGCTTGTACAGTGTCGCCTTTTACCAATTGTTCTTTTAACTGCTCATTGTTTTTTTGCTTGGAAGCGGTCTGCCCGTTACACGAAGTCAATAGAGTTAAGATGCTCAGCAATAATAGTATGTTTAATTTCATTGTCGTCAGTTTGATTTTTGCTGTGTCGTCATAGAGTTACTGCTAACAACCATATTAAAGTAATACCTCCACAACTTGTTGCTGTCATATTCCTTTTCTACATTGTTTAGAGTATTAGTTGATATCCTGCATGCAGCTTATAAATCAAATAGACCACACCATTTAATTTTAAAAAACTATTGGGGAGTACTGCCTCCTTCATTTAAATTTCTGAGGCTGAAACAAATATAAAAAAAAATGTTAAATAAGCGTTCAAGGGAAACTGCAAACACGCAGCAACAAGCCACCTCAGCCCCCCTGCCCTCATAGGGCAGACTTCTAAGTCAAAGTCCCTGCTAGTCCCTTAAGTCCCTTTTACAGAGTATCACCACCCTCCTTTTTACCCTTGTTGCGCTGTTCAATTCTTACCTTCGTCATACGTTCTCTTAAACCACCTTCTTTTATAAAAGCAGCTTCCAGGGCTTTGAGTTGTTTGTTTAATAAGTAACTTGTAACTTTGATAAGGCCAATCATCACATTGGCACAGATCTCAGGGTTTTGATGTTCTATGCCTTTTTTAAAGGTTTCATAAGTGGCGTTGGGTGTTTTGTTGAGTTCCCGCAGTCGTGCCACCAGACGGTGCCCTTTGTCCCAGATTTCATAGTTGTTGCTTCTCAGAAAGTCTTCATAATCTATTCGCAATTCCTCTAAAGAAGCCCGGGCAACATTGGTTAATTTAATTTCAAACTCTTTTGAAGTTCCAGAAGCCATACTGGCTTCCACAATATTTTGTTTACCACTTCTAGCTGCCTGCACCATTTGGTCTATGGTACGGTCATATTTTCCAAAAAAACGTCTCGTAAAATACATCGTGCCGTCATAGATGATTTCAGCTTTTTGATAGGAAATCAAATTGCGGTAACCACCGTGTTGAGGGATAAAACCTGAGTTGTTTTGCTTTTGTTCTTTCATAATAAAGGACTTAAGGGACAACAGGGACATTGACTTAGAGGGGCGGGCTGCTGTGCCTGCGGTAAAGTCCCTGTGAGTCCCTTATGTCCCTTTTAACCCGTTATTAAAAACCATGCCGTTTCCGGCAAAAGGGTATTACAGCAATTATTTTCTTGGGGATGATAAAGCGGCTAGTGCCTCCTTCGTTATCCCCCTTCGCTGAAAAAGCTTCCGCCTTGCGCTTCATAGCTTCAGGGCGCCTACGCTAAAGCTTCTGCAACAGCGTGCGACGAAGCGGAGGATGAGAAACTTCTGAGGCTGAAACAAATATAAAAAAATTGTTTAACAATCGTTGTTTTGACACTGCTCTCAGCCGCAAGCCACCAGAGCCCCCCTGCCCTGCCCTCATAGAACAGACTTCTAATTCAAAGTCCCTGCTAGTCGCTTGGGTCCTTTTTACAGTGTATCACCACGCCCCTTTTCTGCGGGATGGTATCACCCTGTAACGGGAGTTATTGATTCATTTCAGGTTCCGGTATGGATGCATTGAATCCTTTGAACAGTAACCAAAGCGGAAGAATGAGTTGAATCAATCCCATGGGAAGCAGCATATTCATACTTATACTCTGTCCAAAAATTGAACTTACTTGTTCAATAAACATCAGGACGACCGCCAATATTCCAAAAGCAGCTATCACACGTGGGACCAGTTTAGAACTGTATAAGGTGACATAGAGTATAAAAACAGGAAAGCAGGAAATTAAGAGATACATATAATGGGTCCACCAATGCATTTCAGAAACAAACGACTCCAAAATAGTTGACGCACTTTCACCGCCATTGCCCACATATTCTTTACTCAATTCCAACATAGAGAGTACGCTCACATTATCAATCATAATGGCAATAAAGTTGAGGATGCAGAAGGCAAGGTATAGATAGGCCAGGTGCATACTATATCGTTTAAAAATGGGCAATAGCAGGGTAGCAATCACGATGGTTACGATCCCGCTAAAAATACCGAGTACTATGGAAGCGATGACTTGATTGGCGTTCTCAGAAGTGGTAGAAAGATAATCGTCTGAAAAAAGCACCGGACCTTGTAAAACTTGAAAAATTAGGATGCCTGAAACAAAAACAAATAAAAGCAAAGCGCCAGTGATCCTTCCGGTTTTTTGATTTGAATACATAGTTGGTTTTTTTAGGTTGGTTTTAATTTAAAAGGGTGCCCCGCTACCACGCGATGCAATCGCACGGCAGCGGAGGGTTATTGGTTTGAAGTATTAAAGATAGTTTTTTTGAATGATTTGATCCATGAAACCTTTTAAGAAATACTACCAAGTTCAAAACATTGCTTCTTTAGGTTTTGTAGTCAGCCCTGAAGGGGCATCAGAACCTCAACGGTGGGTGTGAGCCCACCGCATTGAACAGCCAGCCAATAAAAAAGCCCTGAAAGGGCGCAATAGTTTACTCACACTCCCCCGGAGTATATGAAATAAGCCCACCCATGCATCTGGCCCAACCGGCATTGGTATATGTCACCCCGTCACAACCGCACACCGGGTCATACTCATCAGAAAGGTCTATTGATTCACACTGGGGGAAGGTATAGGTATCACAAGCGTCCCCAGTGCAGCCGCTCAACAGCACACCCGCAAGCAGCAGGACGGTGATGAAGAAAAGAAAGTGCTTCGTTATCAATTTTATCTATTCTATTTTCGAGACTGTTCAAGAAAGTGTGTCAAATTAATAATTTATTAATTTAGACATATGAAAGATATAGAAAAACAGAATGATTTTGAAAAACTGGTTACAGAACTTTCTAAAGGATTGTCAAGTGGCCAGCCTTTAACTGGTAAAGATGGTGTTTTTACACCTTTACTCAAGCGAGTGATCGAAGCCAGTCTTGAAGGAGAGATGGACTCTCATTTAGAGCAAAGTTCTAAAAAAGACAAAAATCGGCACAATGGGCGAGGGCGAAAAAATATCTCTAGCTCATTAGGTGGCTTCGATATTTTTTCGCCGCGTGACCGCAATGGTTCTTTTCAACCCGAGATTATCAAGAAAAGACAAAGGCGCATAACCAGCGATATTGATGCTAAGATTTTGTCTCTTTACAGCAAAGGGATGAGTTATAGGGATATTCAAGATCATCTTAAGGATATGTATGATTTAGAGATATCTGTAGGCACATTAAACGCTATAACAGATAGAATAATCCCGGAGATACTAGAATGGCAATCCAGGCCTTTAGATTCTGTTTATCCGGTGATGTGGCTTGATGCCATGCATTTTAAAGTCAGGGAAAATGGAAAGGTTGTTTCTAAAGCTGTTTACTCGGTCCTGGGTGTTAATAGAGAAGGAGAAAAGCAAGTCTTGGGTATCTATTTTGGGGATAATGAATCCAGTAGCTTTTGGAGACAAGTACTCCACGAACTACAGACTCGTGGGGTAAAAGATATTTTTGTAGCTTGCATTGACAATTTAAGTGGCTTTGCTGATGCTATAGAAGATATTTTTCCAAAAGCAGATGTGCAACTTTGTTTGGTTCATCAAATGCGCAACAGTCTTAAATATGTAAATTATAAAGATGTAAAACCTCTGATTAAGGATTTAAGAAAGATCTATACCGCATTGAATGAAAAAGCTGCAGAACAATATCTAATTCAAGCAGAACAACGGTGGGGTACCAAGTACAAGATTATTTTCAGAAGTTGGAGAAACAACTGGGTAAGGCTTGTTAATTTTTATAAATACCCACCGGCTTTACGCAGGGGTATTTATACTAACAATCCTATAGAGAGTTATCATAGAATGGTTCGTAAAGTCACAAAAACAAAAGGTGCCTTTACTTCAGAAAATGCGATAGTAAAACAAATCTATTTAGCCACTCTAAATGCACAAACAAAATGGAATGGCCAAATGTTTGGATGGTCATCAGTTAGAAGAGATTTAGTAGATTACTTTGATAACAGATTTTTAAACGATGACACACTTAATTGAACATAACCCATAGAAATAGGTGCCATGCCATGATCGTCTTTGCATTTTAATCTAACATAATTAATTATTACATCAGTTTTTGATAAGTTTTCTATAATTAAACTTAAACTAGGTATAACAAAACTACCATTAGTATACATTGCACCAACAATCAATTCTAATGATAATATCTTTATTCTTTTTGACTTTTTTATATCTAAATAATATTTAATAACATAACCTATTATTACTGCTAAAAGAGATAAAAGGAAAATAAAAAGTGAAGATTGCCAAAAGCTTGCTTCAATAATTAAGGATTTAAAAAATGTCATTAATCTTTTGTTTATCTACTTCAAACCCAAGTTGTATGACTAATTTCATAATCATATAAAATAATTATAAACCAAGGTTTCAAAACTCAATTAAAAGGGGGTTAAAAAAAGCGGCTTCCCAAATATATAAATAAATGTTAAACCCCCCTGCAATCAAAACTACAAAAGCTGGATGTATTGGTTTTGTGGGATTCCTCATTTTTAATAGAAAAGAGAAAATAGAGAAGAATAAATAGATAATTTGCTGAAAGTTAAAAGCTGATAGCTGTTTGATTAAAGCTAACTTGGCGGTCTTTGCGAGCACTGCGCACTGTGTTTCACGCTATGAGTTTGTTATACGTCTTAAGTCATATAGTCGTACGTAAATCCCAAAACTGAACACTCCTTTGGAATTTGGTGCTTGTTATTTGGTGCTTGCCGTTTTGGTCATACGTCTTAAGTCATGTAGTCTTATGTCAAATTCTGTACACCAATCTACACGCTTACACCAAAGATATACCCCACCAAGGCCGATAAGCCCATTGCTATGGTGCCCCATATGGTAATGCGCAGGATTGCTTTTGTTACACTTGAACCTCCTGTTTTGGCCGAAGTAGCACCCAGGATAATCAAAAACAGGGTGGTGAACCCATACAGCCAATATTCCATTCCGGTTAAGGGAGTAAAAAGGACTACCAAAAGAGGGAGAACACCCCCCACTGTAAAGGCGGCCCCGGAAGCAACGGCTGCTTGTATGGGGTTTGCCTGGCTCATCTCATTGATGCCCAACTCATCTCTTATGTGGGTGCCCAAGGCGTCATGCTGAGTCATTTCAAGGGCTACTTGTTTGGCTGTTTCTTTTGTTAGTCCCCGGTTTTCATATATTTTGGCTAAGATGTTCATCTCTTCTTCAGGCATTTCTTTCAGCTCTTGTTTTTCTCTTTCAATATCTGCTTTTTCGGTGTCTGTTTGCGAACTCACCGAAACATATTCACCGGCAGCCATCGATAAGGCTCCGGCTACAAGCCCCGCCACAGTGGCTAATATGATGGGTTCCCTGGTCGTGCTTGCCGCAGCCACCCCAATCGCAAGACTTGAAACAGAGATGATTCCGTCGTTAGCCCCCAAAACAGCCGCTCTTAACCAATTGCTTCGGTGAATGTAGTGGTTATCTAAATAATTGTCTATGGTTACTTCTTCCATGTGTTTGGTTTTTATTTGGTGTACTCTGCACGTTTTATTGTGCTGCTTCAAGACGCATTCGGTTCTGTTTTAAGAGAAAATGACTGCCTATTCAAAGATAACTAAAATTGAGAATGAAGAATGAAGAATGAAAAATTAAGAATTAAGAATTAATAATGAAAAATTAAAAACTGAGCACTGCTGCTGAACACTGAACACTAGTTTGCTTTAGGCTGTAAGCTAACCTGGCGGGCTCTGCGAGCACTGCGCACTGTGTTTCACACTATGAGTTTGTCATACGTCTTAAGTCAGGTAGTCTTATGTCAAACTCTGAACATTCTTCTTTAAAATCCTCAAACACATACTGTTCTTTAGCTGATTTTAGGCTTAGGTTTGTGGAGAGTTCAAACAAATGTGCCTGTGTTTCATAAAAGTGCATCAGATAGCCCGCGGTATTGACAAAGCCAATGACATCAGCCACTTGCGGGAGGTGTGGCAAGGCAATCTTTCGTTTGAGCAGGATGTCTTGTTCCAGGCAATAGGCCCCGGTGAAGTACACTTCGGTGGGAGCGGCCTCTGCAGGTTCCAGTGCGGTCAAGGGGTCCAGGAGGAAATCGGCACTGGAGCTTTTCAGCTGACTCATATTCATCTCCAGCCCCACCAGCCAGCGGCCACGAGCATCCTTTTTCCGGAAGACCACCCGTGCCAGGGTCATCCCCACCTGGTTGAGCAGTGAGCGCCCGGGTTCCATACGCAGTTCGATGTCTTTGCCCTGAAGCAATTCAGAAACAGATGGATAGTTTTTATAGCGGTAATTCAGGATGTTTTCAAGAAAGGTGGCGCCGTTTTCTTCATTGTAATAAGGATAGGCATCCAGGGTTCCGTGTAAGTTGCCGTCAATAAGCTGAAAGCCCAGTCCGTCATTGTTGAAGGTGATCTCGTCGCATTTGCCTTGCACAGCTTTTTTGAGTTCCTGTTGAAAGTTGTTCCACTCGTCTTTATGCTGCAGGTAGTTGACCAACACTCCCCCGCCAATGTCGATGAACTCGGTTTTTAAGCCCTGGGTCTCCAATCGTTTTGCCAACACAATACACTGGGTGAGCGCTGCCCCCCGCTCTGTGGTTGAATAGCCGTCTAAATGAAAGTGAAGGCCTTTATAGACCAGGTGAGATTCCCCTCCATCGGGAAAGCAACCGGTGGTAATAAAAGGAGCCACCGCGTTGATATCAAAACCAAAGCGGCTGTAAAGCTTTTTATCTTCAGCATAAAAACCGCTTACGCGAAAACCAATACGGATATGTTTCTTGTGTTTTTTGGCAATGCTGTTCAGCAGTTCACATTCATCGGGGTTGTCAATGATGACCAATACATTGTGTTCAACGGCGAGTTCGAGAAGTTGCGCTGTTTTGATGGCTGCGGTCACAACCAGGAGTTCAGGACTGACACCGGCTTCCAGTGCTTGTTTCAATTCCCTGTAACTGGCGGTGTCTACCCCTATTCCGTTTTGGGCGGCGCGTTCTACCACGCTTTGGGTTTTGTTGGCCTTGCGGGCATAATACAGTTGATGTGGAAGCCCGTGCTTTTCAAACACCTTTCTGAACGTATGGATGTTCTCATCCATCGCCGGAAGATAATGGATATTGAGTGGCGAACCGTGGGCTTGAAAAAGGGTGTCGAGCAATGGTTTATTGGCCATCAAATCTGACATCCATTGATTTGCCAAAGGTGAAAGAGGTGGTAAGTGGATTAAAGGTTTCATATTTTTGAATTGTTAGTTGTTTAATTACAGCTTGTGCCCAGGGGTCAGCAAAGTTGTTGCGGGTGCGGGACAAGGTGTCGTTGTCATGCAACAGTCCCTCGGTGGGTGTACCATAGAGGGTGATGTTTTCAGGAATTCCCCGGGCGTTGATAAGATTTCCATTGCGGTCAATTTCTACGGTTCCCGAAGCATAGGTGGTGTGTTTACCGTGGTTTATATACGGTCGTGCCAGTTCGTTTCGACACAAATTCAGAAACAATCCCGAGGCATCTTTTTGAATGGAGTTCTTGGGGATACGGGCATTGATAAGGACGTCACAAAAGTTTTGAGATTTGCCATTGTTCAGACTGATGCCGTTCTCCTGGCACTTTAAGTTGGGGTTCCTGGCATACTCAAAGTCTAGGATACCTGCTTGTGCAAGGGCTATGATCTTTTTGAGGTTATCGGGCGACGGGCCAAAGGCAATACGGTTGAGTTTACCGAAGTAATGCTTGTCAAACTCCTCATGCGAAGCAGGGTCGAGTCCGCTAAAGGAATAGAGCTCGTTGAACACAGGGCTCACCCGTTTCCACACCGCCGCGGCACGTAGTTGGGCTTCGTGCACAATGTTTAGGGGGGCTACCTCGGTAAAAGCGGTCAGGTATTCCAGGATGTTTTGGTGGGTGCTTAGCTTGGGGTTGAATTCCGGTTCCAGTAAACGTTTCAGTGAAAACTCAGGATATTCCGGATAGGCTTGGTGGAAGGCAGCAATCTGGGCTTTTACCTGTTCATAATCCGGGTGGTAGATTAGCTCTACTTGTTTGTGGGCAATCAAGGTGTTGTAATAAGCAAACTCCATATCCTGGTGCAGCAAGGGCAGGATGTCATTGGTAAAACTCAGTTGCGCGTCAGTTAAAGGTTGAATGCTTTCGACATACAGCGGGGGTTCATTTTCAGGAGTGTCAAAATTATATTTGGGCAACATTGGCCAGCCTGACTTTGAAAAGGGATAAATGTGATTGGGTTCCTTTCCGGAAGGGCTATAGGTATAATTACCGTTGGTGGATTCAGTAAAGGTGCCTCCCCTGCCTTCAGTGAGTGCCAGTGCCGCATCGATAAAGGTGAGGCCCAGGCCTTTCATTGCCACCGTGTGGTGTTGAGTCACTTCTTTCAGGGTTTCTTCTACAGGATAAATAAACCGAACACGGTTTACCTTGGGTTTGATGCATTTTTTGTGACGCTGGTGCCCTGTGGTAATCAGGATTTGTTGAAAACCCTCAAGGTGAAGTGTTTCCTCCTCCCCTTGAAAGCCTATCACATAGTTCTCACCCTCCTTTTCAATGCTGTTTACTTCGGCTATGTGCTTGTGCAGCCGGACGTTTTCAGGGAGGTTCCTGCAAAGCTCAGTAAACCCTTGTTCTAAATAAGCCCCCACGGTAGCACGCGAGGCATACAGTGAGTCCACTGCTGCCGGGGTGGTGGTTTGTTTCCGGGCCAGGTATTGAGAAAAGCGTTCAGGGTGTTGGACCACCGGTTGCGGGGCTTCATTAGGCCACATATTGATGTGTTTATTGGAAAAGTTCATCAGCAGGTAGCCCGGCTGATCGCTTCTGTACACATCACCCGAACCCATAAAGCGGGTCTTGTTAAACAAATGGATTTCTACAGGGTCGTTTATCAGATTGGAGTTTAGTCGTGCCAGCAAACGTTCAAAACCGTAGAGGCCTTTGGGTCCGAGGCCTACAATTGCGATTTTAAAAAGAAGCGGTTTCATCTTTTCCGGTTTAAGTGTTGCTGACTGTTTCTTTTTGGGGAAAGTTAAAATAGGGGAAGTGTTTGTGGACCCAGGTTTTGTTATAGACGGTCTCGAGATAGCGATCGCCCCGGTCACAGAGAATGGCAACACAGCTTGCCCCGGCAGGAATAAACGGAGCATACTTTTCAATGGCAGACACTACCGCACCGGAAGACCCTCCGCAGAGTATGGCCTCCTGTTCCAGTAAGTTCCAGCAGCCTGTGATACAGGCTTCATCTGAGACATGCATGATATCGTGAATGAACGAATCATCCAGAAAATGTGATGCCTTGCCGGAGCCGTGACCCGGTATGAGGCGCGTGGATTCCTTTTGACCAAAGGTGACGCTGCCTTTGGCATCTACGGCAATGATTTTGGTGGCCAAACGGTTTTCATAAATATACTTAGCACAGCCCATCAAGGTGCCGCAGGTGCTGGTACTGATAAAAACATAGTCTATTTTTTTATTGAGTGCATGGGCGATTTCACTCATGGTTTCATAATGCGTTTGGGGATTGGCAGCATTTTCATACTGGTTCAGGGAGTGGCTGTTGGGATATTGCTTGAGCAACTCTTTTACCTTTAAGATTCGGCTCTCCAGGTAGCCCCCTTCCGGTTGTGGGTGGGTCACTTTCACCAGCTTTACACCATAGACCTCCAGTATCTTTTCTGTATGGAGGTTCACTTTGGGATCAATCACCACGATGAGTTGCAGCTTGTAAAACTTACACACTTGTGCCAGGCCCAGTGCCATATTCCCCGAACTTGATTCAATGATGGTGTCGCCGTGATGAACCTCACCCTTTTCCATGGCCTCCAAAAGCATATTAATGGCCGTGCGGTCTTTGATGCTCCCGCCGGGGTTAAACCCTTCCATTTTACCATATACAGTGAAGTCCCATTCTTTGCCAAGACGGGACAAGTGAACCAAAGGTGTTTTGCCAATGGTTGCCATAATATTAGGACTGTATGTTTGAGTGACAGATTGAGTGCCGGTGATTGTATGCATAAATTGGTGATGAGGTTATTTAGTAAATATCCATCTAAATTCACTAAAACGATAGAGCAAACCTATTAATTATCAAAACTTTAGGACAAATATGGCTTATTGTTATATGTTTTTTGTTAAAGCGTTTTACGGAACGATATTTGAGAAGAATACTTTTGAATTTTTAGAATTTAACAACTTAGCAAGCTGCTAAGTTGTACTATTTTAATACATTGTTCCTATGAAAGCTTCTCTACTCTTTTTAATGATTGTATTGACAACCACTTTTACTGCTTTGGCTCAGGATATCAAGTCCCATCAATGGGAAGACCGCGTATTGATTGTGATGACTACTGACAGTACCCTGACTGAATTCAAACAACAGCTGCAGCTCTTTGAAGCAAAAAAGGAAGGAATACAAGAACGCAAACTCCTAGTCTACCTTGCAACACCTGAAGCATACAAACTATGGAACACTGAGGGTGCTTCCTGGGTCCCCGGTGGTGCATTGTATCAAACCTATAAAGACCGAGATGCAGACCTTGAACACCTGCTCATTGGCCTAAACGGTGAACATAAACACCGGTGGACCAGTGTTGTTGACACGCTGTTACTCTTTGTAACCATTGACACGATGCCGATGCGACAAACAGAATTAAAGCGCAAGAAGCAAAACCTAAAAAAACAGGATGGATAGCCCACTTACAAAAACCCCACACATTGCATGAAAACAGCCACTGTAAGCCAACTCAAGAAAGAACTGCATTACCGCTCCACTGACGAGTTAATGGAAATCTGCCTGCGTTTGGCCAGGTTTAAAAAGGAAAACAAAGAGCTCCTCACCTACCTGTTGTTTGAGTCGCAGGATGAAAGCGGGTATATCGCAAGTGTAAAACAAGAGATCGACACACAGCTGGAAGCTATCAACACCAAAAACTACTACTGGATGCGCAAGAGCATCCGTAAGATATTGAAAAGTGTCAAAAAGTTCATTCGCTACTCTTTAAAGAAAGAAACTGAGGTAGAGCTCCTGCTCTACTTTTGTGTGCAGTTAAAAAACATGACTCCCTCCATCAAGCGAGACAAAACCCTGCAAAACATACTGGAACGCCAGCTGGCATTGGTTCATAAAAAGATAGACAGCCTGCACGAAGACTTACAGTATGATTTTAGGTTGCAACTAGAAAATGAAGGACTTGTCTAATTGAGGTTAAAGTTCTCTGTGGCCCTTTGTGCTTCTTTGAGCAACTTTGTGGTATAGCTATACCGCAGAGCTACACAGAGTTTCCGCAGAGGTGCACAAAGACTCTGCTTTATACAAAGTAAGAAACCTGCCTGAAGACATGCAGTATGATTTTAGGTTGCAAATGGAAGAGGAAGGATTTGTCTAATTGAGTTTAAAGTTTTCTGCGGCCCTTTGTGCTTCTTTGAGCAACTTTGTGGTATAGCTATACCACAGAGCTACACAGAGTTTCCGCAGAGGTGCACAAAGACTCTGCTTTATACAAAGTAAGAAACCTGCATGAAGACTTGCAGTATGATTTTAGGTTGCAGCTAGAAAATGAAGGATTTGTCTAATTGAGCTTAAAGTTCTCTGTGGCTCTTTGTGCTCTGCTTGAGATATGCATATAAAAATGCAGACGACAAAGAGTCGCCTACATTAGGTTGCTAATTAAAAACATACGGGGGAATTATTGACGCGACTAGATTAATTCATTCGCATCAATCGATATGGTTTTCTTTTTAGAGCCGTTTTTAAGAACTACTTTATAGTTTACTTTAGGCGCTTCGTCTTTGTTGTAGCTAATGGTGCACTGCACTGCTTGATAGCCCCAACCGGGATACATCTTGGTGATTTCTTTGCTTAAGAAATAAGGTACTCTTACTTCCTCAAACTTTTCATCACAGCGAATGATGTTTCCATTATGGTCATACACTGCTTTAATACTGTTTAAGCCTTCTGTAAACACAACGTCATAAGTGCTTTTACGGGCTTCTAAATAGACAGGAGCCTGTTTGATGTCATAGTTGGCTACAACAGCCTGAAAGGCCTTCACGCGCTCAGGCACGAGGTTTACTTCAATAGCTTCAAAGTAACCAGGGTTCTTTAAAGCTGCGGTCTTTGCTGTAGCTGACTTAAAAGATGTTTCATTTACATCTACATAAGCAATGTCGTTTTGTGCGTTCAGGAAGCAGCTCATCCCCAAAAATGCGATTCCAAGTACAAAAGTTTTCATAATTAAATTGGTGTTTGATTATTAAATAAGTTCTGATTTTAATACACAGCAACTGTTTTGTAATAAACAGATTGTCTGTGATTTATCGTTGCACTAATGTAAAAAGAAAAACAGGCAGGAACCACATTTAAGCAATAGACAAATAATAGACAGCCAAGTTAAAGGCTTATTTAAAACCCTATCAATAAAGGAACTTAAACAGGACTATAAACTTTGAATAAATGTATCTAAATCAGTGTTTTCTGACAGCTTTAGCTTCTTTCTGATGCGATACCGGGCTGTATTTAGGGAAGCAATTGTAATGTTTTGAAGCGTTGCGATCTCCTGACTGTCAATTTTAAGACGAATCAATGAGCACAACCGGATGTCATTTTTAGAGAGTTTGGGATATGTTTCCTGAAGTTTTTTGTAGAACGCGGCACTCAGGGAATCCAGTTTGTTGTAAAAAGTTTCGGTTTCTTTATCAAAAACCACTTTGTTTTTTATTTCTGCTTCCAGTTCTTCAAATTGTTTCTTTCGGGCCCTGCCCCGTGTTTCTTTGATAGACTGAATTTGTTCATACAGGTCTTTGGCCCACTCGTGACTTTGGGAAAGGTTGATGGCAAAGTCGGTAAGGTCACGCTTCTTGGCTTCTACTTCATAGTTGAGCTGCTTGTTTCGGAGGGCGGTGTTTTTGGCTTTTTCATCAGCTATTAAAAGAGATTGTTTTCGCTGTTGGTAGAGGTAAAACAAGATGAATATGGATAATGTCAGTATCAATACTACAATCCAAAAGCGCAGGCGTTGTTTTCTTATTTCCTCCTGTTGTTCTTCTTTTTCATACGCAAGGCTTTCTTGAATGCGATCGAGTACGATTTCATTTAAGGTATTTTGCAGTTCTGTAATGGAGTTGTATTCCTGTTGGGCAATGCTGTCTTTCATTAAACTGATTTCCTGTAGGGTTTGATTGGCTTGCTGATACTCGCCGCCTGCCTGTTCTACTTCTACTTTTGCTATGAGATAGTCTAACCGCCACTGGGCTTCGCTTTGTTCGTCTATATAGCTTTGCATTTCAGTGAGCGTTTGTGTTGCGGCCTCTATATTGTTTAATTGCAGTGAAGTATTGATATATTGCCTCCCGGAACTCATAATACGTCCATAATCAATGGGATAAAATTCGTTTTCCTCATAGGGGACTACTTTGTAAAAGTCAAAGTTTTGACGGTACAAGCTGTTGGCTTCTTCTATTCTGCCGGTTTCTAAATACAAATCGGCAATGTTATCAATCACACTTCCATAGATGTGCACATCACTAAAGTTTTCCTCTGCTATGGCCCTGGCATCTTCAAAGTAATGAAGCGCGGAGTCCAGTTCTTTTTTTTCGTAATAAAAATACAGCCCGTAATTATTCAATGCAGAAACATAGTAACGCGATTGCCTGTTGGAAGTAAATGCAATGGCTTTTTTATAGATAAAAGCAGCGCTCTCCTGCTGATCTATAAAGGTATAGTTTTGGGCTAAGATACTGTAGTTGAATGCGGCATACTGAAATAAAGAGATTTCATCATCGGGTGTTAGTTGTATTTCACTCTGGTAACGCTCATAGTAATCGATGAAAATATTTGACTGTCTGATGGATTCTTTAATCAAACCCAATTGATGCAACCTATAAGTAAACCGGGCATAAAACCTCAGTTTGTGGTAGTGTTTGCCTTCAATTTGAGGCATCAATTCAATGGCCCGAAAAGAATAAGTAATAAATTTGTTTAACTGCGGACTGTATTTATAATAATCGGCGGTGTCGATAAGTTGTTGTTGAAGTTTAAATGCTTGTTCACTCGTATATTTAGCTTGAGCCATACCGGCCAAAGTGAAGAAAAGACACGTATAGGCAACTAACCGCTTCAAAAAGAATGAGTGTATATAATTGGTTTCAATTAGCGTTTCACAGGAATTAAATGCACGGGTATGTTGGTTTCTTCAATAATCTTGGAAGCCACGGTTCCTAAAAAGATTTTTTCCAGCGAGTTGTGGCTGTGAGTTCCCATCACTATGAGATCTGCCTGCCATTCATCAGCATATTTAAGAATTGCTTTGGCGGTATCCCCTTCGGCTACGTGGGTTTGCACATTGGGATCTTTGAGAAATTCAGTCGCAGATCTCAGGAGTTCGATACCCACTTTATGCAACTCGTCTGCTTTCATTATTTTCTCTATATCATCTTTTACAGGCACATACCCCATAAACTCAGAGTAACTCATTTCATAATAAGACTCGTCTGTTACCACGTGTATTAAACACACTTCGCAGTTGAGCTTTTTGGCTAATTGATAGCCTTGTTTTGCAACTTTTTCAGATACAGGATTGTAGTCGATGGCGATGAGTACTTTTTGCATTTTCAGAATGTTTTAATGATTACATAAAGTTACAAAATTTGTAATAACTTAACTATTATTTCATCTATAATTATGAATCCAATAAAGGTTTTTGAATTCAGACAATAAATTTTTACTGAATAAAGTGAGTGAATTCTAAGTCTATATTTTATATTTGAAAAAACTAAAAACCCAATGAAATTTAAACTTCTCCTTACGCTTCTCTCAATACTGTATTGTACAGTATTTTATGCTCAAGACAAACGAATTACCATTGAAGATGAACAAGTTAAAAACCGTTTGCTTATTTATGCTTCAAACAATACCCTTACTGACCTGGATGTGGCCATCACTTTAAAAGGAACCGGTTTTAGACAACGCAGAGGGGTTCCCAGAAAAGTCAGGGTTCCCGGACGCTCAAAAGTAAACCTGATCAGTGTCGTGATTGAAAGAGACCAGGAGCCTAAATACACCTATACTATGGAGGTAAGTGACAGTCTAACACGCAGGTCGCTCGTTAAACAGTTTGAACTCATCAAAATAAAACCATCAAAATTAATCACCTTATACAAGCCTGATAACTGTTCAAATTGTGAAGACATTATCACGGGACTGGACGAGAGTCCTTTTATTTATAAAACAATTACTCTATCAGAAAACGAAACAATCAAGACACAACTTGCGCCTTATGTGCCCAACCTTGAAACAACTGATAAAATGATTGTTATGCTGGGTGGTAATTTGTATCCTGAAATAGAAACTGCTGAAGCCCTGCTTGAAGAATTGCAGAAATAAACACTGCATTCTAGCCGGCTTTTCACACAGGCGGGGTTTAATGACTCATAAAACGGGGTGTACTACTCTATTTTAGAATCGTTCACCGCTTTAGGGTCCTCATTTGTCATTAACTTTCTAATTACCGATGACAATAATCCACCAGTGGTCATCCCCAGCAGGTAAATCAGGATCACTACAATAGAAACCGGCAGGGTCATTCCCCAGTTAAAGAATTCAATATTAGTGGTCTGGCTATTTTGTATAGCAAAAATCACGACCACTAGAAGAAATAAAAACAAGATGGTTTTTTTAAGTATTCGCATAGAATAGGATTTTTATTCAAATCATTTAAAGTAATGGCTTAAATGTTTAATTAGTTGTTAAACTGCTTCATAAAGATACTAAAATTTAGTATAATAGTGTCAATCTTAAAAAACAACTAACAATGAAAAATAATGAAGATATGGGTGTACTTTCAGAACATACTAATCAACTAAATTTTTATTACTACCCTGAGCATAAACTTTCCAAAGAAGCCCTCGCCTATGCAGAATCGTCTGACGCCAAGTTAAATGCGGTCAATATTAAGAAAACTAAATTAACCGGTACCCAATGGGTTGAACTGGCAGAAATGCTTGATTGTTCTGTCTATGAGTTACTCGCTAAGGAACACCCTGTTTTTAAAGAAAAATATGAGGGCAGCACTTCTCTTGGAACAGAAGATGCCATCAAGTTGCTTCAAAACAATCCTGAGTTACTGGTATATCCCATTGCAAGCCGTGGCAAGAAAGCTGTTTATGTCAAAATGATGACTGATGTTTTAAAACTCACCAAACCGGATACGGCCAATGAATCCAGAAACTGATTTATTAAGTAGTTTTCTGTTCAATAATTTGAATTACATCGCCCACCGTCTGCATGGTTTCCATATCATCATTGGTCAATGCAATTTTAAAAGCATCCTCCACGTCGAGCACGATATCCACCAGATGAGAGGAATTGATGTTCAGTTCGTTTGTTAAATTACTTTGCAAGGTGATAGATTCTTTAGAAACATCTTCCGGAAGGTATTCTGAAATAATGGTTTCCAGGGTTTGATATATGTTATCTCGTGTCATTGTTTTTTCGTTTAAAGATAATACAAGCATTCACATCACCAAAACCAAAACTTGCTTTCATAACATACTTGAGTGTTTTTTCTATACGCTTACGCGGAATGCGATCGGCAGCAACAATGTTTAGAATATCGGGATGTATTTTTTCACAATTGATATTAGGGAATATAAAACCTTCCTTTAACTGAAGAACGATTGCAACCGCTTCAATGCTTCCCGAAGCACTAAGACAGTGTCCCGTCATTCCTTTGAGTGAGTTGATATACGGAAAGTCTGCTCCGCTTCGATCCAGCGCTTTACTCCAGTTCAGTACTTCCTCAGGGTCTTTTGCCGTCGCGGTAAGGTGCCCGTTGATGGCATCGATTTCTTTTCCTGTAATTCCGGCATCGATCAAGGCTTCTTTAATACACGCCTGTACCGCAATAGAATTGGGCGCGGTCATACTTCCTCCATTTTGCTGGCCACCGCTATTGAGAGCCACACCGGCTATTTCTGCATAGATGGGGGCGTTCCTACTCAGGGCACTCTCCAGGGTTTCCAGCACCATTGCACCTGCACCACAACCCGGAACAAAACCTGAAGCTGTAGCGCTCAAAGGCTGTGAGGCTTCTTTAGGACGGTCGTTGAAATTGTGAGGCAGTATGCGTAAAGCATCAAAACCTCCCCACACATAAGGACCACCATCGCTGGTGCTTCCTGCAAGCATTCGTGATGCTTTGCCCGCCACGATACGTTCATAAGCCAAGATAATGGCTTCTGCACCAGTTGTACAAGCAGAAGAATTGGAGGTTACCATATTCCCTAATCCCAATTTACCACTTAAATAAGCACTTGCCCCACTGCTCATCGTTTGTTGTACAGACGTACTTCCCAATCGCCTCACATTGCCGGTATCGATTTTATGAATACTTTCACGAAACTTAGCCACCCCCAAATTACCTGAACCAAACACAGTACCCGAAGAATGATCTACCGCATTGTGTTCAACATTTAAGCCGGCGTCTTTCCAGGCGTCCATACCAGCAATGACAGCATAGAGTATGCCTTCACTGTTGAAGTTTTTGAGCTCCAGTTCGGTAAAATACTTATTTTTGAGTTCCTCTGAAACCTGTGGCATCCCTCCCAGCTGGCAGGAAAAGTTGAGTGTTTTGAGTTCTTCAATAAAACGAATTCCTGATGTTCCCTTTTGGATGGCATTGGTAAAAGCAACTTTACCGATGGCGTTGGGGGCAACGACTCCCAGCCCGGTAACCACAACACGAATGTCTTTGGATTGTGTTTTCATACGGTTAACATACCACTTAAAACGCCTTTGCAAACAAGCTCATTCTGACTGTTTAGCATCTTGACCTTGCACTTTAACTTATTGAATCTAAAATACACTATATCAGATACAACTGTAACTTTTTCATCAGGATATACAGGTTTATAAAAATCGATCTCACTAGAGCTTAAAGCAAGTCCAGTTTGGGAAACTTCGCGCGTAGTGTCTTCTTTTGAAATTAAATAAATTCCAAAGCATACAAGACCAATCTGCGCCATGCATTCAATCAAAATAACACCCGGTGTAACCGGTTGATTTTTAAAATGAGAGGCATAAAACCAGAGTTCGGGTTTAAAGTGATAATGCCCTTTAATACCGAGTTCGGAGAGCTCTTCAATGGAGTCTAAAAACAAAAAATCGGGTCCGTAGGGCAAGTATGTTAAAAGAGTTTCTGTTGTCATTATTTTAAACTTTCGCCTCCATCTGCTTTGAGGACAGTTCCGTTGATCCAGGCGGCTTCGTCTTTACAAAGCAGATATACTACATTGCCGATATCGGCTGGTGTGGTAAGCCTTTTAAACGGATTCTTTTTCAGTGCAATGGATGCATATTTTTCACTTCCCGGTATGGCTTTCAGAGCGGCGGTATCTACGGCTCCAGCCTGAATGCAGTTGGATGTAATGCCCAAGGGGGCAAATTCAACTGCCATATTTCTGGTGATGGCTTCCAAGGTGGCTTTTGCTGCCGAAACAGCGGCATAATAAGGCCAGGCTTTGGCATTGCCCTCACTGGTAAAAGAAATTACACGGGCTGATTTACTGAATAGACCTTGACTAATGAGTGCCTGTGTCCAGTCATAGAGACTGATTGCCATCGCATCAATTGTGTGATGAAAATCGGCATTGTTTAGCACTTCGCCATTTGCACCAAGCATCGGCTTCAAGTTTCCTTTGGCAATGCTGTGCACTAAAACCCGTACGCTCCCTTCGCTTCCCATGTGGTTATTTAATTCTTTTAAAATATCTATGCGATTACTTTCTTTAAGCGCATCAGAATTGAAGGTAAGGAGGTTGATTCCGATTTCGCGTAAGCGATTGAAACAGCTTTCAATCTCTGCCATTTGTTCTTTTCGGTCGCGATGTACAATGCACAGGTTCATTCCTGAAGAAGCTAGTTTTTGTGCAGTACCCAATCCCAAGCCACTACTGCCTCCCAGGATGACTGCCCAATAATTGTTGTTTTTAAACTCCATCGTTTGTCTTTTTATTTACCATTTAAGTAATACTTGTTGAGCCGAAAAACCGGGGCCAAAGCTGAGCATAAGTCCCAGGTCATCTTCAGGCACATTGCGCTCCATAAAGCGTTCCAATACATAGAGAATCGTAGCGCTGCTCATATTGCCGTAGCGTCGCAACACCTCACGGGTATCGTCAATGTTTTTACCCATTTCAGTGAAAAGGCTTTCTACCAGTTCAAGAATCTTTTTACCACCGGGATGGAAAATGAAATGATGTATCTCCTGAATGGTTAATTTATTTTTCTCCAAAAACGGATTGAGTATAGCTGAAAAATGTGATGCAATGTTTTCAGGCACTGTTTCATCGAGCACCATCTTGAGTCCGTTATTTGTAAGTTCAAAACCCATTAAGTGTTCTGCATTGAAAAAGTGATACATACTGGTATCTAAAATTTCAGGCCCATTGACATCAATTTCTGAAGATAGTAGTGCGCAGGAAGCACCATCACCAAAAATAGCGGCACTCACTATATTGGCCATGGAAAAGTCATTTAACAAAAAGGTAGCAGCCGGACTCTCTACAGCAACTATTGCAGCCCGTTTTCCTGGGTTTGCCTTTAGAAACTGGGTAGCATAAATAAGTCCTGAGACTCCTGCAGCACAACCCATTTCGGTTACCGGAAGACGCACCACATCCTGGCGCAATTGCAGGTGATTGATTAAATAAGCATCCAGTGAAGGAATCATTATACCAGTGCAACTCACCGTGATGATATAGTCAATAGAATCTGCTTTCCAATGGGCTTTATCCAAGGCTTTTTGCAACACTTCAGTTCCTATAGTGATGACTTCACGGGTGTAAATATTGTTTCTTTTTTCAAAGGAGGTTTCAGTGAAGACTTCAAGAGGTTCAAACAATGAATACCGCTGATCGACTTGTGCATTTTCAAAAATCTTGATTGTTTTTCGCTTTAAGCGCTCGTCTTGTCCTTCCATCCAAAGGTCGATAAAAGGAAGAATATCTTCAGTTTTTTTGGTGTATTTGGGTAATACTTTGGTGACGGTGTGTATTTTTACGCTCATTTTTTTTGTATAATCCATTGCCACCTGAAAGCCCATTTTTGCTTTAATTGTTGATGACTTTGGGGTAGTAATTTAGAAAAACCCCTGAGATCTTCCTTTTTAAATCCTCTTAATATTGATACCAGTCCGTCATTTTTAGCAACGTTGCTTTTTAAAAAACAAAAGCTAAACAGTTGAAACAGTCTGTATGCAAGTGCACTTCGCTGTAAATCATTGATTACAATGCCTGTTTTTGCCTGATGGAATGATTTTTCTAAAATACGGATAATATCATCGTTTGAAAAGTGATGCAGTGTTAAAGAAAACAGAAATATGTGAGCGGTAACCTTTTCAAGTTCATCTGAAAAAACATCCATTAATTGAAATTGAACCTTGCTTTCTGCAGGCATTCTTTTTTTTGCCAGGGCAATACTTTTATCATTATTATCAAGCCCAACAAGAATCCAATTTAGCTTGTTTTCTAGGGCATAGTGTTCACATCTGAAAAGAATTTCTCCATCACCACAACCAATATCGATGATGGTAACAGGTTCATTTACCGGCAAATCTTTAGTTAGTTGAATTACACCGTTTAAAGTGATGTGGTTTCCTCCTAAGAGTTTATTTACCTTGTTAATGTCGTTGTAAGCTAACTGAAGCTGTACTTCTGATAGGTTAGGTTGATCCATCAATTCACTTTGGCTGCTACGATATGTTGTATTTACAAGCATCTAGAGAGGTTTTCCGTGGGTTTTTGAAACTAAATAGGGAATTAATTTTGGGGTAAACTTTGCGAGATTCAAACCCGCAGTTAACAATTTTGGATTCATCAAGACAGTTTGTAACAATCGACCGTAGTTTAGCCGTTTTGAAAAGGTGGTGTTCCATTTATGGGTGTAAATTTTTTCGAGCAATGCTCGATCTGCGTTTTTGTTTTCTAATAAAGTTTCAGATACTAGTTTTGCAGCTGTTATTGCCATTGCCATTCCGTTGCCACATAATGGGTGAATGAGGGAAGCACTGTCTCCAACCATAAAAATATGGTTTTCAACTGCTTTTTTTCTTTCGAAAGAAATCTGACTAATAGTGAGTGGCGCATCGAAAACCGGAGTTGCCTTTTTCAAAAAGCGATTTAAAAACGGATTTTTCATGAGTACTTTCTGTTCAAACTCAGTTATGCTTTTGAATGGTTTAAATGCTTTTATAGTGGTGAGGTAGCAAAGGTTTACATTATTTGTCTCCACTTTTGAAAGACCGCAATACCCTCCTTCAAAGTGATGCAATGCAACCTGGTCTTCCGGAAAATCACCTTTGTAATGTGCTTTGACTGCCAACCATTGCGTTTTTTTTTGAAAGAATGGTCGTTGCAGCGATTTATCAAGATTGGAACGTTTTCCAAAAGCTCCAATCACATAACGTGCCTTAAAAAGTTTCCCTGAAAGTGTTTTAATCATAAAATGATTCTCTTTAAAATCTAATTCTGAAGCAGTTTCGTTCAAAACGGGTACTTTCTCCTTTGTATTTTTATATAAATGATAATCCAACTCATATCTGCTTATTCCAAATCCTCCTAGAGGCAGCTCAGTTAGATTCTCTAAACCTTTTCTATTTGTAACTTGTAAACGGCTGATGGGTTTTGCTCCCAATTTGAAAGGGTCAATTCCCAGGCTTTTGAAATAAGGCAATACCTCGTTGGATATATATTCTCCACAAACCTTGTGATATGGATATTTATTTTTCTCAAACAGAAGAATTTTAAAATCACTATTACTCAAGTGCAATGCAGCAGTGAGACCGGCCAAGCCGCCCCCCAATATTGCTATGTCACAGGTTTGATTCATTTGCTTAAAAATAGCCAAATATTTATTTACAGAAAATTAAAAAACCGGATACCTTTTAAAGCATCCGGTTTGTAATTGTTAAAGAGCTGAAGGTTAATTTTCTCCGGCTTCTTTTTTAGCATCTTCGATCATTTTTTCGTTTGGAACGATGGCCACATTAACCCGACGGTTTTTAGCACGGCCTTCAGCTGTGCTATTGTCGTGTGCAGGTCTGTCTGGCCCATACCAGGTTGTAGTGAAACGACCACTGGCAAGTCCTTTGCTAACCAGATATCCTGTTACCGCTTCTGCCCTGTTTTTAGACAAGTCCATATTGAATTCATAGGGTCCTGTGCTATCAGTATGTCCAACAACAAGGATATTAGTGTCTGGGTACTCTTTCATAACCCCTGAGAGTTTATCGAGGTTTTCTCTTGACTGTGTATTTAAGTTGAATTTGTTTGTTTCAAAAAACACTCCACTACCTTCGTCAAAAGTAATCACAATGGCATCGTCAATTCGTTCAACTTCTGCTCCGGGTATTTCTTCTTCAATTTTTTGTGCTTGTTTGTCCATTTTGTTTCCAATCAAAACACCTGCAGTACCACCAACAACTCCCCCAATTACAGCACCAATCACCTGATTGTCTTTACTGCTACCAACTTGATTACCAATAATAGCTCCCAATACAGCACCACCGGTTGTACCAATGACTGCACCTTTTTGAGCGTTATTTGCGTTTTTTGTTGCTTCGCAGGACATTGATAGTCCAATAAATGCGATTGCAACGATCGCTATTCCTAATTTCTTTATTTGTTTTTTCATAGTTATTGTAATTTAGAAAAGTTCATATATAATTTAAAGGGTTTACCATCTACCATCAAGCTCTGTTCCCAGACCATTATGTTTTCTGATAATTGTGAGAGTCGCACTCTAAAACCTTGATTGGTTTCAGATCTTCCACGTTCATCGGTTGGCTTTAATAGAAAGTCATAATAACCTGAAGCAGTGTCAATTTCCTGGATTGTAAAAATGAAATTGCGCTCTCCAACTGTACATCCGGCAGATTCTATTGCATAGGTTCCAGTATTATTATTTGGAATAAACCTCCATACACTGCCTTCAAAACAATCCCTTGATACATCATTGAACAATGATATTTCATAAGTTCCTGATTCATTGTGGGTCACTGAGTTTAACACCCACTCACCTTTCATGACTTTTTTAGAGTCTCTAACAGTTTGTGGTGTTGCGCAAGACAACAAAAGCGCAGACACAGTTAATAATAGAACTACTTTTTTCATATTAATTTGATTATTTATTTGAGTATAAAGTTAGTTGTTTTTTACTCTTAATGTTAAGAAAATCGATTAGTTATAATTAAATTAACATAATTAAGTGATTATTAACTTTTGAATTGAATTAATACTAATTTTTTTATATGAAAAAAGTCATTCTTTTAACAAAACTTATTCTCTAATAAAGCAATAAGTCCAATAATTCTTTTTCAAAGCGGTTTTTTGACAAGTAGTTTTTTTCCAATGCTGCTGCAAACGGAATGGGTGTTTCAAGACTTGCTACGCGTTTTACGGGCGCATCGAGTTGCTCAAAGCAATGTTCCATAATCAATGCAGAAATATCTGAAGCAATGCCACCAAAGAGACTGTCTTCCTGAAGGATAATAGCCTTACCGGTTTTTTGAACTGATCTGTAAATGGCTTCTGTGTCGAGGGGTTGCAGCGTTCTAAGGTCAATTAAATCTGCTGAAATTTGAGTGTTTTTTTGAAGTGTTTCCAGCGCCCAATGAACTCCGGCGCCATAGGTTATGATAGTGATATCTTTTCCTTCTTTAATCAGAGAAGCTTTTCCCAGTGGCAAGTTGTAATAATCTGCAGGCACCTCCTGATAAACACTTCTGTAAAGTGCTTTGTGTTCAAAAAACAATACCGGGTTTGGATCTTCTATACTGGTTGCCAATAATCCCTTAGCGTCATAAGGAAAGGCCGGATACACTACTTTCAGCCCCGGGGTGTGCGTAAACCAGGCTTCATTGGTTTGACTGTGAAAAGGACCTGCTCCCACACCTGCCCCACAAGGCATACGCACCACCACATCAGCTTTTTCTGCCCAGCGGTAATGACTTTTTGCCAGATAGTTTACAATGGGGTTGAAACCGGATGACACAAAATCGGCAAACTGCATTTCTACTACTGCTTTAAACCCATTGATTGACAGTCCCATTCCTGCAGACACGATTGCTGACTCACAAATGGGTGTGTTTCTAACACGAGCTTTACCAAAAGCCTCAACAAAGCCATCTGTGATTTTAAAGACTCCGCCATATTCTGCGATGTCCTGTCCCATTATCACCAAATTTTCATGCCGCTCCATAGATTGCTTTAATCCAACAGAAATGGCATCAATCAGGCGAATATTACTAACATCGTTACCTGGTTTAACCTCTTGATAATTATATTCTTTATATACATCTCTTAACTCTTCACTTTCAATAGATTCAATAGTGGTTTCAGCGAAAGCGATATCGAGATTTACATCAATTTCTTGTTTAATATCCGCTTTAAATTGCCGTATTTCTTCTTGAGTTAAAACACCCTTTTCCAATAAGTGGTTTTCATAATTTACGACGGGATCTTTGAGTGCCCAGGAATCCATTAGTTCTTGGGGAACATATTTAGTACCACTTGCTTCCTCATGACCCCGCATTCTAAACGTGATAAACTCCAGTAAGACCGGTCGTGGATTTTTGCGAACACTTGCCGCAATTTCAGACACTTTTAAAAAGACCTCTTCGATGTTATTTCCGTCAATTTGATGTGCTTCAATACCATAACCAATTCCCTTATCTACCATCTGTTTACATCGAAACTGTTCATGTGTTGGGGTTGAAAGTCCGTAGCCATTATTTTCAATACAAAACAAAACCGGTAAATCCCATACCGATGCTACATTGAGCGCTTCATGGAAGTCGCCTTCGCTGGTGCCTCCTTCGCCGGTAAAAACGGCCGTAATTTGATTGTTTTCTTTTAGTAAATTAGCCAGTGCTATACCATCGGCAACACCCAGTTGCGGACCTAAATGAGAAATCATTCCTACAATTTTAAATTCTTGTGTTCCAAAGTGAAATGAGCGGTCTCTACCTTTTGTAAATCCGGAGGCTTTTCCTTGCCATTGCGAAAACAATCTATTTAAAGGGATTTCACGGGAAGTAAAAACACCCAGGTTGCGGTGCATAGGTAATATGTATTCTTCATTACTCAATGAAGCTGTGACCCCAACAGCAATGGCTTCCTGACCAATGCCACTAAACCATTTGGATATTTTTCCCTGACGAAGAAGAATAAGCATCTTTTCTTCAATGAGTCTGGGTTTTAACAACTTTTTATATAGGTCAATCTTTTGTGATTCACTTAATTTTGTTGAAGAGTATTTTAAAGAGGAGTTTTCTGAAATAGTTGTGCTCATAAAAATTGAAAAATTTAATGGTAAAAGTAGAAAAAAATGTTGTCCTAAAGTTCCGTTAAAAGAAAAATTACTACTAAAAAGCCGGTTTTAAAACACGTTCTTTTTTGGTATCTTTGTAGCTACGTATTTAAAATATAGACCATGAAAAATATACCCAGTGTAGATTTAGCCGATTTCATTAGTGGCGATCCTGTAAGAAAACAAAAATTTGTTGAAGAAATAGGCCGTGCTTATGAAGAGATTGGTTTTGTTTCTTTAAAGAACCACTTTTTGAATGACAATCTGGTTGATGAGCTTTATAAAGAAGTAAAAGCTTTTTTTGCACTTCCTGTTGAAACTAAGAAGAAGTATGAAATTGAAGGATTAGGAGGTCAACGCGGCTATGTATCTTTTGGAAAAGAGCACGCCAAAGGTAAAAAAGAAGGCGATTTGAAGGAGTTCTGGCATTTTGGCCAGGAACCTGAAGAAGATGCCAATCTTATTGATGAGTACCCAGATAACGTCCAGGTTGAAGAGCTACCGGATTTCAATAAAACAGGAATGGAAGCCTATAGAATGCTTGAAAAAACAGGTATTTATGTATTGCGTGCACTGGCTTTATACATTGGTTTGGATGAACATTATTTTGATCATTGGGCCAGTAATGGTAACAGTATTTTAAGGCCCATCCACTACCCGCCCATTGTTGAAGAGCCTAAAGGCGCTGTTAGGGCCGGAGCCCATGGAGATATCAATTTAATTACACTATTAATGGGGGCTTCAACCGGTGGCTTGCAAGTGTTACGTAAAGACGGCGTTTGGATGGATGCGATTCCTGAAGAAGATGAGTTGGTAATCAATGTTGGAGATATGCTGGAGCGTCACACAAACAATAAATTACGCTCCACTATTCACCGGGTTGTAAACCCACCTAAGGAGGAATGGAGTAAACCACGTTATTCGATTCCGTTTTTTATGCACCCACGCAGTGACATGCCTCTAAATTGTTTGCCTGAATGCATCGATGATGAACACCCAAAAGCCTATGAAGACATTACAGCAGGAGAGTTTTTATACGAAAGACTTGTGGATATTGGATTAATAAAAAAATAAGTCATTATGAAGCTTCTAATTATTATCAACGATGCACCTTATGGCACTGAAAAAGCATATAATGCACTGAGAATAGCAAACCAAACAAACAAGGATTTTCCGGAAACTGAAGTTTGTATTTTTTTAATGGCCGACGCTGTGGGGTGTGCAATTGCAAATCAAAATACCCCCAATGGCTATTATAATATTGAGCGTATGCTTAAATTGTCTCTAAACAAAGGCACCACATTAAAGTTATGTGGCAGCTGTATGGATGCGCGTGGATTTAAAATAGACAATATGCTTGACGGAGCTGAACTTAGCACGATGGCTGAACTTACACAATTCATTGCAGAAAGCACTCAGGTACTTACATTTTAAGAACAATGGATTTAAAAGAGCAATTAAAGAATTTATTTCCGGAGCATCAGGAATCTGAAATTGAAGAATCTGAAGACTCTCAAAAGAAAACGCTCTGGCTTCAAGACAACCCATTGATTTGCAAATATGAAAAGCGGAAAGGTAAACCTACAACCATCATTGAGGGCTATACCGGTGCTGACGAAGATTTTAAATTGTTAGCCAAAGACATAAAAACAACCCTTAGTGTGGGCGGAAGTTTTAAAAATGAACAAATCATCATTCAAGGTGATTTTCGTGACAGAATCATGCAAATTCTTAAGGATAAAGGTTTTAAAGTAAAGCGAGTAGGTGGTTAAACAGATATTTAATTGAATTTTGAAAAAACTACATTTCCAATTGAATACGTAAAAAAATGCCGTTATGAAAATCAAAGAATCAGAATTAATATTAAATCCCAATGGAAGTGTTTATCATTTACACCTCTTGCCCGGACAAGTAGCTGACGCTGTAATTACTGTGGGTGACAGCGACCGTGTTGAAGAAATCACCAAATACTTTGAAAATATTGAATTTACTGTTCAAAACAGAGAATTTAAAACGCAAACGGGTTCATACAAAGGCAAACGAATTACTGTTATTTCAACCGGAATTGGCACTGACAACATTGATATTGTTTTAAATGAATTGGATGCGGTTGTAAATATTGATTTGAAAAGCAGAACTGTCAAAGATCAGTTGAAATCCCTTGATATCATCAGAATTGGAACTTCAGGATCAATCAATCAGGAGGTTCCTTTAGATTCCTTTTTAGTGAGTGAAATGTCTATTGGTTTTGACAGTTTGATGCATTTTTATAAATCAGATGGTGTTGAAGAAAGTGAGGCCACTCAGGCATTTATCACCCATACCGGTTGGTTTTCAAAAAAATCGGAACCCTACATTATCAAAGCTTCAGAAAGGCTGGTGAAAATTTTTAAGTCAGATCTAACCAAATCGGGTATTACTGCCACCAACATCGGCTTTTACGGACCCCAAGGACGCGTTTTAAGAATTCCACTTCAAGATGCTGAGATTAATAAAAAGCTAGCTTCATTTCAATATCGTGGATTGAATATCACAAACATGGAAATGGAAACAGCAGGAATTTACGGACTTTCTAAATTATTGGGGCACAATGCGCTTTCTTTAAATGCATTAATAGCCAACAGAGTTACCGGAGAATTCAGCAAGGATCCTAAAAAGCTAGTCGAAAGACTCATTACTTACGCTTTAGAGCGTATTACAAATGTTTGATTTATGAAGAAAATCAAAATTGGCGGTGTACCGGAGCATTTCAATTACCCCTGGTATTTGGCATTAAAAGATAAGAAATTTCAACAACAAGGAATCAATCTTCGTTGGGTAGATTTTCTGGGTGGCACCGGTGAAATGAACAATGCTTTACGCGAAAAAGAAATCGATCTGGCAGTTATTCTTACTGAAGGAATTGTTAAAGACATCATACAAGGCAATCAATCAAAAATTGTTCAGGTTTTTGTAAAATCACCACTTGTTTGGGGAATACATGTTGCAAAAAACTCCCCCTATCAAACCATTTCTGACTTGAGAGGAGCCGAAGCAGCCATCAGTCGTTATGGCTCAGGTTCGCATTTAATGGCATTTATCAATGCTCAAAACCAACACTGGGATATTCAAAAAGACTTAAAATTTAAGGTAATTGAAAATCTTGATGGTGCATTGAAAGGACTTCCGAACGGAGAGGGTGATTATTTTATGTGGGAAAAATTCACGACCAAACCCTATGTAGACAAAGGAATTTTTAGAAGGGTTGGAAATTGCCCTACTCCCTGGCCTTGTTTTGTGATTGCTGCTCGGGATGAACTGATTGAAAATGATCCTGAAGCAATAAAAACTATTCTAGAACTAATCAACGCTGAAACAAAGCAGTTTAAAGAGATCCCTGCGATTGACCATAAATTGGCTGATCGTTATCAACAAAAAGTTGAAGACATTCAAGAGTGGCTTTCTTTGACGCAATGGAGTTCTAAAAACCTGACCTCTAATGAATTGGAAGAAGTTCAAAAGAGTCTGCTGGATTTGAATTTAATTGACAAAAAAGTAGCACCCGAGCGTATTTTATTTAATTTTTAATTTTTTATAGGATTAAACGCAACCTTTTTTCTTTACAGACATCTAATTAGAAAGAACCAATAGATTATGATGACTGTTTTAATTATTATCGGTGCGCTGTTAGCTTGTAACTTCTTACTATTACATTTCAGCTGTAACGATGTTTCGGAAAGAAATACACCTCCCGGTGAAGAATAATTTATAAATTAAATAGTGTTGATTTAATCAAAAGATTTTAAGTCAACTTTTACCATTTAATTGTCTTAATTCCCCTATTCTCAAAATACTCATTCGCTCTGCTAAAATGCTTGTTTCCAAACCAGAATCCTCTGTTAGCACTCAATGGCGAAGGATGCCCAGAAGTTAATACAAGATGTTTTTCTGTGTCAATCAATTTTATTTTTCGTTTTGCATATCCTCCCCAAAGTAAAAAAACAACACCTTCTTTTTCTTTAGAAATGAGTTCAATTACTTTATCTGTAAACTGCTCCCATCCCTTATTTTGATGACTCCCTGCCTGATGTGCTCTCACTGTTAAAGTAGCATTCAATAAAAACACTCCCTGTTGTGCCCATCGTTCCAGGTTTCCACTTTGAGGTATGGGAGTTTTTAAATCCTCTTGAATTTCCCTGAAAATGTTTTTTAATGAAGGCGGTTTAAGTACACCGTCATTTACAGAGAAACATAAACCATTTGCTTGATTGGGTCCGTGATAAGGATCCTGACCTAAGATCACTACTTTTACTTGATCAAAAGGTGTATTGTCAAATGCAGCAAAAATCTGATTGCCGGGAGGGAAACAGCGCTGTGCCGTGTATTCCTCTTTTACAAATGCGACAAGAGATTTAAAATAAGGTTTTTCAAACTCTACCTTAAGTTTTGAAAACCAACTTTCTTCTATTTTTACAAGCATTATCCTTACTTTTACAAAAAAAACAGCTATAAAAGTAAGCAGAAAAAAACGAATGATTAAGATTCAAACCAAAACACTTCAAGACCTTGAGTTTTCGACTATTTTAGAGCAGACAGCCCAGTTTTGTATCACAGATTTGGGCAAAGAAAAAACATTAAAAATCAAGCCTTTTTCTGATTCTGAAAAAGCAATGCAGTCTCTAAAAGAAGTCAATGAATTTATTGTTTCACTTACAGGTGACAATCCCATTCCCAATCACGGGTTTGATACAATCAATGCTGAATTGCATTTGTTAAGTATTGAAAACAGTATTTTGGAAGTAGGTGGTTTTAGAAAAATTTTAAGCATCAACGAAACAACTACTACCCTCCTTTCATTTTTTGAAAAATACAAACAGTTCTATGAAAGTTTATTTGAGAAATCTGAGAGTATAGATATAGAAAAATCAATTTCGGAGGCTATCAAAGAGATCATCGACCGTTTTGGTGAAATAAAAGACAATGCTACCCCTGAGCTTGCCATAATCAGAAGAGCTATAAGCGGCATGAAAGGAAAGATCAATGCTTCTTTCAACACTGCACTTTCACAAGCCGCGTCAGGTGATTATTTAGATGAAATTAAAGAGTCTATCATTGACAACAGACGCGTGCTGGCAGTTAAAGCAATGCACAGAAAGAGAATCAAAGGAACTGCTTTGGGCACCTCCAAAACCGGAAGCATTATTTTTATAGAACCAGCAACAACTCTGGAATTATCAAGAGAATTAAACAACCTCCTGTTTGATGAGAAAGAGGAAATCAAAAAAATACTCAGACAATTAACTGAATTTATTAGGCCCTATAAAGAACTTTTAAACTCTTATCAAAATTACCTTGTTGAAATTGATTGTATTGCTGCCAAAGCAAAATATGCTCAAAAAATCAATGGGATTTTACCCATCATCACAAAGGAGAAGCAACTTTTTTTAAAAAATGCCTTTCACCCTATTCTTTATTTGAGTAACCAAAAGAAAAAAGAAAAAACCTATCCGCAAACCATACAACTAAAGCAAGACAGCAGAATTATTGTGATTTCAGGACCCAATGCGGGTGGAAAAAGTATCACGTTAAAAACTGTGGGTTTACTGCAATTAATGCTTCAAAGTGGGTTTTTAATTCCGGTAGACTCACAAAGCGAATGTTGTTTTTTTGACAGAATTTTAACTGATATTGGTGATAATCAATCCATTGAAAATCATTTGAGCACCTATAGTTATCGACTCAAGATGATGAATCAGTTTTTAAGAAAATGTAACGAAAACACCCTGTTTCTTATTGACGAATTTGGAACTGGCAGCGACCCCGAATTAGGCGGCGCACTGGCAGAAACCTTTTTAGAGGTGTTTTATGAACGAGCGGCTTTTGGAATTATCACTACTCACTATTCCAATTTAAAAATGCTGGCAAACGAATTGCCCTGTGCGGTGAATGCCAATATGCAATTCAATCAAAAAACGCTTGAACCCATCTATCAATTACAAATTGGCGAAGCCGGTAGTTCCTTTACTTTTGAAGTCGCACAGAAAAACGGTATTCCTTATAGTTTAATCAATAAAGCAAAAAAGAAAATTGAACGCTCTAAAGTTCGTTTTGATAAAACCATCGCCGACTTACAAAAAGAACGTGCCAAACTCAGAAAGTCTTCTGAAACCCTTAAAAATGAAGAAGTAAAAGCCAAGACGGAAACCAGGCAACTCGAAGAAATCAATGCCAAAATACAGCAAAAACTTGAAAGCTTTCAGGAGTTGTATGACAGCAACCAGAAACGAATACATCTTGGCAAAAAAATAGAGTCATTGGCAGAAAGCTTCCAAAACAATAATCGCAAAAAACAACTCATCGATGAATTTTTAAAAATCATTGCCGTTGAAAATTCAAAACGCAAAAAAGAAGTTCCAAAAGTAAAAAAGCAGGAAAAGGCAAAAGAGAAACAGCTTGAAAAAGAAGTTGAAAAGAAAGTAGCTGTGATTCGGGAGAAGAAGAAAAAGGAAAAAATCATTCAAAAGAAAAAAGAAGAAAACAAGCCAAAAGTGGTATTAAAAGTTGGGGATCGTGTGAGAATGACTGATGGGAGAGCCATTGGCATCATTGATACTCTTGAAAAGAATAAAGCAATTGTTAATTATGGAATGTTTACAACCAATGTTTCCATAAGCGAACTTGAATTTGTTGACCGAAAAAAGAAGTAACTTTGCTCTATGGCAGTAAAACAAAAAAAGATCATCCTGTTTGACGGAGTTTGCAATCTTTGCAATGGCTCTGTTGTTTTTATCATTAAACGTGATACAAAAGATGTCTTTCGGTTTGCTGCCATCCAATCTGACGAAGGACAAAAATTAATTAAAAAATACCAAATCGATACTTCAAAAGTAGATTCAATTTTGCTGCTTGATGGGGAAAAATACTATGCAAAATCCACAGCAGCCTTAAAGATAGCTCGTCATTTAAAAGGAGGTTATTCTCTTCTCTATGGATTTATAATTCTACCGGCTTTTATTAGAAATTGGGTGTATGACATTATTGCCCGAAACCGGTATCACTGGTTTGGAAAAAAAGAAAGTTGTATGATTCCCACTCCGGAATTGAAAGCTAAGTTTTTGTGAAAAATTTAGTTTGTATTCCCTCTAATAATTAAATCATCTCCGGCAGAAAAATCATTAAAATACCAAGTTCCTCCTGCTGCGGTAGCACCCCAATTTACAACCCTAAAAGTTATAGTGGTTAATGACGTTAAATTTTGTAAATCATTAATACCACTTAAATCAATTGACTGTTGAGGATTTCCAGCACCTGACGTTATTCCACCCCAGATAATTTCTGTTCCTATATCGACAAAATTAACTCCATCAATGCTGTATTGCCAAATACCGTTTGTGGGTCCGGTACCTGAACGTCTTACATTGTAGGGTTCAATTGAAATGATTGATACGTTATAACCACTCACTGGAGTTATAGTAAAAGTCACATAGTTATTGTTTGCAATTGCTGTTGCCTGTGTTTCTGTTGGTGCAGCTGAATACCACCCATTAGCGCCCCAGGCATCCAAACCAGCTGATCCTGAAGTATTTAAGCCACTCCCCCTTTCAAGACCACTTACAGTTACACTTGCACTTGCATTTCCAGGATTATATGGACTTGGACCATAAGCTGTCAAACTTTCCATATTCCAAGCAGCTATAACGGTATCAACGTTTGCTTGTTGCGGAAAAACAATCTGCCAAGCTGTACCATCCCAAAGCTGTAATTGGTTGTTGGGTGGGTTGATTACATACACCATCAACCCTTCATCAGAAGCGGTTACGGGAATCAGATCCCGTTCAGCAGGAGAAACTCGTGGAGGCATAAAACCACCAAAATTTACACCATCAGAAGAACTGTTGACATCTAAAACAGCAGCAGGACTAGGCGTTGTGGTATTTATTCCCACTTGAGACTGCATTGTTTCAAATGAAAACAAAAACAATAAACTAACTAAAAGTATTTTCATCTTATGCTAATTTCACATAAGTAAATTAATAATTGGTAAAATGAGGCATTGTAAAACTAAAAAATTAAGGGGAGGAAATAACAACATCTAAAATTAATAAATTATCATCAATTTCAAAATTAATTATTTCACTTCAAAAGTATCAGAAGGGTCTTTAGCTTCCTGATAATCCATCATTCCTTCTCCGTTAGCAATGATTGATGATACTGTGGCATCCCCGGTTACGTTCACTACTGTTCGGAACATATCCAGTATTCTGTCTACAGGAAAAATAATGGCTATCCAGGCGGGGTTCAACCCCACAGCCTCCAACACAATAATCAACATCACTAAACCGGCACTGGGCACTGCAGCTGAGCCAATAGAGGCTAAAGTTGCTGTTATAACAACAATTAACTGTTGCCCAATTGTTAAATCGATCATATGCATTTGTGCTAAAAACACTACTGCAATGGCTTGGTATAAACTGGTTCCATCCATATTAACTGTGGCACCTATTGGAAGAACAAAACTGCTTATTTTTTTATCCACACCCAGATTATTTTCTACACACTCCATAGTTACAGGAAGTGTTGCTGCACTACTCGAGGTTGAAAATGCGAGTGTTTGTGCCGGACTCATTGCTTTAAAAAATCCTTTGTATGGAATATTCCTTACAAATGTTTTTAGCACCAAAGGATATATTACAAATATCATCAAAAGTAAACCGCCCAGCACCGTTAAGGTATACCAACTGAGGCCTTTAAATATTTCAATGACTTTTCCAATATCATCCCCGGCCATTTTACTCACAACACCGGCCAGCAATGCAAACACAAAAAACGGTGCAGCTTGCATGACTAAATCAACCATTTTCAAAAAGACCTCCATGGTTCCATCGACAAAATCCAAAACTGGCTTAGACTTTGAAGTCGGTATAAATAATAAGCAAACACCAAAGAAAATTGCAAAAAAGATGATTTGCAACATCAAACTATTGTTGGTCAGTGAGAAGAAAAAGTTTTCAGGAACGATATCCACCAATGGTTGTAATGGTGTCGTTTCTTTTTGTTTGGTGGCAGTTTCCAATTTATCAGAAACAGAAGCTTCTTCCAGTTCGTTTTTTGTCAAATCTGATATTTCACGGGCTCTTTCAAAAAATGCCGGGTCTTGTAAATAGTTTACGCCGTCTTTTATTTCATAGCCTTGATTGGAAGCCCAAATCTCATAACTGATGCGGTTATCAATACGGCTTTGCTCATCAATCAGCTTTCCGGGTTTAAAGGTGTTTACCAACAATAACCCAATAGTAATAGCAAGAACAGTTGTGATTAAATAAATCAACAGTGTTTTACCTCCCATTCTTCCCAGGCTTTTAGGGTCTCCAATATTCGCAACACCACTGATAATAGAAAATAACACTAAAGGAACAGCAATTAGTTTTAGCAAATTGATGAAAATGGTTCCAAAAGGATCTATCCAGTTGATGGTAAATGAACTCCAGCCCATTGTGCTCGAAAGCAGGGCCCAGATAATACCCAAAACCATCCCAATGATTATTTTCCAGTGTAGTGCTAGTTTTTTCATAGTTTGTTTAAATTTTTGAAGCTCTATTTATCAAATAAAAATCGGCTAAAACCATTGCGGCCATTGCTTCTACAATGGGCACTGCTCTGGGAACCACACATGGGTCATGACGCCCTTTACCTTGCATTTCAGTGGGGTTTCCATTGCTGTCAATTGTGGTCTGGTTTTTCATAATCGTCGCAACCGGTTTAAAAGCGACTCTAAAATAAATATCCATTCCATTACTGATGCCGCCTTGAATTCCTCCACTTAAATTGCTTTTAGTAGTACCATCTTCATTAAAAAGATCATTGTGCTCACTGCCTTTCATTTGTGCACCACAAAAGCCACTGCCATATTCAAAACCTTTGACTGCGTTGATGCTTAACATGGATTGACCTAAACGTGCATGAAGTTTATCAAAAACAGGTTCCCCCAATCCTATCGGCATATTTTGAATAACACAGGTTATTGTACCACCCACAGTATCTCCTTGTTTCTTAATTTGTTTGATAAACGTTTCCATTTTTTTGGCAGAAGCTTCATCTGGACAACGTACAGCATTGTTTTCCGTTTTTGAAAGGTCGAGCTCCTGATAGGGTTTATCGACAAAGATTGAACCTACAGATGATACAAATGCATTCACCTGAATGTCTTTTATAAGTTGCTTGGCTATGGCACCACCCACCACCCAATTGGCTGTTTCACGAGCTGAAGACCGGCCTCCACCCCTATAATCTCTCATTCCAAATTTCTTATCATAAGTAAAATCGGCATGGGAAGGTCGATAAACTGATTTGTTGTGAGAGTAATCTTTCGATTTTTGATTGGTATTTTTTATCTGAAATCCGATGGGTGTTCCTGTCGTAGTTCCTTCAAAAATTCCGCTAAGGAACAGTACTTCATCTTCTTCTTTGCGTTGGGTTACAATTTTTGACTGGCCGGGTTTACGGCGCTGCATTTCTTTTTGAATGGCTTCAATATCCAGTGTCAATCCGGCGGGACAACCTTCTATGATCCCACCTATGGCTTCTCCGTGAGACTCACCATAAGTGGTTAATTTAAAAAGTGTTCCAAAAGAATTGCCGGCCATAGAATAGTTTGATGGTTAACAAATGTAATTTTTAAAATAGAGATTTAAAAATATTACTTTAATTAATCATAATCTAAAGTAGGTTACTGTGTATTAATCTAAACATAACATTATTTTAAGTATCTCATAAAGAGGAATACTAGGTAATACAAAGTCTTTATATGAAATTTGTATAAACCAAATTACCTTGAAAAGAAAACTTGATATTGTTGTTATTTCTGATGTGCATTTGGGCACTTATGGTTGTCAGGCCAAAGAATTATTGCATTATTTAAATAGTATCCGCCCAAAAAAGTTGATACTAAATGGGGATATTGTAGATATATGGCAATTTAGAAAGAGTTATTTTCCAAAAGCACATCTTCTGATCATTAAGAAAATTATTTCCCTAGCTACCAAAGGCACCAAAGTATATTATATCACCGGAAATCACGATGAAAAGCTAAGAAAATTCAGTGAAACCAAAATGGGCAACATTCAAGTGCTTGATAAACTGGTATTGAATATAGATGGTAAAAAAGCCTGGTTTTTTCATGGTGATGTATTTGACGCCTCTATTCAGCACGCCAAATGGATTGCCAAACTTGGTGGATGGGGTTATGATATATTGATTCTCATCAATCAATTGGTGAATTGGTTTTTACTCAAAATGGGTAAAGAAAAATACTCTCTTTCCAAGAAAATAAAAGCGGGGGTTAAACAAGCTGTTAAGTTTATAAGTAATTTTGAAAAAACAGCCTCCGACTTAGCCATTGAAAACGAATTTGATTATGTGATTTGTGGTCACATTCATCAGCCACAAATAGAAACAAAAACAAATCAAAAAGGTTCTTGTATATATTTAAACAGTGGTGATTGGGTCGAGAATCTAACTGCCCTGGAATACCATAATGAAAAATGGGAACTTTACACTTACAATCCAAAAGGGTATAAAAGTCCGCCTAAAGACTATTTATTTGACGATATTGAAAACCCTGTTAGTATTCCCAACTTACTTTCAGCTATGAGAATGCATCAAAACTTGTAATTTCAAAGCAGGGCGTGATTCAATATGCTTACCGGATGAAGTGCTACCCTGCCGGTTCCATCTTGTATCTGATGGCGGCAACTGGTTCCTGTAGCAGCAATGATAACATCGTTTTTAGTTTTTCTAATCGCCGGAAATAACGTCAATTCTCCCATTTTCATACTTATCTCATAATGTTCTTTTTCATAACCAAATGAACCGGCCATTCCACAGCAGCCTGAAGGAATTACAGTTACCTGAAAATTTACAGGGAGGTTTAACAACTCAAAAGTATGTTTTACCAAGGATAATGCCTTTTGATGACAATGCAAATGCAGTTTTATTGTTTTTGGTTCTGAAGAAAATAAATCTTTGGTTATTGCTCCTCTTTTAATTTCGGAAGCCAGAAATTCATCGATGGTATAGGTGTTTTTAGCAAGTGACTGGGCTGAATTTTTATCGCTGGCCAATCGCAGATATTCATCCCTAAATGTGAGTATGGCTGAAGGCTCAATGCCCACTAATGGGTGGTCTTTAGAAACAGTATTTTTAAAAATAGCTACATTTTCATCAGCATAAGACTTGGCTTCTTCCAAAAAACCTTTAGAAATCAAAGCGCGGCCACTTGGTTTATGTTGAATCCAATTCACATCATACCCCAATCGAAATAGCAATTGAAGAGCATCAACGCCCAGTGAGGCATCATTTATAGAGGTGAACTCGTCAGCAAAGAAATATAATAATTTTGTGTTATTCGTAAATTGTTTTTTTAGTGCTTGATATTCTTTATATAAGCTTACACTCGAAATTAAGGGAAGATTTCTCTTGGTGGCAATTCCCAGACTTTTCTTTATGACAAACGAGGTTATCGAATTGCTAAAGATAAAGTTTGCCAATGGTTTTAAGTTACCGACTTTGTTTTGATAATGATCAAAATGAGCAAATAATTTAGTCCTTAAACTCGGGCGGTTTTCTTTTTGAAATTGATAGTCAAACTCTGCTTTATAAGCAGCCATATCTACACTTGATGGACATTCACTTTTACAACCTTTGCAACTCACACAAAGTTCCAGTGCATGTTGAATTTCTTTATGATTGAATTTATTTACTTGATTGCTATTTGTCAATACTTCCCTTAAAACATTGGCACGGCCGCGGGTGGTGTCTCTTTCGTTTTGGGTAGCCCTGAAACTGGGGCACATCACTCCTCCCGACATTTCAGACTTTCTGCAATCCCCACTACCATTGCATTTTTCCACAGCTCGTAAGATTCCCATAGAATCTGAAAAATCCAAAAGTGTTTTGATTTCGGGTTCAATACGTTCAGGTACATATCGTAGATTTTCATTTATTGAATAGGAGTCAATTATTTTGCCGGGGTTCATGATTCCTACCGGGTCAAAAAGGTGTTTAACTTTTTTTAAAACTTCAAAATTTTCAGTGCCTATCATCAGTTCTATAAATGATGAGCGAACGATGCCATCACCGTGTTCGCCACTCATAGACCCCTTGTATTTTTTAACCAAATGAGCGACAGCAGTGGTTATTTCCTCAAAAAGAATAACATCTTCTGCTTTTTTTAAATTGAGTATCGGTCTTAAATGAAGTTCACCTGCTCCGGCATGAGCGTAATACACCGCTTTTTGATTGAACCCCTTCATTAATGCTGTAAACTCAGTGATATAACTTGATAAATCTTTAAGAGCGACGGCAGTATCTTCAATACAAGCCACTGCTTTTTTATCTCCAATGAGATTTCCCAACAAACCTAAACCTGCTTTGCGGAGTTCGAGCGCTTTGTCAATTTCATCATTTTGCAAAACCGGCATTGCATATGCTAATCCTATTTTTTCTAATTCACTACATAGAATGTTTCTTTTATTTAGTAAATCCTCTTTTGAATGAGAGCGCATTTCCATCAATAAAATAGCCTGGGGGTCACCTTCAATAAAAAAACGATAGGGGCTGTATTTTAGGTTGTTTTTTGTGCAATCTAAAATGACTTTATCCATCATTTCACAAGTGTATAAATCGTGTTCCATCATTGGTTGAACCGCTTGCAAACAATTTTGGATTGAATCAAAATGTGCAGCAACTACTATAGTTTCTTTTGGTGGCAAGTTGTCTAATTTCAATTTTATTTTGGTAGTAAATGCCAGTGTTCCTTCACTTCCGCACAATAAATTACAGAGGTTAAATGAATTTCCATTTTCTTTAAACACCTCACCTTTTATCAATTCGTCAATCGCATATCCGGTATTACGCCGATGAATTTCGGGTTTTGGAAATTCTTTTAGTATGTTACTTTGTATAACTTCATCATTTAGTAAAGCATACAAGCTGTTATATATTTTACCTTTAGCTGTTTCTTTTTTTGCTGTCGAGAAAAATTCTTCAGGGATTTCATTTCCAAAAACAGCAATTTCCCCAGTGGAAAACACTACTTCCATCTCTAACACTTTATCCCGAGTTACCCCATATTTTATTGAAGTGGTCCCACTTGAATTGTTGCCAACCATCCCTCCTATCATGCACCTGTTTGAGGTGGAAGTGTTAGGTCCAAAAAATAAGTTATAAGGTTTTAAAACCATATTTAAATCATCGCGAATAACCCCCGGAGCCACAGTGACTGTTTTATTTTTCTCATCAATTTCGAAAATCGAATTGAGATGTTTTGAAACATCAACTATGATCCCGTAATTTACACATTGACCTGCTAAGGATGTTCCGGCTGCTCGTGGAGTAATTCCAATTTTATGTTTTGTTGCAAATTGGATGATTTTTTGAATATCTAAGGTGTTTTTGGGAAAAGCGACTGCACTTGGAAGTATCCGATAAACTGAAGCATCGGTTGCATATAATTGTTTAGTAAGCTCATCAAAAAGTATCTCACCATCCAGTTGATCTGACAACTGTTTTAATCTCATATTATAACTAATATCCATAGGCTAAAGGTACAATTAAATGAGATTTTGTATTAACACATTTTAATATATATTAACTAAATATTAGCTAGAAAGACTAACTATTTTATCGCTCACTAAGTTAAATTTGAAATGAATTAATAACAAATTTTATCAAATTATGAAAACAATTTTTGCTACAGTATTATTTTTTGCAGGATTTTTAATAAGTGTTCAGGCTCAATCAATCTCGGAAAACGCGATAGGTATCAGAATTGGTGACAACGACGGATTTGGTACAGAAGTTAATTACCAAAGAGCCATTGGTGATAACAACAGACTAGAATTTGGTCTAGGTTGGCGAAGCAGTCGCTTTGTAGATGCTTTTAAACTTACAGGTTTGTACCAGTGGGTTTGGAATATTGACGGAGGCTTTAACTGGTATGCCGGTGTTGGTGGTGGAGCAGGAAGTTATAGTTGGGATAGAGATGAGTTTCCGGATAGAAGAAGTGATGGCTTTGCCTTTGTAGCGGGTGATATAGGTATTGAATACAATTTTGATATTCCTTTATTAGTTTCTCTTGATTTCAGACCCGAAGCTGGTTTTGGAAATTACAGGGACGACCTAGGCTTTGATGTAGGATTGGGTGTAAGATATCAATTCTAATCATCAATTTTATAAAAGCAAAGTACCCCGTAGTATTCTGCGGGGTACTTTGCTTTTATTTTGAATTTATTTTTATTTAAATATGATGGTTTCGTTGGCATTTATGACCACTACACAAAATGGATTGGTTAGTGCCATAGTTACAGGTTCGCCGGGTTTTGGTTCTGATTTTTGAACAGTCACATAAGAGGTGTCACCATTTACTTCTACATTACTAACTTTTATTGAATAACCACCGGAATTATATGAGCCCGCATGTAGCATTAAAACAGTCTTTTCACTAAAATCAATATTATTAAGTTTTTGAGTGACCTGAGAATCCAATCCTGACATTTTGATTTGCTCATAGAGCGCTTGTTTTGATTTTATAATATCATAGGACTCTGAATCTTTCCCGCCATTCTCACTTTGATGAATTATTTCAAAAAAGGCCTCAGGATTGTTTTCTTGTGTTTTTTTGGTTCCGTCACAATTTGACAAGAAAATTGCTAATATTACTACTGCTGCGTATTTCATTATTATTTAGAATTTAAATTGTTAATTGACTGAATATACAACTTTTCATAAACTGGTACAATTTTATGAATATCAAATTGAGAAGCTGTTTTTCTGGCTTGTTTCTTAAAGTTTTCTAAAGTTGTTTTATCTGATAGAATTTTTAATGCGTTTTGAGTCATATCGTCAACATCGCCCACTTTACTCAAATAGCCACTAACCCCCTGTTGATTGACCTCCGGCAATCCTCCCGTGTTTGTTGAAATGACCGGAACACCACAAGCCATGGCTTCAAGTGCAGCCAATCCAAAGCTTTCTTTTTCTGATGGCAATAGAAATAAATCTGTAAAACATAGAATTTTATAAACTTCATCACTATTTCCTAAAAAGATAACTTTTTCCTCTATCCCTAATTCATGACATGTGTCTTCTGCAACTTCTTTTTCGGGTCCTTCTCCTACCATTATGAGCTTTGCTGGTAATTTTTTTTGTATTTCATAAAATACTTTTACTACATCGTCTATTCGTTTTACTTTTCTAAAATTACTTACGTGAGTAACTATAAACTCATCCTCATCAGCCATAATTTCACGCTGGCACTCACTGTATTCAGATTGAAGATGTTTTTCTAAATTGATAAAATTAGGAACTACTTCGATGGGTGTTCTAATGTCAAAAAGTCTCAGTGTATCCTCTTTCAGGCTTTGTGAAACTGATGTTACTACATCACTTTTATTAATGCTAAATGTCACTGCAGGTTTGTAAAACGGGTGGTTACCTACAAGAGTGATATCAGTTCCGTGGAGCGTGGTTACCATAGGAAGTGTAAACCCTTCTTCTTCCAGCATTTTTTTTGCCATATAACCTGCATAGGCATGTGGTATGGCATAATGCACATGCAAGACCTCTATTTTGTGCAATTTCACAACATCAACCAGTTTGCTTGACAATGCAAGTTCGTATGGTTGGTATTTAAACAGTGGATATTCCGGAACATGAACTTCGTGAAAGTGAATATGATTTGCCAATAACTCGAGTCTGACAGGTTGCTTATAAGTGATAAAATGAATTTCATGACCTCGTCTTGCCAATTCAGTTCCTAATTCTGTAGCTACTACTCCACTTCCACCAAAAGTGGGATAACATACGATGGCTATTTTCATTTTTACCGATTTTTATAATTATGAATACAACTAATAATCAATCGCATCATTAATGGCTTGTTGTGTATCTGTTCTGATATTACTTCTTATCAAACTGCGATTGTTTACATCAGGATAGGTTCTGTTTGATAAAAATACATAAACAATTTCAGTTTCGGGGTCAGCCCAGGTATAGGTCCCTGTAAATCCAGAATGACCAAAACTGGTCATGGAAACACAACCACAAGTTGGCCCCACTTCACCTAGTTGAGGTTTGTCAAAACCAACTCCTCTTCTCACATCTTCTTCGCAAAAATAACAGGTGTTGAATAATTCAAGTGATTCAGGTGAAAAATATCTTTTCCCACCATAAAATCCCCGTTGAATATACATTTGCATGATTTTGGCAATATCATTTGCATTTGAAAAAATTCCGGCGTGACCATTCACTCCTCCCATCATCGCAGCACCTTGGTCGTGAACAAAACCATGAACTTTCTGCATCCTGAAATCATAATCAATTTCTGTGGGCGTAATTTGATCTGGTGTAAACTTTTTTAGAGGTAAATAGCCAGTATAATTTGCACCTAAAGAATTGTAAAATTCTTCCTGAACTATCAATTCCAGTGGTTTTTGATAGTGGTTTTCAATAAACTTTTTAAGAATGTAATAGGGCAAATCGCTGTATAAATATTTAACCGGACTGGAAACCTCACTTTCTAAAATTATTTTCTGTATACTATCTTCCATATCATCACGGGCATAGAGTCGTTCTGTAACTATTGCAGAAAAACCGGGCTCCGGTCTTGACCTGTAGTATTTATTAGAAGGTTTTTTTGTGATTGAATCCAAAGTGTTTTTGTAAAAAGGAATCCAAGATTTTAGTCCTGCATAATGTGACAATAGTTCTTTTAAGGGGATGTATGATTTATTTGAAAATTTATATTCAGGTAGCAAATCTCCTAAAGTGGTTTCAAGACTAAAAACATCCTGATCTGCTAATTTAATAAGAATTGGAACCGATGCCAGAATCTTTGTGAGTGAAGCTACATCATACAAATGATTGCTTTCAACCTTTGTTTTCTTGTCATAGGTATGATATCCGTAGTTTTTTTCAAAAATCACTTTGCCGTGTCTGGCCACTATAACCTGAGCACCTGGTGCCATTTTTTCCGAAACTACCCTTTGGGCAAGTTCGTCAACTTTTTTAAGACGCTCTGAATTCATTCCAACACTTTCAGGAGTACCATAACTCAGTCTACCTAATATATTTGTCTTGATTTGTGTATTTACCGGAAATGCTTCTCCTGAAGTTACCGGTAACTTTCCCTTTGCCGCTCTGGCACCAAAGACAATTTGAGCACTTACTTCCTGAGCAACCTGACTATTTTGATAAGACACCACTATGCCTTCAAAATTTGCAGTCGTCTTTAAATCCAATAAAGCATAAGGACGTGTAAAGATGTTGAGAATTACTTTGTTTGTGCGGGCAATCTCGTAGATCCAAACCAATTCTTTTTGTGACATTTTATAACTTTTCCAAGGTGTCTCATTTGATTTGTGAAAACCTATAAAAACAGTTTCGTAATCTTCTAATCTATGAATCAACTCATCCAATGTTGCTGCTTTAACCCAATCTACTTTGGTATATTTTCTAAGTTGTTTTAAATAAGGTTCTCCATCTGCATCTCCAAAATTCACATACGCAAACTTTTTATTTTCAATATCCTTAACCGGAAGTATGTTTCTACTATTTTTAACAATAGTTACAGCATTTTCAATCAATTCTTCATAAAGCTGGTGGTCTTGAGCAGTATTGAGTTCATCAACAAGAAAGGTGGTTTCAACAGGTTTGAAATTGTATAATCCCACCTTGTATTTTGCCATTAGAATCTTTTTTACTGAATGTTCTAATCGTTCTTCTGTAATAGTTCCTTTTTGGTAATTCTCCACAATTATACTAACAGCTCTAGGAACATTTTCAGAAATAAGCAAAACGTCATTCCCTGCTTTGAATGCAGCTAAATCAACCTCTCCGGGGCTTGTAAAATTACTTACACCTTTCATATTTAATGCATCTGTAAAAATCAAACCTTGAAAACCAAGATCCCGTTTCAGTAAATCAGTTACAATTGGTCTTGATAATACAGAAGGATAATTTTGACGAGGTTCCAGACTAGGAACATTCAAGTGAGCTACCATTACACTTGCAAGTCCTCTTTTAAAAAGTTCTTTGTATGGATACAGTTCTATGCTATCTATCCGTTGTTTGGAAAAGGAAATAGAAGGTAAGGTTTTATGTGAATCGCTGTCTGTATCACCGTGACCGGGAAAATGTTTGGCATTGGCCAATACACCGGCACTTTGCATTCCCTGCATAAATGCTATTGATTTTATAGTCACATTATCTCTATCTTCTCCAAATGATCGGTTACCAATTATTGGGTTGTTTGGATTGGTATTGATATCTACAACAGGAGCAAAATTAATGTGAACACCCAACCGTTTGTTGTGCTCTCCTATGCGTTTTCCTGCTTTGAAAATCAATTGAGGATCTTCAATGGCACCAAGTGTCATATTCCAAGGAAAAGCAAAAGTTGAATCCAGACGCATTGCTAAGCCCCATTCTGCATCCATTGCAATCAAAAGGGGTACTTTGGCGGCACTTTGAAAATCATTGGTAATTCTTGCTTGTCTTCCAGGTCCTCCTTTTGAAAAAATGATGCCTCCTATATGATAATCTGTAACCAACTTTTTTATTGATTCTATTTTAGCCTTTGATTCAGACGAAAACAAGTCAACCATAAACAACTGTCCTACTTTTTCTTCTAACGAAAGTGAGTTATAGACACTATCTACCCATTTTTGCTGATTTTCCACATCGCCTATTACCTTTAAAGGGTTTAACTGCTGACTGTAAACAAGGGTGTTTGAGAGTGCGATTAATAAAAGGATGAGGTAGCGGTTCATATAAAAATTATGGGATAGTGAAGTTTAGCAATTCTCTAAAAAGATGCAAACAAAAATACTAAAATTAAGCTGATCTTGCTTCTTAAGGATTTCTTATTTTTTGAATAAAACAGTTGAAATTGTATTAAAATAGTCGCGCGTGCCAACTTTCTTCAGCCGGCACTTCCCAGTTTTCGAGATATTCGGCTTTGGTGTTTACGAGGTTATTAAATACGACTGTTTTTTTTGAGATTGCTTTTGATTTTGCCATTTTCTTAAAATCCTGCAACGTCTTGTGTGTAATATATTCACCGGTGTAAAATGTGACATTCATTTTATCAAGCAAATCCACCTGAAATTGCTTTTCAAGCTGTTGAATAAAATGAACTGAAGCATCTATGGAACATCCAGATGCCGATGCATTTTCCTGGTTTAAACCAATGATGATAAAACGGTTGTATTTTATTTCAAAACCGGCTTCAAGTGAGTCACCATGTGCCGTCCACTGTGTGAGAAATTCAGACAAACGCTTTTCAAATTCAAAGATTTCATCATCACTGAATTTTCTGTTTGATTGATATATCCAGATTCTTGAATCTTCCGGTAGTGAGTTAAAATCTACTAACATGTACTAATTTTATTGTGTTTTATAAGTCTTCTGCATTTGCAATCATTTCTGCAACATCCATAACTTCAACATCATTCTCTTTGTTTTTGCCCTTCACACCATCAGTCAACATGGTGTTACAAAATGGGCACCCTGCAGCAATAATTCCCGGTTGTGTTTCAAGGGCTTCTTCAGTGCGTTCTATATTGATGTCTTTATCTCCTTTTTCAGGTTCTTTAAACATTTGTGCACCACCTGCACCACAACAAAGTCCTCTGGTTTTGCAGCGTTTCATTTCAACGAGTTCAACTTCCAGCTTTTCCAGTAACTCACGGGGGGCTTCATATTCACCATTGGCTCTACCTAAATAACATGGGTCGTGAAAAGTAATGCGCTTGCCTTTAAATTTTCCACCTTCTACTTTCAGGCGGCCTTCTTCCATAAGACTTTTTAAAAACTGTGTGTGGTGCATCACATCATAATTACCACCCAGTTCAGGGTATTCATTTTTAAGAGTATTAAAACAATGAGGACAAGCGGTGACAATTTTTTTTACTTCATAGCCATTGAGCACTTCAATATTTGTCATGGCCTGCATTTGAAAAAGAAATTCGTTGCCCGCCCGTTTTGCGGGATCTCCGGTACAACTTTCTTCGGTACCTAATACTGCAAAATCAACATTAGTTTTATTAAGAATACGCACAAAGGCTTTGGTGATTTTTTTTGCTCTGTCATCAAAACTTCCGGCACAACCCACCCAAAACAAGACCTCGGGCTGCTTGCCTTGTGCCATATACTCTGCCATTGTGGGCACTTTTATTGCTTCACTCATACATATAATTTTTTGTGACTTTTTTAATCTTTAAAAACCTGAATCGTCACTTCTTTATCAACTAAATCTGTAAATTTTCCTTTGTAACGGGTTGCTTTTACTAAATGATTATCAATCCAATGGTAATTTCCTCCTCTTGGTTTTCCCATTAATAAACTGTGGTATTTGAACCCATGTTTCTTGAGCCATGTTTCAGTATAGGCTCTGTGTTCTTCTGTTCTGGAAGTGAAAAAACATATAAAATGTCCTTCATCATACCATTTATTAAGTGTTTTTAATGCGTCAGGGTATACCGCTGCCGTGAGCATTCTTTCGGGTTCTTCATTAGGAATATCATCACAGATAGTCCCATCAATATCTATCAGGTAGTTTTTAATATCGTCAGGTAAAAGCGGACTTATATTGGAACCTCCTTTGGTCGCAGCTTTTAATTTTTTTTCAACTTCATTTTTCTTCATAACAACTTTTATTCGTTTTTCCAGTTCAATCTGTCCATTTGGTTATAAGGCCAGGGAGCACCGTTGTTTTCAATATTTGTCATTGAGATGTTTAATTCATTGGGTGCTGCAGATTGTTCCATTACTAAATATTGACGCATATCCATAATGATGGATAAAGGATCAATACTCACCGGGCAAGCTTCAACACAGGCGTTGCATGTGGTGCAAGCCCACAGCTCTTCACGTGTAATATAATCGTCTAAAAGTTGTTTTCCGTCATCTACAAAGCTTCCGTTTTTATCTATATTTTTTCCTATATCTTCAAGTCGATCGCGTGTATCCATCATAATTTTTCGTGGCGAAAGCTTTTTTCCTGTCTGGCTGGCTGGACATTCACTGGTGCATCTACCACATTCGGTGCAAGTATATGCATTGAGTAACTGAACCCAGTTTAAATCTGTCACATCACTGGCTCCAAATTTTTCCGGCACCTGGTTTTCTTCTGAAGGTGCAGGTGCTGCAAAAGGATCAGCATTTGGATCCATCATTAGTTTGACTTCACTCGTTACCGTTTTATTGTTGGGAAACTTTCCTTTTGGAGTTACTTTTCCAAAATAAGTATTGGGGAATGCCAATAAAATATGGAGGTGTTTTGAATAGTAGAGGTAATTTAAGAAAAATAGTATTCCCAGGATGTGTAACCACCAGGCGATGCGTTCAATAAGGATCACTGAACTTGATTCCATTCCGTCAAAAAATGGTGCAATAAATTGGCTGACAGGAAATGAACCTGCTTGTGTATAGGATGCTACTTCTGCTTGTTGTAAATGATAATCAGCTGCGTTCATGGTTAAAAACAAAACCATCAATACCAACTCTATATAAAGAATTATGTTAGCATCATTTTTTGGCCAACCTTTCATTTCAGGGTTTAGAAATCGCCTAATTTTTTGAACATTTCGACGAGTCCAAAAAAGGATTACACTTATAATTACTAAAATAGCTAGGATTTCAAAGGAAGCAATTAAGAAATCATAGAATCCTCCAAAAATTGAAAAGGATCTATGTGTGCCGAATAAACCATCAATGATAATTTCGAGAACTTCAATATTAATTATAATAAAACCAAGATAAACAATGACGTGTAAAAAACCGGCAATGGGGCGTTTTATCATTTTTGATTGCCCAAAGGCAATCATCATCATATTGTTAAAGCGTTCTTTTTTATTTCCTGAAACATCAACATCTTTTCCTAGGGCTATGTTTCTTCTTAATTTGCCTACATTTTGAATAAAAAACCCAATAGCTATAAAAAGGGCTGTTAAAAAAAGAATATTTGGAATATAATTCATTTAGCTTTCTTTTTTATGTGTATTACTGATCCCTGCTTTCAGGTTCTTCATATTCACCGGCTTTCTTGCCAAAAACTGAAATATGGATATATCGTTTTGGATTGAGTTTAATATCCTGCAAAAGCTCTTCCAGTTGGCGGGTGGCATATTCTATATTTTTATAAACGGTATCATCATTAAGAAGTTTGCCAATGGTGCCTTCTCCGCTAGAAATATCTTCAGATAGCTTTTTGAAGTTTGATATAGTTGTTTCCAGCTCACCTACTAATTGGTTTAAATTCAGTTGCGCTAATGAATCAGATAAAGCCGCAAAGTTTTGTGTAGTGATGTCAAGGTTATCAAATGTTCTGTTTAATTTATCTTCGTTACCTGCAATGATACTTTGAAGAGACTCTGCAGAAACAGCAAATGAAGATGTGATTTTATTTAAATCATCAATTGACTTTCTAAGGTTTTCCCTTGATTTAACATCCAATACATCATTTAAAGAAAACATCAGGCTATCAACCCCTTCAACAGCACTTTCAATTTTCATTTGTAATGGGGATAACCTGTCATTTACAAGTTCCATGATGCCTTCTTCAGTTTCACTTTTTAATGTGTCGCCGGTTTGAGCAATATTAGTAGATTGAAAGTCAGGTACTATCGCGAGTGATTTGCCTCCAATAATTCCACCACCATAAATACGTGCAACACTGTTTTTAGAAAATTCAAAATCGCTATCTACATTAAATTCAACGATTAAATTTCCGGTTTCTTTGTCGATTTTAATTTCTTGCACTCTACCAACTCTTAGCCCATTAATCATAACACCTGAAGACTGGCTGAGACCTTCTACATTGTCATAAACTGCATAAAAAACACGTTCACTTTGAAAAAGGTTTGTTCCATTTAAATAATTGAAGCCTAATATAAAAGTTGATATTGCAAAAACAGCAAGTAATCCGGTTTTAAGTTCTTTAGATAGTTTCACGCAGGATTTTTATTTAATTAACAAATTTAGAAATAATATTAAACACAAATGGTAAATAAACATTAATTTATAATTTCTGAAAGTTTTGTTTTTTTGCCGTTTTTAAATGCAACAATAAAAGCTGACTCATAGCCTTTTTGTTTTGCCTCTTTCAGAAGGGCTTTGATTAGGTTGTAATCTGATGTTGAGCCGTAGTAATATTTAAACAATCCACTTTCTTTCTCACGGCTCATCATTGTAAGACCTTTAAAATTATAAGGCTTAATATCGATTTTTTTGGAACTCGCTGCGATTTGAACTTTGAACAGGACATCTTCATAAATATCAACCTCAGGAGGTGATTCACTTTTTGTGTCGACTGCAGCTTCAGTTTCATTTACAACATACAAATATTTGATTGAATTATAATAGTCTAGTACAGCTTTTGAAATGGCAGTGGCCATCTCCTGTTGTCCTTTTTTCGAATTTAGGTATGCTCCTTCATTTTTATTGGTTAAAAAGCCTGTCTCTATCAAAACACTGGGCATATAGGTGTTGTGCAACACCCAAAAGGGTCCTTGTTTAACACTTCGGTTATTTCTCTTTAGTTGTTTAGTAAAATTATCCTGCACCAGGCTTGCAATAGCAATGCTCTGCTCAAGATATTCTTCCTGCATAATAATCAACCCGATTAATGATTCCGGTGCATTGGGATCAAACCCACCATATGTTTCCTCATAATTGTCTTCCAAATAAATCACCTGGTTTTCTTTTTTGGCAATTTCAAGGTTTTGAGCATTTTTATTCAAACCTAAAATAAAAGTTTCTGTTCCGTGGGCGTTTGAGCTGTGTGCATTGCAATGTACAGACACAAATAAATCGGCATCTGCCTTGTTTGCAATTGCTGCTCGCTCATGAAGTTCTAAAAAGACATCCGTTTTCCTGGTGTAGATTACTTTAATATTATTATTCTTTTCAAGTTCTTTTCCAACTTTTAAAACAATATTTAATGCAATTTCTTTTTCATAATAACCATTGCCCCTGTTTCCGGGGTCTTTACCTCCATGGCCGGCATCCAGTACTACTGTAAAAGGTTTATTTTGAGCTAACAGCTTTGGAGGAAACAAAAGTGAAGCTATTGAAAAACAGAATACTAAAAAAACTAACGATTTCGTTCTCATAAAGAAACAAACGTGTTTAAACTTGTTTATATTTTAAATTTTGGGTTGTGGTAAAAAGATACCCAAAAAATATGTTTAATTTTGACACTTCAATAATTAAGCCATAGCTTTACAAAAATAGGATTATTACCATTGCAAACAAATAAACTTCATCTAGTTTTATTGCTTTTTTGTGTGATATTGAGTGGAACTTTTACTCAAGCACAAGAAATTGGTAACACTCCTTCCGACTCAATTCCTGCAGTAGAAAACAAGGTAGAAATTTTACCCGGTGATTTACCCCAAATTCCCAGTGAAATCGTAAATGATACCATTCAAAAAGACAGCATTCAAAAAGAAAATGAACTGCTTACAGATATTGTTGATTATTTTGGTGAAGACTACGTTTTTATGAACCGAAAGGAAAGTAAAATCTATATGTACAATAAAGCATATATCAAATATGAAGATATGCAAATTGATGCCGGGATTATTATTTTTGATTACAACAAAAAAGAAGTCTATGCTAAAGGAATCGTTGACTCTACAGGTGCATATACCCAGCTACCGGTATTTATTCAAGGAACCAATCAAGTTGAACCCGATTCAATTCGCTTTAATTATGATACACAAAAAGCTCTGATTTACAATTCAAGAACAGAGCAAGGAGAGTTTAAAGTTAAAGCAGAAGTTTCCAAACGAGAAAACGATTCAGTTGTTTTCTTAAATAATGTAAAATTTACAACAGCAAAAGACATCGACAACCCGGAGTATTACTTCTATGCACGTAAAGTAAAATTTGTTCCAAAAAAGAAAATTGTTACCGGACTTACCAATATGTATATTGCAGATGTACCCACACCGTTGGGGCTACCTTTTGGATTTTTTCCTCTTGAGGAAGACCGCGCTTCGGGATTTATCATCCCCACCATTGGCGAAAACAATAACCGTGGGTTTTTCTTTCAAAACGGGGGCTATTATTTTGCTGTCAATGATTATATAGACTTACTCACATTGGGTGATTATTACACAAATGGCAGCTACGGGATGCGTATCGAATCTAATTATGCTTTGAGATACCGCTTTCGCGGAAACGTCAATTTCAGGTATGAAAAGTTACTTAACAGTGAACGTGGTTTCCCTGATTTCTCTGAAGCTTCTGTTTATAACATCCGATGGACACATAGTCAAGACGCTAAAGCAAATCCCAGTTCACGCTTTTCTGCATCTGTAAATTTAGGAAGCAGTAGGTATTATCAACAGTCTATAAATCAAGTAAATACAGCTAACTTCTTAAATAACACTTTAAGCTCATCAGTGTCTTATTCTAAAACTTTTGAAGGAGAACCACAAGTTAATTTGAATATAGCAGCTACGCACTCTCAAAACACTAATACGCAAGAAATCAATTTAACATTACCTAATATCACTGCAAGTATGTCTCGTGTTTTTCCATTTGCACCTAAAACCGGTATAAAAAAAGGAATTATACAAAACCTCAATTTTCAATATGACGTAACGGCCGAAAATAGAATGAACACCACTGACTCATTGTTTTTCAAAAAAGAGATGTTTGACAATGCTCTTCTGGGAGCCCGTCATTCCATACCCTTAAGCACAAACTTTAAAATATTCAAATATTTAAGTGCCAGTGCAGGAACCAGTTACCAGGAAACCTGGGTGATGAAAACTACAAGAAAATCTTTTGACCCCGAACTGAATGAAATTGTAAACGACACAATTAATAGCTTTGACAGTTATAGAACATATAATTTTAACACAAGCCTTGGTACTACCATTTACGGCATGTTTAATCTTGGTGAAAACAAAAAAATACAGGCTCTACGACATGTGATGAGACCTTCTGTGGGTTATAGTATCAACCCGGGCTTTAATCAGTATTATGAAGAATTGAGGTACAACCCCACCATTGCCGGAGGAATGACTGAGGAGGAAGTTTTGATTTACTCGCGATTTGAAAATTCAATGTATGGAGCTCCCAACCAAAATTACTCCAGTAGTATTGGAATTGGTTTGAGTAATACCCTTGAAGCCAAAGTAAAAAGCAAAGACTCTACTTCAACAGAACCAAAAAGAATCTCACTTCTTAATAATTTAAACTTTAATACAGCCTATTCTATTTCAGCAGATAGTCTAAAATGGGAACCTTTACGTTTTTCGGGAAGCATTCCTGTGGTTGAGAAACTTGATATCAATTTCAGTGGGATTCTTGATCCATATGCTCTGGACAATAATGATAACAAAATTAATACCTTCAACATTGACAACGGTGGAAGTCTTTTCAGGCTAACTTCGGCCAATGTAAGTATGAATTATTCTTTTTCAAGCAAAGATTTTGAAAAAAAAGAAGAGGACGCAAAGAATAGTGAAACCTTTAGAAGCGGAGGCCGACCAGATGATTTATTTGGAGACTCCAATGATATTTCAAACCCCACATACATTGGTAATCGAGAAGATGCTGAAGAAAGGGATGTAAATATTGGTAGATATAACTACGCAATTCCCTGGGACATTAGACTGGCTTATACTATTTCTTATGATAATACACGCAGGCAAAATGAAATTTCGTCACACTCGCTTATGTTTAGTGGTAACGTTGATTTATCACCACGTTGGTCTGTAGGTGCCTCATCAGGGTATGACTTTAAAGACAAAGGATTTACTTTTACACAATTTCGCTTTCAGCGAGATCTTGAAAGCTGGCAAATGAGCTTTAACTGGGTCCCGTTTAGTGCCAGAAGTTCCTGGTATTTCTTTATCGGAATAAAATCTTCGGTTTTAAGCGATATCAAATATGATAAACGTAGAGAACCCGACAGACAGTTGTAAAAAAATCCTATGAAATTGTAGTACAACTCTCAAAACTTAACGATTATGAAAAAAATAATTCAAACATCAAAAGCCCCTGCTCCTATTGGCCCTTACAATCAGGCAGTTCAGACAGGAAACATGTTATTTACTTCAGGTCAAATTGCTATCGACCCAAATACCGGTGAACTCAAAATTAGTGATATTCAGGAGGAAACTCATCTTGTTATGCAAAATCTTAAAGCCGTGCTAGAAGAAGCAGGAATGACTTTTGAAAACGTAATAAAAACATCTATTTTTATTAGTAATATGAATAATTTTACTAAAATAAACGAAGTGTATGCACACTATTTTAACAATGAAACAGCTCCTGCCCGCGAGACTGTTGAAGTGGCAAACCTTCCTAAATTTGTAAATGTTGAAATTTCTGCAATTGCTGTAAAATAAGACTTAAACTTACTACTTATGGTTCTGTCAACACTGGATTATGCAATACTTATTGGATTCTTTCTAATTTCTCTCCTTGTAGGAATTGTTGTTGCAAAACAAAGTGGAAAAAACACAGAGTCATTTTTTCTTTCAGGCAGGAATATGCCTTGGTGGTTGTTGGGTATTTCAATGGTAGCCACAACATTCGCTGCTGATACTCCTAATTTTGTTGCAGGTGTGATTCGCGAAGATGGAGTGTATGGAAATTGGATTTGGTGGAGTTTCTTACTTACGGGAATGGTGACCGTTTTTTTCTATTCTAAATTGTGGAGAAAAAGTGGCATAACCACCGATCTTGAATTTTATGAATTACGCTACAGCGGGAAAAGTGCTGCATTCCTAAGAGGATTCAGGGCAATATACCTGGGTGTATTTTTTAATATCGTCATTATGGCTAACGTTTGTCTTGCGGCAATCAAAATTGGTCACGTGATGTTTGGTTTTTCAGAATTTCAAAGCTTGTTTATTGCTTGTGGAGTAACTGTTTTTTATTCAATGCTGGGTGGTCTTCGCGGAGTGCTAATAACAGACTTTATTCAATTCATCATTGCGATGGTAGGGAGTGTATGGGCTGCTGTTTATATTGTTAATCACGAAAAGGTGGGTGGTCTTGATGCAATGCTAGCTTCTCCTGAACTTGATGGAAAACTCACTATGCTTCCCGATTTCAATAACTGGGAAGTGGTTGTACCCCTGTTAATTATACCTCTGGCTGTACAATGGTGGAGTGTTTGGTACCCCGGTGCAGAACCGGGTGGTGGTGGTTATATTGCACAACGAATGCTCGCCGCTAAAGATGAAAAACACGCCACCTGGGCAACCTTGTTTTTTAATTTTGCACATTATGCTCTCAGACCTTGGCCTTGGATAATTATTGGATTGGCATCACTGGTAGTGTATCCAGATTTGGCAAGTTTACAAGCTGCTTTCCCAGATTTTAATCCAGATTATGTTAAAAATGACTTGTCTTATCCTGCTATGCTCAGACTGCTCCCGGCTGGATTGTTGGGACTTGTAGTGACTTCGTTAGTTGCCGCATTTATGAGTACCATCTCAACACATCTAAACTGGGGTTCCTCCTATGTGGTCAATGATTTCTATGCGCGTTTTATTTCAAAAAATGCTACTGAAAAGAAAAAAGTACTTGTAGGAAGGCTTTCCACATTTTTGATGATTATTTGTGCAGCTTTCCTAGCTTTGGTTTTGGAAGAAGCTCGTGAAGCTTTTAACCTTTTATTACAAATTGGTGCCGGAACAGGTTTGTTGTTTATCCTCAGATGGTTTTGGCGACGCATTAATCCATACAGTGAAATAACTGCCATGGCGGTTTCTTTTCTTGTTGCAGTATTTTTCTTTCTCAATGATAAAATGGATACTCCGTTGATTGTTCTCGAATCACATTGGCAACTTGTTGCTGGGGTTATCATTACAACTGTTAGTTGGGTGTTGGTCACTTTATTGACAAAACCATCAAAACTTTCAACGATTGAAGCTTTTGAAGCTTTGGTTTTTGATAAAGAAAATAAGTTTAAGGACTTTAAATATAAGTTTTTAGCGCTTATAATGGGAGTTTTAGGTGTTTATTGTTTTCTTTTTGCAACGGGATTTTTCATCTACGGAAACAATGTGACAGCGGTATTTTTATGTAGTATAACATTAATTTCTATTGCAGTCTTGATAAAAATTAAAAACCGTTTTTAATACCATATATTAATTTTCAAGTTGTTCATTTTCAACATCTTCTTTTTCGGGTGGTAATACATCCAACATTTTGCGCTCTCGTAATGAAGGTGTGAGTTCTTCTTCATCTTCTGTAGATTTTCTACCTACAACACGTCGCCAAAATTCTCTAAAAGAATCAAATTCAAGTGAATAAGACAATCCTGTCCCCTGTTCAAATCCCTGATTTTCACCAATAAACTGGACTTGTGTTTCGCGATTAAAAATATTCCATTTGAAATTTCCTTCTTCATTGAGCAGCACCTGAATTTGAAAATCACCTGCTACTGTATTTTCACTAACCCCACCAACAGGTACACCCACACGACCGTCGATAAGGACTCTATCACTGATTTGTGATGAAAAGGTAACACCCACTCTGTCTGAAGTTTCCAAATCGCGGGTACGGGTTCCTTGGGTATAGTCTAAACCAACACTAAATTTTCCGTCCTGGTCTTCAAATAAATCGTTTACCAGTCCTGAAAAACGCTCTACCAAAGTTGAGGTTCCTTGATCAATACTAAAACGATCTCCTGAAAAAGACCCAGTAGATATTAAATACAATACCTGCAATTCTCTTTGTTGGCGGTCATCAAGCTTATAATCTAATTCAGATTTTACAATGGAACTTGCAGTAGGGAACTCAATTGAATAATCCATTTCAGGAGAAATCAATTCACCTTGTAATTGAATGCCCACCTCAACAGGAATTTTCCTGTTTACAGTGGGGTTGTCTAACAATATCGATGGATTTGCAGTGGTTTCATAAATTGCCTTAATGTCAATCCTTGCACGCTCAGGAATACCGTCCCAGGTGATGTTTCCGCCTCTTTCCACAACAAATTGTTTTTGAACCAAATTAGCATATCTAAAATCATAAATAGCATTATAAACCTGAAAGTCACCCCACATATTAAACCTGCCCAAAGTGTTAATCTCAATAAACAAAATACCTTCACCTCTACCCTTCAATGTTGAATTGTTTTTTATATCAACCACTACTTCAACTTCGGCCTCACGTGTAATTTCAAGATCAAATTCAAGAGTAAGTCCTTTCAAGTCTTCTCTAACAAATTGCTCTCCGGATATGCGTGCCTGTTTTTCTTCTGGTGAAAGGAAATATATGAAAGAGTCATCACCAATTGATTCTGTATCACTAATTGGAATTTTAAATGTAGTGCCACTGGCAGTTGCTGCATCAACTTTTATAATCAGCTCATCAACTGGACCATAGATAGATGCAAAGCCATCTATAAAAGCGGTGCCGTAATACAATGCTTCCTCCTCAGCTTTAGTGTCGAGCACTAAAAATCGGTCTGTATTAATATCAAGATCCATTGACCAGTTTCCAAAATTGACATGATCAAATGAACCACTTACAAAAGCTTTGGTGTTGTGTTTAGTGTCAGTTATTTCTGTTCTTGGAATCGTGAATTTGTTTTTGCTCAGCAATACTCGGGTTTGGTCTCTAAAATCAAAATCTATGTTAAGGTATGGGATTTTCATACCAGAACTGTTAAGGTCTAATCTACCGTTAATATCTGGTGATTTGTAATCGCCAGTTACTTTTGCCTTTCCGGAAACAAAACCCCTAATATCTGTAATAACATCACCTCCAAATGGACTTATGGCAGCTAAATTGAAGTCGTTCAAATCAACATCTAAGTTGATCGTTGAGTTCAAATCATCCACTGTTAAATAACCCACAGCATTGATAGATTTTACATTGTTATTTGTTAAGGTGGTATTGATATCATATTGAGTTAAATCCTCATTTCCACTGATATTCAGGTTTAAATCTCCTAGTTGATTATCGTTTATAATTAAATTATCAATAGTAACATCAGATTTTGGATAATATCTGTTTTCACGTTGAATAAAATCAAAACTTCCATTTACATATCCTGACATTTCCAAGCTGTCAATTTCAGGAGTTATTTTGCCTATATCTACATTTCTAAATTGTAATTTAAGGTTTTTATAACTGGAATCACTTATTTTTCCAGCCATTTGAATCATTTCATCCTGGTGACTCAGTACCAGCGAATCGATGATGATATCTTTGAGTTTATTATCAAATACGATTTTGTTGAGTGTATCATTTTGTTCATTAATGAACCATTTATTTTCTTTAAACTCAATATCTGAACGTTTCATGCCAATCACAGACTTTCCGTTTTTATTAATCGTATGATAAAGTGAAAGGTTGAAAATATCACTCTTAGTAGGTCCGCCTTTAAACTCTGACCTGACAAACAAAGTATCTGAGAGCGTCACGTTTACAAGGCTTAAGTCAGAAAAACTATAAGTACCAAGGTCAACAGAGTCAATTTCTACATAGGTATTAAATAGCGGATTGTTGTTGTCTACCTGGAGTGAAATTCTTTCAATATGGTAGTCATAGGCATTGATTTCAGGTGAACGGAAATTGAGTTTAAATTTAGATTCATCTGATGCAACTGAACCTCTTAAAAAAGTATTGTCGCCTAGTTTTATCTCGGGAACAATTATTTCAACTATCTTATTGTAAATTTCAAAATTGAAATTCAGGTATTGATTTTCAGTTGTGCGTTCCGGGACATAGTTTGTATATATACTGGCTATGGAGTTTTGAAATAAACTAGGCAGATCTTTGAGTAAAAAATTTCCTGTGAGTTTACCACTAACAACATCGGGTGAAATAACCTGAATAGTTCGTTCTTCTTCGTCAAAGGTTGAAAGTATCAAAATGTCATCAAAATAATAATCGTCTGTAAGATTTTGATAAGTGCTTTCTGAAATTCTTATTATTCCTTTTACATCATCAACTGTTGTGCCCCTCATATCCATACCAATTTTTCCGGTAAATATGGAGATACTGTCACGTTTAAATAAGTTGGTATTGTACAAATCAGCATAATCAATTTGAAGGTCAAAATCATAAATGTTTCGCTCTTCAGTAACATCAATTAAACCATCAAAATCAAGCTTTAGATTTGGGTCATTAATACTTAATTCACCATTAAATATGGGATTTTCCAGGGTGCCTTTTATGTCAATATTAGTGTAGGTATATCCATTGAAAACAAAACTACTAATCTTTCCTGAAAGTGCTGTATTAAGGGTTTCCTGATTAAATCCTTTACCGTCAAATTGAAGTTTAGCAGAAGTTCTTCCCACTGTACTCACCCCTAAAAGTTTTCCTAAATTAAATTTACTCAAATCAGCAGTGCCTTTGTATGAAGCTTGATCAATATTGTTTATCGAGCCCATTTCAAATTTAGTTTTTAAAGAACCCAAGGCAGAATTAACCTCCAGATCAGTATTGAAATTTGTGCCGGTGACTTTGGTAGTTCCGTTAAAGCTGAAGTTTTTTAACTTTTCAAGCTCTTTGGGAAGAACATTTCCAAGTACATTTGGCAAAAAGCGTCTTAAATCATAATAATTAGAATTAATGCGGTGATTGCTGGCACCAATTTCATAAACGCTGCCTTCTTTCAATAAATCTTTAAATACAAAATCACCACTGATATTGGTTTCTTGGTTTTGCAATTCCAAATTAGAAAGTGTAAAGTTGTTTAAAGAGCCGTCCAAGTTTCCGGAAAAGTTGATGATTTGATCATTTCCAAATTCATTGTAGAAATAGTTCAAGTCCTTTGTAGCTATTGAGGCATTTCTGAAATCTGCTTCAAATACAACATTGTTTGTAAAGTCTGAAAACCCATTTTCATCAAAATGCATTAAAACATCTGCATCTATTTCACTTTCGGCTGTTTTAAGCTCAAGATGTTGAAGCTGAATTAACGCTTGGGTATATTTAAAATTTGCACTAAGCTGCTCAATCTGTATTTCGTTGTTATAAAGAAATTGCAATTGCTTGATATCTGCAATTACATCAGTATCTAATACTTTAAAACTGCCTGTGCTAAGGGATACAGCATCCATTATTAAAACCTCTGGATTCTCAAGGTTTTCATCAGTAATTTTGATTAGGGCATTATCAAGTTGTAATGTTGATGCTTCAAGTATAAAAGGTTCTGGATTTTCAAGTGGAGTTTTTGGAGCAAATTTTTTGGAAAAAATACTTAGATTGTCATTTTCCTCTCCCTCGTAGGTTTTGATGTAAAGTTTTGCGTCATCCAATGCTAAATCACCAAAATTTAAATGGGTATTTAACAAGTTCCGAAAACTTAAGATGGTGGTGCTAACACTATTGGCATAAATTAAAGTATCCTTATGATGATCTGCGATATAAACCCCATCAATAACAACTTCACCTTTAGAATTAATACCTATTTTTTCAATATTGATATCGGTTCCATAGGAATCATTAACCGACTTTGTAACCTGTTTAGCAACCAGTGTTTGTACTTTTGGAAACATAAGTGAAATACTTATGAGCAATAAAAGTAAAACAATTGCTAGCAAAAACCGGAATAGTATTTTTTTGAATTTTTTGATAGCGCTTATTGTTTTAACTTTGCACTGATTTTGCCCATAAAAGTAACAATTTTTATGCCTAAATAAAATGAATGAACCAATATATATTTTAGGGATTGAATCCTCTTGTGACGATACCGCAGCAGCGGTAATTTTAAACGGCAGGATTCTTTCAAATGTTGTGGCTTCTCAAAAAATTCATGAGGAATATGGAGGCGTGGTTCCTGAGTTGGCATCCAGAGCACACCAGCAAAATATTGTGCCGGTTGTGGACCAGGCTTTAACAAAAGCGGGGATTTCAAAAAGGCAACTAAGTGCTGTGGCCTTTACCCGTGGACCGGGTTTGATGGGCGCGCTTTTGGTGGGGTCGTCGTTTGCAAAATCGTTGGCAATGGGGCTCGACATTCCCTTGATAGAAGTTAACCATATGCAAGCCCATATTCTGGCCCACTTTATTGAAGAAAAAAACCAATCAAAGCCTAATTTTCCTTTCATTGCTTTGACTATAAGCGGGGGACATACTCAAATTGTAAAGGTTTCAGATTATTTCAAAATGGAAATTATTGGCCAAACCATTGATGATGCCGTAGGTGAAGCCTTTGATAAATCGGCAAAAATTCTTGGACTCCCCTATCCCGGAGGCCCTTTGATTGATCAATATGCTCAAAAGGGCAATCCAAAAGCATATTCATTTACCAAGCCAAAAGTGGGCGATTTAGATTTTAGTTTCAGCGGTTTAAAAACGGCTATTTTATATTTCGTTCAAAACAATACCAAAACAAACCCCAATTTTATAAAAGAAAACATGGAAGATATTTGTGCTTCCATTCAGTTCACGATAGTCGACTATTTAATGGACAAACTCAAAAATGCTGTTCAAGAAACAGGGATTAAAGAAGTCGCCATTGGTGGTGGAGTTTCCGCGAATAGCGGAATCAGAAATGCTCTTAAAAACGCTGAAAAAAATCTCGGTTGGAAAACACACATTCCAAAATTTGAATACTGTACTGACAACGCCGCTATGATTGCCATTGTGGGAGAATTAAAATATAGGCAAAAGGATTTTTCAGAAATGAATGTATCATCAAAAGCTCGAATGACTTTTTAGACCATATCTATGCAACTTTTCTATCATCCTGAAGCCGAATCTATCAAGCAACATCTAGTTTTTGACAAAGATGAAAGCCGACATATCGTAAAGGTTTTAAGAAAGAATTCAGGAGATGAATTGTTGTTAACCAATGGGAAAGGCTACTTTTTTTCTGCAGAAATCGTAACGGCCAATCATAACAAATGTGGTGTAAAATTACTTTCAAAGGAATTACAATCTGCGTTGCCCTATTCGCTTCATATGGCAGTTGCGCCAACAAAACTGAACGACCGCTTTGAGTGGTTTTTGGAAAAAGCTACTGAAATTGGTGTCAGTGAAGTCACTCCGGTTATTTGTGAACATAGTGAACGAACCAAAATAAAATTGGAACGCTATGAAAAAATTGTGTTGAGTGCAATGAAACAATCGCTGAAAGCTTATTTACCAAAAATTAATGCTGCTATATCCTTCAACGAATTTATCAAAGTTCAATCTGAGAATAATACTATGAAGTGTATTGCCCATTGTGAGGATGGAATAAAAAAAGAACTTAAGGAAATAGTGGTTCCCAATGAATTTTATACTATTTTGATTGGTCCGGAAGGTGATTTTTCAGCACGCGAAATCAAACTGGCTTTGAAACATGGCTTTCAACCTGTAAGTTTGGGAAATAGCAGGTTACGTACAGAAACAGCTGCGATTGTAGCCGTCCACAGCATTGCTTTTTTAAATCAATAATTAAACCCTGCCTGCAATTCTGTCTTTTGCCAACTGAAGAACGGTTTGAAACTGGTCTTCAATTGTGGTGTGGGTATTGTCAATTTCAATAGCGTCATCAGCCTTCACTAATGGAGAGTCTTCACGGGTAGTATCAATATGGTCACGTTCAGTGACATTGGTGTAAATTTCTTCAAAAGAAACCGATTTACCTTTCTCTTGAAATTCTAAGTATCGCCTTTGAGCACGTTCTTTGGCATCTGCGGTAATAAATATTTTTAATTCTGCTTCAGGAAAAACCACAGTGCCAATATCTCTTCCGTCCATCACAATTCCTTTGTATTTACCCATATTTTGTTGAAGTTCAACCAGTTTTTTTCTAACTTCTGAAACCTCAGCAACGTGACTTACCCATTGTGAAACTTCCATTGAACGAATTTCTTTTTCAACATTTTCGCCGTTAAGGTGTATAAAAGCTGTGTTGGTATTGACTTCCAACTTAAAGCTTAAATCAATGGCGTCAAGATTGTCAATCAACTTTTGTGCATCAAAGGTTTTGTTTTTCATACAACCTTGCCGAATGGCAAACAGTGTAACTGCCCGATACATAGCGCCGGTATCAACATAAATATAACCTAGATAAGCAGCCAATTGTTTCGCAACAGTACTTTTACCCGTTGAAGAAAATCCATCAATAGCGATCGTAATTTTTTTCATTTAATAAATAATTCTTTATTCGAGGTTTTTTACTGCAGGTCAATATTCAGACCAAAAAAACTGGCAGCAGCCGCTGAACTGTATTTTGAATAGGAATAACTCAACCTTAATTTATTTAATTTGATTCCAAATCCGGCACTTAAACCGGCAAAAGCCCTTTGTTCAACAATTCGTAACTCTTCCGAACGTCTCACATTGTATCCCAGTCTTAAATTAAAAGCACTTTCCGGAAATATTTCGATACCAAAAATAACTCTACGGTATAAATTATCAAAAAAACCAATGTTTTCCTTTTGAACATTTCCTTCTAAATCAATTTCTTCTCTGGCAGGATTTGAAAATGCAATGTTCCAGGTTTGTAAATTTTCTAATGTTAAATGCCATCTTATAGGAATATTTTGAGGGGTTTGGGAAATTCCAAGGTCTACTTCAAAAGGTAGTTTTTCATAGGTTTCGTGATAAGGTGTGAATTGTGTTCCCAGGTTTCGGGCTACGGCAGCGATATGCAAATCCCAGGGTTCATAAATATACATCAATCCAACATCAATAGCACCACCAAAAGAGCTGTATTCTTCAAGTTTAGAAGAAATGAGTTTAACATTTACGCCCCAGTAAAAATCAGACCAAGGAATATTGCGTGCATAGCCAAAAGAAAGTGCTACTTCTCCTCCACCAAAAGAACCGGTGCTTTCACCCTGCTCGTCATATCCGTCAAAATTTCCATAATTAATATAGGTTACACCAGTGTGAAACACTTGTGTGCGACGGTCCCATAAATAAGCATAAGAAGCAGTTCCGTAATTTACATCTGCAAAATAATTGATATAATTTACTGAAAGCTGATTGTCCATCAAGGGGTTGATCGATGCCGGATTGTACATTCCCTGAGTAGGGTCGTAATCGTAATTAGTGAGTACTTTTCCACCCAGAGCTGCTTGTCTGGGTGAATTAACAAGGTTTAAAAATTGATAAGTACCCTTTCCTCCTATTTGAGAATAACTCAATGCAGAACATATTATAAAGAATGCAATCAGTATCCTTTTATGCATAAGATAGTGCGGGTTTTCATTCTCAAATTTGGGAGAATATACATTTAAGTTAACGAGTGCAAGTATAAATTATTTTTACCACTCATAAAAAAAGGAAAGTATATTATTACTTTCCTTTTTTATAAATAAATGCTTTTTTAAAGTTTTTTTGCATTTTTGACTTTTTCTTTGGTCAAAGCAAGCTGTAAAACTTCGTGCATATCTTTCACATAGTGAAACTTCAACCCTTTTAAATAGTCGTCCTTAATTTCTTCTATGTCACGTTTGTTTTCTTCACAAAGCAGGATTTCTTTAATTCGAGCGCGTTTTGCTGCCAGAATTTTCTCTTTAATTCCACCTACAGGAAGCACTTTTCCTCTTAAAGTTATTTCTCCTGTCATTGCAATGCTTTTCTTTACCTTTCGTTGTGTAAACAAGGAAACCAATGAGGTCAACATTGTGATTCCCGCACTTGGGCCATCTTTTGGAGTGGCTCCTTCAGGCACATGTATGTGGACGTTGTATTTTTCAAACACATCAGGGTCTATTTGAAGCTCGTCTGCATTTGATTTTATGTATTCCATTGCAATGGTAGCAGATTCTTTCATAACCTTACCGAGATTTCCGGTGATGGTTAAATTGCCTTTTCCCTTTGATAAAGCAGACTCTATAAAGAGTATATCACCACCCACTCTGGTCCAGGCTAATCCGGTAACAACTCCGGCCACATCATTGTTTTCATACTTATCACGTTCCATTTTTGGAGCACCCAGTACTTTTACAACGTCGTCGTTAGAGGTTTTTATGTTATACTCTTCTTCCATTGCAATGTTCATCGCTGCATGACGAACCATTTTAGCAATTTGTTTTTCAAGTCCCCTCACACCAGATTCGCGTGTGTAGCCTTCCACAATTTTTTCTAGTTGTGGTTTGGCAATTTTTAAATGAGAATTATCTAAGCCGTGCTCTTTTAATTGTTTTGGGAGTAAATGTTGTTTAGCAATTTCCACTTTTTCTTCAATAGTATATCCGGTTACTTTGATGATTTCCATTCTGTCCAACAAGGCCGGCTGAATTGTATTCAGGCTATTGGCAGTGGCTACAAACATAACTTTTGAAAGATCAAAACCTACTTCGAGAAAATTATCGTGAAAATTACTGTTTTGTTCTGGGTCAAGCACTTCGAGTAAAGCTGATGAAGGATCTCCCTGATTACCCAATGAAAGTTTATCAATTTCATCAAGAACAAAAACGGGGTTAGATGTTTCAGCTTTTTTCACACTTTGGATAATTCGACCGGGCATTGCCCCAATATAGGTTTTACGGTGTCCTCTTATTTCTGATTCATCTCTTAAACCACCCAGTGAAACTCTAACATATTTACGTCCTAAAGCCTCAGCAATTGATTTCCCTAATGAAGTTTTACCAACACCAGGAGGTCCATACAAACAAAGTATGGGCGATTTCATATCGTTACGCAACTTGAGTACTGCCAGGTATTCAATAATGCGTTTCTTTACTTCATCCAATCCATAATGATCTCTGTCTAAAATACGTTTAGCGCGTTTTAAATCAAACTTGTCTTTCGAAAAGTGGTTCCAGGGCAAATCAAGGAATAAATCTAGGTAGTTTCTTTGAATGGAATATTCTGCAACCTGGGGATTCATACGTTTTAGTTTGGCCAGTTCTTTATTGAAGTGTTTTTCAACCTCTTTAGACCATTTTTTCTTTTTAGCTTTTTTATACATCTCTTCCAGCTCCTCTTCATGAGACACTCCACCAAGTTCTTCCTGGATGGTTTTCATTTGCTGATGCAGAAAATATTCGCGCTGTTGCTGGTCAAGGTCATAACGAACTTTTGACTGAATGTCGTTTTTTAAAGCCAGTTTTTGGAACTCCACATTCATGAATTTCAAGGTTTCCATAGCCCTTTCTTCAAGTGAATTGATTTCCAATAATTTCTGCTTATCCTTTACGTCAATATTTAGGTTTGAAGAAACAAAATTGATTAAAAAAGAATTGCTTTCAATATTTTTTATTGCAAAAGAAGCCTCTGACGGTATGTTTGGACTTTCATTGATAATTTGCAATGCAAGGTCTTTAATTGACTCAATGACGGCCTTAAACTCTTTGTTATTTTTTGCAGGTCTTGCTTCCTCTACTTCTTTTATCTTAGCCTTAAAATAGGGTTTAGAGGTAGTGATTGAATCTATTTCAAAGCGCTTTTTACCCTGAATTATCACCGTAATATTTCCGTCAGGCATTTTAAGCACTCTTAAAATTTTAGCAACAGTCCCCAAACGATTGATATCTTTTTCATCCGGTTCTTCTACACCTTCAACTTTTTGGGAAACTACTCCAATCACTTTAGAGTTTTTATTGGCTTCATTAATGAGCTTGATCGATTTGTCTCTTCCGGCTGTAATGGGAATTACAACACCGGGAAAAAGAACTGTATTTCGCAAAGGTAAAATTGCAAGTTCATGAGGCAAATCCTCTTTATTGATGGCATCTTCATCTTCAGGGGTCATTAAAGGGATTAACTCTGCTTCATCGTTTAAATCCTGAAATGACAAATTGTCGATATCTATAAGTTTTGATTTTGACATATCTTAATTTAAGCCATTGTGTCATAAAAAACACAATGTGATTAACTATTTATTTTTTGAATTAAAATTGAAAGATACTGCAATTCAAACGCTTAAGGTCTATATAAATTGCTGTATCCTTCTCATATGGGCAATAGTTATGCCAGTTCAGCCTTCTTCATTAAGAATGTTAATAGTAGTCTTTAAAGTAGTTCCTTTGAAAATTCAATAAAAAAATTCTGAAAACTGTAACATTTTGTTTTAAATACTATCTTTAATACAAACACAAAGATTTTTTGGCACTAACCGGCTTACATATTGATCAATTACTCAAGTTGTGCAAAGAAGGCAATAGCCTTGCCCAAATGGAGGTTTACAACCGTTATTATCTGGCGATGTATAATATTGCTTTGAGAATTGTAAAACAAACAGATGAGGCTGAAGATGTAATGCAGGAAGCTTTTTTAACGGCTTTCACAAAATTGGATAGTTATAAAGGAGATGCAGAATTTGGTGCCTGGTTAAAAAGAATAGTGATTAATAATGGAATTTCAAAATATAGAAAGTCACAATATTTTGAAACTCTCGAAGAAGATCAAAGGGACGATGAAATTTTTGATGATGAAGAAACAGAACGCGTAGAAGATTTTAACCAATTGAAAGTTAATACAGTTTTAGATTCAATCAATAATCTGAAAAAAAATTACAAGATCGTGCTGAACCTTTATTACATTGAAGGATATGACCATGAAGAAATCTCAGAAATTATGAAAATAAGTTATGCCAATTGCAGAACCTTGCTTTCAAGGGCTAAAGAAAGCCTAAGAAAACAACTCGCAAAAAACAAAATAGAATCATGAAAGACCAACAATTTGACGCCAATTTAAAAGCTCTTTTTAATAGAGAGCAGCTCCCTATGAAAGAGCCGGCAGATGGACATAAACTTAGGTTTATGGAAAAACTAAATGATCATCAAAAAAACAAGAAGCCTTCTATAAACTACCTGCATTTTGCAAAACCATTGGCAATTGCGGCCTCTTTTCTGATCTTGTTTACTTTCATCTTCCCGTTTTTTAACACCTCTAATCAGGAAGCTGATCTCGCAAGCATATCGCCAGAAATGGCCCAAACACAAGCGTTTTTTACAAGTACAATCAACAGGGAGTTGAACCTCTTGAAAAATTCACATTCGCCCGAAACTTCAATTCTTATAGAAGACGCACTCAATCAAATGACAGTTTTGGAAAACGAATACGATAAATTGAAAGTAGAATTGGTGAAAAGCGGAAATGATGAGCGCATCATCTATGCAATGATAACAAACTTTCAAAATAGAATTGACTTGCTAAAACAAGTTCTCGAACAAATAGAACACATTAAAAATCTAAATACCGAAAACCATGAAACCACTGTATAAAGTAATCATTCTCTTATTCTTGTTGCCTGCAGTTGTCATTGCAAACGATTCAAATTTAAACGGCAAACACACTAAAGAAAAGAAAATTAAAAAGCAATTTGAAGTTTCTGAAAAGGCACTACTTAAAATAAACAATAGGTATGGTAATGTTGACATCACCACCTGGAATCAAAATTCAATTTCCATTGAAGTAACTATCATAACCAATGGGAATAACGAAGAGGAAGTTCAAAAACGTTTGGATGAAATTACTGTTGAATTCAATGCAAGTAAATCACAAGTGAGTGCAGAAACATTAATTGCTAAAAAGAAAAGTAATTGGTCTTTTTGGGGTTCCAATACCGGCAAAGTCAATATGAAAATCAATTACCTGGTTAAAATGCCAATATCCAACAGCCTTGACATAAAAAACGATTACGGCGCCATCAGCCTCAATGAAATTGACGGGAATGTAAACATTAGCTGTAACTATGGAACTTTTATTTTAGGTGACTTAAACGGAAGTGAAAACTTCCTTCAGTTTGATTATACCACGAAAGCCTCTATAAATTACATAAATCAAGCAACCATCAATGCTGACTATTCTGAATATGAAATTAAAAAAGCAAATAACATCAGCTACAATGGTGATTATACCAGAGTTTTAATTGAAGAAGTAAAAGAAAAAATTGATTTTGGAACATCCTATGGTAAAGTCCAAATAAATGCCGCAAACTCAGTAAAAGGGGAAAGTCGATATGTAACATCCACCTTTGGAAAAATAAGCAACAGCCTTGAATTAGATTCAAAATATGGGAGAATCTCTGTCGATGAACTTAAAAAAGGATTTAAAAATGTGTTTATCAATGCCAAATACACTTCTATAGAGATTGGCTACAATGCTGATGCTAATTTTGACCTTGAAACTAATCTGTCTTATGCAAATCTAAGCGGGCAAAATAATTTTGAGTTTACTGTACAAAACATCCAGAATACTAAAAAAGATTTTAAAGGATACTATGGTTCTTCTAATTCAGGAAATTCTATTCAAATAATTTCCGGCTATGGGGGAGTTACACTAAAAAAAAATAATTAATAATTCATCAATCAAAAAACGAAACGTTATGAAAAATCAAACCCTTATTTTAACAATTTTATTTTTAATTTCAATAACCTCAACACAAGCACAATGGGGCTCCAAAACAATCCGTGGTAACGGAACTGTAATTACCAAAACATTTCAAACTAATTCTTATGAAGGTATCTCTGTAGCAGGAAATTTTTATGTAACTCTTATAGAAGGTTCTGAAGGTATCATCGAAGTTAAAGGGGAATCTAATTTATTAGAAGAACTGGAAATAGAAACAGACGGAAGTAAATTAAAAATTAAACCTCGTAACAATAAAAACCTTAAACCCAGTGGGAAAAATAAAATAGAAATTACGATTCCCATTCAGGAAGTCAATTCTATAGCGTTGGCAGGGTCAGGAAATATTCAAAGTAATTTTTCATTAAAATCCGATCATATTTCTGTAAAACTAGCAGGATCGGGCGCTATTAATATGGAAATAAAAACACTTGAACTAGAAGCTACTGTTGCAGGTTCTGGAACAATAAACTTAAATGGAAAAGCACAAAATTTAAAAGGGAGTATTGCAGGGTCTGGAACAGTGGATACACAAGAGGTAAAAACTGAAAATGCCGAGGTCACAATTGCTGGTTCAGGCGATTATAAGCTACAATGTACAGGACTTCTCAAAGCAAGAGTTTCAGGCTCCGGAGATATTTTTTACAAAGGAAAACCTGAAAAAATTGACACTAAAGTTGCAGGTTCAGGAAAAATAAAGGCACTTTAAATCTTGTAAAAGTTAAACTAAAAAGCCACTTTATTCAAGTGGCTTTAATATTTTATAAAAACTCTGTATTAATAATTGTACTGGAAAAAACCCTGTGAAAGTGAATAAACAGTATCTCCACCTTCCTCAAGTACAGCTTGAAAGTTAAATGTAAACCGAATGCGTTCTTCATTGTTTTCAAGAAGTATTAAAAGTCCGCTTTGAGAACCATACAATTGTTCACCATCAAAATAAGTAGCGTTTATTTCACCACCAAAACTAAAAGTATAGGTGCCTGCTTCTGTTTCTAATGGAAATTGAACAGTTATAATCTCACCTGTTATTGTATTGACTCCTTCAACAGTAATAAAGGTTTCATCGGCATTTACCGAAACAGAGTCTGCTGCAAAGCTTGACTCTCCAATTTGAATAGTCATAAAGTCTGATGCGTCCCCGGGTTCACCATATTCTATTGTGAGAGTCTCAAAAGTTCCATTGGCGATGGTAATGGTTTCTGTCCCTTCATTTCTACCGGCAATAAATTCAAATGTACCACTTACGATATTGTTTTCAAGATCAAATGTAGTAATGTTTAAAGTACCACTTCCATTTTCACTTGACAAAGTGGTATAAGGGTCTTCACCTTCTATTTGGTATGTACCTAAAGAGTTTTGGGCACTTAATGCTTCCAGACTGTACTCACCTACCTGGGGATTTACGACTCGCAACCTAATTGTTTGATTGTTGTCAACAGCTTCAATGATCATAACATCACTTGTCTGAATATAGGTTGCTGCAGCACTTTCACCCTCAGCGGTAAATGGGGTTTCGTCCACATCGGCATAAAAAGCTGCCGGATTGTTATCATCACCGGTACTGCCGTCACTTTCAAGAGGAATGTCATTAAATTCTCCCTCAGTAATTACGACAACGTCAAAGGTGGGGTTACCATCGGCATCCAATATTGGTTGTCCGTTAGCATCAAGTAAAGGCCTTGTGGCTGTAAAAGAAAATGTTCCGGAGATTGCACCCAACTCAACATCATATTGAGTTACAATCACTTCACCGCTTCCTCCATCATTTTGACTTGAAAAAGCCAAAGGTTCTACGTTAATACCAAAAGTTGCTTCTCCTTGACTTACTAAGTTGAAGCTTCCAACACCGGTACCGTAAAGGTTTAAGTTTATTACATCACCATTGCTTTTAATTCCGGTGATTGTTGTAACGCCCTGTACTGTTTGAGCATTTACAGTATCTCCTTCAAATTCGATCCCTTCCACTTCAGCATAAAACATTGGGACTAATAAATCAGGGTCATCAACAACAAATTCTCCTTCTAATGATTCATTATCACAAGAATAAAAAGCCATTACAAATATGCCGGCAAGAATAAAAAATGGTTTGAATTTCATCTGTATTTAATTAATTATTTCAGATAAAATACCTTCTAAAGTAAATTTTTCTGTCAAACAAAAAGAATTTTGAGGCATTTTATAAGTAGATTATTGATTCTATATGGTTATTCGCAAACTTAAGTAAAAATATTTATTTGATACAGAAATTATTTTTTTAATAATATCCTCATATCTATAAAATATCTATAAAAACTATTTTTTGAATAAAAAATTGTATAAACCGTGATATAAGAATTAACTTCTTATCTGATTTTTTCTTGGAACGCGCAATAATAAAACGATACCTAAAAAGAAAAATACCACCAAAAATAAGATTGAGTTTCGCATACTTCCAGTGAAATGGTCAATAAGGCCATAAAGCAACATTCCAATTACGATTCCTATTTTTTCGGTAACATCATAAAAGCTAAAATAAGATGTTGTATCTGTTGTTTTTGGTAAAAACTTCGAATAAGTCGATCTGGAAAGTGATTGTATTCCCCCCATCACCAAGCCAACAAAAGCCGCTGTAGTGTAAAACTGTATTGGTTCAGTAATTGTGTAGGCTACAATACAAAGTGTCAGCCAAATGCCATTGATAACTATCAATGTGGGGATGTTTCCAAAACGTGAAGAGGCTCGTGAAGTAAGTTCAGCACCCAATACAGCAAGTAATTGAATCAGTAATATACTCACAATAAGACCCATGGTTTTTTCATCAGCATCAGCCCAGTTGATTTCCTGTTCTCCAAAATAAGTTGCCACCAACATTACGGTTTGCACAGCCATACTATATATAAAAAAAGCAAATAAATAGCGTTTTAATTGTTTATTCTCAATCAAAGAGCTTTGTACTTTCTGAAGTTCTTTAAAACCATTGAGCAGCACATTCCTGGTTAATTTGTTGTTCTTTTTAGGTCCTTTAGGAAGAAAATAAAAGGTGTATTGACTAAATAGCGCCCACCAAAGACCTACTGTTATAAATGAAATTTTCATGGCTAACAAAGACGCTTCGCCTCCTTCTCCCAATCCAAAAGATTCGGGAAACATCACCATGGACAGGTTAAACAACAATAAAATTACACTTCCAATATACCCCATTGAATACCCTCTGGCACTCACTTGGTCTTGTTGCTCCTCATATGCTATGTCGGGAAGGTAGGAATTGTAAAACACCAGACTTCCCCAAAACCCAATTAACGCCAGAAAATAACACGACAAACTGAAATAAATAGCATCGAGACTAAACCAAAACAAACCAATACAAGAAAGGCTTCCCAGATAACAAAAAAACTGCATAAACCTTTTTTTATTACCCACATAATCTGCAATACCAGAAAGCAAGGGAGACATCAATGCTACTATTAAAAACGCAGCTGCAGTAACATAGCTAATTAAAGGCGTACTACGAATTTGACCACCAAAAGCACTAACTGTTTCTGTTTCAGCCAGGTCAAATAAAGCCTGATAATAAATTGGAAAAATTGCAGAAGCAATCACAAGACTGTAAACAGAATTTGCCCAGTCATAAAAAGCCCAGGCAAAGAGGATCTTTTTACTTCCTTTTTCAGGAGTTTGAGTCATTTATTTTAGTTTTTGACTTTTTACAAAATTGACTAATAAAAAAGCTGCCATTTAAAGCAGCTTCTAAATTATAAAAATTGATTTGTTTTCAACAAGGTTCAACTTATTTTTTGAACGTTGTCACTCCAAACTTTCTGGCTTCGGCTTTAGACTCTTCCACCCACGACAGAATATTGTTGATTCTTGTAGTGCTGGAGGGGTGAGTACTTAAAAATTCCGGTGGTGCCGGTCCACCCTGATCTTGCATTCTTTGCCAAAGTACTGCTGCTTCTGCCGGGTCATATCCTGCCATCGCCATTAAAATCAGACCTATACGGTCGGCTTCCGTTTCGTGATTTCGGCTAAAGGGCATCATAACCCCCACTGTAGTTCCCACACCATAAGCAGTATTGAAAATTGCCTGATATTCAGGGTCGTTTGCCAGTGCAACATTACCAGCCACAGCACCCAATTGTTGTATTTGACCAGCGCTCATTCGCTGCTGACCGTGGTTTGCTAAAGCATGTGCAACCTCATGACCCATCACGGCGGCGATTCTAGCTTCGGTATTGGCAATTGGAAGTATTCCCGTGTAAAAAACAATCTTTCCGCCGGGCATACACCAAGCATTAACAGCATCATCCTCAACAAGGCTATATTCCCATTGATATTCATTCAAATAACCCTGATAACCATTGGCATTCAGCCACCGTTCAGAGGCTGTAGCTATCTTTTGACCTACATTATTAATTCTATTGGCATCATTTGTACCGGTTATCACTTTGTTTTCAGACAAAAATTGATCGTATTGTTGAAACGCCATGGGTAATATCTGAGAATTGGGCACTAAAGCCAAGGTCTGTTTTCCTGTAAATGGATTGGTTGTACACGCTACCAATAAAAGTAGCAAGGAACCTGTTAATAAATGGCGTTTTAATTTCATTGCAGTTGTCTATTAAATTAAACATCTAAAAATACTAATACAAACACTATAAAGCAAACTTTATAACATAGTGTTATGATTTTCTGAAAATAGCCTAACTTTGAATATCTTTTACAAATTTAATATTTCGGCACACATCTTGTTTAATATCTAAAAACAAAAAAATCACATATTATGAAAAAGCTCTTTTTTACTCTCGCAATTTCAATATTCTTTTTGTCATCTTGTGAAGGGCCACAAGGACCCCCGGGATTGGATGGCATCAACATTTTGGGACAAACTTTTGAAAGAACCGTTGATTTTCAATACAACAATCAAAGCGGACTGCAGGAAGTTTTGATAGAGATTCCAAATTCTGTTGAAGTTTATGAATCTGATGCTATTTTGGTATACAGACTTGAGGGGCAGTTACCTGACAATGTTGATTTATGGAGTTTAATACCTCAAAACTTTTTCTTGGGTAATGGTGATATCATTCAGTATGTCTATAACCATTCATTTTTTGATGTTCAAATCTTAATAGACGGCAATTTTGACCTCTTCACTCTTGGTCCAGCTTTCACTCAAAATCAAACTTTCCGTTTTGTAGTAGTGCCTTCAAATTTTGCATCAACTTCTGGTGTTGACATCAATGACTACAATGCTGTGATGAGAGCGTTAAATATCGATTAAAAATTATTTTAACCTACACTTTAAGACCTTCAATAGATTTTTATTGAAGGTCTTTTAGTTGATTACTATCAACTAATAAAACATTATAAAATAAAGTTAAAGAATCTAAATTGTATTTTTTTACGTAAGTAAATTGTAATTTTAAAAGAAAAAATATGCTGTCAAAAATCACTCTTTGCCTCTGTGCAGTAATACTTTTGGGATGCAATTCCAAAGCACAACAGGAATCTGTCAAAAAAGAAAGTAAAACTTATGCAGTTCAAAAAACAGAAACAGAATGGAAAACTGAACTCAATGAACTCGAATACTACGTCCTGAGACAAGCCGGAACTGAAAAAGCTTTCACAAGCCCTTTAGATTCATTTTATAAACCCGGCACTTACCATTGCAGGGCTTGTGGTGTGTTACTATATAAAAGCAAACACAAGTATGACTCCGGCTCAGGGTGGCCATCATTTGATCGCGGTGAAGATAAAAACCTTGAATATGATACCGATTATAAAATTGGTTATGCCCGCACTGAATTAAAATGTGCAAACTGCGGTAGTCACCTTGGTCATATGTTTGAGGACGGACCTGAGGAAACTACAGGGAAAAGACATTGTATCAATGGAGCTGCCTTATCATTTAAACCACAGCAAAATGAATAAAAAACAATACCCCATCGAGAAAACTGAAGAACAATGGCTAAAAGAATTAGGTGAGGAAAAGTACCATATTCTAAGACAAAAAGGAACTGAAAGACCCAATACAGGTGAATTCAATCTACATTTCAACTCAGGTAATTATTACTGTGCTGCTTGTAATGTCCTCTTGTTTGACAGCAATACCAAATTTGATAGTGGCTGCGGCTGGCCATCATTTGATCAAGCTGTTGAAGGAAGTATAGAATACCAAAAAGACAACAGTCACGGAATGTTACGCACCGAAATTTTATGTGCTCAATGCGGTAGTCATATGGGTCACGTCTTTAATGACGGCCCTACAAAAACCGGACAACGCTATTGTGTAAATTCATTAAGTTTAAAATTCAGCGAAAAGACTTAAGCAAGCCAATCTTTAAATTCTTTGACTCGCTCTCTTGCAACAATGATTTCTTCCGCTTTGTAAGTGTTTAGTTTGATTTTCAAACGGGAGTTTGAATAGCTTATAATGTCTTTAATTGCGTGTAGATTGATTAAAAACTTCCGGTTAACCCGAAAAAACTCCTGTGGGGAAATTTCAGGTTCCAACGCTTCAAGTGTACTGTCAATCAAGTAATTTCTTCCTTCTATTGTTTGTATGTAAGTGCCTTTGTTTTCACTGAAAAAACATTCAATTTCACTTATGGGAATCATTTTTATATGTTGCCCCACTTTGACTGTAAAGCGCTTTTTATAATCCCTGTCTAGAGGATGAATCAATAGTTTTTTAATATCCTCAATACTAAGCTGAACATTTTTACTTGCTTCATCATTCCCAAATTTGTTTTTCAAAGAGTTGTATTTCAAAACTGCTACCTCCAGCTCCTCTTCATCAATGGGTTTGAGTAAATAATCAATGCTATTGAGTTTAAACGCCTGTAATGCATATTCATCATAAGCAGTAGTAAAGATAATAGCACTTTCTATTTCAATAGATTCAAAAAGTTCAAAGGACAGACCGTCATTCAACTGGATGTCTAGAAATATCAAATCGGGATGGGAGTTGTTTTTAAACCATTCTTTTGCATCTTCAACAGAATGAAGGGTTGCTATTACATTGACACTTAGCTTTTCCAGCATTCTTACAAGACGTCTGGCAGCCGGCTTTTCGTCTTCAATAATGAGTGTTTTCATTTTTAACATTTAGAGGTGGTAAAATAATTTATTCCCATTGTTTGCGTTGCTTTTTTTCTTTCTCAAGAATTTCATTGATTTTTCGTTCCTCCCATTTTTTTCCTAAAAAAAGATTGGGTCCAAAAACACTAGCCCAATGTGCAAAAACACCAATTCCCCAAAAAAATGGTAATGCAAAATTTCCAAATTCAATGGTTCCAAAACCCTGAGTAAATAAGTCACTGCTCACAACAAAGATAAACAGGTTTACCAACACATAAACCAAGAGGTGAATGTAAAATCCTTTGATTTCCTTCATTTTTGTTTGAGCCATTTTGTAAAGCTCTTCTTCGTGATAGTTGCGTTCCATTAGTGCCAGTTTTTATTGTTCTTTTTTTCTTTTTCCATTATCTCCTGAATCTTTTTTTCTTCCCAGGATGTTCCGTACCCAAATACTGTAAAACCATGTATTGTTACACCTATACCCCATCCAAATAACGGAAACCAAAACCACTGAAAGCCCCAGTAAGTGTAATAATTGATGAAGATTAAAAAAGGTACTACGATTAAGTAAGACATTAGGTTACTGTAAAATTCTTTAATTTCTTTTACGCGTCTGTGTGCTTTAATGTAAGCGTCGTTATTTATGCTAGATGATTGTGATTCCATAACGGTATATTGTTTTGTTAATACTGGTATTTGAACTTTAAAATGTTGATCTGTTTCGTTTACTATTACTTTACGGGGTGTTACTATGGCATAACGGTTAACGATATTTTGCAAGCCTACCCCTTTTCTGGTTTTTAAAACTTCTTTACGCTGCAAATCGTTTTCAACAACCAAGGTATTGTTGTTTTCATAAATGCGAATGTGCAAAGGTTTTGACTCACTCACTATATTGTGCTTTATAGTGTTTTCAAGCAACAACTGCAAAGAAAGCGGCACTACCTTAGCTTCCGGATTGGTTAGCTTGTCAGGTAGTTCAAAAAAGAGGCTGTTTTCAAAACGCATCTGCAACAATTGCATATAGGTCTTCGCAAATTTGAGTTCTTCTTCCAGGCTAACCAACTCCTTGTCCTTTTGATCAAGCACGTAGCGATAGATTTTAGATAAGGAAGTGGTAAAATTTTGGGCCTTATCAGGGTTTTCCTCAATCAACGAAGACAATACATTCAAACTGTTGAATAAAAAATGGGGGTCAATTTGATTTTTTAAACTCTCAAACTGTGCTGAAGCTGTGCCAGCAATAATTTTTTGTTCTTTCAGTTTGTTTTTTTGCAGCTCTTTATAAAAGTAAAAGGCATGAAAAAATAATGAAATTATCAACGTAATGATTAATGCAATAAAATAAAACTGCAGACGCTCAGTCTCAAAAAATGTTTCCAGATCTTTACCATCAATGAGCGTTTGGTGTATTAGCCTGATAAAAAATATAGTGATTAAAGTGATAATCACAGAACCTATTAAACCAACAGCAAGCCTAAATTTTTCACGGTTTTTCCAGTTTACTTTTTCGTCGAGATAGTCAAAAAAATAAGAGTTTACCAAACCCAGTGGCACACTGTAAAATATGTAGAGAGCAACTGAAATTAACAAGTTTGAATTGAATGTAACTTCAGCTCCTGAAATTAAGCGAAATGAAATATCCAATACAAACAGGACAACTCCTATTAATACACCAATCCCGACAACAAAAGCAAATTTTTTCATTACTTACAATTTTTAAGGCTTTCTTCAGCTTGTTCTCTACCCCATTGAGGATGAAAAGGACTTTCAGGTTTAAAGGTATCAAAAAGTTCTAAAGATTGCTCAATTGCTTCACAAATTGGTTTAGTATCGGTTCCGAAAAACTGAGCAGATCCCATTTCAAATTGTGCTTTTCCCAAAACTACCCGAGGGTTGTTGGGTGCTATTGCACTAGCCTTTCCATACAGTTCCATAACGGGACCTGATAATTTTTGACCATTGGTCATCGGATCATGAGCTATTTGAGCTGTGTAAATCATCGCCTGCATCACCAACAACTCTGCATTGTCTTTATGCTTGTTTTTTAAGAAGTTTAAAGCTTCTTGTGATTTGCCAATTAGGTTTTCAACTTTAGCCTGATCGGTAGTTTCAAAAGCAGCAGTCGTGTTTACCAGGGCAACATAATAACCGGGCAGCCAGTTTTCATTGTCAACCATTGCTATTCTCTCAAATACTGCAGAAGCTTCTTCTGTTTTCCCTTCACTCCAAAGGTCAAATGCTTTTTGCATGTTTTGCTCATAACTTGTTTGAGCCGATGTTAAGGCTGTCATCACAAGTGCTAAAATAATTAGTGCTTTTTCCATAATATTTATGATTTTTGATTATTTAATACTGCAAATATGCAATTGTACCTCTCCTAATTAAATTACTTTTTACTCAACTGTAGAATTTTATGGATGAGTTGTCGTTTGTAAAAAACAGGGTTTTTATTCTGTAACACCTTACATATTTTTTATATTCGTGACCTGTGCAGAAAACACATAAATCAAACAAATTGAATTTTATATAATTTTAATAACTAGTTGTGGATCAAAATCAAATCAATGCATTAAAAAAGTTTCTTTCTTCCAAAAGAAAAATTGTTATTCTAGGCCATAAAGGTCCAGATGGAGATGCTGTAGGAGCTACCCTTGCTTTATCTCAGTTTCTAAAAAAAATTAATCAATCCACCACAGTTATTGTACCCAATGATTTTCCTGATTTTTTAAAGTGGCTACCAGAAAGCGATACTATCCTCATTTTTGACAAAGCAACCAAGCAAGCAACAAAAGCTATCAAAGATGCTGAATTGATCTTTACTCTTGATTTTAATACTCTTTCGCGTGTGGGCGAGGATATGCAACACCTGCTGGAATCACTCAATACTCCATTTGCGTTAATTGACCACCACCAACAGCCTGGTGATTTCGCTACTTATAAATACAGTGATGTCACTATGAGCTCTACTGCTGAGATGGTATATCATTTCATTGAAATGATGCAAGGAGCAAACCTAATAGATCAATCCATTGCAACATGTATTTATACGGGTATTATGACAGACACAGGCTCATTCCGTTTTAGTTCCACTTCAAGTGAAACTCATCGGGTTGCTGCCAAACTCATCGACTTGGGTATTGACAATGCCATGATTCATCAGGCAGTTTTTGACACTAACAGTCCTGAGAGAATGCAATTGCTGGGAGTTGCATTGCAAAATCTGCAAATCTTAGAACCATTCCACACAGCATACATAACCCTTACTCAGGATGAACTCGACCGGCATAACTTTAAAAAAGGAGACACCGAAGGATTTGTTAATTATGCACTTTCTGTTAAAGGAATCGTTTTTGCAGCAATTTTTATTGAAAACAAACAAGAAGAAATAATCAAAATATCTTTTAGAAGTATTGGAGACTTCTCTGTAAACGAATTTGCAAGAAACCATTTCAATGGTGGTGGACATAACAATGCGGCAGGAGGAAGAAGTTCGGTAAGCCTTAAAGAAACAATTAGTGATTTTATTACTAACTTGCAACTCTATAAAAATGAACTTTCGAATGAATAAATTTTTCATAACTGTCCTTGGAATGTTTTTGGTTTTTTCGGCATGCAAGACACCTGAAGCCAGAAGACCTGTTAAAACAACATCAGGCAGTTATATTGATGCCTCGGTTGCCATGAATAAAAAAATTATCGCCGCCGATGAAAAAGATATCCTTGCCATCATCGAAAAGGACACTTCCAGAGAATACCTCTCATCAGAACAAGGGTTTTGGTATTTTTTTAATAACCAAATTCCTTCAGAAACTGAACAAGCTGATTTTGGTGATATAGTAGAATATGAATATGATATTAAAGACTTGAATGGAAATATCATATATACAAAAGAAGAACTTGGCACTCAAGAATATCATATGGATAAAGAGGAACTCATCAGTGGCTTGCGGGAAGGTCTCAAACTGATGAAAGAGGGGGAAACAGCAACCTTTTTATTACCTTCTCACAAAGCATTTGGTTATTATGGCGATTTAAAACGCATTGGTGCCAATATGCCTATAATCACAACAGTTACAATTTTAAACATAGAACAAATCAATTAAAAACAATTTTTATTTTTATGAAAAAAACAACTTTATTATTCGCATTTTTTGCATTTACACTTTTTGCATGTCAGGATAAATATCCTGATCTTGAAGATGGAGTTTATGCAGAATTTATAACTAACAAAGGTACTTTTGTTGCTAAACTTTTCCACGAACAAACACCCATTACCGTATCAAATTTTGTGGATTTAGCAGAAGGTAATAACGCATTGGTTGATAGCACCTATGAAGGAAAACCATTTTATGATAGCTTAGTGTTTCACCGAGTCATTAAAGATTTCATGATTCAAGGTGGTGATCCACTTGGCAATGGTACAGGAAATCCCGGATACAGATTTCCCGATGAAATCGTAGAAGGTCTTGAACATAATAAAAAAGGGATTCTCTCAATGGCAAACTCAGGTCCTGATACAAATGGAAGCCAATTTTTTATTACTGCAAAAGAAACACCACACCTCAATGGGATGCACACCGTTTTTGGTGAAGTCGTGATGGGTATGGAAGTAGTAGAAGCAATCAATCAGGTTCCAACAAACGAACGTGACGTACCTCAAGAAGCAGTGGTTATTGAAAAATTGAACATCATTAGAAAAGGAAATGTAAGTCTCAACTCTTTTGAGAAAGAAATGGAATCAGTAGAAAATGAACGTAAAGAAAAGGAAGCTCGTTTAAATGAGATTAAAGAAGAAACAGCTGCTGAGTTCAATAAACTTAAAGAAGAAGCAGAAGAACTTCCTTCAGGTCTAAAAATGTTTTTTACAAAAAAAGGTGACGGCGTTCAACCTAAAGAAGGACAGCGAGTCTTGATTAACTATGAAGGTTATTTGTCAGATGGCACCTTATTTGATTCCAGCAAACTGGAAATTGCCGAAAAATATGAAATGGTTGATCCACGTAGACTTCAGGCAAATCAATATGCACCAATGCCTGCTGAATACAGTAGAGATGCACAACTAATCGCAGGCTTTAAAGAAGGAATGTTAGAAATGAAAGTAGGTGATGAAGCCGTTTTATTTATCCCTTCTTATCTGGGATATGGTGAAAACGGAGCAGGTTCTGTAATTCCACCCAATGCAGACTTAATCTTTAAAATTGAAATTGCTGATATAGCTAATTAGTTTATTTCAAATATTAAATAAAAAAAACGCTCCTATCTTGGAGCGTTTTTTTTATAAATTTTATTTGATAGCTTATCAAAATTGGATGGTACAATTTGTAAATTAATCCGTAAATTTAATGGTGTCAAATAGAAAAGTTATGAAATCAGATTTGAAACTTCACTTTTTTGGTGCCGCACATACCGTTACAGGTTCCAAATTTTTAATCGAAACTCCACAGACCAGCATATTAATTGACTGCGGAATGTTTCAGGGATTAAAAGAACTTAGATTGCTCAATTGGGAACCCTTGCCTTTTCCGGCTAAAAATATCGATTATGTCTTACTCACTCACGGTCATTTAGACCATTGCGGATATTTACCAAAACTGGTCCAGCAAGGATTTAAGGGACACGTTTTCGGAACTGCTCCCACCCTGGCTATCGCAGAAGTAATTCTCAGAGACAGTGCTGTGATTCAAGAGGAAGAAGCCAAACAAGCTAATGAAGAAGGGTTCTCTTCCCACCAGCCTGCTTTGCCCTTTTACACCCTAGAAGATGCCGAAAAAACCATCAAATATTTTGAAACAAAAAAAACGGGTAAGTGGATTCCCTTGAATGATAATATCCAATACCGCCATCAAAAAAACGGACATATCATTGGTGCTACCTTCATCGAAGTAGATATAAATGGAAAAGTAATTGTCTTTTCAGGAGATATTGGTCGTAAAAATGACTTGCTACTCGCTCCTCCCACTAAGCCGGAATGGGCAGATATATTAGTAATGGAAAGTACTTACGGAAACAAAATGCATCCTGAAAACGATGCTGATAGCATGCTAACCGAAGCCATTAAACAATGCGTTCAATCAAAAGGAACATTGATAATTCCCAGTTTTGCAGTAGAGCGTTTGCAAACTCTGATGTATAAATTATGGGAATTGTACAGTAAAAATAAAATTCCACACATTCCAGTTTTTATAGATAGCCCGATGGGCAACGAAGTCATCGATATTTTTTCTCAATTTCCCGATTGGCACAAACTTTCAGGAAGTGAGTTCAACGCACTTAAAAACCATTTTAACATTATAACCAGTTATAAGGATACCTGGAAAACTATTGATGATAAACGTGCCAAAGTTGTCATCGCAGGTAGTGGAATGGTTACCGGAGGACGGGTTTTAACCTATCTTAGATACTACCTTGACAAATCTGAAACCATTGTGCTTCTCGCCGGGTATCAGGCTGAAGGAACACGCGGACGACAACTTCAGGAAGGTGCTCACGAACTAAAGCTTCACGGCAAATATATTCCTGTAAAAGCACAAATCAAAACCATTCAAAGCCTCTCAGCACATGCTGATCAAAGTGAACTTATTGACTGGATGAGCTCAATTAAAAACGTTCCAGAGCAAGTATTTTTAGTACATGGCGAACCCACAGCACTAGACACGTTAAGAGTAAAAATCAACGATACCTATGGCTATAAAGCCATTATTCCTCAACTCAATGAAGTATTTTCAATTGATTAAAAGCCGCTTCGTTTATAGCAAATATTTAATTTACTAAAAATACGTACATTCGGAAACTTATTAAGCATAATAATATTCCAAACTATGACAAAACTAACTTTAAAACCCCTGAAACACTATCTCGGGCTTACTGCAATCATTCTGTTTGCTTCTTGTGCAGATACAAAAAACGATACTGAAAACACCAACACCATGAATGAAAACCCATTACTCGCTGAATGGACAGGACCCTATCAAGGTGTGCCCGCCTTCGATAAGATGGATCTGGAAGATTTAAAACCTGCAATGGATACAGCAATGACATCTCATCTCAATGAAATTGATTCCATTGCAAACAATCCTGAAGAACCCACTTTTGAAAATACCATTCTCGCAATGGAAACAGCAGGAAGTGAAATCAACCGTTTGTTTACTTACTACGGCATCTGGAGCAGTAATATGTCAACCCCTGAATTTCGTGAAATTCAGGCAGAATTGTCGCCAAAAATTTCTGAATACAACTCCAAAATCCAACAAAACAAAGCATTGTTCCAGCGCATTAAAACCGTATACGAAAACGCACAAAAACAACCTTTAGACACAGAAAAACAACGTCTTGTTAAGCTGACTTATCAGGAATTTGAAATGAACGGAGCCAATCTAAACGAAGAAGATAAAAAACGCTTTGCCGAAATGAACAAAGAACTTTCTTCTTTATACACCAAATTTTCCAACAATGTGCTCCACGATGAAGAAAACTATGTAACTTATATCACCAAAGATCAGCTCAGCGGATTGCCAGGCTCGTTTATCAATGCAGCTGCCAAAGCTGCGTCAGACCGCGGTCGAGAAAGTGAGTATGCCATTACCAATACCCGCTCCTCGATGGACCCCTTTCTCACATATTCTGATGAAAGAAGCTTACGCGAAAAAGTGTGGCGAACCTACTACTCCCGTGGTGATAATCAGGACGAATATGACAACAATGAAATCATTTCTAAAATACTGAAATTGCGTCACGAACGAGTTCAACTAATGGGCTATGAAAACTTTGCACAATGGCGCTTGCAAGATCGTATGGCCAAAAAACCTGAAAATGCAATGGAACTTATGGAAACTGTTTGGCCGGCAGCTCTAGCACGCGTTGAAGAAGAAGTAACAGAAATGCAAGCTATTGCCAATGCTGAAAATGCAAATATCACCATTGAACCCTGGGACTACCGATACTATGCAGAGAAAGTTCGTAAAGACAAATATGACCTTGACTCTGACGAAGTCAAACAATACCTCGAACTCAATAATCTTACAGAGGCCATTTTTTATGTAGCGGGAGAATTGTTTAATTATAACTTTATTCCCATCACCGATAGTAGTGTGCCTGTTTTTCACGAAGATGTCAAAGTTTGGGAAGTAACTGACAAAAGTAGTGGCGTTCATATAGGACTATTTTATCTCGATCCTTTTGCACGTCAAGGAAAACGTTCAGGTGCCTGGGCTACACAATACAGAAGCCATGCCAATTATGACGAAAAACGAACAGTACTGGCTTCAAACAATTCTAACTTTGTAAAAGCACCCGAAGGTGAATCTGTTTTAATTTCCTGGGATGATGCAGAAACATTTTTCCACGAGTTTGGTCATGCATTACATTATCTTTCATCAAACGTTACTTATCCCACTTTGAATGGTGGAGTAAGAGATTATACCGAGTTTCAATCTCAACTGTTAGAACGATGGCTGTATACTGATGAAGTTATCAACCGCTTTTTAAAACACCACAAAACCGGTGAAGTCATTCCTAAAAGTCTGGTGGCAAAAATCAAAAATTCCTCAACCTTTAATCAAGGCTTTGCAACAACTGAATTTTTAGCATCGGCTTTAATGGATATGAAATACCACACAACAGATCCTTCAGACATCAACCCGCGTAAATTTGAAAAAGAAACTTTAAAGGAACTGGGAATGCCTGAAGAAATTGTTATGCGCCACCGCAGTCCTCACTTTGGACACGTCTTTTCTGGTGAAGGCTACGCAACAGCTTATTACGGTTATATGTGGGCAGATGTGTTAACCAGTGATGCCGCAGAAGCTTTTGAAGAAGCTCCAGGTGGTTTTTACGATAGAGAATTGGCAGACAAATTGGTCAACTACCTCTTTGCTCCTCGCAACGCAATGGATCCCACAGAAGCTTACAAAAAGTTTAGAGGACGTGATGCCAAAATTGATGCTCTTATGCGCGATCGTGGCTTCCCTGTGCCAAATGAATAATTTTTTATAAATGGATTAATTTTGTTTTTTTAACGTATTTAATAATAAAATCAATCATTTATTTTAGATTAACCCTCTTTGGATTTTTATATTTAATTAATCACCTTTGTTAAAAAACTAACAATGGCAGAATGGTTTTCAACTGATAGTGATTTACTTTTGTACTTGGGAATAGTGATTGCTTTTTTTGCGTTTTTTATCTGGAACAGTACGCGATTAAAGCGAAACAGAGCCAAGCAAAAAAAACGCAATTTCAGAAAACGCTTTATGGATCGAAAGAAAAATGTTAGCAAAGAAGAATAAATTTTTTAGTCGTCTTTAGACGTTGTGTATTCTTCGAAATTATTGAATTAAATTGTAAATTGAATCTTTTAATTTAGAGTTTTAACTTTGTACATTAAATGAAAATATATACCAAAACCGGTGATAAAGGAACAACTGCTCTATTTGGAGGTACGCGTGTTCCTAAACACCACATTCGCATTGAAAGTTACGGTACAGTCGATGAACTGAATTCGCACATCGGATTAATACGCGATCAGGATATCTCCAAGAGTCATAAGAAATTACTCAACCACATACAGGACCGTTTATTTACAGTAGGTGCCATTCTTGCCACCGATCCGGCGAAAGCCGTTCTAAAAAATGGGAAAGAAAGACTCAACATACCTAAAATAAGTGACGAAAATATTGCCTTACTGGAAACCAGCATCGATGAAATGAACGAATTTCTTCCACCAATGACTCATTTTGTGTTGCCTGGGGGGCATCAAACAGTGTCATTCTGTCACATTGCCCGTTGTGTATGTCGGCGTGCAGAGCGACAAACCAGCTATTTGAATGAACAAGAGCCGGTTGACGAAAAGGTTTTGATGTATTTAAACAGGCTCTCTGACTACTTGTTTATGCTGGCACGAAAATTGTCCCAAGAGTTGGAGGTTGAAGAAATTAAATGGATCCCGGAAAAGAAAGATTAACTTTTGTGTATTTATTTAGTATTCAGCCTATTAAAATAAATATTATAAAGTTCTTATAAATAAAGTAGAAATAATTCTTTTTTTTCTTGACTTTCTCAACTAAAAAATTATTTTTGCAAAAAATTAAACTGAAGTGCTATGTACTGGACATTAGAATTAGCATCCTATTTAAGTGATGCCCCTTGGCCTGCCACCAAAGATGAACTGATTGATTATGCAATCAGAACTGGAGCGCCTCTCGAAGTCGTGGAAAACCTTCAAGCGATCGAAGATGAGGATGACGCATATGACTCTATTGAGGAAATTTGGCCCGACTACCCTACTGACGAAGATTATCTTTGGAATGAGGATGAATATTAACCAAAAAAATAAAAACATATAAGAAAGTCTCGACAGAGGCTTTTTTTTTGCTTAATTTTGAAGCAGTACAATACCAAAAGACAATTATGACCTTTATTGATAAAGTATTAAAAGTATTTGTAGGAGATAAATCCAAACAGGACGTAGGTAAAATCATGCCGATTGTCAAACAAATAAAACAATTTGAATCGGCTTTAGAACAACTTTCATTAGACGAACTACGCGCTAAATCTGAAACCTTTAAGCAAAAGATAGCTGACTCGCGAAAGGAGTTGGATGCACAAATAAAACAACTCTCAGAAGAAGCAAATGCATCTGGCGACATAAACCGCAATGAAGACATCTATGCTGAAATAGACAAGCTTAGAGACGAAATTTACACGATCGAAAAGCAGGTGCTGGACGAAATACTTCCTGAAGCTTTTGCTGTAGTAAAAGAAACTGCTAAGCGTTTTATTAACAATACAACCCTTGAAGTAACTGCCACTTCTTTTGATCGTGAGCTTTCAGCTACCAAAGATTATGTAACCCTTGATGGCGATAAAGCCCTGTGGTCAAACTCGTGGGATGCAGCCGGAAAAGAAGTGACCTGGGATATGGTTCACTACGACGTACAACTTATTGGTGGTATTGCGCTCCACCAAGGAAAAGTGGCCGAGATGCAAACGGGAGAAGGTAAAACATTGGTGGCTACTTTGCCGGTTTACCTTAATGCCCTTGCAGGAAACGGGGTGCATCTGGTTACCGTAAACGACTACCTGGCCAAACGTGACAGTGCGTGGATGGCTCCTATTTTTGAATTTCACGGTTTAAGTGTAGATTGTGTTGACTATCACCAACCCAATTCAGAAGCGAGAAGAAAGGCCTACAATGCCGATATAACTTATGGAACCAACAACGAGTTTGGTTTTGATTACCTGCGTGATAACATGGCCCACGCTCCTACTGACTTGGTTCAGCGTCCACATCACTACGCCATCGTGGATGAGGTGGATTCTGTATTGATTGATGATGCGCGTACACCTTTAATTATTTCAGGGCCAGTTCCCGAAGGTGACCGCCACGAGTTTACAGAGCTCAAACCACAAATTAGTGAATTGGTGGAAATTCAACGTAAATATTTAACAGGTGTTTTAGCAGAAGCCAAAAAACTCATCGCCGAAGGAAAAACCAAAGAAGGTGGATTAAAATTATTGAGGGTTTACAGAGGTTTGCCTAAAAACAAAGCTTTGATCAAGTACCTTTCTGAAGAAGGCATTAAGCAAATCCTTCAGAAAACCGAAAATTTCTATATGCTTGATAACAATAAGGAAATGCCTAAGGTAGATGCTGAATTGTACTTTGTGATTGATGAAAAAAACAACCAGATTGAACTATCAGATAAGGGAGTTGAGTTCCTATCTGGCGAAAAAGACCCCGATTTTTTTGTAATGCCTGAAATAGGACTTGAAATTGCTAATATTGAAGCCAAAGAACTCTCAAAAGAAGAAGAAGCTAAAGCCAAAGAGGAATTGTTTAGAGAGTTTGCTGTGAAAAGCGAACGCATTCATACGATGAACCAATTGCTTAAAGCCTATGCCTTGTTTGAAAAAGACACCCAGTATGTGGTGATGGACAACAAGGTGATGATTGTTGATGAACAAACCGGACGTATTATGGACGGGCGTCGTTACAGCGATGGTTTGCACCAGGCGATTGAGGCCAAGGAAAATGTAAAAATTGAAGCCCTCACTCAAACTTTTGCAACAATCACGCTTCAAAACTATTTCAGAATGTACCGCAAGCTTGCTGGTATGACCGGTACTGCCGTTACCGAAGCAGGTGAACTTTGGGAAATTTATAAACTTGATGTAGTTGAAATTCCCACCAACAGACCAATTGCACGAGATGATCGGCAGGATAAAATTTATAAAACCAAACGCGAAAAATTCAATGCAGTGATTGATGAAGTAGTTGAACTTTCCAATGCCGGAAGACCGGTTCTGATTGGTACTACTTCTGTAGATATTTCTGAATTACTCAGTAAAATGCTTACCCTTCGAAAAATTAAGCACAATGTGTTGAACGCTAAACTTCACAAAAAAGAGGCACAAATTGTTGAGGAAGCCGGACATGCAGGTGTGGTTACCATAGCAACCAATATGGCAGGTCGAGGTACCGATATCAAACTCTCTGAAGAAGTAAAAAAAGCCGGAGGTCTTGCTATTATTGGCACGGAGCGTCATGATTCCCGCCGAGTAGACAGACAGTTACGTGGACGAAGTGGACGTCAGGGAGATCCGGGTAGTTCACAATTTTATGTATCACTCGAAGACAACCTGATGCGCTTGTTTGGAAGTGACCGAATTGCCAAACTGATGGATAGAATGGGCTTGAAGGAAGGTGAAGTAATTCAGCATTCTATGATTTCCAAATCGATTGAACGTGCTCAGAAAAAAGTAGAAGAAAATAACTTTGGAATCAGAAAACGTCTCTTGGAATATGATGATGTGATGAATGCCCAGCGTGAAGTGATCTATAAAAGAAGATATCATGCTTTGTTTGGAGAACGACTTAGAGTTGACATAGCAAATATGATTTATGACACCTCTGAGGTCATTGCTGAATCCAACAAGTTGGCACAAGATTATAAAAACTTTGAGTTTGAACTCATTCGCTTTTTCTCAATCAGTGCCCCTGTGACTCAGGAAGAATTTGAGAAAAAAGACACGCTTGAAATTGCTGGTATTGTATACAAAGTTGCATACAAGTACTATCAGGAGCGTATGATTCGCAATGCTGAAATTGCTTACCCGGTAATTAAAAATGTCTATGAACAACAAAAAGATCAATACAAACGCATTCTGGTTCCATTCAGTGACGGAGTGAAGACGCTGAATGTAGCTACCGATCTTGAAAAAGCTTATGAAACTGAAGGCAAACAATTGATTCTGGATTTTGAAAAGAACATCACCCTGGCCATTATTGACGATGCCTGGAAAACCCATTTACGCAAAATGGATGAATTAAAACAGTCTGTACAATTAGCTGTCCACGAGCAAAAAGATCCATTACTTATTTATAAGTTTGAGGCCTTTGAACTCTTTAAGGTGATGATAGAAAAGGTTAATAAAGATGTAGTCTCCTTTTTATTTAAAGGTGAATTGCCACAGCAGGACCAGGCACAAATCCGGGAAGCCCGCCAAAGCAAGCCTAAGGAAAATCTGAAAACACAAAAAGATGAAATTCCAAATATGGATGAACGCGCAGCGCAATCAAGGGCTGCAGGGCAGACACAATCACAACAAACTGTTACCGAAACAATCGTTCGTGACAAACCAAAAATTGGTAGAAACGACAAAGTAACTATTAAAAATGTGATGAGCGGTGAAACCAAATCATTGAAATTTAAGCAAGCCATTCCGTTGCTCGACAAAGGTGACTGGGTGTTGATGGATTAATAAACTATTTGGGATGATTTTTGATAAGATTCTTTATAAACATTCAAATTAATGAAGATTTTTATCAGTCTTTTATTTTTAACCTTCAGCAGTCTTCTTACTGCTCAGGAGTTTGGTTCTCAATTTCTAAAAATGAACGATCACACACTCCCTGAATTGTTTCTTGTTGAGAATAGTTTTTTTGTTCAAAAATATGAGAAACTAAATTTTTCAAAAACACTGGGAGTATCCTCTAGTAACTATTGGCAACCGGTGAGTATGGAGGATGCGCTTAATAAGCAAAAATCTTATTTGAACAGAAAACAAGAAACTAAACGTCCCATTAATGCAGAAACTTTAGGTTTCAGAAAAGTCATTAGAAAAGAAAGTTCCATCAGGGTGGAAGTACATGACCCCTATTTTCTGAGAAGAACCGGGGTGCAAAATTCAGTTTACAGAGATGCCTCTATGCCTTTTTTTTATAATCCCTTTCACTACAGGGTTGTTCCAGGAACTGAATATTAAACCTGCCACCATTTGGTAGCAGGTTAATTTATATTGTTAAAAAATATTAGTTTACTAAGGCCTCAGTCAATGTTTTCCCTTCACATTGTATTTGGCAGAGATAAACTCCCTTTGGGAAAGTGGTTTCAATAATAATTGAACTTGCAGACGAATTGGTTTGATATATTAGTTTTCCATTAAGATCATACAAGCTCACATCCAAGTTTTTATTTTTTAAATTAGAAAGTTTAAATTGACCGTCAACAGCTTTGGTATTATTGAAAAACACTCCTTCTGCAAATTCATTATCTTCTAAACTTAAAAATTCAAAAAAGTAAGATTCAGATTCGATCACACAGGTTGGAGGTCCGAAAGTTACTTCTACAGTATAGTTCCCGGTTTGCTCTGGAGTTATTGCAAAAGTATTTTCTCCGGGGATTTCTACACCTTCAAAAAACCAGCTATAGTCGTTGCCATTTTCAGTAGTAATAAGTTCAACTCCTATTTCAGAAATAGTTACTTCTTCACCAACGACCTCAAATGTTACAGGAACTCCACTGGAAAGCCATTGCTCAGGACATTGCTCATAAGAAACCTCAAGAAGATAAGAACCAGCTTCAGATACTTCATAAAAATCCTGTGTTCCCTCAAGAACCAATTCTCCGTCTTTATACCATCTAAAATTTTGAGGACCTGGAAATGCATTTGAAATGACAGAGGTCTCTCCATAGCAAAGGGTCGTGTCAGGATCGTGTTCAATGGCTGGTGACTGAAAGATCCAGGTGTCAAACATAATTTCGTTAGAATCTTCAGTACAGCTATCTTCAGTAATGGTTACAAAAACATAGGCAAAACCCAAATCACCGGCAACAATGCTCAGTGAATTACTTGTTTCACCTTCAAAATTTGTGGGACTCCCAGTTGCTGAAAATTTGTACTTCCATTGGTAGCTTTCATAACCTGATGGTGCAGTAAACTCAATTACCTGATCGGCACATTGTATTTGGTTCCCTCCACTTAAATCAGGGTTTGAAGTAATAGTACTGTCAAAAGGACATTGTGCAAAAGCCAGACTTTCCATCAGTAAAAAGCAAATTAAAAGCGTAAATTGTTTCATTTTATTATTTATTAAATTAGTTGTTTAATGAACGAATTTATTTAAAACAGTTGAAATAAAAAAACCGAAACACTTATTAGTCTTTCGGTTTTGATTTTTAAAAATAAAGCAAGACTTATTTATGATGCATAAATGCCTGTTTCGTTAAAAGTTCTTCTTCTGTTTCTTTGTGATTATCATCGGGAACACAACAGTCTACAGGACATACCGCAGCACATTGAGGCTCTTCGTGAAAACCTTGACATTCTGTACACTTATCCGGAACAATATAATAAATCTCATCACTAACAGGTGTTTGAACCTCTTCAGCATTGACTTCTTTTCCGTTGGGGAGCACTACATTGCCTTCCAAATCAGTTCCATCAGCATAGCGCCAATCGTCTGCACCCTCATATATCGCGGTATTGGGACACTCCGGCTCACAAGCTCCACAATTGATACACTCATCTGTTATTATAATTGCCATAGTTTTCTTTTTCTTTACGTAAATTTGCACAAAAATAACTCCAAAACATTTCAAAACCAAATTGCTTCATGACATTAACAGAACGTATAAATGCCTGTATTCATTTAGGGAAATTTTTATCGCAATTTGTAGAAAGCCCTCCCCTTAGAAAAGAAGATGTCCTTCTCAATGATATGTTTTTTGACGGGATGCTACACCAGATTAAACTCGCTGAAGAACACAACGGTTGGTTTACCAATGAAAACATTCGCTTTGCACTCAAAAACTGGTCTGAGGCCCTAAAAAACAATCACTTAAAGGAATGGCTCCTACCCTATTCATTCGATACTATTGAGCCAAAGACAGTCGCTATTGTAATGGCCGGAAACATTCCATTGGTTGGTTTTCACGACTTTTTATCTGTTTTAATGTCAGGTCATAAGGTATTGGTAAAACAATCTTCCAAAGATAAGCATCTATTGCCCTATCTGGCTAAATACCTTGAGTATGTTGCGCCGGGATTTAAGGGTTACATCACATTTACTGAGGATCAACTCAGCGGCTTTGATGCCGTGATAGCAACCGGAAGCGACAATACTGCCCGTTATTTTGAATATTACTTTAAAACGAAGCCACATATCATAAGAAAAAACAGAAACTCAGTAGCTGTTCTAAGCGGCAAAGAGTCTGAAGTCCAACTGAGCGCTTTGGGTGAAGATATATTTAGGTATTATGGTTTGGGATGCAGAAATGTTTCTAAGTTGTATGTTCCGGAAGATTACAATTTTGATGCTTTTTTTAATGCTATTTATCCTTGGCATACTTTAGTTAACAAACAAAAATATGCTAACAATTATGATTATAACAAAGCGGTTTATTTGATGAGTGAGTTTGACTTTCTTGACAATGGTTTTTTTATGTTGAAAGAAGATACAGGTTACAGTTCGCCCATTGCGAGTTGTTTTTATGAGCGCTACTCATCTAAAAATGAGCTGCTGCAACGTTTAAAACAAGACCAAAAACTCATTCAGTGTGTTGTATCAAAGGGCTTAATAGAAACTGAAATTGCCTTTGGAAAATCACAACAGCCTCAGTTATGGCATTATGCTGACAATATTAATACGCTTGATTTTTTATTAAATATTTAGAAGAAAAGCCCTGAATTAATCAATTTAATGGCTGTAAATTAGTACTAAGAACTTTAAGAATTTGAATCCTATGAAAAAACACAACTTTAGTGCCGGTCCCGGAATTCTTCCTCGAGAAGTCATTGAACAGGCTTCAGTTGCAGTACAGAACTATAATAATACAGGTTTGTCGATACTTGAAATTTCACACAGAAGTAAAGAATTTGTCGCAGTGATGGAACAAGCGCGACAACTTGCTTTGGAACTTACAGGACTTGAGGGTAAAGGGTATCGGGCATTATTTATGCACGGAGGTGCCAGTTTACAGTTTGTGATGGTAGCCCAAAACCTGCTTGAACGCAAAGCGGCCTATATAAACACAGGAACCTGGGCAAGCAAAGCCATCCAAGAAGCACGATTTTTTGGCGAAGTACTGGAAGTGGCTTCATCAAAGGATCAAGACTTTACCTATATCCCTAAAGAATTTGAAATTCCCACAGGAATAAGTTACTTGCACTGCACCAGTAACAATACCATTTATGGTACGCAGTTTAAAAAATTCCCTGAATCCTCTGCACCTCTGGTGTGTGATATGAGCAGTGATATTTTTTCCCGGGACATCGATTATTCTCAATTTGACTTGATTTATGCCGGTGCACAGAAAAACATGGGCCCTGCCGGAACAACTCTGGTGCTGGTGAAAGAAAGTGTTTTGGGAAAAGTTAGCAGAGCAATTCCCAATTATATGAACTACCGCCAACATATAGAAAAAGAAAGCATGTTCAATACGCCTTCTGTTTTTGCTGTTTACTGCTCCATGCTTACCCTAGAGTGGATTAAAGCTAGAGGAGGTGTTTCTGAAATTGAAAAAGAAAATTCAAAAAAAGCAAGCCTATTATATAAAGCAATTGACAGTAATAACTTGTTTGTTTCCAATATTACCAATATAGAAGACCGCTCGATGATGAATGTAACGTTCAGGCTTCAAGATGACAGTCATAAGGAAATGTTTGAAAAACTAGTGGCTCAAGCCGGAATCAACGGGCTCAACGGTCACAGATCAGTTGGAGGTTACCGGGCGTCCATATATAATGCATTGCCATTTGAAAGTGTACAATTACTTGTTGATACAATGCAACAGCTCAAAAATAAAGTTTAATTCAGTCAAGACTCAATTAAAATAAAACTATTACATCTATAACCCAAGACAATGAAAGTATTAGCAAACGACGGAATATCAAAAAGCGGAATTGACGCATTGGAACAAGCTGGAATCGAAGTAATCACTACCAAAGTTGCCCAGGAGCAGCTCATAAACTACATCAATCAGCGTCAAATTGATGTAATACTGGTGCGCAGTGCAACCACAGTTAGAAAAGAGGTGATTGATTCCTGTCCATCTTTAAAACTTATTGGACGTGGCGGGGTAGGTATGGACAATATAGATGTGACATATGCCAAAGAAAAAGGAATTCACGTGATAAATACACCTGCAGCTTCCTCTGCATCAGTTGCAGAGCTTGTGTTTGCGCATTTGTTTACGGGCGTGCGGTTTTTATATGATGCCAATAGAACTATGCCGCTGGATGGAGATACCAAATTTAACGACCTTAAAAAAAGTTATGCCAAAGGCATTGAGTTGAGAGGCAAGACACTTGGTATTGTAGGATTAGGTAGAATTGGTCAGGAAGTAGCAAAAATTGCCATCGGCTGTGGTATGCGAGTCTTTGCCTGTGATAAATTTGTAAAAAATACTTCTGTTACACTTGATTTTTTTACAGGTGAACAAATGACATTTACGATTGAAACAATTCCTTTTAAAGAGGTATTGAGTGCCAGTGATTTTATCACTTTACACATACCCGCACAGGAAGGGTATGTAATTGGTAAGGAGGAAATAAAACTAATGAAGGACGGCGCAGGAATTATCAATGCAGCACGTGGCGGTGTTTTAGATGAAGTGGCTTTAAAAGAAGCCTTAGATAGTGGAAAACTTGGTTTTGCCGGCCTTGATACTTTTGAGGAAGAACCCAGACCAGCTATTCAGGTTTTGATGAACCCTAAAATATCTTTGACACCACATATAGGAGCTGCTACTCTTGAAGCTCAGGACAGAATAGGTCTTGAATTAGCTGAGAAAGTAATAAACCTACTGAAGCATTAAACTATCAATACGATTCTGAAAGCACCTCAGGGATGCCAGTTTAAAGAATTAAAAAGGGGGCAAAATGATTTATTTTTCTTTCCATTTGGGGGGTATATTGTTAAATAAATCTAAGTAAAAATCTATTCCTTGATAAATTTGTATCTTTGTTGTTATGAAGTATTTGCTTTCCATACTCGTTTTTGCGATGGTTGTCATTAGTTGTGACACCACAAAGTCAACTGTTCAAACCACTCAGGATGATTCTGAATTTTCTGATACTGTACGAATAGCCAATGATAGCATTGAGTATGAAATCATCATTATTGAACCTGGTTTTAACGGATGGTTAGTAACTCAACCACCAAAAGGATATTATGGCCTAAGCTATCTTGAAACCAGAAACCGTCAATATGTGAATGAATACAACTACCGCGTTTACGCTCCCGGCTTTAATAAAGACCTTTATGTTCAGGAAATCAACTATGACCCTTCCATTTCTTATGGTTTGGAAGTAAATTATTTACTTTACAATTATTTTAAATATTTTGAAATCACCTACAACCAAAAGCTTCGATGAATAAACTTAAAGATCGCTGGGGTATTACATCCAACCGTCAATTAATCATAATATTTATTGTTTTTGGTATAACCGGAACACTGGCTGCAAGGCTGGGAGAACCTTTAACGTTACTTTTAGGAATTTCGCAAGACTTTTGGTTATATTGGCCTGTTAGAATTTTGATTATTCTACCTGTGTATAAAGTGATTCTTTTAATGATAGGTTGGTTGTTTGGAGAATTTGATTTTTTCTGGAATTTTGTCAAAAAAATGCTAAGAAGACTCACCCCTAAAAGTCTTTATGATGGACGTTAAAAAACACTACAAAAATACACTTAATATTTTATTGAATATTGAATTTTAAGATTATATGAAAACCAAGCAGGGTTTAAATTTCAAAGTAACCGCATTACTACTTACAATTGCTCTGTTGTTGCCTTTTACTACTGAGGCCTTGCATTTGATTGCTCACAACAATCACATACATTGTACAGAGACCGGAACTACTCATTTTCATCAACAAGAATTAGAATGTGACCTGTTTGACTTTCAGCTCAGTACAGTTTTTCATTTATTTATTTTTGAATCAGAAGAACAACAATCTCTAAATTTTAAATCTATATTTCCTTCTATTGAGGATTATTATTTTAATTCTTTTTTTATAACTCCACACTTAAGAGGGCCTCCTGTAAACGCATAAATCTGATTTATTTTTATCACAATTGTTTTATCTATCTCTTTTAGTAAAGGGGAACAATTTAATTTATGCGATTTATTATCATATTCTTATTAATTGGTGGTTTAGTCCATTCACAAAATTGTGAGCAAGAACTCCATGGGCGTGTTGTTGATTTCCACGATGGAAGTCCGTTATCGGGCGCTGTAATTATAGTCGGTGGTGTTGAAAAATATGCTCAAACTGATGTGGATGGTTATTTTACCATAGACAACCTCTGTGATGAAACATACAACCTGCAGATATCTCACCCTGAGTGCTCTACAGTATCCAAAACAGTAACTGTTCCTTATGTTGGCACTTATATTATACAGATGGAGCACCACTTGGAGACACTCGATCAGGTAACAGTAAAAGGAAGTGCAGCGATTGACTATGTTAGCTCACAATTAGAGAGCCGTCTAGAGAAGGATGCATTAGACGATTTGAGCCACACTTCACTGGGTGATGCCCTCAAATTGCTGTCTGGCGTTTCCACTTTAAACTCTGGAAATACTGTTGTAAAACCTGTTATTCAAGGCTTACATAGTAGCAGGGTATTGATAATGAACAATGGTGTTAGAATGCAGGATCAGGACTGGGGCGTAGAACACGCACCGAATGTAGATTTAAACAGTGCCGGAAGTATTGCTCTTATTAAAGGCGCTTCTGCTCTTCAGTATGGTGGTGATGCTGTGGGAGGAATTGTATTGGTTGAGCCCGATAGGGTAATACGCAAAGACAGTCTTTTTGGAAGTACAATCTTAACGGGTGCCTCAAATGGTCGTGGCGGAACTCTAAGTAGCTCTTTGAGTAAAACAACAGCTGTTGGTTGGTATGGACACGTTCAGGGAACTTTGAAGCGGTTTGGTGATTTTGAAGCCCCCAACTATGTTTTAAGTAATACAGGTCAGTTTGAAAAGGCTTTTTCAGTTCGTTTTGGACTTAACAAATTCACATATGGTTTTGAAGGTTATTATTCCTTTTTTGACTCAGAAACAGGCATCCTAAAAGCCTCTCATCTTGGCAATGCTGAAGATTTATTTTTTGCGATTCAAAATGAGGAGCCCTCTGTAATAGAAGATTTCACCTATTCTATTGAGAATCCCAAACAGGAGGTTACACATCATTTGGCGAAAGCAAAAGGCTTTATGCGCATCAGTAATTTTGGAAAGCTGGAAGCTCAATACGACTTTCAATTTAACAACCGTTTTGAATATGATGTGCGACGCGGCGGCAGGGGTGATCAGGCTGCAGTGGATTTAGAATTGACAACCCATACTTTTTCCACCGACTTGAGCTATGATGCCCATACAGATATTAAAGGAAATGTGGGTGTGATGATGCGATACCAAAACAATTTTGCCAATCCTGATACCGGTGTGAGACGTTTGATTCCGGACTATGACAAATATGATTTAGGTGTTTACGCCTTGGGAAACTATACTTTAAATGACAATTGGAAACTGGAAGCCGGTGTTCGCTATGATTACAATCATTTAGATGCCAAAAAATTCTACCGAACATCACTATGGGAAAACAGAGGCTATGATGTGGAATTTGCTAATTTTTTTGTAGAAGATTTTGGAACACAGGTATTGACAAATCCGGTATTTGATTTTCATAATTTCTCAGGAACACTAGGGTTTACCCACACATTGTCTGAGCAATTTGAAATTTTCACAAACTATTCACTTGCTACACGCGGACCGAATCCTTCTGAGCTGTTTAGCGAAGGGCTGCACCACTCTGCCGCTAGAATTGAAATTGGCGATTTACGGTTTCAACAGGAAGTAGCTCATAAAGTGGCCGTTTCCCTTCATAAAAAAGCAGGTAGGTTTCAGTTTAACTTCAGTCCTTTCTTAAATAAGGTTAATGATTTTTTGTTAATAGAGCCTACCGGTGTGGAGCAAACCATAAGAGGTGGATATCAGGTTTGGGAATTTCGTCAAAAAGATGCCTATTTATTCGGCTTTGATATTGACGCCAATTATCAGATTTCACGGCATTTTGATATGTTTTCGAAGTTTGCTTTGGTTAAGGGTTATGAAAACAAGGATGAAAATCCCTTGATCCTTATGACTCCAGCTAATTTAAGCACCACTTTGGAGTACAAGAATGAAGAATTGAATCACCTCAAACTTGCGCTGGAAAGCAATTTGGTATTTCGCCAAAATGAGTATCCAGATACCAATCCGGAAATTTATTTGCCCATTAGCCAAACTAATGAAATTATTGATGTTAGCACACCACCCGAAGCTTATCATTTAATGCATTTCAGAGTAGACACCCGTTTTGATCTTTCCAGAAAGTCAACACTGGCGATGGGATTGAGTATTTATAATTTGTTTAATACTGAGTACAGAGATTACCTCAATAGACTGCGCTATTTTGCAGACAATTTAGGGAGAAATATAGTTTTAAGAGTAAAAATTAATTATTAACCATTTATAAAATTAACAATGAAAAATTTAAAATTAACGAGTTTATTATTTATAACTACACTGTTTTTAACTTCCTGCTCTAGTGATGACGATAACATAGAGCCGATACTAGAGGAAGAAGTTATCACAACCCTTCAAGTCACTCTTGTAGGTGGTGGTTCAACCATTACAATGGAATACAAAGACTTAGACCCTGAGGGTCCTACTGACCCCGTTGTAACCGTTAGCGGCCCTTTGATGGCCGGGACGGTATATACCGGAAGTTTGACCCTTTTGAATGAATTGGTCAATCCAGCAGAAAACATTACTGAAGAAATATTAGAAGAAGCTGAGGAACATCAGTTTTTCTATCAAGTAAGTAATACTCTGAATATTACAAACATTACTTATGAAGATTCTGATAGCAATGGAAACCCGTTGGGCTTAAGCTTTAGCTTTGAAACAGGTGCCGCAAGTGCAGGTGATTTTACCATCATTTTAAGACACGAGCCCAATAAGGAAGCTGAGGGTGTAAGTAATGGTGACATTACCAATGCTGATGGAGAGACTGATATCTCAGCTGGATTTCCATTGACAATTCAGTAAACTTAGTACTTTATAAAACTAAAAAGCTGTCAAATTAATTGATTTGACAGCTTTTTTTATTCTACAATTTCTACTTCCAACGGCTCTTTAATAGATTTATTTTTTTTCCAGACATAGGTATATATCCAGATGAGCGTAAAAGTGGGAATCAAATCCAAACCCGGTGATAGTTCTTCCAGAAAAACAATTACTGCCGCTACTTTTCCTTTTTTACCCTGGTACATTTTGTTCATCTGTGTAGCCGCAAAAGGAGCCCAAATAAGATCAATGAAAGGTCCGATACCCGGAAACAAATAGGACACCATGCCAATGAGATCATAGGCAATACCTTTTAAAAGCAGTTTGTTTTTTTCAGTCATTCAAGGTCGTTTTATATTCTAAAACGCAACAAATGTTCCAAAAATTGTCTTACTTCTCGATGAGCTTTAAAAACTCATTGCGGGTTTCAATTTTTTCAAATGCCCCTCTAAAACCTGATGTAGTTGTAACTGAATTTTGCTTCTGCACACCACGCATCATCATACACATATGTGCCGCTTCAATAACCACCGCAACCCCTTTGGGTTGGAGCGTATTGTTGATGCAATCCAAAATTTCCTTGGTCATGCGTTCCTGAACCTGCAATCGACGTGCAAAAACATCAACCACACGTGGCAGCTTGCTCAGTCCCACAATATGACCATTGGGTATGTATGCAATATGTGCTTTACCAAAGAAAGGTAACAAATGGTGTTCACATAATGAATACAATTCAATATCTTTTACAATCACCATATTTTCATAAGTCTCCTTAAACATCGCTCCTTTTAGTATTTGAGCGGCATCCTGGTGATAACCCTGAGTTAAATACCGCATGGCCTTGGCAGCCCGTTCGGGGGTTTTTACAATTCCTTCTCGGGTAATGTCTTCTCCTAGTCCCGTGAGGATCTGGCTGTAACTATCCATCAACCCTTTTGTAATGTGCTCATTGCTTATATCTTGAATATTAGTCTTCATAGTTTGAATTTGTTTTTTCTTTAAAATAGTCAGTTACTTTTTGAACTTTGGGAGCAATCACCATTTGGCAATATATTTGATTCTGATTTCGGTTATAATAGTCCAAATGGTCATCTTCGGCTTTGTAGAAAGGAGTTGCAGCAGATACTTCTGTAACAATGGGTTTTTCAAAAGCAGATGACTTGTCCAGTAAGGAAATCATTTTTTTAGCAGCATTTTTTTGTGTTTCCGAATGATAAAAAATAGCACTTCGATATTGGGTACCCTTATCATTCCCTTGTTGATTGAGTGTAGTGGGATTGTGTGTTGCAAAAAAGACTTCAAGCAGCTCCTCAAAAGTAATTACTGAAGGGATATAACTTATCTGGATTGCCTCTGCATGTCCCGTTTTTCCAGAGCATACTTCTCTGTATGCCGGGTTTTTAATTGAACCGCCAATATAGCCTGGAATTACTTTCAGCACACCTCTTAAACGTTGAAAAACTGCCTCGGTACACCAAAAACACCCACCGGCAAAGGTTGCAAGTTCTGTATCTGATTTATTCATAAATAATATTGTTTAACAAATGTAGTGTAGTTTTAAACATTAATAGATTCAATTAACTTTTCGTTAATATACTAATTCCAAAAATAAACACACTCTTTAGCTGAATCGATTGTATTTATCAGCACAAATACTTACTTTCACAACTCACAATAAAGTGATATGATACACGCTGAAAACATACATAAATATTATGGGGATTTACACGTTTTAAAAGGTGTTTCTCTCCACATTAAAAGTGGTGAAGTAGTTTCTATTGTAGGTGCATCAGGAGCAGGAAAAACTACGCTACTACATATTTTGGGAACACTTGACAATCCTGCTGCAGAATCAGGTGACTTATTGATTCATAACACCAATATTTTAAAATTATCAGATAAGGAACTGGCAGCCTTTAGAAATAAAAATATTGGCTTTATATTTCAATTTCATCAATTATTACCTGAATTTAGTGCTGTTGAAAATGTTTGTATTCCTGCATTTATCAAAAATATTCCTAAAAAGAAAGCAGAGGAAAAAGCAAAAAAACTACTTGATTTTTTAGGGCTTTCACACCGATATCATCACAAACCCAATGAACTTTCAGGAGGTGAGCAACAACGTGTGGCGGTTGCAAGAGCATTGATCAACGACCCCTTAATTATTTTTGCAGATGAACCCAGCGGTAATTTAGACAGTGCAAGTGCTGACAGTTTACATTCTTTATTCTTTAAACTACGTGATGAGTTTAACCAAACATTTGTTATTGTGACTCATAATGAAGAATTTGCTGATATGGCAGACCGAAAGCTGGTGATGAGTGACGGTAAGATTGTCTCTTAATGGTGTGATGGAAAAAATAAACCAAGCTGAGCTTAAAGAATTTCTTGATGAAAAGGTGCAACTCTACAATTCACCAAAATTTATTGAGAGTGATCCCATTCAGATTCCACATCGGTTTACAGTAAAGGAAGACATAGAAATTATCGCATTTTTAGTAGCTACCATTGCCTGGGGAAACAGAAAAAGCATTATCAATAGTGGCAATAAAATAGCTGAACTCTTGGGAAATGCACCACACGATTTTGTCATCAATCACCGTGAACATGACCTTGATAGACTTCTACGCTTTGTCCATCGTACCTTTAACGGAATCGATTTACAGTTTTTTATCCACTCACTTAAAAACATTTACGAAAATCATGGTGGACTGGAGTCTGTTTTTAAAAAAAACGCCACAAAAAGCAGCATACAACCGGCCATTCATTCATTTAAAAAGATTTTTTTTAGCATCCCCCACCCTGAAAGAACGATGAAGCATGTTTCAGACCCACTTAAAAATTCTGCGGCTAAGCGCATCAACATGTTTTTAAGGTGGATGGTGAGAAATGACACAACCGGTGTGGATTTTGGAATCTGGAAAACCCTAGACCCTGCCCTGCTCTCTTGCCCGCTTGATGTGCATAGTGGAAATGTAGCCCGCAGTTTGGGATTGCTTTCGCGAAAGCAAAACGACGCCAAAGCATTACTGGAGCTTGATTCCTCTTTACGTAAACTAGATCCTGTAGATCCTGTGAAATATGACTTTGCCTTGTTTGGCCTGGGTGTTTTTGAAAACTTTAAGTGATAAACTTTTCCTAAAGTCAACCGAAGATTTTCAACAGGCTTTTGCATTTTGTATCTTTCATAGAATCAAAATTACAAGACTATGAAAACATTGAAATTTACTAATAAGGATACAGTACACGCCATTGGTTTAGGAACCTGGAAAGCCAAAGGAGCCGAAGTTAAAAAAGCTGTTAAAGACGCTCTTTATGCCGGATACAGACATATCGATACAGCAGCAGTTTACGGAAATGAGAAAGACATTGGAGAAGCGCTGCAAGAAGTCTTTGCTGAAGGCAACATTTTAAGAGAAGACGTGTTTATCACTTCAAAATTGTGGAATGATTCACATCAAAAAGCCTATGTGATTCCGGCAATTGAAAGCTCGTTGAAAAACCTGCAACTCGATTACCTTGATTTGTATTTAATACACTGGCCTGTGGCATTCAAACCCGGAATTGGTTTTCCTGAAAAGCCCGCCGATTATTATTCACTCAATGAAGTACCGCTTTCTGAAACTTGGGCAGAATTTGAAAAAGCAAAAAAAGACGGTTTGATGAAGCACATTGGTGTTTCGAATTTCAACATTTCCAACTTAAAGAAATTGATTGAGTCAGCCACTCAAATTCCTGAAATGAATCAGGTGGAGTTGCACCCTTATTTACAACAAGATGAACTTTTGGAGTACTGTACTTCACAAAACATTCTGGTTACCGGATATTCGCCATTAGGTTCAGGTGACCGTTCTGAACAAATGAAAGCGGATGATGAACCCAATTTGATGGAAATTCCGGAAATAGTTTCGATTGCCAAAAAGCATCTGGCTAGTGCTGCTCAGATATTGATTGCCTGGCAAACAGAGCGCGGAACCGCAGTGATTCCCAAATCAACTACCAAGGAAAACATCATCAATAACTTTAAAGCCAGCAGTATTCAATTAGACGAAGAAGATATGAAAGCCATTAAAAAGTTAAACAAAAACTATCGATTTATTACTGGTAAGTTTTTTGAATGTCCTGAAAAGGGTTACGACTCTATTTATGATGAATCATAAAACAGCAAACAATTAAAGTCAATAAATAAAAAATCCCGCTTAAGCGGGATTTTTTTATTATTTAGCAATATTAACAGCTCTCGTCTCCCTGATGACCGTCACTTTCACCTGACCGGGATAGGTCATATCAGTTTGTATTTTTTGTGAAATCTCAAACGAAAGGCTAGCTGCTTTTTCGTCGCTTACCTTTTCGCTTTCCACCATAACGCGAAGTTCTCTGCCTGCCTGGATAGCGTAAGCCTTGTTAACACCATTAAAGCCAAAGGCGATGTCCTCAAGGTCTTTTAAGCGCTGAATATATGAATCCAGCACTTGTCTGCGTGCTCCAGGCCTTGCGCCACTGATGGCGTCACACACCTGAATGATGGGTGACAAGAGGCTGGTCATTTCAATTTCGTCGTGGTGAGCTCCAATGGCATTACACACTTCAGTTTTTTCTCCATATTTTTCTGCCCATTGCATTCCCAGTATTGCGTGAGGAACTTCTGTTTCAGTATCGGGCACTTTACCAATATCGTGCAATAGTCCGGCACGTTTAGCGAGTTTTGGATTGAGGCCAAGCTCTGCAGCCATCACACCACAAAGTTTGGCAACTTCTCTTGAGTGTTGCAGAAGATTTTGACCATAGGAAGAACGGTATTTCATTCGGCCCACAATTTTAATAAGTTCAGGATGTAAGCCGTGAATTCCGAGGTCAATTACGGTGCGTTTTCCTACTTCAATAATTTCTTCTTCAATTTGTTTGGTTGTTTTTGAAACCACCTCTTCAATACGTGCAGGGTGAATTCTCCCATCAGTTACTAATTTGTGGAGTGACAAGCGTGCAATTTCCCTTCTCACCGAATCAAAGCAAGAAAGAATGATGGCTTCAGGGGTGTCATCTACAATGATTTCAACACCGGTGGCTGCTTCCAGCGCTCTGATGTTTCGGCCTTCACGACCAATGATACGACCTTTTACATCATCACTTTCAAGGTTGAAAACTGAAACTGTATTTTCAATGGCCTCTTCTGTTCCAATACGCTGAATGGTATTGATGACAATTTTTCTGGCTTCTTGTTGTGCGGTTAGCTTTGCCTCTTCAACTGAATTTTGAATGTAGGCCATTGCGTCTGTCTTGGCCTCTTCCTTAATGGTTTCAAAAAGTTGCGCTTTGGCATCCTGAGCCGAGAGTGAAGAAATCACTTCGAGTTGCTCTATCTGACTTCGATAGAGTTTATCAACTTCAGTCTGTTTTTTATCAAGAAAGTCAAGTTTTTCCTGATAATCTTTGATTTGTTCTTCAAGTTCTGAATTTAGTTTTTTGTTTTTTGCTAGATCGTTTGATACTTGTGATTCTTTGTCACGAATTCTTTTTTCAGCTTCAGCGATTTTTTTATCGCGGCTTAAAATCACTTTTTCATGCTCAGATTTCAGTTCGATGAACTTTTCTTTCGCTTGAAGTATTTTGTCTTTTTTTATGGTTTCTGCCTCTGATTTTGCTTCTCTCAGAATGTTTGAAGCAGTTTTTTTGGCAGATTTAACAAGGTTTGAACCATTGTTTTTTTCAATCATTTTAGCGATTAAAAAGCCCAATGCAATCCCTATTACTCCAATTGCTATTATTAAAAATAAACTATCCATGTTGGTTGAATTTAGATAAAAAAAAAGCCTACATTAAAACGTTGATTTGTATAAACTCCTTAAATCAGGTTTAGGGCTACTAAGGTGATCAATAATCCGCCAATCAGCTTTTATACTGAGACGGCACGCTTTTACACCTTGAACTCACCCTTTTTAAAGAGATCGTGTTGAGTTTATCAAAATTTGTAATAATGTAGGCAGTACCTTATTATATTTTAAAGAACGTTATAATAAAAAATCTTGCAATGTTGCGTTAAGAGTCTTCAGTCTTTCTTCTGCCATTGCAAAATCTTTTTCTTCACTTACTGATTTTTGTTCCGTTTGGGCTGCAAATTGCAGGGCACACATTGCCAAAACATCTTGTTTATCCCTTACGGCATAGTTTTGTTCAAACTGCTTAATCATTTCTTCTATCTTTTTGGTTGCTCTTCGCAAACCTTCTTCCTGATCTGGGTTAACCGTTAATGGATAGACCCTGTCAGCTATCGATAGTTTTATTTTTAGCTGGTTTGACATACTTAATTTAGTTACTCAATTGTGAAATACATACATCAATTTCACGAATTAGAGCGTTTATTTTGAGTTTAGTTTCTCGTTTAAATTGGTCACTGCCTAACATAGCATTGGCAACTTTTAAATTGTCTGTTTGTTCTTTCCATTGTTCCAACTCTTCACGTGTATTGGAATGCTGGAGCTTTTCATGAGCTAACTCTTTTTCTAAATCAGAATTAACTTGCTTTAAACTTTCATAACTATGAAGTAGCTTACTAATTCTATTTTCAAGAGTATCAACAATTTCAGAAAGAGAACCCATTAAAAATGTATATCAATGCTAATCACACAAAGTTAAGACACCAAATGAAATAAGCCAACATTTTTAATTCTTTTTTTATAATAATATTTGTTGAATATTTGAGTTGTGAAATTATGGCATTTGTAATACCTTGTAACTTCAATAGTATAAATTTAATTTATGAAAGGGATTTTAGCGGGACTATTTTTAATTTCTATTGTAACCTTTGCGCAGGAGGACACTTATTTTGAAAGCTATACTGCGGAAGAAGTTATTCCTGTTGATTACTTTTCTTATCCACTTGACATTCCATTACAATTATCGGGCACTTTTGGTGAGTTAAGAAACAATCATTTTCACGCTGGGTTGGATATTCGCACCCAAATGAAAGAAGGACTTCCAATTTATGCTGCCGCTGATGGGTTTGTAAACCGTGTTAAAGTTGCACATTTTGGCTATGGAAAAGCCTTGTACATCCAGCACCCCAACGGCTATTCAACGGTTTATGCACATCTTAAAAAATATGCCGGAGATATTGAAACCTATGTCAAAAACCTACAATATGAAAAAGAATCCTATGAAGTTGAAAGCTTTCCATCAAAAAATCAATTGATTGTTAAAAAAGGTGACCTTATAGGCTATACAGGTAATTCGGGAAGCAGTGGTGGACCTCATTTACATTTTGAAATAAGAGACCATGCCTCCAGGCCTATGAACCCAAAACTCTTTGGAATTGACATAGATGATACTCGAAAACCACTCATCAATAGTGTTTTTGTATACCCAATAAGTGATGATTCACACGTTTTTCAAGATGCCAACCCCCGGCAAATCCGTCTGATTCCAAAGAATGATGGTAATTTTGTAACCGAAAAAATAACTGCTTTTGGCACCCTTGGCTTTGGTCTTTCTGCAAACGATCAACAAAATGCTGCAAACAATCGCAACGGGGTTTTTAGAATTCAAACCAACCACAATGGTGAAAATTGCGTGGATATTGTATTTGACAAAGTTTCTTTTAGCGAAACCCGTTACATCAACCGATTTATCGATTATGGTTTTTTTAAAGAGAAAAAAGCCCGGATTCAAAAATTGTTTGTTGAAAAAAACAACCCCTTAAGTATTTTTAAAACTTCTAAAAACAATGGTTTTGTTACTGTAGAGGATGGCTACAATTCAGTTTATACAATCTTGGTTTCAGACTTTAAAGGAAATAATGTCACCATCACTGTACCCATAGAAGGTGTGAGTGACTCAATCAAAACCTCTGAAAAAGTTAAAGAATTTACTCATACTGTCTATGAGCGTGAAGGTGCTGATATTAAAGAAGGAAAATTTACGGTAAATATTCCTCCCGGAAGTTTTTATGATGACGTGCAGCTTTATATTACTTCAGATGGGAACACTTTGAAATTTCATGAAGATAATGTACCTATTCACTCTTACATCACACTTTCTGCAGATATATCAAATTTTGACACACCTGATAAAGACAAAGTTTTTATTGGAAAATTAAACTACAGAGGAGAACCTTATTACAGAAACACAGAAAGAAAAGGTGATATTATTTCAGCAAGAGTCAGGGAATTAGGTGATTATGGGCTTGGAGTAGATACTGTAGCCCCAACTATTTCACCGGTTAATTTTTCTGACGGAAAATGGATCAGTAACCACAAACATCTACAAATAAAGATTGATGACAGCCAAAGTGGAATAAAGAGTTATCGCGCCACTATCAATGGTAAATGGATTTTAATGGAATATGAATACAAGAAAAACCTTCTGACATATGATTTTGAAGACCATATTAATTCAGAAACTGAAAATAATTTAAAACTCATTGTTACAGATAATGTGGGAAATAATTCTAAATTTGAAGCAACTTTTTTCAGAAAATAAATAGATACATTTGAAAGCTACTATATTCTACCAACTTGTTCTTGTCTTTTTAATTGGCAACAGTATTTATTCACAAACAGCAACTATAAAAGGAGTTATCCTCGATCAGGAAAACCAGCCCATTCCCGGAGTGAATGTTACTTTTAACTCTTCAGGTACACTAACAGATTTTAGTGGTTTTTATTTGCTTGAAGTCCCTTCCAATCAAAATTTGACCATCAACTTTTCACATTTAAGTTTTAAAAATTTTTCATTGGAAATCAATTTTGAACCCAACGAAGACTTTGAATTTAATCCCATTATGGAACTTGATATTGAAGGCATTGATGAAGTCATCATTTCCAGCAGACAAAACAAGCAAGTACAAGGAATAGTAAATTTAACTCCTGAAACCATCCGGAAAACTCCCGGAGCTCAGGCTGGTGTTGAAAATCTTCTGAAATCACTTCCCGGTGTGAGTGGTAATAACGAATTAAGCACACAATATGCCGTGAGAGGTGGAAATTATGATGAGAATCTGGTGTATGTTAACGAGATTGAGGTTTACAGACCCTTTCTAATTCGCAGTGGTCAACAGGAGGGATTGAGTTTTGTAAACAGCGACCTCACCTCAAATGTAGATTTTTCGGCTGGAGGATTTCAGGCAAAATATGGCGATAAACTTTCTTCAGTTTTAGATATCACTTACAGACGGCCTGTATCTTTCGATGCAACCGTTGACTTGAGCCTCTTGGGCGGAAGTGTTGCTGCAGGTGGGATTTCAAAAAACGGACGATTGACTGCCATTGGAGGTGTTAGATATAGAAACAACAGTCTTTTGGTAAATGCAAAAGAAACAGAAACCAATTTCAAGCCCGTTTTTGCTGATGCACAAACATATCTCACCTATAAAATCAACAACAAGCTGGAAATTGGATTTTTAGGAAATATTTCGCTGAATGAATACAGCTACAAACCCCTCACCCGTCAGACCAACTTTGGAACACTAGCAGACCCCAAAGCATTGCTGATTTTTTATGAAGGCCAGGAAGAAGATCGGTATGAAACCTATTTTGGTGCATTTAAGGCCACTTATGCTGCTAATGATAACTTGACACTAAAGTTTATTGCCTCGGCCTATCATACCAAAGAACAAGAGCATTTTGATATTTTGGCTCAATACAGAATTGGTGAGGTCAACTCTGATATTGGATCAAGTGACCTTGGAGAAGTTGAGTTTAGCCGTGCGATTGGGTCACAACTCACCCACGCCAGAAATGATCTCGATGCACTGATTTTTAATATAGAACACAAAGGAGATTATTCTGTAAATGACAATCAATTTCAATATGGTTTGAAATATACCCGAGAAGACATCAGAGACCGTGTACAAGAGTATGAAATAATTGATTCAGCAGGATTTTCAATTCGCCCTCCCGGGATTGAATACATCAACACCCAACCTTATGAACCATATGATGCGCCATTAGTTCCTTATAACGATATTGACGCCTTTAATGACATTCAGATCAATAGAATTTCCGGATTTTTACAATGGAGTAAAAGGACCGGTATGGGAGACCATGAATTATGGTTGAATGCAGGCGTGAGAGCTCATAACTGGACGGTTAGCGGACAAGGCATTGAAACCACAACACAAACTGTATTCAGTCCGCGTGGCCAAGTAGCTATAAAACCCGACTGGGAAGCTGATATGTTGTTCAGGGTTTCGGGAGGGTTCTACCACCAACCCCCATTTTACCGAGAGCTAAGAGACTCTACCGGAACTGTAGTGCCAAATGTTAAAGCACAACAATCAATTCACATCGTTTTAGGAAATGATTACAGTTTCAAGATGTGGGAAAGAGCTTTCATCCTCAATTCAGAATTGTATTACAAATCACTTTCAGATGTAAATCCATATACACTTGAAAATGTTCGCATTCGATACAGAGCTGCCAATAATGCTAAGGCCTATGCTTATGGTCTAGATTTAAGACTTACCGGTGAATTTGTTCCGGGCACTGAAAGTTGGCTAAGTTTTGGGTATCTCAAAACAGAAGAAAACATAGACAACAGAGGATATATTTTCAGACCTTCAGACCAGCGCATGAAATTTGGTATTCTCTTTCAGGATTATGTTCCAAAAATACCCGATATGAAAGTTTATTTAAATCTTGTATATAACACGGGTGTTCCGGGCGGATCACCAAGCTATGCAGACCCCTATGATTACCAAAGTCGCTTACCCGATTACAAAAGGGCTGACGTAGGTTTTTCATATGTTCTTGTGAGTGAAGACAAGCTAAGAGCTTCAGGATGGTTAAAACCTTTCAGGGAACTTACTTTTGGATTTGAAATTTTCAACATTTTTGACGTTCAAAACTCAATTACAAATACGTTTGTGAGAGATGTAGATACAAAGGTGCAATATGCCATTCCAAATTATTTAACTCCCAGAGTATTTAATATAAGAACGACAATGCGGTTTTAAAAATTAGTTTTCAATAAACTCCTTCAATACCTGCACTACATAATCTACTTCCTCTTTGGTGTTAAACAATGAAAATGAAAAACGGATAGATGGCTTTTTCCTGTCTTCTTCATTGAGAATTGCGTTTAAAACGTGTGAGCCCTGATCGCTACCACTTTGACAGGCACTTCCCTTTGAACAGGCAATTCCCTTTAAGTCAAGTTGAAAAAGCAGCATGAGGGCTTTTTGTGGAGAAATGGGCAGACAAACATTCAATAAAGTGTAAGTGCTTTTTGCGTTGTCACTACAGGCCCCGTTAAATTTTACCCCCTGAATTTCCTTTTTAAGTGTTTCAATAAAATAGTCTTTCAATGAAAGTATGTATTCTTTCTCTTCCTCAAGATGCTCATAGGCCAGTTGAAAAGCAGTTTCGAGCCCTGCTATGTTGTGAACAGCTTCTGTTCCCGCTCTCAATCCTCGCTCCTGCTGACCGCCAAAAATGAGTGATTGCAATCCTGTGTTTTTTCTGATAAATGCAAATCCCACACCTTTGGGCCCGTGAAACTTATGCGCCGCTGCGGTTATAAAATCAATTTTTACTTCAGAGAGGTTCAGCCTAAAATGACCTATAGATTGCACGGTATCAGAATGAAATAAAGCGTTGTATTTTTTAGACAATGCACTCACTCGGTCAAGATCAAGCATGGTTCCCACTTCATTGTTGACATGCATTAAACTAATCAAAGTCTTTTTAGATGAATCTTTCAAAAAGCTCTCAAGTTGATCATAATCAATTTCTCCACAAGAATCCAAAGTTAGCAAATCGATTTCTACTTCATAATTCTTATGGAGCTCTTCTATAGTATGTAAAACGGCATGGTGTTCTATTTGAGTTGTGATAATACGATTTACACCAAGGTCTCTCACACAACTATTGAGGATTAAATTGTCAGCCTCGGTACCTCCTGAAGTAAATATAATTTCTGCTGCTGTTACACCAAGTTCATTCGCTATCGTTTTTCTAGCATTTTCAATTAAAGATTTAGATGCTCTACCATAGGAGTGTGTGGATGAGGGGTTTCCAAAATCATTTTGCATCACTTTGGTGATGCGTTCGATAACCTCTTTTCGCATTTGGGTGGTTGCAGCGCTGTCAAAATAAACACTTTTCATTTTTCAAAAATAGTTTATTTGAAATAATTAAGATTACTTCTATTATTAGTATTGCAAAACTATTACTTTTGTGGAAACACACTCACAATGAAACAGTTTTTTTTAGCACTAATTTTGGTTTTGGCAGTTAGTTCCTGTGATGATGGCGATATTATTGTAACCACTTTTGATTTTGAAGCCATTGAACTCGATTACTGTGAAGTTATTGAAGGTTATGTTTTTTATAAAATTAATAACACCAATTTAGAAACATTATCATTTAAATTAACCGCTCAGGATTCTATTCTTTATCAAGAGGATACACTTATTTTCACTATTGATGGAACTACAAATGCCGTGAATTATAGGACTTATCAAAATGAAATCCCTGCAAGTTATTTTTGCAGTAGTGTTCCACCGATTACCCCAGAAGTTGACAGAGATTATGTAAGCAACCAAGGAAGTGCAACATTAAGAACCCAAATTACTGATACCACTTATAGCGGTGTTGGAATTGAACAGGATACTACCTTTGTTTTTACAACAAGTATTATTTTAAATAATATCAAACTGGAAAGTCAAAACGAAGTTATTATCAGAGAAACGATTGATCTTGGTCTGATTAATAATTAATGTTCTAAGAGCCGGAGTTTTGAAAAATATATACCTCTGTAGCACCACGACCATATTTTTGATAATCAGCATCATAAAACTTAATATTATCATAGCGTTTTAGCAAGAACTCCAGTTCCTGACGCAACACGCCCTCACCCACTCCGTGAATAAACACCACTCGCTGAAAGCGTTTTTGTATGGCAAAATCCAATTGACGCTTGGCTGTATCCATTTGTAAATTGAGCATATCATAATTATCCATTCCACGAGTAGACTTAACAAGCTGATTGATATGTAAATCAATTTCCATTACTGGAATGTGCTTTTCTGTTTTAAAAAGAGGTGCTTTTCGTTTTTTAGTAGATTCTTTTTCTTTTAAGACCTCTGGGAGTGGAACTGAAAATTCTATTTCTTTAGAGATATTTTGGTTGGATTTTATAAGCTCATTTTCATTAAAGTATAACTCAAACCCGTCTTCAGTTTCAACAACAACTTGATTGTTTTTAAAACCAACTACTCTTCCATCCATTAATTCATCAATAGCAGAAACGAAATCACCTTTATTTAATTTCATGATCTAATTATAATTTTTAGCAAATATAGTTTTTAAAATTAATTAATAACTTCATTAAAAAACTAGTCAAATTCTCCAAAACCAAGTAGTTAATCGAAAAATTATACAATTCATCTATTTTTTCAAAAAGATTATTGTAAATTTGTTTAATTATAATTTCGCCATTTTTATAGAAATTTATAAAATTAAATATATGAGACCCCTACTCTTTCTTGCACCATTCCTACTTGTATCAGGTACTTTATCTGCACAGTTATATGTAAGCCCAAATACAACCAGTGGGAGTGATAGCTATATTTATGCCAATGATGCTGTCTTATATGTTGAACAAGATATAGAATTGGTGGAAAACACAAACGCTGAAACAAAAGCAAGTATTTATTTCAGAGGGGATGCTCAGCTTATCCAGGGTGATAAATTAACCTCCCAAAATTCAGGAAACGGCTCAATTTCAATTTTACAAAGAGGATGGGCTAACGCCTATGATTATAACTATTGGGGTTCACCTGTTGGCGTTCCCGAGGGGGTAGCGGGCAATAAAAATTTTGGTATTACCAGATTTTTTGATGTACAAGATGGGGGGACACATCCTACACATAGTCTTCAACAAGAAACTACAGGCGCTTTAAATGGTCTATCAAACCCATTGCGTATTTCGAGCAGATGGATTTACGCTTTAAGAGGTTCTAATTCTTATTATGGCTGGGTTTATATTGCTAATTCAAACGGTATACTTCCGGGCGAAGGTTTCTCCATGAAAGGAACCCGAACCGATGTGGATGCCCATGACCAACTTTATGATTTTAGGGGAAGACCTAATGACGGTGATATTTCAATAACAGTATCTCATAATGGAACTGAAGGATTATCAACTTTGGTTGGTAACCCTTATCCCTCAGCGATTGATTTAGCGGCTTTTATATTTGATAATACTGCTATTGAGGGTCAGGCCTTGTTTTGGGATCAAGACCGCACAACCAACACTCATTATATCTACGATTATGAAGGCGGTTATGGAATTTGGGTTCCAGCTGGAGGTGATGATATTGGTGACGGCACAACTTCCGGAACATATACAAACCCAGTTTATACTTATACAGACGGTTATGGAACTTCAGGAACACCAACCGGTGAAGTAGGTGAATATGTAGAAAGAAGATTTGCTCCTGTAGGTCAAGGTTTTGTGGTTCTAGGTGATGAAACAATTGGACCTGGCAATGGAACTGTAACTTTTAAAAATAGCATGAGAAGACACATAGGTTTAGGAGCTGAAAACTTTAGCCAGTTTAAATCTCAAACAAATTCTTCTAATAAATCAAATATTTCTGAATATTACCTCGATATTATGGGGTCATTAAGGTTTCACATTGGAATAGACGAAAACTATGTGAGGGATATGGTTTTAATGTTTTCTGATGAATCCACCAATGGTATTGACAGAGGTTATGATGGTAGCCATCCTGGTATTATCTCATCGGGTGATGCCTATTGGAAACTGGAGGACGTTGAAAAACCATATGTTATTCAGACTAGACCTTATGATTTTCATTCTAAAATTCCACTAGGTGTTAAAGTTAAAAATGGCGCTAATTATTTTGAAGTAAGCTTAGTAGAAATTAAAGGGTTTGACAATATTGGAAATTTAAAACTATTTTTATTTGATGCCTTTGAAAAAACTTATCAAAAATTGGATTTAAACAACAAAGCGCTTATCAATCATTCCGGAGCAGGAGGTGTTATTGAAGACAGATATTTTATTGTGTTTAAAAAAGGACATCACAACAACGGACAAAACAATGGAAATGGCAACAAAAATATTTCAGCTTTAGATTTTTTCCAAAACAACAGGGCAAAACAACTTGAAGTTTACAACCCTGAGACTATTGACATCAAATCTGCTTATGTATACGACATGAGCGGTAAAACAGTGATTCAGGAAAGCAATTTGGGTAAGCAAACCAAATATTCCTTCAGTACTGCAAATTTAAGTTCTGGTGTATATTTAGTAAAGCTGATTACTGTAGACGATATCATTATTGATTACAAAGTTACCGTCCATAATAAATAGAATGTACCCCCATAACAAAAAAGGCTGTTTGTTAAATTCAAACAGCCTTTTTTAATTTCCATAATTTATATTTATTTTTCAAAAGTAAGGAGTGTTCTTGTGATGATCGAAACACAGTCAAGCAATTGTTCTTGATTCATTACTAAAGGAGGTGCAAAACGAATAATGTTTCCGTGGGTGGGTTTTGCTAACAAGCCATTATCACGCAAGGCAATACAAATGTCCCAGGCTGTTGAACTGTCTTCAGAGTCGTTAATCACAATGGCATTTAAAAGTCCGCGCCCTCTAACTAGCTTTACAATCTTGCTGTTTTCAATGTATTTTTCCAATTCGTTTCTAAAAAGCTCTCCAAGTTTTCTTGAGTTTTGCGCCAGGTGCTCATCTTTGACTACTTCAAGTGCAGCCATACCCACTGCTGCTGCAACCGGATTTCCTCCAAATGTAGAACCGTGTTGACCGGGTTTAATGACATTCATTATATGATTGTCTGCCAAAACCGCTGAAACCGGATATGCACCACCTGAAAGAGCTTTTCCCAATATTAAAATATCAGGACGGCTGTAAGTTGATTGTTGTTCACAGCGGTTTTCACAGGTACAGTTGCCACATACAGCCAGCAAAGAACCTGTTCTGGCAATACCGGTCTGAATTTCATCTGCCATAAACAAAGCGTTGTGTTTTGTACATAATTCACGTGCGTGCTTCATATAATCATCTGCCGGGGTATAAACACCGGCCTCACCCTGAATGGGCTCGACTAAAAGCCCTGCAATATTATCATTCTCTTCAAGTGCTTTCTCTAGTGCTTCGGTATCATCATAAGGTATTTTTATAAATCCAGGCGTGAAAGGACCAAAGTTTTTACGTGCATTTTCATCATTGGAAAATGAAATAACGGTAGTAGTTCTTCCGTGAAAATTATTTTCGCACACAATGATTTGAGCCTCTTTTTCATCCACCCCTTTTACTTCATAAGCCCATTTTCGGGCAATTTTGATGGCCGTTTCAACGGCTTCGGCACCGGTATTCATAGGCAATACTTTATCAAACTTAAAATACTCGGTGATGTATTCCTCAAAGCGACCCAGCATATCGTTGTGAAATGCTCTGGAGGTTAAGGTAAGTGTTTCTGCTTGACGGCTCATAGCATTGATTATTTTTGGATGGCAGTGGCCTTGATTGACAGCAGAGTATGCTGATAAGAAATCGTAATATTTTTTACCTTCAACATCCCATACATGCACACCCTCTCCTTTTTTCAATACCACAGGAAGTGGATGATAATTATGAGCACCAAACTTGTCTTCTAGTTCGATGGCTTGTTGTGAAGTGATATTCTTTGAAGTGTGCATAAATATTGAATTTAAATTAAAATTTATAATTCCTGCTTTTTGAATTTAAACAGTGGAGAGAAATCATCCTATATCCGCAAAAATAGCTATATTCTTTAAATTTTAATAACGATTCACTAATTATTGCTTAAATCATATTTTAAGAAAAATTATTGTAATAATTTTGAATTAAAAGCTATACAAATGTCAGATTCAAGAGGCTATTCTTTAAAAAAAATTGCAAAATACCCCTTCGTTTATGCCAAAAACACAAAACTAGGAATGTTTTTGGCTTGTACTATATTAGCAGGCCTTTTGACACTTTTTTTAGGAGACGATAGTTTTGTGCGGTCACAGTACATTGTTTTATTTCTCTTGTTTTTTGCTATGCTTTTGTGGTTTACAGAAGCAATTCCTCCCTTTGCAGTAGGCATTTTCATTGTTGGATATCTTATTTTTTTTATGGGGCAGGAAGGCACCATGGATGTAAAGCAATATGTACAAACATGGTCTGATGGAGTGATTTGGTTATTTTTAGGTGGTTTCTTCCTGGCAGAAGGAATGCGAAAATCCAGATTGGATATTCGTTTATTAATTATTACTGCTCCCAAGTTTGGAGACAAAGCACGTAATATCATTTTAGGGTTGATGTTTGTAACAGCAGTGCTTTCCATGGTCATGAGCAATACCGCTACCACTGCCATGATGCTGGCGACAGTGACACCTCTTTTTAAAGAAATAGAAAATAAAAAGCTTCACAAAGCCTTTTTATTCGGAATTCCCACCGCCGCAGCAATTGGCGGAATGGGAACCATAATCGGTTCTGCCCCCAATGCAATTGCAGTAGGGGCTTTAGAATCTATAGGAATAAAAATAAGTTTTATAGAGTGGATGAGCATCGGGGTACCCATTGCACTCCTACTGACGTATATTTTTTGGAAGATATTGATGCGCAAATATAACTTAGGAGACTTAAAGCTTTCAACCGATTTCATTGAAAACCTTGAACGGAAAAAAGATCATAAAAAAGAAGAAGTTCAACAAAGACGCATAGTTTTAATTGTATTTGCAATCACGGTTTTCTTCTGGCTCAGTTCACAGTGGACAGGTATACCTGTAGCAGCAGTTTCAGGTATTCCAATAGTCGCATTGACAATGATGGGAATAATTGACGCCGATGATGTAAGGAAATTGCCCTGGGACACCTTAATGTTGGTTGCCGGGGGGTTAGCACTTGGAATTGCTATACAAGAGCAAGAATTGGCGCTTTACTTTATTTCAAAAATAAGCGCCTTCAATTTTAATATTTATCTACTATTAATTCTCTTTAGCATTTTAACAGTTGTACTATCAAATTTTATGAGCAATACTGCTGCTACGACAATTCTTGCCCCTGTAGCACTTTCTATAATAAGTCTCTATGCCAATGTAAACCCTATCTTATTTATAGTGGTCATCGGGTTAAGTGCTTCTTGTTCGTTACTTTTACCTGTTTCTACTCCACCCAATGCCATTGTGTTTAGCACGGGTCTTGTGGAACAAAAAGAATTCAGGCTGGCAGGAGTTTCAATGGGGTTAATTGGTCCGGCACTTATTATTATATGGACATTCCTTTTAACTAGTCTCTTTTTTTAACTTCTTTTTTTACTAATTTATCACATTCATTACATTATTTTTGCGGTATGGGAAGAAAGAAAAACAAACGTCAAATATTTGAAAATATAGCTGTACTTGATGCCGGTGCAAAAGGAAAAAGCATAGCTAAAGCACCTGATGGAAAAGTAATTTTTCTTAAAAATGCTGTTCCTGGTGATTTGGTTGATATACAAACTACCAAAAAACGAAGTGCTTACTATGAAGGAGAAGCCATCAAAATCCATCAACATTCAGAAAGAAGAACAACACCAAAGTGTATTCATTTTGGAATTTGTGGTGGCTGTAAATGGCAAAACATGAAGTATGAAGACCAGCTCTTTTTTAAGGAAAAAGAAGTGGTCAATAACTTAAAACGCATCGGAAAAATTGAAATGCCAGAAATTTCTCCAATTCTAGGCTCTAAAGACATCTATAATTATCGCAATAAAATGGAATTTTCATTCTCAGACAGCCGTTGGCTCTCCTATGATGAAATAAATTCAGATAAAGAGTTTGAAAACCGCAATGCCTTGGGATTCCATATACCCGGTATGTGGGACAAAATTCTTGATTTAAAAGAATGTCATCTACAACGAGAGCCTTCAAACAGCATTCGTCTTGAAGTGAAAAAATATGCAGTAAAAAATAACCTTTCCTTTTTCAACACTCGAAAACAAGAAGGGTTTTTGCGCACTCTGATGATAAGAACCACCAGTATAGGCGAATTGATGGTTCTTTTCCAGTTTTATGAAGAAAATCAAACCGAAAGTGAAAAACTACTCGATCACCTTGCCGCTACTTTTCCGGAAATCACTTCATTGCTTTATGTGATTAACTCAAAAGGAAATGACACTTTATATGATCTAGATATCCGTTGTTATAAAGGCCGTGATTATATTGTGGAAGAAATGGAAGGACTGCAGTTTAAAATCAATGCAAAGTCTTTTTATCAAACCAATTCTGAACAAGCCTATGAACTTTACAAAATCACGAGAGAATTTGCCGGGTTATCAGGAAATGAGTTGGTGTATGATTTATATACCGGAACAGGAACCATCGCACAGTTTATTGCCAAACAAGCCCGGAAAGTGATCGGTGTAGAATCAGTTCCAGATGCTATAGAAGCTGCAAAACAAAATGCACAATTTAACAATATTGACAATGTTGAGTTTTATGTGGGTGATATGAAAAAAGTATTTACAGAATCGTTTATCTACCTACACGGACAGCCTGATGTGATCATCACTGACCCACCAAGGGATGGTATGCATAAAGATGTTGTTGCCCAAATCCTCAAGGTTGCTCCTCAAAAAATAGTGTATGTGAGCTGCAACAGTGCAACACAAGCCCGTGACCTTTCAATGTTGAATGAGACCTACAAACTTGTGAAAACACAGGCAGTTGATATGTTTCCACAAACACATCACGTAGAAAATGTTGTACTTTTGGAAAAACGAACATAATGATTAAAAAACTGTTTCTTTTAATTAGTTTATTTACAGTACTACAGGGTTGCACCAGAGATGACATCTGTCCTGATGATACATCAAAAACACCCTTATTAATCATCAAGTTTTTTAATGCCGAAAACCCTGAAGCACCTAAGGAAGTTCAAGCTTTTACTGTAATCAGGCCTGAAGATGAATTCAGTTTATTCGCTCCGGTTACCATTGATTCAATTTCCATTCCACTTTTGACAAATACAGATCTCACAGATTATTATTTCATTTCAAATGCAAACGACAGTATTCAAAACATAGATTTTGTCTCATTTACTTATGAAAGAAGTGATGAATATATCAACAGAGCTTGTGGGTTTAGAACCAACTTTACAGACCTTAATTTCCAGTTAGCCCCAGCCAGTCAGCAGAGTTGGATTTCGCAAATAAGCATTCAAAACGACAGTATTAACGCAAGAAACCAAAATGAAGCACATTTGTATATTTATCATTAACCTGTTGTTTGTCTGTCAGTTTTTAAATGCGCAAACTACTTCTGAACCTTTAGATTCACTCAGTGAAAAGGAAACGTTTGGATTGCGTGTGGGATTGGATGTTTTTAAACCTGCCAGAACTCTTTTTGATGATAATTTTTCCGGTTTTGAAATAATGGCTGATTATAGAATCTATAAAGACTATTATATAGCCCTTGAAATTGGAATGGATGAGAAAACCACTTTTGATGATAGAATCACTTCAAAAGGTGATGGGACCTATTTCAAATTAGGTTTTGACTACAATGCTCATAAAAACTGGTATGGCTTAAACAATATGATTTTTGGTGGATTAAGATATGGGTATTCCTCCTTTTCACAGGAACTTTTGCTATATGAAATAGCAACAGAAGCTCCTTACTTCCCACCCGATTTTCGCACAGAGCCTCTTCAATTTGACGGTCTCACCGTACATTGGATTGAACTAATTGTGGGTGTCAAAGCTGAAGTACTGAAAAATTTATTTCTTTCAATAAACCTGCAATTAAAAAACAGAGTTTCAGAAAAAACACCTGAAAATTTTGAGAATCTTTATATACCCGGATTTGGAAGGACTTATGAAAACAGTAAGTTTGGTGCCGGATTTGGATATGGAATCAGTTATTTAATTCCAATTTCAAAAAAATAATTTACCCTCTTCTTTTACTTCCTTCATAGAGTTCATATTTCACAAAGCGGGCTTCCAATTTTCCATTAAATGTTTTAATTTTTCTTGAGGGTCGTAAACCAACAAACTTGAGTGCTTCCAGATTTGCTGTAATAAACCAGGCAACAGAATTGGGATACTCTCGCTTTAAGGTGTTTCCAATATCACCGTAAAAAGTTTCTATATCGATACTTAATCGTTCATCATAAGGAGGATTAAATACAATATGCAACGGTCCGCTGGTATTTTTTTCTGTTTTAAAAAAATCTTCATGACTCACCTTAATAAACTCTTCCAGGTTTGCGTTTTTGATGTTTTCTTTCGCTTTCGCAATAGCAGAAGGAGCTTTGTCATATCCCACTATGGTGTAATTAAAATTGGTCACGCGTTTTAAAAGTGCATTTTCAATCACTTCAAACAGATTGTCGTCGTAGTCATTCCAATGTTGAAACCCAAATTCTCTTCTATTGATATTTGCGGGAATATTACAAGCTATCATTGCGGCTTCAATCAAAAAAGTGCCACTTCCACACATCGGGTCTAAAAAATCACATTGACCTTTCCATCCAGATTGCAACAACAAGCCCGCAGCCAACACTTCGTTGATGGGAGCAATATTAGTATCAGTTCGGTACCCTCTAAGATGCAGACTTCCTCCTGAACTATCTAATGAAAGCGTACATTGATCTCCTTGTATGTGTATGTTAATTTGAAAATTTGGATGTGCAGTGTCAATAGAAGGACGCTCACCTGTTGATTCACGCAATTGATCTACAATAGCATCTTTTACTTTATGAATTACATATTGAGAGTGATTGAAGAAATCCGAAAAGATAGTTGCATCTAAAGCAAATGTGGTAGTTGGACCAAAATAATCCAGCCAGTTAACTTTTCTAATTTGGCGATACAATTGTTCGTCATTTCGTGCTTTAAAACTGTAAATTGGTTTTAAAATTTTAATTGCTGTGCGTAAACTCAAATTGGCTTTATACATAAACCCCTGATCGCCAACAAATGAAACATTTCTGGTTCCCGTTACCACTTGTTGAGCACCTAAATCTTTTAATTCTTTAGCAAGCACATCTTCAAAACCATACATGGTTTTAGCTAGCATTTTAAAATTTTTTTCCATAAAACAACTTCTTAATGCTGCAAAAATACGTTAATTTAGACGTGATAATGAAAAACAATGCAAAAACTGAACGAAACCTGGTTTAGCTCCTGGTTTGACACTCCATACTATCATATTTTATATAAAGACAGGGATTATAAAGAAGCCGAAAGCTTTATGAAAAACCTCACAAGGTTCCTGGGTTTATCTAAAGGTGACTCTATTCTTGACCTTGCCTGTGGAAGAGGACGGCACTCTGTAAGCCTTAACAAGAAGGGCTTTGATGTTACCGGGGTTGACATTTCTCCTGCAAGTATAGTATATGCAAAAGACTTTGAAAATGACACCTTGCACTTTAAAGTGCATGATATGTGTAAGCCCTTTCCGGCCAAATTTGACGCTGTTTTAAATCTTTTTACAAGCTTTGGCTATTTTGAAAAAGAAGAAGATAATTTAAGGACACTTCATGCTATTAAATCAAATTTAAAGGAAAACGGAAAAGGAGTTATTGACTTTATGAATGTCGAATTTGTACTTCAAAATCTAGTTGAACGGGAAACTAAAACAGTTAACAAAATCAAGTTTCATATTCATCGATATGAAAAGGACGGTTATATATTCAAAGATATATCATTTACAGATGCAAATGATAAATACTTTTTCACTGAAAAAGTAAAAACGTTGACACTTGATGATTTTCTCTCCTACTTTCAAAAAGCAGGAATTAATTTAATACGTACTTTTGGAGATTACAATTTAGGAAATTTTGATGTGAGCAATTCGCCAAGATTAATCTTAATTTTTAATTGATGAATTACCTTCTACCCATTCTAGCTATAGCAGTAGGATATTTTTTTGTGATCCTTTTTAAACCAGAAAAACCAGGAAGTATCAAGCTCTTTCTAGCTTTTAGCGGGGCTTTTTTACTTGCGTTGACAGTCTTTGAACTACTGCCGGAAGTTTATGATTCTCAAAACAAAAACATAGGCATATTTATAATGGCTGGCATCTTGTTGCAAATATTTTTAGAATTCTTTTCAAAAGGAGCTGAACACGGCCACGTACATATACATTCAAAAAACACTACATTTCCCTGGTTGCTTTTTTTGAGTTTAAGTATTCACTCTTTTTTAGAGGGCATTCCCATCCATGACCATGACCACTTATTGATAGGAATTATAATCCATAAAATTCCAATTGCAATCATTCTAACTGTTTTTTTTATTCAAGCGGGATACAGTACTAAAAACAGCTTACTTTTCTTGCTCTTATTCTCTTTGATGACCCCCGCCGGAAGTTTTGCTTCTGAAAAGTTTGAATTCTTGGAATTATATTATGTGGAAGCTACTGCCGTTGTTATTGGTATTTTTTTACATGTTTCTACAACTATACTATTTGAAAGCAGTGAAGGTCATAAGTTTAATTTAGCAAAACTTCTGATTGTTATTTTTGCTACATTTCTGGCTTATTTACTTTAAATAACCCTCAAGAATATAAATAAATAATGAAAAAGGCTTCCCAATAAAACAAATATATGCCAGATAACGTGGAAGAATTTCACACGATGCCTTATATAAAAAAGAATTCCCACTGTATAAAACAATCCTCCAAGGGCCAGCAATGTTAATCCCAAAGTATCAGTTCTTTCATACAATGTCTGAAAGTCAAACACAATCAGCCAGCCCATAATGATATAAAGCAATAACGAAATGGTTTCAAACCTTCCGGTAAAAAAAAGCTTTAATATAGTTCCAACCGCAACAATTCCCCAAACTGTCCAGAAAAGTTCCCATCCTAGACTGTCCTCGAGCAGAATTAAAACTATGGGACTATACGTTCCCGCTATTAACACATAAATGCTTATATGGTCAAGAATGCGATATTGATCTTTACGAGGTGTTCGTTTTTCAAAGTGGTAAATAGTAGAGGCAAAATACAATAAGACCAATGAAGTTCCATACAGGCATACACTTAAAATACTTTGAAAAGTTCCACTTGTCTCATAAATAAGCAAGAGGACAAATCCCGGAATACTCATCAAAAAACCAATGCCGTGAGTAAGCCAGTTATAAAATTCTTCTTTTTCTGTTTGAGTGCGCATTTTAAGAAATCAAAGATAAAAATAACAGAATATTTCCTAAAACATTTTCTATTATCAAAAGTATATAAATAAAAAAACCCTTCATCAAAAGATGAAGGGTTTTAAAAGAAGGCGGCGACATACTCTTCCACCGTAATGGCAGTACCATCTGCGCTAACGGGCTTAACTACTCTGT
>NZ_BMGK01000005.1 GCF_014640155.1 Planktosalinus lacus | reverse complement strand
GTTCTGTAACCAGTTTTTCAAAATCATTCTGTTTTTCTATATCTTTCATATGTCTAAATTAATAAATTATTAATTTGACACACTTTTTTGAACAGTCTCACAAATGATTGGTGATTAGTTACTTTTACTCCCCTAGCCACTAATCACTATTTACTAATCACTATTTACTATTCACTATTTACTATTCACTATTTACTAATCACTATTTACTAATCACTAATCACTAATTACTAATCACTAATCACTAATTACTAATCACTAATCACTAATCACTAATTACTAAATAGCTGATAGCTAAAACTGTTTGGTGGTTTTCAAAAAAAAACAACCCCGAAGTTGATTCCGGGGTTGTTGTTTAGTTAAGTTTAAGAAATGGTTTAACGCACAATTAGTTTTTTAATGGTTTGTTTGCCTTCGCCTTCAATCAACAGCATATAGACTGAAGCATTCAGTGTACTGATGTCCAGCGGGTAGTGTGCCTGTGGGCTGTTGAAGTGTTGTTTATTGATCATTCGGCCTCTCAAGTCATAGATTGTTATTTGATCTATTTGAACCAGCTGCGGATTCTCAAGTGTAGAGACTACGGTAGCGGGGTTTGGATACAGGCTAAGGCTGCCAAAGTAGGCGTCGGGCGTACTTAATACTTCATCTACCGTCAGGTTGAATGCACAACTGCTTTCATTGCCGCTGGCGTCTGTGGCCGTGAAGCTAACCTCATACTGCCCTAGCCCCACAAAAGTTCCGGGAGATGGGCTTTGCGTTATGGATGTTACAGGGTCAGTACAATTGTCAACGGCAAACACCATTCCCAGGTCAATGAAATCTTCCATTATATAGGTGCCATTTTCATTGGTGAACACTGTAAAGTCCTCCGGACACGAAATCTGGGGAGCCAGGTCATCTACCAATGTCACTTCTGTTGAACACTGGCTGCTATTGCCTTCGTTATCAGTGATTGTTAAAAAGACGGTTTGCACACCCAGGTCGTTACAGTCAAAACTTGTTTGACTGATGCTGATGGAGGCGGTATCGCAGTTGTCGAAACTACCATCATCAATCATCGCAGGGGTTATGGTTGCTTCGCCGTTTTCGTCCAACGCAAGCGTGAAGGGTGCCACACAAAATGCCTGAGGCGCTGTAGTGTCCGCCACGGTAACGGTGGTTGAACAGGCAGCCGTATTTCCAAAGTCGTCTGTAACGGTAAGGGTGACGGTATTTTCACCGATATCTGCACAGCTGAACTGAGTGACGTTAATTGCCAGGGTTACACCACTACAAAAGGCCGCACTGCCATTGTCTATATCGGCTGCTGTTATTGTTGCCAGTCCGTTCGCATCAAGTTCCACTGTAAAGGGAGCGACACAGGCAGCAATCGGTTCGGCCGATGCTTCAACGGTGACTACTGTTGTACAGCTAGCACTGTTTCCATTGAGATCAGTAACGGTAAGGGTGACGGTATTTTCACCCAGATCTGTACAGTCAAATTGGGACGGACTCAAACTCATGGAGGCAATGCCGCATTCATCAAAACTTCCGTCATCCAGCATCGCGGCAGTCAGGGTTGCCTGACCGTTGCTATCGAGCTGAACAGTAAAGGGCTCTGCACACACTACCGTTGGCGGTGTTGTATCTTCCACAGTCACTACTGTGGTACAGGTGGATGTCGTGCCGCTAATATCCGTTAGGGTTAAGGTAATAATGTTGTCACCTACATCAGCGCAGTTAAATGTAGTCTGACTTATGCTTATTGAAGCAAAGCTACAGTTATCAGTACTTCCGGCATTGATATCGGAAACGGTAATGCTTGCCTCACCATTGGCATCTAACTGAATGGTAAAGGGTGCTACACACATCGCTGTGGGTGCGATGCTGTCTTCCACCGTCACTGTTGTGGTACAGCTGTCAGTATTTCCATTTTCGTCGGTTACCGTGAGCGTGACTACATGTTCGCCAATATCTGCACAACTGAAGCTGGTCGTATCTAATGCTAGTGTTACAGCTCCACAGGAAGCGGTTGAACCGCCGTCTACTTGTTCAGGGGTAATGCTTGCCTGTCCGTTTTCATCGAGTTGCACCGTAAAGGGGGCTACACACTGGGCAACCGGTGGCAAGGTATTTTCCACTGTAACTGTGGTTGTACAGGTGGTTGTATTTCCGCCGGTATCGGTGACCGTCAGGGTAATGGTATTGTCGCCCACATCGGAACAGTCAAAAGTAGATGGGCTGATGGTCATGGAAGCCATGCCACAGGTATCGGTACTTCCGTTGTCTATGTCTTCAGCAGTGATACTCGCTTGTCCGTTTGCGTCGAGTTGTATGGTAAACGGGGCTGCACACAGGGCTTGTGGCGGGAAGGTATCTTCTACAGTGACCACAGTCGTACAGGTAGACACGTTGCCGTTGACATCTGTTACAGTTAAGGTAATGGTGTTGTCACCCACATCAGCGCAGTCAAAATTGGATTGACTCAGCGTCATGGAAGCGATCCCACAGTTATCGGTGCTTCCGCCATCAATATCGGCAGCGGTGATGCCGGCTGCTCCACCGGCATCCAGTTGAATGGTAAAGGGTGCTACACACACGGCTGTAGGTGCGATACTGTCTTCTACTGTCACTGTTGTGGTACAGCTGTCTGTATTTCCATTTTCGTCGGTTACCGTAAGCGTCACCAATTGTTCACCTATATCTGCACAACTGAAATCGGTCGTGTCTATTGACAGTGTTACAGCTCCACAGGAAGCAGTTGAGCCGCCGTCTACTTGTTCGGGGGTAATGCTTGCCTGACCGTTTTCGTCCAACTGTACTGTAAAAGGTGCCACACAAACGGCAACAGGTGCCAGGGTGTCTTCAACGGTTACCGTGGTTGTACAGCTCGCTGTATTTCCACTGGTATCTGTAACAATCAGGGTAATGGTATTGGCGCCTACATCAGTACAGTCAAAAGTGGATTGGCTGATCGTCATGGAAGCAATTGCACAATTATCGGTACTACCGTTGTCTATGTCTTCTGCAGTGATACTCGCTTGTCCGTTGGCATCGAGTTGAATGGTAAAAGGTGCTACACAGGTCGCTACCGGTGGTATGGTATCTTCTACAGTAACCATAGTGGTACAGGTGGATTCATTGCCATTGACATCGGTTACTGTTAAGGTAATGGTGTTGTCACCTACATCATTGCAGTCAAAATCTGTTTGACTCAAGCTGAGGGAAGCGATGCCGCAGGCATCTGTACTTCCGGCATCGATATCGGCAGCGGTAATGCTGGCCACACCGTTGGCATCCAACTGGATGGTAAAGGGGGCTACACATACAGCTTCAGGAGCCACATTGTCTTCTACGGTAACTACAGTCGTACAGGTGGATTCAAGTCCGTTCTCATCGGTTACGGTCAATGTGATGGTATTGTCGCCTACATCAGAACAATCAAAGGTGGACTGGCTGATGCTTAGGGAAGCGACACCACAGCTATCTGAACTTCCGGCATCGATATCGGCAGCGGTAATGCTTGCCTGACCGTTGACATCTAATTGAATGGTGAACGGAGCTACACACAAGGCAGTGGGTGGCAGTGCGTCTTCTACAGTAACCACGGTGGTACAGGTGGATACATTGCCGTTGACATCGGTTACCGTGAGTGTTATGGTATTGGCGCCTACATCAGTACAGTCAAAAGTGGATTGGGAGATGGTCATGGAAGCAATTGCACAATTATCAGTACTTCCATTGTCTATGTCTTCTGCAGTGATACTCGCTTGTCCGTTGGCATCGAGTTGAATGGTAAAAGGTGCTACACAGGTCGCTACCGGTGGTATGGTATCTTCCACAGTAACCACAGTGGTACAGGTGGATTCATTGCCATTGACATCGGTTACTGTTAAGGTAATGGTGTTGTCACCTACATGAGTGCAGTCAAAAATGGATTGACTGATTGTCATGGAAGCGATGCCACAGGCATCTGTACTTCCGCCATCGATATCGGCGGGTGTGATGCTGGCTGCACCGTTAGTGTCCAGTTGAATGGTAAAAGGGGCCACACATACTGCTTGCGGTGCTACTGTGTCTTCCACGGTGACTATTGTTGTACAAGTGTCAGTATTACCATTTTCGTCAGTAACGGTAAGTGTGACCGTATTTTCACCGATATCAGCACAGCTGAAGTCGGTCGTGTCTAATGACAGTGTTACAGCTCCACAGGAAGCAGTGGAGCCACCGTCTACTTGTTCGGGGGTGATGGTTGCCTGTCCGTTGACATCCAGTTGCACTGTAAACGGTGCGACACAAACAGCGATGGGTGGCAGGGTATCTTCAACGGTAACGGTCGTCGTACAGGTAGCGATATTGCCATACAGGTCGGTTACAGTTAACGTAATGGTATTGGCACCTACATCGGAACAGTCAAATGTGGTTTGGTTGATACTCATGGAAGCGATTCCACAGTTATCAGTACTTCCGGCATCGATATCGGCTACGGCGAGACTTGCCTGGCCGTTGGCGTCCAATTGAATGGTGAAGGGAGCTACACACTGGGCAACCGGCGGTACTGCATCTTCAACGGTAACAACGGTTGAACAGGTCGCCGTGTTACCATTGGCAGCTGTAATGGTGAGCGTCACGGTGTTGTCACCGATATCTGCACAACTAAATTCGGTTTTATCAATGGTGATTGAAGCCACCCCACAGGGGTCAAAACTTCCATCATCGATGTCACTCAGACTGATACTAGCTTCCCCGTTGGCATCCAGTTGAAGGGTGAACGGCGGCTTACACAGTGCTGTGGGTTGGGTATCAGGGGCTATAATCACATCGTCAAAGGCCTGTGAGCCCACCCAGTTGGAAGTGGTTCCGCTTAAAGCGAAATTTTGCAAGCTTCCCGGAAAGCTTCCGGTGGCATCCACCAGGGTTGTTTCTCCGGGGTTGTTTCCTGCGGGGACTCCCTGATTGAATTCATAGTAAGCTACGAGATTGGTTTCAGTGGGTGTGATGCCCTCATTGGCATCTTGTACCAGCAAGCACAGCAAACGCGCTTCGCTCCATACGGCCAGTTCGTCAATTTCACCTTGAAAAGTTTGTCCTCCATCAGTGCGGGAGCCGATGCTCATGACCTCATTGACTCCGGTGGAAGTATCCCCTCCAAAGGAAGCGCCTGCCAGTACCCCGTCTACAAAGATTTCGAGGGTATTGCTCAGGGCCGTCCAGCGTGCAGCGATGTGGTGGTTTTCACCAACGGTGAGTCCGGAGGTGGTGCGCACACTATGGGTAGTGCCTGCATCACCCACATAGACATACAACTCCATTTGACCGGAGAAGTTGGTAACGCTGATATTAAAGAAGTTGTTTTGGTCTTTCTGTGCATAAAACACACGTGTAAAGCCGGTGCCCGTATAACGGATTTGAGCTTCCACAGTAAGGTCGTTTGAAGGAATATTATCAAAGACAGCAGGCAAGCCGGCTGTTACAGAATTGGAACCTCCATCAAAATGGAGTGCATTTCCGGGAATTTGTGCAGCGAGGTGCATGCACAGCAAAAGGGAAAAAACCAGTAGGTATTGTTTTTTCATAATTTGGGGCTTTAAAAATTTTGTTAAATGTAGTTAAAAATTCATCTTTTTTATAATAATTTAATAATTCCGCGTTTTGAAGTGAGGGTATTTCAGCTTTTTTTATGTTTTTACAGCTCAATTTCAATCGTTGTTTTTTTATGTATTTAAAGAGACCTCTGACTTATTAATTAAATACCATTTAGTTGATCCCCTTTTATTTTCAGTGGGTTTCAAAAAATATTAGCTCGCATATCAACACCCAACTACAACAATCATAGCAGTTTAAAAGGAATGCTGTAATTTCAACACTGGTTTAAAATCATTTTTTTACGATAAAAGTATTGAAATTAGAATAAAATAGTAAGAATTTTCTTCATTCAATGCTTCTAAGCTTATTTAATTTTATTAATTTCGTGTTAAAATTAATGAAACCGCTCAAGATATTGTATAGGACAGACCACTACATTCTTGTCATCATTCGTACTACTTTTTATAAGAACCAACAAGCTGAAAAGTCTGTTTTTTTATCAGGTTGCTTATAGAACTATTGAAAAAAGTTATTTATATTTAAGATTTTTTAACAAAAATAAACCTTTAGAAGTGCTTTAAAGTATTTGATAAATCCCTAGTAAACCCACCTATTAAATATGAAATCTAACAAAGAAGTTAAACGTGTTGAGACGCTTCGCTCCTTCCGGATTTTGGACACCTTGCCTGAGGAAGCCTACGACAACATCACCCAATTGGCTTCTTATATTTGTGGGACTCCCATCAGCCTCATCAGTTTACTGGATGAGGAACGTCAATTCTTTAAATCACATCATGGCCTTTCGGTGTCTGAAACCCCTATAGAACAGGCGTTTTGTGCACACGCAATATTAAACCCCGAGGAACTCTTGGTTGTGGAAGACGCTCATAAAGACCCGCGTTTTAAAGACAATTCTTTAGTAACCGGTGAGCCCCATATTGGTTTTTATGCCGGAATGCCCTTGGTCACCAACGATGGTGTTGCGCTGGGTTCTTTATGTGTGATTGACCGGCAACCCAGGCAACTCAATGAAGATCAGCGCCTCGCGCTCAAATCACTTGCCCAACAGGTGATGCATTTATTGACCCTTCGAAAACAGCAACAAGAAGCAAAAACCCAAAAAGAGCAGATCGAAGCACAACGACAACGGCTGGATAATATTTTAAAAGCCAGCCAGGTGGGCACCTGGGAATGGAATGTACAAACCGGGAAAATGAAAATCAATGAACGCTGGGCTGAAATGTTAGGCTATACACTTAAAGAGTTGGAGCCTATCAATCTGGAAACCTGGTATACACTCACCCATCCAGAGGATGCCAAAAATTCTGATCAAATTATAAAGAAATGCTTTGAAGGAAAGGTTGAGTTTTATGACCACGAATGTCGGATGTATCATAAAGAGGGTCATTTAGTATGGGTTCATGACCGTGGTAAAGTGGTCGAGTGGACCCCTGAGGGCGAACCACTTTTGATGACCGGCACACATACTGATATCACCCAACGCAAAACTTCTGAAACCCAGCTTTTAGCGATTGCCAACAACATCCCCGGAGTGGTGTTCAGGTACATTCGCAACCCCGACACCCAAGACCAGTTAAAGCTAGTAAGTAAAGGTGCCGGCGAATTATGGGGGTTCACTTCACAAGAGGTCATGGAAAACAACCTCTTAGTGTGGAATCTTATTGTTGAGGAAGATTTGGATGGTTTATTAGACACGATTAAAAGCTCAGCAGAAACTCTTTCCCACTGGACACACGAATGGCGTTACAAGCATCCGGACGGAGGTATCAGATGGCATAAGGGTTCCGGAAACCCGGTGTTACAAAATGATGGCAGCACTGCCTGGGATTGTATCATTCTTGATATTACTGAAAGAAAAGAAGCAGAACGAAAAATAAAATACAGTGAAAGGCGCTTTAAAGCCCTTGTACAAGAAGGCTCTGATATGACAACCATTATCAACACTTCAGGGGAATATCTTTATGTAAGCCCTACCTCTGAAAAAGTTATGGGATATAATCCACGGGAACTCATTGGTAAAAACCCCAATGACTTTATACACCCCGAAGACCATGATGCGGTTGTAGAGGAATTTCAATTATTAAGGACCCAAAATCAGGTTCATTTTAAACCCTATCGATATAAAAATAACAAAGGTGAATGGGTATGGCTTGAGACCATTGCAACAAACCTGCTCAAAGACCCTGCTATAGAAGGGATCGTCACCAATTCAAGAGACATTACAGAAAAAGAGAAAACCTTTCAGGCTTTAAAAGCCAGCGAAGATCGTTATAAGGGCTTTTATGAATCCCAAACCAACTTTGTATTGCGCACAGATATGGAAGGGAAATATACCTATGTAAATAAAAAATTTCTTGAAGATTTTGGGTGGCTCTATCCGGACGGTAAAATTTATGGCAAAAACTGTTTATCATCCATTATTGATTATGACCATCAAAAAGTAATGCAGGTTGTTGAAAAATGTGTAAGTTCCATTGGAAAAGTATTTAAAGTTGAAATAGACAAGCCCACAAAGACCGGAGGAATTGTTACTACTTTATGGGATTTTGTCTGTATTGGAAATGAACGTGGCGAACCTTCGGAAATACAATGTATTGGAATTGACATCACTGAACGTATAAAGTTTGAACGTGAATTAATCAAAAGCAATGAGCGTTTTAAATTAATCAATAAAGCTACCAACGAGGCGATTTATGACTGGGATGTGGTGCAGGATGCATTTTTTTGGGGTGAAGGTTTTCAAAGACTCTTTGGTCATACTTTAAATAACAAAACCTTTCAGTTGCAAGACTGGATTGACTTGACCCATCCCAATGACGCGGCTCAACACAAGGAGAACTGGGAGCGTTTTATGAATGATACAAACCAGCACCAATGGACCAATTCCTTTCGTTTAAAACGCCAAGACGGCAGTTATGCGTATGTAAAAGAAGTGGGGTATTTACTGCGTGATGAACACGGAGCCCCTTTAAGAATGATTGGTGCTTTGAGGGACATGACCGAACATCGCATTCGGGAAATTCAAATTCAATTGGAGTTGAATGTTTCACAGTATTTCAAAGACGGAACCAAGTCTTTACATACTTCACTAACAGAAGTTTTAGAATACCTGACCTATTTTTCAGAATTTAAAACTGCCGAGGTTTGGCTTACCGGGACCAAACACAAACAGCTCAATCTAGTTTGCACCTATGCTTCAGACCTCCACGGTGAAACTTTTTATCAATTGGCCAAACCAATCAATCAGTTGAAAAAAGAGGAAGGGCTGCCGGGAACCATCTGGTCACAAAACAAACTGGAGGTATGGAATGACATTGATAAAAAAAAGGGATTTATCAGATATAAAGAAGCTAAAAAAGCCGGTCTCAAATCAGCTGTGGGGCTTCCTTTGGTTCACAATAATCAAACCATTGGAGTGCTTGTTTTTGGCAGTGACAGAACACTTGATGCCAGAGATGAGTTTGTTTCCTCTTTCAAATCCTTACCCTATTTTCTGGGAGCAGAAATACGACGGAAGCAGCAGGAAGAAGAAATTCAATTGTTTTTTGACAACGCCCCCGATATATTGGCAATTGCAGATTCTGAGGGGTATTTTATAAAAGTAAATCCTGCATTTTGTGCTATTATGGGCTATTCTAAAGAAGAATTAACATCTCAGCCATTTGAACTCTTTTTACACCCTGATGATAAAGCCGGTACACTGAAAGAATACCGTGAAACTTCTAGCGGAAACCGGCTTTCTAATAGTTTTGAAAACCGCTATCGCACGAAAGCCGGAACCTACCGCTGGATTTCCTGGAGTTCCTCAACGGTTTTTGGAGAAGACAATCTTTTTTATGCGTATGGGCGTGACATCACTGAAATGAAAGAATTGCAACAGTTGTTTGAAAATGCAGCCAAAATGGCACGCATTGGCAGCTGGGAGCTCAATCTGACAGCTGAAGATGACAACACCATGTACTGGTCACCGATGACCCGCGAACTGTTTGAAGTGGCAGACGACTACAATCCTTCCCTTAGTGGCGGTATGGAATTTTATACAGGAGAAAGTAAGCACCATTTATCCGGTGCTGTACAGGAGCTCATCAAAAATGGGGGATCGTTTGACCTGGAGTTGCAAATTCTCACCGGGGAAGGCAACCTGCGCTGGGTGCGTTGCATTGGTCAATGTGAATTTACAGAGGATGAATGCACCAAACTCTATGGAAGTTACCAGGACATTCACCAACGTAAATCGGCCGAAATCAAAGTAAAGGAAGCACTGACAGAACGCGACACGATTTTGGAAAGCATTGGAGATGCCTTTTTTGCAGTAGATCCCGACTGGTATGTTACTTACTGGAACAGAGAAGCTGAGAACTTGTTATCTACTAAGAAAGCGCATATTTTGGGTAAAAATCTTTGGAATGTTTTTGCAGATCAAGTGGGGCTTACTTCCTATCAGGCCTACAACAAAGCCATGCAAAATCAAACTACGGTGCATTTTGAGGACTACTATCCTGACACCAATAAATGGTTTGAAATAAGTGCTTACCCTTCCAAAGCCGGTCTTTCGGTTTATTTTAAAGATGTGAGCATCAGAAAAATTGCTGAAGAACAGGTCCGGCAATCCAGTGAACGCTTTGAGAAAATCACCGAAGCCACCAATGATGCCATCTGGGATTATGATTTGATTAACAATAAATTATTCTGGGGAAAAGGTTTTAAAACGCTTTTTGGATATGACCCTGAAGTAAAGCCGCCCACATTTGACTATTTAAACTCGTTGATTCACCCTGAGGATCGCGAGCGTGTACTTCAAAAAATTGGTAAATTTATGACCGATGGCACTTCTTCAAACTGGTTTGAGGAATACCGTTTTCAAAAAGCAGATGGCAACTATGCCTTTGTGATTGACCGGGCTAAATTTATCAGAAACAGCGAAGGGAACGTTGAGCGCGTGGTAGGTGCCATGACTGACATCAGTTACCGCAAAGAATATGAAGAATCGCTCAAGCGACTGAATTCAAAACTAAAAAAATACACACACCAGTTAGAGACCTCCAATGCAGAGCTGGAACAGTTTGCTTATGTAGCTTCCCACGACTTACAGGAACCCTTGCGAATGGTGAGCAGCTTTTTGAGTCAGCTGGAGAAAAAATATGGAAGTCATCTGGATGAAAAAGCACGACAATACATTCATTTTGCTGTTGACGGGGCTCAAAGAATGCGCCACATCATACTGGATTTACTGGAGTTTTCAAGGGTAACCCATTTTAATGAGGAAAAAGAAACCTTTCCTGTAGCGGAAGTGATCGAAGACTTTTGTGCACTGAGGTACAAGTTAATTGATGAACTTCAAGCTGAAATCACTTATAAAAATATGCCTGAAATCACGGCTTACAAGGCACCCATTGTTCAGGTTTTCAATAATTTACTGGATAATGCATTAAAGTACCACCGCACCGATAGTACTCCAAAAATTACTGTGGCAGCAAAAAATAACAAAGACCACTGGAAATTTAGTATAAAAGACAACGGCATTGGGATTGAACCCGAATATTTTGATAAAATTTTTATTATTTTCCAACGACTGCACAACAAGGAAGCCTATGGAGGCACCGGAATGGGGCTCGCCATCGTAAAGAAAGTAATTGACAACCTTGGGGGCACGATAGTGGTTGAATCCGCCCCCGGAAAAGGTTCTAAATTTATATTTACCATTCCCAAATAAGGGTGGCTTTTTAAAAATAAAATTAATGTGATGACGATCTCAAATTTATGAAGTAATTTTAAAACAGCAAACCAACCGAAAAAACCGCATGAACAGTAGTTTAAAAATAACCCTTATCTATTTGGCAGTAGGTATTGCATGGATATTTGTAAGTGACCGTGCTGCGCTCTTAATTTTTAGTGATGATCAGGTCAAGCTCATTCAGTTTCAAACATTTAAAGGCCTGCTCTATGTGGGGCTTACTGCTCTCCTGCTGTTTACACTCATACGTGGGTATTACCGAACCATTCGCAAAAAGGTGGAAGAGTTGGAGGAAGTCAATAAAAAACTACAGGAATCCAACAAAGAGCTGGAGCAATTTGCCTATGTGGCCTCTCATGATTTACAAGAACCCCTGCGCATGGTGAGCAGTTTTTTAACGCAACTGGAACGCAAGTATCGGGAACAGTTGGATGAAAAAGCTCATCAATATATTTATTATGCGGTGGATGGCTCGAAGCGCATGCAGCAGATGATTTCAGATTTACTGCAATTATCACGCTCCGGTTTAAAGGAAGAATTCAAAGAAGAGGTTGATTTGAACACGCTGATTGATGAGTTTTATGAGTTGAGAAAAGAACAGCTGGATGCTGTGAATGCCAAGTTTGTTTATGACCATTTGCCCGTCATCCAAACTTTTAAATCGCCGTTGAAGCAAATCATTCACAACTTACTGGACAATGCGTTGAAATACAGTAAAGAGCATGTCCCTCCCCGTATTGAAATTTTGGTAACAGAAAAAGATACCCATTGGGAGTTTGCCATACAAGACAATGGTATTGGAATTAAAAGTGATTATTTTGAGAAAATTTTTGTAATTTTTCAACGGCTTCACAATAAAGAAATTTATGGAGGTTCCGGTTTGGGGCTTGCCATCGTTAAAAAAAATGTGGCTGCATTGAATGGAAAAATTTGGTTAAAATCAAAACCTGACAAGGGCTCCACCTTTTATTTCACCATCAAAAAATAAAACGAAACACCCATGAAAAGTGTACACATACTATTGGTTGAAGACAACCCCGGGGATATCTTATTGACCACCGAAGCCCTGGAGGAGCGCAAACTGGTGAATAAAATCAGCGTTGTCAGAAACGGAAAAGAAGCGCTTGATTTTTTATTTCAGGAGCATCAATACAAAGGCGAGACCCCTCCTGATTTAATCCTGCTGGATATAAACATTCCATTGTTAAGCGGTCATGAGGTCCTTCAAAGAATTAAAACAGACGAACGCACCAAAGAAATTCCGGTAATCATCCTCACCACTTCATCGGCAGAAAGAGACATTCATTTAGCCTATAAAAACCACGCCAATTGCTTTATCACCAAACCTGTAGATATCGATGACTTTATGAAGGCCATCTTTAACATTGAAGATTTTTGGATTCAATTGGTCAGACTCCCCTCAGATACTCCCCAATGAAGATAGACAAAAACAAATACCGCTTGTTGATTGTAGAGGATAATCCCGGCGATTATTTTTTAGTAGAAGACTATCTGAGCGAACACATACAAAAACCCAACCTCACACATTGTTTGACCTATCAGGAGGCAAAAGACAGATTGAACGATCAAAGTGAGGTATTTGACCTTATTTTACTGGACCTGTCATTACCCGATATCAGTAAGGAAGATTTAATGAACGAAATGACCCGGGTAGTCCTCACCACACCTGTCATCATATTGACCGGCTATGCTGATTTGGATATTGCCACTAGGTTTTTGGCTCAGGGAGTTTCCGATTATATGATAAAGGATTTGATTTCTCCACTGGTACTTTATAAAAGTATCTTGTATGCGATGGAGCGGCATCGATTTATACAGAGCTTGAAACAATCTGAAAAACGCTATATGGATTTGTTTCAACTCAGTCCTTCCCCACTTTGGGTGTATGATCTTGAAACCTTGCATTTTCTGGATGTCAATCAGGCGGCGATTGCACACTATGGTTTTAGCAAGGAGGAGTTTTTATCCATGACCCTCAAAGATATCCGGCCGAAAGAAGACATCCATTTGCTTGAGGAAGCTGTCAGTGCCGTAAAGAATAATGTCATTGATTTTTACAGGAACACCTTTCGTCATAAAAAGAAAGACGGTACCATTATTTATGTTGAAATATTCAGCAACAAAATAGAAATTAACAACAAAACAGCTGAAGTCGTTCTTGCTTCAGATATTACAGAGAAATTAGAACAGATACAAGCCATAGAAATACAAAACAAAAAGCTCAAGGAAATTGTCTGGATTCAATCACATGTTGTTCGCGCTCCGGTAGCAAGACTTTTGGCTCTGGTAGATATGATAAAAAATACTGAGCTATCGCCCACTGAAAAAGATGAAATGCTGGAGCATATTGAAAGTTCAGCCAAAGAAATGGATACCATCATCAATGAAATTGTAGAAAAATCTGAAGATGTAGATACTCATACAACGGAGTGATTAAGAAATGAAGAAGCAAGTATAATAAAGAATGTCTACCACACACGATTATAGTACCTTATTTTATTACAGCCCACTGCCAAAATGGGTGTATGATGTCAAAACCTACCAAATTTTGGATGTCAATCAGGCCGCTATAGATCTATATGGATATAGTAAGGATGAATTTTTAGCACTTACTATTAAAGATTTAAGACCCAAAGAATACATACCGAAGGTCCTGGCAGCCCATGAAAAAATAGATATTACTGAGGGCAATATCAATTTTGGAGTTTTCACCCATCAAAAAAAGAATGGCGCACTTATTCGTATGGAGATCAACGGTCATAAAGTTGATTTTCAAGGAAGAAAATGCATCACGGTGGTTTGCCAGGATGTGACTGTTAAAGAAAAGCAATTTAGGCAAAGTCAGCAGGCAGTCCATATTATGAATGCTTCACTGGACGTCATCTGTTCCATAGACGCACAGGGGAAGTTTATTAGTGTGAGTCAAGCTGCAATAGATGTTTGGGGCTATCAACCTGAAGAATTGGAAGGCAAGGCCTATCTGGAGCTGGTTTATGAAGAAGATTTAGAGCTCACCCGGCAAACTGCTCAAGATATTATTTCAGGCAAATCAGTCACTACTTTTCAAAACCGTTATCTCAAAAAAAACGGGGAGATTGCCTATAATATCTGGTCAGCCCGTTGGGATGAGAGCACCCAAACGATGTATGCCATTGCCCGGGATGGCAGTGAAAAAAGAAAGGCCGATGAAGTGCTTGCCGAACGTGAGCAACGCTTTAAAGTGCTTGTGCAGGAAGGTTCTGATTTGATTGCCATCCTGGATGAGGAGGGGATTTATACTTATGTGAGCCCCACATCCGTTGCTATTTTAGGTTTTGCACCTGAAGCCTTTATTGGCAAAAGTCCCTTTGAGTTTATTCATCCTAAAGATGCTGATAAAGTTCAGCATAGCCTGGAAAAAGCAGCAACCTCTAAACGGGTTACCGTAGAGCCTTTTCGTTTTAAAAATTCGGAGGGCGAATGGCGCTGGATTGAAACTGTGTTGACCAACATGCTGGACCACCCTTCCATACAGGGTTTTGTTGCCAATTCCAGAGATGTTACAGAAAAAAGAAATGAAGAGCAGCACTCAAAGCTTTTGCAAAGTGTGATTACTCACACCAATGATGCCGTGTTAATTACTGAAGCTGAGCCCCAGGATGCACCAGGACCCAGAATTGTTTATGTAAATGATGCGTTTACACGTATGACCGGTTATACAGCAGCAGAAGTCATTGGCCAATCGCCCCGCATTTTGCAAGGCCCAAAATCTGACCGTGCCGAATTGGCACGATTGGGCAAAGCACTTAGAAACTGGGAGCCTTGTGAAATAACCACACTAAACTATAAGAAAAACGGCGAGGAGTTTTGGATTAACTTTACAGTATCACCTGTGGCCGATGAAAAAGGCTGGTACACCCATTGGATTGCCATTGAACGGGATGTTACCGCAGCAAAAAACGAAGCATTACAGAAAGCCCTTTTTAGTCAAATAAGTGCGGTGTTCAATCTCACGACCGATTTATACCAGTCACTCCAGGAACTCAGTCAAATCATTGTCTCTGTGGGTGATTTTTCTTTCAGCGAGATCTGGCTCCCCAGCAATCACAAAAATAAATTACGCCTTTTTGCTTCCTTTGCGTCAACCACTGAAGGTAAAAGCTTTTATAAATTTTCAAAAAAAGCTACTGAAACTGAGATTGGGGAAGGACTTCAAGGGTTGACCTGGAGTAAAAACAAACCCCTTTTATGGGGAACCGATGCGATCAAAAAGAATTTTATCAGGTGTGATGCTGCAAAAAAAGCAAGCATCAAATCTGCGATGGGCATACCACTGGAGCATCAAGGTGAATTGGTGGGAGTTCTTTTGGTGGGTTCAACACTCTCTGAAAATTTTGTAACATCACACAAGCCTGTTTTAACACAACTTGGAACGTTAATTGGGACCGAGATCAAAAGAAAACGCCTGGAAAGTGACCTGCACCATTTATTTGAAGCTTTGCCAGATTTAATTTGTCTGGCTGATTTTAAAGGCGAATTTTTAAAAATCAACAAGGCCGGATGTGCTCTATTGGGCTATGAAGAAAAAGAAATTATTGGTGCACACATCCATGATTTTATTCACCCTGCAGATGTGGATATTTCCGCCAAAGCGATGCAAAGCCTCCAGGCAGGAGCAACCAATTTTAAGTTTGAAAACCGTTATATTACCCAAAGCGGTAAGACCATCTGGTTGAGCTGGAATTGCAATACGATTGAAGAAGAAGGGGTGATTTATGCTACTGCCAAAGAAATTACCGATGAGAAAAAACTTCGTGAAGTTGTTTCCAATGCCTCTGAGCTTGCAACCATTGGGGGTTGGGAGATTGATCTTATCAACAATCAGTTTACCTGGTCTGATGTTGTGTATCACATTTATGAAACTGACCCAACTACTTTTATTCCTGAGTTAGCTTCTTCCATAGATTTCTATAGAGAAGATTATAAAGAACAGGTAACCAATATCATTCAAGAAGCCATTGAATCGGGTGATTCTTTTGACTTTGAAGCCGCCCTCATCAGTGCCAAAGGCAATGAAAAATGGGTGCGCGCCATTGGTAAACCGGAAATCGTTAACGGCAACTGTATACGGTTGTATGGAAGTTTTCAGGACATCACCTCGATCAAAGAGACCGAGCACAGGTTGCAGGCCATCACAAATGACTTACCCGGAGTTACGTTTCAATACTATATCTATCCTGACAAGACTGATGCACTGGTATCAGTGAGTGAAGCCTCTCATAAAATATGGGGTTTATCACCGGAGGCCTGTGAGAAGAAAAATTCCCTGGTTTGGAATCAACTTAAAAAAGGAGGAAACATTGAGCAGGTTTTAAAGGATATTCAACACGCTGCCGCTACCCTAACCCAATGGAACAGTAAGTGGAAAAATGTGCTGCCCAATGGAGATGTGCGCTGGCATGAAGGAGTGGGTACCCCCTACCGCCTACCCGATGGAACGGTACTGTTTAATTCCATGATCTTTGATATCACTGACATGGTCAACACTACCCAACTGTATGAAGAAGCCTCTGAGCTGGCTAAAATTGGTAGTTGGGAACTCGATTTGGGCTCCCAAGAGGGTCCCGATGTACTATTTTGGTCGCCCATGGTCAAAAAAATACTGGAGGTGGATGAGAACTACAATCCGTCATTGACAGGTGGCTTTGAGTTTTATAAAGACGAAAGTAGAGACCGCATTGAAAAGGCCCTGCAGAGACTCATCGAGGAAGGGACTGAATTTGATGAAGAATTGCTTATTGTCACCCAAAAAGGTAAAGAAAAGTGGATTCGATGCATTGGCAAACGTCAACAAGTTCAGGGAATAACCACTAAAGTTTTTGGTAGTTTTCAAGATATCAACTCCATGAAAACTGCTGAACTAAAGCTCAAGGAAATCCTGGGTAGTATTTCGGATGCTTTTTATGCTGTTGACCATCGCTGGAACTTCACCTACTTTAATAAAGAAGCTGAAAACTTATTGAACCGAAAAAGCAGTGAGGTATTGGGTAAAAGTATCTGGAAAGAATTTGCACCTGCAAAAGGCACTGAGTTGGAACGGGTGTATCGAAAGGTTGCAAAAACAGGAAAACCAATGAGTTTAGAATATTTGTATCCGGGAGATGGAAGCTGGTATGAACTCAATGTATATCCTTCAAGCGGTGGAATATCCTCCTATTTTAAAAACATAGATGAACGAAAGAAAATTGCCCAGGAATTGCAAAAAGCATTTGAGGAAAAGAACAACATCCTGGAGAGTATTGGTGATGCCTTTTTTGCCGTAGACAAAGACTGGACAGTAACTTACTGGAACAAAGAGGCCGAGCAACTATTAGGTCGCAAACGGGAGGAGGTTTTAGGAAAGAATCTTTGGGAAGTGTATCCTGATGCCGTTGCGCTCGACTTTTACAAATACTACCACGATGCTATGGCTTCAGGGACCACAGTTTCTTTTGAAGAATTCTATCCCGCTTTAAACAAATGGTTTGAAGTATCAGCCTACCCTAGTGAGGAAGGGCTTTCGGTTTATTTTAAAGATGTCACCCTTAGAAAAGAAACTCACATACAAATTCAGCAGGCCAATGAGCGTTTTGAAAAAGTAACCCAAGCCACTACTGATGCCATTTGGGATTGGGACATCGAAAACGATGTCTTTTATCGTGGCAATGGTTTTGAAAAACTTTTTGGTTATGACGTAAATAAAAAATTCAAAAAACAAGACTTCTGGCATGACCGCTTTCATCCTGATGATTTAACTAAAATAAAAACAAGTTTAAAAGAAACCATCAAGGATCCTAAAAAGGGGTTTTGGAGGCAGGAATACCGTTTACTTCATCAGGAAGGTGAATTAAAAACAGTGATTGACAAAGGTGTGATCATCAGAAACAATAAAGGAAAGGCCGTGAGAATGGTGGGGGCCATTACCGATATTACCGATCACATTAAGTATGAAAAAGAACTTCAGAAATTGAATGAACTCCTCAAACAAAACATCTATGAACTGGAGGTTACCAACGAGCAGTTGGAACAATTTGCCTTTATTGCTTCTCATGACCTGCAGGAACCATTGCGGATGATTTCCAGCTTTCTGAATCAGTTAGAACGAAAATACAGCAATCAGCTGGATGAAAAAGCCCATCAATACATTCATTATGCCACCGATGGTGCCAAGAGAATGAAACAAATTATTCTCGACTTACTTGACTATTCAAGGGCCGGAAGAGATCAACAGTCGTTGGAAGAAATAGATTTGAATCAGTTGATAGATGACTATAAAGTTCTGAGAGGGAAAATAATTTCTGAAAAAGAGGTCTCTATACACACCAAAGGTTTTCCAAAAATTGCAGGGTTCAAAGCTCCGGTAACACAAACCCTTCATAGCTTACTTGACAATGCCATTAAATATTCAAAAGAAGGAATTCCTCCAAAGGTTAGCATTTCGCTTTCAGACAAGAAAACCCATTGGCAACTAAAAGTTGAAGACAACGGAATTGGGATTGATAAACGTTTTTATGATAAAATTTTTGTTATCTTTCAACGTCTTCATAACAAGGACGAATATGAAGGCACCGGTATTGGCCTTGCTGTTTCCAAAAAACAAGTGGAATCGTGGGGTGGGAAAATTTGGGTAAAGTCTGAACCCGGTATAGGGAGTGCATTTTATTTTACAATCAAAAAACCAAATATATGAAACCAGTTCACATTTTATTAGTTGAAGACAATGAGGGAGATATACTTCTTACCCTTGATGCTTTTGAAGAAAGCAAGATTAAAACTAATATCAGTGTTGTAAAGAACGGAAACGACGCGTTGGATTTTCTATATAAACGCGGTGATTTTTCAAATCATCAACGTCCAGATTTAATATTGCTGGACATCAATATTCCTGTTTTTGACGGACATGACGTTTTAAAAAGTATCAAAAAGGATCCTTCCTTAAAAAAAATACCTGTTATTATGCTGACCACTTCTTCAGCTCAAAAAGACATTCATGCTGCGTATGAAAACCACGCCAATAGTTTTGTAACAAAACCCATTGATATGGATGATTTTTTAAAAGCCATATTGAAAATTGAAGAATTTTGGCTTCAACTGTCAAAATTAGCTAAATAAACATTGTAAAGAGTTATTGCTCACAAATCCCATCAATTTGTAACCACTCAACCAAAGAGTTTAAAAAATAAAAAAACCGAGGCGATGCCCCGGTTTTTTATTTTAGAGTGCTTAAACGCCTAACTATTTTTTAATTAATCGTTTAGCCGTTTGTGCTCCGTCACCTTGTATCATCACCATATACACCGCTGATGAGAGTTCGCTTACATCCAATGTATAGGTATTTTGTGGTGTACTGTACTGTTGTTGTACCACCATTCGCCCTCTGATGTCGTAGATGCTGATTTGATCTACGGCTATCATGCCGGGGTTGCCTATGTTCACCGCTGTGGCAGCAGGGTTCGGATACATCGTCAAACTGCTTAGGTTGAAGTTGTCTGTGCCCAGGAATGGGGTGACCTCCAACTCAAAGCTACAGCTTGAGGTATTGCCGGCCTCATCTTCTGCCGTAAAGGTAACGGTATAGGTTGTACCTGCTGACAACATTGTGTTAGGTGCCGGTTCCTGGGTGATCAACACCACAGGGTCTGTACAGTTATCCGTCGCGGTTACCCCGCCGGTAAAGTCTTCCACCACATAGGTTCCGTTTCCATTTGGATCGACGGTTACATCGCCCGGACAGCTAATCACCGGTGGCAAGGTGTCGGCCACGGTTACCATTGAAGTACAGCTCGTGCTGTTGCCTTCGCTGTCAGTTACCGTAACGGTTACCGTGTTCTCGCCTATATGTGAACAGTCAAACTCCGTCTGGCTGATAGNGAGGGTGGCTTCTCCGTTTTCATCAAGCTCCAGGGTAAAGTCTGTTACACACAAGGCTTCGGGTGCAATCAGGTCTTCCACGGTCACGATCGCTGTACAGCTGGAGCTGTTGCCCGCTGCATCGGTTACTGTGAGGATGACCGTGTTGACTCCTACATCACCACAGTCAAATTCCGTCTTGCTGGCCGTGTAAGTGAGAGCACTGTTACCACAGTTGTCGCTACTGCCGCCATTGAGGTCTTCCACAAGGATACTCGCCATTCCATTGGCATCCAACTGGATGGTCAGGTCCTGACAGACTGCTTGTGGAGACTCATTGTCTTCTACGGTCACGGTAAACGAACACACATCGGTATTGCCACTGTCATCGGTCACTGTCCAGGTCACTGTGGTGGTGCCTAAGTTAAAGGTCACCCCGCTGAGCGAACTTCCCGTACCGCTCGTCGCGCCTGACAGGCTGTAAGTGATGGTTGACACGCTACAGTTATCGGTCGCGGTGGCATTCCAGCCGGTGCCGCTGTGGGTATAGCTACAGCTGCCTGCATCGGCGTCCACTGTCTGGTTACCACCACAACTGATCTCAGGTGACTGGTTGTCTTCTACCGTGATTTCATAGCTGCATAGCGCTGTATTGCCATTGGTATCGGTCGCGGTCCAGGTCACCGTGGTAGTGCCTAAGTTAAAGACTACGCCGTCCAGGGTCATACCACTGCCTGTGGTCGCGCCTGAAAGGGTGTATTCGACCGCTGCGACTCCACAATTATCAGTGGCCGTGGCATCCCAGGCCGTACCGCTATGGGTGTAGGTACATACATCTGCATCGGTATCTACACTTTGGTTGCTTGTACAGCTAATAAGCGGTGCTTCATTGTCTTCGATGGTTACGGTATAGGTACACACATCGGTATTGCCGGCATCGTCGGTGGCCGTCCAGACTACCGTGGTGATGCCCAGGTTAAAGGTCACCCCGTCAAGGCTGTTGCCCGTGCCTGTGGTTGCTCCTGAGAGTTCATAGGTCAACGAGAAAACATTGCAGTTGTCTGATGCCAGGGAATCCCACAAGGTACCGCTATGGGTATAGGTACATTCGCCCGGATCGGTATCCCTGAGTTTGCTGCTGATACAGATGATTACAGGGGCTTCGGTGTCTTCTACCGTGATGGTCGTGGTACAGCTTTCGCTGTTGCCTATCGCATCCGTAGCCGTCCAGGTCACCGTGGTGGCACCTAAGTTAAAGGTCACACCGTCAAGGCTGGTTCCCGTGCCGGTGGTGGCCCCACTAAGGCTATAGGTCAAGGTGTTCAGGCTACAGTTGTCAGTGGCCGTAGCATCCCAGCTTGTTCCGCTGTGGGTATAGTTACATACGTCTGCATCGGTTGCTACCGTGGCATCTGCAACACAGCTCACCTCAGGCGCTTCGTTGTCTTCTACAGTGACTGTATACGAACACACATCGGTATTGCCGCCCACATCGGTCACGGTCCAGGTGACGGTGGTTACGCCTAAGTTGAAGGTCACCCCATTTAAGGTGCTGCCCGTGCCCGTGGTGGCGCCGGTGAGCTCATAGCTGAGGGTTGCTGTACAGTTGTCGTCATAAGATGCGTCCCAGAAGTTGCCCAGGTGGGTGTAGGTACATACCCCGGCATTGGTATCTGCGGTCTTATTGGTCGTGCAACTGATCACCGGTGCTTCATTGTCTTCTACATTCACCGTATACGAACAAACATCGGTATTGCCGCCCACATCTGTGGCGGTCCAGGTCACGGTGGTGGTTCCAAAGTTGAGGACCACACCGTCAAGACTTGTTCCTGTTCCAGTGGTTGCTCCTGTTAACTCATACGCTACTGTTGCCGAACAGTTATCGGTGGCCGTGGCATCCCAGGAGGTACCGTTGTGGGTATAGGAACAAACGCCTGCATCCGTATCCACTGTTTCGTTGCCGATACAGGTGATGACGGGATCTTCATTGTCTTCTACCGTCACCGTATACGAACAGACATCGGTATTGCCGCTGCTGTCTGTTGCTGTCCAGGTTACAGTGGTTTCGCCCTGGTTGAAGACCACGCCGTCCAGAGTAGTTCCTGTTCCGGTGGTTGCTCCTGTGAGTTCATAAGCGATGCCGGATACGAAACAGTTATCTGTCGCAGTGGCATCCCAGGCAGTGCCGCTGTGGGTATAGGTGCAAACACCCAGATCGGTATCCTCTGTTTGATTGGTAATACAGGTAATTACAGGAGCTTCGTTGTCTACTAAAGTAGGAGGTAAATCAAAAGCCTCTGTACCGTCTGATCTGCTAGTAGACACCCCCTGATCAGCACTAAAACCTAAGCCTCTTTTGGCGAAAGCACTCCAAATAACACATTCGTTGGCACCTCCATAAAGTAACTGATCAGCTGCCAGGATGGCATCACGTCCATCAACAAACCCCGGGCTACAGGGTTGTAATTTCAAGGCTTCGGTAACGAGTTGTATAGCGATGTTGTTTCCTCCGGTACCGTTGTAAAAATCAGGATCAAAACCGTAAATATCTATGAGTCCCCAGGTCATTTCAAATAACATAGTTGCCCAAACTGATCCTACCCCATGAGGGATAATAGCCGTTTTAATATCATCATAAGTTTGGGGGTTTACTGCCATATCTGTATTGTACGGAAAGGGTCTGATTCCCGGACCATCTTCAGGTTGTCCAAACAGATAATTTCCTACAGGTCTGGAATCAGTTCCGGTTTCTCCTGCTTTCATTGTCAACATATACCCGTAAAAATCACTCCAGCCTTCACCCATTTGTTCGTCATTTGCAAGACACCCAACATTGGCTGCTCCTCCTGTCAAACGATTCGTTATTCCGTGTGCATATTCATGAACTATTACCAGATTGTCAAGGTCACTATCCCTAGAAGGTATTGTGTTGTTACACAAAAACATTTGCATTCTTGGGTTTGAACCATCAGCCGGTGTTGCGAAGTTAGCATTGCAGTTCCCTGCGTTTTGTGCTTCAGCATTTACAGAATCACTTCCAACGCCTCCGTTTCCATAGTTATTTTCCTGAAAATTTCCGCTGGCTTCATCAAAACCGTAAAAATACATTACATCATGAACGATATTGTTCCAGTAAAAAAGATTTGAAATGATAGCCGATTCACTATTTACGGGGTTATCATTTAAATCAAGCGGAAAATCAAAATCCAATGAAGCCCCTCCATCGGGAGAAAAGCCCGGAACATTGTCACCGTCCCTGTCTTCATAAGCATACACATTGTTTCCTCTGGTGATTGTAAATTCTGGTCCTGCAACGCCGTCGGTATCGAGCCACCCAAATGGAGAGGCTGTTATGTTTTCAGGATTCACTACCACTTGCCGAGCTCCATCATAGGGTGATTCCATCGGCATAGGATAAACATTGTAAGTCCCTGACATCATAGCAGTAGAGGTTGTATTGACATTCAGGGGATATTCAGCAGGTCTTAAACTCACTTCCATCACTTCAGTATCCTCTTTATGATTGTGATTGCTATGATCTCCCATCACATTACAATTTTGAGTAAAATTGTATTTGTCGATTATTTGTCCAGTAGAGGCATCAACCCTAAAGTTCCACCAGTCAGAAGTATTGAGTTCACTTACTGATAACTCCCAAACTAATGAAGTTCCATAGTTTTCCCTGAAATAGTACATTAATTTTACCGGGATATTTTCATTTGAAATGCCAGCTTTATTATAGAGGGCTTTTCTACCAACCCCCTCCTCTTTTTCAATAAGATTTAAGTTTTCAACCTTATAGCCCATCTGCCTTGCAACAGCATTGATTGCCTGATCAGCAGAGAGTGAAGCCGTACGGTTTTTTACGGTTTGCTGTACATTCTCAATAAAATTATTATGAATCTGGATGGTTTTACCATTTTTATCCACATGCACACTTGATTCTGTACCAGCTATTTCAATCCCCTCAATAGCTTGACGAATATAAACGTGTTTGGTTCCAGTTAAACTACTTACATGTTCTGCAGTAATTACATAGTCTGATGATTTTGACTGAATCATTGTTTCCAACTGAAAGGGGTTCCCTTCCTTTTGGTTCTTTTGTTCATTAAGTGACTTCAGGTACTTTTCTTTTTCAGAAAGTCCCTTGTCAGAATTTTGTTTTTGTGCATTCAACTGCACAAAGCTCATGACTAAACAGGCCATGAAAATACTAATTGTTTTTTTCATAATAGGGTTGATTTAATTAGTTCGTTTGTTTTTTATAACATTATAAAATTAAAAATATTTAAATCATTTTTTTATGTTTTTTTTATAAGTTGTCAACATAGGTGTATGAATGTATGCTATTCTTTAATAATTTGAGTCTTTTTTTGCGAAGTAAGTAATTTACTACAGGAAACAAAAAACCCCGACTAATGGCCGGGGGTTCTTTCAAATTATGAGTTATCTTTAAACTCCTTCTTTTCTCAATACCACCAGAGGCGGACTTTTGATTACACTGATGTTATTTCCTAAGCCAATTGCCAGAACCAATACTACTAAAAATGGAAATAAGACTAAAAACGGAACCCAGGACGGAATAAAAGTAGTATCAAATACCAACCAGGCCAACAATTGACTTCCAACCAGTGATAACAAGATGCCTGCGAGACTGCCCAATACCCCAAGGTAAATGTATTCCAGCGCAGTAATCCACATGATTTGATGACTGCGTGCACCCAGTGTGCGTAACAGGACACTTTCTCTTATGCGTCTGTACTTTGTTGTCCTCACAGCCCCCAGCAAAACTATAATGCCTGTGAGTATACTAAAAAAGGCCATGAAGTTGATTAACCAACTTATTTTATTGAGTAAATCCTCCACTACTTGCAGCACTTGCCGGATGTCGATGATGGTTACATTGGGGAATGCAGCCACGAGTTGTTGTTGTAAAACAGCTGATGCCTGCTCGTCTGGTATCTGCGTGGTCATCACCCTGAACTGTGGAGCACTTTCAAGCACGCCGTGTGGAAACACCAATGAAAAATTCATTTGTGCCCTGCTCCAATCTACTGCCCGAATGCTGGTTACTTCAGTTTCCAGCATCACTCCCTGTACATTAAACACCATCACATCACCCAAAGCAACTTGGGCATCGTCTGCAAAATTTTCACTGATAGAAACAGGAACCCTCCCGGAGTTATCATAAGCCGAAACCCATTGTCCTTCCACTACATTCTCAGAAATGCTTAAAGAGTCTCTGTAGGTTGTTCTGAACTCGTGATTCAATATCCACCTTCTTATGGTTGATGTGGTATCTTTTCTGATGTCGCTTACCGATTTGCCGTCGATGCTTTCTACACGCATGGTAACGATGGGCATATTGTCCAACACCGGTAATTCATTTTTAGCAATCAAGGCTGCCAATTCTTTTTGCTGGTCTTGTTGCACATCCAGCAAGATCATATTTGGACTTTCACTGTTTTGCTCCACGGCTGCCTGTGCCAATAAAAGGTCTTTTGTAAAATAGAGTGTGCTGATTAAAAAACTTCCCACTCCAATAGCCAGAATCAAAATGAGGGTTTGATTTTGAGGACGAAACAGATTTAATAAACTCTGCCGGGGCACAAAACCCCATTGATCGGGAAAAAATGCTTTGATTGCTTTCATAAACAAGTGCGCCAAGCCAGTGAGAATAGAAAATGTAATCACTATTCCCCCAACAAAAGCAGCGGCATAGCTCAAGTCTCTCAATAACCAATATGCAAATAGAAAAATAAAGCCAAATATGGCCAATAATACCAAACTACCTGCAAGGCGCGACTTTTCTGATGCTGTTTCCTGTACCCGCAGAGTTTGTAAGGGGGAAACATACAAGGTGTTCATCAAGGGATAAAGTGCAAACAAAATTGACATTAAAACCCCCAACAGTATTCCTAAAACGATCACCTGAGGCGACCAGGACAACTGCACATCCACCGGAAGTAAATCACCTAAAAACAAGGGGAAGAGTTGTTGTAAAAGAAGCCCCAATGCGGTTCCAATAAGGCCTCCAATAAAGCCGAGCACTCCTATTTGAATTAGGTAAATAAGAAACGTTTGTTTTTTGGTAGCACCCAGGCATTTGAGAATGGCAACCGATTTTAGTTTTTCTTTAATGTATATATGTATGGCGCTTACAATGCCCACACAACCCAGTAACAACGCTATAAACGCTACTAAATTCAGAAACTTGCCAAAATTATCAAACCTTCTTCCCAGTCGTTGACTCGTTGCCGTATGGGTATCTAAATCGGCATTTTCCATATCGAGTTTTGGACCCAGTTCTTTATCCAGTAGTTCCAAATTGGTTTTTTCATCTGCCACAAAATAATATTCATAACGGACCCTGCTTCCCATTTGAATCAGCCCTGTTTGTTCAATCAGTTCATTTGGAATGACCACTGTGGGCGCTACCGAACTAAAGACTGCATTACTACCCGGAATGGATTTCAGCTGCCCTGCTATGGGCAGGATTACGTCCCCCAATTTGATGCTATCACCAACCGTCAAACCAAGTTGCAACATGACCGTGGCGTCCACTAAGGCCCCTTTGGATATTTGGTAATTTTGTGCAGCCTCTTTGGGTATTGTTTCCATTTCGCCGTAAAACGGAAACTTGCCTTCAATTCCCCTCACCTGAACCAGTTTTGTTGTTGCCGTACTTGAGAAGGAGGCCATGGAGGCGAAATTAATTTCACGTGCATCTGCACCACCCAGTGAGTCGATTATTGCCATCACAGTTTGGTTAGGTTCCTGATTGGCGTCAATTTTAAAGTCGGCCCCCATCAAAGATTTTGACTGCAAGGCAATATTGGCTTTCAGGTTTTCACCAAAGGACTGTATGGAAACCACGGCGGCAATCCCCAAAACGATGGAAGCCATAAATAAAAACAGGCGTTTACTGCTTGCTTTCCCGTCACGCAAGGCCATAGAAAACAGCCATCCCAATCGGGCTTTGGAAGTTTTGTACTTGTTTACCATTGTTTACCGCTTTCCTGTGAAACAATGGTTCCTCCTTTCAATTTGAGTATTTTTTGCGTTTTTTGTGCCAGCTCAAGGTCGTGGGTTACGATTACCAGTGTGGTACCCAGCTCTTTATTGAGATTAAAAAGCAGCTCTACGACGTTCTCTCCTGTGGTCACATCGAGATTTCCGGTGGGCTCATCTGCAAAAAGAATGTCAGGATTGTTTGAAAAAGCCCTTGCTACAGCTACCCGTTGTTGTTCTCCACCCGAAAGTTGTGACGGATAGTGGTCATATCTGTCTGCCAGCCCTACTTTATCCAGCAACTCCATCGCTTTTGATTTTGCATTTTTGGCTCCCTGAAGTTCCAGAGGTACGGCAACATTTTCAAGCGCAGTCAAGGTAGGAAGTAATTGGAAGTCCTGAAATACAAAGCCCACTTTTTGATTTCTTAAGCCGGCGCGTTCATCTTCATTTAGTTTGCTAATATCCTCACCACACAAAATGATAGTACCGGAATCAGGTCTGTCTAATCCGGCACAAAGTCCCAGTAGGGTTGTCTTTCCACTGCCGGAAGGACCTACAATTGAGAAGGTGTCTCCCGATTCTATTTCAAATGTTATATCGTTGAGCACCATTATTTTTTTGGTCCCTCCCTTAAAGGACTTCGCTACCTGCTGAATGTTTAATATCTTTGCCATTTACTGCTGATTTCTTCATTTTTTTGTAAGAAGGCAAAATAAAGAATTGATTTTAATTTTAATCCGAATTGGTATGCGAACCCTGTTAATGTTTTGTTATATTTTAATGTTCACTTCAGTGCTTTCCTGTGGTGAAAATCAAAACAAAAAAAGTACACCCTCCCCTTCTGAAACTGCTGAATCTACATCTGAAACAACCGATAGTACAGCTAGCAAAACGATCCTGTTTTTTGGCACCAGCCTTACTGCCGGTTTGGGAATTGACTTAAAAGACGCCTACCCTGCCCTGATTCAGCAAAAAATAGATTCGCTGGGGCTGAACTATCAGGTAATCAATGCCGGATTGAGTGGTGAAACCACTGCCAGTGGGAAAAACCGAATCGACTGGGTGCTCAACCAAAAGATTGATATTTTTGTACTTGAGCTGGGTTCCAATGATGGTCTGAGGGGCGTTCCTTTAAGTGAAACCAAAAAAAACCTGCAGGAAATCATCAATTTTGTGAAAGAAAAAAACCAGGATACCCAACTCATACTGGCAGGAATGGAAATACCACCTAATATGGGTCCGGAATACACTTCAACGTTCAGAACCCTTTTTCCTGAACTTGCCACTGCCAATGACATTTATTTAATTCCTTTTTTACTAGAAGATGTTGGTGGGGTTCCTGAATTAAATCAACGCGACGGTATTCACCCCACCGAAGAAGGTCATCAACTCATGGCAAGAAACGTCTGGAAGGTGCTGAAACCAATATTGATGAGTGCATCTGAATAAGCTATCTTTACAACACTTTCTATATCCTATGCATATACTTATTCATCCGGTTTATTTTGGTTCTATCGCAAACTATGTTGCTCTTGCCCAAGCAAGTGAAATCACATTTGAAAAGGAAGATAACTACCAAAAACAAACGTACAGAAACCGCACCTATATTGCCACTCCTGAAGGCCCCCTGTTGCTCAATATCCCCATTAAACACACTTCCAAAGGAAAGCGGGGTGAACGGGAACGCAGTCATCAAAAGTATAAAAATGTGTGTATTGAAAATGATTTTCCGTGGCAACGCGAACATTGGAAGTCCATACAAATTGCGTATCGCACTTCGCCTTTTTTTGAGTTCTATGAAGATGATTTTGCACCACTTTACCAACAACAATACAACTTCTTGATGGAATTCAACCTGGAGTGTTTTAAAGTGGTTTCTGAGGCCTTGGGAATGGATCAGGAAATTCATTTTACAAACGAGTATCACAAAGAGGTTGAAGCACTTGAGGATTACAGGTATCTGGCCAGCGCCAAAAACAAAACCTCATTTAGTAACAATCCCTATACTCAGGTTCTGGAAAAACATCACGGTTTTTTACCCAATCTTTCCATTCTGGATTTATTGTTTAACGAAGGCCCCAATGCACTGAACTATCTGGAAAACCAAAGCTTATGAGTCTTCAGTTTTTTGTTCATTACGGGATGCATTTTTTAATACCACTGGGAATTGCTTTGGTATTTTTCAGACAATCCTATTTAAAGGTTTATTTTATTTTTTTGCTCGCCATGCTCATCGACCTGGATCATTTATTGGCAGACCCCATTTTTGACCCCAACAGATGTAGTATAGGGTTTCATCTGCTGCACAGTTATGTTGCCATCGGGGTTTATTGTTTGCTGTTATTTTTTAGCAAAACACGCATCATAGGATTTGCCTTGCTGTGGCATATAATTACAGATGCTGTTGATTGTTTGTGGATTTAAACAATGGGCAGTACTAATATTAAAAAGTTATTCCCAGCTTACCGCAGAAGAAATCGCAAAATGGTCTGATAATTTTTCGCTGTGGGTTTCAAAGGTATTCACGGTAAAATCAGGATCAGTCAAAATAAAATCGATGCGCAGTGGAATTTTTTTCAATTCAAAAGTTTTACCGAGTCCACTTCCCCTTTCGGCGAAGGCATCTTTTTTATCTCCTTTAATTTTTCTGAATACATATGAAAAGGCAGTGTTGTTCAAATCGGCTGTTACAATTGTCTTGTAAGGACTCTTGTTGCTGTGTTCCACAAGCTGTTCAGCCTGGGTTTGCTGAATCTGAAATGCATTGGCAATTCGTTTTAAGAGTCGCTTGGAGCGTTCCTGGTCAAAATCTACATCCTTTTCATTGATTTGAATTGACTGCAGGTGGATGTTGTAAATGCGAATGGTGTCATTCTCTTTCAGTATATCGACAAAAATGGCGTTGTTTGATGTGTTTTCAAATTGGAGGTTTCCACTATTGACAATGGGGTATTTGGAAAAAATAGCCTGACCAAAACCCGGTTGTTGTTTTTTTAGCTGAATGTAATTATGGGGGTAGGCATTTAAATTTATTGTTTCATTATTAGAAAACTCCTGAAAGCTAATTATATCTGGGTTGGTGCTTGTGATTAAGCCGTTGATTTGCTCCGGTATGTCTTTATCAGGCAACCAGTCGTAGTTGTTAAACAAGCGCACATTGAAATTCATAACTTTCAGTTGTTTCTGCAGCATTGGCGGCGGATCTGTCATTGCAATCCTGTAAAAGGAATTGAATTGAAAAAAACAGATTCCCAGAATGATCAAAGACAGCAACATTTGTCGTTTAAAACGCAGCAACCAGTATATAAAAAACACTATATTGACAAGTAATAAAGGGGAAACCACTAAACTCAATACCCCAATTAAGGGGAAGCTTTGGGGTGGAATAAAAGGCACCAACAAGGAGAGCAATAATGCCAGGGCAAACAAGGAATTGAAAAAATATATTACTTTATCTATAAACCCCAGTCCCTTCATTTTTAATCTTCGTTACCGGATTTAAAAAGAAAGTCTTTTTCTTCCTTACTGAGGCTTTCATACCCACTCTTACTGATTTTGTCAAGGATGGCATCAATTTTCTTTTGTTTGTTGTTTTTGTCTTCTCGTTTAGGGGCTTGTTTTTTTGCTTTTGTATTGCGATGTACAGTTCTAAAGGGTTTCTCTTTTGTGGAGGCAAACAGTCCCACAAACCAATCTGAAAGTGACTCCCACCAGGCGCCTATATCGTTGCCTTTATCCAGTTGTTTTACATACATATAGCCCAACAAAGCACCACCCAGGTGTGCCAAATGACCTCCGGCATTGCCCATGGGCATTCTTATTAAATCGAGCACAACAAAAAATGCAGCGATTTGCCAAAGCTTAACTGTCCCTAAAAACATAAGGCGTACGCCCAGGTGGGGAACTTTGGTTGCAATTCCCACCAATATGGCCATTACAGATGCTGATGCTCCCAGCAAATAAGACCTCCCTGTTCCCGAAAAAGCTGGAAACACATTGTAGCTCAACATATAGATCATCGCCCCGCTAATAGCCCCAAGAAAATAAAAATTGAGGAGGCGTTTGGGGGTGAAATAGTTTAAAAAGTAATTTCCAAAGTAATATAAAATGAGCATATTAAAGAAAATGTGGAACAAGCCCTGATGCATAAAGGCATAGGTAATAATACTCCAGGGTTTGAACAAAAGGTCTTCGGGGTCTTTAGAAAAAACAAGCCATTCTGAAATAGTATCCAACGGCCATTGAAACAAAAACAAGACCACCTGAATAAGGTACATCAACACAAAAACCACCACATTGAAGAGAATCAATTTCTCTACCACATTGGCCATTTTATACCTGTATTTTGCTTGTTCTAAGGTGTTCATTTATTCTTTTGGTTAGCGGTTATTTAGAAATTTACGTTTGATAATTGACCTAGTACCATCTGTTTTTGTTAAAACTGTTTTTCTTCCAGTACCACATCATAATAAATCCAAAAAGGGCACCTCCCAGGTGAGCCCAATTGGCAATATTTTGACCAAATATTGAAAAACCGGTAAGGCCTGAAAATAAGTCTAAAAGTAGTAAAACCGGAATAAAAAACTTGGCTTTAATTGGAATAGGTACAAAAATTAGAAACAACTCCACATTTGGAAACATCATTGCAAAGGCCACCAAGATTCCGTAAATCGCCCCGGAAGCTCCCACTGCGGGAGTCATATAGGAAGCATAAAAGTTTTCGATGGTGTCCTTTGACATTACATCAAGCAGGCTGGTGCGATACTGACCGGTAGAAAGCATGTTTTGAATTTCGGCGGGACTTAAACCGGCTTGAAGCATGGCGTCATAAGCTGATTGAAAATTATAATAATTTACCAAAGTGTGAATCAGCGCTGCCCCAAGACCCGCAGAAAAGTAAAAGAATATAAACTTGTTTCTTCCCCACAATTCTTCCAAGGGACCACCAAAAGCCCACAATGCATACATATTAAAAAGTATGTGTGTAAACCCACCGTGCATAAACATATGTGTGAGGGGCTGCCACATTTCAAAGTTGGGGTTTTCATAAAAGTACAAAGCAAAGAGACGGTAAGCTTCATCGCCCAATGACATGGACCCTACAAAAAAGAGAATGTTTATTATCAGCAGTACTTTGACGGTTTCTGTAATCCTACCCATAGTGTTTTATTGTACTAAAATTAATTATTGACACGTGTTTGTTTAAAATTTTTTATCTAAATCTGTCAGTGGAATGGTAATAAAAACCTCTTTATTTTTTGGCGAAACGGAGGGCTCTTTACAGGCAAACAAACTGTTCACCAAATGTTCCTGTTGTTCTTTTCCCATTGGCGTTCCGGTTTTTACCGCCAGTGAGCTTGCCATGGATCTTGCCAGCAGGTCATTTTGACTAAAGCCGGTATCGGGCACTTCATTGTTGAGGTCGTCCAAAAGGTTATCCATAATGATTTGAACACCCGACTCTGTGGTTGCTGTTGGTATTCCTTTTACTTTTATAGTATCATCCCCGAAACTTTCAAAAGAAAACCCGGTGAATTCAAGTTGCTCTCGAACACTGTGAAGCAAGGCCACATCTTTTTTTGAAAAGGTTAATTCCATTGGAAACAACAATTGCTGGCTTACGGCTTCCTGAACAGTTATGTTTTTCAAAAGCTCTTCATATAAAACCCGTTCGTGTGCTCTTTGTTGATGTATGATGAGCATCCCACTTTTAACGTTCGTTATCAGGTATTTGTTATGCAATTGAAAGGTATTTTGACCTGATTCTGCCGCAGATTCTGAAAACAGGGAGCCTGTAACCACTTCACTTTCAAATTCAATTTCATCCAGGTTGACTGTATTTTCCTGAAGGTTCTTTTGTTGTTGCAATCCGGAATATAGGCTTTCCCAATTTTGAGTTTTATCCCGCTTAAAAGGAAATGTGATATTTTTTTGTCCGGGTTCTGACTCTTTAAAGGGGTTGAAGTTTTTATCGACTTCAATTTGAGGTATTCCCACCGGTTTGTTTTTGTAATCGTAGGGTGTATCGAGGTTTTTATCCCTCTCAAAATCAAGTACCGGTGTTACGCTAAACTGTCCCAAACTATGTTTTACAGCCGACCTCAACATTGCATACAAGGTGTGCTCGTCATCAAACTTCACTTCGGTTTTGGTGGGGTGAATGTTGATATCGATTGATTTTGTATCCACTTCAAGAAATAAAAAATAGCCGGGTTGTGAGCCCTCTTTAAGCAATCCTTCAAAGGCTGCAAGCACGGCGTGATGAAGATAGCCGTTTTTAATAAAGCGGTTGTTGACAAAAAAGAACTGGTCTCCCCTGCTCTTTTTAGCAAATTCAGGTTTTAATACAAAACCCTCCATTTTAACCACAGGTGTATCTTCCTTTACCGGAACCAATTTTTCGTTGGTTTTGGGCCCGAAAATGGCGACGATGCGTTGGCGTAAATTTGATATTGGTAACTGAAATACTTCGGCTCCGTTATTAAACATGCTAAAAGCCACACCCGGATGTGCCAGGGACACCCTGTGGAATTCATCAATAATGTGGCGGGTTTCTACCGTATTTGATTTCAGGAAGTTGCGCCGTGCCGGGATATTAAAAAACAGGTTTTTCACTGCTACCGATGTTCCTTTTGGAGTGACCGTTACTTCCTGTTCAACCACTTCACTCCCTTCAATACGAATGAGCGTTCCCACCTCATCAGAAGTTGTTTTGGTTTTGAGTTCGACGTGAGACACTGCCGCAATTGAAGCCAATGCTTCTCCTCTAAACCCTTTGGTGTGGAGTTGAAATAAGTCTTCTGCGGTTTTAATTTTGGAAGTTGCGTGGCGTTCAAAGCTCAGCCTGGCATCGGTTGTGCTCATGCCATCACCGTCATCAATCACTTGAACCAGTGTTTTGCCGGCATCTTTAATCAGGAGTTTTATATGGGAGGCTTCGGCATCGATGGCGTTTTCGAGCAGTTCTTTCACCACTGAAGCCGGCCTTTGAACGACCTCTCCGGCGGCTATCTGGTTTGCAACATGGTCAGGTAAAAGCTTTATTCTGTCTGCCATTTATAAGGGCTTCTTAAAGATAGAGAGATCAAAATCGATTATAAATAGAAAAATGAGAATTAAAATGAACGCTATAATGAAAATAATTTTATTGGTTTTTTTATCAGAATTGTTTTTATAGTCGTCCCAGGCGTTGGTAAATTTTGCCTTTAAGCCTTTGGTGTCCCCGGTTGCTTTGCGAAACTGGTCAAACTTTCGCTCCATCTGATAGGGACTTCCCTCCTTATCACTTTTGTAATAACGGGGTTCGTAATTAAATTTTTTATTGCTGCGTGTTTTAAAAATTCCCATACTATATTAATTTTCAAAGGTACTTAAAAACAAAAAGAATGCCGAACTCCCCCACTTAAAAATTGTTAACAAATCAAGCAATTGTGCCAGTATGATAATTGTCATTTTCTAATGTGGGTTTTAGGTATACATTTGCCTCTCAATAGAACATGGGGAGCATGACAAATATTTTAATTCCAACAGATTTTTCCCACAACTCGTGGAATGCGATTGTATATGCACTTTCCTTTTTCAAGGAGTGTAAATGTACTTTTTATCTGTTGCATGTAAATGAACTAAATGGTGCTTCCAGAAAAATTGCTGCCACTAAGGTAATCCCGATTGCTTCAGATATTGAAATAAAGAATAAGTTACACGCTCTGGTTGAAAAGATTGAAGCTTCGTCTCTAAAAGGCAAGCATCTATTTTTCACATTAACCGCAAAAGGGAACATTATAGAAGCTATCAGAAATGAAGTTGAAGACAAGCACATTGACCTGATTGTGATGGGAACAAAAGGTAGCAGTGGGATAAAAAAATTAGCTGTTGGGTCAAATACAGCCGATGTGATCAACAAAGTGAAATGCTCCACATTGGTGATTCCTGAAAAAGCTCAGTTCTCCCGAATTGACCATCTGGCGTTACCCACAGATTACAGTATCTTTTTTGGTCCCAAAATACTGGAAACCATTTCTGATATCATTGATTTATCTGAGTCTAAGCTACATGTATTTCATCTAGCAAAGTCTGATGAAAAGGTGTTGGGTGAAATGCTCCAAAACAAAGAGTTGCTTGAAGATTACTTTTCTGATAACAAGCATGAATTTCATACCGTGACCAATAAAAACCTTGACGTTGCCATTCAGGAGTGTATTGATAAACACAAAATCAAAATGATTGCGATGGTGGCAAAAAACATTCATTTCTTCCAGCAATTGTTTTTCAGCTCAAAAAACAATGCCACCACTTACCAAAGCAAAGTGCCCTTTTTTGTGTTACACGATTAAATTACTCTTTTCAGGTAGGGTAAAATGCTTTTGATTTGTTTTATAGATGAACAAACAAATTAAATGCACGTATATATGAAAAAGATAGTTTTTAAACCCATTTTAACCATTGTATTTTCTGCATTGGTTCTAATGTCTTGCAGCGATGATGAAAGTGTTCCTACAAATGAAACTGCACTAACAACCTTTGGTGCTAAAGCTACATTTGAAAGTGGGCGAATAAACAGTGAGTTATTCATCTCCAAGTTTATAGTAAATGTTGAAGATTTTGAACTCGAATTTGACGATGATGCTTTTGGTGATGATGATGATGGTGGACCGAGTGGAAACTATTATGGTGACCTTGAGCTGGAAGGACCATTTGAACTCGATCTTTCTCAGCCCGATGTAGTTTTTCCTATTGCCAATGTTGATATCCCTATGGGCCAATATGAAGAACTTGAATTTGATATAACCCGAAGTTCAAATAGTGAAAGTGAACTTTTTCAGAGGTCCATTCTTATTGAAGGAACCATTCAAGAGGTACCTTTTGTTTTCTGGCATGACTTTAAAGAAGATGTAGAAGTAGATTTTGAAGACACCAATATTGACATTGTTGTTGAATCAAATGGAGACAGTGTCATTATCAATTTTGACTTGGGTTTTTTGTTTAACACCAACATCATAGATTTATCAAACGCAACGGATAACAACGGAAATGGAGTTATTGAAATCAGTCCGACTGATCAGGATGGTAACAATGCGCTTGCCCAATTGATTAAAGAAACAATAAAAGATGCCATTGAGTTACTGGATGACTAATTCCCAATTATTTTAATTCAGTAATCTTAAATACCTGAAGCCGCCCCGCTTCAGGTATTTTTTTTTATAAATCAGTTAGTGCATTTTTCCAGGAAGAAATAGAAATATTAAAAACCTTCTCTATTTTTGATTGGTTCAGAACACTGTAAGCCGGTCGCTTGGCCGGCGTTGGAAACTCCTGTGAAGTAACCGCTTTTACAGGGATATTGATAGCGTGTTTTTCAAAAATGGCTTGGGCAAAATCAAACCAGCTTGCTTCACCGGTATTTGAAAAATGATAGATTCCTGAATTTTCAGGAGTTAATAATGTGGCAATTTTTAACAAAGCGTTTGCCAGATGTTCTGCATTGGTGGGGTTTCCTTTTTGGTCGTTTACCACTTTTAGTTCCTTATGGGTTTCAGCCAGACGCAGCATAGTTTTATAAAAGTTATTTCCAAACCGACTGTACAACCAGGAAGTGCGAATAATTGCAAACGCTTTTAATTCACTTTTTAAAATAACTAATTCACCTGCCCGTTTGCTTTTTCCGTAAACGGTAACGGGATTGGTTGTATCTGTTTCTTTATAGGGCACAGTGCTTTCACCATCAAACACATAATCGGTTGAAATGTGAATCAGCTTGCAGTTGTATTTTTCACAGAGTTCCAACAGGTTTTTCACTCCGGTTTCATTGATTAAATAAGCTTTTTCCTGATTTGTTTCAGCGGCATCCACTTGTGTAAAAGCAGCGGTATTGATGACCACTTTTGGAATACACTTCTTAAAAACAGCCTCCATTTGAGCACTGTTTGTGATGTCAAAACTAGATTGATCAGTAAACACAAGGGAGTCATTATTTGCATTTAACTGTTTGAGGGCTTGTCCCAGCTGGCCATTTGCTCCGGTTATTAAAATACTTTGGTTGGAATCCATTCTACAAAGCGTAAAGTTGTTTAACTGCCTCCGCAAAAGCGGGATTGTTTTGATCCTTTTCTGAAAGTATGCGCTCAGCTTCAGGAATTTTCCAGTCTATTTTAAATTGGGGGTCATTGTAAGCCACACCGATTTCTGACTCTCTATGGTAGAAATTGTCACATTTATAGACAAAAACAGCTTCATCGCTTAGTACTGAAAATCCGTGTGCAAATCCTCTGGGAATAAACAATTGGGTGTGGTTTTCTTCTGAGAGCAGGATGGAATATGATTTTCCGAAGGTGGGTTGGTCTTTTCGCATATCGACCACTACATCCAGCACTTGTCCCTTAAAACAGCGCACCAATTTTGCTTGTGCAAATGCACCGCCTTGCATATGTAACCCCCTCAAAACACCATATTTTGAAAGTGACTGATTGTCCTGAACAAAGTGAATATCAAGCCCGGTGTGTTTTTTAAAATGGGCTTCATTGAAGGTCTCGTAAAAGTAACCTCTGCTATCCCCCATCAAAGTGGGTTGGCAGACCAATAGGTTTTCAAATGGCGTTTTAATGTATTTCATGCACAGGTGATATTTGCAAATATAAGTTTTTTGTTGAGGAAATACTTCTGTTTAAAAAAAGCCAAGTCAGACATAATTTCTATTTTTGTCAAACCGCAATAAAAGTTTAGCATTTGAACAATATTGTGGGATGCAAAAAGTTTTATATTACAATCTATGATTGCACTTATACAAAAAGAAATACAATCGTTTTTTGGTTCCTTAATCGGCTATCTGGTGATTGCTGTTTTTTTGACAATCAACGGATTGTATTTATGGGTATTCAGCGGGCCTTTTAACATCCTGGATGCCGGTTTTGCAGACCTCTCCTCTTTTTTTGAACTGGCCCCCTGGGTCTTGATTTTTTTAATTCCCGCTGTCACCATGCGAAGCTTCAGTGATGAAAAACGTATGGGAACCATGGAGTTGCTTTTAACTAAACCCCTTTCTCTTCATTCCATTGTTTTAGGGAAGTATTTTGGGGCTTTGTTGCTGATTGTTTTAGCGCTGATTCCCACCTTGCTTTATATAGTGACCCTCTCAGAACTTGGCAATCCGCCGGGTAACTGGGATTTGGGAAGCACTTTGGGCTCCTATTTGGGCTTATTCTTTTTGATTATTGCTTATACGGCGATTGGTGTGTTTTCTTCCACGCTCTCTGAAAATCAAATTGTTTCTTTTATAACGGCTGTCTTCATTTGTTTTTTTATGTATTATGGCTTTGAAGGCCTGGCAGACTATAATTTATTAGGAGATTCTGATTATGTACTTTCCCAGCTGGGAATGATGTCTCATTTTGACAGCGTTGCACGTGGTGTGCTGGACACCCGTGATATCCTTTATTTTCTCAGCCTTGGATTTCTTTTTTTAGGTTTCACTGTTTTAAAACTGATTAAAGATCATGAATAAACAAACCAACCTGACAAAAAAGATTGTACTGCTGTTGCTATTTGTAGTTGGTATCAACCTTTTGGGAAACCAAGTTTATAAACGCTTTGACCTTACTGAAGACAAGCGTTATACCTTATCTGATGCAGCCATCGCCACGCTTGACGAAGCCAATGCACCCGTAGTTATTGAAGTGCTGCTAGACGGAAAATTTCCTGCCGAGTTCAGGCGTCTTCAAAGTGAAACACGCCAGTTGCTGGAAGCATTTGCTGCTCACAACGCTCGGGTGAAATTTCACTTTACTGATTTAATGGAGGAACAGGAAAACCCTGAGGAGCTTAGGAGTAAATTAGCACAGATAGGAATTATGCCTGCTCAGGTAAGCATACAGGAAGGAGGTAAAAAAACTCAGGAATTAATTTATCCCTGGGCGCTCATCACGTACAAAGAAAAAATGGTAAAAGTGCCCTTGTTAAAAAACACACTTGGAGCCACTCAGGAAGAACGCGTAAGCAATTCCGTACAAAATTTAGAGTATGCTTTTGCCGATGGATTTAAAAAAATCATCACTCCCAAAAAAAAGAAAGTAGCTGTTCTGAAAGGCAATGGCCAACTGGAAGACCGTTATATAGCTGATTTTTTTTCCACCTTGCGTGAATATTACTTTATCGCACCATATACGCTTGATTCTGTTGCCATCGACCCTCTCCGTTCACTAGAGCAACTCAGTACTTTTGACCTCATTGTATCAGCCAAGCCTACAGAGCGCTTTAACGATGCTGAAAAATATGTACTTGATCAATACACAATGCGGGGTGGAAAAAGTCTGTGGCTGGTAGATGAAGTTCAAGTGAGCATGGACAGCCTTTTTCAAAGGGGATCTACTTTTGCTTTTAACCAAGACCTCAACCTGACCGATTTTTTCTTTCGCTATGGCGTAAGGATCAATCCCGCATTGGTCAATGATGTTTATCATGCCCCCATTGTTTTGGCTACCGGAACAGAAGCTGAAAGCCAGTACAATCAATATCCGTGGTTTTACAGTCCGTTATCTTCCAGCACAAGCGAGCACCCCATTGTGAACAATATTAAAGCTATCAAGTTTGATTTTGCCAACGTGCTTGATACCCTCGAAAACGACATTCAAAAAACGATTTTGCTGAGCAGTTCGCCCATTACCCGCAGCGTGGGCACCCCGGTTGAAATCAGGTTGGATGAGATAGAGTTTAATCTAAACGTGGTCAATAACCCGCCTGATATGCAGCAGTTTTCTGCCGGAGAAATCCCGCTGGCTGTTTTACTGGAAGGTACTTTTCCATCGGTATACCGCAACCGTGTCAAGCCTTTTGAACTCCCCGGACATCTTGATCAAGGAGTTGAGAACAAAATGGTCGTTATCAGTGACGGGGATGTTATCAAAAACCAACTGCAGGGCAACCGCCCCATTGAACTGGGATTTGATAAATGGACAAACAAACGCTATGGAAACAAGGAGTTTTTACTCAATACTGTAAACTACCTACTTGATGACACCGGACTTATAAACATAAGAAGTAAGGAGATTTCCATCGCATTTTTGGATCAGCAAAAGAGTATACAGGAACGCAGCAAATGGCAGGCACTGAATTTATTACTCCCACTGGCTGTTTTGGCGGTTTTTGGTGTACTCTTTATGTATTATCGCAAGAGAAAATATACTTGATTTTTGTTAATAAGTTTGTTTCGGGTTTCAAGCAGATTGCAATATATTTGTATTTATGAGATATTTTAACCAGTTTTAAACTAAAAACAACGAATGAAATTTATAGTATCCAGCTCATACTTACTAAAACAACTTCAGGTTTTAGGCGGCATTATAAACACCAGCAACACCCTTGCAATTTTAGATAATTTCTTATTTGAACTGGACAAAGACACCTTGCGTGTTTCTGCTTCAGATTTAGAAACAACTATTTCTGCAAAACTTGAAGTGGAATGTGACAGTAACGGAAGCATTGCTGTACCCGCCCGACTCCTTTTAGATATTTTAAAAACGTTTCCAGAACAACCCTTAACATTTGTGGTTGAAGAAAATAACACGATAGAAATTAGTTCCAATCACGGTAAATATGCGCTGGCTTATGCTGACGGTGAGGAGTTTCCAAAAGCCATTGAAATTTCAAGCCCCAGCAGTACCGTTATCCAATCAGACATTCTGGCAACTGCGATAAGCAAAACCATATTTGCCAGTGGTAATGACGATTTGAGACCGGTGATGAGTGGTGTATTTTTTCAGTTTTCAACTGAAGGACTCACTTTTGTGGCGACTGATGCTCACAAATTGGTGAAATATACCCGTGAAGATGTAAAAGCTTCAGAGGTTGCAGATTTCATTATGCCTAAAAAGCCTTTGAATTTGATGAAATCAATTTTAGCGGGCAGTGAAGAGGATGTGTTGATTGAGTACAATGAATCAAACGCCAAGTTTGTTTTTGATAATGTCGAACTGGTTTGCCGACTGATTGACGGAAAATATCCAAATTATGAAGCGGTGATTCCGAAAGAAAACCCCAATAAGCTTACTATTGACAGAAGTCAGTTTTTAAGTTCTGTAAAGCGTGTATCTATCTTTTCAAATAAAACCACTCACCAGATACGATTAAAAATTGCCGGTGCTGAGTTGAATGTTTCAGCTGAAGACATTGATTATTCAAATAAAGCGGAAGAGCGACTTACTTGTAGTTACCAGGGTGATGATATGCAAATTGGTTTTAATTCGCGTTTTTTAACAGAGATGTTAGCCAACTTAACCAGTGATGAAGTGTCTTTAGAAATGTCACTACCCAACCGTGCAGGAATCTTAACTCCTGCAGACGGCTTGGATGAAGGGGAACAAATAATTATGCTTGTTATGCCTGTGATGCTTAACAACTAACAATATTACTAACTGAAAATGTGTTTGGTAACCTACCCAACTTGTTAGTATTTTTTAACCTCACAATGCAAACCGCGGTTTTAATAAAAATTGCGGTTTTTTTATTTCAAGAAGCGAATTGTCAGGGGGTATTTTGAAAACTTACCTTTGCCAGCATTGATTGCATTGATGATCGGAAATACAAAGGAGATGATTCCTATTACAATGAGTCCTAAAATACCAAGCCCCACTAGCAAAATAAGAGGAATGCAAATCAATGCAAACAAAATCATGCTTAGTTGAAAATTGATAATTTCTTTGCCGTGTTCATCCACCCCTTTCACTTTGTCTTTATTGACTGCCCAAATGATTATGGGAACTAAAAGTCCTCCAAAACCGGTGACATAGCAAAGTAATTGTGATAAATGAGTGAGCAAAAGGAGTTGATTGTCCTCTCGCATTGTGATTGTACTTTCAGGATTGATGACTTCCATTTTTAATTGTTTTTTGATTCATGACATCTATGTGTCGTCAAAAAATGGAACTTGTTACAATGAAACTTTGTCTTGAAGTAATTCCAATATTGTTTTCTTTACAATTGGTTTTACCAAGTAGCCTGATATTTCGGTGTAGGTTTTAGATTTTTCGATGTCGTGTTTGGCTATGGAAGAACTGGCAATAAAGATATTCATGGGTTTGGAAAATTGACTTTTGTCTTCAACAAATTGGTCCATAAATTCCCAGCCGTCCATTACCGGCATATTGATATCAAGAAGTATAATATCGGGTAATTTAGCTGCTTCAGTATTTAATGTTGACAACCCTTCAATCGCTTGTTTTCCATCTTCAAAGGTCAAAATATTTATATTCATATTTAACCTTTCAATTGTTTTTTTGAGTAACAATTTATAAAGGGGGTCATCGTCAATTATGCATATTGTTCTTGACATTTTACTTGATTTTTTACTTTTTAAAATAGATTTTAAATGTACAACCTTTATCTATGCCGCCTTCTACTTCAATTTTTCCTTTCATGGCCTCAATTTGATTTTTACTCATAAAAAGGCCTAATCCCTTTGCGTTTTTATTGCTGTGAAACGTATTGTACATTCCAAATAACTTGTTTTTATACTTTTTAATATCAAGCCCCAAACCATTGTCTTTTACTTTTAATACAACAAAATCTTCTTCTTCAAAAGTGCTTATCTCCAAATTGAGCATACGTTCGGGATGACTGTATTTGATGGCATTGTAAAACAAGTTGTGTAAAATACTTTCAAGATAACTTTTGTTAAAGTTAATGTTTAAATTTTTATCAATGTCAAAATGTACTTTTCCATTGATCGCATGGAGCTTAGATTTCAGTGTTTTTAAGCTTATCAGAGCATATTTGCGCAAGGACAGGGATTCAATTTTCAGGTTTTCACCAGATTGTATAGATACCACCTCATTGAGATTGATCATTGTTTCATTCAGTGCTTCAGAAACTTCTTTGAGGTGTTGAATCATTTCAAGTTGTTCCTTTGGGTCGTCTGTAATATCAAGGTAATTGATAATTGACTGAATGTTACTGGTGTGTGACCTTAAATTATGAGAAACAATGTAAGAAAAATTTAACAGGCGGTTGTTTTGGCTTGTTAAAATTTCAATGGTATTGTTCAGGTCTCGTGTTTTATTTTTAGCGACAGTAATGTCCCTGAAATTGGTCATAAAACCTTCAATGCCCGGTATCAACCTGGCATCGCTAATCACTGCCTTTGCCCAAATAAAATGTCCGTTTTTATGCAATAATCTTTCTTCATTAATGGTTTCAAAATTCATTTCGGACTCCAAAAGCATTTTGTAAGCATTTTCCCTAATTGGTAAATCATCAGGGTGAATATGTTCTATCACATTGGTGCCTACAAATTCTTCAACTTTATAACCCAGAACCCGCTCTATTGCTGGACTAGCGTAAGTGATCGTTCCATCATAATCATAAGTAATCACCGGGTCATGAGAATATTCAATTAAGCCTTTAAAACGTTGAGCATCTTCCCAGCGTTGCTGCTTCGCTTCTTTTATTTGTAGTTTTTCAAGGCTTTGTCTCAAGGCTTTGTAAATTGTTGCGGGAAGTGCAGAGCTATTGTCTTTGGTCAAAAAATCTGTAGCTCCCAATTCTAAAAAGTCAAGAGCAGATTTATTACAGGTATGTGAACTGAAAATTATAAATGGAATTTCAGGATATACCATCCTGCAGTAATCCAATTGTTCTTTTCCCTCAACTTCATTGAGGTGTAATTCTGAAATTATTAGATTGGGTTTATTTTTTTTGATGAGTTCTTTAAACTCATTTCCACAAGTGGTGTTATAAAAAATAAAATTATATCCATGCAATACCTGAACTACTTCTTTTATTTCAGGAATAATACTTTCTTCATCAAGAACTAAAACTTTGATATTTTTTTCCTGAATTTTATATTTAATCTCGCAAGTTGTATTTTCAATTTGACTTTGGAGGTTATGCATAATGGGAGATTTGGGGATTTGGAAATACGGATTTCTCAGGTTAATTTTCTGTAATTAATTTTAAGAGTTCCGGTATTTTGTCAAATTCGTAGGATTTGTCTAAAAAATAATCTGCTCCCAGGTCTTTTGTTTTATTTTTATAGAATATTTCGGAGTGGTTTGATAACATAATGACAGTTACTTTAGGAAATTTATTTTTTATAATTGACAACAATTCAATTCCATTTTCTTCTTTTAGAAAGATATCTAAAAACACAATCTGTGGTTTTTTGTTTTCTAATAAAATCAATGCCTCATCGATAGTAAAAGCGTGTCCTGAAAACGAAATACCATCTAAATTTTCTAACATTCTTTGAAGATGATCAGCAATCGTAACTGAATCATCCACTGAAATTACATTTAACTGCATCTACAAATTGATTTGAGTATATAAAATTGTGATAATTATTAAACAATTATCATAGTAGATATTATGAAACACTTGTAGCATTTCATACTACAAGCGGGTTATATTGACAGGCAAAACTTTAGTTGCTTAAAAATTAAGCGATCCCATTCAAGAAGGGTTTTTGATAATTCCTTTTTCCAAATATGCTGTTCATCTCTTTCATCATAAACTGTTTTGATCTTTAGGAAGCTGTCAAACAATTGATTGATTTTCTTTTCTTCAAGTTCAGGTACTTCAAGCGGGTAGAGATAAAACAGCCCCCTTAAATATGTTATATGCCATTTTGTAAAATAATATTGGTTTTGTTTACAAAGAAAACGTGCATCTACTATCACACTCTCGGTAGATTCTTGAAGCAATAAGACCATATGCTCAATGACGGGATATACATCTTCCGGGTGAATAAAGTCTAAAATCGATTTTTCGAGAGCGTAGTAATTTTCGCAATCAATTTTTGAAAAGGAAGGACTTATGAAGCGTATTGTTCCTTCGAAGTCACAAATAAATGATACCGTGTCACTTGGATTTAAAAGACCACTTTCTGAAGCTATATCAAATGATTTGACTGCTTTGTTAAATATAGGACTGCTTGTTTTAAGCTGTTTATTAACAGCAGAAATGATTTCGGTATTCATTGTACTAATTCTTTGGGGCACTTTGCTTTCAACTCACTGTATTAAGCAAAGATTCATTAAATGTAGGAATTTATTCCTACATACAATTAATCTTAATAGTTATTTAATTTAAATTCCACTTTATTTGATGTTCTTTTAACAATAAGTTTGGAATGGACTCAAATTCAAAAGATTTATCAATAAAATGGCAAGCACCTAACTGCAAGCTTCTTTTTACATAAATAGAATCATTTAGGTTGCTTAACATATACACCTTTATATTTGGAAAGTATTTTTTTATAAAATTGAGCATGTCAAAGCCGCTTTCCTCGCTAACCATTATATCCAATAAAACCACATCGGGTGTTGTATCTTTTAAAATTTTTTTACCTTCATCAAGATCATACGCATGTCCTACCCAATCAATTTCTTTCAAGTTTTTTAGAAGGTAATTTAAGTGAGTCGTAATTGTAGTTGAGTCATCAATGGTCAATACTTTTAATGTCATTTTTTTGGGGAATGAATTATATGACAAATGTAGGAAGAATATATAAAATCAGAAATAGTTGAGAGTGTGATATTTGTGTAGCAATTAAGACTACAATAGTCTAAAGAATAAATAAAATAAGTAGTGTGTATAAAATAACACAAATGAATGCAAAAGAATTTTTAGGAAGTTTAAAACGTGTCATCTTTGTAGTCCAATTAGTCATTTTTATATAAAAACCGGCAGTAAAAGAATCTATTTTTTCCCTATATCATAAAAGCTCAAAAACCACCAAAGTGTTTCTCAAATTTTTAAAAAATAATTCTTTTATAACTTACCGGTTTACTTGATTTTTTTAAGCTTTTAAAAAAAAACAGGCTCCTGTTTAAATAATTGGGGATGTATTTATTTAATAGGAGCCTGAATCAGAACTATATTAACACAATTAATTATGAATAAATTGTTAGTACAAATTAACATCAAAATAAGTTTCTAATAAATAGTATAACTTGTGAATAGCTCGTGGTTGTTTATACTACAAAAGAAAGGCTTGAAGGAAAAACAGGTTATAAAAAAAAAACAGAAAAGTGCTTTAATTGATTTTTCCCTATATCAAAAAACTCAAAACCTCTTAAGTGTTTAAATTCTTTAAAAATCAATTTTGATAAGCACTTTTCTGTCAGTCTAATTTCTAGACTATTGAATAGTAACAAACCTTTAAAATTACAGCTTGGGGATGATTGTAATTGCTTAAACGGATTGTTACCAAACTAACATTAAATGAATAATTTATTATGAAAAAAATTATGGTACAAAGAAACGGAAGAATAGAAGATCAGGAAATAGTACAAGCTGTATAAAACGTGTAACATAAAGGACTACAAACCCTAAACAAGACTGTTATCCAGCGCATATCTGGTAAGCTCTGCGTTGTTATTTAACTTCAATTTGTCAAGTATGCGAGCCCGGTAAGTGCTGATGGTATTGACGGTGAGAGAGATTTCTTTAGCAATTTCTGAAACAGTTTTTCCGGAAGCTATGAATTGTAATACCTGTAATTCACGATCAGAAAGGTTTTCATACAGTGGTTTGTCAAAAGGGGTACCAATGGAGTCTGCTAATTTTTCTGCAATGGAGGCAGAAATGTATTTTTTTCCGCTTAACACCTGATTAACCGCATTTAAGAGTTCTTCGGGAGCACTGTCTTTGTTTAAAAACCCACTGGCTCCGGCTTTCAGGACACGAATTGCATATTGGTCTTCAGGCTGAACACTTAAAATTAAAACAGGTGTGTTGTTACCGTCTGATCTAATTTGTTTGAGTGTATCCAAGCCATTTCTACCGGGCATTGAAATGTCTAACAAAATAAAATCCAATTTTTCTTTTCTGCATATTTGTAATGCTTCAAGACCATTTGATGCCTCAAAATATTGCAAAGAGGGAAAAGATTCATTTAGAATTTCAATCAATCCTTTTCTTAAAATTGCGTGATCGTCTGCGATTAACACATTCATCAGTTGGTATTTAGTTATCTAAAGGTACTAAAACTTTTAATTTTGTGCCACTTCCATTTAAGTTTTCGATAAAAAAATCACCATTGAGCATTATGGCGCGTTCTTTCATGCCTGTTAAACCCAAAGAAATAGTATTCTTTTTTTCTACTTCAGTAATACCTCTGCCATTATCTATAACTTCAAAAATCAATTTGTTGTCTTTTGTTTCTAAAGTGATTTTTACCTCAGTAGCATTTGAATGCCGGGCAATATTGGTCAGTGCCTCTTGATAGATTCTATAAATCGCTGTATTGATTTCTTCTCCATAATCAACAATATCACAATGAATAGTAAGGGTGCATTTAATTCCTGTTTGATCTTCAAATTGGGTGGTTTTCCATTCGATGGCTGCTTCAAGACCTAAATCATCCAACACCCCCGGGCGCAGGTTTGTGGAAATTTTTCTAACATCATTGATGGTCTTGTTGATGCTTTCTATCAATCTGGAAGTACGGTCGTTTGCTTCAGGATAAACAGTTTCCAATTTATTTTTTAACCAAGATACATCCAACTTTATTCCGGTTAATTGTTGTCCCAGTTCATCGTGAATTTCTCTTGAGATTGTTATGCGTTCTTCTTCCCTAACTCTTTGTAAATGTGCTGTTAGATTTCTTAACTTGGTATTCACCTCAAGGATTTCATCTTCATATTTCTTTTGTTTTGTAATATCATTAATGATGATTGTTTCAGCTAATTTATTTTGATATTCAATCGTAAAACCGTGAATTTGAACCTGCATGAACTCTCCATTCTTTTTTTTATGTCTTACAGTTCTTTTGGTATATTTTTTATGCTCATTTTTTAGGCTTTCAATTGCATTTGTGAGTATTTTGATATCTTTCTTTGGTCGAATATCTACTAGTGTCATTTCTAAAAACTCCTGTTTTGTATACCCATAATGCACTTCAGTTGCTTTATTGACATCCAAAAATTTTAAAGTATTAACGTCATAAATAAAAATGGGCAAAGGGCTTAAACTATAAAGATCTTGATATTCCTTTTTGGACTTATGCAGTTGCTGTCCAATTTCTTTTCTTTCAATACTAAAAACTATACTTTTAAAAAGGGCCACTGCACTTATATCATTTTTAATCAGATAGTCTGTGACTCCCAGGTTTAAAGCCTTTAATGCGAACTTTAGATCGTTGTTTCCCGTAAGGATAATTACAGGTATGTTTTCACAAAACGACATCACTTTTGTTATCAAAGATTCGCCTTCTGCATCGGGCAGCGATAAATCCAGTAAAATAACATCAAAACCCTTTGGCGTTTTCTTTACTATATCAAAGGTTTGGGCATAGGTTTTAGCTTGCTGAATATGGGGGTTTTCAAATCCTTCGTTCAAATAATCTGATATTAAGACATAGTCACCAATATTATCTTCTACAACTAGTATATTTATATCTTTATTTAAGGGTAATTTCATTTAATTTTAATTTTAAATAATTAAGCTTTAAAATCAAACAGGAACTGTAACTTTTAGTTTTGTCCCACCTTCCTTTTGTTTATAGAGGTGGAAACTTCCGTTTACAGTAAAAGCTCTTTCTCTCATTCCTGTGATTCCAAGAGAAAATGAGTTATTTTTTTGATTATCACTAATGCCTACTCCGTTATCAATTACTTCAAGTATTAATGTATTGTTTTTTTCAGAGAAATATGTGTTTACTTCAGTAGCCTTGGCGTGACGCATTATATTTGTTAATGCTTCCTGATAAATACGGTAAACTGAAGTATTTATTCCTTTTCCGTAATCACTTTTTACACTGTCAATATGCAACTGGCATTTAATTCCTGTTTGCGTTTCAAACTGGTTGCTTTGCCAATCAATTGCTGCTTCGAGACCAAGATCGTCCAGTACGCCCGGTCTTAGATGTGATGCTATTTTGCGGACGTCATTGATGGTCTTATTAATGTTTTCAATGAGTCTTTGAGCGCGATCGGAGTTTTCAGGTAACACCTCTTCCAATTTGTTTTTTAACCAGGAAACATCGAGTTTTATCCCTGTTAATTGCTGCCCCAGTTCATCGTGAATTTCCCTGGCGATCGCGATTCGTTCCTCTTCTCGAGCTTGCTGTAAATGAGCTGAAAGGTTTCGCAATTTCTGGTTTACATCAAGGAGTTTTTGCTCATATTCTTTTTGTGAGGTAATGTCCTGCAAAGCACCAATGATTCGTATTGCCTTTCGTTCAACATTTCTTAAAATGATGCCACGGTCTCTAACATAGCGATAGGTGCCATTTGCGTGTTTGAACCGGTATTCATTTTCCCAGTTTAAACCCTGACCTTCAATTGCTTTCTGGACACTTTGCTTCACACGATTAACATCTTGAGGGTGTATATTTTCATACCAGTACTCCTCATTTGTGGTGACAGGTTTATACCCAAAAATAGTATGATATCCTTCTCCCCAAAAAATCGTTTTTTGAGTTAAATCCCAATCCCAAATAGCGTCAAAGGTTGCTTTTGTTACATATTCATAGCGTTCATTACTTGCTGCCAGTTTTTGTTCTGCTAAGGCCTTTTCGGTGACATCCAACACAGTAGATATCATTAAATTTTGATCATACAGTGGAATGTTTCTGGCATTTACAATGCGTTTATCTCCTTTTTTTGTAGTTATTTGAATCCCCTCCCATTGCATTCTGTTTAAATTTTTACTTCCAAGATCACTAAAAATTTGGTCTTTAATTTTTTTCCTGTAATTGGAATCAGGATATACCTTTTCAAAAAAAGTATCCACATCCCGTAATTCCTTTTGTGACCATCCATAAATTTGCGTAAAATTTTTGTTCATTAAAGTAAACTTACCTGTGTGACTGTTTCTCACTGCAATACCCACCGGCAAATTGTCAATGGCTGTTTTAATAAAATTATTTTGCTCTCTCAATTCAATTTCAATCTCCTTCTGACTGGTGATGTCCTGAACTGTACCTTCAAAAAGTATGGCATTACCATTTTCATCTTTTATCACCTTTCCTCTTTCAAGCACCCATTTTGTTTTTCCGTTGCTTAAAAGAATCCTGTGTTCAACTTCCAAGGGTTTTTCACCTTTTAAAGCTTTTTCCTGTTCCAGACTAAAACGTTCTTGATCATCAGGATGTATGGAATTAAAGAAGGTTTCATATGAAACTTTAAAATCCTTTTTTGACAATTCCCATATTTCATAGACTTGGTCTGACCAGGTTAGGGCATCGTTATTGTAATCAAACTCCCAGTACCCTAATTTTGCGATTTGCTGAGCGGTTTGTAACTTTTCATTATACTCAAGGATGGCTTCTTCCTGATTTTTTTGTTCTGTAATGTCTCGCATAATGCCTTTAAAAATCGTGCGGTCGTTGTTTTTATCTACTATTTTTTGGCCGTATTGATAAATCCACTTTAATTTTCCTGTAGCAGTAATGATGCGGTATTCAATATTTTGTTCTTCGATAGAGTCAATGGGTCTCTTTGCATATAAATTAAATTTATTTCTGTCCTCCGGAACAACAGATTCAAAAAAGCTGTCAATTGTGGGTGTGAATACCTCTTCATCCACTTCCCAAATATTAAAAATTTCTTCAGACCAAAAGAGTGTATCCTCACCCAAAACATGCTCCCAATAGCCCAATTTAGCTATTTTCTGGGCCGTTTTTAGTCTTTCATTATATTCTTTAATTTCTGCTTCGGTTTTGATCCGTTGTGTAATATCACGCGCATAACAGGCAACACCTACCACTTCATTATTAACAATGATGGGGCTAAAATTTGTTTCAACCGTTTTGTAATTTTGCTTTTCATTGGGTTGTACGGTTGTTTCGATGGTAAAACGCTCTCCTTCTAATCCCCTTTGGTAATATGTTTTCCACATATTGAGATAATCGGCTTCAAAAAATTCATCAGGCAGTAAAAAATCGCCTTCTTTTATGGTGTGTTCGGAATAAATTTTAAATGATTTTTTGAAGGCTTCATTTGCAGAGATGAGCGTCATTTTTTTACTTACACTCCAGATCATATCCTCGGTTGCGTTGATGAGGGCTTCCCTGTTACGCTTTTCATATTCTTTTTGCCGTTCTGCTTGCTTTTGTAGTGTAATATCATTGATAAACCCAATAAAAAATTCCTTTCCTCTTATTTTTACGGTAGTCACACCCAGTGAAATATCAATTTCTTTTTTGGCCTTTGTGATGGCAGTGAGTTCGGTGTTTGTATTGATAATAGGACCACTCCCTGTTTTATTGTAGTTTTCCATACCAGCCAGATGAGACTGCACATGCTTTTCGGGCATAATAAAATGATGCATCGGTTTATTCAACACCTCTTCAGCCTTCCAACCAAACATTTGCTCAGCCGTAGCATTCCAGTTTGTGATCATTCCCTCTGCGTCCATTAAAATCAATGCACTGATGGAGTTGTTGAAAATGGAAAGCAATTGCTCTTCACTTTTTTCAAGCTCCTCCTCAGCTTTTCTTCTTTTTGATGTATCAATCCCTGTTCCTAAAAGACAGGTTTCACCTTTAAAATCAATTAAAGAACCCGTGAAATAGTGATAAATTTTCTTGCCGCTTTTAGATGTAAAGTAAGCTTCTGCAAAGCTTTCACCTTTTTCAAAGGTTTCCATTATTCGCTCCTGAATGTGTTTTTGGTCGTCTCCTTCAAAAAACTCAGTTGGGTGCATTTTCTTAATTTCCTTTGCAGAGTACTCCGATACTTCTTCAAAATTTTTATTCCACAAAAGGAATTCTCCATTTTGATTGAACAGATAGAAAATTCCCGGAAGACTGTTAAGGATTGCTTCTGAAAGTTGCTTTTCTCTGAGAATATTTTCTTCGGCTTGTTTTCTTTCTGTGATGTCCCTAAAGTTATCAATGATTCCTTTCACGTTAGGGTCGTCCAACAGATTTGTCAAGGTAGCATCAACCCATCGCCAACTGCCATCTTTATGTTGTACTCTTACTATAGGACTATTAATTGACACTTCGGGAGAATCTAAGACCTCTTCCAGTACAGCCGCAACATTAGGTAAGTCTTCCGGATGCACTAAATTGATTAAATTTAATTTGAGTGCTTCACTTTCAGAGTATCCCAAAACCGAGGTGATTGAAGGGGACACATAAATTGGTGTTCCCTTTTTGTTGAGTATTGCAACTGCGTCATTACTATTTTCAACCAATGCACGGTATCTTTTTTCTTTTCCAAAAATTATTTCGGTTTGCAATTTTACCTGTTCTTCAAGCTCAATCGGTTTTCTTAAAACAACCCTAGTTAAATTCCCGCCAAGCAAGCTTAAAACCAATCCTAAAACAGCAATTGGAATTACACCTTCAAAATAATTTGCTTTTTTCTCTTTTACGTAAATTTGCCATTCCCCAAGGGGTACATTTATTACAGCCACCTGACTTTCTGAAAAATCTTCATTTGAATCAATGAAATATTCAACAACCCGGGTGTCTTGATTCATTTTTGAAAGCTGATACTCAAAGCGATTACTCTTATTATTAATTCCGCTTTTTTCAAATAGCTTTTCAAGACGTATCACAACTGCAGCAAATGCCAGAGAATCGTTTTCAACTTTTAAAGGAACTCTGCCAACCACTCCCAATCCCCCTTGTTTCAATTCAAATGGTCCTCCAAAATACATCTGGTCTTTTTGTGCAGCAATTAATACTTCTTTACCTCTACTTGGATCATTGACCACATCATATCCAATCACCACTTCATTACCTTCCAAAGGGTACATTTTAGTAATAACTCCTTTTTCAAGCAATTGAATACCGTCAACCAGATCATTGGCTTCTAAAAGTTTTTTAGCAATAGTGTCAAAGTTTTGAGGCATTCCATAATTCTCAACAATAAATGAAAGTGTTCGTGTAGTAGATAGTGCATAATTTAAGTTAAACTGAAGTTGATCTACTACAGTATTTAACTCTTCTGTATTTTCTTTTTCAATTTCTGATAAATTCAGTAAATACCGTTGAAAAGCAATCGCTTGAGTGATTAGCAATATCACTAAAAAAACAGACATCCCAATAAAAAAAGGATGTTTATAAAAAAAGTTCTTAGGTTTTTTTGAGGCCATTGACTCTATTAATTCAATTTGTTAAATATAAAAAAATAAAAGTTTGAATGGTGTTCATTTTCAAATTAACCCTAAATTAAGGAGTGTTTATAAAACACAACTTCTTTGTACCTTTGCAATCTATGCAAAATCAAGATACTATAGTTGCTTTGGCTACTCCTTCCGGAGCGGGTGCCATTGCTGTAATACGTGTTTCAGGTCCTGAGGCTATTTTAATCGCTTCAGGAATTTTTAAGTCTATTCACAACAAAGATCTTAAGAAGCAGCGCACCCACTCCATTCATCTAGGACATATTATGGATGATAATCGTGTTATTGATGAAGTTTTGGTCTCCGTTTTTAAAAATCCCAATTCCTACACAGGTGAAGATACCGTTGAGATTTCTTGTCATGGCAGTTCTTATATCCAACAGGAAATCATTCAATTGCTTTTGCGAAAAGGGTGTCGCAGTGCTCAAGCCGGAGAATTCACCCTAAGGGCATTCCTCAACGGAAAAATGGACCTAAGCCAGGCTGAAGCCGTTGCCGATTTGATTGCCAGTGAAAATGAAGCTGCCCATCAAGTGGCAATGCAGCAAATGCGCGGTGGCTTTAGCAATGAAATTGCAAAACTGAGAGAAGAGTTGCTCAATTTTGCTTCGCTCATCGAACTCGAACTCGACTTTGCCGAAGAGGACGTCGAATTTGCAGACCGTATCCAGTTTCAGGACCTGCTTATTAAGATTGAAAACGTACTTAAAAAACTCATTGATTCTTTCGCCACCGGAAATGTCATCAAAGCGGGCATTCCTGTTGCGATTGCCGGAGCACCCAATGCCGGAAAATCAACACTGCTCAATGCGCTGCTCAATGAAGAACGCGCCATTGTATCAGACATTGCCGGCACGACCCGTGACGCCATTGAAGACGAACTCACCATCAAAGGAATTGGGTTTAGGTTCATAGATACCGCCGGAATAAGAGATACCATTGACACTATTGAATCCATCGGGATTAGCAAGACCTATGAAAAGATGCAACAGGCACGACTGGTGTTGTTTTTATTTGATGCCAACGATTATAAGGAGCACTATAAAAACCTGGAAGTTGAAGTCAACAGGATTCAAAATAAATATCCTCAAAAACAAGTCCTTCTTATCGCTAACAAAACGGATTTGCTGAATGAACACCGTATTCAAACATTACAAACTAAATTTCCAGAAGCTATCTTGATTAGCGCATTAAATCGGGACGGGATTGAACAACTTAAAGAAAAACTGCTTTCACTGGTCAATACCGGAGTGCTCACTTCAGGAGATACTATTGTCACCAACACGCGGCATTATGACAGCTTAAACAAAGCCCTTGCAGAAATCAAAAAAGTACAACAGGGTCTTGAGGAAAACCTAAGCGGTGATTTACTGGCCATCGATATCAGGCAGGCATTATATTATTTTGGTGAAATTACAGGTCAAGTAACTAATGATGAGGTGCTTGGAAATATTTTTGCGAATTTTTGTATCGGAAAGTAATTAAATTACAAACACTTTGTTTAATAAATATTTCAAGGTTTAGAAAAGAAAGATTTATAAGTTGCACAATTTTAAATTTAAAAATATATTTACAAATTCATAATGTTAAGAATAAATTGGATTCATTCAAATGAAGTAATTTTCGAGATTGAATTAATCTAAACTTACATTATGAATCATTACTTTATAAAATGCTTAACCATCTTAATAATTGGGAGTATTTCAACTTCTTTGTATTGTCAGCAGAAATATGAAAGGGAAAGTCGATTGAAGCCGGCAGATGTTCCGCCGGCTGCACTAGAGTTTATTGAGTCTGCAGAGATAACAAGCAAAGTAAAGTGGTATATTGAGTATGGGTTAGAAACCAAAAGTATTGAAGCAAAATTTAAGTTAAATAACAAAAGGCATAGTGTAGAATTTGATACCCTTGGTACACTTGATGATATTGAAATTGAAATCTTGTCAAAGGAGTTGAACACAAATCTTAAAAAATCAATTGACATCGCTTTGAGCGGAAATTGTTCAAACCATAAAATTTCTAAAGTTCAAAAACAATATACAGGGAATCAAAATGTGTTGTTATCACTATTAAAAAATCAGGATTTTGCCGGTAATTTTACCACTAAATATGAAATAATTACAAGCTGCGAAAACGAAAGTAAAACAGAGCAGTATGAATATCTTTTTAATGATGAAGGAAAACTTTTGCAACAGTTTAAAATTATCTTCAGTAATTCAAGCAACCTTGAATATTAGGCTTTTATCACTTTTTAAATTTATATTTTCTTTACTATTAACCGGAAGCTCCTACTCTCAAAGCACCTATCAGTTTGGAATATTGCCCTCCATTAACCTGAATAAAAAATTACAAAAAGACTGGTCTCTAAACTTTAAAACACAATCACGACAGCGAATTCAAAATGGTGATTTCAGAGGCAATCACACCAAAGAATATGAATATCTGCTCACAGATTTTTCAATTCTATCAGCAAAAAAAGTGGGATTGAATTCACGTATATCAGGGGGGTATTTAATTCGATTTCGCAATGAAGAAATCATTCACAGAACGATTCAACAATATTCCATAGTTAAACGAAAAACCGGATTTAGATTGGCACACAGAATTGCAGCAGATCAGAGTTTTTCATCAAATCAAAGTCCAGAATTCAGATTCAGGTACAGATTGACTCCCGAAATACCTTTAGATGGACAAACAGTAGATCCAAAAGAATTCTATATCAAAACAAACCTTGAATTTCTCAATAAATTTCAAAGTTCTGATTATGAACTTGAATTCAGGTTGGCTCCTTTATTTGGGTATAGTTTTAATGATCGTAATAAATTAGAATTTGGTTTGGATTACAGATTTGATTCTATTTTTGTCACTGATCCCAGACACAGTTTTTGGACCTCTATTAATTGGTATTTGAATTTTTAAAAATACTTCATAACAATAAAATTTCATTGATTATTATTTTCAAATAAAGCCTCTATTCCATTTTATTTATAGTTATATTATCGTAATATTGCAATATAAATTTATACAAAATCTTATTATATATAATGGGCGTTACAAAAACAGATTTATTCAACAGTACCCAGAACGAACTGGCGGCTTATGCCAAAGTGTTGGCACACCCTGCCCGCATTGCTATTATTCAGTTCCTGTTAAAAGCAGAGACCTGCTGCAACACTACTTTGGTTGGTGATTTAGGGTTGGCACAAGCTACCATCAGTCAGCACTTAAAAGAACTCAAAAATGTGGGAATCATCCAGGGAACGGTCGAAGGGGTTTCAGTAAACTACTGTATCAACCCGGAAAAATGGAATGAAATCAAAGAAAAGTTTACTGAATTATTTGAAGGTTTTAATCCACCCAATTGTTCCAGTTGCTAAAATCTTGACCATGAAAAATCCTGTGTTTTCAAAAATTGAAGAAACAATAAAATCCCTGGATGTCAATTCAATTCCGGAAGAAAGAAAAGCTATATTGAAGTCATTGACAGGTTACATACAAGCCAAAGTAAACCAAAATCAAGAGGTGCGCCTGAATTTTATTTGTACACACAATTCCCGAAGAAGTCATTTGTCTCAGGTTTGGTCGCAGGTAATGGCTGCCTATTTTGGTATCCCAAACGTTTTTTCCTATTCCGGTGGAACTGAGGCCACGGCTATGTTTCCAATGGTTGGTGAGACATTAAAAGAACAAGGCTTTGAAGTTTTATCCCTTTGTAAAGGGAACAATCCTGTTTACGCCATAGCCTATAGTGAAAACTCCCATCCTGTTGTTGGATTTTCAAAAACCTTTGACCATCCTTTTAATCCTGTTTCCGGGTTTGCAGCCATTATGACCTGCTCTCAGGCCGATGAAGGTTGTCCGTTTATTGCAGGTGCAGAAAAACGGATTCCCATCACTTATGAAGACCCTAAAGCTTTTGACAACACCCCCCAACAAGCCAAAAAATATGGTGAACGCAGTGTACAAATTGCTGCTGAACTATTTTATGTATTTTCAAAAATCACCAAATAATGAACGAAATTAAAAAGCAAATCCCATTTTTTGAACGTTACCTGAGCTTATGGGTGGTATTGTGTATCGCAGTAGGAATAGGAATCGGACAAGTGGCCGGTGACAGTATGCAATTTTTGGCAGATCTTGAAGTCTATAAAGTCAACATACCTATTGCCATTTTAATCTGGTTGATGATTTACCCGATGATGTTGCAGATTGATTTCAGTAGTATTAAAAATGCGGGCAAAGCGCCTAAAGGACTTATATTAACCTTGGTGGTCAATTGGTTGATCAAACCTTTTACCATGGCCTTTTTCGCATGGATCTTTTTTGAGCACCTCTATTCTGCCTGGATTGAGCCCGAACTGGCCGGTGAATACATCGCCGGAGCCATTCTCCTGGGTGTAGCACCGTGTACCGCCATGGTTTTTGTGTGGTCATATCTCACAAATGGCGACCCCAATTATACCTTACTTCAGGTTTCGGTAAATGACCTGATTATCCTTGTGGCTTTTGTTCCGCTGGTAGGTTTATTATTGGGCATTACTGATGTTACCATCCCTTATGATACTTTGGTTGCTTCGGTTTTGATTTTTGTCGTGGTTCCATTGCTAGCGGGTGTCGTTACTAATAAAATACTCGTCAAGAAACACGGGGAAGATTGGTTTAAAACCAAATTTTTACCTCGTTTTAAACCCATGAGCATTTTGGCACTTTTGCTTACATTGGTCTTATTGTTTGCCTTTCAGGGTACCAACATCCTGGAAAATCCATTTATCATTTTATTGATTGCAGTACCGCTGATCATCCAGTCTTATTTTATTTTCTTCCTAACCTGGTTTGGTGGAAGAAAACTCAAATTACCTCATGCAATTTGCTCTCCCGCAGCTATGATTGGAACCAGTAATTTCTTTGAATTGGCAGTGGCAGTGGCCATTGCTCTGTTTGGACTTCAAAGTCCGGCTGCCTTGGTTACTGTTGTAGGTGTTTTGGTGGAAGTGCCCGTTATGTTGAGTTTGGTGGCTTTGGCTAATAAATGGAAGTATTGATTCAAGAATATGAAAACTAAGATCATCAGGTTTTAAAAGGATGAAATTTTTGAGCTTAACGTCACTTCATCAAAAAACAAACTGAAATATCAGGAAAATTATCAGTTTACACCCATTTTAAAGAAATAGGACGGGATTGAATTTCAATATTCATGCTTTTACTAATGAATATTATTATTTATTAGTAAATTAGCAAAGCATCGGTTTTGAAATTTACAACCCATTTTATCCTGAAAGTTTTGAAAAAACTCTTTTTTATACTCGTCATTTTATCACTCATCTCTTGTTCAAGTGATGATGAGGATCCAACAACACCAGTACTAACAACCACTGCTGTTACAAATATTACACATACCTCTGCAACAACAGGTGGCGATATATCAACTGATGGCGGAGCTGAAGTTACTGCCAGAGGTGTTGTGTGGAGCACCTCTCAGAACCCAACAATAGATTTATCAACAAAAACTAGTGATGGTACAGGTACAGGCAGCTTCACTAGCACCATCACAGAATTGACTGCAAATACAACCTACTATGTAAGAGCTTATGCAACCAATAGTATAGGTACTGCTTATGGCAATGAAGTTAGTTTTACAACGGTTGAACTCCAACCACTTTTTTATATAGCAGATAATGGTGTTACTTGTATATGTGAAAATGTAAATCCCGGTGATATTGGGATTATTGACGGTATAGAATATGAAGCCGTTGACAGAGACCTTTTGATTCAAAGAAGAGATGAAGGGGCTGATTTAACCAGAGTTTGTACTTCGCTGGTCACAGATATGAGTGAAATGTTTAAGGGGGCTCTGTTTAATTTAAATCAATTCAATCAACCCATTGGCAATTGGGATGTGAGTAATGTAACGAATATGCAAAGAATGTTTTATGCATCTGAGTTCGAACAAACCATTGGAAATTGGGATGTAAGTAATGTGACCGATATGGAAGAGATGTTTTTATTATCTTCATTTAATCAACCCATTGGAAATTGGAATGTAAGTAATGTGTCTAATATGTTCGGAATTTTTAATGCATCTTCGTTCAATCAACCTTTAAGTAATTGGGATGTAAGTAATGTTATAGATATGGATTTTATGTTTCAGCAATCTGATTTCAACCAACCTATTGAAAATTGGGATGTGAGTAATGTTACTTCTATGAAAAGGATGTTTTGGGAGGCACAATTCAATCAACCCATTGGTGAATGGGATGTAAGTAATGTGACAGATATGGCCAGGATGTTTGAGAGTCCTACATATTCTAATACTCCAACTCCATTCAATCAACCCATTGGTGAATGGGATGTAAATAATGTTACTAACATGGAAAATATGTTTTCCTACTCCTCATTTAATCAACCTATCGGAAATTGGGATGTGAGTAGTGTTACGAATATGAATGGTATGTTTGCAGTGTCTCAATTCAATCAACCCATTGGAAATTGGGATGTTGGTAATGTGACCGATATGAGTTATATGTTTAATAACTCTCAATTCAACAAACCCATCAATAATTGGAATGTTGGTAATGTGATAACTATGTATGCCATGTTTAATAACACTCAATTCAATCAACCCATTGGAAATTGGAATGTTAGTAATGTTGCAAATATGAGTAGTATGTTTTCCCTTTCCGATTTCAATCAACCCATTGGTAATTGGGATGTGGGTAATGTGACTAATATGGCATGGATGTTTTCTTACTCTCAATTCAATCAACCTATTGATAATTGGAATGTAAGTAATGTTTCTGATATGAAAAGAATGTTTCAATATTCAGTTTTCAATCAACCCATTGATAATTGGAATGTAAGTAATGTGATAACGATGTATCGTATGTTTGCTGTATCTCAATTCAATCAACCCATCGGCAATTGGAATGTGGCTAGTACAAGTAATATGGAAGGAATGTTTGATGGTTCTATATTCAACCAACCCATTGGAAACTGGGATGTAAGTAATGTGACATCGATGCTTCAAATGTTTTCCTACTCCAACTTTAATCAATCCATAGGTAACTGGGATGTGAGTAATGTGACTAATCTGGCTTGGATGTTTTATCAGTCTCATCATTTCAATCAACCTTTAGGCAATTGGGATGTGAGTAGTGTGACCAATATGGAAAGAATGTTTTTCTCTTCTCAATTCAATCAAAATATCTCAGGTTGGTGTGTAACAAATTTTCCTACAGAACCGGAGGGCTTTTCAGGAGGTGCTCCACTACTCCCAGAATATCATCCCGTTTGGGGGACTTGTCCTTGAATTCAAACCATTGCGAAAACGATGTTTAATTTTATTTAATTCATTTTGAAAAAACTACTTTTAATACTCGCCATTTTATCACTCATCTCTTGTTCAAGTGATGATGATAGTCCAACAACCCCTGTATTAACAACCACTGCTGTTACAAATATTTCATATACTTCTGCAACATCAGGTGGTGAGATAACAACTGATGGCGGTGCTGATATAACTGCCAGAGGTGTGGTATGGAGCACCACACAAATCCCAACAATAGATTTAACTACAAAAACAAACGATGGGACAGGTACAGGCAGCTTTTCCAGCACCATCACAGAACTTTCTGCAAATACAACCTACTATGTCAGGGCTTATGGTACCAACAATGTGGGAACGGCTTACGGCAATGAAGTCAGTTTTACAACAAACGAGCAACCACTTTTTTATTTAGCAGAAAACGGAGTTACCTGTAAATGTGAAAATGCCAACGTTGGTGATATTGGAGTTAATGATGGGATAGAATATGAAGCCGTTAACAGAACCTTGCTGATTCAAAGAAGAGATGAAGGAGCCGATTTAACGAGAGTTTGTACTTCGTTGGTTACATATATGAATCAAATGTTTTTTAATAATTATTCTTTCAATCAACCCATCGGCAATTGGGATGTAAGCAATGTAATTGATATGGAATTAATGTTTCAGAATTCTCAATTTAATCAACCCATTGAATATTGGGATGTGAGTAATGTGACTGATATGAGATCTATGTTTTTGAACACTCCATTCAATCAACCTATTGGAAATTGGGATGTGAGTAATGTGACAAATATGGGGGGGATGTTTAGACATTCTCAATTCAATCAACCCATTGGTGATTGGGATGTAGGTAATGTGACTACTATGGATATGATGTTTGACGGTTCTGAATTCAACCAACCCATTGGCAACTGGAATGTAAGCAGTGTGACAAGTATGGGAGGGATGTTTTATAACTCTGTATTTAATCAAACCATTGGTAATTGGAATGTGGGTAGTGTGACGTATATGAAAAGAATGTTTTGTAGTACTCCCTTTAATCAACCCATTGGAGATTGGGATGTGAGTAATGTGACTAATATGGATGGGATGTTTTGTAGTACTCCCTTTAATCAACCCATTGGAGATTGGGATGTGAGTAATGTGACTAATATGGATGGGATGTTTGTGAGTTCTCAATTCAATCAACCCATAGGTAATTGGAATGTGGGTAATGTGACGGATATGCAGTGGATGTTTAAAAACTCTTTATTTAACCAACCCATAGGTAATTGGAATGTTGGAAATGTATCTAATATGAAAGAAATGTTTTACAGTTCTGTATTTAATCAACCCATAGGTAATTGGAATTTGGGTAATGTGACGAATATGACTAGTATGTTTAGAGAAGCTGTGTTTAATCAACCCATTGGTAATTGGGATGTTAGTAGTGTGACAAATATGGAGTATATGTTTCTGAGTTCTCAATTCAATCAACCCATAGGTAATTGGAATGTGGGTAATGTAACTACTATGTGGGGCATGTTTAATATGTCTATATTTAATCATCCCATTGGCAATTGGGATGTTAGTAATGTGACGAATATGGAAAGGATGTTTCGATATTCTCAATTCAATCAGCCGATTGGGGATTGGAATGTGAGTAGTGTTAATAAAATGATAGCTATGTTTCACTGGGCGGGAAACTTCAATCAAAATATCTCCGGTTGGTGTGTAATTCTTATACCCTCAGAACCCCAAGATTTTTCCACTGGTAACACTCCATTAACGCAAGCAAACAAGCCCATCTGGGGGACTTGTCCTTAAATTCAAACCATTTTGAAAACAAAGCTTAATTTATTTTATTTTATTTTGAAAAAACTCCTTTTTATAATCGCCATTTTATCACTTATCTCTTGTTCAGGTGATGATGAGAATCCAACAACACCTCCGACATTACCTGAATTAACAACCACAGCTGTTACAACTATTACATCAACATCTGCAGTATCAGGTGGTGAGATAACAACTGATGGCGGTGCTGATGTTACTGCCAGAGGTGTTGTGTGGAGCACCTCTCAGAACCCAACAATAGATTTATCAACAAAAACTAGTGATGGTACAGGTACAGGCAGCTTCACTAGCACCATCACAGAACTTACAGCAAATACAACCTACTATGTAAGAGCTTATGCAACCAATAGTGTTGGAACGGCTTATGGCAATGAAGTCAGTTTTACAACAAACCAACAGCCACTTTTTTATTTAGCAGAAAATGGAGTTACTTGTAAATGTGAAAATGTAAGCCCCGGTGATATTGGGATAATTGACGGTATAGAATATGAAGCCGTTAACAGAACCTTGCTGATTCAAAGAAGAAATGAAGGGGCAGATTTAACCAAGGTTTGCACCTCGCTTGTCACAGATATGAGTTTTATGTTTTACGACTTAGAACAATTCAATCAACCTATAGGTAATTGGGATGTGAGTAATGTAACAGACATGAGTCATATATTTGCTGCTAATATTTATAATCCATCTCAGTTCAATCAATCCATTGAGAATTGGGATGTGAGTAATGTCACAAATATGACTAAAATGTTTAGTAACAACTTTCACTTCAACCAACCCCTTGATAATTGGAATGTTAGCAGTGTAACTGATATGCAGGGGATGTTTAGTGTTGCGACTCAATTCAATCAACCCTTAGGTAATTGGAATGTAAGTAATGTGACAAATATGAGTGAGATGTTTATGAATTCTCAAATGAATCATTCAATCGAAAATTGGGATGTTAGTAATGTTACCAATATGTCCTCGATGTTTAGAGCCACTCTCTTTAATCAACCCATAGGTAATTGGGATGTAAGTAATGTAACGAATATGTACAGAATGTTTGTAGTGTCTGATTTCAATCAACCCATCGATAATTGGGATGTTAGTAATGTTGAACGTTTTGATGAAATGTTCCTCAACTCTCAATTTAACCAACCTCTGGGAAGCTGGGATGTAAGTAATGCAACTATTATGGTATTTATGTTTAAATGGTCCCAATTCAATCAAGATATATCCGGTTGGTGTGTAACAAATTTCCCAGTAGAACCTTTTGAATTTTCAACATATTCTCCACTAAGTCCTGAAAACAAACCCGTTTGGGGGACTTGTCCATAAATCGTTAAGTTAACCTAATACTTTTGTGAAATCAATTTTAAAAGAATAATTTTACTTTTTTTTTAAGCATCTTTATATTTAATCTTTATCCAAGTATGATTCACAAGCAGCATATCATCAAGCGTTTTATATCTTATGTCACTATTGACACTGAAAGTGATCCTGAAAGTGACACCACCCCCAGTACAGAAAAACAATGGAATCTTGCCAACAAACTGGTTGAGGAACTCAAATCTATTGGGATGAGTGATGTAACCATCGATGAAAATGCCTATGTGATGGCGACACTTCCCTCAAACATTGACAAAGAAGTACCTGTCATTGGGTTTGTATCACATTTTGACACTTCACCAGATTTTACCGGAGCCCATGTAAAACCTCAAATCATTGAAAATTATAACGGAGAAGACATCGTTTTAAACGAAAAAGAAAATACCATCCTCTCCCCTTCTTATTTTGAGGACTTGTTGCAGTACAAAGGGCAAACCCTTATTACAACAGATGGAACCACTTTACTGGGCGCTGATGATAAAGCCGGTATCTGCGAAATCGTTTCCGCAATGGAATATCTATTACAGCATCCTGAGATCAAGCATGGTAAAATCCGCATCTGTTTTACTCCTGATGAAGAAATAGGTCGCGGGGCACACAAATTTGATGTTGCAAAATTTGGAGCCGATTGGGCCTATACGATGGACGGAAGCCAGATTGGCGAACTCGAATATGAAAATTTTAATGCTGCCAAAGCAGTTGTATCAATCCAAGGAAAAATAGTGCATCCCGGTTATGCCAAAGGAAAAATGATCAACAGTCTTTATATTGCGACCGATTTCATCAATTCCCTCCCCAGACTGGAAACACCGGAACATACAGAAGGCAGAGAAGGCTTTTTCCACCTTACCGACATCAATGGTGAAGTAGATAAAACGGTATTGGAATATATCATAAGAGACCACGACAAAGAAAAATTTGAAGCCCGAAAGGAAATATTTCAAAAGTTGGCTAAAGAATTGAACGATCAATTAGAAAAGGAACTCATTGAGGTTAAAATAACTGATCAGTATTCCAATATGCGGGAAAAAATAGAACCCGTTATGCACATCGTTGATATCGCAGAAGAAGCCATCAAACAAGCAGGCATTACTCCAATTATAAAACCCATAAGAGGAGGAACTGACGGTTCTCAACTCAGTTATATGGGACTCCCCTGCCCCAATATTTTTGCCGGGGGACATAACTTTCACGGGCGTTATGAATACGTCCCTGTTGAGAGCATGCAAAAAGCTATTGAAGTAATTGTCAACATTGCAAAATTGCAAGCTGAAAAGTTTTAAACTTTTATACTTTCACTTTCTTTATTTGGAATATTCCATCACTTTAAAAATATGGAGTATATGAGGAAACAAGGCATCCATACTCTCTTCTGCCCCTCTGGTTGAGCCGGGCATTGCGAGAATTAAACTATTGCCTATCATTCCGGCCACACTTCTGGAAAGCATGGCATAAGGCATTCTTTCCTGTCCATAGTTGCGCATCGCTTCAGCAATACCCGGAATTTCTCTTTCTAGCAATGGCTTAATGGCTTCAGGGGTGACATCTCTTTTTGAGAGTCCGGTGCCTCCTGTAACAACAATAAGGTTTATACCATTTCCCTGATGCTCTTTTACTTGCTGTTGAATGTCTTCAACCTCGTCGGGAATGATGTTATATGCCCTTATCTCGACACCACTGGCTTCCAGTTTTCTGATAATGGCTTTGCCTGCAAAGTCTTCTTTTTTGCCTGCTGAAATACTATCCGAACACACAATCACAGCCGCATTGACAGGCTTGTCCATTTTATCGCTAAAATGGGATTTGCCACCTTTTTTAGAAAGTAATTTGATGTCAGTAATTTCTATTTCCTTGTCAATGGGTTTGAGCATATCATACATCGTAACTGCAGCCACTGAAACCCCATGAATGGCTTCCACCTCCACTCCGGTTTTGTAAATAGTTTGTACCTCGACTTCTATACGGATTGAATTTTCACTCAGCTCAAAATTAAAATCGGTCTTTTCTATGGGCAACGGGTGACAATCGGGTATGGCGCTGCTGGTGTTTTTAACGGCAAACAAACCCGCTATTCTGGCGGCTTCAAGCACATTGCCTTTAGGCACGTTGTCATTCTTTATTGCATGGATTGTATCCGGATTGTGGACTTTCACAACTGCTTGCGCGAAAGCTGTGCGCAGTGTACTGATTTTATGAGTGATATCTACCATTAGCTGATTTTTAACTTCATTATACTGTGTTTTGTTTCCAGGTGTGTGAATCGTTTTCAAAGATCTCTTTTCCCCACACGGCCACTTCTTTTTTAACGCGTTCTACAATGTAATTACACGCATCCTGAGCTTCTTTGCGGTGTTTGGAGGAGGTGAATACAAACAAGCACATTTCGCCGCAAGGCACCACACCCAGACTATGATAAATGTGCATACACACCAATTCAAATTTTTCAAAAGCCGCTTCCCGAATTTCGTGGAACTTATCTTCGGCCAGTTCCCGGTAGGTGGTGTATTCTATAGCTTTTACTTTTTGCCCGTCAATTTGATCTGCTCTCACCTGTCCCAGAAAGATACTGTGCGCCCCTATGTTTGTTTTTACACTGTGATGGGCGATGGATTCTGCTATAAAGTCCGGACTAATGGGTCCTTCAATAAATACTTTTTTCTTTTTGTGAGTGCTCATTGGTTTTGTTTTTGAATTCGTTCCACGCCAAAACACCTCCCTTGAGGCTATAAAAAGTGTGACCGGAATAGTTGTTTTTTAATAATTCAACCGCTTTTAGACTGCGCTTACCTGTTTGGCATATAAAGACCACCTGCGAACTGGTTACTTGAGATTCAAACAGGTTCTCCAGTTCAAGCAATGGCATTTTAAAGGTTGATAAATCAACAGCTTCAGGTTGTTCGTCCGGGTTTCTTACATCAATAATAGTCAGCTTTTTATCAATCATCTCTGTAAGAGTTTCCGTGGTTATTTCGAAAGACAACAGACTGTTGCAATACAATTCATAATCGTAATTTTTGAACTCTTCATTATTTTGCGGCATGGCCTTTTGTGAGTCACTATTCTTGGTCAGGTTAAAGGTATTAAAACTACTGTTAAGGGCATTGTAAACCAAAAGCTTATTGCTTAAAACTTCTCCAATTCCTGTGATGATTTTAAGGGTTTCCGTGGTTTGCAGCACTCCCATTATGCCCGGCAACACTCCCAAAACACCGGCTTCATTGCAGGAAACACTATGCGCGGCATCTACCGGATTTGGGAACAAGTCGCGGTAATTGATGCGTTCAACCTCTTCCTTGTTTTTAAAATTAAAAACAGCTGTCTGTCCTTCATATTTTAATACTGCAGCATAGACCAAAGGTTTATCAAGTAATGCACAAGCATCGTTAATGAGGTAACGGGATTCAAAGTTATCAGTACAATCCAGCACCACATCATAATTACTAATGATTTCAAGTGCATTTGCTGTAGTTATTTTTTCATTATATACATTTAGTTTCACTTCAGAATTTAAGGCAGTAAGTTTAGCCGCAGCAGTTGTAGCTTTGGGTTTTGAAAGATCGCTTTCCGAAAATAAAATCTGGCGGTGCAGATTGGTGAGTGAAACAACATCATTGTCTACAATACCAATAGTGCCAACACCTGCAGCTACCAGATACTGAAGTGCAGGACAGCCCAATCCACCGGCACCGATGACCAACACTTTTGCCTGAGCGAGTTTGGCCTGACCGGTTTTGCCAAAGGATTTTAAAATCATCTGGCGGTGGTATCTATTTTCAAGGTTTTCCTGACTCATGGTACTTTATTTAGCCGCCTGAAAATGGGGGCAGCAACGCGACTTCATCGCCATTTTCCAATGTGTGATTGCCGTTTATGATATTCTTATTCACCGAAATACTATATGGAATCCTATTCATTTCGGGATATAAATCAGAAAGTTTACTTTTCAATGCTTCTGTATCCCGAACATCAGAAAGTGTAAAACTGTCTTTTCCTATAATTTCCTCTATTTGACCAAATGCCAAAATGTTGATTTCCATTTTTTCTAAGTTATATAAATTTTAAAACATCGACCAAAGTTCCTTTTTCAAAGAACTCTTTATCTTCCTCCAATTCCACCAAACAATCAGCTACGGCAAACGAATTAAGCATATAACTCAATTGACTGCTTAAAATTTCAACGCCGGTTTGTGTGGTTTTTCCGTTTAGAAAATAAGTAAGCCCCGGTCTTTTGGTATATTCTTTATCCAGTGGCAGTTCTATTTTCTTAACCAAATCGCGCTTCATAAAAAGCCCAATAGCCGTTTGAATGTAATAGTAAAAACTGCTCATTACCGCTGCCGGATTTCCGGGTAAACCAAAGACTATTCCTTTTGAATGTACTCCAAAATAGATGGGTTTACCGGGTTTTTGTTTGATTTTGTGAAACACTTTTTTTACACCACATTGTTCCAGTGCAGCAGGAACTAAATCATATTCGCCCACAGAAACGCCACCGGTTAATATTAAAATGTCAAAATACATCATTTTTTTGATGGCATTGACCAATTCTTCTTCTTTGTCATCAACCGTCAGGATGGATGCTGTTTCAATGTGTAAATTTCGTAATGCAGCCTGAAGTCCAATACCGTTTGATTCATAAATCTTGCCTTTTTCAAGGGTTTGTCCCGGTTTGATCAATTCCTTTCCGGTAAGGATGATGCCAACAGTTGGTTTTTTATAGACTTTGATTTTATCCAGTCCCATTCCGGCCAAGTAGGAAATGGTAGCGGGGGTTATGAGTTGGTCTTTCGATAATGCTAAATCCCCTTGTTTTGTTTGAGAACCTTGGGGCCTGATATTTAAATTCGCTTGAATGTTCGGGTCAGTAATGATGAGTAAATTTTCTTTTCGATCCGTTTTTTCCTGCATAACCACTGTATCGGCACCTTCTGGAACGGGAGCTCCGGTAAAAATGCGACTCGCTTCCTGTGTTTTTAATGTATAATCGGATTTTGTCCCTGCTTGAATTTCGCCAACTATTTTTAGTGGTGAAGTTTTATCCCAATGTTCATAAGAAAAAGCATACCCATCCATCGCCGAATTATCAAATGGGGGTGTGTCTGTGAGGGCTAGTATAGATTCTGCTGCCACACAACCCAGAGCATCCAATAAGGGAACTTCACCACTGTTTGAGTGAATGGCATGTTTTTTTATTAGCCGGATTGCTTCAGAAACCGAAATCATAGTATTGTATTTTTTAATTAAATCAAGCAGACTTAACCACCAATTTTGATCATACTTCTGTTATCGATATTTTGGGTATCAATTTTTTTGAAGTCGCCTTCAAACTGTCCACCTAATTTTTTGGCTTTACTTAAGATGTTCATTTTTATAAGCGGGGTGATGTCTTCTCCATTTCGCAAAGCTCCCAGAATATCAGCTTCCCCTTTTGAAAAGAGACAGTTTTTCATTTTCCCGTCAGCAGTGAGGCGCATTCTGTTGCAGGTGTTGCAGAACGGTTGCGACATGGTGCTGATGACGGCAAAGGTTCCTTCATGACCCAGTGGTTTGAATTTTTTTGCTGTGTCATTGAACTTGTCTTTCATTTTGATGAAGCTATACTCCTTTGATATCACATCAAGCATTTCTTCAAAAGTAAACACCGACTCTTTGTTCCATTGGTTTTTATCAAATGGCATAAACTCAATAAACCGCACGTGAATGGGCTTGTGTTTGGTCCACTCAACAAATTTCAGGATCTCACCATCGTTGATTCCCTTCATCACCACCATATTGATTTTGACATGAAAATCATTCTCCAGCAACAAGTTGATGTTGTTCATCACTTGGTCAAACTTATCACGTTTTGTTATGGATTTAAATTTTTCGCGATTAAGCGTGTCTAAGCTGATATTTAAAGAGTTTAACCCTGTAGTTTTAAAAAGTTCTATAAACTTATTTACCTTGTCCCCATTGGTTGTTATTGCCAGGGAAACCGGAAACTTCGCCAATTTTAGAAGAATAGATTCAAAATCTTTTCTCAAAAGAGGCTCTCCCCCGGTGAGGCGTATTTTTTTAACCCCCAATTTTACAAATGTTTCAGCAATGGTTTCAATTTCATCGGCGCTCATCAAACGGGAAGAAGGCATAAAGGTTACCTCTTCGTGGGGTATGCAATAGTGACAACGAAAATTACAGACGTCTGTCAACGAGATTCTTAAATAATCGTGATTTCTTTTAAAGGAGTCAACAAGCATACTATTAGTTTATGATTAAAAAGTACTAAATTAGATTACTTATTTTAAGCCATCTCATTTAGATTTGCTTTCTGCTAAATTTAATTTTTTTTAGTCAATTTGTAAAGGATTTCCTGAAATTAAATTTAATTTCAATGGTTTAAAACAAGGAAACAATTATAAAAATACTCACATCAACATGTCTATAATTTTAAACGAAAAATTATACGGTTTAGTTCTCACGGGGGGTCAAAGCTCCAGAATGGGTATTGATAAATCAACGATTGAATATCACGGATTGCCTCAAAGGGATTATTTAATTTCGCTTTTAAAGCAGGTGTGTGATGATGTATTTTTAAGTGTTCACACAAATGAAGATGCTATCGCATTGAATAACATAAAAACTATAGTGGACAAAAATCATTATCTGGGCCCTTTCAATGGATTATACAGTGCTCATCTTGAGCATCCTGATGTGGTCTGGTTTGTAGTTGCCTGTGATATGCCTTTTCTGGATTTAGATGCCTTGATGTATTTAAAAAACAATAGAAACAAGCAAAAATTAGCAACAGCCTATTGTAAAATTGATTCAGAATTCCCGGAACCTCTTTGTACAATTTGGGAAAGCAACTCATTTCAACAAGCAGAAGCATTTTTTACTAAAGGTGAAGGTGCCAGTCCGTCGAAATTTCTTCAAACAATCGACATTGAATGTGTTTACCCTAAAAATGACCGAGTATTGATGAACGTAAATACTTTAGAAGAATTTCAAACAGCTAAAAAATTAATTGATTTAAAATAAATTAGAAAGCTGAAGCCTATTCTATATGGAAATTGACTTTTTAAATTTTGTGCTGCTAGGTGTTGGATTTTTTATCATTGCAACGCTCTATTCGTCTGTAGGTTTTGGAGGTGGGTCAAGTTATCTCGCTTTACTGGCACTTCTAATTATTGATTTTTTCACTATTAGAAGTATTGCTCTTGTATGCAATATTGTTGTTGTTTCAAGTAGTTGTTTAGCGTATTACCAAAAGGGACATTTTGATTTCCAAAAATTCATGCCCTTTGTCATAACAAGCATTCCTTTGAGTTTCCTGGGGGCTACTGTGAGATTGAATGAAAATGTATTCTTTTTCATATTAGGAACTTCACTAGTTATAGCAGCACTCGCCTTGATTGCCCAGACAAGACTACATAAAAATAAAGAAGTAAAATCAAAAAAGTATCCGGTGATTTCTCTTTATGCCATCGGTGGAGTGATTGGTTTTTTTGCAGGAATGGTAGGTATAGGCGGGGGTATTTTTCTGGCACCATTTCTGTTTTTCCTGCGATGGGAAAAACCAATTTTGATAGCGTCGTTGGTAAGTTTTTTTATATTGGCAAATTCAATATCAGGAATAAGTGGCTTGATTGCTAATAGTACTTTTCAAATTCCATTAATGCAAACTATTCTACTAATGATGATTGTTTTTGCCGGCGGAAAACTAGGTAATTATTTAACTTTTAAAAAATTCAATCAGGCTACCTTAAAAATAATTACTGCAATACTGGTTTTATTTGTTGGAATAAGATTGATTTATAAATATGGACTCATCTTTTTATAAAAAATCTCTGAAGTCAACTTTAAGCATAAAAAAACCACTTTCTTAGAAAGTGGTTTTTAAATACATTTAATATCAGTTATTATTTTTTTTCGGCCGGGGCATTAAGTTTTGCGCTCATCTCCATTGATAATGCAGACTTTTCAAATTTCATTTTTCCTGCACCTGACTCAAGGATTACAGTACCATCGTCGTTAATGTCCAATATTTTGGCGTGTAAACCACTTTTGGTAATTACTTTATCCCCTTTAGATAATGCCTCTGCAAAACGCTTTTCTTTTTTTTGTTTTTGTATTGATGGTCTAATCATAAAAAAATAGACCACAACAAACATCAAAATAAAAAAAGGTAATTGGCCTCCTAAAAATCCATCCATATTTATTATTTAGAGGTGTTTGTAGAAACTCCGCTTGCTGTTGCTCCTTCTTTTGGTTCAACGAATGCTTTGATAGTCACTCTCTCAGTTCCTTTTTGAGTATTTGTGGAAACATTTACAGAAATAGTTCGTTGGTTTTGACCTGAACCATTAAACTTCACTAACATTTCACCTGTATCACCGGGTGCTACCGGATCTTTTGTAAAAGTTGGAACGGTACATCCACAGCTTCCTTTTGCGTCAGAAATGATTAACGGCGCTTCACCAGTGTTAGTAAAAGTAAATAAGTGTTCAACATTAGTGCCTTGAGCAATTCTTCCAAAATCATGTTCTGTTTTATCAAAAGTCATCACAGGATATTTTCCAGGAGCCTCTTGACTCTTAGATTCTGCATTTTCAGCAGCTTGAGAGGTTTGTTCAACATTCTCTTCATTTACTTTGTCTGCTGCATTTTCTTTACAAGAAGTAAATGTAAAAGCTGCAGCTAGTGCAACAATAAAAATTGATTTTTTCATGAGTTAAAATTTTTAATTTTTTTGATTTTTTGACGGGCACTAAATTAGTAAAAAAAAATGGTTTACTGTAAACCTCTTCCTGTTTTATTGATTTTATTGGCTATACTGTAATCTTTTGATATTTTATCCAACAATCCATTGATAAACAAACTGCTTTTTGGTGTTGAATATTCTTTAGCAATTTCAAGGTATTCATTGATTGTTACTTTGACCGGAATTGAAGGAAAGTGTAAAAACTCAACCAATGCCATTTTTATGATAATTAAATCCAGTTCAGCAATACGTTCTTGATCCCAGTTTGGTGTTTTGCCTTCAATTTCCTGAATTAATGTTTCTTCTTCTTGTATCGTTGTTTTAAAAAGAGTTCCTGCAAACTGCTTGTCGTCATCATTTTTAAACAACCCTGATGTCCATTTTACCGGTTTTGTTTCAGATTTTATTGAATTGAGCACTTTTAATATCGCTGTATTAACAATGGGAAAATCATCAATCCAAGTTAGTTGACTATCTTCCAGATATTCATAAAGCTTATCATTGGGTGCAATAACTTCTTTAAAAAAATATATTATAAAATCTTTATCCTGCTTAAGAGTGGGTGTTTTAAGAGCTAAGTATTCTTTGTAAAATGTGTCTTTTCTAAGCTCCTTGGAGATTATTTGAGGATATTCATTGTCAATCTGCCAGTTATTTAATTTGTGCTTTTCGACCAAATTGATAAATGAAGGGTCATTTTCAAGTAAATTTAAAACTGTATTGTCTATAAAGTTTCTACTTGGGCTTATGTCCTCTTCTGTGGGGAGGTGCTTGTTTTTTGAAAGTTCCATGAAGTTTTCAGCTTGATCACGAACGGCAAGCATGAGTGATAGCATCAACAAATACAAGTCGAGCATTTTTTCCATACTATTTACCAGAAACTTTTCTTCTTTTTGCAGGTTGGCTTGTTCCTGATTTTTATAGGCATAAAGTGATTGAAGTACTTTAACCCGAATGTGTCTTCTTGTAAGCATAATTTATTATAAAGAACTTTTAAAACAATGATGTACAGAGCCTACCTCTGAACATTGGTTTTATTTATGTTATGACTTATTCTCTTTTTTTCGAGCTTCAATGCGTTGCTGAGCCATTTTTAAGGCTGCCTGGTGAGTTGTGATTTTATCATTTTCGGCACTCTTTAAAATTTCAAGCGTTGTATTGTAAATATTTTCAGTTTTTCTAATGATTTCCTGTCTGCCATAATTTTCCAACTCTGCATACACGTTAATAATCCCTCCTGCATTGATTAAAAAGTCGGGGGCGTAGACAATTCCTCTTTCCTGAAGAATTCTGCCGTGCTTTTGTTCGTCTGCAAGTTGGTTGTTTGCAGCACCCGCTATGATTTTCGCATTAATTTGGTTAACTGTTAAATCGTTAACAGTTGCTCCTAAAGCACAAGGAGCATAAATATCCATGCTTTCAGAGTATAAGTTGTTTCCGCCATATATTACTGCTCCATATTTATCCCGCACATATTCCAGGCGTTCCTGACTGATGTCTGCAATAAAAACCTGAGCGCCTTCATTGGTTAAGTGCTCTACAAGCGCTTCCCCAACATTACCAATTCCTTCAACAAAAATTGTTTTTCCTTCCAAAACATCACTACCATACGTATATTTTGCAGCTGCTTTCATTCCCATAAACACGCCATAAGCGGTGATAGGTGATGGATTTCCTGCTCCTCCAAGAGATTCAGAGATTCCGGTAACATAAGGTGTTACCGAACGTACAGTATCCATATCACTGGTTGCCATTCCCACATCTTCAGCTGTAATATATTTTCCACTAAGAGAATGCACAAACTCACCAAATTTCTTCATTAACTCAGGTGTCTTTTGTGTTTTTGCATCTCCTATGATTACAGCTTTTCCACCACCCAGATTCAAGCCTGTTATTGCAGACTTAAAAGTCATTCCTCTTGATAAACGCAATACATCATTCAACGCATCCCATTCACTATCATAATTCCACATTCTTGTACCTCCTAAAGCAGGTCCCAAAACTGTATTGTGAATTCCAATTATTGCTTTTAATCCTGTATCTTTGTCGTTGCAAAAAACAATTTGCTCATGATCATCAAACGAAAGTTGGCCAAAAACAGGGTCTGCTTTGTGAATTTCGTTCGCATTTATTACTTCTGTAATCATAAATTTTTTGATTTATTATGTGTTTGCCCTACAATTGGGCGGTGCAAAAGTAGTAGTTTATTTCATGAATTTCATTAAAAAATGTGTTAAATTGAAATGGCTCAATCAATGGAAAGCCTCAGCCTGTAAATGAAAGAATTAAAACACCTCAACAAATATTTTATCAACTATAAGGGCATGTTGCTGCTTGGATTAATCATTACAGTCTTCGCGCGATTATTTGCAATTATTACCCCCAAATTAATCGGTGACTCCGTAACCGTTGTTGACAGATATATTAAAGACAACTCAAAAGATCTGAGTCAAATTCAAGATGAACTATTACTTAATATTGGCCTGCTAATTGGGGCCACATTAATGGCAGCTTTATTTACATTTTTGATGCGACAAACCTTTATTGTGGTTTCTCGCCGAATAGAATTTGATTTAAAAAATGAAGTCTTTAAACAGTATCAAGCATTATCATTAAACTTTTACAAACAAAACAGAACGGGCGACTTGATGAATCGCATAAGTGAAGACGTTTCCAAAGTGCGAATGTATGCAGGGCCTGCTTTGATGTATAGTGTTCAAACCATTACGCTCTTTATTGTAGTTATCTGGTATATGTTCAGTCAGGCACCCGTGCTTACACTTTACACGATTGCACCGCTACCGGTATTATCTATTGCTATCTACAAATTAAGTGTTGCTATTAATCAACGCAGCACAATTGTTCAGCAATACTTATCAAAGCTGACCACTTTTACTCAGGAAACCTTTAGTGGTATCTCTGTCATAAAAGCCTATGCTATTGAACCCCAAACACAATCTAATTTTGTGGTCTTGGCGAATGAAAGTAAAGACAAGAACCTTGATTTGGTGAAAGTTCAGGCTTTATTTTTTCCATTAATGGTTTTGCTTATTGGAGCCAGTAATCTAGTGGTTATTTATGTTGGGGGAAAGCAATACATTTCAGGAGAAATTGCAGAACTGGGAACCATCGTAGAGTTTCTAATTTTTGTAAATATGCTTACCTGGCCGGTTGCTGTGGTGGGTTGGGTGACTTCCATGGTCCAACAGGCAGAGGCATCACAAAAACGTATCAACGAGTTTCTTAAAGAGGAACCTGAAATTAAAAACCATACAGAAAATACTACTCCCGTTAAAGGAAAAATCGAATTTAAAAACGTTTCGTTTACCTATCCTGACACAAATATTACAGCTTTAAAAAACATTTCATTTACCATAAACCCAGGTGAAACCATCACCATATTAGGTCATACCGGCTCTGGTAAATCAACCATTTTAGAGCTTATTGGCAGGTTGTATGATGTGAGCAAAGGGGTGATTTTAATTGATGATCAGCCCATTGAAAACTTCAATCTAAAAAACCTTCGCGAGGCTGTTGGCTATGTGCCACAGGATGCCTTTTTATTTAGTGACAGTATCAAAAATAATATCAAATTTGGAAAAGCTGACGCCACTGATGAGGAAGTAGAGGAAGCTGCCAAATTAGCCGCTGTGCACAATAACATTCTTGGTTTTACAAAAAAATATGAAACTGTTTTAGGCGAAAGAGGGATCACCCTTAGTGGAGGCCAAAAACAACGTGTTTCCATTGCCAGGGCATTAATCAAAGACCCTAAAATTTATTTGTTTGACGACTGCCTTTCTGCTGTAGATACTGAAACCGAAGAAACTATCATTAAAAATTTACAAAAACTGTCTAAAAACAAAACAGCTATAATTGTAAGCCACAGAATCTCCTCTGCGAAAAATGCCGATACTGTTTTAGTCCTTAAGGACGGCGAAATAATTCAAAAAGGCACTCATAGCCAACTCATTGACATTGATGGCTATTACAAAGAATTGTATGCAAAACAACTTTTAGAAAAAGAAAATTAAAAAATGTTGCTCAGTAGCTTTTTTTTTTAGATTTTTGGCTTGAATTATTTTTAAACAAATTAACTATGAGTGAAAAAGATATGATGGAGCAAGAAGAAATTTATTCAAAAGTATTGCGCGCCGGAAGAAGAACCTATTTTTTTGATGTAAGATCTACCAGAGCAGGTGATTATTATTTAACTATAACAGAAAGTAAAAAATTCACCAATGATGACGGATCTTTTCATTATAAAAAACACAAAATTTATCTCTACAAAGAAGATTTTGCAAGTTTTAAAGAAAATGTAGAAGAAATGATTGACTTTATCATCAATGAAAAAGGAGAAGAAGTCATCAGTGAACGTCACCAATCTGATTATAAAAAAGAAGGAGATACAACAACTTCAAAAAACAATGATGATGACGATACAAAAGGAACTGATAGCTTCACAGACATCAATTTTGAAGATATTTAATTAAATCAATTGAAAAGCCTTCAAAACCGCTCCTTTTTTTAGAGCGGTTTTTTTTATCTTTAACCCATTGTAAAAAAAAATTCTATGCGTAAAATACTACTTTCCCTATTTTTTGTTTCTTTTTCTTTATTAGCACAAAATGAAACATTTGATTTAAACTATTATCTTCCCGATGATGTAACCTACAACAAAGACATTCCGACCCCAAAAAGTATCGTGGGCCACGAAGTTGGTGAATGGCATATCACGCACGACAAACTGGTGAATTACATGTATGCGCTTGCCAGTGCCAGTGATCGGGTTACAATTGAAAACCGAGGAACGACCTATGAAGGCAGGCCACTCATTCTCTTAACCATAACTTCATTTGAAAATCACCAAAACCTTGAAAGTATTCGTCAAAACCACCTTAAGTTGACAGAAGGCAGTGCCGGCTCATTAGACACTTCTACTATGCCTGTAATAATCAATCAAGGATTTTCCATTCACGGAAACGAGCCCAGTGGGACCAATGCTGCTCTGGCTGTTGCCTATTACCTGGCAGCTGCTGAAGGACCAAAAATTGAAAACATACTTCAAAATGCTGTAATCCTTCTCGATCCTGCATTCAATCCTGATGGTTTACAACGTTTTGCAAGCTGGGTCAATATGCATAAAAGTAACAAGATCAACCCAGACCCCAACGATCGTGAATATAGCGAAGCTTGGCCTGGTGCACGCACAAATCACTATTGGTTTGATATGAACCGCGACTGGCTTCCGGCACAATTACCCGAGAGCAGAGCGCGCATTGCTACCTTCCATAAATGGTATCCAAATATTCTAACAGACCACCATGAAATGGGCACCAATAGCACTTTTTTCTTTCAGCCGGGAATTCCTGAAAGAACACATCCTTTAACTCCACAAAAAAACCAGGAGCTCACAGGTGCCATTGCTCAATTCCATGCAGATGCATTGGATCAAATTGGAAGTTTATATTATTCCAAAGAAGATTTTGATGATTATTACTATGGCAAAGGGTCAACCTTTCCTGATATCAATGGAAGTATTGGGATCTTATTTGAACAAGCTTCTTCAAGAGGTCACGCTCAGGAGAGTGACAATGGTTTGCTCACCTTTCCTTTTACTATAAGAAATCAATTCGTTACAGCATTATCTACGATAGATGCGGGTGTCGCTTTACGCGAAAACTTACTCAACTATCAACGTCAGTTTTTTCAAGATGCACGCAAAGAAACCAAAACCGGGGCACTTGTTTTTGGTGACGAAAAAGACGCTGCCAAGGCTTATCACCTAGCCGAAATACTTAAACAACATCAAATTAAAGTGCATGAAGTCAAAAAGGATTTTACCTTAAACGGAAAAAATTACAAAAAAGGATCTAGCTATATCGTTCCAAAAAATCAAAAGCATGCACGCTTGATCAACGCCATGTTTGAAACCCGCACCAGTTTTAAAGACAGTTTGTTTTATGATGTTTCTGCCTGGACATTTCCGCTTGCGTTCAATTTGGATTACGATGAAAATGTTTCATTAAGCAATGCCGGGAATGAAATTGAAGAAATTGCTTTACGTGAAATCAATAACATTTCAGCTTCAAACTATGCTTATTTGATGGAATGGCACGAATTTTATTCTCCAAAAGCACTCAATCAACTTTTAGAAAAAGAAATCAGGGTTAAGGTGGCTTTAAAAACATTTACTTTGGAAGGGAAAACATATGATTATGGTACGATAATGATTCCGGTACAAAACCAGTCTTTAAACAAAACTGAGTTAGCCTCAGCAATAAATCAAATTGCAAAAAATTCACATATTGATATCACTCCTGTAAAAACCGGTTTAACTCAGGGAATTGACTTGGGTAGTAACAGTTTTGAAACCGTCAAAAAGCCCAAGGTAGCACTTTTGGTGGGAGATGGTGTTACTCCTTATGACGCCGGTGAAATCTGGCATTTGTTTGACCAACGCTATGAAATGCTTTTAACCAAACTGGATACCCGAAATTTTAACAGAACCGATTTAAGCAGTTATACCCACCTCATCCTTCCCAATAGCTGGGGATCTGCACTTGATAAAGCTGCTACTAAAAAACTAAAGGATTGGATTAAAAGCGGCGGTATTTTAGTAGGCTACAAAAATGCTGCGCGATGGGCAAACAGTAACGATATTCTAAAAGTCAAATTTAAATCTACTAGCGATACTGCTAAAAACGTCACGTTTGAATACCGCAGTAAATATTTTGGAGCAAAACGAATTGGAGGAGCCATTTTTGAAACTAAAATCGATCGCTCCCACCCTATTGTTTTTGGCTACAAAAACGACAAATTACCTCTATTTAAAAATTCCACTTTAATGATAGAAGCTGACCCTCAAAGTTATAATAATCCTATTCAATTTACAGACAATCCGCTATTGAGTGGGTATATTCATAAAGAAACTTTGAAAGAACTGGGTGGTGTTTCAGCGTTTAAAGCCGGTAGTTTTGGTAGTGGTAAAGTATTATTGTTTTCAGAAAACACCAACTTCAGGGCGTTTTGGTTTGGAACCAACAAGCTGTTGATGAATGCTATCTTTTTTGGAGAGTTTATGTAGTTATAATATTCTTAACCCATTACTTACAAGGCTTTCGGGTTGTAATAACACTACATCGCCTTCCTGATCAACTGCACCCAATATCAAACATTCGCTCATAAAATTGGCGATTTGTTTTGCCGGAAAATTAACCACAGCAACCACTTGCTTGTGAAGCAGTTGTTCAGGGGCGTAGCGTTTTGTGATTTGTGCTGATGTCTTTTTGATTCCAATTTCCTTTCCAAAATCTATGGTTAATTTGTATGCAGGCTTTTGAGCCTCAGGAAATGGATTTACCTGAATCACAGTTCCAACACGCATTTCAATTTGAGAAAATTGATTCCAGGTTATTGTGTCTGTCAACGCGTGTCCATTTTAAGTTTTTGAATCATTTCAGAAGAAACGCCCCCTCGCTGTGCTCCATAACTATCAACTAGCAGGCCTTTGGTGCCATCAGTCGTTTTAATAACATACAGAATGGAATTATCTGAAGGGTTGGATTCTCCTTCAAAACGATAGTATTTATCAACTATCAATTCGTCTGCTGTCCACTTCTTTTTTAATGATCTTGACTCAATATGGTCTTCTAGAAGATTAAAATTTTCGGTGTAGCCTTTACTTTGAAAGTCCTTAATCGCTTCTGATAATGTATTGTATGAGCTATCCACGGTGATTTTGTTTTAAGGATTATTAAACGGTAAATTCCTATAAATTTACAATCAAAGCGCTGACTTACCAAAGTTTTAGCAATTTTTTAAAGTTCAACAACTTATGAATCCATAAAATATCGTATTTTAGAAAATAAAAAGCAATGGCACAAACCCCTTCTAATATGCTTCCTTTAGGAACAAAGTCACCCGATTTTAAATTACTGAACGTGGTCACTAATACGTTTGTAACTTCAAGTTCAGCTTATGGAAAACACGGTTTGGTTGTTATGTTTATCTGTAATCATTGTCCGTTTGTAAAACATGTGATGGATGAAGTTATCAGGGTGGCCAATGACTACACAGTACAAGGTTTTGGATTTGTAGCAATAAGCAGTAATGATGTGGAGAACTACCCCCAGGACAGCCCTGAAGAAATGGCCCGTCTCGCCGAAAAGGAACATTACCCCTTTCCTTATCTTTATGATGAAACCCAGGAAGTAGCCAAAGCTTATGATGCTGCATGCACTCCTGATTTTTATGTTTTTGACGATGAACAAAAACTGGTTTACCGTGGGCAATTAGACAATTCCAGACCGGGAAACAGTATTCAGGTAACCGGAAGGGATTTAAGGGAAGCACTTGATAACCTCTTAAGTAATAGTCCGCAACGAAAAGATCAAAAACCTAGCGTGGGCTGTAATATTAAATGGAAGAAGTAGTTTTTGGTTTCGAGAATGATTTTAGCGGTATTATTTAACATTCAGAAAACTCTGAATAGCCAATTCATAACTTTGCAGCCCAAAACCCGTGATGACTCCTTTAGTATAGGGAGCAATGTGAGACGTGTGCCTGAACTCTTCTCTCGCAAAGGTGTTGGATATATGAACTTCTACAACAGGAATATCAATCGCTCTAACGGCATCACCAATACCCACAGATGTGTGTGTATAAGCTGCTGCATTTAGGATAATACCTTTAAATTCAGAAGCTGCTTCCTGGATTTTATCAATGAGATTTCCTTCAATATTTGACTGGTAAAACTGTAATTCTATATCACGATATTTGAATTGCATTTCGACAAAAAAATCATCAAAGCTTTTAGACCCATAAATACCATTTTCTCGGTTTCCCAAAAGATTTAAATTCGGTCCGTTGATGATGATTAGTTTCATAATCTAAATCTTTTAAAAAGCTACTTCAAAACCTAAATGAATCGCGCTAAAATCATCCAATTCACCAGTTACACTTGAATAAGAGAGTATGGTACTTATAGGCCCAAAGCTGAAACCAATTTTTGGTTTGTAATAAAAACCACTTTCGTCTTCAAAGTCCTTATCTAAACGCAATCCATACCCAAGGTCCACTCCTACAAATAGTTCTTTAATAACATAGTATCTTGATGACACTGCCAGTGGTGCTAATTGAACGTCACTTGCCGTGCCACCTCCCATAGCAGGAGGTAATGTACTTCCTTTACCAAAATAGTTATAAAAACCAGCTGAGGGACCCATTTGAAACGATTCCACAACATTGAATAAGTAGCTAATGTCTGCCCCCAGTCCAAAAGTTGTTTCAACAAAATTGTCGCCAACCGGAAGTGCTAAACCTCCTTCAAATTTGACACCTTGCTTTTGCTGTGCCTGCATACTACAAACAGCTAGAAACAGAAAACTTAAAAAAATAATTCGTTTTTTCATGGTATTAATTTAGATTTCCGGCTAAAATAAATAAAAAAAGCAAGAACATTGTCCTTGCTTTTTTTAAATCTATTAATTAATCGTTTTAAAATGCATATCCGGCTGAAACCTGGAATACATTGTTCTTATTTGTAAAGTTATTGGGGTTGTCTTCCCAAACCTCAAGCAAACCTTTATTGTATCTTAAACTAAAAAACACTCCCATATTGAGTTTATAAGTGGCTCCTATTGCAATTGCAGCATCCATTGTCTTAAAAGAGTCCTTTGCATCATTATCATTTCGTTTTGCACTCATAAGTACGCCAATTACTGGCCCAAGCTCACCACTTAAACCTTCCACCCAAGGTAAATTATACTTACCTAATATTGGAATGTCAATGTAATCTAAATTAGTATCTGACCAAGTTGAACCTTTCATAGAGTAAAGCAATTCAGGTTGTAATGAAATGTCTCCTGATATTGGAACTTCCATCAAGACACCAATATGTGCACCAGTTCTTGACCCAAGGCTACCAAATCCTGCATAAGATGTAGTTCCTCCAAAATTCGCCACATTTACCCCTCCTTTAACCCCAAAACTAAATTCCTGGGCATTAGAGTTTGTAAATGAGAATATTGCAATTGCAACAATTAAAGTAAGTTTTTTCATAATTATCAGTTTATTTGTTAGTTACTCAAAACTAATCATATTTTGATAAAATAAAAAAAAAGAAGTACAGATGTACTTCTTTTTTGTGTTTATGGTATGTTTTTGATTAAAATCCGATTTCAACACCAAGGTTAAGGGATGAAAATGAATTCCCGTCTGAACTGACTCCACTATAGGAAGCAATAAGACTTACAGGGCCTAGACCGTAACCAAGTTTAGGTCTGTAATAAAAGCCCCCGTCATTACCATCATCAATTCCAATAGCATATCCTAAATCTGCTCCAAAAAAGAAATCTTCAGAAGCAAAAAAACGAGCAGAACCTGCAATTGGAACAAACTGGATATCATCTCCTTTAACTGTTGTTCCTAAAATATCATATTCCTTACCAAAATAGTGTGAATACCCAACTAAAGGTCCAATTTGAAATGAGTCTGCAACATTTAACATATATGCAGCATCAAAACCAACATTAAATGAAGAAATATCTCCAGCATCGCCAATTGGTAAACCAAAGTGAAGCCCAAGTTTGGCTCCGCCCTCTTGTGCTTTAACAGATGTGAAACCAAAAAATGCCAGCGCAATAATTATCAATACTTTTTTCATAATTTCAAATTTATTAGTTATTAATATCAAACTTAGCTAGTTTATCTTAATAAAATTGATGATTTAAGTTTACTTTAAGTTAAATTTTACATATTTTATAAAAACGAGTACCCTAAGGCTAGAGAAAATACCTGGTTTTTGGCTTCTGTTGTCTTTTCGACTTCTGTAACCCCAAAATGATAACGAGCATCCAGACGTAATCCGAACGGAAGGTCATATCCAGCTCCAATAATACCAGACAAATCAAAGGTTTCTGCTTCTACAATACTATCTGGCAAATTATCATCAACTAAAAAACCAAATTGAGGCCCTCCCTGAATATTTAGTCCTTTAACCAAATATAGCTTCATCACCACCGGAAGATTTACATAATTTAAGTCCACTTTATCAAGATCAAATTCTGCTCCTTGTTGAGAGTACAACAACTCCGACTGGATCGCAATTCTGTCGCTGAACTTTATTCCCACAAAAGCACCTCCTAAAAAGCCAGTTCTTTGCTCAGGTCCTGGTCCTTCTGAAAGGGTTGAAAAATTAGCTCCAAATTTAACTCCCAGTTCCAGACCCTGACTGAATGAATTCAACCCAAAAGCCATTACTACTACCAATAAAATAATTCGTTTCATAATTAGTTTGTTTTAATGTTTGTTTTACAAATATAATAGGTTCAATAGCGCTATTTATTAAACTTTCGCTAAAAAGTAAAACGAAAAACAAAACCAAATCTTATTTTTACATAATGTTCATTAAACTTCATTTTAGTAATTAAACAACTTTCATCCATCAAAAAATACTGCACACCAATCAAATGAAATGGCACCAGGCACTTAAAGATTATCAAAATTATTTACGCATTGAACGTGGCCTATCAGAAAACACCATCATCAATTACTCTTTAGACATCAAAAAGCTCATCCAGTGGCTTGAAGAAAATAACATCAGCATTTCACCTCTAAAAATTGAAGAAAAAGAGGTTCAGGAGTTTATTTATCAATTGGCTAAAAAAATGAATGCCCGCTCACAAAGCAGAATTATTTCCGGTTTAAAAGGTTTTTTTAATTACCTCATATTTGAAGATTATCGAAAAACAAACCCCCTGGAACTGATAGAATCTCCCAAAACCGGAAGGAAGTTACCCGACACACTCTCTAAAGAAGAAATCAATTTACTCATCGAAAGTGTTGATTTAAGCCTGCCTCAAGGTGAAAGAAACCGTGCCATACTTGAAACACTATATGGATGTGGGTTACGTGTTTCTGAACTTACCGGATTAAAATTATCAGATTTATACTTTGAAGAAGGTTTTATTCAAGTCACCGGAAAAGGAAATAAACAACGCTTTGTTCCCATAGCTCCCATCACGATGAAGTATATTACTATTTACTTATCAGAAATACGTGTACATCAGGAAATCGCAAAGGAGTTTAATGACATTGTTTTCTTAAACCGTAGAGGAAAAAAACTCACCCGGGCAATGATTTTTACTATTACAAAGCAACTTGCCGATAAAGCAGGTTTGAGAAAAACAATTAGTCCGCATACCTTCAGGCATTCATTTGCCACTCATTTATTGGAAAATGGAGCCGATTTAAGAGCTATTCAGCAGATGCTTGGTCATGAGAGTATCACGACCACCGAAATTTACATGCATGTTGACCGTAGACACCTCAGTGATGTTTTATTAAAATATCATCCAAGACGATGAGAATAAAATTATATTATCGGGAATAATTCGGTGATTCTTTGGTGATGTAAACATCGTGTGGGTGACTCTCATTGATTCCTGAAGCTGTGATTCTTACAAATCTACCGGATTCTTTGAGTGTTGCGATATCTTTTGCTCCACAATAACCCATTCCGGCTCTTAGCCCACCAATAAATTGAGTCATACTTTCAGAAAGCTCCCCTTTGTAGGGTACGCGTCCCACTATACCTTCCGGAACCAGTTTTTTGATATCGTCTTCTACGTCTTGAAAATATCTGTCTTTAGAGCCGTGTTGCATTGCTTCTACTGAACCCATTCCACGATAAGATTTGAATTTTCTACCTTCATAAATAATGGTTTCACCGGGACTTTCTTTGGTTCCTGCCAAAAGTGATCCAAGCATCACAGTATCTGCCCCTGCTGCAATTGCTTTAGGAATATCACCGGTATAGCGAATTCCACCATCGGCAATCACAGGTACACCTGAACCTTTAATGGCCGCAGCTACCTCCAATACAGCTGAAAATTGTGGTGCTCCTACTCCTGCCACAACTCTGGTGGTACAAATTGAACCGGGACCAATACCTACTTTCACAGCATCTGCGCCTGCTTCAACAAGATATTTTGCGGCTTCAGCGGTAGCAATATTACCTACTACCACATCAAGAGAAGGATAGGATTTTTTCACTTTTTTCAATACATCTACAACTCCTTTTGTATGACCGTGAGCAGTATCAATTATAACTGCATCAACACCGGCAGCTACCAATGCTGCTGTACGATCCAAAGCATCGGCTGTAACTCCCAGAGCTGCAGCAACTCTAAGCCTTCCAAATTGATCTTTATTGGCTATGGGTTTTTGAGAGAGTTTTGTAATATCCCTAAAGGTGATTAAACCAACCAAAGTATTGTCATCCTTTACTACAGGAAGTTTTTCAATTTTATGTTTTTGTAAAATAATTTCAGCTTGTTCCAAAGAAGTTCCTTCAGAAACTGTAACCAGTTGCTTTGAGGTCATGACCTCACTTATTGAACGCTTGTTGTCTTTTTCAAAACGCAAATCTCTGTTGGTCACAATTCCAATTAACTTGCCATTGGAATCTGTTATTGGGATTCCTCCAATACTGTATTCACGCATTGCATTTTTGGCATCAGCAACCACTGCAGTTACAGGAAGGGTTACCGGATCTAGTATCATCCCGCTTTCTGCGCGCTTTACTTTTCTGACCTCGGCAGCTTGCTGCTCGATAGACATGTTTTTGTGAAGTACACCAATACCTCCTTCGCGGGCCATTGCTATTGCCATGGCGCTTTCGGTCACAGTGTCCATTGCAGCTGAAAGAATGGGAACGTTAATGGGAATATTTTTGGTGAATTTTGAAGTTATTGAAACTTCACGTGGTAATACTTCAGAATAAGCCGGAACGAGGAGAACATCGTCATATGTTAGGCCTTCCCCAAGTATTTTGTCAAGATGTGCAGTCATTGCAATTACGTTTTAATTGCGAGCAAATATACTATTTTATTCGTTTATAACTGGTTCTCGAATTAAAGTTATTTATTATTTAACAATCAATTGTTTTACAGTTTGGTCAAAATCATTTTTGAGAACAACCAGATAGGTCGCTGAAGCTAAATTACTAATATCAAGAGTGTTGTTTTCAGAGATATTTTTGAAAAGAATCGTCTTTACAAGTCGTCCATTTATTTCATAAATGTCTACAGAGTTGATTTCTAAACCTGACGGCTTATTGATATTTGTTACATTCCTTGCCGGATTTGGATATAAATAAAGGTTCTCAAAAGCATCATTCTCAACATTTGAAAGTGTTTGTCCAATCTCAATTTCAAATGTGTAATTTGAAACATTATTACTATCATCGGCTGCTGTTAATGTAATTTGATGAATGCCTGATAACAAAATAGTATGAGGCTCAGGTGATTGGTTGAGGTTACTCAAGGGGTCTGTACAAGCATCTGAAGCTAAAAAGATACCTTCTTCAAAGAAATTTGGCAGCGTATATTGAGGGGCCTCAATAATGAACTGAAAATTTTGATTTTCTGAATACTCAATCACAGGTGCTTGGTTATCTTCAACGATTACTGTCGTTGTACAAGTTGAACTATTGCCTGAAGTATCTGTGACGGTAAGCATAACCAATTGTTCACCCAATTCATTGCAAGTGAACTCATAAACATCTAAAACTATACTATCTATCTCAACATCATCAAAAGAGCCATTGTCAATCATACTTTCATCAATGGTTGCCATTCCAAATTCATCCAATTGAACTGTTAAGCTTTCAACACAAATTGCTACTGGTGGGGTGTCGTCTATTTCATTCAGAGTTATGAAATTTTGTACTTCAAGTGTTGTGCGTCCGTGATTATTTTCGGCAAAAGCTGTATAAAAATACTGTGTGTTTGGCATAAGATTTTCAAAGGCAAGTTGCATATTCCCAGTTTCACCAGACACTAAATACTCTTGCAAGTTACTTGGGCTAGTTCCAAACTCAAATCCCCTTTGTGTAATAGAAGCGCCTCCATCTGAGTTGATTTCTACAGATAGTTGTGCCTCATCTTCAGAAATCGAAAAAGCGTTTAAATCTGACAATTGAGGAGGACCTTGTGAAACAAAGTCGGCTACTATATTAATCAATCCCAGTTGTGCAGTTTTCCCTCCCAGATTAACTGCATTTTGCTCATAATTTGCTTGTGCTTCCGGAAGGTTTGGAAAGTGGATTACATCAAGAGCCGTTGCTCCATGTCTGCTGGAGTAGATTTTTCCATCTGGTGCTGAAAGAAGTGTCCCGTTTGCCAGATTAGAATAATTGTATTGGGTTGCTGCAATTTCTGACATTGTTGTTCCACCCTGGAGGTCAAACTGATTGACCCCTTGTGGACCATAAGCAGCGATGTATAAAAATTGTCCGTTTGGTGAAAACTCAGCGCCATAAGCTGACGGAGATGAGAACATAAGTGTGTTTGAAACAACCCCTGAACCAGGATCAAAATCACTCACATCAAAAATATTTGAGATATACCCGGTTCTGACAATTTTATTTCCTGAATTTGAAAATTTAATGAACCCAATATCCCCAAAGCCTGAAGTAGATGAGCCTGTATTGGATATCACCGGGTTTTCGATATCAACCCCTGCAGCGGTGAGTTTGTATGCATAATATTTTGATGACCCGCTTTTGTGTGTTAATACCCACCAGAAAGTACCGTCAGCAGATTTTGTTGCTTGTAAGTATTCGCCTGTTCCGTTCAAAACTGAAATTGCTTTCATTCCTTGAACAACATCACCCAATCCGTTGTTCAAGTCCATATCAATTACAGAATAAGCCACATTTGAAACTGTATAGGCAGATACCGCAAATAAAATATATTGAGATTCATTACCGGGATGTGGAATTATCAATGCAGATTGTGAGCTTGAAAAATCTCCTCCCAAACCGTTTACTCCATTGGGCATTAAAGTGTGATTTTTGGTATATATGCCCAAACCGTCTGTATAAAATAACAATTCACCATTCTCATCTGAAATAGATGCTGCCCCTTCAAGTGTATTTAATTGACCATCTAGCAAAGCTGTTGGAGGAGTCGTATTAAAGTCTAAACCTGCATTTGCTCCAAAATACCAGATTTTACCCTGATTTTGTGCATTCACATTTAATATTGTAAAAAATATAAGCAGATAAAGAAACCTAAATGCTGAATTCGGGTGTGAGTAATTTGGTCGCATAAGTTTTACTTTTGATTTGTTGATAATTAACTTGTTAACAAATCATCTATTCGTATAACTTATAGGGTAGAACACCTTAAGATGAAAATAAAGTAAATGAACTAATTTTAATACGGTTTAATTTAACCAATTGATTTCGAGTTCGTTTCACTTTTAGAAATTGATATTAAAATCATCCCTGTTTTTATCAATTTCATTTAACAAAAATATAAACAAAATTCAATATTACAGTTGTATTTCATAATTATTCGATGTAATGCTATTTTTTGTAGGTAATTTATTACATATATAAAAATTCACATTAAAATTATTGAATGAATCTAATACATAAAAAAAAAGTTAATGTTTTTTGAAGTCAGCTTTGAAACACTATTTTAGCGGGGTTTAAAATTTAACTTATTTCAATTTATATGATTAAAAAATTTCTTTTCGTTTTGGTTTGCATTGTGACAAGCACTCAAGCCCAAACTCCATTTCAAAACAATCAATCCAGCTACAGTGAATTTACCTATCGCCAGGGTACTAATTTAAGAACAGCCTCCGGTAATCCCGGGCCTGACTACTGGCAAAATGGTGCAGACTACAAATTGGAAGTTGAGCTTGATGAAGTTAACAATACAATTTCAGGAACTGTTGAAATTACTTATCACAATAATAGCCCTGAAAAATTATCCTTTGTTTGGTTACATCTTGAACAAAACCGTTATAAAGAAGATTCAAGAGGAGCTTTAACCACACCCATCCAGGGATATCGTTTTGACGGAGATCTTGACGGAGGATACAATATCAGTAATGTTGTGGCAAAAACCGGAAAAAGTACTAACAATGAGTATCTCATCACAGATACCCGTATGCAGGTATTTTTTGACGAACCCATTTCTGCCAATGGTGGAAAAGCAACCATCAGTATGAATTTTAGTTATAAAATTCCCGGAAAAGGACTTGACAGAATGGGACGTCTTGATGTTGAAAAGGGTACCATTTATTCGATGGCACAATGGTATCCGCGTGTAGCAGTTTTTGATGATGTATTAGGATGGAATACTGAACCCTATCTAGGTGCAGGTGAATTCTATCTTGGATATGGTGATTTTGATTTTAAAATAACAGTTCCGTATGATCATATTGTGGTTGCTTCAGGAGCATTACAGAATGAAAAAGAAGTACTTCCGTCTGAGTTACAAAAAAGAATGCGTCAAGCTGAAAAAAGTGATCAAACTGTTCATATTATCCAACCCGATGAGGTTGGTAATACTCAAATAACTAGACCAAAGCAAAACGGTAAATTGACCTGGCACTTTATAATGGAAAATACCCGAGATATTGCTTTTGCTTCTTCAAAGGCATTTATATGGGATGCGGCCCGCATCAACCTTCCCGAAGGAAAAAAAGCCATCGCTCAATCGGCTTACCCTTTAGAAAGCAATGGTGATAATGCCTGGGAACGTTCAACTGAGTACACAAAAGCCTCCATTGAATACTATTCAGAAAAGTGGTTTCCTTACCCCTACCCTGCAGCTGTGAATGTAGCATCAAATGTTGGCGGAATGGAATATCCCGGAATATCATTTTGCGGCTATGAGCGAAAAGGCAACAGTCTCTGGGGCGTAACAGATCATGAGTTTGGCCATATGTGGTTTCCAATGATTGTTGGTTCCAACGAAAAAAAACATGTTTGGATGGATGAAGGTTTCAATACATTCATTAACTACTACAGCACCCAGGCCTTTAATAATGGAGAATATAACTCCCGCTTAAACAGAAATGGAATCGTAGCCTATAATAAAAACCCAAACAGAGAACCCATTACAACCCATCCTGATATCACACAGAGTAGAAATTTAGGAATGACAGCATATTATAAGCCTGCTTACGGACTTTTAATGCTTCGTGAATATATTTTAGGACATGAGCGTTTTGACAATGCTTTCAAATCCTATATCAATGCCTGGGCCTACAAACATCCACAACCCAATGATTTTTTTAATCACATGGAAAATGTTTCTGGTGAAGATTTAAATTGGTTTTGGAAACATTGGTTTTACAGCAATGACAACATCGATCTGGCAGTTGAAGCAGTAAACCCGGTTGGCAACGATTATCTACTCACATTTATAAACAATGGGTTTCCAATGCCTTTAAAATTTGAAGTCACTTATGAAGATGGTCAAAAAGAACGAAAAGAACTTCCTGTAGAGGTATGGCAACGATCAAATCGTTGGATTTACTTACTGAAAACAGATAAAAAACTGAAAGAAGTTGTGATTGATCCCGATCAAATTACAGCTGACATTGAAGATTCAAATAATACATTTATAGTAGAATAATTAAACATACATTTTAATTAAAGAAAAAAGCTGCCAGTAAAAGGCAGCTTTTTTAATTTGAAATTAATTCATTTAGAAATGCTTACAAATTTTAACAGTTATTCTATTTAAATTTAATCTAAATAAAGTTGTCAGTTTTAATTTTGAGAATTACTTTTGCGGCTGAAATTAATGATTATATTTAACCAGTCTAAATAAAAGAAATGCGCAAACTATTAGCTTTCACAGGTGTTCTTTTTATTCCCCTTGCTGGAATAACCCAAAATGAACAAAAAAATGACAGTATTAATGAAGCCAAAAAAACTGAAATTTTAAAAGAGATCGTGTTGTCCAGCAATATTTTGGGAAGTAAATTTGAAGTAAAAAATCGAACAGGTTCTGCTTATTATTTATCTCCTCAAGACCTTCAACAATTTGGTTATACAGACGCCAATAAAATATTAAGAGCTGTTCCCGGTGTGAATGTATTTGAAGAAGACGGTTTTGGTCTGCGACCCAATATCAGTTTACGAGGCACTTCACCAGAAAGAAGCTCAAAAATTACTTTGATGGAAGATGGGGTTTTAATAGCCCCTGCACCTTACAGTGCACCCGCAGCTTATTATTTTCCAACAATGGGTCGCATAGAAGCCATTGAAGTTTTAAAAGGAAGTAGCCAGGTACAATATGGCCCATTTACAACCGGCGGAGCCATCAATATGGTTTCTAAATCAATCCCCAGAGATTTTTCTGGTGATGTGCGGTTCTCTTACGGAAATTACAACAGCCGAAGTACTGAAGCAACTCTTGGAGATTCCGGGAAAAATTTTGGTTTTGTAACCCAATATTACAATTACAATTCTGATGGGTTTAAATCATTGGATACCGGTGGTAATACCGGGTTTGACAAAAGTGATTATCTGGGAAAATTTCGTTTAAACACCAATCACGACACAAAAGTTTTCCAATCGCTTACATTTAAAATTCAATACTCTGAAGAGACCTCTAATGAAACCTATCTTGGTTTAACCCAGGAAGACTTTGACAATGACCCTTACCGTCGTTACATAGCCTCATCAGCAGACCAAATGAATACAGAACACTGGCAATTTCAACTGGATCACCTCATCAAACCTTTACAAAATGTAAGTTTAAGAACTACAGCTTATCACAATAAGTTTAGTCGAAACTGGTATAAACTTAACGACGTAAACCTTGGTGAAACCATTAGTATAGGTAATATATTAGCAGATCCACTAACTTATAATAATGAATATCAGGCTCTGTTAGGAATTACAAATACAGCTGAAGATGTTTTTGGAATAAAAGCAAACAACCGAAGCTATGATTCAAAAGGAATTCAAACAGTAGCTAATATTAATTTTGGAAACCGTTTATATCAAAACCTTGAAATTGGTGTTCGATACCACGAAGATTCTGAAGATCGTTTTCAGTGGAAAGATAAATTTGCCATACAAAATGGAGAAATGATTCGCACTACGGTAGCTCAAAAAGGTAGTGATTCCAACAGAATCACAAGCGCAGAAGCCATTGCAGCCCATGCCTTATATAAAGTTGTTTTTAATGGTCTTACCCTAACCCCCGGTGTTCGTTATGAAACAATTACCTTAACTAGAAATGATTATGGAAAAGAAGATCCTACGAGATTAGGTACAGACTTAACCATTAAAGAAAACAATGTGAATGTATGGATTCCCGGTATTGGAGCCAATTATAAATTCAACAACGCTTTATCACTTTTTGGTGGAGTACACAAAGGATTTGCACCTCCAGGAACAACTGAAGGAAGCGACTCTGAAGAAAGTATCAATTTAGAACTTGGTTCTCGATTTAACTTCAATGGCTTAAGAGGTGAACTGGTTGGCTTTTACAATGACTACGACAACCTATTAGGAAGTGATTTAGCTGCTTCCGGCGGAACAGGCTCTTTAGATCAATTCAATGCAGGTCAAGCAACAGTAAAGGGGATAGAATTGCTGCTTAATTATGATTTGTTGCAAGCTTCTTCCGGAAAATTGAAATTGCCCATAACACTTTCCTATACATTTACTGATGCCCAATTCCAATCTGATTTTGACAGTGAAGTTGGTATTTTTGGAGAAGTAAACAGTGGTGATGAAATACCTTATATTGCCAAAAATCAATTTAATGTTACAGCGGCTCTTGAAAATTCAAATTTCAATGTTAGCCTAAGCGGAAGATATACAGATGCCTTAAGAACCGAAGCAGGAAGCGGAAGCATTCCTGATGAGTTCAAAATAGGCAGTAATTTTATTGTAGATATGTCAGCAAAATATTTTTACTCAGAGAGAGTAACAATATTCTCTAATATCAACAATCTTTTTGACAGTAAATATGAAGTAGCAAGGCTTCCGGCGGGATTAAGACCCGGAGCTCCATTTATGGTTAATGCTGGTATAGGATATTCTTTCTAAACTATTTAATTTAAATTATTCATTTTAAGTGTATCAACCTCTATTTGATTTTTATTCAAATAGAGGTTTTTTTATACTTTTTCATTCAAACTTATTTAAAAAATTCATGAAATGAATGTGCATTGTATCAGTATAATCTAAATGAGTTACAATTCTCAATTTACCCTGCCCCATTGCACTAATTCGAAATCCATTTGATTCTAATTTATTTATAAACTCTGTTTCCTTAATCGAATCATTCAGATAAAAAATAACAATATTGGTTTCTACAGTTTCTACTTCTTTAACATAGGACTGTTTTTTAAGTGCACTCCCTAATTCCTGTGCTTTTCTGTGATCCTCTTCAAGTCTGTCAATATGATGATCCAATGCATACAAACCCGCAGCAGCCATAAAGCCAATTTGTCGCATTCCACCCCCAAGTACTTTGCGTACGCGCATCGCATTGTGCATTATTTTTTCATTACCAATCAGCACGCTACCCAGCGGCGTTCCCAAACCTTTTGACAAACAAATGGAGATGGTGTCAAACACCTCGCCATACTGCTTTGCAGTTTCCTTTTTTGCGACAAGCGCATTAAATAAGCGTGCACCATCAAGATGCAAGCCCAGATTGTGTTGATTACATACATTTCTGATTTTTTTAATTTCGTCAAAATCATAACAAGCGCCGCCACCTTTATTAGTTGTATTTTCAAGACAAACCAAAGTGGTGAGCGGACTATGATAAAAATCGGGCGAATTGATATTTTCTTCAACCTGAGATGCGGTAATCATACCCCGTTTCCCGTCTATAAGTTTGCAGGACACACCACTATTAAAAGAGACACCGCCACCTTCATAGTTATAAACATGAGCCCATTTATCACAAATTAATTGTTCACCTGGTTGTGTGTGCAGTTTAATAGCAGCCTGATTTGCCATACTCCCTGTTGGAAAAAACAGTGCTGTTTCTTTTCCAAAAAGAGTGGCCAATCGTTTTTCCAATTCATTTACAGTAGGATCTTCTTTATATACATCATCACCCACCTTAGCATTCATAATAGCTTGAAGCATCCCAGTTGTAGGTTTTGTTACTGTATCACTTCTTAAGTCAATAGTCATAAACTGAATTTTCCCATAAATTTAAATAAAATACTTGCGCTACACATTTTAAAAAATCTATTTTTGTTAAAAATATTGATTATGCTTCAAAGTGATCACATCAAAGAGCTCCAAAAGCGCATTAACGCGTTGAGGAGGTATCTTTGACATAGATGCCAAAGAAATAGAAATTTCCAACGAGGAAGAAAAAACCTTTGATCCTAGCTTTTGGGATAATGCCCGTGAAGCAGAAACTTTTATGAAAGTACTGCGAGTGAAAAAAAAATGGGTTTCAGATTACAAAAAAGCAGCTACATTAGTAGAAGATACGGCAGTTCTCTTTGAGTTTTTCAAAGAAGATGAAGCTACCGAAACTGAAGCTCAAAAGGCTTATGATAAAGCGCTTCAGGCAATTGAAGATTTAGAGTTTAGAAACATGCTTTCTGAAGAAGGCGATAGTTTGAGTGCTGTTCTTCAAATTACTGCCGGTGCAGGTGGAACCGAAAGTTGTGACTGGGCTGCAATGCTGATGCGCATGTATATGATGTGGGCAGAAAAAAACAATTTCAAGGTAAAAGAACTCAATTATCAGGATGGTGATGTTGCGGGCATCAAAACAGTTACTCTTGAAATTGAAGGGGACTTTGCTTTTGGCTGGCTTAAAGGAGAAAACGGAGTACATCGCCTGGTGCGCATCTCTCCTTTTGACAGCAATGCAAAGCGCCACACCTCCTTTGCTTCTGTGTATGTATACCCTTTGGTAGATGATACAATCGAAATCGAAATTAATCCCGCTGATATTGAAATAATCACCGCGCGCTCTAGTGGTGCCGGTGGTCAAAATGTAAATAAAGTAGAAACCAAAGTTCAATTAACCCATAAACCCACCGGAATTCAGATTAGTTGTTCAGAAACACGATCACAACACGACAATCGCAACCGAGCAATGCAAATGCTAAAATCTCAATTGTATGAGATTGAACTTCAAAAACAAATGGAACAACGTGAGGATATTGAAGCTGCCAAGAAGAAAATAGAATGGGGTTCACAAATCAGAAACTACGTACTTCATCCCTACAAATTGGTGAAAGATGTACGCACAGGCCACGAAAGCGGTAATACAGATGCTATCTTGAATGGTGATATTGACAGCTTTTTAAAATCCTATTTAATGTCCACCGGTCAAAAAGAAGAAGAACAAGGCTTTTAAAACAATATTTTTTTAATAAAATGATGCCTATAAAAATTGTTGTATTATGAAAATTTATCACAATCCACGTTGCAGAAAATCAAGAGAAGGGCTTCAAATATTGGAAGGTTCAAAGCAAGATTTTGAGGTTGTTTTATACCTTGAAAACACTCCTTCATATGATGAATTGAAATCTATTATTCAAAAATTAGGCATTGCTCCTATTGATTTGGTAAGAAAAGGTGAAAAAGACTGGAAAGAAAACTTTAAAGGAAAAGATCTCTCTGATAAAGAAATTATTGAGGCCATGACTACTTATCCAAAACTCATTGAACGGTCTATCGTCATAAAAGGAAATAAAGCTGTTGTAGGACGCCCTCCTGAAAAGATAAAAGATTTACTTTAGTTGACTTAAAAACAGTATAACCGCTTTTCTAATATCTGCTGCTTTTTCAGATTCTTCAGGTGAGTATACTTCAAGGACTCTTTCATTTTCAGGAGTTAAAAAAGGGATGTCCAGTCCTCTTAATAAAAAGTCACTAAATGCAATTGTATAGTTTTTTTGAATATCTATTTCTTTTCCACCAATGAGCCAATCTCCATTTTCATTTTGTGAAAAGTTGAAGCGTTGTAAATAGGCACCGGTTCCTCGGGCACTTTTTCCGTAGTTCAATACTTCATTTAATAAACTTCCTTCTAATTTCACCTTCAAAACGCTTCCGCCGAAAGGCAAAACCCTGAAAATATCAACAGCTGTGACCTCATTTTCAAGTACATCATCAACCCTGATTGAACCTCCATTGACAAGAGCGCCATCTACTTCATATTCGTATGAAGCAGCCATAGATTCAGCAATAATTGCTCCCAGATTTGTTTGTATCCCCCTACTGGCACTGTCTGTACCATCTAAGGGAACTTTTGCCACATAAATTTGTTTATAAGGATCATCTACCACTTTTTTGATTTCATTTTCCAATATCACATTCCAATCTTGTACAATCTCATCTACAAGGTGTTGTGAAGGCACTTTGTTGTCAACAGGCACCAGTTTTGAATCGATTACCAATCGCTTTTGATTTTTATCATAAGTGAGGGTATGAATATAGATGGTTTTTGCATTGGCATCGGCTTTGGCAATTTTTGCATTTCCAGCATCCAGCAGCATACTGTGATGTTCATGCCCCCCCATAATAAGTGAAATTTCTGAAAATGTATTGGCCAGTTTTTTATCTTGCGAAAGACTCAAGTGCGTTAATCCAATAATAATATCGGTGTTTTCTTTCAATTGAGGCAGTACTCTTTGGGTTGCTGAGATATAGTCTTCGTAAGCTACATAGGGCTGTGGATTTGAATCAAGAGTAACACCAAAAAATCCTAAAATTGCTTCTGTACCATCTTCATCAGAAATTAAAAGAGAATAGGTTTCCTGTATTGATTCAGTTCGACCATTTCTACGAATCGAAAATGGAACTGTGTCTTGTTCTAAAGCATGCTTTGCATTTGAGGCAATCCATTGGAAGTTAGATTCATTGAGCCTTTGTTGAAATTCATTTTCTTTCAGATCAAATTCGTGATTTCCAACGGTCACCAGGTCAAATTGCATGGCATTCATTACGTCTATCATCTGTTTTCCCATTATACGTTCACCTTCGTGGCGCATTGTTCCAATGAGAGAAGGACTTAAAAAATCGCCGGCCAAAACCAAAAAGCTGTTGGGTTGCTGCAACTTTATAGAGTCTACTATATGTGCAACTCGCGCCATTCCTCCATATAGCCCACCACTGAGTGGTGCAATTTCATACACATCATTGAGTTGAATAAATTTAAATGTGATGATTCCGTCATCTGTCTTGCTTTGAGTTACAGCTTCTTTTGGCTTACAAGAATTAAAAAGCAAGGCAATGACTGCAAATAGTAATAGATACTTTTTCATTTTAATGGTATTTTGTGAAGATCTTAGTGGCTTCATTGTGGGCACTTTCAAAAGACATCCACGATACGTTTGTATCCGCTTTTGCGGCAGTAAAATAGGATAGCAATTTTTCGGTGGGCATATTTCCGGTTAGTTCATCTTTTGCCATGGGACAACCACCAAATCCCTGTATAGCTCCGTCAAATCGAAAACACCCTGCATTGTATGCGGCATCTACTTTTTCGTGCCAAGAACCGGGTGTTGTATGCAAATGAGCCCCAAATTCTATTTGAGGAAATTTCGGTATTAAATGAGAAAATAAGTAACTGATGATGTCAGGTGTTGAAGAACCTACTGTATCACTTAAAGAAAGTATTTTAATACCCATTGAAGCCAGTTTTTCAGTCCACTCACCTACAATTTCAACGTTCCAGGGGTCTCCATAAGGGTTTCCAAAGCCCATTGACAAATAAGCTACCACTTCTTTGTTCTTTTTATTGGCAATATTTAATATTTCCTGTAAAGTAACCATTGATTCTGCAATGGTTTTGTGGGTGTTTCGCATCTGAAAGTTTTCAGAAATAGAAAAAGGGTACCCCAGGTAATCAATCTCGGGGTGTATGGAAGCATCTTCTGCACCACGAATGTTTGCAACAATTGCAAGCAATTTACTTTGTGTTTTGGATAAATCGAGTTGTGATAATACTTCTGCAGAGTCAACCATTTGCGGTATGGCTTTAGGCGAAACAAAACTTCCAAAATCTATGGTATCAAACCCGCAACGCAATAATGACTGAATGTATTGAATTTTTTTTTCGGTTGGAATAAAATCTTTGATGCCTTGCATAGCATCGCGCGGACATTCAATTATTTTAATTTTCTGACTCATAAACGCATTTCACAACTGTGATTTGGAATGTAAAAATACAATTTATTTTATGGAAGAAACAGAAAAACAGCAATTCCTGTAAAAACTATAATTTGCAACCATTTCAGGAATTTTCCAGCATTTTTTTGCTGTTGAATGAACCTCGATATCTGCCCGGAAAGCAACGCAATAGAAGAGAATATTATAAACGAAATAATCATAAAAACAACACCCAAAATATAAAACTGGACTATTGTGTTTCCAGAAGCATCCCATAAAAAAGCAGGAAAAAATGCCATAAAAAAAATTGTTACTTTGGGGTTTAGAATATTCATAATCACCCCTTGTTTAAACAATTGATAATGTGATTTTTTTGCTGAATCTGATGAAGTAATCATCAGGGTATTTCCCGATTTGTACACTTGAAATGCCAGATATAATAAATACACAGCACCTGCGAATTTTATCATAAGAAAAACAACTTCTGATGCCATCAAAATGGCTGAAATTCCAAAAGCTACCAATGTAGTGTGAACGATGCAACCAGAAATCAAACCTGCGGTGGTCGCAATACCATAGCTGCTTCCATTTGAAATGCTTTGTGTTAGCACAAAAATGTTGTCGGGACCGGGAGAAATTGCCAGTGCCATGGTTGCGATACTAAATGATAAAAGCAATTCAACCATAAATGCTATTTATTTGGATTTTATAAGCGCTTTATTAATGTCTTTAATCAGTTTGGGGCCCTCATAAATAAATCCGGTATAGAGTTGAATTAAAGTCGCACCTGCTTCCAGTTTTTCCAGAGCATCTTTAACACTGTGTATACCACCCACACCAATTATTGGAAAAGCACCCTTACTCTCTTGATGTAAAAACCGAATGATTTCAGTTGAACGTTTTGATAGTGGTTTTCCACTCAAACCGCCTGTTTCAGTTTTATTGGCAGAATGTAAATTTTGTCTTGAAAGTGTTGTATTTGTTGCAATAACACCAGCAATTTCAGTTTTTTTAATAATGTCAATAATATCCTGTAATTGCTCATTTGTTAAATCGGGTGCAATTTTAAGTAAAATTGGTTTTACTTTGGGTTTGGTTTTATTTTCATCCTGAAGCCTTTGAAGTAATGCTGTGAGTGGTTTTTTATCCTGAAGTTCTCTTAGATTAGGGGTATTGGGCGACGAAACATTTACAACGAAGTAATCTACATATTCATACAATGTATTGAAGCAAATCAGATAATCCTCAGCAGCTTGTTCGTTAGGAGTTTCTTTGTTTTTCCCAATGTTTCCCCCTATCAATATATTCTTATTCTCTTTTAACCTTGCAACCGCTTCAACCACTCCCCCATTATTGAAACCCATTCGGTTGATTATGGCCTGGTCTTCTTTGAGTCGAAATAGTCTTTTTTTGGGATTCCCTTTTTGTGGTTTTGGAGTCAATGTACCTATTTCTATAAACCCAAAACCAAAATTTGACAATTCATTAAAGAGTTTTGCATCTTTATCAAAACCTGCTGCCAATCCAACCGGGTTTTTAAAAGTTAGTCCAAATACACGGCGTTCCAGTGATTTTTCGGTTACAGCATACAACCTTTTAAACAAGCCCGAAAATCCCAAAGCACTTAAAAACCGGATCATTTTAAACGTAAAATGATGTACCATTTCGGGATCAAATAAAAAAAGTATCGGGCGGATGAGGGATTTATACATAGTAAAGCTTTGAAAGGGCAAAAATAGTGAATTCGCCTGAACAAAATGGTTTGGGTCTATAAAAGTAATTTAGCTTTGAATCGTGACAGTTATCATTTTAACTAACCATATTTTTATTAACTTTGAGTAGGTTAGATAAAAGCAAATGGCAGAAAGCACCTCTTTTTACAATAAAATCACTTCCTTTTTTGAAGAAATCGGTGAAATGACACGTTTTGCAATGCGTTTTTTTAAAGAAGCGGTCTCACCTCCATTTGAATTTAGGGAGTTGTTGAAACAATGTTTTTTTATGGGAAACAAGTCGTTTTTTCTTGTTGCCGTAACCGGTTTTATTTTGGGAGTGGTTTTTACTTTACAAACAAGGCCAACTTTGGAAGAATTTGGAGCAGCTGCCTGGATGCCTTCAATGATTAGTATTTCAATTGTGAGAGAAATTGGCCCTGTTATCATTGCTCTTATTTGTGCAGGAAGAATTGGCTCAAGCATTGGTGCTGAGCTAGGCTCAATGAAGGTTACAGAACAAATTGACGCAATGGAAGTTTCAGGGACCAACCCGTTTAAGTTTCTGGTGGTCACGAGAATTGCCGCAACTACTTTAATGATTCCTTTATTGGTCATTTTTGGAGATTTTATTGCTTTGATTGGCTCTGCATTGATTGAAAATATAAAAGATGATGTTTCTTATCAGTTGTATTTTACTCAGGTTTTTGAAGCCTTGAAGTTTAGTGATTTAATTCCTGCAACAATTAAAACGTTTTTCTTTGGTTTTGCTATTGGATTAGTGGGGTGTTTTAAAGGGTATAATAGTAAAAAAGGAACAGCCGGCGTTGGGAAAGCTTCAAACTCGGCAGTGGTATATACTTCAATGCTGCTGTTTGTTATAGATTTTGTCGCTGTTTTTGTTTCAGATTTATTTTATAATTAAATGAAAACAACAACTTCAAATACAAGAGATTCTGAGAGCAACATTGTTTTACAAATTGAAAACTTGTATAAAGCTTTTGGTGAAAACAAAGTACTCAACGGTTTTAGTCTAGATTTAAAAAATGGAGAAAACCTGGTTTTGATGGGTCGTTCAGGTTCAGGGAAGTCTGTATTGATAAAATGTCTGGTGGGTTTGCTTAAGCCCGACAAAGGAAAAGTTGAAATCCTTGGTAATGATATTTCAACTTTAAGTCAATCTGATATGGATGAATTGCGCACTTCAATTGGTTTTTTATTTCAGGGAAGTGCCTTGTATGATTCGATGACTGTTCGTGAAAATTTAGAATTTCCGCTGAGAAGACATACCCGCAAACTCAGTTCAAAAGAAATGGAAGCGTTAGTTTTTGAAGCACTTGAAAGCGTTGGTTTAAAACACACGGTAGATTTAATGCCGGCAGAACTTTCGGGGGGGATGCAACGAAGGATTGCGCTTGCCAGAGCTTTAATTTTAAAACCAAAAATCATTATTTATGACGAACCCACAACAGGACTTGACCCAATAACATCTAAAGAAATTATTGAATTAATGAACAGCGTTCAGGAAAAATACAAAACCTCATCACTCATTATTACGCATGATGTTGATTGCGCCAGGGTGGTCTCAAACAGAATTATATTATTACTTGACGGTGTCAATTATGCGGAAGGTACGTTTAATGAGCTTTCAAATTCAAATGACACAAAAATTAAGGCATTCTTTAAATAAAAAAAATATGGGCACAAAATCTCAAAATATCAGACTAGGAATCTTTGTTATCGCAGGGGTTTTCATTTTTGTTGCTGCAGTTTATTTTCTGGGAAATCAGAAAAACATGTTTGGAAACACTATTAAAATAAGCTCCGTTTTTAAAAATGTAAATGGTCTGCAGCTGGGCAACAACGTGCGCTTTGCGGGTGTAAACGTGGGCACTGTAAGAAACATCACTATATTAAATGACACAGCAATTTGTGTTGACTTGTTAATCAATGAAAACAATGCGCGCCTTATTAAAAAAAATGCCTTAGCCACGATTAGTTCAGATGGACTTGTGGGGAGTATGATTGTGAATATTATTCCAAACGAAAAACCATTTGACCTAAGTATTGAAACCGGTGACACTATCAATACCATCAGTAAAATTGCTACTGCAGATATGCTCACGACACTAAATACCACCAATGAAAATGCCGCATTACTCACAAAAGATTTACTTAAAATAACCAGCTCAATTAATGATGGCAAAGGACTTCTAGGAGCTTTGATAAAAGATGAAACATTGGTGGTTGAAGTAAAAGAAAGCCTTGAAAACCTGAAGCAAACAACACTATCAGCTAAAAGAACAATGGCTGATATCAATAAAATAATTGGCGAAGTAAATCTTAACGAAAAAAATGTTGCCGGAATGTTATTGAAGGACACTGTTTCAGCTCATCAACTTGCGTCTATATTTGAAAATTTAGAAAAGTCATCTAAGCAAATTGAAGCACTCACTCAAAACCTCGATGACTTTTCTGTTAATTTAAAAAATAATGAAGGTTTAGTTGATTATGTATTGAATGACAGTTTGGTTGTTAAAAAACTCGATACTACTCTTAAAAATGTTGAACAAGCCAGCGATCGCCTCAATGAAAATATGGAAGCCCTGAGACATAATTTTTTATTCAGAAGGTATTTTAGAAAATTAGAAAAAGAGCAAGCTAAAGAAGAGTAAAAAATTAATTACAAAACTCAAAAGTACTCATGAGAATTGAACATTTAGAAGAACGAATACTGGATTATAAAAATTCACTTAAAAAAATAGTTGAAAAACGAATTTTGTGGAAATCCAACACTAAAGACTTTATTATTTCAGTACTCAAAAAGGCAGAAAATAACTATGCTATTGGATGGCAGGTTCAAGAACTTAATTGGATTCACAGTAATGAAGCCGTAAACATAACTTTTGATTCGTTTCCTCCAGATATGTTAGAACTCACTAATCAATTACCAACTTTTCAATTTTTACAAGGCGGGTCATTGGTTTTTTCGCAGTTGCACAATGGAGATATCAATGTTTTGATTCTCTATCCTGTTTCAGAAAACTCTATGCCTTTAGAAAGTGATACTGATGACTTAGGTGTTTTCATGCCAACAGAAATTACTGAAGGGTTTATTGTTGAAAAGTTAGATGTTTTCTTAAAGAAAATCATCAAAAGAGACATTCCTCTTTTAAACAAAACTGTGGGATTTAGTAAAGAAAATTCTTAAGGAATATCCATTAATAAATTTTTCAATTTTGCCAATAATATTACCTCTGATTTGTTTTTGTTTGCAAATGAAGAGGCAATCGCATCAGCTGTATTCCAGATTTTAATTTTTTGTGCCTTTGTAAGGTATGCAGAGTGTTTTTGAGTAAAAGATTGAAAACTTTCAAAACAGGTTTCAGTATTTGGTTTTGAAATTAAAAGGGCATTGAAATTTTTCTCTAGCAGTTTTGTGAAACCACCTTTTTTCCATTCATTTTGAAAGGCATCTAAACTAGTTTTAATTTCTTGTTCAGAAATTTGTTTATCGGCAGCTGCAATAGCATAAAAAAGATTTGCCAGTTGTCCAGCAAACTCAACTCCATTTAGGTTTTCTGAGCACATAGTTGTACTTTTTAATCAATACCTACAACTTCCCACTTACCTTTTGGAGTCTTAACTGCTATAAGGTTTTCAGAAATATCTTTAACTACAATTGGAGGGGCTTTTTTTAGCTTGTCTTTGGAAAGGCTTACTTTAAAAGGTCCACACAAGTACTTTACAATTGTACCTTCTGAGTCGATCAAAACCACATCATATGAGTAACTGACAACTCGCTTTCCAAGTGCTTTGTTTTCACCAAGAACATCTTCACTTACAGCCAAAGCTAAAGCAAAACCTTCTTTAAAGTTTGATACATTTAAAAAACGGGGCTCAATCACAATTTTTCCTGTGGGATTGATAAAACCATAGTAATCAATTCCATTGACTTGTTTTTTAATGATGGCTCGCTCTTCAACCATGACCGGATAAAGTTGAGAAGCCACACCAAGATCAACCTCAGTAGTAACTTGATCGTTAGAAATTAAATCGGTACGAAAATCCATAATTAATTTACCCGACTCATCAATAAAACCCCACTGATTGTTTGACTTTACTGCTGCATACCCTTCATCAAGAGGCGCTATAAAATCAGCGTTTTTAAACATTTGAGAAGTTGCAATAAAAGGTAATAATAAAAGCATAAATAACCTGATGAATAATTTCATAATGATTGTTTTTTTGTATTCAACTTCAGTGATAGCTCAAATATTTTTTTTAATGATTATAGTTTACTAAATTTAAACCAATGTCACTAATTTATTCATAATTAAGATGTTAAATTTAATGTTTTTATTTACTGTAAAGTATGATAAATATCATTTGTTGAGTAAATTTCATTAGTAATCAATGACATATATCATACTCAAACTAAGGATTATTAATTAACTTTGGTGAAAGCCCAAGAGAAAAGAGAAATGAGAAAAATAGCAATCCCAACAGATTTATCGGTTAATGCACAAAATGCATTTGAGTATGCCCTTTCTTTATTTAATGAACCAAGTATTTTCTATCTTTTACATGCATATGCAGAAGCTGTTTTTCTACCTGAAATTGTTGATTTACCTCAAGAAAAAATTGAAGAAAAAAAAAGCAGCACTTCAAAAAGTTGTCAGGAAAAGTTGGAACAACTCATTGAAAACATCAAAAATAAATACCCAAATTCACAGCACAAGTTTGTTTCCCAAACCAAATGTGGTTACTTACTTGATGAAGTTAATAACCTTGTAAATACTGAAAATATTGATGTATTGGTTATGGGAACACGAGGTCAAACAAATGATCGAAATTTAACATTTGGAAGTAACACCTTGCAAGTTATTAAACAAGTGCAGTGTCCTGTTTTATGTGTTCCTGAGAGTTTTCAATACAAGACTCCTAAAAGGATCTTATTCCCAACAAATTACATGATTCCTTATCAGGAAAGAGAGCTTAAGTTGGTTGACGAAATAAGCCGCTATTACAATGCTGAAATTCATATGCTCTATGTGTCTGATTTTAATTTAAGTTCTGCAAGACAAAAAGACAACAAGGCCTTTCTGGAAGATATGATAGATTCAGAATCTATTTATTTTCATCAGGTGAAGGCATCTTCCAAAACCCACACTTTTAATGAACAAATCGAAAAAATGAACATTGATTTATTGGTAATGGTAAATTCCAGACATACCTATTTAGAGAGTCTACTGGAAAAGTCTACTATTGACAAAATTGGGTTACAACCAAAAATTCCATTTTTAATATTACAAAACTTCATCAGGAATGAAGTATAACACAAAAATTTATTTAAAATGAAAAAGATAATATTACCAACCGATTTTTCAGAAAATGCATACAATGCGATTGCCTATGCCTTGCAACTTCTTAAAGATGAAACTTGTACATTCTACTTATTAAACACTTATACTCCGGTGTTATACAATAGTGAGTATATGTATTACACTCCAACCATGACGCTGGACGACATCTATAAATCAAATTCTATCAATGGGCTTGACCGAACTGAAAAAAGAATTAAAAAAGAATTTAAAAACCCAAAACACCAATTTGAAAAACTTTCCTTTTTTAGTTTTTTAACTGACGAAATAAATGAACTTGTTGAAAAAGAGGATATTGATCTGGTCATTATGGGCACACAAGGTGCCACCGGTGCAAAGGAGGTTCTCTTCGGAACTCAAACAATTCATGTTATTAAAAAAGCTAAATGTCCTGTGCTTGCAATTCCTTCTGATTATGAGTTTAAACCATTAAAAAACATTTTGCTGCCATCAGATTTGAGTATCGGTTTTAATGAAAACCAGCTGCAATCTTTGCGTTACCTGGCAAACTTACATCAATCGACAATACACATACTTCACATTCTTCAGCAAAACGAGTTAAGTGAAAATCAGGAAAAAGGAAAACAGTTCCTTTCAAAGTATTTTAAAACCACTTCAGTAGATTTTCACTTAAAAAAGGGAGACGATATTCAGGATGTGATATTGAAATTTCAAGAAGAAAATCCCGTTGAAATTCTTTCTATGATAAACAATAAACACTCATTCTTTGAAAATCTATTTTTTGAACCGGTTATACACAAAGTTGGGTTTCATGTAAAAATTCCATTTTTAGTAATTCCATCAGGAAAATACAGTATGCGAAGTATCCCGGTAAATATTATGAGGTAGAAGTGATTCACATTTTATTTTAAATAATTAGTAAAAATTCTCAGAAATGAAAAAAATACTTTTCCCAACAGATTTCTCAGAAAACTCTTTAAATGCTTTAAAATATGCAATTGAGGCTAATAAAGATGAAAACTGCGAGTTTATAATGCTTCACGCTTATGAAGTGAACGGATATGTTGAAGGAAGTAAATTTGAGGCCGAGCCAATAAACTCTAAAATCGAAGAGGCTCAGGAACAATCTGAAAATGCTTTAAACAAAATTAAAAATAAGTTTGAACTGGATAGTACACAAACCAAACATAGCTTTAAAACGGTGTCAAAAAACTATACACTCATTGACGCCATAAATGAACAACTAAGGAAAAACACCATTGATGTAATCATTATTGGAACACAAGGAAGTACCGGCCGGTATGAACTTGACTATGGAAGCAACACTATTGCTATTATGGAAAACATAAAAAACTGTCCTATTCTAGCAATACCTAGAAATGAACGCTTTACAGGCTTTAAAGAAATTGTTTTGGCAAATGGGTATAAACACAAGTTTGAAGCCAAAGATTTTGAATATCTCATCAATTTATCAAAAACACACAAGGCTCCCATCCGCGTTTTAAATATTTCAGAGACGGGTGGTTTGAGTCCCTTTCAAGAAGAAAACAAATCTGTATTAAACCAATACTTGTCTGAAACAACTCATACTTATCACATGCTGGAACATGTCTCAACCCCGGTGGGTATTTATTGTTTTTGCGAAAGCAGAAACTCTGATTTAATTTCATTTGTCAATAAAAACTACAACTTTGTAGAAAAACTGTTTTTTAAGCCTCTTTATAAAAACCTGGGAAATTATGCCAAAATTCCCGTATTAGTGCTTCACAGGACAAACGAAAAATAATCCTATTTCTAAAAACACTTCATAACTATGAGCTCTAAATCAAATAACAAGACATTTCATGTTCATAAAAAATCGGGAGAAATTGCTGTGTTTTTACCTGAAAAGGTTCGGGAGTCATTGAAAAGAGCAGGCGCAGATTCTGAAACAATCAACTCAATTGTTGCTGCCGTTGAAAATGAATTGTATGATGGTATTTCCACCAAAGAAATATACAACAGGGCTTTCAGGCTTTTAAAAAAGAAAAATACGCTGCAAGCTTCAAGGTACAAGCTTAAAAAAGCAATCTATGAATTAGGCCCCACAGGGTTTCCGTTTGAACGCTTTATTGCCGCTATTTTTAAAAACTCAGGATATGAAGTAGAGGTTGGCAAAATCTTACAGGGCAAATGTGTTACCCACGAGGTGGATGTCATTGCTGAAAAAGATCAAAAATCACTTCTTATCGAATGTAAATTTCACGGCACTGAAGGTAAAAAAACAGATGTTAAAATTCCACTATACATTGATTCCAGATTTAGGGACATCCAAAATTTGAAATCAGGTAAACTATATGATGAAGGCTGGGTTGCTACAAATACAGTTTTTACAGAAGATGCAGTGATGTATGCAAAATGCTGCGGACTCAACCTCTTGAGTTGGAATTTACCAAAAGGAAACTCATTGAAAGATCGTATTGATCACACAGGCCTGTATCCCATTACAGTTTCTGTGCTTTTAAGTGCTCGCGAAAAACAATTTCTTTTAAGCCGGGATGTTGTTTTGTGTAAAGAGTTAATCAATGATAAATTTTATCTGGATCATTTAGGCGTTTCTGAAAAAAGACAAAAAAAGATTCTGATTGAAATGAAAGAGCTCTGTAAAGGAATTCAATTATAAGTTTAGTTTTTCTTTAGATTTTTTACGGTTGATTTTTCCTGTTGTGGTATAGATCAATTCGTCAGTAAAGAAAACATCTTTGGGCACTTGAAAAGCATGTAGCCCCACATAATCAATTTCCGGAAAAGATTCTTCTTTCCCTTCAATAATCAAAACAACTTTTTCACCAAGTTCAGAATCTGGCAGCGAGGTGACAAAAAATGGAGCGTCAATCACTAAATCCAAAACCTGTTCCACTTGTTCCGGATGTACCTTATAACCTCCACTATTAATCACAAAGTCAGCACGTCCCAGCCAGGAGAATTTGGTTTCAGAAATTAACTTTACCACATCATTTGTGATTACTTTTTGCGACGTCACACCCGGCGCATCAATTATCAGGCAATTTCGATTGTCGACTGAGAACTTAACATTTGGCAATGCAACATAGGCGTTTAATTTTTGCTCTTCATCTGTTCGGTGGTTTAATTTTTTTATTGCTATATGGGTGATGGTTTCGGTCATTCCATAGGTTGCAAATAATTCTGTGGAAAGTGATTGAAGTTCATTTTCCAAAACCGGAGAAACGGGTGCTCCACCAACAATCACTTTTTTAATGCGGTGCAAATCTTTGATAGAATGCTGTAATTGCATTGGTACCATTGCAGCAAAATCATATATCTTTTTTGTCTGTGATAATGGAAATTTATTTGGTGTTACAACATCAATATGCCACCCTAAATAAAGTGCTCTCACCATCATCATTTTTCCGGCAATATAATTTGCAGAAAGACAGTGCAGGGCTTTGGTGCCTTCATAAAGATTGAAATGTGCGCCGGTTGCTTTGGCACTGGCAATCATTTTTGATTTATCAAGAGTGATTGTTTTGGGACTTCCGGTTGAGCCGGATGTATTTGCCAGTAAAGTGTCTTTTGGGTATAACCAGTTGAGCAGGAATTCTGATAATATTTTTTCTTCCTTGTCTCCTTCAAATTGCATGGCCTCAGCCACATTTATAAGTTTAGATAAGATATAAGTTTTACCGTTTAATTTAAAATCAGGGTGGATTTCTAACCAAGGCTCTTCCATTGTTTAAAGGTGTTTTTCTATGGTTTCAGTATGCATTTCTTCTGAAACTGTTATGGGTTCTGTTACTTTGCCAAACAATTTTTCATTCCAGTTCTTCCATTTGTATTTTCTAGCTAATATTAAAAGAATAATGGGATACAGAACTAGTACAGGTAAAATTACATCCAATCCCGCCGATGGTTCTGAAACATCTTTTAAAATGGAGTTTGTTTGAAACACTGTCCAATCAGCAGTTACCAAAAGTGCTGCAATTGCATTGTTTCCTGCATGAAACCCTAGCGCCAATTCAAGTCCTTCATCCATCAGGGTCATAATTCCTAAAAGTAACCCGGTTCCAATATAATAAACCATAATTACATTGCCCAATTTATCTACTTCAGGGTTGGCTAAATGCAACGCACCAAATACAAGTGAAGTAATGATGAGCGGAACCCATTTATTTTTTGCAAGTACACCAATGCCCTGCATTAAATACCCCCTGAACAAATATTCCTCCATACTCGTTTGCAAGGGTATCAAAACAATTACAATCATCGCTAAAATCAAAAATGGCACCCATTGAAACTGTACTTCATAATCTTGTGGATTGATATAAAAATCCAAACCTGTTAGCACAATTGTTATAAAGGCTATTAAACCAAACCCTACCCAAAATCGACTCCAATCTATTTTTTTTCGCGTAGTGGTTGCTTCGATCAAAGGTTGCTGATGCAAATATTTTATCATTAATAATAAGGCTCCAAGTCCAATTGCAAATGAAAGCAACATTAAAAACAAGGTCAAGTTAGAATCAAGAATGGTCATTAGTTTTGACATATCATCAAGATCTGTAATCGAGCCTCCTTCACTTACCATCTTTGCTCCTGCTGCAACCGCAAATGGTATAGATCCCAATTGTGTGGCTACAAAAACCACAATGAGTCCCACTAAATAACGCCACCACTCGTGATAAGATTTAAATGCTTGTGCTATAAACATAGTTGAAAGATATTAGTTATTGATGTAATTGTTTAAGGTTCCATTCTTTATGAATGTTGTATTTTAACAATCCGTTTTTGACTTCCAAAGGTGCTTCAATATTATTTGTAAAAAGACTTCCGGTTCCCAAACCTTGTGGCAATTTACTCTTTTTTGTAAAAGTATATTGCGCAATCGCGTTTAAACCCACATTGCTTTCTAACGCTGAAGTAATCCACCATCCACAGTTTTGATTTTCAGCGATTTCAATCCAGGTATCGCTTCCGTGAAATCCACCAATCAAACTTGGTTTTAAAATAATGTATTGTGGCTGGATGGTTTGAAGCATATTTTTTTTCTGTTCAATATCAAAAACACCTATGAGTTCTTCATCTAAAGCAATTGGAATGGGGGTTATTTCACATAGTTGAGCCATTTCATCCCACTGCCCTGCTTTAATAGGTTGTTCAATCGAATGAATTTGCATTTCTGAAAGCCGTTTTAATTTTTCCAGTGCTTCCTTCGGTTGAAAAGCACCATTGGCATCTACGCGAAGCTCAATATCATCGGCAGCATATTCTTTTCTGATCGACTTTAACAGCGCGATTTCTGTTTCAAAATCAATGGCTCCAATCTTCATCTTGATACATCTAAAACCGGAAGCCAGTTTTTCTTTTATCTGATGCATCATAAATGCTTTATCTCCCATCCAAACAAGACCGTTTATGGGAATCGATGCTTTTCCTCTTGAAAATTCTGAAGGAAATAATTCAAAAGGTTGTTTCGCTTCAAGCGAAAGGAATGCTGTTTCTACTCCTGTTTGAATTGATGGAAACTCAGTTAATGCATCATAAAGTGCTTCTTGTCCCAGATGAATGTTTTCACAAACCCACTTAAGTTTTTCTTCATAGTCCGGTCGGTCATCTGCACTAAGTTTTCGAAGGATTCCACATTCGCCATATCCAACTTTTCCACCGTCATTGATGATTAAAAACCAGGTTTCTTTAGTCTTTAAAACTCCGCGTGAAGTACCGCCGGGATGTTTAAAATTGAGAATGTGTTTTTTGTATTTTGCTATCATTTAGTGAGATGTAAACCTACAATTGATTTTAGTTTGCTACAGTTCGATACTCTCGCCAATTTCAAACAACATCAAATCTTTTCCGGCATCATAAAATTTTCGCTTGGCTTCTTCGTGATCAATTTCTATATACCCAAAAGTATCATAATGACATCCAATAATCTTATCACATTCAATGAAGTTTGACGCAATAATTGCATCATCAATTCCCATTGTAAAATTATCACCAATGGGTAAAATAGCCACATCAAGGTTTGTTTGCAAAGGGATGAGTTTCATATCCATTGTTAAAGCTGTATCACCGGCAATGTAAATATTTTTGTGTTCGCCTTCAATGACAAAACCACCCGGTTGCCCACCATAACTGCCGTCTGGAAAAGAACTTGTGTGGATAGCATTTACATATTTTACTTTTCCGAAATCAAATTCCCAGTTTCCGCCATGATTCATAGGGTGAACGGTAATTCCTTTTGCCTCATAGTGGTTGGCAATTTCATAATTACTAACAATTGTGGCTCCTGTATTCTTGGCGATGGCTTCTGCATCGAGTGTATGGTCCTGATGAGCGTGCGTCAATAAAATATAATCTGCCTTTAACTGGTTTATATCTATTTTTCCGTCCACCAAAGGATTGCCACTTATAAAAGGGTCGATAATGATATGTTTTCCTTTAATCTCCAGTGCAAAGCTGTTTTGTCCGTAAAATGTAATTTTCATAATTATGTGTTTATTTAGACTTAAATATACTAAAATCAGTCTTCAGAAATCTAAAAATAACTTTAAAAAAGGTTGAATACAAAAAATAGAATCGCAAATAAAAAGGTAGTAAGGGCCACTTTTTTTAGTTCAGGGTCTAATAGAGAAGGTGTTTGATTTTGTTTCACTTTTGCATAATGGTCCAAAAGGGGGATGAATGCAATGAGTGGTAAGTAATGCCACCAAGGGACATCACTAAAATAGTAGTATAAAAATGCAGCAGCATAGGCTCCAATGAGCAAAAACGCATGGTATTTCTTTGCTTTTTTGGCTCCTAAAAGAACCGGAATTGTAATTTTATTAACATTCTTATCTGTGATGAGATCGCGCATATTGTTAAGATTTAATACCGCACTACTTAAAAACCCAATCGCGATGGCGGGTAGAAAAATCAATAGTGAAATTGTTTGAGTATATAAAAAGTAACTACCCACTACAGAGAGCAATCCGAAAAATAAAAAAACAAACACATCGCCCATCGCTTTGTATCCATAAGCAGATTTTCCGACGGTATATTTTACAGCAGCCACTATAGAAGCAATACCGAGTAAAAAGAAGAGCCAAAAATAACCCATATTTTCAAATCCAAAAGCGACATAAATTAAAGCAATGGCCACTATGAGTGAAAAAACAATAGTGATGAGCATTCCCGTTTTTAATTCTTTCTCAGACAGTAAACCGCTTTGTAAAGCTCTCTTAGGCCCTACTCGTTCATCATTATCGGTTCCTTTTACTCCATCGCCATAATCATTGGCAAAATTTGAAAGGACCTGAAACCCCAATGTGGTAAGCAGTGCTAAGATAAAAATGGTACTATTGAATTCTCCATCATTTAGTGCCATTGCAGAACCCACAATAATTCCGGAAAATGATAAGGGAAGTGTGCGCAATCGCGCTGCATTGAGCCAGGATTTAAATGTAGCCATAGATTAAGTTTGAATTGTAAAATTAGAACAATAAAACATCAGGCAAAAATCACTGTCAACAATTCTTTTAACAAATCGCCATCGGAAACATTTGCTGCCCCCACTCCTTTACTTTTCATATCTGTATCTCTTAATTTCGCCAAAATCGCACTTACTTTTTTCATCGGGTAGTTTTTTGCTGCCAGTTGATAATCTTTTACAAAATAGGGGTTGATTCCCATTTCTTTCGAAGCATTATTTTTTGAAGCCAGAGCATGGTATTTTAAAACTTTGGAGAAATAAGAATACAAAAGCGCAACCGTCATCACCAAAGGATTGTCCTTTGGGTTTTGTGCAAAGTAATTTATAATTTGAAATGCTTTTTGAATGTCTTTATTTCCAATGGCATTTTGCAATTCAAAGTTATTAAAGTCTTTACTGATACCGATGTTTAATTCAATGATTTCAGGAGTGATTTGTTGCTCAGGCTTTACAATTTGCGTGAGTTTATCTATTTCATTTGAAATTCTACCCAAATCATTTCCTAAAAACTCAACCAACATCAGAGAAGCTTTGATTGAAATTGAATACCCTTTGGAACTTAATAATTTAGTAATCCAGTTTCCAACCTGATTTTCATATAGCTTTTTTTCTTCAACGATGCCACCATTCTTTTTAATTGCTTTGTAAAGGGCCTTTCGTTTATCAATTTTTTTGTATTTATAACAAATTACTAAAACCGTTGTTGGTTGGGGGTTTGTACAGTATGGTGCAAGATTTTCAATTGTTCTGGAAAGTTCCTGAGCTTCTTTAACGATAATCACTTGTCGCTCTGCCATCATTGGGTAGCGTTTTGCATTGCTTACAATATCATCTACAGTCACATCACGTCCATAAAGCACCGTTTGATTGAAAGCTTTCTCGTCTTCTGTAAGTACATTTTTTTCAATATAATCTGAAACAAAGTCTATAAAATAGGGTTCATCACCTGTTAAAAGATAAACAGGTTGAATATTTCCGTTTTTAATATTGTTTACAATGCGTTTTACTTCTTCCATTGAAAAAAAATTATCATTTTTGTGGTATGCAACAACTCCATTTTCCGGCCTATAGCTTTCGCTTCAAAAGTAGCGAAAATAAAATTTCCATCTTTGATGAAATCCGTAAAAAGTTTGTGATCCTCACACCTGAAGAATGGGTACGTCAGCATGTGGTTCAGTTTTTAATTCAGGAAAAAAAGTATCCCAAAAGCCATATCAATGTTGAAAAAGAACTTATTTTAAATGCCACCAAAAAAAGATATGATGTAGTAGTTTTTAATAAAGACGGAAGCATACACATCATCATTGAATGTAAAGCACCTGCTGTAAAAATTTCTCAAAACACTTTTGATCAGGTTGCTCGTTATAACTTGAGTTTAAATGCTTCTTATTTAATGGTAACAAACGGCTTACAACATTATTATTGCCAACTCGATTATGAAAACCAGCAGTATGTTTTCTTAAAAGATTTACCTTTACATTCTTGAAAACAGCAGTTGTCATATTAAACTGGAATGGTCAAAAATTGCTTGAGCAGTTTTTACCAAGTGTTGTGCTGCATTCTAAAAAGGATGCAAAACTATATGTAATTGACAATGCCTCAACCGATACTTCTGTTCAATTTTTAAAAGAATACTATCCTGAAATTAAGCTCATTCAAAACTCTTCCAACTTTGGCTATGCAAAAGGGTATAATGAAGGATTGAAAAAAGTAGAGGCCGATTTGTTTGTCCTTCTAAATTCTGATGTAAAAGTTACTGAAAACTGGCTCAATCCGTTGAAAGATGAATTTTTGAAAAATCAAAATCTGGCGGCTGCCCAACCAAAAATTTTAGATTTTAAAAATAAATCCCATTTTGAATATGCCGGAGCTGCAGGCGGATTTATTGACAAGTATGCCTACCCTTACTGTCGTGGAAGGATTTTCAACACCATTGAAAAAGACAATGGCCAATACAACGATTCAAGAACGATTTTTTGGGCCAGTGGTGCCTGTTTGTTTGTGAGAAAAGAATACTTTCATAAGGCTGGTGGGTTTGATGAAGACTATTTTGCTCATCAGGAAGAAATTGACTTGTGCTGGAGGTTTTTTAATTTAGGTTTGGAGTCAAAATATATTAGTACATCTAAAGTTTATCATCTGGGTGGTGCTACCTTAAAAAATACAAACCCAAAGAAAACATTTTTAAACTTTAGAAACTCACTTTTTAATTTATTGAAAAACGCTCCTCAAAAATCAGTTTTTCAAGTAATATTAATTAGAATGATTTTAGATTGTATTGCCGGAATTCACTTTTTAATCAGTTTCAAGTTTTTACATTTTACTGCTATTTTAAAAGCACACTTTTCTTTCTACATACATTTTAAAAAAATTATCAAGAAGAGAAATAATACTACAAATTATCCCATCTATTATCAATCAAAATCAATAATTTTTTTGTATTTTGTTAAGCAGCTTAAATCCTTTGACTCAATAAAATAAAAGAAGCCTAAATAATTGTTAACTGTTAAAAAAATGGCTCAATATTTGATAATTTTGATATTCAATTTAACTAAAAAATAAAACCAAAAATTATGAAAAAAATAATCGTATTAGGTAGTGTCGTTGCGCTACTGTTTTCATCGTGTGTATCTCAGAAAAAATATGCTGAGTTAGAAGAACAACACAAAAACACCCAGGATATGCTTAACACTACCACGGTTAAGTTAAATTCTTGTTTGGAAGAAAGAGCATCACTTCAAGCAAAAGCAAATTCTTTAGAAAGTCAAGTAGCATCTTTAAATGCAACTAACAAAGACCTGATTAGAAGCATTGGTGATTTTACAGATTTAACTAAAAAAGGAGCTGAAAACTTAGAACGTTCTCTTGAAAGTTTGCAAGAAAAAGACTTAACTATTAGAAAACTTAATGATGCTGTTACCCGTAGAGACTCTGTAAACCTTGCGCTGGTTCAAAGTTTGAAAGGAGCTATCGGCAATTTGGATGATGAAGACATTGAAATAAGTGTTGAAAAGGGTGTGGTTTATGTAAATATTTCTGATAAGTTATTGTTTTCTAGCGGAAGCTATAACATAACAAACAGAGCAAAAGAAGTTCTTGGAAAAGTAGCACAAGTAGTAAAGAGCAAACCTGACTTTGAATTTTTGGTTGAAGGACATACTGATACAGACCCAATAAGTCGTCCTGCAATAAAAGACAACTGGGATTTGAGTGTACTTAGAGCTACTGCAGTAGTGAGAATGCTACAAAAAGACTTTGGTGTTGATCCAGCAAGAATGACCGCAGGAGGAAGAGGAGAATATGTGCCTGTAGCAAGCAATTCAACTGCCGAAGGAAAATCTAAAAATAGAAGAACCAGAATTGTGGTATTACCTAAACTTGATCAGTTTTACGAAATGATTGAAGAAGGTTTAAAAGACCCTGAAATCAACTAATCTGATTCGTATAAAATTTAAAGCCCGGCATTACCGGGCTTTTTTTTATATTTCTAATGAGCCTTTCCCCTCTCTGACAAGTACCGGCTCTCCCTGAGTCAGGTCAATAACTGTTGAAGCAATATTACCTCCATAGCCTCCATCAATAATCACATCAACCAGTTTTTCCCACTTTTCATAAATTAATTCAGGATCTGTTGTATACTCAATAACCTCATCTTCATCGCGAATTGATGTTGAAATTATGGGACTTCCCAACTCCCTCACTATGGCTCTGGCAATATTATTGTCTGGCACTCGTAATCCAACTGTTTTTTTCTTCTTAAACACCGATGGTAAATTATTGTTTCCTTCCAAAATAAAAGTATATGGGCCAGGTAATGCTCTCTTCAACATTTTAAATACAGAAGTATCCATTTGTTTTACATACCCTGAAACATCGCTCAAGCTTTCACAAACAAACGAAAAGTTTGCTTTTTCGAGTTTTACTCCTCTGATTTGTGCAATTCTTTCCAATGCGCGATTGTTGTTAATATCACAACCCAAACCATAAACAGTATCTGTGGGATAAATAATAATTCCGCCGTCACGCAATACTTTTACTACCTCCTGAATTTGTTTCTCATTTGGATTCTCTTCATAAAGTTTTATAAGTTTTGCCATAACTCAACCTTTTTAAATTATTATTTTTACAAAATAACATAAAAGTTATTATTATACGTTCAATAAATTAATATATTAAGTTTTAAAATAAAATTCAAATTCAAATTAATAAAATACTGATGAAAAGACACTTACTGTTACTATTCGTTTCAATACCTTTATTATTATTCAATGTTGCTTGTAGTTCAGATGACGAAGGCACCACAAACCCTGATGAAGTTCTGGAAGCTGAAATAAGGATGAATGTATCCTATGGAGAACACCCAAGCCAGGTATATGACTTATATTTACCCGAAGGTAGAACCCAGGAAAACACTAAAGTTATAGTCCTTGTTCATGGAGGTGGATGGACCTCAGGTGATAAAAGTGATATGATAGAAATTGTAAACTTTCTCCAAGCAAACCACCCTGACTATGCAGTAGCTAACATTAATTATGTTCTAGCTGAAATTAGTGTCCCCGCCTTTCCAAATCAATTTTTGGATCTGGGAAATGTGCTTTCACAACTCACTGAACAACAAAATGAATTGCAAATTCAACCACAGTTTGGACTGATTGGAACAAGTGCCGGTGCACATATTTCTTTAATGTATGATTCTGTTTATGACCAAACCGACCAAGTGAAGTTTGTTGCTGACATTGTTGGCCCTTCAGATTTTACTGATCCATTTTATGCAAACAACCCCAATTTTGAAATAGCACTTCAAGTTTTAACAGACACAAATGCTTACCCTCAGGGAAGTAATTTACCTGAAGTTTTAAGCCCTGTTTATCAGATTTCAGAAAGTACTTCTCCCACAATTTTATTTTACGGCAACCTGGACCCAATTGTACCAATAAGTAATGGTTTTGCATTAGAAAATGCTCTAAATACGAACGGAATCAATTATTCATTTACTGTTTATGACGGAGGTCATGGTGATGATTGGAGCACTACTGATATTCAGGATTTACAGAGTAAACTTGAAGAATTTATGTTGACTCACTTGTCTATTGATTAATTTTTAAAACTGGAAGCTTTTTCATTTATATAAGATATCGCTGTGCCAAAAGAGGCAATGCCACATACAATAAGAATAAAAGTTATGAACTTTCCTATGTTCGTTACAGGATAAAAGTCACCATAACCTACTGTTGTGATTGTGACGAAACTCCACCATAAGGCATCCTCTGCAGTTTTAATATTTCCGACATCTTTTTCAACATAAAGTACTGCTGTAGTTGACAAGACCAAAATAGTGAATGCACTAAACACCACAAAACCATAAAGAGAAGCTGACTTGTTTTTAAGAACAAATTCAAATAATAATTTAAACGATTTTATAATTCTAAATATTCTAAAGACTCTAAAAGCCCTTATAAACCGAAACTCTGATACTAGAGGAATTGAAGAAAGCAAATCTAACCAACCAACTGTGTAAAAATATATCCATTTATTTTTTGCATTTATAAACTGGCTTGCAAAGTCATAGAGAAATATTAAACAAAGAATAAAATCAAAATACTCTATCAATCTGTATATTTCAGAATCTGATGGTATAAAAAAAAGTGAAGAAAGTAGTATTATGCTGAAGATAGACAAGAGCATTATAATTATGTTTGTAACACTCATATTGGAAAGTTTAGTTTTCTAAAATATTCAATTTTGCAAATCTTAACAAAAGTTTTTTTAGCCCACCATTTTCAAAATTAATTTCAGCTTTTTTATCGGCTCCAACCCCTTCTATATTCACAATCTTTCCTTTTCCAAAACGCATGTGCTCAACGAGAGTTCCTATTTTGAGATTGCTATCAACTTCAACTTTTTCTTTGCCTGAAGCATTTACAGGCCGCAAGCGACGTAATTTTTTTAATTGTTCTTCAGAAGGTCCCCGAGGCGGTGTGCCTTTGGTTGGTTTTCTTAATCTGAGATTACTTTTATCTACTTCATCAAATATGTCTGCATCAATCAATGGTTTGTATCTGTTTTCAGTAACCGGAGTAAGGTATTCTAAAAAGTTCTCGTCAATTTCTTCCAGAAACCTACTGGGTTCCGCATCAATTAATTTTCCCCATCGATATCTTGTTTGCGCATAGGTTAGGTAAGCTTGTTTCTCGGCTCTTGTTAAAGCAACATAAAAGAGTCTGCGCTCTTCCTCTAGCTCTTCTCTGGTATTCATACTCATCCCGCTTGGAAAAAGATCTTCTTCCAAACCTACAACATATACATAGGGAAATTCAAGCCCTTTTGCTAAGTGAATCGTCATTAAGGCCACGCGATCATCATCTCCTTTTTCGTTATCAAGATCGGTAGCAAGGGCAACGTCTTCAAGAAATTCAGACAAAGAACCTGAACTTTCGGCAAGTTCTTTTTGTTCCTCAACAAAATCTCTCAAACCATTTAATAATTCCTCAATATTTTCAATTCGTGCAATTCCTTCAGGGGTGGCATCTTTTTTAAGCTCTTGAAGCAATCCGGTTTTTTTAACCACGTGCTCAGCAATTTCAAAAGCATTGTAACTTTCATTCAGCACTTGAAAGCTTTTTATTGTTGTTACAAAGTCCTGAAGTTTTCCTTTAGTCCCACTATTGATTTTTAAATCAATTTTATCAAGGTGCTCCATTACCTCAAAAATGGATCGGTTGTAATGATTGGCTGCAACAATTAGTTTTTCAATCGTGGTGTTACCAATACCTCTTGCAGGATAATTGACTACACGTTTTAAGGCTTCTTCGTCTTTTGGATTTAATATCAGCCGTAAATAGGCGATTACATCCTTAATTTCTTTGCGTTGATAAAAACTTAAACCACCATAAATTCTGTAGGGAATGTCTTTTTTTCTGAGTGCATCCTCCATCGCTCTTGATTGTGCGTTGGTGCGGTATAGAATTGCAAAGTCGCCATTCTTGAGCTGATTGTTCATTTTATTTTCAAAAATAGAACTCGCTACAAACCTGCCTTCGTCACCATCTGTCATTGAACGGTTTACAATAATCTTATTGCCGGGTTCATTTTCTGTCCAAACTATTTTTTCGAGTTTGGTCTTGTTTTTATCAATGATAGAATTGGCCGCTTCCACTATGTTTTTGGTAGAGCGGTAATTTTGTTCCAGTCTATACACTTTTACATCATCATAATCGCGTTGAAAATTTAAAATATTATTGATGTTTGCTCCGCGAAAAGCATAAATACTTTGTGCATCATCACCCACCACACAAATATTCTGAAACCGGTCTGAAAGTGCTCTTACAATCAAATACTGACTGTGATTGGTATCTTGATACTCATCCACCAAAATATAGCGGAACCGATTTTGATATTTTGCCAAAACCTCCGGAAACCGGGTAAGTAATTCATTGGTTTTTAAAAGTAAATCATCAAAATCCATGGCTCCTGCTTTAAAACATCTGGCCACATAAGCTTTATAAATATCTCCCAGTCTGGGCATTTTTGCCATCGCATCGGCTTCCATCAACTCGGGATTATTAAAATATGCCTTGACTGTTATCAAGCTGTTTTTATAAGAAGAAATGCGGGAATAAACTTGCTTGTATTTGTACACATCCTTATCTAAATTCATTTCTTTAATAATCGCCCTGATCACACTTTGTGAATCCTGTGTATCATAAATTGTAAAATTGGATGGATAACCTAGCCGTTCAGCTTCAATTCTCAAAATTTTAGCAAACACAGAGTGAAATGTTCCCATCCACAAATTTTTGGCTTCGCTGGCACCCACAATTTCTGCAATTCTTTTTTTCATTTCGCGGGCTGCTTTGTTGGTAAAAGTAAGTGCCAAAATACTAAAAGCATCTACCCCCTTCTCCATCAAATAAGCTATGCGATAGGTTAGCACTCTCGTCTTACCTGAACCCGCACCCGCAATGACAATCATAGCCCCATCCTTCTGTAATACAGGAGCTAACTGAGCTTCATTTAATTGATTTAAATAATCTTGCAAATTTCAATTTTTAAAAAGGTGAAAATAAGAATTCAAGAGGTAAAAAACACATTCATTGTGCAATAATTACTAACAAGATTTTTGATTACTCAAAAATTAATACCTTTAGAAAATAAATTTAAAAATAAAAGCCTATGCGGTCAATTTTCATTTTCCTATCATTACTTTATTCTCTTCAGATTATTGCTCAAATGGACGCTCAATTACTAAAAGACGTTGAAGCCATTGAACAAAAGGTGATTGATTGGCGTCACCATTTTCATCAGTTTCCAGAATTGTCAAACCGAGAATTTAAAACCGCTGAAAAAATTGCTGAACACCTTAAAACTTTAGGTCTTGATGTCCAAACCGGAATTGCTCATTCAGGAGTTGTGGGTATTCTGAAAGGTAATCAGCCCGGCAAAGTAGTAGCTCTCAGAGCCGATATAGATGCATTGCCGGTAACTGAACGCAACAATTTGCCTTTCAAAAGTGAAGTAACAACTACCTTTCTAGGATCTGAAACCGGAGTGATGCATGCCTGTGGACATGACACACATGCTGCGATTTTAATGGGTGTGGCAGAAATATTAACCAAACACAAACACCTTTTAAACGGAACTGTAAAATTTATTTTTCAACCAGCTGAAGAAAGACCACCTCCAGGAGAAAATGGAGGTGCTAAAATGATGGTGGAAGAAGGAGTGTTAAGCAATCCTGATGTTGACGCCATATTTGGTTTACATATTAGTTCACAATTACCCGTGGGATCTATTGCCTATCGCCCGGGTGGTATAATGGCAGCAGCAGATTCATATACCATTGTAGTAAATGGAAAAGGTTCACATGGTTCCACACCTTGGACCAGTGTGGATCCAATTTTAATTTCTGCAAAAATTATTGACGGACTGCAAACCATTGTTAGCCGCGAATCGGAGCTTACAAAAGAAGCGGTAGTCATCACGATTGGAAAAATTTCAGCGGGAACACGCCAAAACATTATTCCTGAAAGTGCTGAAATGCTTGGAACATTAAGAACTCTCGATCACGAAATGCGAGAAAAAGTGATGAAACGCATGGATGAAATGGTTACTGCGATTGCAAAAGCCTATGGTGGTGAAGCCACTCTTTCTTTTCACGATTATAATTACCCAATCACTTATAACGACCCTGAATTAACTACTAAAATGCTGCCAACTTTAAAAAATATTGCCGGCAATGAAAATGTGGTGCTTATAGATGCAATTACGGGAGCAGAAGACTTTTCATTCTTTCAAAAGGAAGTACCGGGGCTTTATTTTTTTCTTGGAGGAATGACTCCTGGTAATACAACTCCATACCCACATCACACTCCCGATTTTATGATAGACGATTCCGGTATGTTATTGGGGTAAAATCCTTGTCCCAGCTTACAATTGATTATTTAAATGTAAAGTAATTTATGGAAGTAGTTTTTGATACTTTAAAATCAATTCCCTGGTGGGGTTGGATTTTATTTTTATTATTCATTGTTTTTATTCGGGATGTCTTTATTCAAAAGCGATATTCTGTTTTGCACAACTTTCCGTTAGTGGGGCATTTGCGCTATTTTTTGATTGGCATTGGTCCTGAATTAAGGCAATATCTGGTGGCCAACAACAGAGAAGAAAAACCATTTAACCGAATAGAACGTGATTGGATATACAAATCTTCCAGAAGAGAAAACAATTATAAAGGTTTTGGTACAGATTCAAATATTTATGACCATCAACATATTTTTATCAATAATGCAATGATTCCTTACAAACTTGAAAAGAATCATCCAAATATCGAAAACCCTTCCTTTATTCCCTGTGCCAAGGTAATGGGGCTTTACAACAAAAGACAAAAACCTTACAGGCCTGCTTCGATTATCAATGTATCTGCAATGAGTTTTGGTGCGCTATCAGCGAAAGCCATAGAGTCACTCAACATAGGCTGCAAAAAGGCCGGCGCTTATCACAACACAGGTGAAGGAGGGTTGTCACCCTATCACTGTCACGGAGCCGATGTCATATTTCACTTTGGCACCGGATATTTTGGAGTTAGAAATGAACAAGGAAATTTTTCAATGGAAAAACTGGTCAAACTTGTCAATAAAAATCCATTTATAAAAGCCATTGAGATTAAGCTTTCCCAGGGAGCCAAACCCGGCAAAGGGGGTGTTTTACCGGGAGCTAAAATTTCACCAGAAATTGCCAGAATAAGAGGAGTGCAAGTGGGAAAAGATGTGCTTTCACCTCCCAACCACTCGGCATTCAATACCATTCCTGAGTTAATGAAATTTATCGAAGAAATTGCCGAAAAAACAGGACTCCCAGTGGGCATAAAAGCAGCCATTGGAAAGCTAAATCAATGGGAAGAATTGGCAAATATTATGGTTCAAACCGGAAAAGGACCTGATTTTATTACTGTAGATGGCGGTGAAGGCGGAACTGGCGCTGCACCTCCAAGTTTTGCAGATCATGTGTCTCTTCCTTTTGTATATGGCTTTTCAGACCTCTATAAAGTATTTCAAAGAAGAAAACTCACTGATCGTATTGTATTTATTGGAAGCGGAAAACTTGGATTTCCAGCAATGGCTGCAATGGCATTTGGGATGGGTGTGGATGTGATAAATGTGGCTCGAGAGGCAATGATGAGTATAGGATGTATTCAAGCGCAATTATGCCACACAAACAGATGTCCCAGTGGAGTTGCCACCCAAAGCAAGTGGTTGCAAAACGGCATTCACGTTCCATTAAAATCTGATATGAATGCTCAATATTTTAATACCTTTAAAAAAGAATTGATAGAAATCACTCATGCAACAGGATATGAACATCCTTGCCAGTTTACAATGGATGATATAGAAGTAAATGCAGATGATATCAGTATTTCACAAAATATCAGATTGGCTTATCAATATCAAAAAGATGCCGTGCCTTTTAGTGGAATGGAAAACTTGAAAAACTGTCCTTATTTAGGAGGTAAATAAGTGTTATAATCAAATTGAACTATTGCTTCATTAATGTAAAATTGCCTATTTTCGTACCTCAAAAATAAATTATGGAAGACTTCAGTTTAGTATTAAATTATTTTGCCTATTTACTTCCTGCTATTGTTGTAGGAATTGTGGCATATTATTTCTTTAAAGGACACACAAGCAATGAAGAAGGGCGAAGAAGGTATCTTTTACAAAAAGAATCACAAAAGGAGATGTTGCCATTAAGATTACAAGCTTATGAACGTTTTACACTATTCCTTGAACGTGTTGCTCCCAACAAATTGCTTGTGAGAATTGCTCCACACTCTGAGGATGTTGATGCTTATGAAAAATTAATCATACAGAATATTGAACAAGAGTTTGAACACAATATTGCTCAACAAATATATATAACAAGTGATTGCTGGAATATGATCAATGCAGCCAAAAATGCCACAATTCAAATCGTCAGAAAAACCGCTATGAATGAAAAGGTAGATAGTGCTACTAAATTAAGAGAGACCATCATACAGCATTTTATGGATGAAATTTCACCATCACAAAAAGCTTTATTGTATCTTAAACAGGAGGTTGCTGAATTGATGTAAACGACTAAGAAATGTAGTTAACTTTACTTGAAGCAATTCTGTTTGCAGCTGCATCAAAACCTCTTTGCCACCAGCTTGACATCAGTTTTTTATCAAAGATGAGTGAATTTTCGGTTAGTTTTGTTGGAGTGTAGTAAAGATTTAGCTCTACATTTCTTGCCAAAGCAGCTAATTTTCCTTCTGCAATATTGTGATATTCAATTTGGTCGACTACAAAACCAAATAAATTAACCATAAGCGAAAATGGATTTTTACCTAAAACAATGTTATGCTCCATATTTTCGGCCTCAAGAATAATTGAATCAACCTCTTTTGCTCCTTTTCTAATTGCTTCCCGTATGGGAGATACTGCACCAAAACCGCCATCTGCATATTCACAATTGTCTTTGGTAACAAGTGACATAAAAGGAATATAATTGGCACTGATCCACATCCAATCACAAAAATCTTCATAGGTACAGCTTTTAAGTGATTTATATTCCACTTTGTTTTTTGTGAGGTTTGAAACAGTGACTACAACTTCTTTATCTGAGTTTTTTAATGTTTGAAACTCTTCTCTTGTAAAATTTCGCTCAATGTTTCTTCTAAGATTTCTACTTTCACCAAAAGTGCGTTTGTTTCGTAAAATTTGCCACAAAACATTCCAGTGTTTAATGGCCACATACTCTCTGTTTCCTTTTTTCTTTATAATGAATGGATTGATATTAAAAATATCTTTGGGAGTTACATTGGTATAAATTGATTTTAGTTTTTCAACTCTTCCCAAAGCCAAATGTGGCAACAACAAACTACCGGTTGATGTACCAATAAAAAGATTATATTCTTTATGTTGATTTTTAATGAGGTGATGTGCTACTCCACCTGCATAGGCTCCTTTACTTCCGCCACCTGAAATCACTAATGCTTTCATTGTAAATGAGTTTAAAGAATATATTTTAAGTTTTAACAGCTCTTAGCATTTCTCTTTTTCCCGGGGGTCCCTGTAGTTTTTCAACATGAAAACCCACACTTTGCAAGGCTCTTCTCACACTTCCTTTTGCTGAATAAGTAACTAATACTCCATTATTTTTCAAAGCTATAAACATTTTACTAAAAATTCTTTCCGTCCAAAGTTCAGGTTGTACACTGGCTCCAAAAGCATCAAAATAGACTAAGTCATACTTGTTTATGTCATTGATATCAAAAAAGTCCTGTTTTCTTTTTCTTAATCGAAAGTTTGCAGAAATATTACTTCGGATTTCCCAGCTTATTTTGTGCATCAAATCAAAAGGGGCTCTGTCAACATTTAATTCTTTGGCGAAGTTACATTTTTGAATTTCCTCAAATACTACCGGAAATTTTTCAACGCCATCATATTCAATTTCTAGTTTTTTCGCTTCAGCTTCTAACAAAGTCAGAAAGGCATTAAGTCCAGTTCCAAAACCAATTTCTAATATTGAAATATGCTTTTGTTCATAAAAAAGCTGCAATCCGCTTTTTAAAAATACATGTTTTGCTTCCTGAATCGCACCGTGTCTTGAGTGATAACTTTCTTCCAAATCTTCCAAGTGGATGGTAGTAGATCCGTCTGCTGTTATGATCACTTTTCGATTCAAAGTTTATTTTATTAATAGCTTTTTGATTCGTGGAATAGGACCAGTACATTCAGTTTGATGACAATTTAAACACAAATTAACAGCGTCGTTGTATCGTTTTTTAAGCGGAACTTGTGAGGTAGTGTCAAAAATTAATTCAAATTTCTCGACAAATAAATGAGAATAAGCTTCAAATGCCTGATTTCGTTCTTTGAAATCAGACATTTGAGCTGTGTGAATTTTTAGGATTTCCTCAGGAAAGTTGGAAAGTGAATCTCCATTTTGAATACTTCCTTTTAACTGGTTTTGAATGTCATACATAACATTCATAAGAAGCGCCATTTCTGAAGGTTCATATAAATCATATTTCTTTTCACCTTTATCAGAACCTGGGTTTTGTAATGCTTTTTCATTATCGTTTTGACAGGAACAGCAAGCAATTATAAGTAAAAGAAAGCTGAATCTAGACATATTACTCCTTTAATAACACACCTTTTGCTTCAAAAGACAATGTTTTCTTGGGTTCGGTGATTTTTGCAATTTCCTCATCTGTGGCATCTGCATCTTCTGCATAATGACGTTGTTCTTCAATACTCATTTGCTCTATATAGGCTTTGCCTTCAAGGGTGACTTCCTCGCCAGAAATGTTTTTGGGCATAAAAAACCCATAATCTTTAAATCGCACCATAGTTTCTTGGTCACCTAAATCAATTTTCATCCAACAGCCTTTACTTTGACAAACTTCATTAACAATTGAAGTAAACTTAACTTCAACGGTATCTCCTGGTTTTAAGGTGTTAAAAAGTGCAGCCATTTCTTCTTTTGTAATCGCTTCGTCTTGGCTAATTGCTTCTCCAAAAGTTGCATAAGATATCTCATCTACTAATTCATCTGCTGTTACTTGCTGATTTTCCGGGTTGTTTTTACAAGCTCCCAGCAGTATTAAGATGCTTAAAATTAAAAGTGAATTTTTCATTTTTTTTAAATTAAATAGTGTTATTGGTATAAACTTTAAATATACTGCAATTTTATGAAATTTTTAAATTTTAAAAGCTTAAAAAAATGACTACTTTTGTGGTGCCTAAAAAATAGTACAAAATGCAAGAAAACAATACACTTCCAATAACAATTAATAAAGCAGAAACTTCAAGACTTGACCAGGTTGATTTTGAAAATTTAACTTTTGGAAACGTCTTTACAGACCATATGTTGACTTGTGATTTTGTTGACGGAAAATGGCAAACTCCTGTAATAAAACCCTATGGCCCCCTAACCATTTCACCAGGAGCAAGAGTATTTCACTATGGCCAGGCAATTTTTGAAGGAATGAAAGCTTATCGAGATGAACAAGATGATGTTTGGTTGTTTAGACCTGAGGAAAATTTTTTAAGATTTAATAAGTCTTCAAAAAGGCTTGCTATCCCTGAATTACCCAGAGATGTGTTTTTTGAAGGTTTATTAACTTTACTTCGAATGGACAAAAATTGGGTGCCAAAAGGATATGGTAACACATTGTATATTCGTCCATTTGTATTTGGTGATCAGGTGGGAGTTTCTGCAGCACCTTCGGGTACTTATAAATTTATGATTTTACTTTGTCCCGTAAAAGCATATTATGCCGGTGATGTAAAGGTTTTAATTGCAGAAAATTACAGCCGAGCAGCAAACGGAGGAGTTGGTGCAGCTAAAGCTGCCGGGAACTATGGCGCGCAATTTTACCCAACAAGTCTTGCCAAAGAAAAAGGTTTTGACCAAATTATCTGGACAGATGATTGCTCACATCAGTACCTTGAGGAGGCAGGCACCATGAATGTTTTCTTTAGAATTAATGACACATTAATAACTGCACCCACAAGCGATAGAATTCTTGATGGAGTAACCCGAAAAAGTGTCCTGGCACTGGCCGAGCGTGAAGGCATTTCTACTGAAGTAAGAAAAATTACTGTATCAGAACTCCTTGAAGCCGCTAAAAATAAAAGTCTTAAGGAAATATTTGGTGCCGGAACGGCAGCAGTGATTAGTCCGGTTTCAGGATTTGGATACAAAGATGACTTTTTTGAACTACCTTCTCAGGAAGATTCTTTTGCTAAACGCATGAAAAAAAGCTTGCTCGACATTCAATACAACATTTCTAAAGATCCTTTTAATTGGACGCTGAAAGTATAAACTAAGCTTTTTTATTTAGTATTTTTTCGATATCAGGTGTAAAATAGCTGGGGCCTTTGAGTACTTTGCCGTCTTCTCTATAAATGGGTTTTCCGTCAGCTCCTAACTTACTCATATTACTTCTTTGAATTTCTTCAAACACTTCCTCTATAACGTCTTGCATTCCGTGCTCGATAATGGTTCCACATAAAATGTATAACATATCTCCCAGAGCATCTGCCACTTCAACAAGGTCATTATTGTTGGCTGCTTCAAGATACTCTTCATTTTCTTCCCGCATTAACTTATAACGCAATAAGTTTTTGGCTTCGCCCAAATCTGCTGTTGGTTTGTTTTTTATGCCCAATCCAAAAGCGTTGTGAAATTCTGTAACTGCTTCTATTTTTCGATTCATATTCTAAATTTTGGTTGTATTTTTACATTTATAAAACTACACAATTATGTTTACTTCAGGTCAATGGATTGTTGCAATTATTTTTGTCATTGCTTTTATTATTTTAATGATTTATAGTTATAACAAAGATAAAAAGTTACATAAAAAAAATTATAAAGGAGTGATTTGGGTTTTGGTTGGATTTATCTCTTTTATTCTATTTTTATTCCTTATAAAATTTCTGATGAAATAAAAAAAGCCACCTGAATCAGGTAGCTTTTTTAAGTAATATTATCTCAGTTTAATTCTTTACTAAAAAACCAAAGTCTTTAGCATAGTGAAGCATTTGCTCTTCAAATGTTTCAGGCCAGGTCATTTTAAATTCTGTTATGTTTCCTTCATCATCCATTACCGGTGAGATAACGGGGTTTAAAAAACCACTGTAGGCGGCATCTGTAAATTGTTTGTTTCTCTCCAGAATTTCTTCGTGCATTTCCGGGTTTATCTTTTTACCATAGGTGGTTACGATAGCTTCAGCAGCTTCAAAGTCACCTTCAGATTTAATACGTTGCAATTCCCTAAGGATATCACCAAAAATTGCTCGTAGTTTTTGATAGTCGTTGATATTGTAATAGGTCTTGCCATCACGCTCCACTTTTTCAATCACATTCTCTTCCTTACCTCGCTCATAAGCGATGCTGCTCACATACATACGGTTCATCATATGGTCTTGTTCCACATCGTCACCAAGGTCAATGCGAATCAACTGTGTCATCAATCCGTTTCTTATGTAACTGTCGTAAGCAGTTTTACCAAGTTCTTCCCAATTGTCTGTAATGCCCAGTTCCTGAATTTTAGGATCCATAATATAATAGAGTGCAACAAGGTCTGCCCTTCCTTCTTCCATAGTGGAAGCATATTGTTTCAGGGTTTCTTTGGGTTGCCCTACACCTTTGTTAAGCTGACCGGAAGCATGTCCCACCACTTCGTGCAGTGAGGTGTGTAATTTGCTTGCCAGTTGGCCATATTCTTCTGCACGTTGTACTTCTTCTTCATCGTGTGCAAATTCCTGCAAACGGCCTTTTCCTCCTGCATTGTCATAAGCATCAATAATATTTCCCAAGGAAACTGATTTTGAACCGTGCTCCTGACGTATCCAGTTGTTGTTTGGAAGGTTAACCCCTATGGGTGTACTGGGTGAAGCATCACCGGCTTCACCGGCAACATTCACAGTATTGTAACTGATCCCTACCACATTTGCTTTTTTGTGTTCATTCATAATGGGAGCATTGTCTTCAAACCATTGCGCTTCGCCTGATAGCACAGACATTTGTTTGGACATTTCAAAATCTTTTATCTGGACGATACTTTCATAAGAACCGCGGTATCCTTTCGGGTCGTTGTAAACTTCCACGAAGCCGTTGATCCAGTCAATATTCCCTTCGGTTGAATTTACCCATGCAATTGCATATTCATCCCAGGTTTCAAGGTTTCCGGTGGTGTAATAATCGATAAGCAAGCCCAAGGCTTTTTCCTGTGCTTCATTTTCAGCAACGTTTTTTGCTTTTTCCAGCCAAGAAATCATTTTTTCAATGGCGGCACCATACATCCCGTCTTTTTTCCAGACTTTTTCAACCAGTTTACCATTTTCTTTTACCAGTTTTGAATTGAGTCCTGCTTCAATGGGACGGTCTCCCCTGTTTTTGTTTGCATCCTTATAAAACGACTCGAGATCAGCATCGGTAACATCAGGGCCATAAAAGTTAACGGCGGAGTTTGCGATATTGTCTTCCCCTTTGGTTCTGTCAACCTTTTTTGCGTCGGCGTCATTAAAAATAATATCAAATGCTTCGGTACTTAAAGTAGTCCCCGTTTCCTCAAGCAAGGATGTGAAATATTGTTCAGGAAAGTTTGCAGGAAGCTTGTCTGTTGAATAATGATGGTGTATCCCGTTGGAGAACCATATCCTCTTCAGGTAAATTTCAAAGTTTTTCCAGTTTTCAGAAGTTTTATCGCCATCATAGGTTGTGTAAATATTTTCGAGTGCCTCTCTTATTTCAAGGTTGTAGCGGTAATTTTGATCCCACATAATGTCTCTTCCGGCAAGACCGGCCTGAGTTAAGTAATAAACTAACTCTTGTTCCTTTAAGGACAATTCTTCCCATCCCGGCACTTGATATCTCAATACCTGCAAGTCTGCAAATTGATCTATCTTATAAACAAAAGCCGACTCTTTTGGTTCCTCAGTTTCTACTGCTGGGGTATTATCCTTACAACCAACAAAAATAAAGGCTGCCGCAGCAAAAATGCTTAAAAATTGTATTTTCATTCTATATTCGTTTTTGATTTCCACAAATGTAATAAATTAGCATTGTAATATTAGTTATCTTAGCTTTTAGAACCCATAATTTTTTTCATATGAAATTTTTCAAATACTTATTCTTTTTGTTACTCATTGTTTTCATTGGAACTGCTCTTTATTTTGGAACCCAGGACGGCAAGTTTTCTGTGAAAGAGCAAATTGAAATTGACGCACCTGTCCAGGTTGTTTTTAATGAAGTAAGTGATTTTAAAAATTGGGAACATTGGGGTTCCTGGATGAAGGATGAATCTTTAAAAATACATTATCCAGAAAACACGAAAGGAGAAGGTAGCTTTTACTCCTGGGAAAGTGAAAAGGAAGGAAAAGGCGCTATGCAAACTATCACCAGCAATCCATATGATTCTCTCACCCAAAAAATTATTTTTAACGGTTCTTTAGAAGATGAAGGCCACCAGGTCCTTTGGAGTTTTGATCCTGATGTTACCGGAAAAAAAACAAACCTAAGGTGGAGTATGAATGGTGAATTAAGTCTTATAGAAAAGGTATATATGGCCGTAAAAAAAATTGATATTGAAGCCTCAATTAGTGAAATGTATCAAGAATCGCTTCAGAACCTTGATAGTGTACTTCAAGTCAAAATGAATGAATATTCCATTGAAGTTATCGGCCTCACCCAACACAGTGGTGGTTTTTATTTATACAATAGCACAGCTTCTAAACAGACTGAAGTGAGTGCTAAAGCAGCTCCCATGATTTCGCAATTAAAATCTTTTATGAATGAAAACAATATCCCCATTGATGGAAGTCCCTTTGTGGCCTATTTAAGTTGGGACGAAATGAATAATTCAACCATTTTTTCGGTGGGTATACCTACACCTGACCGTGTGATATTACCTGACAACAGTCCGGCAATTACAGGTTATTTACCAAGCATATCTGCAGTAAAAGTTACTCTCTCAGGAAAACTCACTTATTTAGATGAAGCATATGAAGCTGCAGAAAAATACCTGAACGATTCAGGTTTGAATAAAGACGAAAACCTTAGCATAATTGAGGTTTATGCAAAAAACCTACCAGAGGAGCCCAATCCTGCAAAATGGAAGACCGATATTTACATTCCCGTTGAGCAAGAAAACATTGAAACTATAGATTTATAATGAAAGAAGTTGTTTTTGTCTTTTTAGGTGGAGGCTTAGGAAGTGTTTTAAGATATTTTGTAAGTAAATTGCTAAATAACGAAACATTGCAAATTCCTCTGGGAACATTTTTAGTAAATATAATAGGAAGCCTATTATTAGGATTTATAATGGGGTATGCCATAAAAAACAATCTAACAGAGAACACAAACTTACTTTTTCTAACCGTTGGTATTTGTGGCGGATTTACTACTTTTTCTGCATTCGCTTCAGAAAATGCAAACTTGTTAAAAACCGGGGACTACACAACATTTGCAATCTATTCCAGTGCAACTTTGATCGTTGGGATTGCTGCTGTTTTTACTGGCTTATGGTGGGCAAAGTAAAAAGTAGTCTATTTATTTTTAAAATGACGAACTCCGGCCTCGATTCTAATTTTTAAATCATTTTCCTCCGGTGGAATTGGGCAAGAATAAGCGGCGTTGTAGGCACAATAAGGATTGTATGCTTTATTGAAATCTAAAATCATTTCATTTCCCTCAGGAATAAAAAGATCAATATATCTACCTCCACCATAAGAGCCGGCACCACTGGTTAAATCGGTAAATGGCAAAAATAAATAGTCTTCATAGCCTTCTTTGGGATGTAAATTTTGATAAACATTTAAAACCATTAAATTATCTTCCAATAAAAAATGTAATTCTCCATATTTTATATATTCAGGAAGTCTATCAGTTGTGGTTGGCATCAGAAAGGGAACTTCATTGGGGGTTCTCACAAACTCAGCATTGACTCTAAAGTCTAAGTTTATTGGGTAAAATTGAAGCCCGGTGAAATTCTCTAAATCTTCCGGAAGTAAAATTGAAGTCTCACTGTTTGTAAAATGTTCATTTAGTTCATTCTGGAAGTCCTGTACTTCTTGAATTGCATTTTCTGATGACTGTGCTATTAGACCAAAATTAAAAAATAGTAATCCACAAAATAGTAATTGCCTCATCATTCCAGAAAATATTTGAATTTTATTAAAGTTACTAAATTATTTTTTATCCCAACTAGTTAGGTGGCAAAATGGGTGCATTCTCAATTTTATTTGACAAAACAATGTGAGTTTTGGTTTCGCCATAGGAGATAAGTTGGTCAATAAATTGTTCTAGATGTTTTTGATTTTTTAAAACCACTTCCATTATAATGTTTTCATTACCGGTTATTCGATAACAATTGATTACTTCTTTAAACTCTGAAACCCTGTCCAAAAATGGTTTTAATCTTCCCATAAAAACTTTCAGAGTTATAATTGCTTTTAATTGATATCCTGTTTTGATATAAGAAAGTTGCGTATAATACCCCCTGATAATTCCTATGTCTTCCATTTTTTTAATTCGCTCCACAACAGCGGGAGCTGTAAGCCCAACTTTCTTACTGAGCGCTGCCATCGAAATGCGGGCATTTATTTGTAAGTGTTTCAAAATCTCCCAATTCACAGAGTCAACTTTTATTTCCATAGTTTTTAGTTCTATTAATTTTTATTACAAAGTAAATATACTATATATTTTATTTTTAAAAGCAAAAGAACCTAGTTTCTCTATAACTTTGCATAAAATTGAGCTCCCCAAAAATTCGCCTGATATGAACTATAACATTCATTTAAAATTGCCTAATTCACCTTTGTATAAAAAGGCTTTGGAGATTTTCACCTTATCAAAAAGTCTCTCGCAGTTTTTAGTTCACGATATGGCCGTTTTAAATGAAAAGGGAGAAGAACATCCTGAAATTTATTATACTGGTGATATCGTTCAAAAGTCGAGTTCAATCATTCCGGAAATAATTAACGCTGAACAAAAAAAATATACTGAAGAAAGGCATAAGCACGCAGCTTCTGTTGCCCGTCTTTCTAAGTTACTCTACAAAAATTGTGAACGTTTAGAACATTCAGTTCCAAACGGAAAGGAATTCATAGCACTGCTACGAAAGGAATTGAAAGGTTTTAGAAAAATGCAACGACAATGGCATTTGTCCCTTTAGTTTGTAACCACTTTTAAACCAACCACCGAGGCTATTAACGTAAATAGAAAAAATAACCTCCAGAAAGACATAGGTTCTTTAAAAAATAAAAGTCCAATAATTACTGTACCAGCCGCACCAATTCCTGTCCAGACTCCATAAGCTGTTCCAATTGGAATTACCTGAATGGCTTTATAAAGCAGCAACATACTTATACTCAAACAAATTATAAAACCGGTTAACCAAAGAAATTGTGTAGTTCCGGTTACCAGTTTTGCCTTTCCTAAGCAAAATGCAAAACCAACTTCAAAGAGTCCGGCGATAATGAGGAGAGTCCAGTGCATTATTGAAATCTTTCTTTATTTCTGTCGACATAAAATTGCCTGCTATATGTTCCGGGAAAGGCGTGATCGCCTTCTTCAAAATCAAATTGAACATAATTTACATTTTCAGACTCTGTAAGTGTAAAAGTAGCAACAGATAAATACCCATCGGCTCCTGTTGAACCCATTTGCTGAGTCAAAAAATTACTTTCCGGAATTGAAACAAAAAGGGTGTCTCTTGAATGTTTTAAAAACTCTAAATGAACTTTTTCATTTTGGGAGTTTAAAAAATCAATCCATTGATTTGGAGTAAAAACGCCCTTTTGTACCCTTCTGTTTCTTACAGGAATATCAGATTCAAAATCATAAATCCAAATAGAAGGGTCATTTTTATCAATTAAAGCCTCACCAACAATTGTGGTAGTGTCTGTTTCTAAAACTGTTTCTGCTTCCTGTTCTTTTTTCATATCATTACAGGAAATGGCAAGCATTAACAAAACAACATAAACTATGCTCAGTATTGAATGTCTTTTTTCCATTTTACTTTAACTGCTATTATGGATGAGGGCGATATTTTTACATATTTCTTCTATACTGCCCACCAACTTCAAATAATGCGGTAGTGATTTGACCTAAGGAACACACTTTGGTAGCTTCCATCAATTCCTTAAACATATTCTGATTTTTGATGGCTGCTTCTTTCACTTTATTTAAAGCAGCTTCAGCTCTGTCTTCATAAGTTTGATGAAGGTTTTTTAAGGTCTGAATCTGAAACTCTTTTTCTTCCTCTGTAGCGCGAATCACTTCGGCAGGAAGTATAGTTGGGGACCCTTTAGAACTTAAAAATGTATTCACACCAATAATAGGGAATTCACCGGTGTGCTTCAAAGTTTCATAATACAAACTCTCTTCCTGGATTTTACTGCGCTGATACATCGTTTCCATTGCTCCTAAAACCCCTCCTCTTTCTGTAATGCGATCAAACTCCAATAGAACGGCTTCTTCCACAAGCTCTGTCAGTTCTTCAATTATAAAAGCGCCTTGTATTGGGTTTTCATTTTTAGCCAATCCAAGTTCTTTATTAATAATCAACTGAATGGCCATTGCTCTCCTTACAGATTCTTCCGTAGGCGTTGTGATGGCTTCATCATAGGCGTTAGTGTGCAAAGAGTTACAATTGTCGTAAATCGCATATAAGGCCTGAAGAGTTGTTCTGATGTCGTTGAAGTCAATTTCCTGAGCGTGTAAAGACCTTCCGGAAGTCTGAATATGATATTTCAGCATTTGTGCTCGTGGATTGGCTCCGTATTTTTCTTTTAAAGCCTTTGACCAAATGCGACGAGCAACACGACCAATTACAGCATATTCAGGGTCAATACCGTTTGAGAAAAAGAAGGACAGGTTTGGTCCAAAATCATTGATGTCCATTCCCCTGCTTAAATAGTATTCCACGTAAGTGAACCCGTTTGAAAGCGTTAAAGCCAATTGTGTAATGGGATTGGCGCCGGCTTCAGCAATATGATATCCCGAAATAGATACCGAATAGAAATTGCGCACCTTTTCCTCAATAAAATATTCCTGAACATCACCCATTAAACGTAAAGCAAATTCGGTAGAAAAAATACAGGTGTTTTGTGCCTGGTCTTCCTTTAAAATATCTGCCTGAACTGTACCTCTCACTTGTGTTAGGGTTTCTGCTTTGATTTTTTCATACACCTCTTTAGGAAGCACCAAATCTCCTGTTAAACCTAATAACATCAGGCCCAGCCCATCATTCCCAGCGGGTAATTCTCCATTGTATCTGGGGCGTTCAACACCTTTGTCTTTGAAAATTTTTGCGATTTTGGCTTCTACTTCCTTTTCGAGTCCGTTTTCCTTGATATATTTCTCACAATTCTGGTCGATGGCGGCATTCATAAAAAAGCCTAAAAGCATCGGTGCGGGACCGTTAATGGTCATACTCACCGATGTGAGCGGATGGCTCAAATCAAAACCAGAATACAGTTTTTTAGCATCGTCTAAACAACAAATTGAGACTCCTGCATTACCAATTTTTCCATAAATATCAGGTCTGTAATCAGGGTCGTTTCCGTAAAGGGTCACACTATCAAAAGCTGTGGAAAGACGCTTGGCGGGCATTCCCAGACTCACATAATGAAAGCGACGGTTGGTGCGTTCAGGACCACCTTCACCTGCAAACATGCGTGTGGGGTCTTCCCCTTGACGTTTAAATGGATACAAACCGGAAGTATAGGGAAACTCTCCCGGAACATTTTCCTGTAACATCCATCTCAATAAATCACCCCAGGCTTGATACTTTGGTAAAGCCACTTTTGGAATTTTCAAGTGTGAAAGTGATTCAGTATGGGTTTCTATCTTGATTTCTTTATCGCGCACTTTAAAACTGTAGTATTGTCCCTGGTATTTTTTTTGGACTTCTTCCCAATTGACTAACTTTTCCCAGTTGTAAGGATCCATATCCATTTTCAAGCGATCAAACTCGGCCAAAAGGAGTTTGCTCAATTCTTTTTCGGAAGCTTCGTTTTTTTCAAATTCCAGACCACCGGAAGTAATGCTAATTTTAGTTTCTGAAATCGATTCCAATGTTTTATAGATTCCGTAAAGTCGCTGGGCCACTTCCACCTGTTCGTTAGCTTTCTTGTCATAAGCACGGTTGTTTTCAGCAATTTCTGAAAGGTAGCGAGTGCGTGCCGGAGGTATGACAAATATTTTTTCAGACATTTCGTCTGTAATTTCAAACGTGCTTTTGAGGTCTGATCCCGTTTTTTCTTCTAAAACTTCCATCACTTTTTTGTAAAGTGTGTTCATTCCCGGGTCATTGAACTGTGAAGCGATTGTTCCAAAAACCGGTAGCGTTTCTGATTTGGCATCCCAAAGTCCGTGGTTGCGTTGGTATTGTTTTTTTACATCACGCAAAGCATCCTGTGCACCCCGTTTGTCAAATTTGTTGATAGCAACCAAATCGGCAAAATCAAGCATATCAATTTTTTCAAGCTGAGTAGCAGCTCCAAACTCCGGGGTCATTACATATAGTGACATATCACTATGCTCAATGATTTCGGTATCACTTTGCCCAATTCCTGAAGTTTCCAAAATGATCAAGTCATATTTTGCAGCCTTCAAAATGGCAATGGCTTCAGCTACATATTTGGAAAGCGCTAAATTAGACTGGCGTGTTGCCAATGAGCGCATATATACTCTTGGGTTATTGATAGCATTCATTCGTATGCGGTCGCCCAAGAGTGCACCACCTGTTTTTCTTTTGGAAGGATCTACAGAAATTATACCTATGGTTTTTTGAGGAAAATCAATCAAAAAACGTCTCACTAGTTCATCGACCAAAGATGACTTTCCGGCACCACCGGTTCCCGTAATACCCAGCACCGGAGTTTTTGAGTTTTTATTTTTTTTATGAATCGCTTCTAATACAGGCTTTGCTATTTCAGGAAAATTTTCTGCAGATGAGATGATGCGTGCAATCGCCGTTGGTTTTTTTGACTCCAATTCATCAAACTCATCACCCAATTTGTCTCCAACAGGAAAATCAGCTTGTTTCACCAGGTCGTTGATCATCCCCTGAAGTCCTAATTGACGACCATCATCAGGTGAATAGATGCGCGTGATACCATAATCCATCAACTCTTTAATTTCTTCTGGAAGGATTACACCCCCTCCGCCACCAAAAACCTTGATATGGCTAGCGCCTTTTTCCTGAAGCAAATCATACATATACTTAAAATACTCATTGTGCCCGCCTTGATAGGAAGTCATTGCAATGGCGTTGGCATCTTCCTGAATTGCAGTATTGACCACTTCTTCCACACTTCGGTCGTGACCAAGATGAATTACTTCAACACCGGTTGACTGTATAATGCGACGCATAATATTGATAGCGGCATCGTGGCCATCAAAAAGGGAAGCTGCGGTAACTATTCTAACTTTATTTTTGGGTTTATAAGGAGTTTGATTTTCCATACTGTGTTGATTCTATTTTAGAGCTGCAATTTACAAAAACATAGAGTATTCAGTATGAAAATGTACTTTGAAATTAATAAATATATCAAGATTTACTGTTAAATAATTTTTATTTGTCGTCCTGTATTACTACTTTAGCTCATTGAATATTAATTAAACTTAAAAACAAACTATTATGAAGAAAATTTACACTTTAGCAATTGCTTTAATTGCATTTGGTGCAACGGCACAGTATGACATTAACTTTGACGACATGAGTCTTGGACCTGTTAGTCCTCAGTCACCATTTATTGAAATGTGGCCGGCTGCAGGAGTTACAGATTGTAATGTCGTTATTGACATTTCTCAATCAGAACCAAATTCAATGTATGTTGGAAATAACCAAACTGATGATGTGATATTCCTCTTAGGAAATCAGGCTTCAGGAACTTGGACCATTCAATTTCATATGTATGTAGATGCTGGTTCAACTGGTTATTGGAATATTCAAGATAATGAAATTGCAGGAACTCAGTGGAATGGTGAATATTATGTTGGTGAAACTACAACAGGAGGAGCTCCTGGTGTGATTACTTATTCAGAGACAGGCGCTACATTTCCTTACACTGAAGGGGAATGGTTTGAAGTAAAGCATGAAATCAATCTTGATGCTTCAACTCAAAACCTTTATATCAATGGAGATATATTCCTTGATGGTGAGCCTTTTGTAGGTACTGGTGGAGTAGCCGCTAATGCTTTGGGTGGTGTAAACTACTATTCTGCAGGAGCAACAAACAGTTACTACATTGACAGTTTCAGGTACGTTGATGGAATACTTTCAGCTAACGAATTTGAAAATGCATCTTTCAGTGTTTATCCAAACCCTGTAGTTGACCAATTAAACATTAAATCGACTGATGCTGTTAATACAGTTTCTGTATTTGATGTAACAGGAAAATTACTTCAAACAGTTGAAAACTCTAAATCAATAGACATGAGTTCTTATAACTCTGGTATTTACTTTGTAGAAGTTACTATTGGTAACAGTACTCAAACTGTAAAAGTTCTAAAATAATTAATATACTAGTATAGTTATTTTAAAAGCATCCCGGTCTCAATCGGGATGCTTTTTTTTATATTTACAAGAAAAATTATTCTATGAAAAAATCATTTATCTTATTTCTTGCTTTTGGATTATTTTCTTGTGCAGAATTACAACAAGTGGTAAACACCTTGCCACAGGAAGGTGGTGGTATTACAAATGCAGATATAGCTTCCGGCTTGCGTCAGGCATTGGATAATGGCATTGACAAACAGGTTTCTAAACTCACACAAACAGATGGTTTTTTCAGAAACGAGCTAGTTAAAATAATGCTTCCTCAAGAATTACAAAAGGTTGACAAAACCCTAAGAGATATTGGTATGGGTAATTTGGCGGATGAAGGCTTAAAAGTTTTAAACAGAGCTGCAGAAGATGCAGTAAAAGAAGCAACCCCTATTTTTGTTACTGCCGTAAAGCAAATTACTTTTAACGATGCTCGAACGATCTTAATGGGTGCAGATGATGCAGCCACACAATACCTCACTAATAAAACAACCCATGAACTTTATGGAAAGTTCAATCCGGTAATTTCCAGTTCACTTGATAAAGTGGGAGCTACTCAAATTTGGAATAATATCATTACGCAATACAATGCTATTCCTTTAACAAGCAATGTAAACCCTGATTTGGCAGATTATGTGACCCAGGAAGCTTTAAAGGGTGTGTATACTATGATTGCAGTTGAAGAAAAAGAAATCAGAACTAATTTTTCATCTAGAACTACTGATATTTTAAGAAGTGTATTTGCGTTACAGGATCAGAATTATTAATCAAATTTTTGACTGTAATTTCTTAAAATAATCAAACGTTTTAAGAAGTCTTGAGCCATACCAACTAAAATACTCCCCGTCAACGGGGAGTATTTTTTTATTCCCCAATTCTGATTTTAAATGTTCGACATGAATGTGCTTAAACGGAAATGGTTCTGTTGACAACAAAATAAGTTCAGCATAATGAAGGTCCTCAATAGTTATTTCCGGATACCTCACATCTCGACTTGAAAATATATTTTCAAATTTATTGAGTTGCAATAACTCATCAATGAAAGTATTTTTTCCTGCAGCCATATAAGGATCTTTCCAAATAAGGTAAGCAGTTTTCAAACTTGAGCTTTTTGCAACACTGTTTTTAAAGGAAACCAGATTCTTTTGAATATTCTCATTGATTTCTTTCGCTTTTTTTTCTACTGAAAATATATTTCCAAAAGCACTAATCATTTCAATGCAATTTGAAATGTTCTTGATGTCACTTATCCAGACCGGAGCAATGGTTTCAAGTTTAGCAACCATTTCTTTAGTATTTTCTTCTTTATTACAAATTATGATATCTGGAGAGAGCGCTTTAATTTTTTCAAAATGTACCTGCTTGGTGCCCCCCACAATTGTTTTTTGTTTTTTCAAATGAATTGGATGCACACAAAATTTAGTGATTCCCACAATATTCTCTTCCAGTCCTAAATCCACTAGTAATTCTGTTTGAGAAGGAACCAGTGATACTATTCGGGAAGGTGTTTTTAAGAGGGAAATTGGTCTTTTTAGTTGATCAAAATAGTCCATCAATCTTAAAAATGGTTTTCAAGAATTTGCTTCATTTCCAACTGTAGTTTTTTAGCTTCAACTGCAGCTTTTTCAGAAAAATCACTTTCGCTTGAAGCGTAAATAATCCCCCTTGAAGAATTTATCAGCAAACCAATATCTTTATTCAACCCATACTTACACACTTCCTGAAGACTTCCTCCTTGAGCACCCACACCCGGAACCAACAAAAAATTATTTGGTACTATGCTTCTGATTTCTTTAAAATATTCAGCCTTGGTGGCTCCCACCACATACATCAAGCGATGAGCATAGTTCCATGTTTTTGAAGTTTCAAGCACTTTTTTATAAAGTGGTGAATCTTGAGTTGAAAGTGTTTGAAAATCAAAAGCGCCTTCATTGGATGTTAGTGCCAGAAGTATGGTAAATTTATCTTCAAAATTTAAAAAAGGTTCTACCGAGTCTTTTCCCATATAAGGAGCCACGGTGATCGAATCAAAATCCAAATCTTTTAGAAAAGCTTTGGCATACATTGATGAAGTATTACCAATGTCGCCACGCTTGGCATCTGCAATGGTAAATACTTCAGGGTAATTTTTATTGAGATATTTAATTGTTTTTTCAAGGGATTTCCAGCCTTTTAAACCGTTTGCTTCATAAAAAGCCATATTTGGTTTGTAAGCAACAACATACTGATGGGTAGCATCAATGATGGCTTTGTTAAATTCAAAAATAGGATATTCAAATCGAAGAAGATGTTTGGGGATTTTATCGATGTCAACATCCAAACCAATGCATAGAAAGGATTGCTTTTGCCAGATTTGTTCTATTAAAAATTCCCGTGTCAATCTATTGTTTTTTTTTATTTGCTTTACTATAACCTTAAAATACGTCGCTGTTTTCCTTCAGTTTTTCAGTATTGTCTACTAATTGAAGTTCGTCAATAATTTTTTGAATATCACCATTTATTATATTACCCAAATCATATAAAGTCAAACCAATCCGGTGGTCAGTAACTCTCCCTTGTGGATAGTTATAAGTTCTGATTTTTGCACTTCTGTCACCACTGCTCACTTGTGAGTTACGTTTTGCTGCATCTTCTTCCTGGCGTTTAGCCAACTCGATATCATACAACCTTGACCTCAATACCTTAAATGCTTTATCTTTATTTTTATGTTGGGATTTTTCATCCTGACATTGTGCTACTATACCCGTTGGAACGTGTGTTAAACGTACTGCAGAATAAGTAGTATTAACCGATTGACCTCCCGGACCTGAAGAACAGAAAAAGTCTATTCTTACATCTTTAGGGTCAATTTGCACGTCAAACTCTTCAGCTTCGGGCAATACCATTACGGTAGCTGCGCTGGTGTGAACACGACCCTGTGTTTCTGTTTGCGGGACACGTTGCACACGGTGAACACCGGCTTCAAACTTTAATGTGCCGTAAACATCTTCACCATTTACTTCAAATTGAATTTCTTTATAGCCACCATTTGTTCCTTCACTAAAATCCATCACATTGAATGACCAACCTTTGCTTTCAATATACTTGGAGTACATTCTGAACAAATCACCTGCAAAAATGGAAGCTTCGTCACCACCGGTGCCAGCTCTTATTTCCATCACAACGTTTTTAGCGTCTTCGGGGTCTTTTGGGATCAACATAAACTTGATTTCTTCTTCAAGTATTGGCAAACGATCTTTTGCAGTATCCATTTCCATTTTTGCCATCTCAACCATTTCAGCATCGCTGCCTTCGTTAATAATTTCTTCAGCTTCAGCAATACTGTTTGTCAGCGAAATGTATTCTTCGCGTTTATCCATCAGTTTGCGTAAATCTTTATATTCTTTATTTAGTTGAACATATCTTTTTTGATCAGAAATAATATCAGGCTGGATGATTAAATCACTTACTTCATCAAAGCGCTGTTTAATTATTTGAAGTTTTTCTATCATAAATTCCCTCTGTTTTTTGAGTGTAGCAAATTTAAGATAATTTAATCTATTAAAATTAATATCTAAAGGAAAAGCATCTGAAAGGTGAATTCATAAAAGAATTGACTAAAAATGTGAAGTGTGTATTAAATATAAGACTCCTTTTCTATACGCAATCTACCTTCATTTTTAGAAGAAGATGTGGTCAACGCAAAATTCACCAACAGGGAAAGCGCGATTAAATAGAAAAAACGTTCAAGAAAAAAAGCCGCTTCAATTTTATAAAAGTATGCTGCAAGTCCACACAAATCAGAAAAAATAAAGGCAATCACAAAATACAAATAATGTAAAGGGGTTTTTCCAAAATATCTATCATAGTAAAGATAAGCCGCAAAGCCAAGCACTAACAAAGTTCCCCCTTGCAAATAAAAGAGAATTAGCTGAAAACCATTATCAAGTCCTTCGTTTAGAATTTCAGAAAGGTAATAAAGGTTGAAAATATTTAAACCTATCAAAGAAATTGCAAAAATTAGAATTGCCGGAGTAAAACCAGAGATTTTGAGTTTTTTTATAGAAAAATAAATGAGTGAAATATATGCACTAATCGTAAATAAAAATGAAGATGTTTTGTAAGCGGGAATTTCATAATTGATAATAAACAAATCCCTAAGCATAAATAAAATCAATGCAAGAAACACAAAGCCCTTCCAATAATTTTTATAAAAAATGAAAAAAATGAAAAATAAAAACACTGATAATACGCGCATCATTCTGCTTTGTGACATATCCAAGAATGCAATTACATACATATTGACAGCTATCAATATTAAAGTTAAAATAATGAGTTGGGTGTATTTGTTAGTAAAGTAGTTATTTAGCATCATATTCCAGTTTAGTTAGTCAATAGAACTAGGATTATTCCTACATAAACCTGTATACGAAAAAAGAAACTCTTTGGTTTTATTAAAACTAAAATTATTATAAAAAGTTGATAATAAACATTATAAACTTTTAGACTGATTTAATTCTGTAAACCCGAAATGCATTCAGCATCATCAATATGAAGAAGGCTAAAGAAATGACACTTAATGTTGTAAAATTTATGCCTCGGTCTAAATAAAATCCAAATAATACCGGGCCTACTGCAGTAGCAAAAACCATTACCGTTATAAACAAACTACGAACAGAACCTACTATTTTTGTTCCATATACCTCTGCTAAAACAGCGTTTTTTACTGTTGCTCCAAATCCGTTTGTGACGCCTATTGAAGTTATAAAAACAACATAGGACCATTGGCTATCATTAAAAATAAAGAATAACAATCCTAATATGAATGGAAGAATATACAAAGGGTAAAGGGTTCTTGCTGAATATAGATCTGTCAACCACCCTGAGACTAAAGCCATACAAAAATTCCCAATGGCATATCCCGAAAAGCTCAAAGCAATAAATGCCGGTGACCAATCTTTTAAATCACCAATCTTCAATTGAAAAAATATATATGCAGTTCCAATAGTAGCACTAGAGAAATTTAATGGTGCAATAGCCCAAAAAGCCCTCGTTTTAATAATATTTACAGGACGTGAAGCTTTTCTTTCATCGACAGACATCGACGAAGGTATATACATTTTCAATCGTGTAAAATTGCGTTTTGTAAACAATAAATACCTTGAAAATGGAATTGTTAAAACAACAAACAAAACACACAATATAATAACAATTCGCCAATCAAAAAAACCTAATAATAAAACTATAGTTATTGGTAAAACAGCTTCTGCTATAGGATGCCCCACGGCGGCAATACTTATTGCTTTTCCTCTGTTTTTATCAAAAAATTTTGCCATTGCCGTTATCGATGTATGTGACATCAAACCTTGCCCAAATAATCGCAGACCATACAAGGCCAATAATAAAAAAATCGCAGAGTAACTAAGAGCAAAAGCAGACAAAGCAATTGCCAATCCCAAAATCACAAGTGAACTAAATTTTGGTAATCTTGTACTGTCTATAAACCTCCCAAGCCAGGTGAGTGTAAAAGCACTACCTATGGTTGCAACAGCATACAGCGTACTAAATTCTGTTTCAGTTAATACAAATTCATTTTGAAGATGTGGCTTAAAAAGTGATATGAAAAAAGTCTGCCCAAAACTGGACGAAAAGGTGAACAAAACCCCAAACAGTAACAACGAACTGTTTGCAACAAAAAAGGATTTTGAAAGTTTCATTTGGAACCGTGAATTTTAGTATTCAAATACACCCAATTCACTTTCAATAGTAAGTTTCTTTTCTGCGGAAGCTTCTACCCTTCCCACTATCTGAGCATCAACATTGAAACTCTTAGAAATATTAATGAGGTTTGCAGCAATAGATTCGTTACAATATATTTCCATTCTATGGCCCATATTGAAAACCTGATACATTTCTTTCCAGTCTGTGCCTGATTCCTGTTGTATGAGTTTAAAAAGTGGTGGTACATCAAAGAGATTATCTTTGATGATATGTAACTTATCAATAAAATGGAGAATTTTAGTTTGTGCTCCACCACTGCAATGCACCATCCCATGGATATCTCCAGAATTGTATTTTGAAAGAATTTTTTTTATCACAGGCGCATAGGTTCTTGTGGGAGAAAGTACCAGCTTTCCGGCATCAAGCTGACTGTCTTCCACTCTATCAGTCAATTTTTTACTTCCTGAATAGATCAATTCCCCCGGAACTGAAGCGTCAAAACTTTCAGGGAATTTTTTGGCTAAATATTTTTCAAAAACGTCGTGGCGTGCAGAGGTCAAGCCATTGCTTCCCATACCACCGTTGTACTCTTTTTCGTAAGTGGCCTGCCCAAAAGAAGCTAATCCTACAATGACATCTCCGGGTTGAATGTTGGCATTATCAATTACATCGCTGCGCCTCATTCTGGCCGTAACAGTTGAATCTACAATAATGGTTCTCACTAAATCTCCTACATCGGCAGTTTCACCTCCTGTCGAGTGAATGGTCACTCCAAAACTTTTCAATTCTTCAATCAGTTCTTCGGTTCCATTAATAATGGCTGAAATAACTTCACCCGGAATCAGGTTTTTATTTCTCCCAATGGTTGAAGAAAGTAAAATATTGTCTGTAGCACCCACACACAAAAGATCGTCAATGTTCATAATGAGTGCATCCTGGGCAATGCCCTTCCACACTGACAGATCACCGGTTTCTTTCCAATACATATAAGCCAAGGATGATTTTGTTCCGGCTCCGTCTGCATGCATAATAAGACAGTAGTCTTTATCATTGGTTAAATAATCAGGGATTATTTTACAAAAGGCTTTTGGATAAAGTCCTTTATCTACATTTTTGATAGCGTTGTGCACATCTTCTTTTCCGGCAGAAACACCCCTTTGCAAATATCTTTTACTTATTTCCTGGCTCATTTTTATTAATTGAAATACAAAAATAATCAATTAAAAAATCCCGTTCACAGAGGAACGGGATTTTATTTATTTAGTAAACAAAAGCTCTCTGTATTTTGTCAATGGCCACAGCTCGTCGTCAACTAGTAATTCCAGTTTATCACAATGATACCTGATTACATCAAAAAGTGGTTTTACATTTTCACAATAGGCATTTGCTGTTTTTTCAATATCATTCATGTTGTTGGCTTTTTTTCGCTCTTCTGTCATTTCAGTTACACCTTCATTGATTTTCTCAATATGCTCACTGATTGCTTCAATGATTTCTAATTGTTGTTCAGCCATTTTTGTAAAGCCATTGCCATATATTTCCTTTAGCCCTTTTACATTATTTACCAAAACGCTTTGGTATTTAATTGCTGTTGGAATCACATGATTTCTTGCAATGTCGCCCAAAACCCTTCCTTCTATTTGAATGCGCTTGGTGTAATCTTCAACCTCTATTTCATAACGGGCTTTTGATTCAACCTTATTCATGATTCTCATTTCTTCAAAAAGAGTGATGGCTTTTTTGGATATTTTAGCTTTAAGAGCTTCAGGAGTTGTTTTATAATTACTTAATTTTCGTTTCTTCGCTTCTTTTTCCCAAGCTTCTCCATAACCATCTCCTTCAAAAAGGATGCGTTTAGAGTCTTTAATATATTCCCGCAGTACATTGAAAATTGCATCATCTTTTTTCATTTTCTTTTCCTCTATCAAAGTGTCCACTGCTGTTTTAAATTCAACTAGCTGTTTGGCAACAATTGTATTTAATACAGTCATTGGATTGGCACAATTAGCTTTGGAGCCTACTGCCCTGAATTCAAATTTATTTCCTGTAAAGGCAAAGGGAGATGTTCTGTTTCTATCTGTATTATCAAGTAGAATCTCAGGAATTTTACCAACTACATTTAACTTTAAATCTGTTTTTTCTTCCGGAGAAAGTTTTCCTTTGGTCACATGCTCAAGATTGTCAAGCACCTTGGTCAATTGTTCACCGATAAACACTGAAATAATAGCAGGTGGTGCTTCATTAGCCCCTAACCTGTGATCATTACTCGCGCTTGCTATACTCGCTCTAATTAACTCTTCATAACTTTCTACAGCTTTAATGGTATTTATAAAAAAGGTGAGAAACTGAAGGTTGCTCATAGGAGTATTTCCGGGGCCTAAAAGGTTGACACCAGTGTTTGTTGCCAATGACCAGTTGTTGTGCTTACCGCTACCATTAACCCCTTTAAAAGGCTTTTCGTGAAACAAAACCACAAAATTGTGACGTTCTGCTACTTTTCCCATCACATCCATTAACAATGAATTATGGTCTACAGCTAAATTGGATTCTTCAAAAATAGGTGCCAATTCAAACTGATTTGGAGCAACTTCATTGTGCCTTGTTTTAACAGGAATGCCTAAAAGCATACACTCTCGCTCCATATCACGCATATAATTTAATACTCGTGAGGGAATTGAACCAAAATAATGATCCTCAAGTTGTTGTCCTTTCGCTGAAGTATGACCTAACAACGTTCTGCCGGTCATCATTAAATCTGGTCTGGAAGTGGCCAACGCTGAATCTATTAAAAAATATTCTTGCTCCCATCCTAAAGTTGCTTGAACTTTAGTTACGCTTTTATCAAAATACTTTGCTACAGCAGTTGCAGCATCATCTACAGCAGAAAGTGCTCTTAATAATGGGGTTTTATAGTCAAGAGCCTCACCCGTGTAGGATACAAAAACTGTTGGAATACAAAGTGTTGTACCAATAATAAATGCCGGAGAAGTAGGATCCCAAGCGGTATATCCTCTTGCTTCAAAAGTATTTCGTATACCTCCACTTGGAAAGCTTGATGCATCAGGTTCTTGTTGAACTAACTGGCCTCCGCCAAATTTTTCAATTGCTAACCCATTGGAAGTGGTTTCAAAAAAAGCATCGTGTTTTTCTGCTGTAGCACCTGTTAATGGCTGAAACCAATGTGTATAATGAGTCACCCCTTTGGAGATAGCCCACTCTTTCATACCCGTTGAAATATGATCAGCCAATTCTCTTGGTATTTTGGCACCAAACTCATGAGCATTCATAACTGCGTTATAAGCCTCTTTCGTGAGGTATTGACGCATAGCGTGTTCATTAAAGACGTTTTTTCCAAATAAATTTGAACGTCTTTCCTTTTCTTCAATTACAACAGGTTTCCTGTTTAAAGTTTCTTTAATGGCGTAGAACCGTAGTGTAGACATAGAATGAGTTTTGTAGTTTCACAGAGCAAAACTACACTTTTTTTAATCAAAACACAACTACACCCTATTTTTTTTGGGGTGTAAATACAAGTATTGATTAATTTTTAACTAAACACCCTGTTATATTAGGGGTTGATTAAAATTAATTAAACAGTGCCAATCCTATAAATAGTAGATAAGAAGCAAAAATGAAAAGTCCTTTAGCACGATTAAATATTAACTTTTTTGGTAAGAATGCAAGTGGAATTAGAACCAGCGCAAAGCCTAACATCCAAAAAATATCATTGGTTAACACCTCTTGACTTTGTACTGTAATAGGATGAATAATTGCAGTAATCCCCAAAACAGAACCTATATTGAAAACATTTGATCCAATCAAATTACCAAAAGAAATCGCTTTTTCCTTTTTTAAAGCCGCTATTACAGATGCAGCTAACTCAGGAACACTTGTTCCAACTGCAATCATTGTTACTGCTATAACGCGTTCGCTAACACCCATAGCAGTTGCTAAATCTACAGCTCCTTTAACTAATAGTTCTGAACCGCCCCACAAAGCCACTCCACCAATAATAAGCCAGATTATTATTTTAATATATGAAATCCCTTTAAGTTGGTCACCCGCTACAACTTCATCTACCTCTACTCTACTTTTACTCTTTGACTGTTTTATTAAAAAAAATAAATAAAGCACCATTGCTATTATAAAGCCAATACCTTCAGTGAGTGATAATACATTGTCATTCGCCAAAAAGAAATAGAGCCCAATTGAAAACAGCATCATTACAGGCCAGTTGTATTTATAAAAATCCCTATCAATCACTATGGGGGAAATTATTGCAGTAACTCCCAAAACCAAACCAATATTTGCAATATTGGATCCAATTATGTTTCCTAAAGAGATGTCAGAAAAGCCTTTTAATGCTGCTTGCAAACTCACTATCAATTCAGGCATTGAAGTAGCAAATGAAACCACTGTAAGACCTATCACCATTTTTGAAAGTTTCAATTTAAATGATAGTCCCACCGCTGCTCGAACCAAATACTCACCACCTATTACCAAGAGAGTTAAACCAATAAGTAAATAAACTATACTCATCTATTATTTTTTTTTTGCGAAGATACATAAACTGATGCCACATAAAAAAGGCGCTACAAATTATGCAGCACCTTTTTAACTTATAATTATTAGGATTTCCTATCCGTTCATCGAGATCAGAAATTCTTCATTGTTTCTGGTTTGTTTTACTCTGTCATGAATAAACTCCATTGCTTCTACAGGATTCATGTCAGCAAGGTATTTTCTCATAACCCACATACGTTGCAGAGTTTTTTCTTCTAACAATAAATCATCACGACGCGTGCTTGATGCGTTCAAATCCACTGCCGGGAATATTCTACGGTTAGAGATTTTTCTATCCAACTGAAGTTCCATATTACCAGTACCTTTGAATTCTTCAAAAATAACTTCATCCATTTTAGAACCGGTATCAGTCAATGCTGTTGCAATGATACTCAATGATCCACCGTTTTCAATATTACGGGCTGCACCAAAAAATCGTTTTGGTTTGTGAAGTGCATTGGCGTCAACACCCCCACTCAATATTTTACCGGATGCCGGCTGAACAGTATTGTAAGCTCGAGCTAAACGGGTAATTGAATCCAAAAGAATAACAACATCATGACCACATTCAACCAATCGTTTTGCTTTTTCCAAAACAATATTGGCAACTCTCACGTGTTCATTAGCTTCTTTATCAAATGTTGAAGCTACCACTTCACCATTTACATTTCGTTGCATATCAGTAACCTCTTCAGGGCGTTCATCAATTAATAAAATCATTTGATAAACTTCAGGGTGATTGGCCGCTATGGCATTGGCAATTTCTTTTAATAAAACAGTTTTACCTGTTTTAGGTTGTGAAACGATCATTCCACGTTGCCCTTTCCCAATAGGTGAAAACAAATCCATTATGCGAGTAGAAATCGTGCTTTGTTTTTCAGCTAATTTAAATTTCTCCTGTGGGAAAAGTGGTGTTAAGTGTTCAAAAGCAATACGATCTCTTACTACGTTTGGGTTTAAACCATTGATGCGAATCACCTTGATTAAAGGAAAGTATTTTTCACCTTCTTTTGGAGGTCTTACCTCACCTAAAACGGTATCACCGGTTTTTAATCCAAAAAGGCGAATTTGTGATTGTGAAACATAAATATCGTCAGGAGATGATAAATAATTATAATCACTTGAACGCAAAAATCCATAACCATCTTGCATTATGTCAAGAACACCTTCACTTTGAATGATTCCATCAAACTCATAATCTGGCTCACGATAGCGGTTGCGCTTGTCTTTATTTCCTTGATGATTGCTTTGGTTATTCTGATTGCTTTGATTATTGTTGCTCTTATTACCTGAACTTTGATGGTCTTGTTGATTTTTATTGTGCTTTTGATTTTGAGCAGGTTTAGAATCCCCAATATCTTTTTTAGAATCACCTTTCCCAGACTCTCTCTTATCAGTTGAGTTGTGTGGTTTTGGGTTTTGTTTTTTATCCTGGTTGTGTTGACTGGCTGGTTTATTCTGTTCTTTATTGTCAACAGGTTTTTGAGCTGTGTTCTGGTTAGAATGCTCCTTTTTTTGGTCTTGTTCTTTATTAGAGCTCACAGGTTTTGGTTTTGATTTTTTTTGATTTTTGTTTTGAGAGCGATTGTCTCTAGAATCTCTTTGCTTATTTGGAGCATTAGAGTCTTGTTGTTTAGGAGAGCTTTTGTCATCACCTTTTACTTCTTTAACAAGTGGCGCAACAGCTTTAGGATTGGCAGCCTGGTAATCGAGAATTTGATAAACAAGCTCTAATTTTTTTAATGAGCGGTATTTTGGAACACCTAAAGTTTTAGCAATTTCCTGTAGTTCAGGTAGCTTCTGCTCTTTTAAATCTGAAATTTCAAACATGAATGGTATTGAATTATAAAGTTATCGTACTTTTTAAAATAAAAATTTTGAAGATGGTAATTTGATATTATCTGGAAGATAAACAACCGCTATTGAGTGGGTTGTGAATTACTGATGCAATAATACAACAATATTTTAATTTTTGATAGAATTTTTTTAAAAAGAAACATTATTTTTGCTTCACAAACAAGATAAAAAACATGATTCAACGCATCCAGTCTTTATATATGTTTTTAGTCGCACTTATAATGGGCGGACTCTTTACATGGTTTCCGGAAGTGAAAAATGAAACAGGTGATCTTTTATATACCAGAGATGAACCCGTGTTTTTTGCATTGATTTTTATTTCGATTGCTTTGGCAATAATTGCCATCCTTACATATAAAAAAAGAAAAAGACAATTTGTTTTAAATCGATTAAACATCTTGTCAAACTTTATTTTACTAGGAGTTTTCGTTTATCGGTCGCTAAGTGTACCTGGAGAAACTTTGGTTTCAGAGAAGGGTATTGGGATGTTTCTTCCTATTCTTTCTATCGTTTTATTAGTGATGGCCAACAGGGCTATCATCAAGGATGAAAATCTCGTAAAATCTGTTGACAGATTGCGCTAAACCTTAAATCTTAGTAGTATTAGTGAAAAAAACCCGAAGCATGCCAACTTCGGGTTTTTTGTTTTTACCTTTTAAACTCTACAACTTCCAAATCTTTTATACTTCCGGAATCAACCACAAAACGCAGCATCGTGCACACTCTGTGAAAACCGTGTTTTCCTGCTGCACCGGGATTCATAAACAAAACCCCGTTTTTTTTATCGTGCATCACTTTTAATATATGAGAATGCCCGCAGATAAAAAGCTTTGGTGGGTTTTGTTTGATTTCCCCCCTGATATCCGGATTGTATCTCCCTGGGGAACCACCAATATGAGTTATCCAAACATCTACTCCTTCACAATAAAAACGCTGATGCAGTGGGTATTGCGATCTCATTTTTGAATCATCAATATTGCCATAAACAGCACGTAAAGGTTTTAAGCTTTCAATGGCATCTGTCACCTCAAAACTTCCAATATCACCGGCATGCCAAACTTCATCTGCCTGAGCCACATATTTTAAAATAGTATCATCAATATGACTGTGAGTATCTGAAAGTAATAGAATTTTTTTCACAATTAATTATAATTTGCTTTTGCACAAACCAAAAACAGGTTTATGTATCTTTGCCTAGTTTACAAAAATAGAAGTTTCTTTGCGATATTTTATTGAATTGGCATTTAACGGGAAAAATTATCACGGCTGGCAAATACAACCTGACGCTAGTTCTGTGCAACAAACTCTGGAAGAATCTTTAAGTACACTTTTACGAAAAAAAATTGAAATTGTTGGTGCAGGTAGAACAGACGCAGGGGTTCACGCCAAACAACTTTTTGCACATTTTGACACAGCTGATGACCTCCAAAATGAAAAATTTAAATTTAAATTGAACTCTTTTTTACCCAATGATATTGCCGTAAAAAGTATTTCTAAAGTAAATGAAACAGCCCATGCCCGTTTTGATGCATTGTGCAGAACATACGAATATCACGTTCATACAGAAAAAGATCCTTTTTTGGACACCTTTAGTTATCGGGTAGTGCAGATACCTGATATTAAGAAAATGAATGAGGCAGCAGAAATGTTATGCCACTATACAAACTTTCAATGTTTTTCAAAGTCAAAAACCGATGTAAAAACTTATCATTGTAAAGTGAAAGTGGCTGCTTGGGAACAACATGAAAACAGACTGATATTTACTATCACTGCCGATCGTTTTTTAAGAAATATGGTGCGCGCAATCGTTGGAACCCTATTAGAAATAGGTTTAGGTAAGATGGAGGTAAACAAAATGCACGAAATTATTGAAAGTAAAAACAGAAGTAATGCCGGAGCTTCAGTTCCCGCAAAAGGATTGTATTTAACCAACATTACTTACCCTAAAGAATTATTTATTTAAACTATGGCATCAACAGGACAGGCATTTGATTTTAAACTGTTTAAGCGTTTACTGAGGCACACCAAACCTTACAATCACATTTTCTGGTTTGTTGCCATAGCAGCTATTGTCATGTCTGGCCTTGGGGTTTTAAGACCTATCCTTTTACAGTATACAATTGACGATGCTTTTACACCAAAAGACGACGAATTATTGGTTTACTACATTTCTCTAATGGGTGGTGTGCTTTTACTTGAAGTATTGTTTCAATTTGCTTTTATATATTTTTCAAATTTTTTAGGGTATAGTGTCATCCGGGATATTCGTGTAAAACTTTTTGATAAAATACTGCATTTTAAAATGAAGTACTTCGATAAAAGTTCTGTTGGAAGGCTCACTACCAGAGCAGTTAACGATCTGGAAACCATAGCTAGTGTCTTTAGCGAAGGCTTATTTATGATTGCCAGCGATTTATTGAAAATGATTGTGATCATTACTGTGATGTTAGTAACCAGTTGGGAACTTTCACTACTGGTTTTTGCTATGCTCCCAATCATTTTATATGCTACAAGACTTTTTCAAAAAGCAATGAAAGTAGCTTTTGAAGATGTGCGCAATCAAGTGGCAAACCTCAACTCTTTTGTTCAGGAACGCATCACAGGAATGAAAATAGTGCATCTGTTTACGCGTGAAAATAAAGAGTATTCTAATTTTGAAGTTATTAACGATAAACACAAGATGGGATGGATGAAAACCGTATGGTACAACTCCATCTTTTTTGCAGTAATAGAAATGTTATCTTCAATAACTATTGGAATTGTTGTTTGGTATGGAGGTTTGCAAGCTTTAGAACTGGAAGGAATGACGCTGGGTATTATAGTGATGTTTATAGAATTGGTGCAAATGCTTTTCAGGCCCTTGCGTCAAATTGCTGACAAATTCAACACCCTTCAAATGGGAATGGTTGCTGCCAACAGAGTATTTTCAATTCTTGACACCGAAGCTTCCATTGAAAACAAAGGAACCCAAGAATTTGATGATATCAAAGGACAAATAAAATTTGAAAATGTCTATTTCAGTTATGATGATGAAGAAATGGTCATTAAAGGAATATCGCTTGATGTTCACCCCAACCAAACCGTTGCTATTGTTGGTGCTACCGGCGCGGGAAAATCCACAATCATCAATCTTTTATCTCGATTTTATGAAATAAAAAGCGGTGCGATTTATGTTGATGGAATAAACATTAAAGATGTTTCGTTGAGCAAACTCAGAAAAGGTATTGGTGTCGTTTTACAAGATGTTTTTCTGTTTGCCGATACAATAATGAACAACATTACCTTAAACAATCCTGATGTAACTGAAGAAGAAGTAATTCAAGCTGCAAAAGATATTGGAGTACATCAGTTTATAATGTCATTACCTGACGGGTATAATTATAACGTAAAAGAACGTGGCAGTATGCTTTCATCAGGACAAAGGCAACTCATCGCTTTCCTGAGAGCTTATGTAAGCAATCCAGGAATATTGGTGCTTGATGAAGCCACTTCCTCTGTCGATTCTTATTCTGAACAGTTAATTCAAAATGCAACCGAAAAGATTACTCACAACCGAACATCTATTGTGATTGCCCATCGTTTAGCAACCATCAAAAAGGCTGATGTAATCATAGTTATGGAAGCTGGAGAAATTGTGGAGATGGGCAACCACAAAGAATTACTTCAGATTGAAAACGGGCACTACCGCAATTTATACGAAGTGCAATTTTCTAAAGAAAAAGTGCTTGATTAATCCTCTTTGTGGTTCCTTTTTTTATCGTCACATTCTTTGTATAATTTATCGCACTAATTTGCGATATTTGATGCGTTTTGGCATTAAATCTCCACCAAGACGTTTCTTTTTATTTTCTTCATAATCACTAAAGCTTCCTTCAAAGAAATAAACTTCACTGTTTCCTTCAAACGCTAATATGTGAGTGCAAATTCTATCCAGAAACCATCTATCGTGAGAAATCACCACTGCACAACCGGCAAAGTTTTCTAAACCTTCTTCAAGCGCTCTTAAGGTATTAACATCAAGATCGTTTGTAGGCTCATCGAGTAAAAGCACGTTACCTTCTTCTTTTAAGGTCATTGCCAGGTGAAGTCGGTTACGCTCGCCTCCTGAAAGTGCAGAAACTTTTTTATTTTGTTCACTTCCGCCAAAATTAAACCTGCTTAAATAAGCTCTTGAGTTTACTTGCCTTCCTCCCATCATGATGAGCTCCTGACTGTCACAGAAATTTTCCCAAATGGATTTGTCAGGGTTAATATTGGAATGGTTTTGATCTACATAGGCAATTTTAACTGTTTCACCCGCTTTAAACTCACCTTTATCGGGCTGTTCTTCTCCCATTATCATTCTGAATATGGTTGTTTTTCCGGCTCCATTAGGACCGATAACCCCAACAATTCCTGCTTGTGGCAAATTAAAGTTAAGATTGTCATACAATAATTTATCACCATAGGCTTTGCTTACATTAACCGCTTCAATCACATTGGTACCTAAACGCGGACCATTGGGAATATAAATCTCCAGCTTTTCATCCAGTTGCTTTTGGTCCTGGCTCAATAGTTTGTCATAGTTTTGCAAACGTGCTTTTTGCTTTGATTGCCTTCCTTTGGGCGCCATTCGCACCCATTCTAGCTCACGTTCCAAGGTCTTTTGACGTTTTGAAGCAGTTTTACTTTCCTGAGCAAGTCGTTTGGCTTTTTGGTCTAACCACGAAGAGTAATTACCTTTCCAGGGAATTCCTTCACCTCTATCGAGCTCGAGAATCCAGCCGGCAACATTATCTAAAAAATAACGGTCGTGGGTTACAGCGATTACAGTACCCTTATATTGAGCGAGATGGTGTTCCAGCCAGTGAACACTCTCGGCATCAAGGTGGTTTGTGGGTTCATCGAGTAAAAGCACATCCGGTTCTTTTAATAAAAGACGGCACAAAGCTACACGGCGACGTTCACCTCCTGATAATACACCTATTTTCTGATCGCCTTCTGGAGTGCGCAATGCATCCATGGCAATTTCAAGTTTGGTATCTAGTTCCCATGCATTTGATGCATCAATTTTGTCTTGCAGCTCTGATTGACGGTTCATCAGTTTTTCCATTTTATCAGGATCTGAATAAACCTCTTCCAATCCAAACATATCATTAATTTTGTGGTATTCGTCAAGGATGGCAACAGTTTCGGCTACCCCTTCTTTTACAACTTCCAGTACAGTTTTTTCTTCATCAAGCTGTGGTTCTTGTTCTAAATAACCCACAGAATATCCGGGAGAGAATACAACATCACCCTGATAGTTTTTATCGACACCCGCAATGATTTTTAACAAGGATGATTTTCCTGAACCGTTCAGTCCCAGTATTCCAATCTTGGCACCGTAGAAAAAGCTCAGGTATATTTTCTTTAAAACGGGAGATTGTGCGCCGGGATAGGTTTTAGAAACCCCCGACATTGAAAAAATTACTTTTTTATCGTCAGACATATTGTTTTTGTTTTAAGTAGTGAATGTTGATGGTGAAGTTTAATAAAATATTCTTCAGGCTTTAATTAAACGCGCCCTTTCAACTCATTGAAGACCCAGGCAATGGATAAAAAACCCAGACCTGTAGCACCAAAGCCCCAGCCTGCGACGTCATTATATCTGAACGCTCCCAAGGCAATCAATAATAGCCCCATAATAACCATAATCAATGTAGCCCAACCTAATATTGTATTCTTGTTTGTTTTTTTATTCATTCTTATAAAATTTTTACACTCTAGATTTCTAGAAGGAATGTTTATTTGTCACTTTTTTTTACAATACAAATATCGGTATTTTAAATGAACTTCCTATTTGATTTAAATGCATGTTTTTTGGGTCTGATTTAAAGTTTTTGGACAATTTCGTTTAAAAGGAATTTGTATTTTAGCACAAATTAAATTTATATCATGGACATAAACTTCAATAAAAACGAAGATCACAATAAAATGCTTGTATCAGATTTGCGAAGACGGCTCACAAAGGTCAAATTGGGAGGTGGTGAAAAAAGCATTGAAAAGCACAAAGCAAAAGGAAAAATGACCGCACGTGAACGCATTCAATACCTTTTGGACGAGAAAAAACCAAGTATTGAAATTGGAGCTTTTGCCGGAGATGAAATGTATGAAGAACACGGTGGGTGTCCAAGTGGAGGTGTAGTTATCAAAATGGGCTATGTAAGTGGTAAGCAATGTATCGTCGTTGCAAATGATGCTACTGTAAAAGCAGGTGCTTGGTTTCCCATTACCGGTAAAAAGAATTTAAGAGCACAGGAAATTTCCATTGAAAATAAACTTCCAATTATTTATTTAGTTGATAGCGCGGGAGTCTATCTACCTATGCAGGATGAAATCTTTCCCGATAAGGAACACTTTGGCCGTATTTTTAGAAACAATGCTGTAATGAGCAGTATGGGTATCACTCAAATTGCTGCTGTTATGGGAAGTTGTGTTGCAGGAGGAGCATACCTTCCTATCATGAGTGATGAAGCGCTCATCGTAGATAAAACAGGAAGTATTTTCCTTGCCGGAAGTTATCTGGTCAAAGCAGCTATAGGTGAAGATGTCGACAATGAAACACTTGGAGGTGCTACAACACATTGTGAGATAAGCGGTGTCACAGATTATAAGTCAAAAGATGACAAAGACGCTCTCGATACCATTAAAAATATCGTAAGTAAAATAGGAGATTATGAAAAAGCTGGCTTCAACAGAGTCAAAGCCGTAAAACCCAAAGAAACACAAGATGATATATTCGGGATTGTTCCTCGTTCAAGAGCAGACCAGTATGATATGCTTGAAATCATCAAAAGACTGGTTGACAATTCTGAATTTGATGAATACAAAGAAGGCTATGGTAAAACAATCTTAACCGGATATGCTCGCATCGATGGTTGGGCAGTGGGGATTGTTGCCAATCAGCGAAAACTGGTGAAAACAAAAAAAGGTGAAATGCAGTTTGGTGGCGTAATTTATAGCGACAGTGCCGACAAGGCAACTCGCTTTATAGCCAATTGCAATCAGAAAAAAATTCCATTAGTATTTTTACAAGATGTAACAGGCTTTATGGTTGGAAGTAAAAGTGAACATGGCGGCATTATTAAAGATGGTGCAAAAATGGTAAATGCAGTGAGTAATTCTGTGGTTCCTAAATTCACGATTGTGATAGGAAACTCTTACGGAGCCGGAAATTATGCAATGTGCGGAAAAGCTTACGACCCCAGGCTGATAGTTGCCTGGCCAAGTGCTGAACTTGCTGTTATGAGTGGTAACAGTGCCGCAAAAGTACTTCTGCAAATAGAAACTGCATCCTTGAAAAAGAAAGGAGAGAAAATTACCCCTGAAGTTGAAAAAGAGCTCTATGATAGAATTAAAGCCCGATATGATGAACAAATATCACCTTTTTATGCAGCTGCCCGCCTGTGGACAGATGCCGTCATCAACCCATTAGACACCAGAACCTGGATAAGCATGGGGATAGAAGCCGCAAACCATGCACCTATTGAAAAACCATTCAATCTTGGTGTGATTCAAACCTAATGAAAAATTTAGAGGTTGATATTTATAAACCTTGATAACAAAAACTGACCTATCATGTCTGATGCTAATCAAAATTACGTCATTCCACCAGAGAGCAAAATAGGTCATGTACACCTAAAAATCAGCGACTTAAATAAGTCTCTTAAATTTTATACAGGCTTACTTGGTTTCAAGCTCAAACAAAAGTTTGGTGAAGAGGCCGCTTTTATCGCTGCAGGAAAATATCATCACCATATCGGTCTAAACACCTGGCACAGTAAAAACGGACCTCAACCGGCAAAAAACAGCGTTGGTCTTTTTCATACTGCAATAGTTTATCCATCACGAAAAGATTTAGCAGAAATTCTACAACGGCTATTAAACGCCAATTACCCATTAACCGGAGCTGCAGATCACGGAGTTTCTCAGGCAATTTATCTTGATGACCCTGACGGAAATGGAGTGGAACTTTATTGGGACTATCCTGAAAGTCAATGGCCTAAAAACAACAATGGGGCTCTCGCTATGTTCACAAAACCTCTTGACTTGGAGGGGTTGTTAAGTGAACTGGAAGAAGTTTAATAATTGGTTACTTTAATTTTCTCCCTATTACGTTGGTCATAAAGGTGGTAAATACTACCACGCTAATTGAACTAAGAGGCATTATGATAGCCGCCACAACCGGAGCCAATTGTCCCGTCACTGCAAAGTAAAGCCCCACGATGTTGTATAAAAATGAAATAGCTATACTCGCTTTGATGACAGCAATAGCACTTTTTGAGGCCTTCAAATAAGTAGGCAACTCTTTAAACTTGGATGCATCAAGGATGGCATCACAAGCAGGTGAAAACACGTTGACATTTTCTGAAACTGCAATCCCCACTTCACTCTGTTGCAATGCTCCGGCATCATTTAATCCGTCTCCTACCATCACAACTTTATGACCAAAATCCTGTAACTCTGAAATATATTGTAATTTATCTTTTGGCTTTTGATTGAATGCTATTTGAGTGCCCTTTGGAAGAACGTGTTCCAAATAATCTTTTTCACCTTCATTATCACCGGAAAGAATTCCTAAGTGATAGCACTCACTTAAATTTTGAAACACTTGCTCAACCCCGTCGCGATAGCGGTTTTTAAAAATATATTTTCCTTTATAAATATCATTGGTGCTTATGTGAACTTCTGTTTGATTTGGGACTTGATCAGTGCTTGTTTCAGGATCTAAAACAAAATGAGCACTTCCCACTTTTATGGAGGTCCCTTGTGCTCCGGCCTGCATGCCCTTTCCGGGTAGTTCCTCATAGGCATCCAACGTAAGAATATTGTGTTCTTTAAGATAATCATACAAAGCGCGGCTCAATGGATGATTTGATGTACGTAAAGTTGATTTTAAAATTTCTGTTTCCATTTCGCTTAAAGCGAAACCATTATAACTTACAGTGTTTTTATCACTCGAAGTGATGGTTCCTGTTTTATCAAACAAAATGGTATCTATAGTTGCCAGTTTTTCAATAACACTTGCATTTTTCAGGTAAAACTTTAGTTTACCGAAAATACGTAGCATATTTCCAAGAGTAAACGGAGCCGACATAGCAAGTGCACAAGGACAAGCAATTATTAAAACTGCTGTAAAAGCCTGGATCCCTACCGAAACATCTATAAATGCCCAATAAGCAAGAGATGCAATTGCAATTGCTAAAATTATAATTGTGAAGTATTTACTTATGGAATTGGTCAAGCCCACAAAGGCATGCTCTTTGTCTTTATTAAACACATCATTGCTCCAAAGTTGCGTTAAATAACTTTGTGAAATAGATTTAAGACTCTCCATTTCAAGTGCACCTGAAATTTGCCTGCCTCCGGCAAAGAGTTTATCACCAGAGTGTTTTTGGATGGGAACAGACTCACCTGTCACAAAACTATAATCAATTTGTGCTTTTCCTTTAATGAGAATCCCATCAACAGGGATGAGTTCTTCATTTCGGATGAGTAAGCGGTCTCCTTTTTTTATCTCATAAACCGGAATGGCTTCTTCTTTTCCATTTACAATTCGGGTAACTGAAATGGGAAAATATGATTTATAATCTCTTTCAAACGAAAGAAAATTATATGTTTTTTGCTGAAAGAATTTTCCAAGTAATAAGAAAAAAACCAATCCGCTTAAGCTATCAAAAAAACCTGTTCCAAGGTCAAATGAAATTTCTATAACACTTCTTACAAATAGCACCAGTATACCCAGAGCAAGCGGTACATCAATATTCAAAAAGCCGGCACGGAGTCCTTTAAAAGCAGAAATAAAATAACCCGAAGCTGAATAGAAAAACACCGGAAGAGAAAAAGCAAACATCAACCATCTAAAAAAAGGTTTGTATTGCTCTAACCAATAATCTCCAAAATCAAAATATTCAGGAAATGAAAGAAACATAATATTCCCAAAAGCAAAGCCGGCCACCGCAAGTTTATACATCAGACTGCGATCTACAGGTTTTTGCTTGCCTTCATAATTCTCAAGACTTATATAAGGTTCATAGCCAATATTGCTCAACAAATGCACTACCTCTTTAAAGGTGATTTGTGCTCTTTTAAATTGAATTCTGACTGTTTTTTTGGGAAAGTCTACTTGTGAAGCAATGATACCAGGATTAAGTTTTTGTAGATTCTCCAGAATCCAGATACACGAGCTACAATGAATATGAGGAATGTAAAGTGTTACAATTTGCAAATTTCCATCATTAAACTCAAGGAGCTTTTCAGCTATTTCAGAGTTTTCTAAATAGTCAAATTTGCCCTCCAATTCTTTTGGAATTGCACCAGGTGATGCTTGTAAATCATAATAACATCCAAGGTCATTTTCTGAAAAGAGTTCATAAACTGTTTTACAACCATTGCAACAGAAGTTTTTATTGTCTGAAACAATTTGACCCGAAGTACAGGAATCACCGCAATGATAACAGGTTGAAGTGTTTTTTATAGTTGACATCAAGGGATGCTTAATGATTTAATCGAGCTGCGAAATTCTAAAAATACAAATAAGGATTCTATGAGGAAAATCAGTTTTACAGAAAAGTAATTTGTTAATTATTCTGAAATTTGTAAATCAAAGCCAAAAACGATTTCGATATCTTCCCTTACCACAATCATTCCCATCATTTTTTTGGGAGGTGTCAACCCGAAATCGGTTATATTTAAACAAAGTAAACCTTCAATTGGAGCGAGTTCACCATTGGTTTTAATCGGAACAGTATAATGATTTTTTATGCCGGCTATTTTTAAAACCACCCGTGCTTCCATTTGATGGTTTTTCGTTCTTAATTGCTCTAACTGAAACTGAATGTTAGGATAGTTTTCGGTTTGCAATAAGTCGTGGAAATCTTTATTTATCATTTTATTTCCACAATTAAAACCTTCATTGTTCAACAGCATGTTTACATTTTCAAAATAATAAGTGTCTGATGTTTTTGTATAGGTAACCGGTATTTTTCGCGAAAGCGTTTTAGCATCATAAACACAGGTGAATGTGTTAACGTTGGAAGTGCCTTTAATATATAAAAAGCTCTCTGCTGTTAAATGCACTTTGACCTGATGTGTTGTTTCATTGGTAACAAAAGCAAATGAAAACAACGCAAGTAATATGTATAACCGGTTTTTCATTTTTGGTGAATTTAAGCTGAAATATAATAAAAAAAGGAGAGAGATATTAAAGACCTCTCTCCTCTTCATTGAACTAAAACAAACTTAGAAACTAATAACTGCTTCTATCATAAGACCGTTGAACTTACCTTCGTCAAATCTGTCTCCGGTTGCAAACCCGTCATAGGTTTGGTTTACATATTCAATTTTGGCTAATACATTCTTTGTCATAAACCATCCACCACCGAAGTTCACACGAGTGATATCAATATCTTCTCCTGAACCTAAAAGCTCTCCGCTTACTTGGTTAAAACGACCTCCGATATAGAAGTTTTCAGTGCTTCCAAATCTGTATAGTGCCTCTGCTCCAAGTTGGGTAAACACTCTTGTTTCTTCTTCAGAAGCTGCTTTTCCTTCTGATCTTTCATACATTCCGAAGAATTCAAATCCTTTGTATTTTATGAATGGGTTAATCATTACTGCTGTTAACTGGTTGTTTAATGAAGGGTTAAAACGTCCAGAAGTAAAGTTTCCTGCTGAACTAGCATCAGGCAATTCCATTACCAGGTAGTATCTTGATCCTGCACGGTCACCGGCATATAACCATGTTCTTGCCGTGTGGGCTGTATGGTATAAAGATCCAGTAACACGCACTCTTAAATCATCATTCATTTGCTTGTCATACCCTAATTTCATCAATAAAGATGGGCTGGTAGTTTTAGGTCTGTTTACTGCCTGATTCAATTTGCCATTTGATACACCTACCATACCTAAGAATCCATTTTTTTGGAAGTAAATCTCACCTCCTACTTCAGTGGTAAAGGAGTCCATAATATAGTTTCCAACAAAAGGATTGTAGAAAGCCTGAGCGTTATCACTTCTTCTGAAGTGAGCATCACCATAGTTGTTTTCCATATGTCCAAATTTAATGGTCACATATTTCATAGTCTCTGCAAGGAATCCTTCACTTAAAAAGTTGAAGTTATCAATTTGCATATATCCTCCTTTTACATAAGGCTCCGGGTGGTGACGAGAAGACAGATACGTTCTCAAATGCATTCTAAGACCATCTGCCAATGCAACGTCAAGATCAAGGTTTGCTGTTGCTAAATTGAAATTGTCACCAATTTCAATTAATTCTACAGCACCGCTATTTTCGTGATCAAGTGCTTGAAATTGTAGTGCTGATGCTCCACCTACTCTTACTTTAATACCGTCAAATGTTGAGACTGTATCTTTTGGTGCTTCAAAAACGTTGATACCGTCTTTGTCAGGGCTTCTGTAGTTGTCAAGTTTACGTTTATCTTGAGCAAAAGTTGTTGCTGCCATTAAGATTGCAACAAGTACCAGGGTTAGTTTTTTTATTGTTTTCATAATTTTGGGTTTTAAAAATTTGTTGTTTCTATTAGGTTTGTTTTATATTTAGTTATAAAGTACTTCAAAGTCTAAAGTGATGTCCTCGCCGGTTTTTACGGTTCCCATCAATGCTTTTGGTGGTTCAACATTATAATGTGTCATATTGATTTTTACTTTCCCGGCAAATGTTAATTTATTGCCATTTACTTTTACATTAAATGTAATTGGAACCTGCTTGGTTTGACCTGCTATTGAAAGGTTTCCTGTAGTTTCTAATGTATAGTTATTTGAACCCTTATCAATTATTTTGTTGACCTTTGTCAATTTATAATTGATTGTTTTGTGCTTTTTAGTATCTAAAGCGTTGTATGCGTTTTTATCCATACCGCTTTTACCACTTTTTAAGCTTTCAACTTCAACTGAATAAGTTAATTTATCTATAGCTGATAGTTTATCGTCTTCTATTGTAAAGGTTGCATCACCAGACATTTTTTCAGCTTTCATGTCCCAGTCGTGAATATTTGATGTTCCAAATACAGTCATGTTACTACTTGCTGAATTCACTTTTGCAGTTTGCGCATTTATTTGCTGAGTTATAAAAACTGCCAGAAAAATAATTGCTAAGTTTTTTAAAGTTTTCATTTTAGTATGTATTTAATTGTTTTGTTTCTAATTAATGGTACAAATGTCATACAGAAGCATTGATTAAACTATGATAATTATCACATTTTAAAAATATGACTCAGTATGCAAAAAACTTTTACCTGATAAAGAGATTCATTAACTTTGAGCAATGAAAATCTTTGAACAAAGTAACAGCTTACTTAACTTACTATCAGAAGCCATATCAGAAGGTGTGGTTATTGTCGATGAATCCCAAAATATTGTTTCTGTGAATAATTCATTAGAGGCTATGTTTGGCTTTAGTTCTGAAGAACTTTTAGGTAAACATCTCAATATTTTAATTCCAAAAAATATTCACAGTGCTCATAAAAAATATGTCACTGATTTTGTTGAACAAAGTGACAAAAGACAAATGGGACATGGAAGAAATCTTTTTGGTGTTCACAAATCTGGAAAACATATTCCTGTTGAAGCCGGATTAAACCCATTTAAATGGGATGGCAAACGTTATGTTATGGCGCTGGTAATTGACATAAGTATAAGAAAGCAACAAGAAGAAAAGATTATTCAGCTCAACTATGAACTTGAAGGAAAAATTCAAAAGCGAACAAAAGAACTCAAATTGACCGTTGAAGAGCTTCAAACAGAAATTGAAAAAAGAAAAACAGCTGAAAAAAGAATAAAAAGTGCTTTAAAAAAAGAAAAGGAGCTCAACGAATTAAAGACCAAGTTTCTTTCTATGGTTTCTCATGAGTTTAAAACACCTCTAAGTGGTATTTTAACTTCAACTATTTTGTTGGGAAAATACAAACTCACCGAACAACAAGACAAAAGAGATAAACACCTTAGAACCATTTCAGAAAAGGTACATTACCTTAATAACATTCTCAATGACTTCCTCTCGATTGAACGACTGGACACAGGAAAAATAAACTACAAGCCCACCACGTTTAAATTAAGTAAAATCATTAACGAAGTGGTATACAATGCTAATATGCTCCTAAAAAGAGGTCAAAAGATTTCCTTTCCACCGGAAGTTGACGAATATATCCTTACTCAGGATGAAAAAATTATGGAATTATGTCTTTCTAATTTAATTCACAATGCCATCAAGTATTCCCCTGAAGACACTTCAATTGATATTCAAGTAGAATCAAATCAAAAAATGCTCACTATACAAGTTATTGATGAAGGCATTGGTATTCCTGAAGATGCTCAAAAACATATTTTTAGTCGCTATTTTAGAGCTGAAAACGCTATCAATGACCAGGGAACAGGAATAGGACTCAATATAGTAAAAGGACATTTGAAAAATTTGGGAGGAAAAATTAGTTTTGTAAGTGAGGAGAATAAAGGCTCTACATTTACAATGTCAATACCTCTGGTACATCAACCTTAAAACAAAAACAATGCATAAAGTACTTTTAATTGAAGACGATACTGCGGTTAGAGAAAATACAGCTGAAATTCTAGAACTTTCAGGATATGAAGTCATAACAGCTCCCAACGGAAAAATAGGTGTTGCACAAGCAAAGGAAAACTTGCCCGACATCATAATATGTGATATCATGATGCCTGAACTGGATGGTTACGGTGTGTTAAAAGAACTGGCCTCAGATAGTTCTACAAAATATATCCCTTTTGTATTTCTTTCGGCAAAAACCGAACACAAAGACATTAGAAAAGGAATGGATATGGGTGCAGATGATTATCTTACCAAACCCTTTGAAGAAAATGAACTTATTAGTGCTTTAGAAAGTAGACTTGCCAAAACCGCAATACTCAAAGAGAAGCGTGAGCAAAAAAAGAACACTTTAGACGATGACAGTGGGTTACGTTCCTTAAATGATTTAAAAAATTATCTGGATGACAACGGTAAAGAATTAAAATTCAAAAAAGGTGAATTGATTTTTGAACAAGGTTATAACTCCAATTACATCTACTTGATAAACAAAGGAATTGTAAAATGTCATAAAATTGATGAGTCAGGAAAAGAATTAACAACAGCACTCTTCAAAGAAGATGATTTGTTTGGTTATGCTTCATTAATGCAAAACATACCTTATCAAGAATCTGCAACAGCCATGGAAAACTGTGAGCTTGTAGCAGTATCCAAAGATGAGTTAAAAGAAGTGCTTAACAATAATCATAAGGTAAACTTTGACCTCATCAATTTACTTTCAGATAATCTGGCTGAAATAAAAGATCAATTACTACAAATGGCTTATGGATCAGTCAGAAAAAAAACAGCTGCCACCATTCTACAGTTTGCTGATAAAATGAATAAAAAGAAGGATGAGAGCATAAAAATATCACGAAGCGACCTTGCAAGTGTTGCAGGAATTGCCACCGAAAGTTTAATCAGAACTCTATCCAGTTTTAATAAAGAAGGAATTATTGAAATTGAAGGTAGAAATATAAAAATACTCGACATGGACTTACTTAGAGATATTGATTAAAACCTTCAAAAATTATGACTAAAGTAATTCCATTCAAAGCTGTAAGACCCACAAGAGATAAAGTGGGGCTTATCGCATCACGGGCTTACCAAACTTATACTGTCGCAGAAAGAGAAGCGAGACTGAACAACAATCCATACTCTTTTTTACATATTGTAAATCCAGGTTATAAGTATCATAAAGAAATTTCCGGTATCGAACGATATCAACTGGTAAAAAATCGATATCAAGAATTTAAAGAGGAAGGCATCTTTGTTCAAGATCAAACACCTTGCTATTATATTTATAAAATTGTTGACAGAAACTATCAAACCTATGAAGGAATTATCGCTGCAGCTAGTACCGAAGATTATGAAAAAAATATTATAAAAAAACACGAAGACACAATTGAGGAGCGCGAAACAATTTTTAAAGACTATCTTAAAACTGTGGGGTTTAATGCCGAGCCGGTTTTAATCACCTATCCTGATAACAAACAACTCGCTCAAATCATAAAAAAAAACACCACTCAAAGAGCTGAATATGAATTTACCACAACTTATAAAGACACGCACTACCTTTGGAAAATAAATGACCCAAAAACAGTTGAAAAAATTCAATTTGCATTTGAGCATTGTAACAGCCTTTATATAGCAGATGGTCATCACCGCTCTGCCTCTTCCCTCCTTTTACAACTGGATTTAAAAGCAAAAAACCCAAAACATTCGGGTTCAGAAACTTACAATTATTTTATGAGCTACCTCATTCCAGAATCACACTTGACCATTTATGAATTTAACAGGCTGGTAAAAGATTTAAACGGATTATCAAAAGAAGAATTTTTAATCGCCTTGGATGAACTATTTTTAATTGAAAACCGTGGTCTGGTTTATTATAAACCACTTCAACCACATCATTTCAGTATGTACCTGGACGGAGAGTTTTATTCACTCCAGCTTCGCAAAACAAACTACAAGTTTGAAACTGCACTTGATGATCTTGACGCTCAGATTCTCTATAAAACTGTTTTAGAACCTCTATTGGGAATTAAAGATTTACGCAACGATAACAGAATAGAATATGCTCACGGCCGAAATGATATGGCTTATGTGAAAACAAAAGTTGACAGTGGTGAATTCAGTGTTGGTTTTGGACTCAAACCGGCGACAATAGAACAGCTTAAACAAATTGCAGATCAAGGATTAAAAATGCCACCCAAAAGTACTTATATAGAACCAAAATTAAGAAGCGGAATCACCATCTATGAATTTTAGATATTGGATATTTAAACATAAAATATGATTTCAGAAAATTTAAAAAATATAACAACTTCACTTCCGGAAAATGTAACCCTCGTAGCTGTTTCAAAAACCAAATCGGTAGAGGAAATTTTGGAAGCTTATAATGCCGGGCATCGTGACTTTGGTGAAAACAAAGTTCAGGAAATGACTGGAAAATGGGAAGAATTGCCTAAAGATATCATATGGCATATGATTGGTCACGTGCAACGCAATAAAGTAAAGTATATGGCCCCTTTTGTACACCTCATACACGGTGTGGATAGTTTAAAACTCCTGAAAGAAATCAACAAACAAGCCAAAAAAAATAACAGAACCATCAATTGTTTACTGCAGGTTTACATTGCTAAAGAAAATTCCAAATTTGGTTTAGACCCTGAGGAATTAACACAATTACTGGAAGCAGATACTTTTAAAACTCTAGAAAACGTAAGAATTATTGGGTTAATGGGAATGGCTACATTTACAGACAACAAAGAGCAAATCAATAACGAATTTAAATTTCTCAAAACCCTTTACGATCAACTAAAAAACAAATATGGTCTAAAAGAACTTTCAATGGGAATGAGCAGTGATTATACAATCGCACTTCAAAATGGAAGCACTATGGTGCGCATTGGTAGTGCTATTTTTGGGGAAAGAAATTACAATTAATCTGTTTGTACGCAATACTCGACATAGAAACCACCGGCGGGAAATACAATGAAGAAGGCATTACTGAAATTGCCATCTACAAATTTGATGGTCATAAAATAGTTGACCAATTTATAAGTCTAGTTAACCCTGAAATTCCCATTCAGCCATTTGTAGTAAACCTTACCGGAATAAATAATGAAATGCTCAGACAAGCTCCCAAATTCTATGAGGTCGCAAAACGCATTGTCGAAATAACCGAAGATGCTATCATTGTAGCCCACAATGCAAAATTTGATTATAGAATTTTACAAACTGAGTTTAACAGACTTGGCTTTGAGTTTACCCGTGAAACGCTTTGCACCGTTGAATTATCAAAAAAGCTACTTCCTGATGTAAAATCCTATAGTTTAGGAAAACTAGTTCGTGAACTGGGAATTCCAATGAGTGACCGGCACAGAGCTTCAGGTGATGCTAAAGCAACGGTAATTTTATTCAAACTACTACTCTCTAAAGATTCAAAAAAAGAAATCATTAGTAATACCATAAGGTTAGAGCCAAAAAGACAACTGGACTCCAAGCTTTTAGACATTATTGAAAAAATCCCTGGTGAAACAGGAGTGTATTATATGCACCGTGAAGATGGAAAAATAATCTATATAGGTAAAAGTAAAAATATAAAAAAACGAATCATTCAACACTTCACTTCAGACAATCGAAAATCTAAAAAAATCCAAGATGAAGTCTATTCAGTTTCCTATGAAAAAACAGGAAGTGATTTAATTGCTCAACTTAAAGAAAGTGAAGAGATTAAAATTAACAAACCCATTTACAACAGAGCACTCAGAAAAACAATCTACCAAAACCAACTGAATAGTTATATTGATGAAAATGGCTACATCAACTTGAAGATTGAAAAAGCCGACGCCAGAAAAAAACCGATCACCACCTTTACAAATTATCAACAAGCAAAAAGCAGTCTTTTTAAAATCACAGAAACCTATGGGCTTTGTCAAAAACTCACTGGTTTATACCAAACTAAAGGAGCTTGTTTTTCCTATACAATAAGAGAATGCGCTGGCGCTTGCATTGGTATTGAAAGCCCTGAAGAATACAACAAAAAAATTGAAGATTTCATCAAAAAAAACAGTTTTGAAAACAATAGCTTTCTAGTCATTGACCGGGGTAGAGACGTTGATGAACGAAGTGTGGTTTATGTAGAAAAAGGTATTTTTAAAGGCATCGCCTTTTACAATCTCAATTATCAGATTACTAATACTGATGTACTAAGTTCACTCATTACTCCAATGGCTAACAATAAAGATGCCCAACACATCATACAAAGTTATTTAAGAAAATATAAAGTCTTAAAAATTATTCCTCTATAATGAATAAAAAGCAAATTTCAAATATGTTTGTTACATTTGACACTTATTCAAGAACACCCGTTTATGTTAATTGAAGAGCCAAAATCAAAAATAGATAAAATAAGACAACGTATTTATATTGTCATTTACGGCACCAATACTAAAGCCGGAAAAATATTTGACATATTTCTTCTTATTTTCATCTTATTGAGTGTTCTAGCGGTGATGTTGGAATCTGTTCAATATATTGATGAACAATATCATGCATTTTTAATAGCTGCAGAGTGGTTCTTCACTATATTATTTTCCATAGAATACATTCTTCGAATTTTCTCCACAAAAAAACCCTGGAAATATATTTTCAGCTTTTACGGAATCATCGACTTTCTGGCAATTTTACCAATGTATCTTTCTTTCTTTTTTACAGGAAGCAACTTATTGGGCAGTATCAGAGCATTAAGGTTATTAAGGCTATTCAGGGTCTTAAAACTGGCTAATTTTATTGGAGAAGCTACCAACCTTAAGGCAGCTTTAAAAGCAAGCCGGGCAAAAATCATTGTTTTTTTATTTACTGTCCTGATAATTGCAATGGTTGTAGGTACTCTAATGTATTTAATAGAAGGGCCCGAATCTGGCTACACGAGTATTCCCAGAGGTATTTACTGGACAGTGGTAACCTTAACAACAGTTGGTTTTGGTGACATCTATCCTCAAACTGCTCTTGGACAATTTTTAGCTATGTTTGTTATGATTACTGGTTATGGAATCATCGCAGTGCCAACCGGGATAGTAAGTGCAGAGTTTGCCAAACAGAAGGGTAATAAAACAAAATCAAACCCTGAAAAGACAAATATCGCCTGTCCTGTATGTAATACAGAAATTCATAATGAAAACGCCAGCTATTGCTATGAATGTGGATCAAAATTAAAAGTTTAATTTTGTGAAAAATCAAAAATACCTTGTTACAATAATTGGCCCAACCGGTATTGGTAAGACAAGTACTTCCATTGCTCTGGCAAAAGAATTTCAATCTGAAATCATCTCTGCAGACTCACGTCAGTTTTACAAAGAAATGCAAATAGGTACAGCAGTACCCAATGAAAAAGAGCTCACTGAAGTTCCTCATCATTTCATTCAACATATTTCTATAAACCAGGATTACAATGTGGGTGACTTTGAAAGTGACGCTTTACAATTACTAAAAGAAAAGTTTAAAAATCATGACATTCTTTTTATGGTTGGTGGCTCCGGTTTGTACATAGATGCCGTTTTAAAAGGTTTGGACACATTTCCTAAAGTGAACTCACAAGTAAGACTTGATTTACAAAAGCTTTTTTTAGAGTCAGGTATCGAGGCTTTACAGGAAAAACTAAAACTACTCGATCCCGAATATTACGAAAAGGTTGATAAAAATAATGCCCACAGACTTATTAGAGCATTAGAAATTTGTATAGGTACAAACAAACCCTATACTTCCTTTTTGGGTAAAAAAAATGCCGGAAGAAATTTTACGCCCATAAAGATTGGCCTTTCCGCGGAAAGAGAAATTATTTATAACCGCATCAATAATAGGGTTAATTTGATGATTGAAAATGGGTTGATAAATGAAGTAAAAAACTTAAATAACAAAAAACATTTGAACGCTTTACAAACAGTTGGCTATACAGAAATGTTTGCTCATTTGGAAGGTGTGATTACTTTTGAAAAAGCGGTGGAAGAAATCAAGAAAAATTCTAGACGATATGCCAAACGGCAGCTCACCTGGTGGAGAAAAGATGAATCAATAAAATGGTTTGAATATGATGATAAAATAGAAAATATCATCAATTATATAAAACTCAAAACGTCCTGATATTTAAGGACGTTTTGAGCGATATACTTCAATTAATTATCTACTTCACTTTTCACAACCAATCGGAAACCTTCTCCGTGAATGTTTAAAATTTCAACACCATCGTCTTTACTGAGATACTTTCTCAGTTTGGCAATATAAACATCCATACTTCGGGAGGTGAAATAGTTGTCATCCCTCCAAATTTTGGTTAATGCAAGTTCACGAGGCATCAAGTCATTTTTATGCAATGCCAGTAAACGAAGCAATTCATTTTCTTTAGGCGAAAGTTTGTCCGGTTTTTGATCATTGTAAGTTAAAAACCTAAGCTTTGAATTTAAATGGAAGTTACCAATTTGAAATTCAAACTGTTTGCTATCTGCTAAAGAATCGGTTGCTTTGCGTTGAATGATGGCCTTAATTTTCATTAACAATACTTCAGAGTCAAAAGGTTTGTTTAGGTAATCATCCGCACCAACTTTGTATCCTTTAAGCACATCCTCTTTCATTGCTTTGGCAGTCAGGAAGATGATTGGAATATCTTCATTCTTCTCCCTGATTTCCTTTGCCAATGTAAATCCGTCTTTATAGGGCATCATTACATCAAGAATGCAAAGATCAAAATCGTCTTTCTTGAATTTTTCAAAGCCTTCCATTCCATTTTTGGCATGTGTGACATTGTAATTATTCATTGTTAAATAATCTTTTAAGACGGTTCCAAAATTGGGATCGTCTTCTACTAAAAGGATTTTTTTATTTTCAGTTTCCATGACTTAAGATATTAATTGAAGTTTAATTATAAAGGTACTTCCTTTTCCTTTCTCACTTTCCACAAATATTTGACCCTGGTGGTCATCTATCATGCGTTTAACATAAGAAAGTCCTAGTCCGTGTCCTTTTACGTTGTGTATATTTCCTTTGTGTTCTCTGTAAAATTTTTCAAAAACTCTTTTAAGAGCTGCTTTGCTCATTCCGCTTCCTTGATCTTGTATTTTTACGACAATATTGTTTTTAACATTTTCAGTAAAGATATCAATTTTAGGGGCTTCAGGTGAATATTTTATAGCATTATCTAATATATTAACCAATACATTTGTAAAATGAGATTCATTTGCCAATATAGATGATTTTTGTGCATCAAAATGTGTTTTGATATATCCACCTCTATCCTCAACAATCAATTCTACATGTGTAATGGCATCTACTATTAGGTCGTGTAATTTTAAGCGTTCTTTCTTTATGTTTAAATCTCTTTTTTCAAGTTTGGATATTCTTAAAACATTTTCAACCTGGGCGTGCATGCGTTTATTCTCATCTCTAATCATTTTTAGATAACGCTGCATTGTTTCTTTATTATCATAAATCATTGGGTTCTTCATAGCGTCTAAAGCCAAATTTATTGTTGCTATGGGTGTTTTGAACTCGTGAGTCATGTTATTGATAAAGTCTGTTTTAATCTCTGATATTTGACGTTGTCTAATGAGCTGTTGTATTGCATTATAATATGCCAATATGATAATTGCTGTTAAAAAAAGGGTCAAAATTCCCATACTCAATACCGATGAAAAAACATATTTTTGCTTTTTTTCAAACGAAACCAATAATTCATATTTATAGCTTCGGTTTTCATCAATGAATAAAGGCACACTATAGGTATCAGGCGATTCGGGATTAAATACAAAATCTTCTGATGCCACTTTTGTTGAAAGCCCTTTACTAAATATAGCAAATTCATAATCCAGGTTTAAATCTCTGGATTCCAGTTGATGTTTAATTAAACTGTTTAATTCTTCAATGCCCACCCGCTTATGGATGGGTATTTGCTTTGCAATGTCTTTAAATGTTTCCCTTAACTGAAACTGTGAAGGTTCTTCAAGCGTTTTGATAGAAAGCTCACTTGTTTCAGTATTCATAGAAGTTCCATCAAGGCCTGGCCTCAATCGAGCTGTAAACTTTCTATTGGTAAATTTTCTAAAGTTTATACTGTCTACATTTACATCCAATATATTGGAAGAAAGCTTGAAATCTTCCTCTAATAAACCACTTGAATAAATAAATGTTTCATTTGTGACATTGTCTGTATTCGTATAAACTATTTCCCTGAAAGTTGACCTATCAGGCTCTCCAATGCTATCGGCTACTTCGGCGTAAAGCCTGTAATAGTACTCCAACTCCTTTAATTGTAGCTCTTTTGATATTGCAATTAATGATTGTCTAACATTATAATGAAACTGATCTTCTTTGTTTTGGAATGAGTTTTTAATCCAATAAACTTGAACAAAAATGATTCCCAATAAACAAAGACTCATAAAAACTATGAGTGTAATAAACAGTTTTTTGCTCATAGCTCAAAAGTAAGATTTTAACATTTAGCCGTTTAATGCTTTAACCAAATGTTAACAAAACTTATGCCATTAAATTGACAACTTCATTAATTTTTCGTGAATTTGATACACTTGTCTTTTCAAATTGGAAAGTCCTTCATTGTTTGTGATAACAAAATCGGCAAGTTTTACTTTTTCAGAATCGGGCCATTGATTTTGCATTCTTTCAATTACATCTTCTACAGTGGTGTTATCGCGTTTTAAAATTCGTTTAAGTCTTAATTTTTTATTTGCAGTAACTAGAATCGTAAAATCACAATTTTTATAACCTTCATTTTCAAACAAAATGGCAGCTTCTTTAATGACATAATCACTTTTCTGTACTTTTGCCCAATCTTTAAAATCTTTTGCTACTGCTGGGTGAACTATTTCATTCAGACTATTAAGTAATTCTTTGCTTTTAAAAACATTAGAAGCTATATATGCTCTGTTTAATTTATTGTTCAAATAAGCATCTTCACCTAAAAGTGAAATGACTTTTTGTTTTATTTCAGGAGTGTGCATTATTTTTTTTGCCTCATCATCAGCAATATAAATTGCAATACCTAATTTTCTAAACATATTTGCAACAGTGCTTTTTCCGCTGCCAATACCTCCTGTAAGACCAATAATTTTCATTTTTAATGAATATGGATAGAAACTAAAGTTACTTAAAAAAAAGTTCAGGAAATCGTTTTTCAGGGTTTTGATTGAGAACCCTAATATAAAAAGTGGATTTTGCAAAAGCTAGTCCGTAACCAAAAAACTGAATGAACATAGCTAAAATTGACAAAAACCCAATATATAAACTTTTGTTTTTAATAGATGAATCTAGGAGTAATATTAAAATGTAAAGTAATAAGAACCCTAAAAAATAATAGATTTTAAAAAAGGAAAGAAAAATTGAGCCCACTGTAAATAATACAAATAGAAAAGGAAACCAGAAGCTTATTCGTGCTGATGTTGGATGCCACTTTGTTAAAATAGGTCTTACTAAACCAAACTTACGCACTTGCTTATAAAATTTAGACCAGGAAATACGCCGTTTGTGATATACAAATGCTTTTTCAATAAATCCGGTTTTAAAACCTGCTTTTAAAAGCCTCTGAGATAAATCCGGGTCTTCTCCGGGATGAATTTTTCCAAATCCACCGGTTGTATCAAAAGCTTGTTTTGAAATTCCCATATTGAAACTTCGGGGTTCAAACTGTTGTATCGATTTTTTTCTCCCTCTTATTCCGCCGGTTGTTAAAAAAGAAGTCATCACATAGTTGATGGCTTTTTGTAAAGGAGTAAAACTATGGTGAGCGGCATCCGGCCCGCCAAAACAATCTAAATAGTCTTCTGATAAAGATTGCTCTACTCCATTCAAGTATTGTGGCGGCAATAAGCAATCTGAGTCTAAAATTATAAAATAATTCCCATCAGCTCTTTGCATTCCATAATTTCTGGAATCACCGGGTCCAGAATTGTTTTTGAAAAAATATTTGATATTTAACTGGCTTGATAAATTTTTAATAACCTCATCAGATTTTTCAATTGATCCATCTTCGATTATTAGAATTTCATAGGGCTTGTCATATTTGAGTTGAGAAAAACTATCAAGGAGTTCCTTAATTTCCTGCGGCCTGTTATAAACAGGAATGATAAATGAAAAATATAATGACATAGTGTAAAGATAATCAACAAAAAAACCATCTTGATATTTTTCGAGATGGTTTTTTATTTAAATATTTTTCAAATTACTATTCATGCTCAAACGCTTTGATTACTTCATCACTTACTCCCATATTTGAAAACCCACCATCATTATACAAATTTTGAAGTGTAACTCTTTTAGTTAAGTCACTAAACATTGCAATTGTATAATTTGCACAATCCTCAGCGGTTGCATTGCCCAATGGAGACATCTTTTCAGCGTAAGAGATAAAACCATCAAAGCCCTTTACTCCTTGTCCTGCCGTTGTTGGTGTGGGTGATTGAGAAATAGTATTGACACGAACTTTCTTATCCTTCCCGAAAAAATAGCCAAAGCTTCTTGCAATTGATTCCAGATATGCTTTGTTATCGGCCATATCGTTATAATCGGGGAATACACGCTGTGCTGCCATGTATGTTAATGCAACAATACTTCCCCATTCATTCATGGCATCTTTTTGATACAAAGTTTGCATTGTTTTATGAAATGATACCGCTGAAATATCCCAACCTTTATGGGTGTAATCATAGTTCTGATTGGTATAGTGATTTCCTTTTCTCACATTGACAGACATCCCGATGGAGTGTAAAACAAAATCCAGTTTTCCGCCAAGGATTTCCATTGATTTTTCTACAAGGTTATTTAAATCTTCAAGGTTGGTAGCATCTGCCGGAATTACTTCTGAGTTTGTTTTTTCTGCAAGTTCTTTTATTTGACCCATTCTCAATGCAATGGGGGCATTGGTCAAAACAAATGTTCCTCCTTCTTTATGAATTCGTTCTGCTGTTTTCCAGGCAATAGAATTTTCATCCAATGCTCCAAAAATGATTCCTCGTTTTCCTTTTAATAAATTGTATGACATTATATGACTATTAAAGATTATACTTGTTCCTTATTATTTGGCTATACTTTCCCCAAAATATTGATAAAAAAAGCTGTTCAAATATACATTTTAATTCAATAATTCGCGTGCATGAGCAATTGCAGATTCAGATTTCTTATCTCCGCTCAACATTTCTGCAATTTCAATTAGACGGTTTTCAGAGTTTAATTGTTTTAATTTTGTTTGTGTTTGTTCTTCGTTGTCCTCTTTATATACTTTAAAGTGGTGATCTCCTTTTGCAGCAATTTGTGGTAAATGAGTAATACTAACTACTTGCATATTTTTACTCATTGATTGAAGAATCACTCCAATCTTATTGGCAATCTCTCCTGAAACACCTGTGTCTATTTCATCAAAAATAATGGTTGGCAACTTACTGTAGTTTGCTAATACAGATTTAATGGCAAGCATAATCCGACTTAATTCACCTCCCGAAGCCACTTTTTTTAATTCTCCATAAGAGGATCCTTTGTTGGCAGTAAACAAAAACAAAAGTTCGTCTTTTCCATTTTCAAAAAATGTATCGCTAAAATTTAATTCAATTTTAAAACTTGCATTTGGAAGTCCTAATTGAAATAAAATTTCTTCAAGTTTAGACTTCAATATGTTAAGAATAGATGCACGTTTCTCGTGAATTTCCTTGGCTAATTCATTTAGTTGCGTTTCAAGTAAATTGATTTCATTTCTCAAAACATCCAGTCGTTCATCAAGTTGGCTGGTTTCATCGACCTCGTTAGAAAGTTTATCCTGAATTTCCAGTAACTCATCAATGGTCAACACATGATGTTTGGTTTGCAATTTGTGTAATGTTTTCAATCGTTCATCAAGAAACTGAAGTCGTGATGGATCAGCCTCAACCATTTCCAGTTGGCTATTTATATCTAAAAACACATCATCCAGTTCAATTTGAACACTTTGAATTCTTTCAGATAAACTATCGTATGATTTTGAATATGATTTAAGCTTGTTTAATCGTGACTTGATTTCATTGAGCGTCGAACGAAGCCCCAACTCTTCAGATTCAAAAAATTGAATAATTTCACTTAGGGTTTCTTGAATACCTTCTACATTATTGAGCTTTTCATATTCCTCTTCAACTTCAGCATGTTCACCTCGCTTTAATTTTGCTTCTTCCAGTTCACTTAAAAGATGTTGGTTGTAATCGAGTTCTTTTTGGGAACTTTGTTGTTTTTCTTTTAATTGAAATAAACTTTTTTTCTTGGTTTTAAATTCTACTAAAGCAGATTCGTACCTTTGAATTAACCCCTGTGTTTTAGCAAGTGCGTCCAGCACTTCAAATTGAAAATTTTGTGAAGAAACTTCAAGGGTTTGATGTTGATTGTGAATATCTATTAGTTGATCTCCCAATTCAGATAAAACCGAAAGATTTACCGGACTGTCATTTACAAAAGCTCTTGATTTACCAGAAGGTAGAATCTCTCTTCTTATGATTGTGTGATCTTCATAGTCAAGGTCTAAACTTGTAAAGAGATTTTGAAGTTTATAATTTTTTACTTCAAACTCTGCTTCAATAACACATTTTTTCTCACTGTTCTTTACACTACTTAAATCAGCTCTTTTGCCCAACAATAGGGCTAGTGCCCCTAGTAAAATAGATTTACCGGCACCGGTTTCTCCGGTAATAATTGTTAAGCCTTTTTGAAAATCAACTTTAATATCTTCAATTAAAGCATAATTTTTTATGGTGAGATGTGTTATCAATTTAGTGTAGTGATTTAAACACTAAAGGTAAAAAGTTTAGGAATTAAAACAAGCAGACTAATATTTAATTTTCGACCAGTTTTCACGTTTAGTAGGTGCCATTCTGGTTAAGTTCTGTGTAAGTTGATCAATTGTCACACTGGGTCCGTCACTGAATATAGACTGAATTTCTTCAGCTTTTGTATCAAAAAAAGTACGTAATAAAAATGAATTTGGTCTTCGATCATTAATATCTTTCAACTCATTGATGGCTTCGGCTATGACTTCTTTTCCTTCACGCGGGTTTTCTTGCATTATATCAAGTCCTTTCCGGTGGTATTTGTACATTACATTGTGAAATGTACTAAAAATAGGAGAAACTAAAGCCTCATTCAACTGATACCTTGACTGGTTACCATCTGAAGCTTTCCATCCGGAAAAATTTCCTGAAGCAGCAGTATTCACAATTTGCTTGGCAACACTGTGATATTCTTCACCGCCATTTTCAGAAAATGTGGAGGCATCCAATCCTAAAATGGTATAAACGTGAAAGGCCACCACTGAAATCAAATTACTTTCAAAAGTATTAAGATTGAAGTTGAGCGGTTGAAATTCTCTATAATTGAAACTAAACTGTCTGTCGTTATAATTATAGATAGGTGATAAATAAGTCGAACCAAAAACCGGTCTGGATGCCTGAATTTGAATGCTTGCCGTGAACATATCTGAGTCATATTCTGAAACGATAATATTAAAACTTGCGTCTATACGTTCTTGATTTGCATATACTTTATTTGTCCAGGAGGTTTCGTTAATAAATTCAGTTAAATCGCGCTCAAGAGTTTTAAAAATCTGCTGGTTTGATTCGCCTGTTTGTTCAGCATTTACAATGACTAAAGCATTAAACTCTTGTGCTGCTATGTGCAGCGTAAAAAATAAAAACACTAAAAGGTAAGTAAACTTATTCATCAAGATTTAATATTATTTCGTTAAAGATATCTTTTGCAACTTCATTTTTATCCTTTAATTCAAACGTTTTTAATTTATTATTCTTATGAATAATTGTAATTTTATTAGTGTTTGAACCAAAACCGGCTCCACTGTCATTAAGCGAATTTAAAACAATAAAATCTAAATTCTTTTTTTTGAGCTTCTTTTTTGCGTTTTCAACTTCATCATTGGTCTCTAAAGCAAACCCTATTAACAAATGATTTTTTTTAATTTTCCCCAGTGATCCCAGAATATCCTTAGTTGGTTCAAGTTTAATTATAAGATTGGCATCTTTCTTTTTGATTTTTTGTGAAGCTACATTTTCAGGTTTATAATCTGAAACAGCCGCAGCAAGAATTGCTATATCTGTTTCATTAAAAACATCGTGACAAGCTTGATACATTTCATCAGCACTGGTTACCGGAATGATATTTATTAGATTATTTGACAAATTCAAATGCGTAGGTCCTGAAACTAAAATCACCTCAGCGCCAAGGATTGCTGCTTGATTTGCAAGGGCAAAACCCATTTTTCCGGAAGAGTGGTTCCCAATAAAGCGAACAGGGTCTATGGCTTCATAAGTAGGCCCGGCAGTGATAAGAACTTTTTTTCCTTTCAGAGGAAGTTTACTAAGAATATCATTTTCAATAAAAGTCATGATTTCTTCCGGCTCAGCCATTCTTCCTTCTCCAACAAGGCCACTAGCAAGCTCACCAAAACCGGCAGGTATTTGAATATTCCCAAATGAGTTCAATTTTTCAAATGCTTCTTGCACAGAGGGATGTTTATACATATCTAAGTCCATTGCAGGAGCATAGTAAACCGGACATTTTGCAGAAAGATAGGTAGCCATCAATATATTGTCACAAATTCCGGTAGCCATTTTTGACAAAGTGTTTGCTGTTGCCGGGGCTATAATAAAAAAGTCGGCCCAAAGGGCCAACTCTACATGATTGTTCCAGGTTTCATTTTCGTCTTCTTCATTGGTAAATGAAGAAAAAACTTCATTTTTTGAAAGAGTTGAAAGAGTTAAGGGCGTTACAAAATCTTTTGATGAAGGTGTCATAATGACTTTGATTTCGGCACCTGCTTTAACCAATAACCTGACTAAATAAGCTGATTTATAAGCAGCAATACCGGCACTTATACCCAGTAACACTTTTTTGCTGCTAAGGATAGACATTGCTTACTTTTCTGAATTTTCTTCTAAAGTATTTCTGTAGTAAATCTTTCCCTCCAACCATTCTTGCATAGCAAGCGCATGTGGTTTTGGCAATCTTTCATAATACTTAGAAACTTCAATTTGCTCTTTGTTTTCAAATACCTCTTCAAGGCTGTCGTTGTAAGTTGCAAATTCGTCAAGCTTTTCAAGCAATTCCTTTTTTATTTCTAAATTGATTTGATTTGCTCTTTTTGCAACAATAGAAATGGCTTCATAAATATTTTGAGTAGGCTCATCAACTACATTTCTGTTTAAGGTAACTGTATTTACCGGAGCTTCTGTTTTCTTAAGATCTGTCATCTTGTTATACTTGTTTGTTATCTATTCGTTGTTCAATGTCTTCTAAAATTGTTTCTGCTTCTGCTTGAAATTTACTTTCAGGATAATTCCTTTTGAAAGACTCATAGTAAGATTTAGCTGTAGTTAGTCTTTCTTCAACCAAGTTTTCAATACTTCGAACGGCAAGTTGATAGGCCGATTCAAACTTCATAAAGTAAGCTTCCTCCCTAAATTCTGAACCGGGATGGTCGAGTATAAAATTATCAAACGCACTTATTGCAGCTTTGTAATCAAAAATACGATTGTATTGTTTGGCAACTTCAAATTCTTTTTTCTCTAACTTGTGAGTGAGTTCTTCAACCAATTGATTTGCATCTGCAATAAATGTTGAATTTGAATATTTATTTATAAATTCTTGTAATTTCTCAAGTGCAACTTTAGTGTCTTTTTGATCCAGTGAGTAACGGGGAGACAAAAAATAATAACTCTTAGCCCCTTTAAATGCAGCTTCTTCTGCTTTTTCGCTTAAGGGATATGAGTTTGAAAATCGTTCAAACTGATATCCTGCTAAATAATAATCACCTAGATTATAAAAGGTATCAGAATATAGAAACATTAATTTTTCAGCCTGGGGTTTGCCTCTGTACTCGGGCACCACTTGCTCCATTAACTTTAATGCTTTTTTGTATTTCCCAACTGTATACAATGAATCTGCCATGTGGAATTTAAGCCCCACATCTTCAGACTTCAAGGCTTTTTGATATGGACTACAGGAAAAAAATAAAGTGGCTAAGGCCAGTGTTGTTAAAAGTATTCTCATGTGGTTTAAAAACATCGTGCAAAAGTAAGTAAATTAGTGCTATAATAAAAATCAATATTACTAATAACTAACGGAAGAGTGAATCAGATTTTATGTGTTGTGAAAAAATTAACGCATTTGAGCAACAAAGTCTTCTATTTGTTGTTTCAACTCACTGCTCGCTTCCACTAAAGGCAATCGAACAGTTGCACTGCAAATATTTAGAGTTTCAAAAACTGCTTTGATTCCGGCAGGGTTCCCTTCAGCAAAAATCATGTCAATGGCAGGTGCAAGTTTATAGTGTAATTCATATGCTTTATTTACTTCTCTGCGCAATCCTAATCGAACCATTTCTGAAAATTCCTTAGGAAACCCTTCTCCTATCACTGAAATTACTCCTGAACCACCTGCAAGCACCATTGGTAAAGTAATCATATCATCGCCCGAAATGACCATAAAATCCTTCGGAGCACCTTTAATTAACTGCATCGCCTGAACAATATCACCAGCAGCCTCTTTAATCCCAATGATATTATTAAAATCATTTGCCAATCTTATTACGGTTTTTGGTAACATATTGGACGAAGTCCGTCCGGGAACATTATAAAGAATTATAGGTTTTGGAGAAGCGTTTGCAACAGCTTTAAAATGTTGATAGATTCCCTCCTGAGTTGGTTTATTATAATATGGTGACACTGAAAGTATGGCATCAAATGCAGAAAGATCACGACTTTGAAGTTCTTTTACAACATTTTGTGTATTGTTTCCTCCCACACCCAACACCAGAGGAAGTCGACCATTATTTTTTGCAACAATTTTATCTATCACAAGCTGTTTTTCTTCTGATGAAAGGGTTGCGCTCTCTGCTGTGGTACCCAATACTACTAAATATTCAACAGCACCCTCAATACAATGATTGACTACTCGCTCCAATCCATCAAAATCAATACTAAAATCTTTATTAAATGGAGTCAACAAAGCCACCCCGGTTCCATTAAATTTTTTCATACTGCTGTTTTTTTATTTTGAAATATGTTGACATACTTTGCAAGTTCGTGTTCAAACAAACTATAATCTTTGACAGGTATTTTAAAGATCAAGTCAAATATTTGACTGTTTGCTCCCTCAACACCAACTTTGAGATGGGCTTTAGCTCTTGAAGAAACAAAATCGAGGTAGCTGTTTTTATTTGAATAATAACCAATAAATAGGTCATACTCCCTATCTAAAAACTCAATGATAGCAGGTTTAGTTAAAATTCCATTCCAACTATAATCTTTTGAAGAAAATTTATTTTGCTCCAAAGTGGGCAAATTTTTCTTTTCTTCTTTATAGATAATTAACTTTAAATCTTTGTTAAGTATTTCCAGTGACTGAATCAAACTGCTAAATGAGTCTACATCTTCAAATTCTTCAGCATTTACAAGCACTCCAACAGTTTTAAAGTTTGCTGTTTGTTGTTTTGAAAAACCACTTTTTAAATGCTTTTCAATTTGCTTTTTGAGGAAATATTTTTTAACGGTTTTTAAATTCATTTATCTTTACAATCTTGGCATACAAAAGTAAACAAAATATAGCCATTAAACTTTGATTTTTGTTTTATGAAAAACCTTTTCAAATTTATTTTTTTATTATCAATTGTTTCGGCTTGTCAACAAAAAGAATTTACTCTCACAAAAATTGAAGGTCGGCAAATTGAGGTAAATGACTCTATCTCTTCAAATACCTCTTACGATTCCATTTTAAAACCATTCAGAACGCATGTTGAAAATCAACTTTCAGAACACTTAGCTTACAATGTAAGAAATATGAAACGCACAGATGGAGGGCTCAATTCCTCTATTGGAAATATGATGGCTGATGCTGTGATGGAACTTGCAAATCCTGTTTTCAATGCCCGAACCAATGAAAACATAGACTTTGTTCTTCTCAATTTTGGCGGAATCAGAGCCACTATGGGACAAGGAGCTGTAACCCGTCGCACTGCTTTTGAAATTATGCCTTTTGAAAATGAAATAGTAGTACTTGAACTTTCGCCGAAAAATATCAAAGAGATGTTAGAATATCTAAAATCCGAAATGATTGCACATCCGGTTTCAGGCATCGAAATTCAATTGAATAAAAGCAACGAAATCTCTGAAGTAAAAGTTCAGGAACAACCTTTGGACACTACAAAAACTTATTTTGTAGCAACCAGTGATTACTTAAAAAATGGTGGCGATCGAATGTACTTTTTTGAAGAAGCTCTAAGCGAAATATCGCTCGATTATAAAATAAGAAACCTATTTATTGATTACTTCATTAAAAAAGACACGATTAATTATACGCCTGATAATCGTTTTATAAAATCAAACTAAAAATGCAACGAAGACACTTTATAAAACAAACAGCTGCTGGATCGGCACTTCTTGCAACCGGAAGTTTTGGACTTTCGGCATTTGTGAACGCACCGGGTAAAAAGCACATCACCATACTGCACACCAACGACACCCACAGCCGGTTGGATCCCTTTCCTGCAAATGACGCTCGTTATGCAAACAAAGGTGGTGTAGCACGCCGGGCTACCCTCATTGAAAACATCCGAAAAGAAAACCAAAACACGCTATTATTGGATGCCGGCGATTATTTTCAGGGAACACCATATTTTAATTTTTATGGTGGCGAACTGGAGTTGAAGTTTATGTCGATGTTAGGCTATGATGCTGCGACCATTGGCAATCACGAATTTGACAACGGTCTTGAAGGACTTTTGGCGCCATTACCACACGCTAATTTTCCTATCATTTCTTCCAACTATAATTTTAGCAATACTGTTCTGGATGGTTTTGTTGAAAAATACAGGACCTTTGAAAAAGACGGCATCAAAGTGGGGGTGTTTGGACTGGGTGTTGAACTGGAGGGTTTGGTTACTAAAAAGCTTTATCAGGAAACAAGATATCAAGACCCCATTGAAATCTCTCAGGAAATGACCAGAATTTTAAAAGATGAAGAGCAATGTGATCTAATCATTTGCCTTTCACATTTAGGGTATAGTTATGAGGATGATAAAATTTCTGATATAAAACTTGCAAAAGCCACTAAAAATATCGATTTGATTCTTGGTGGTCATACCCATACGTTTCTTCTCAAACCGACGATCGTAAAAAACATCGACGACCAGGAGGTATTAATCAACCAAGTGGGTTTTGGCGGTATCAATCTGGGACGAATTGACTTTTATTTTGAGGAAAAGAAAATTAATGATTTTAAAAGCAATTCAATTATGGTTTAATCAAACCATTCCCAAAAACTCATCTTCAGAAATAATGGGTATACCCAGGCTTTCGGCTTTTTCTTTTTTACTGGGCCCCATATTGTCTCCGGCAACCACAAAACTGGTTTTTGATGAAATAGAACCTGAAACTTTCCCGCCGTTGTCCTCTATGAGTTTTTTAAGTTCATTTCGTGAAACTTTTTCAAACACACCTGACACCACAAAAATCTTTCCTTGTAACATATCAGTTTGGCCCTGAAGTGCCTCTTCAGAAAGTTGCAATTGAACACCATAGGTCTTCAATCGGTTGAGGATTTCCAAATTTTCAGATTTACTGAAAAACTCTACCACACTTTCGGCAATTTTTTCACCAATTTCATCAACCATAATCAATTCCATTTGTGTTGCGTTTTGCAGCGCATCAATACTCTTATAGTGCCTCGCTAATTTTTTGGCTACAGTTTCACCCACAAATCGAATCCCCAACGCAAATAACACCCGCTCAAATGGAATTTCTTTTGATTTTTCCACACCACTCACTAGGTTTTCTGCACTTTTTTGGGCCATACGTTCCAATGGAAGTAGCTGATCAATGGTGAGGATATATAAATCGGCGTAATTTTCTATCAAGTTAGCTTTGAATAAAAGTTCGACCGTTTCACCGCCTATCCCCTCAATATCCATCGCTTTGCGAGAAACAAAATGCTGTATCCTTCCAACAATCTGCGGTGGACAACCATAAAAATTTGGGCAATAATGTTGGGCTTCACCTTCCTTTCGCGTAAGCACAGTATTACATTCAGGACAATTAGAGATGTATTTTGTGGGTTGCGAGTCCACATCGCGTTTGCTGAAATCAACACCCACTATTTTAGGGATGATTTCACCTCCTTTTTCCACGTATACAGTGTCGCCTTCGCGAATGTCGAGTTTTTCAATCTGGTCTGCATTGTGCAGTGAAGCTCGTTTAACCGTGGTTCCGGCCAGCTGTACCGGTTTTAAATTCGCTACGGGAGTGATGGCACCGGTCCTGCCCACCTGATAAGTTATTTTTTCCAAAACAGTAACCGCTTGCTCAGTCTTAAACTTATAAGCCATCGCCCATCGGGGGGATTTGGCGGTATAGCCCAACTCTTCTTGTTGATACAAGTTATTCACTTTGATGACCACACCGTCTGTTTCATAAGGTAACTCGTGGCGATGTACATCCCAGTAGTGGATGAATTGTAGTACTTCCTCGATGGAGTTTGCCAGTGTACAGGCCTCAGGAACCTTAAAGCCCCATTCACGGGCTTTTTGTAACGATTCAAACTGGGTTTTGATGGGCAGTCGTTCACCCACGATTCCATACATCAAACAATCCAAAGGGCGACGGGCAACCTCAGCACTGTTCTGCAATTTCAAACTTCCAGATGCCGTGTTTCGTGGATTGGCATAAGGATTTTCACCGGATTCGAGGCGCTCTTCGTTCATTTTGGTAAAGCCGGCAAGCGGTAAAATAATTTCACCACGAATGTGAAATTTTGGTGGAAAATCGCCTTTCAACTTTAAAGGTACTGAACGAATGGTTTTTACATTATTGGTTACATCATCCCCTTGAGTTCCGTCTCCACGGGTGACAGCTTTCACAAGGATTCCATTTTCATAAGTCAGGTTCATGGAAGCACCGTCATATTTTAATTCGCATGTATATTGTACAGTTCCATCAACCAGTTTTTTGATACGTTTCTCCCAATCCAGTAAATCTTCTTCAGAATAAGAATTATCCAGGGAGTGCATGGGGAATTCAAGTACAACCGTTTCAAAATTTTTGGTGACTGCCCCCCCTACCCGCTGTGTGGGTGAATTAGGGTCGAAATATTCGGGATATTGTTCTTCCAGATGTTGCAATTGCTTGAGCATTTGGTCAAATTCAAAATCTGAAATCACAGGCGCATCCAGCACATAGTAATTGTAATTGTGCTGACGTAATTCTTCACGAAGTTGATCGATTTTTTCCTTTTCGCTCATTAAAATCTAAATTGTAAAATATTTTTTTATAACTTTTTAGCCTCTTCCCAAAATACATCCATTTCAGCGAGGGTCATATCCCTGAGGGGTTTGTTAACTGCTTTGGCCTTTTCTTCAAGGTATTGAAAACGTTTGATAAATTTCTTATTGGTGCGTTCCAAAGCACTTTCGGGATCCACTTTTAGAAAACGAGCATAGTTAATCATTGAAAATAGAACATCGCCAAACTCAGCTTCTATTTTTTTGGTATTGTTTTCATTGACTTCATGTTGCAATTCACCGAGTTCTTCTTTGAGTTTTTCAAATACTTGTTTGGGCTCTTCCCAGTCAAAACCCACTCCGGCCACCTTATCCTGAATACGATTGGCTTTAACCATAGCCGGGAGTGATTTTGGCACACCTTCAAGCACACTTTTTTTGCCTTCTTTAAGCTTGAGATTTTCCCAATTTTTTTTGACTTCTTCTTCATCGGCTACTTCTACATCGCCATAAATATGTGGATGGCGGTCGATGAGTTTATCACAGATTCCATTGGCAACATCTGCGATGTCAAAGGCATTTTTTTCACTTCCTATTTTAGCATAAAAAACGATGTGCAGCAACAAGTCACCGAGTTCTTTTTTGATTTCGTTTAAATCGTTTTCAAGAATGGCATCGCCCAGTTCATAAGTTTCTTCAATGGTTAGGTGTCTCAATGATTCCAGGGTTTGTTTTCGGTCCCAAGGACATTTTTCACGCAGGTCGTCCATAATATACAACAAGCGGTCAAAGGCATTGAGTTGTGCTTCTCTGTTATTCATTTTTTTTATTTCAGTTTATAAAATTACAAATTAGATATACACTTTTATTATTTTTTCAAATAAGTAATACACAAGATGCTGTTTATAATAAAAAATCCCGCCAACGGGCAGGATTTTTCAGTGTCTTTAAAATAAGTGGGTTTATGATTTTCTAGCTACGGGACTTTTTCCAGTGCCTCCTTTTTTAGTATTTGAAACCTTGGGCGTTGATTTTTCAACGGGTACAGCTTTATTCGCAGTCCCTTTCGCTTCGGTTTGCTTTACGATTTCCTGTGCTTCTTCTTCTGTTGGTTCTGAGAAATCCATCAAATCCTTTTCCTGCAGAAGGTTATACCATTGAATGATTTTTTTGATATCGCTTGCATATACCCTGTCTTCATCATAATCAGGAAGGATTTCAAAAAAGTATTCTTCAAGCTTTATCTTGTCTTCTTTGTGGCTAATAGCTTTTTCGCCATTTTCTTTATCCTTGATTTTTTGCATTATTTGACGCAATGGAATCTCTTCAGTTAGCGTATAAATTGCAATTTCAGACAAAAGACTGATATTGTGTTGTGCTCCTATTGAGATTTTTTTACCGTCTAATAATGATTCAGCTAGAAAACCAGTTCTTGTTTGAGTTTTTAATTCATAAAGTCCCGGTTTTCCGGAAATGGATAAAATTTTTTCTAAACCCATAAAGTTTTAATTTTATTTAAATTTTTGAATTTTCTGTTTTTATATTGTTTTAACTCTAATCACAAAGATAGTTAGAAATTGAAATTTACCTTGTATTTAACGCTTTTTCTTCATCTTGGGAAACCGCATTTTATAGTCGGCATTCACTTTTCCTTTTGAAATATTTGAAAGTTTTCCTTTTATCAAACGTCTTTTAAGAGGAGAAAGTTTGTCGGTAAACAAAACTCCTTCAATATGATCATATTCATGTTGAATGATTCTGGCTGCAATGCCCTCAAAAGTTTTTGTTTGTTGTGTAAAATTTTCATCATAAAATGAAATAGTTATTTTTTCTTTTCTGAAAACATCCTCTCTAACATCAGGAATACTAAGACACCCTTCGTTAAATGCCCATTCATCTCCTGTTTCTTCAAGAATTTTTGCATTGATAAAAGTTTGTTTGAAATTTTCTAAAAACTCCTGCTCTTCTTGAGACAGCTCTTCATCTTGTGAAAAGGGTGCTCCGTCTATTATAAAAAGCCTGATGGGAATTCCAATTTGAGGTGCTGCCAAACCAACGCCATGAGCGTTGTACATGGTTTCATACATATTTTTGATTAATTCATCTAATGAAGGATAATCTTGAGAAATGTCAGCACCTTTTTTTCTTAAAACCGGATCGCCATAGGCTACTATTGGTAAAATCATTAACGTATATTTTTTACAAAATTACAATTTTATACAACTAACGAACAAGTGTAATAAGTTTACTTTTTTTCAAAACCATATAACTCAAAATCTTTATGATATATCTGATTTACTATCTCAATGAGTTCTTTTGTCCACGTGATGTCAGTCTTAAATTGGTCTGTTGAATTGGCTTTTATATCGACGTTTATATTCAAATTGTTTGCCAAAAATTCCATATCAGCCACATTATTTAATTTTAATATTCGCTTTGGAAGAATACGTTTAAAAATATAGTTCTGCGGATGCAAGTGGCGGTTTTTATTATAAACAACCGGAACAAGTTTGATGAAATCCTCAAAATTTAATTTTTCAAGAGCTTTGAATTTTTCACTTGTTGATTTATTTTGAACTTGGAGCGGTTTAAAAAATATTTTTTGACTTCGATGCCATTCATCATTGTTTATAAGTCTTTTCCTTAAAGCGTCTCTAAAAAAGGATTCCACTCTGTCATATGGTTCTCTAACTATGATGTATTTGTCTTTATTGCTGAATAATAAAAAAAACAACTTTACTTTTTTTAAATATTCCTGCCTTCTTAAAGTGGAGTACATCACTTTAAAATTAGTACTAATAAAATACTTTTCTTTATAGTTATAAAAATGTGGCATGTGTTTTCAGGATTTGTTATAAAGGTATTCCTGCAATAGAATTGTTGCGCTAATTTCATCTATTAAGGCCTTGTTACGGCGTTGCTTTTTTTTCAAACCACTGTCAATCATTGTTTGAAAAGCCATTTTTGAAGTAAATCGTTCATCAACTCGTTTTACTGGAATTGATGGAATTTCCTTAATTAACTTTTTGATGAATGCAGCTATATGAACTTCAACATCAGAGGGCATATCATTCATTCTTCTTGGCTCACCAATCAGAAAAAGTGTTACGTTTTCTTTTTGGGTATAGTCAATTAAAAAAGAAAGTAAATTTTTAGTTTCCACCGTTGTAAGTCCCGAGGCAATTAGCTGTAACTCATCAGTAACAGCTATGCCGGTTCTTTTGGTACCATAGTCTATTGCTAAAATTCTTGCCATAACTTTGAATTGGTAAAGGTAATACTTATCAACGATTTGCACTATTTTTTGTTGAAAGCAATTATCTTTGCTAAAAACGTCAGAAAATGAAATCTCTCAAATCAATTATAGAAAATGCCTGGGATAACAGGGAGTTATTATCACAAGCGGAAACAATTTCTGCCATTAGAGAAGTTATTTCTTTGTTAGATAACGGTCAATTAAGAGTAGCTCAGCCCACAGACAATGGTTGGCAAGTGAATGAATGGGTGAAAAAAGCGGTTGTTTTATACTTTCCGATTCAAAAAATGGAAACTTTTGAGGTTGGCATTTTTGAGTATCATGATAAGATTCCATTAAAATCAGGTTATAAAGAAAAAAATATTCGAGTTGTTCCTCATGCTGTTGCACGATTTGGAGCTTATATTTCAAGCGGTGTGATTATGATGCCCAGTTATGTAAACATTGGTGCTTATGTAGATGAAGGCACAATGGTTGACACCTGGGCGACAGTTGGAAGTTGTGCACAAATTGGCAAAAACGTACACTTGAGTGGAGGTGTTGGCATTGGAGGGGTTTTGGAACCTTTACAGGCTGCTCCGGTTATTATTGAGGACAATGCGTTTATTGGATCCCGATGTATTGTAGTTGAAGGCATTAGAGTTGAGAAAGAGGCTGTACTGGGTGCCAATGTTGTCTTAACGGGCTCAACAAAAATTATTGATGTAACTGGCTCAGACCCTATTGAAATAAAAGGATACATTCCTGCACGTTCAGTAGTGATACCCGGAAGTTATACCAAAAAATTTGCCGCCGGAGAGTTTCAGGTGCCTTGTGCATTAATTATCGGAAAAAGAAAAGAAAGTACTGATAAAAAGACCTCTTTGAATGATGCGTTGCGAACGTATGATGTTGCAGTGTAATTCAATTTAATAATAGGGATTTCTTTCGTTAGAATAAAGCCTTTTTATTAATTAATTTAACACTCTATTATAGTAAACATTTTAAATTATGACAAAAGAACATCCAATAGATGCAGTGGTGTTATGGGTTGACGGAGGTGATAGTAAACATAAATCAAAAATGCTGCCCCATATAGAAAATATTGAAAAAATTAATACTAAAAGTTTTAGAACAAGATATGATCACGTAAACGAAATTAAATTTACAATAGATTCCTTAATAAAATTTGCGCCCTACATAAGAAATATATTCATCATTACTGATGAACAAACCCCAGAATTTTTAAATACCGAAAAAAACAATAAATCTTACAAAAAAATTTCAATAATAGATCATAAATTAATTTTTAAAGGATATGAGCAATACCTACCTACCTTTAATAGCTTAACGATTGAAACATTTATGTTTAGAGTTCCAGGGTTGGCAGAACATTTTATTTATTTAAATGATGATATTTTTTTAATAAATAAAACTAGTTCTAATGACTTTTTTAGAGATGGTCTTCCTGTTTTAAGGGGCAAGTGGCTTAATATTAACAAAAAGAAACGTAAGAAAAAGATAAAACAATCAAAATTCAGTCTAAAACACGTTCATCAAAATTCTTCAATTCTTGCGGGGTTTTCAGAAAAATTTTTTTATTTCAGACATACTCCTCACCCTTTAAGAAAATCAACTTTAGAAAACTTCTTTAAACAAAATGAACAGACCGTTTTAGATAATATTCAATATAAATTCAGGAATAAAAAACAATTTATAATTCAAGGTTTAGCAAATCATCTTGAAATAAAAAATAAATCATTTATTCAAATGAATAGGCTACAACTAATTTATTTTAGATCATACAAAAAACCTCTGCTATGGTATAAAATTAAATTAAACTTTAATAATAATAAAAAACTTTTTCTAGGCTTACAAAGCTTAGACCTATGTCCTCAACCTGTTTTAATATATTTATTAAAATGGCTAGAAAAACGTGTAAATTGAAAATATTTTGTACACAATTCAAGTCTATTTTTAAATGCTTTTTTTAAATTTAAAGTAGGTAAGTAAAAATTAATTTTAAATAGGATTTTAATTCCATTAAATAAATGGACTTTAAGTTTCTACTTCATATAGCGACTTGGAGGAAGAGGTAGTTCCTGTTCTTATAACTAGTAACAGGATTGATCAAATTGATGAAGACTAAAGTTATAAACCCCAATTAAAACTTACCATCAAAGGCTTGCTCCTCTACTTTTTCTCTGGAATCAAAGTACAAAACTTTCAAGGTTTTCCGGCAAATAAAAAAAAAGCTAATCAGTTTAAGCTTCAGAAGATTCTTTTTTTTCTATTCCAAAAGGTGTCCAACTCAAATGTTCCTCAACTGTTTTCTTTCTGATTGCTTTATTTTTTGAGATTGACTCTGGTGTTTTATAACCTCTTTTATGGTCTAAATGAATGCAAATAGCTGAATATCTTATTTGCTTTGACTTAACACCTAAATTAAATAGTCGCTCTCCAAGCTCCCTATCCTGACCTCCATATTGCATGCGTTCATCAAAACCATTGACTGCAAGAATATCTGTTTTCCACCCGGAAGCATTATGTCCATTCCAAGTTGGTTTAGTGGGCGTTAATAAATTTAAAAGGGTTTCTAAGGCTCCTTTTGCTCTTAGCTTATTATTTTTAAAAGAACTTTTCAAACCTTTGGACTTGAGCCAATCAACATCAAAACACTTTTGCTGAATGATGTCTTCTTTTGTAATCATTTTTGAAATCTCCATTGGCAACATAAAATAACCGCCTGATAAAAAATATCCCGGTTTTCTATTTTTATAATGAACTTCAAGAAAGTCATTTCTGGGAATACAATCTCCATCAGACATCAATATGTAATCTTCTTGACAGATTTGAATAGCTTTGTTTAAAATTCTTGATTTTTGAAAACCGTCATCTTCTTGCCAAACGTGTTTAATTGGGTAGGAAACTTCATCTTTGAGAAAATTAATCAAATCCAGTGTTGGCTTTTTAGATCCATCATCAGCTATAATTACTTCAAAATTTCTGAAGGTTTGTGTCTCATAACCCCATAGCACTTTTTCCAACCAAGCTTCAGAGTTATAGGTGCTAATAATTACAGAAACCCCACTAGGTTTATTTTGAACACCAAAGTTTTGGAAATTTGCCATACAGCAAAATTAACTATTTTTTACAGAAGCACTTTTTTTTATCGAAATAAAATATAAGAATTCTAACAAAAGTTAAGAATTATATGATTTCAATAAAAAAGGTTTTAAATTTGGCTCATTAATATTTTTTCAATCTGAAAAATACTTCGCAAGATACATGATTAAACTCTCTGCAGTAATTATAACCTTTAACGAAGAAGAACATCTAGAAAAATGTTTAAAGTCACTCAATGGTATTGCAGATGAAATTGTTGTAGTTGATTCCTATTCTACTGATAGCACAAAACAAATTTGCGAAAAATACCAGGTGAAGTTTGTAGAACAAAAGTTTCTGGGATATAAAGAGCAAAAAAACTTTGCAATAACTCAAACATCCCACGATTACATTCTATCCCTTGATGGCGATGAAGCACTTTCTGATCCATTGAAAAATTCCATTCTTGAATTAAAAGAAAACTGGAAACACGATGGTTATTATACAAATCGCAAAAACAACTATTGTGGTCAATGGATTAAACATTCTGATTGGTACCCTGATAAAAAACTACGTCTATTTAAAAAAGGAAAAGGTGAATGGAGAGGCATTAACCCACATGATTCCTATAAACTTTTTAACCCAAAAAGTTCAGGAAAGCTCAAAGGTGATATTTTGCATTGGATTTATAGAGATTATATAGAACACAACCAAAAAGTAGAGCGTTTTTCAACCATTGCTTCTCAAGCTTATTTTGATGTAGGGAAAAAATCTTCTGTTTGGAAAATTCTTTATCGTCCGGCCTGGGCCTTTTTTAAATCTTATTTCCTGAGACTTGGTTTTCTTGATGGTCTCAATGGGTTGATAATTTGTGTTCAAACCTATAATGTTACTTTTTTGAAGTATATCAAATTATATCAGCTTCAGAAAAAAGCTAGAACATAGTTGTAAAAACTACTTTTTAAGGCCAAATTTCTTTTTTATTCGCTTTTTTGTGTGAAATTTTTTCTGAAATGCCTGAGTGTATTGCCACATTAAATTAAAGACATCATCGGGGTTTTTATCAATCAATTCTGCATAGCGCTCACTCATAACTTTAATCATTTCCTTTTTAGGTGTCAAGCGAGAAAAGTTTTTAATGCGCTCCTCAAAAGAAAGTAGTTTGAATTCCATTCGGTTTAGGTCAACAAGAAAAAAATCGTAGTTGTTTTCAGACTTTTTAATTAGAGTGTTACCGGGAGAATGATCTTTGAATAAAATGTTGTTCTCATGTAACTTAAAAGTAAACTCTGCCATTGACCTGAGTATGAATTTTCTGTTTGGATAATCAGGATTTGTAATTAGCTCCCTGAAGGTCAAATCACACTCTTGATGTATGCTTATATAATAACTTTTTTTCAAACCTATTGTGTTGAAATATTCAAAATATGCCATAGGTTTTGGTGTTCCAATTCCCTTTTCCAACAAATATTTTGCATTTTCAAAGGAGCGACGTGCCTTTGATTTCCTTAAATATTTATAAACAAATTGATTCACTAAATGAGGAATTTTAAACGCTTTTACATTAACCGTAACACCTTCAATATCTTTAATTTTTATAGCATTCCTGGCTACTTTACCAAACAGCGTTCCTTCTTTATCAAAATGTCTTACAAATTGAATAATTTGATTTTGAAAACTTTGGGGTAGTTCTTGAAATTCTTTGTGTTCCTTCACCGGAATAAATTTTGCCAAAGATACAATTTGTATTTATTATGAAAATCAACTGCTCACTCAATTTTTCTGATGTATTTTTGCAGAAAAATCAACATGTTTAGCCTAGAAGTTGAAACCACTCTTGAATACCTCAACAAAGGAGGCATTATTTTATATCCAACCGATACTATTTGGGGAATTGGTTGTGACGCTACCAATGCAACTGCGGTTTCAAAAATATATCAACTAAAAAAAAGGGCTGAAAGCAAGTCGATGCTTTGCCTGGTTTCAAGTATTAGAATGCTGGAAAAATATATTTATGAGATCCCTGATGCGGCTTATGATATTCTTGAACACTCAGCAAACCCCACCACTATCATTTACGACAAACCCATTGGGATTGCTGAAAATTTAATTGCTGATGATGACTCCCTGGGAATGCGTCTTGTTAAAAAAGGGTTTGCTTTTGAACTTTTAAAAAAACTTAAGCGTCCATTGGTTTCTACTTCGGCCAACATAAGTGGTTATCCGGCACCTAAAAATTTCAATGAAATAAGTAAAGAGATTTTGAATGGCGTTGACTATGTGGTAAATTTGCCGGGCGAAAGCCAAAACTCCAAACCTTCAAGCATCATCAAACTCAAAAGTGATGGTTTGGTGCAAATTATCAGAAAGTAATATTCCATTATGACAAAAAAAGTCAATCATAAAAATGCACTTGAGCACCCTGTTTTCAATATGCTCACTCAGGCTTCAGAAGAACTTCAACTTGAAACCTATGTTATTGGAGGGTTTGTAAGAGACTTTTTACTTAACAGGAATTCAAAAAAAGATATTGATGTTGTAGCTGTGGGAAGCGGGATTGATTTGGCAAAAAAAACTTCAGAATTACTTCCTGAAAAACCAAACGTTTCAGTTTTTAAGAATTTTGGTACAGCCATGTTAAAAACAGCAGGTTTAGAAATTGAATTTGTAGGTGCAAGAAAAGAGTCCTATAATCGAGGTAGTAGAAAACCGGCTGTAGAAAATGGTACTTTAGAAGACGACCAAAACAGACGTGACTTTACGATAAATGCACTTGCTCTCAGTCTTAACGAAAAAAGTTTTGGTAAGCTAATTGATCCGTTCAACGGCATACAAGACCTTGAAGAGAAAATAATTCGCACTCCACTTGATCCAGATATAACTTATAGTGATGACCCTTTGAGAATGCTTAGAGCTATCAGGTTTGCGTGTCAATTGGATTTCAAAATTGAAAAAGATTCACTGGACGCCATAACAAAAAACAGCGAGCGCATAAAAATTATCTCCAATGAACGCATCACTGAAGAACTGCATAAAATTTTATTGTGTAACACACCATCTATAGGTTTTTCACTTTTGCATCAAACCGGATTGTTATCACTTATTCTTCCTGAATTAACCGCACTGCAAGGTATTGATGAAATCGAAGGTCAGCGCCACAAAGATAATTTTTGGCATACTTTAGAAGTTGTAGATAATATTTCTAAAACTTCAGACAATCTTTGGCTACGCTGGGCAGCCTTACTCCACGACATTGGCAAAGCTCCTACCAAAAAGTTTGATAAAAAAATAGGCTGGACCTTCCACGGTCACGAATTTGTAGGTGCTAAAATGGTTTATAAACTTTTTAAACGCCTCAGACTTCCATTGAATGATAAAATGAAATTTGTTCAAAAAATGGTTTTTATGAGTTCTCGTCCCATTGCGATTTCCGGAGAGGTCACAGATAGTGCAGTAAGACGTTTGGTTTTTGATGCTGGTGAAAATATCGATGAATTAATGACGCTTTGTGAAGCTGACATCACCACAAAAAATCCAAAAAAACAAAAACTATACCTTAATAATTTTAAAAAAGTAAGAGAACGCATTGTAGATGTTGAAGAGCGAGATAGAGTTAGAAACTTTCAACCCCCTGTGAGCGGTGAAGAAATTATGGAAATTTTTCACCTCAAACCCTCTAGAGAAATAGGAGTTTTGAAAGAAGCAATCAAAGAAGCTATTTTAGATGGTAAGATTCCCAATGAATATGAGGCTGCAAAAAGTTTTATGTTTGAAAAAGCAAAAAAAATGGGAATAAAAACTAATTAATTGTTCAAACCTATGAAAGCAAAAAAATCTGTTGTTATTTGGTTATTTACCGGGTGTTTTTTAATCTTCATCATGGTATTGGTTGGAGGTATTACAAGGTTGACAGATTCCGGACTATCGATGACCGACTGGCACATCATCACAGAAGTAATTCCCCCATTAAATGAGCAACAGTGGGAAGCAGCTTTTGATGAATATAAACAGTTTCCCGAATACCAAAAAATTAACAGCAACTATGATTTTCAATTGGAAGACTACAAGTTTATTTATTTTTGGGAATGGTTTCACAGGTTATTAGGTCGGTTGTTGGGTGTGGTTTTTATTATTCCTTTTATTTATTTCTGGGTCACAAAAAAACTGGATAAAGAAACACTTAAGAACTGTTTTGTGCTTTTATTTCTTGGTGGTTTTCAAGGTTTTTTAGGTTGGTATATGGTTAAAAGCGGATTGGTAGATAACCCATATGTGAGCCACTACAGGCTTGCAATGCACTTAATAACTGCCTTCATCACTTTTGCATTTACATTTTGGGTTGCTCTAAATTTAATCTATCCAAAAAAAGAACCGGAATATATTTCATTTAGAAATTTACTGCGTTTCACTTATTTTATTTTAATCATTCAAATAGTTTGGGGAGCTTTTGTCGCAGGACTCAATGCCGGTTTAATTCACAATACCTGGCCTTTAATGAATGATGGTAAACTTATTCATGAATCAGTTTTTATAGAACAACAACCTGTTTGGAGAAATTTTATAGAAGGCAAAAGTGGCGTGCAGTTCATCCATAGGTATTTGGCTTATGTCGTTGTAGCACTAATTCTGATAATATGGGTAAAGGCAAAACAATTAACCCTTACCTTTGCACAACAACAAAGTGTCAACTGGCTGTTAATTTTGGTAGGAGTTCAGTTCGTTTTAGGAATATTCACCCTACTCTATGCTGTACCCCTTTCATTGGGGGTTTTACACCAAATCGGAGCGTTTTTCCTACTGGCAGGGATGACATTTTCATTGCATAGATTTAGCAGATAAGCATTTAAATTTACAAACACTTAAAAATATTGATTTATGATTTATCGTTTTAGAGTTATACTTGATGCTCACGACGATGTTTTTAGAGATATCGAAATATCCAAAGAAGCAACACTGGAAGATTTTCACAATGCCATTACACAAGCTTTTGGTTTTGGAGGGCAAGAAATGGCCTCCTTTTTCACCTGTGATAAAGAATGGAACCAGGATGAAGAAATTTCTTTATTCAGTATGGATGATGCTGACCGAAACATGCAAAACACATTGCTGGAAGATGTTGTTTCAAAAGACAACACCAAACTTATTTACATCTATGACTTTTTAAGTATGTGGACTTTCATGGTTGAACTCGCTGACATTGCAGAACCCGTTCCCGGAACGCTTTACCCAAACTTGATGTTTGCCCACGGTGAAATTCCTGACCAGGCCCCTGAAAAAGAATTTGAAACCGAAGCTCTGTTTGATGAAGACGAAGACGCAGATGAGCTTGACCCCGACGAATATGACGATTTAAATTTCGATGAAAATTGGAATTAAATAAAGATTTTTGGGAAGAACGATATCAAGCACAAAAAACCGGTTGGGATATTGGTGCTGTTTCTGAACCTCTAAAAGTTTACATTGACTCTTTGAAAGACACTTCTGCAACAATACTGATTCCCGGAGCAGGAAACAGTTATGAAGCGGAATATCTACATAATAAAGGATTTGAAAATGTAGATGTAATTGACATTGCAAAACAGCCCCTTGTAAATTTTCAAAACAGAGTGCCTGATTTTCCCAAAGAAAATCTTATTCAGACAGATTTTTTTGAATTTTCTAAAACGTATGATCTGATTTTAGAACAAACTTTTTTTTGTGCATTAGATCCTGTATTAAGACAAGAATATGCAAATAAAATGAGTACTTTGTTAAATAAAAATGGAAAATTAGCCGGTGTGTTATTTGATTTCCCACTCACTAAAGACGGACCTCCATTTGGCGGCAGTAAAAGTGAATATATTACTTATTTTCAAAACCTATTCAATATAAAAACAATGGAACGATGCTATAATTCAATTTTGCCGAGAAAGGATACAGAACTCTTTATTATCTTTGAAAAAGAATAACTATTCACATTCTCAAAAAATAAAAACATGCTGCTTGAAAAAAATCAAATTTTAGACCACTCAAAAATTGAGCGAATTCTTATGAGAATGGCCTATCAAATTTATGAATCCAATGTAGATGAAACTCATATTGTACTGGCTGGAATTAAAGAAAACGGTTTTTTACTGGCAAAAAAATTAAAGACTGAAGTTGAAAAAATTGCCCCGCTGAAAGTCATACTTTGCGTTATTGAAATGGATAAAAAATCGCCATTGAATACTATAAAAACTTCTATTCCTTTACAGGAAATTCAATCCACCTCAATTGTTGTGATCGATGATGTTTTACATTCGGGAAGTACCTTGATTCATGCGGTTAAATATATTTTAGAAGTACCAGTTAAACAAATTAAAACGGCTGTACTTATAGATAGAAATCATAAAAAATTTCCTGTGAAGGCAGACTTTAAAGGCATTTCACTTTCAACTTCACTCAACGAAAATGTTTCAGTAATTTTTGAGAAAAATAATAATCGGGCTGTTCTAGAGTAGTTTAGTTTTAATTTCGTCTGTTATTTTGTCAACTGACTTAGATTCCGTTTGAATCACAATATCTGCTTGATTGTAGTAAAAACTTCGTTCAAACAAGTGTTTCCTGATAAAATCTTCAAGCATTTCTTTTGTGTCTAGGTGACTAATTAATGGCCGGTTTTTCTTTTCTTGGTAGAGTCTGTCTGTTAAGGTTTTTAGTGGGACAGAAAGATACACAGATGCTAAATTTTCAGTTTTTTGAATCAATTCTAGATGGTCACCATAGCACGGAGTTCCGCCACCGAGACTTATTATTGCAATTGTTGAATCATCAAGGAGTTCTTTTAAATAGGCTCGCTCAATTTTCCTAAAATAGATTTCTCCTTTTGTTTTAAATATTTGGGGTATGCTAAGCTTTTCTTTTTTTTCAATATAATCATCTAAATCAACCATTTTTTTTGTGGTCTCTTTTGATAATTTTTCTGCAATTGTAGACTTCCCACTGCCCATATATCCTAAGATTACAATTCTTTTTGTCATTATAAACTACTATGAATTAAGAGGGTAAAAGTAATGAAATAAAAATTCTAAAATTAAATTCATAATAGGTTTGATAAATAAATATAATGACACTATATTTGCACCCGCATTACAGAAATGGTGTGCAACAAATGAAATAATGATCTGGTAGCTCAGTTGGTAGAGCATCTCCCTTTTAAGGAGAGGGTCCTGGGTTCGAGCCCCAGCCAGATCACAAAAAAGTTAAGCAAAATGCTTAACTTTTTTTTTCCAAAATAACTTATAGGTGTATCTTTACAAAACCTTTAAGTTCACCCCGCCCGGGTGCTGGAATTGGTAGACAGGCATGGTTGAGGGCCATGTGTCCTTTAGGGCGTGTGGGTTCAAGTCCCACTCCGGGCACTTTTTTTACTTCCTTTTTTTTTATTCCTAAGATTTCTTTTACTACATTTACTTGGTTTAACAAAACAAACCATACATTAAACACTTCTTGCGATGGGAATAAAAACGCAGTTTAGTATTAAAGACTTAGAACATTTAAGTGGTATCAAAGCTCATACAATTAGAATATGGGAAAAAAGATACAATCTGCTAAGCCCTGAAAGAACTGATACCAACATTCGGTTTTATAGTTTGAATAATCTAATGAAACTCCTCAATGTGACCTATCTATACAATCATGGTTACAAAATTTCAAGAATAGCTCAATTAAAAAATTCCGAGATTGAAAATTTGATAAAGGAATCGGGTTTACACGATTCTGCAGAGGTTTTTGCTGTTTCTGAATTTAAATCATCGATGTTGCATTTTGACCCGCAGCTATTTCACAACACGTTCAATAGACTTGAAAAACAATATAGCTTCAGAGAAATCTTTTTTCATGTTTTTATTCCATTACTAAATGATATTGGACTACTTTGGCAAACCGGAACTATAGATCCTTCACACGAACGCTTTATTTCTGAACATCTCAAACAAAAAATTATTGTAGAAATTGAAAAAGCCTCTTCAAAACCGCCTTCAAAATCTGATAATATTTTTGTTCTTTTCTTACCACTAAATGAAATTCATGAGATAGGCTTACTATATGTAAATTATGAATTATTGTCAAACGGGTTTAAAACGATTTATTTGGGAAACAATATCCCAACTGAAAACCTGAGTCATTTACTCAATCACCACAACCATATGATATTTATCTCTTATCTCACTGTTCAACCTGAAAAAGAAAACCTCCAGAGTTTTATAAAAGATTTAAATTTTACAGTCTCAAAAAACACAGACAATAAAATTTGGTTATTTGGAAGTCAAATAATTAATAATGATTTAGAAATTCCGAGTAACATTAAATTGTTCAATAGTTTGTCACAGTTTATAAACGAACTATGATAAAATAATCTTAATTTTTTTTATCAATTGCATTTTTGTTTAATTTTTATATATTTTTGTTGAACAAATATGAGTAAAACTATTTCAATTATTGGTTCAGGTTTTGCTGCACTGTCAGCAGCTTGCTATTTGGCAAAAGCCGGAAACAAAGTTGCCATCTATGAAAAAAACAACGCCGTTGGTGGCAGGGCGCGACAGCTCTCCAAAGAAGGGTTTGTTTTTGATATAGGCCCCACGTGGTATTGGATGCCTGATGTTTTTGAACGCTTCTTTTCAGATTTTGATAAAAAACCTTCAGATTATTATAAATTAATCAAATTAAATCCCGCCTACTCTGTATACTTTGGTCTCAATGATTTCATAACAATTGAAGACACTCTTGAGAAAATTTGTATTGCATTTGAAAATGAAGAAAAAGGAAGCTCTGTAAAGCTTCAAAAATTTATAAAAGAAGCCCAGAATAACTACAACATAGCGATTAAAGATTTAGTTTACAGACCCGGAGTTTCCCCATTAGAATTAGTCACACCGGCAACATTTTTAAAAATAAGACAGTTTTTTAGCACCATTAGTAAAGAGGTGAGAAAAGAATTTAAAAATGAACGACTCATTTCAATTCTTGAATTTCCGGTGTTGTTTTTGGGTGCAAAAGCTTCAAACACTCCGGCTTTCTATAGTTTTATGAACTATGCCGACTTTGGTTTAGGAACTTTTCATCCAAAAAACGGAATGTATAGTGTCATTAATGCTATGAAATCTCTGGCTGAGGAATTAGGAGTCACAATAAAAACCAATCAAAATGTTGAAGAAATATTAGTAGATAAAAATAAAGCTGTAGGAATTATTTCAAATGGTAAAAAAATAGTTTCAGAAATTGTATTGAGCGGGGCTGATTACCATCATACAGAAACACTTCTGGATTTAAAGTACCGTCAATACTCTGAAATCTATTGGGAGAAAAAGACGTTTGCACCTTCATCATTGCTTTTTTATGTGGGTTTTGACAAAAAAATTGAAAATGTAGCCCACCACACGTTGTTTTTTGACGTGAGTTTTGAAAAACATGCTCAGGCAATTTATGACAAACCCGAATGGCCTGAAGAGCCACTTTTCTACGCTAGCTTCCCATCAAAAACCGATGAAAGTGCTGCACCACAGGGAAAAGAAGCCGGGATTTTTTTAATTCCATTAGCTCCAGGTTTAACTGATATTCCTGAAGTGAGAGCAGATTATTTTGAGAAAATAATGACCCGTTTTGAAAAATTAACCAATCAGGAAGTTAAAAAATTCGTTATATTTAAGGAAAGTTTTTGTGTCAATGATTTTATTGAACAATACAATTCCTATAAAGGAAATGCCTATGGGTTAGCAAACACATTATTTCAAACAGCTTTCTTAAGACCAAAATTAAAAAGCAGTAAAGTTAATAACCTTTATTTTACTGGCCAATTGACAGTTCCGGGACCGGGTGTGCCTCCCTCCTTAATCTCCGGTAAATTGACAGCTCAACTGATTGAAAAAAATGCCAACTAATATCAACCCAAATGTTATGAAAGCACTATTTGACACTGTTTCTGAAAAATGTAGTAAAACTGTAACGACCTCTTACAGTACTTCTTTTTCAATTGCTACAAAAATGCTTGCTGGAAGTATCCGACAAGACATATACAATATTTATGGCTTCGTTAGATTTGCCGATGAAATTGTAGATTCTTTTCACGACTACAAGAAAGAAATCCTCTTTGCTCGTTTTGAAAGGGCGCTTGAAGACGCATTGACTGATAAAATTAGTCTCAATCCCATTTTGAATTCTTTCCAACACACCTTTCATAGATACAACATCGACAAACACCTGGTTGATTCATTTATGAATAGCATGAAACTTGACTTGACAAAATCAACTTATTTAACTGAAGAAGAATATAAAGCTTACATTTATGGCTCTGCAGATGTGGTAGGCTTAATGTGTCTCAAAGTTTTTGTGAAAGGAGATCAAAAAAAATATGACCAATTGAAAGATGCAGCTATGCATTTGGGTTCAGCATTTCAAAAAGTAAACTTTTTAAGAGATTTAAAAGCAGACCACGAAGACTTAAGCAGAAGTTATTTTCCCGAAACAGATTTGAACAAACTTGATGAGGTATCAAAACAAAAAATAATTAGCGATATTGAGCATAATTTTGCAATGGGTTTTCAAGGCATCAATCAATTGCCGGTTGAAGCAAAATTTGGTGTTTACACAGCCTACATTTATTACAAAAAACTTTTAAACAAACTTAAACTCACACCTTCTGCCAAAATAAAAAATGCCAGGATAAGAGTCAACAATTACCAAAAAATGAGTTTACTTGCAAAAAGTTATGTCAGTTACCGATTAAACTTACTTTAACATGGGAATCATACTTTGGATAGCAATATTTTTAGGAACATTTTTCTTTATGGAATTTATGGCTTGGTTTACACATAAATACATTATGCATGGGTTTTTATGGAGCCTCCACAAAGACCATCACAAAAAAGACCACGAAAGCTGGTGGGAACGAAATGACTTTTTCTTCCTCTTTTATGCCGCTGTGAGTATCACTTTTTTTATCGCCTGGAAAAACTATGATATGTGGTATGGTTTGCCTATTGGCTTAGGTATTTTTGCTTACGGCTTAACCTATTTTTTTGTACACGATATTTTTATTCACCAACGGTTTAAACTCTTTAGAAATGCTAACAACCGCTATGCAAAAGCCATTCGACGGGCACATAAAATGCACCACAAACACACAGGTAAAGACAAAGGGGAAAGCTTTGGAATGTTGATTCCGCCGTTGAAATATTTTAAGAAATAATTTATGGATTCCCTTTATCTTTGGCTGAATCTCGGGTCACTCTCCATCCCTTTTTTATATAGTTTTCATCCCAAGCTCAAACTTTACAAAAAGTGGAAATTCATTTTCCCCTCTATCATTATTATGATGTTGTTTTTTATTCCTTGGGATATTGTATTTACCGCAAACGGTTACTGGGGTTTTAATCCGGATTACCTCACTGGCATATACCTTGTAAACCTTCCGATAGAGGAATGGATGTTTTTTGTGTGTATCCCTTATGCCTGTATTTTTACACATTATGCGTTACTACATTATTTTCCAAACTGGAAACTCTCAGAAAATTTAACTTCTGCAATTACATTTATTCTTATTGCATTGTTTTTTCTTTTGATTGTGCTGTTTTATGACAGATGGTATCCGGTTATTAATTTTGGTTATGCTGTGCTATTGCTTTTATTGGTATTACATTATCGAAAGGATTTATTGCAACAGTTTTACCTTACCTTTCTGGTAATGCTCATTCCCTTTTTTATCGTAAACGGAATTCTTACCGGAAGTTTTATAGAAGAGCAGGTCGTGTGGTATGACAATACACAAAATATGGGTATCAGAATGGTTACAATTCCTTTGGAAGATAGTGTTTATGCTATGACGATGATTTTAACACCATTGGTTCTTTTGGAATATTTTGATAGCAAGTTCTCAAAATCAACTTCTAAGCTTAGCAAATCTTAATAAATAATTATAACACTAAATATTGCTTTACAGTACAATTTTTGTACTTTAGACCCTCAATTTTACAAATCAAAAAAAACAGAAATATGTTATTACAAATTTTCAAAAAATTACCCTTGTTACTTTGCGCTGGAATGATGATTGTGTTTATCTCTTGTAAAGAAGATAAATCAGAAAAAAATGCTGAAGAAACTACAGAAACCGAAACTGTAAAAAATGAAACACAAAATTCAACTCCAAATAACAATGGCGATGTAGCTGTTAACCCAGCACATGGGCAACCCGGCCACCGCTGCGATATTCCTGTAGGGGCACCGCTTAACGGAAGCTCAAAAGAACAAACAATCAAATCAACACAATCTCCTGTTATTAAAAACTCAGGAAATGTACCTGTAAATAGTAACAATACCAGTACAGGTGAAAATGTTAATCCGGCACACGGGCAACCGGGTCACCGTTGTGACATTCCTGTTGGTGCACCACTGGATTAATACACTTGAACATTACAATTTAAAGTGTGAAACCTATTTTTTAAAGAAAGTTTCACACTTTTTTTATTTCAAAATAAACCTGGGAACACTATTTTTACCAAAACTATTAAACAATGAAAAAACTTCTACTCCTTCCTTTACTTGTCTTTTTTCTGGCTTGTAAAACAACTAATTCAAACCAAACTACAAATTCAGAGGGTAACGTTCAAATAAGTGCCGTTGATTATGAAACTACCATCAATGCTGAAACACTAAAAGAGCACCTTTATATCATAGCTTCAGATGAAATGGAAGGTAGAAAAACCGGTGAACCAGGTCAGAAAAAAGCAGCTGAGTATATCAAGCAATTTTACCTTGAAAACAATATAAAATCACCCCTAGGCCCTGATGACTTCTTTCAAGAAGTACCTGCAGATTTTTTTAGAGAAGGCAGCGGAATTAAAGATTCTGAAAACATTATCGCTTTTGTAGAAGGCTCAGAAAAGCCTGATGAAGTTGTGATCGTTACTGCACATTATGATCACGTGGGCGTCGACAAAAACGGAAATATTTTTAACGGAGCTGATGACGATGGCAGTGGCACTGTGGCTTTAATGCTTATGGCTAAAGCCTTTCAAAAAGCAAAGGATGATGGAAACGGTCCAAAAAGAAGCATTGCATTTTTACATGTAACCGGTGAAGAAATTGGGCTTGTAGGTTCCAGGTTTTATACAGAAAACCCCATATTTCCTCTTGAAAACACCATAGCTAATTTAAACATTGATATGATTGGAAGAATTGACCCCAACAAAAAAGAAACTCCGGAATACATTTACTTAATTGGTAGTGATAAACTGAGTCAGGAATTGCATGAGGTATCAGAAACTGTAAATAATACTTATGTAAATCTTGAACTAGACTATACATTCAATGCAGACAACGACCCCAATAGATTTTACTACAGAAGCGATCACTACAATTTTGCAAAAAACAATATTCCAGTGATTTTTTATTTTAGTGGTGTTCACGAAGACTACCACAAAATAACTGACACAGCTGATAAAATTGAATATAAACTCTACGAAAAAAGAGCCCGACTGGTCTTCCATACAGCCTGGGAGCTGGCGAACAGAAAAGACAGAGTTGCTCTTGACATTGTCAAATAGTTAAACTGAGTTTCACTAAAGTGAATCGTATTGTTAAATTTTAAACATAAAACAAGGATATTCCCTACTTTTGCACGGCTTTAAAAAAGAAATAAGATTATCCTGCATGCGTTTTAAATTACCGCTCTTTTTATTTGTACTGATTCAAAATTTTTGCTTTTCACAATACATTGAGGTTCAGGATACTTTTTCGGCACAGCAATTGGTCGAAAACATATTGATTAACAGTCCTTGTGCCAATGTATCAAATTTTTCTGCAACAGGTTGGCAGGAAAACAGAAGTTACGGTTATTTCAGTAATACATCAGAAGGTTTTCCATTTCAGGAAGGAATCATTCTCTCAACAGGTAAGGCAGTTTCTGCTGAAGGTCCAAACAACAGCCTGCTTAGTGAAGGCAACAATTCCTGGCAAGGAGATGCTGATTTAGAAACTGCTATTGGTGAATCAAATTCTGTCAATGCCACAGTACTCGAATTTGACTTTATGCCCATTGCAGATAAAATGATTTTTGAATATGTCTTTTCATCTGAACAGTATTATGGTTACAACAACCCCAATCAATGTAACTATTCAGATGGCTTTGCATTTCTTTTAAAGGAAGTAAACAGTCAGGAAAATTATGACAACCTTGCAGTTGTGCCTGGCACAAATATTCCTGTAAAAATCACCACGATTAGAGGTGAAGGAACTATTTGTCCTGCAGCAAACCAGCAGTTTTTTGACACTTTTAACGGCACGGAGCATCCAACAAATTTCAACGGTCAAACCAATGTTTTAAGAGCAGAAGCCAATGTAACACCCGGGGTTTTATATCACATCAAACTAGTGATTGCAGACCAGGAAAATTCTTTGTATGACTCAGCAATCTTCCTAGGTGGTGGAACTTTTGATGTAGAAACTGACATAGGTTCTGACAGGCTTTTTGCCACTGGGAATCCGCTTTGTTTTGGTGAAAACTTAGAACTTGATGCTTCTTACACCGGCAACAATCAATACCAATGGTTTCGAAACGGCTCTATTTTACCAGGCGAAACAAACCCGACATACACCATAACACAAGACGGTTTTTATGAAGTTGAAATAGTTTTGGAAAACTCCAATTGTGACATTAACGGCACAATTTCTGTTGAATATGAAGAACCCATCACGCTTCAAAACATAACATTGATTCAATGTGAAGAAGCCAATTCCGGTTATGCTGTTTTTAATCTCTATGATGCTCAAGAGCAAATTATTGATGGTAATAACAATCTGCAGTTAGAAGCTTTTTTCACAAGTCAGCAAAATGCTGAAAACAATACCAACTCAATACAAAACCCCACAAGTTTTGCAAACACCTCTGTAAATCAAGTGGTATATGCCAGGGCCGCTTTACAGACTGGGTGTTCTTCCATTGCGGGAGTAACTTTAAGTACAACCACTAGCTTTTACACCCCATTTGAACTGGTAAATTGCTCTTTGCCTAACAATCCTTCAGTTGCATCTTTTAACCTTTCTGAAATTATCCTCGACTTGCAAAATGAATATGGTCTAAACCTACAGGTTTCCTTTCATGAAGACCTCAATGAGGCATTGGAAGGAAGCAATGAATTGACTTCGCCTTTTATAAATACCAATCCGGTGATGCAAACCATTTATGCTCGTTTAACTGAAAATGGAAATTGTTCAGGGATTGTTCCTGTTTATCTTACGGTTATTCCTTCACCTCAATTTTCAGGTCCCGAAGAAATGACCTACTGTTTAAACACTTTTCCGGAACCAATTATTCTGGACTCAGGGGTAATCGGAGATGTGAGCGACTTTTCATTTCGCTGGAACACCGGGGCTTTTACACCCACAGTTCAAGTTAATGAACCGGGGGTTTATGAAGTTGAGGTAAGTTATACTTACAATTATAACGGTACTAATTACACCTGCACATCAACCCGAACAATAACAGTTATTGCATCAGAACTACCAAACCTGAACTATGAACTTTCCGGAAAATATGGAAACCAAACCGTTACCATCAATGCTGAAGGCAGTGGCAATTACTTGTATGCGCTAAACAATCCAGACGGTCCTTTTCAGGAAAGCAATGTCTTTGAAAACCTCAGTGGGGGTATTTATACTGTTTATGTAATAGACCTCAACGGTTGCGGGGTTAAAAGCTTAAAAGTTTTTGTTGTTGGGTTTCCAAACTATTTCACACCAAACTGCGATGGCGTAAATGATTACTGGACAGTTAAAGGAGTGAACCTAAGAGATAACCTCATTAAAAACCTGGTTATTTTTGATCGGTACGGAAAAATTCTTCACTGGCTGGATTTCAGTTCTTACGGTTGGGACGGCACCAATAGAGGACGACCACTACCTTCTTCTGATTATTGGTTTAAGGCTACTTTTGAAGATGGTAGTATTTATGGTGGCCATTTTACGCTGAAGCGTTAGTTTTTCATTAATTTTGAAAAGCCTTTCGGCGAAAGCCTATTTAAAACTTTAATAAATAGTTACATGAAATTTCAATTGGTTTCAGATTTCAAACCCACAGGTGATCAACCTACTGCAATCAGTGCACTGACTGAGGGTATTGAAACCGGAGAAAAATACCAAACACTTTTGGGGGTTACCGGTAGTGGAAAAACATTTACTGTTGCAAATGTGGTTGAAAATGTGCAAAAACCAACATTGGTACTCGCACACAATAAAACACTGGCTGCTCAGCTTTATGCCGAGTTTAAGCAGTTTTTTCCTAACAATGCAGTAGAGTATTTTGTGTCCTACTATGATTACTACCAGCCGGAAGCATACATCCCCACCAGCGGAACTTACATTGAAAAGGATTTATCCATAAATGAGGAAATCGAAAAATTGCGTTTAAGCACCACTTCCTCCTTATTATCAGGAAGAAGAGATGTTTTGGTGGTTGCATCAGTATCGTGTTTATATGGTATTGGGAATCCTGTAGAGTTTCAAAAAAACGTTATTGAGCTGGAAAAAGACATGGTGCTTTCCAGAACCAAATTATTGCATCGGTTAGTGCAAAGTCTGTATTCAAGAACTGAGGCTGAATTTTTTCATGGAAATTTCAGAATAAAAGGTGATACAGTTGATGTTTTTCCGAGTTATGCAGATGATGCTTTCAGAATTCATTTTTTTGGGGATGAGATTGAAGAAATTGAATCTTTTGATGTGAAAACCAACAAAGTGATTGAAAAACATGAACGGCTTAACATCTATCCAGCCAATATGTTTGTGACTTCTCCTGATGTGCTTCAAGGTGCCATACGTGAAATTCAGGATGATCTCGTTAAGCAAATTGATTATTTCAAAGAAATTGGTAAACATCTGGAAGCAAAACGACTGGAAGAGCGCACCAATTTTGACCTTGAAATGATTAGGGAGTTGGGATATTGTAGTGGAATAGAAAATTATTCACGTTATCTCGACGGAAGAAAACCGGGAACACGCCCATTCTGTTTATTGGATTATTTTCCAAAAGACTACCTTATGTTGGTAGATGAAAGCCACGTTTCAATTCCGCAGGTGAGTGCAATGTATGGAGGTGATCGTTCAAGAAAGGAAAACCTTGTGGAGTATGGTTTTAGGCTTCCAGCAGCGATGGACAACCGACCTTTAAAGTTTGAAGAATTTGAAGCTCTTCAAAATCAAGTGATTTATGTGAGTGCGACACCCGCAGATTATGAGCTTGAAAAAAGTGGTGGAGTATTTATTGAGCAAATTATCAGACCCACAGGACTTCTTGATCCGCCCATTGAAGTTAGGCCAAGTTTGAATCAAATAGATGATTTGTTGGAAGAAATACAACTTAGAGTTGAAAAGGACGAACGGGTATTGGTTACCACCTTAACCAAACGAATGGCAGAAGAGCTTACAAAATATCTCACCCGCATCAATGTAAGATGTCGTTATATTCATAGTGATGTTGATACACTTGAACGTGTTGAGATTATGCAGGACCTTAGACTGGGGCTTTTTGATGTACTTATCGGTGTTAATTTACTTAGAGAAGGACTGGACTTACCGGAAGTATCACTAGTAGCCATCTTGGATGCTGATAAAGAAGGCTTTTTGAGAAGTGAGCGTTCGTTGACACAAACAGTGGGCAGAGCTGCCAGAAACCTGAATGGAAAAGCAATTATGTATGCAGATAAAATAACAAAAAGTATGCAGGCTACCATTGACAGTACAAATTATAAAAGAGAAAAACAAGCTAAGTATAATAGTGAAAATAACATCACCCCTACACAAATCAAAAAGAGTCTGGACAATGCATTAAGCAAACCAAAGGCAAAGGAATATTCACTGGAAGAAATGTTGGTTCACGCAGCTGAAGAGGCAAAGAACAAATATGAAACCAAACCTCAACTGGAGAAAAAAATAAGAGATACCAGAAAAGCGATGGAAATAGCTTCCAAAGAACTCGATTTTATTCAGGCAGCAAAATATAGAGATCAATTAAAAACCTTACAAAAGCAAATTGAAAATGTCCAATAAAAAACAGCTAAATCTTATTACAATAAGCAGAAGTTAAACTTCTATTAAACCCCTATTTTCACTTGTAAAGTGTTAATTTTGGTTGTAAATTTATGGTATTAACAAAAAAAACAACAAAACTATGAATATCTTAAATTTAGACAAAGAGAAAACCACTAACACTGTCAACCAACTAAACATTCTTTTAGCTGACTTTCATATGTATTACCAAAAATTGCGTAATTTTCACTGGAATATAGTTGGCAAAAGTTTTTTTGATTTGCACGTCAAGTTTGAAGAAATGTATGATGACACCAAACTTAAAGTTGATGAAATCGCAGAACGTATTTTAACTTTGAGATACCAGCCAACTAGTAATTTAAGTGAATACTTAAAAATGTCAAACCTTAAAGAATCTAAAGCTACTCTCAGTGATGCTGAAATGATTGACACCTTGATTGACGATCACACAACACTTCTAAAACAAATGAAAAATGTGATAGATGCAGCAGATAAAGCAAATGATGAAGGAACAATTGATTTAATTGGTGCCTACATCCGAGAATTGGAGAAAACCACCTGGATGTTGGATGCCTGGAGAATGAAAACCTCTGACAATCATCCTAAAGCTTAATTTGAGTTTAACCAACTAAAAATATATGTTTAACAACTTTAATTTTGATGATGCACTACAAAAAGTTTTAGACAAATTAATGGGATGGGGCGAGTCGATTATTTTAAAAACGCCTAACTTCTTTCTTGCTATTTTGACTTTTGTGGTTTTTTGGTATGCCGGAAAGCATATTTCCCGATTTATCAAAAATTATTTATTAAAGAAAGTAGGACAAGAATCTATTAAATCAGTTATTGGTAGAACATCATTTATTGTAATTGTTCTGATAGGTTTTTTTTCAGCTCTAGCTATACTGGATCTTGATAAGGTATTGACATCAGTTCTTGCCGGTGCCGGGGTTGTTGGTTTAGCAATCGGCTTGGCTTTGCAAGGCACTTTACACAATACTTTTTCAGGGTTTATTTTATCTTTCTTGCCCAATATTAGAATTGGAGATTGGATAATCACAAATGGACACGAAGGTAAAGTTGTAGATATCAACCTTAGAAGTGTAACGATTATTGAGGCGGATAATAACGCTGTAGTAATCCCAAATTCAAAATTAATTGATGCCCCTTTTAAAAATTTTTCTAACTCATCACGTTCGAGAATTACTGTAAGTTGTGGTGTTGGTTATGAAAGTGACCTTGAATTTGTAAAAAAAATCACCACTGAAGCAATCGCAGGTATTTTTAAACAACTACCCAATGAAGAGATTGAATTCTTTTATACTGAATTTGGTGATAGTTCAATAGGATACATCATTCGGTTTTGGACCGATGTAAGAGGGAGATTAGAAATTCTTGATGCTCAAAGTAATGGAATTTTGGCTATTAAGAAAGCATATAATGAAAATAATATCAATATTCCTTTCCCCATCAGAACATTGGATTTTGGAAAAAATAAATTTCGTTCTGAAACCATTTCGATTAAAAATTTAGAAGAATAGTTTAATTTGATTTTAAAAATTTTTAAAGATTATTCGTCTTCTGTTCTATACCTTTGCAAAAAAAATACAAAATGAGATACTTAAGCTTCATACTAATTTTACTTCTCTTACAGTCCTGTGACCAATCAAGTACAATCACATTTTCGGGAACAATTGATGGTGCAGAGGATGGTTCAAAGGTTTATTTTCAAAACGTAAATGAAAACAATCAACCTTTTGATATTGATACACTTGAAATTAGAGATGGAAAATTCAGTTTTGAAATTGATAAACAAAAACAAACACAGGTTGGGTTACTTAATTTCAGAAATCTAAATACTACCCTTATTTTCTTTTATAAAAATGATAATATTGCAGCAAACTTTGACTTGAACAACTTATATGAGTCAACTTTCAAAGGTGGCAAGGATAATGATTTATTTAATGAATTTAAGAACGAATTATTAAAGTTTAATAAACGCAAAACAGAACTTCAAAATGAAATGGCAGAAGCGCGTCAAGCTATGTCAAATAATGATTTGGTCAGGTTACAAACTGAAGCTGCACTCATTTCAAACGAAGAGCAGGTGTTCAAAAAAGAATTTGTAGATAATAATATCAACTCTCTTTTAGCTTTAATGCTTCTCAATGAAATGATAGCAAAAAAAGAAGTAACATATAACGAATTAGAAATCCTTTTAGAAAAAAGAGATAAGAATAATGTAGAAAATGTGTTTAGTAGGCTAATCGAAGTCAATAAACAATTATTAAAAGGTGCTGAAGTTGGGAATCAGGCTCCAGATTTTTCAGGTCCCACACCTGATGGTGATACACTTTCCTTAAAAGACGCTATGGGCAAAATTACTTTGATAGACTTCTGGGCTTCTTGGTGTAGACCTTGCAGAGTTGAAAACCCAAATGTGGTAAGGGTGCATAATCAATATAAAGATAAAGGGTTTAACATCATTAGTGTCTCACTTGATAGACCAAACCAAAGAGCACAATGGTTAAAAGCAATCGAAGATGACAAAATGGATTGGTATCACGTGTCAAATCTTAAATATTGGGATGACCCAATCGCAAGGGAATATGGAGTAAGATCAATTCCGGCTACATTTATAATAGATGAAAACGGAAAAATAGTTGCTAAAAACTTAAGAGGACCGGCATTGGGTCAAAAGGTCGCAGAACTACTAACAGAATAAAAATATTCCCGATTTTAAAAATCGGGAATATTTTTTTATTTCAACTCAAAAACAACCTGCACAGATTGTGTAATATCTATTTCACCTACCGCAAGTGTTTGATTTCCGGAGTCTGATACTGCCATCGCTTCCATCCTGTAAAGAGGATTGGGAGGCGAGTAATTTGAGGGTTCGGTTATTTGAATAGCTTTTCCGATAGATTGTCCTAAAACAGAAGCATATTCTTCAGCTTTCATTTTAGCATCTTCAATGGCTTTTTTACGGGCTTCCTTTTGCAATGATTTGCTTTGACTACTTCCAAATACAATTCCGTCAATTCTATTGATACCTTTTTCAACCAATCCGGAAATTAACGCATCATATTGACTTAAATCTTTCAATAAGACCGTGAGTGTTTGACTTGCACTATATGAATAACTTTTTTTGTTGTAATCATAGGATTTATTGAGACGCACGTGTTGTGTTTGGATATCTTTGTCTTGAACATTAAACTGCTTGATATGTTTAAGAACCGCGTCTACTGTTTTATCATTTTGGGTTTTTAGTTGAATAACATCATTACCGGTGTTTTCAACTGACATTTGAATCTTTACCTGGTCGGGCACTACTTTTACAATACCTTCACCTGAAACACTTACATGAGGTTGTGGAATATGCTGAGCTGCAATTCCGCTTGAAATCAAAAGCACAAGAATTAAAATGTAGTTTTTCATATTTTTAAGAATTTGTAGTTTAAAAGTCAAGTTCAATTGTTGAGCCAAAACATTAAAGTTTTCCTGTTCGCTGTAAAACAAAAAGCACTACGATAGGAATGGCTAATAAACCAACAATCCAAAATTGGTGTGTTAGTAATGAAGGTGCAAATGCCAAAGTGAGCACATAGCCCGCGATAGCACCTCCAAAGTGAGCATCATGACCAATGTTTCCAAATTGCTTTTTCATTCCGTAAAGTGTATAAAACAAATATAATATACCAAATAACCAGGCAGGAATCGCAATGGGTATAAAAAACAAATACAAGCCCATATCAGGATACAATAAGATGGCTGCATACAAAATCCCCATCACTCCCCCACTCGCTCCCACAGCGGTGTAATGATATTCATCTTTATGAAAGAAAAAAGAGAGCAAATTTCCTGCAAGGATGCTCATAATATACACAATCAAAAATGCCACTGTTCCCAGCGATTGTATGACTACTTCTGCAAAAAAATAAAGCGTGATCATATTGAACAGTAAATGAGCTGTATTTACGTGCAAAAAAGCAGAAGAAAATATCCTGAAATATTCACCTTTATGAATTGACGCCACATTAAATTTATATTTTTCAAAAAAGGAAAAATCATTGAACCCTTTTAGAGAAATTAAAACATTTGCTGCTATGATAAGAATCGTAACTAAACTTAAGGTACCCATAAATGAATTGAAATTTAATATGTACGAAGTTAATTAAATATTGAGTGTTCCAAACTAATTTATTATTAAAATAGAAATCCATACCTATATTTTTGGTATGTAAATACTCTTATATTTGCAAAAAATACTTTCATGCAATTACTGGCATACATCATTTTTTACCCGCTGCTTTGGTTTATATCAATTTTGCCATTCAGATTACTTTATGTTTTATCTGATTTTATTTACATTCTTATTTATCACATCATTGGATATCGAAAAAAAACTGTACGCAGTAATATAGCTCTTGTACTTCCCCACCTATCTAAAAAAGAACGATTATCGATTGAGAAAAAGTCATACAAACATTTATGTGATATGTTTTTGGAAATGATAAAGACTATGAATCTATCACAAAAAGAAATTGAAAGACGTTTCACTTTCAGTAATCTGGATGTGTATCTGGATTTAGAAAAAAAGGGGAAAAGTATTGCCGTGTTAATTGCACATTACGCAAGTTATGAATGGGTAATTTCTATGAACAGGGTCATTTCTTTTGATGGTTTTGCAATATATAAAAAGCTTCGTAACCCCTATTTTGACAAACTAATCAAAGATATTCGTTCAAAGTTTAAAGCGTATTTAATCAACACAAAAGAAACGATTGATGTAATGAAGAAAAATGATGAAGAAGGTAGATTGTGTGTTTACGGCTTTGCAAGTGATCAATCCCCTAAAGCTGCCAAAGCCTATCACTGGGCTCCGTTTATGGGGCACAAAGTACCAATTCATACCGGCGCAGAAATGCTTTCAAAACGATTTGATATGAACGTAATCTATTTAAAAGTCAAAAAAATTAAAAGAGGCTTTTATGAAGCTACATTTGAAGTTTTGTCTGAAGATGTTCGTTCTGTACCGGACTACCAAATATCAGATATGTTTATCAAACGTGTAGAAGAACAAATACGCGAATCTCCTGAGTTTTATCTGTGGACTCATAAACGCTGGAAACATAAAAAGGATTAAAATACTGTCTCAGCTTTTTAACTAATCGATTTTATTTCACTAATAAAGCGATCTGCTAATGCATCTGCTTCTTGTTGACTTTTAGCCTCAGTGTAAATTCTAATAATTGGCTCTGTATTTGATTTTCTTAAATGCACCCAATTTTCCGGAAAATCTATTTTAACTCCGTCAATTGTTGTGATATTCTCGGAAGCATATTTTTCTTTGATTTTCTGAAGAATACCATCAACATCAAGTTCAGGTGTAAGTGCTATCTTTTTCTTGCTCATAAAGTAAGATGGATAAGAAGCCCTTAGTTTACTTACATTCATTTTCTTTTCAGCCAAATGACTTAAAAACAATGCAATCCCTACTAATGCATCTCTTCCGTAATGGGACTCAGGGTAAATAACACCTCCATTTCCCTCTCCTCCTATTATGGCATTGATGTCTTTCATAAGTTTTACCACATTCACTTCACCCACCGCACTCGCCTGATAGTTGCCGCCATGTTTTTCAGTCACATCTCGCAGCGCTCTTGAGGAAGACATATTTGAAACCGTATTTCCGGGTGTTTTACTTAAAACATAATCAGCACAAGCTACCAGCGTATACTCTTCTCCAAACATTTCACCATTTTCAGAAATTAGAGCCAAACGGTCAACATCCGGATCCACTACTATGCCTAAATCAGCTTTTTCTTGTACCACAAGTTTTGAAATTTCACCCAAGTGCTCTTTAAGCGGTTCAGGATTGTGAGGAAAATCTCCATTTGGTGTACAATACAATTTTACGGTATGAACTCCCAGTCTTTCCAATAATAGAGGAATGGCAATTCCGCCGGTTGAGTTAACGGCATCAACCACAACTTTAAAATTTGCCGCTTTGATTGCGTCTTCATTAACAAGAGTCAAATCAAGCACTTTATCTATATGAATATCTATGTAAGCATCGTTTTTTGTTATTTCACCTAGATGATCAACTTCAGAAAATTGAAACTTTTCTGAGTCTGCAATCTCAAGGATTTTCTTACCTTCATTATCATTTAAAAACTCTCCTTTGTTATTGAGAAGTTTTAAAGCATTCCATTGCTTAGGATTGTGGCTTGCTGTTAGAATAATACCGCCATCTGCGTGTTCTTCAGTTACTGCTATTTCAACAGTTGGAGTAGTTGAAAGTCCTAAATCAATTACATGAATGCCTAATCCCACTAGGGTCTGCATCACAAGTTCCTGAATCATTTCGCCCGAAATTCTGGCATCACGACCCACAACAACCCGATAGTTATCTTTGTTGCGTTGCTCTTTGACCCAACTACCATAAGCGGAAGCAAATTTCACGACATCTATAGGAGTTAAATTTTCTCCTGTAGTTCCTCCAATTGTGCCTCGAATTCCAGAAATTGATTTTATTAAAGTCATTTTAAATATTGATTTTAGAAAGTAAAAATATAAAACTGTAATTCGTATGAGTTTATATTCATTTTTCACACAGAATAACAAAACAAATATACAATTCCAAAACGGGATTACTTGAAAGGTATTTTGTAAATTGCCTTATGAATTTTTTAGCTCATATTTACTTATCAGGAAACGATAAAGATATTATTGTCGGAAATTTTATCGCTGATGGTATTAAAGGGAACACCTATTTAAATTACCCTATAGGCATTCAAAAAGGCATCTTATTACACAGAGAAATTGACACTTATACAGACGCACACCCCATTGTAAGACAAAGCACCAAAAGACTTCACAAAAACTATGGCCACTACAGCGGAATTATAGTTGATATACTCTATGATCATTTTTTAGCAAAAAACTGGAGCGAATACAGCGATATTCCTCTTGATATTTATGTTGAAAACTTCTACAACCTGTTAAACGAATATCATGAAGTGCTGCCAAATCGCATTCAGAGAATGTTACCTTACATGCTAACTGACAACTGGCTTTTGAGTTATGCTACTATTCCCGGTATCAGCAAAATACTTTATCAAATGAACTTTCGCACAAAAAACAAATCAAAGATGAACCTGGCTGTTGTTGAACTTGAAAAATACTACTCAAATTTTGAAAAAGAATTCACTGATTTTTTCAATGAACTGATACCCTTTTCCAATCAAAAACTTAATGAAATAAATAAACAATTTGATCTTTGATCAATTTCATTCCTTAATTTTGACTGCTAAAAATGACTTGTAGGAATTAAATTTATTTCTGTCTAAATTGACTTTCTAATATTGAAAATATTAATTTATGTAAGTAATTTACTACTTATTGTAAGAATTTTACTAAATTAGCGCACTTGTTAACTAATAACTAACACATTAAACAATAAACAGTAATACAATTGGGGATTAATTTTACCGGGTTTTAATACAAAAAAATTAAAATAATTTTGACAATTTAAATTTGATTATTTTGTAAGAAAATCCAATATATACTGATTTTTACCGCAAACTTTCTTGAATTAAAGTTTACTTTAATCTCCTTCTTTCTTACTGGATAACATTAAATGGGATATAAATCTTTTCTAAAAGATCTAGTTGCTCTTATACCACTCATATTAAGTGGTGTACTTGTTATTACCATTGGTTATTTTTTATGGGACAGGTATTATAATTCTCCAGAGTTTATAGATATTCTAAATTCGATTTTAAACACTACTCTTATCATAAGTGGTGTTCTGGCAGTAGTTATAATGTTTTATCTGGCTACAATTGTTATTAATCTCAGAAACAAAAGAAACAATATCGTCTCAGATTTAGATAATGTGACACAAAAAATGCACAATTTTAGAAATATCATTGACTTACTGTATCGCTCAAAAATGTGGCTTCCGGGCCTGAAGCAATACCTTGATGAGGAATATGCCAACTTAAACTTTTTCGAAGTAAAGGAGTTTTATAAAGGCTATTCAAAACTCGCAATTGAATTTTTACAGGAAAACCACCCATACCAAGATACTGAAAATCTTTATTTGGAATTAAAAGCACTGCTTTTAACTTCACCCAAAGAAAAAATTGTTACAGAAAACATTAGATACCCCCGCCATTACGATAAAGCCATTGTAGAAAAATGGTTGGAACACAAATGTGGTTCGGGGCTTTGGTATTATTTTGGTTATAAATTTGGGACCTATAAAAGTGCTCTTGACCTTGACGCAGTCTATGAGCGCCATCAGGATAAAATAATGACATTAGCACAGTCAATTGACAGCGAAGCTTTTGAAGACTCTTCTTTTAATGAAGTTTTTCTGTCAAAATTAGGCGAGTATATGAATAAGGATGTAATTCCAAAACTCTACCAGTTTCAAACTTTTGCAGCTCAAAAATTACCTAAAATGGTCAACTACATTTTTACTATTTTTATAACATTAGTCTTTTGTGGGGTATTATTACCCTTGATTTACAAAATGTTTGACCTGCATTCATTCCTGGCTATTTTAAGCATTTCTGTGACTGTCGGAACCATCTTTTACATTATGACTTCCTTCTATCAGTTTTTAACCAAAGAGATAGAAGTTTAAATCCAAAAAATCTTTCCTTTTATTTAACAGTTCACAATAAGTTGAACCCTAAAATTTTGAAGTGAAATAAGTATCTTTGCAGCTATGACAAAAAATGACGATTTCATTACTGTTTTAGGTGCACGCGTACACAACTTAAAAAATATTGATGTACAAATTCCCAGAGAAAAATTAGTAGTAATAACAGGGCTTTCAGGTAGTGGAAAGTCTTCGCTTGCTTTTGATACAATTTATGCAGAAGGCCAACGCAGATATATTGAAACATTTTCAGCCTATGCCCGCCAATTTTTAGGAGGCCTTGAACGCCCCGATGTTGATAAAATTGATGGACTGTCGCCGGTAATCGCTATTGAACAAAAAACTACCAGCAAAAGTCCCAGATCAACAGTAGGTACAATTACTGAATTATATGACTTTCTAAGGCTACTCTATGCAAGAGCTGCAGATGCATATAGCTATAACACCGGTGAAAAAATGGTGAGTTATAGTGATGAGCAAATCAAATCGCTCATAGCAAAAGACTATTCCAATAAAAAAGTTACAATTTTAGCTCCGGTAGTACGCAGTAGAAAAGGTCACTACAGAGATCTTTTTGAACAAATTGCAAAACAAGGGTTTCTAAAAGTAAGAGTTGATGGTGAACTTTTAGATATTACAAAAGGAATGAAAGTTGACCGGTATAAAACCCACGATATTGAAATAGTTATTGACAGATTACAGCTTGGAGAAAATACATCAATCCAAAATCGCCTGAACGAAGCCATTAAGACAGCGATGTATCATGGGGAAAATATCTTGATGCTTCTAGAACAAGACACGCAAGAAGTAAGATATTTTAGCAGAGCACTGATGTGTCCCAAAACAGGAATTTCTTACCCGCTTCCAGAGCCCAATAATTTTTCATTCAATTCGCCTAAAGGTATGTGCCCCAACTGCAATGGCTTAGGTCATCTTCATGAAGTGAATGTTGATAAAATTGTACCCAACAAAAAATTATCAATTCAGCAGGGAGCCTTGGCTCCGCAGGGACCTCAAAAAAACAACTGGATTTTCAAACAGCTGGAATTAATCGCAATAAGATACAATTTTAAGTTTACGGATCCCTTTGAAAAAATTCCGGCAGAAGCTGTTGAAATGATTTTATATGGCGGTAAAGAAAAATTTGAAATAGAGAGCAAATCTCTGGGAGTTACAAGAAACTACAAAATTGATTTTGAAGGTATTGCCAATTTCATTCAAAACACCTATAACACCAATGAGTCTACTTCACTGAAACGCTGGGCAAAAGAATTTATGAATCATATAACCTGCCCTGAGTGTGAAGGCAGCAGATTAAAAAAAGAGTCGCTATTTTTTAAAATAAACAATAAGAATATTGCACAACTGGCTGCAATGGATATTGACGAACTCCAACTTTGGTTTAAAGAACTTCCTGAAAAACTTTCAAAAAAACAATTTAAAATTGCTGAAGAAATTTTAAAAGAAGTCAATTCAAGAATTCAGTTTTTAACAGATGTGGGGTTAAATTATCTTTCACTAAACCGAAGCTCTAAATCTCTCTCTGGAGGAGAGGCACAGCGCATTCGCCTTGCAACTCAAATAGGCTCCCAGCTTGTAGGCGTTTTATACATTCTTGATGAGCCCAGCATTGGTTTGCACCAAAGAGATAACGCTCGGCTCATCAACGCACTTGAGCAACTTAGAGACCTTGGAAATTCAATCATTGTGGTTGAACACGATAAAGATATGATTGAAAAAGCAGACCACATCATTGATATTGGTCCAGCTGCCGGAAAACATGGTGGTGAAATTATATCTGAAGGTAAACCACAAGATGTGAAAACACACAAAACACTTACTGCAGACTACCTCAACAACACCAAAAAAATTGAAATACCAAAAGAAAGAAGAAAAGGAACCAATAAAAAAATAGTCCTAAAAAACGCTACCGGAAACAATCTTAAAAATGTAACATTGGAAATTCCACTTGGTAAGATGGTGGGAATCACCGGTGTTTCCGGAAGTGGTAAATCTACCTTGATTAATGAAACCCTTTATCCTATTTTAAATGCCCATTTTTTCAACGGAGTTAAAAAACCACTTCCCTATAAAAAGATTACAGGTCTTGAGCACATTGACAAAGTGATTGATGTGAATCAATCACCAATAGGCAGAACACCACGTTCCAATCCTGCGACTTATACCGGTGTATTTTCAGAAATTAGAAATCTATTTGCTAAAATGCCCGAAGCAATGATTAGAGGGTATAAACCGGGTCGTTTTAGTTTTAACGTAAAAGGTGGAAGATGTGAAACCTGCCAAGGTGGGGGTTTGAAAGTGATTGAAATGAACTTTTTGCCCGATGTTTATGTAGAATGTGAGACTTGTCAGGGAAAACGATTCAACAGAGAAACACTCGAAATCAGATACAAAGGAAAATCAATTTATGATATTTTGGAAATGACCATAAATGAAGCCGTTCCGTTTTTTGAACACATTCCAAAAATATTCCGAAAAATAAAAACCATACAAGATGTTGGTTTGGGATACATCACCTTAGGACAGCAATCTACAACACTTTCAGGAGGAGAAGCCCAGCGCGTAAAATTGGCAACTGAGCTTTCTAAAAGAGACACCGGAAGCACGCTTTACATTCTCGATGAACCCACAACAGGGCTTCACTTTGAAGATATTCGGGTATTACTGTTGGTTTTGAATAAACTGGTAGATAAAGGAAATACTGTTGTTATCATAGAACACAATCTGGATGTGATCAAAACTGTAGATCATATTATTGATATTGGCCCCGAAGGAGGAAAAAAAGGCGGAGAAATAATCGTTACCGGAACACCTGAGGAAGTTATTAAGCATAAAAGCAGTCATACTGCAAGATTCTTAAAAAAAGAATTAATTTAGCAAACAGCATTAGGATAAAATCAAATTAACCGGTTATAGTAATATAGATATATGAGAAGAGATAAACACTCCCGAGAATGGAATGAAGTAAAAACTAATGACTCCTGGGCAATTTTTAAAATAATGGGAGAATTTGTAAATGGATATGAAAAAATGAGCCGCATTGGTCCATGTGTATCTATTTTTGGTTCTGCTCGAACAAAGCCTGAAAACAAATATTATAAGTTGGCCGAAAAAATTGCTAAAAAAATTACTGAAAGTGGTTATGGTGTGATTACAGGTGGTGGCCCGGGTATTATGGAGGCAGGAAACAAAGGTGCACATCTTGCCGGAGGAACCTCAGTAGGGCTCAACATTGCACTTCCATTTGAACAGCATGACAACCCCTACATTGATAGCGATAAAAGTCTTGACTTTGATTATTTTTTTGTCAGAAAAGTAATGTTTGTGAAGTATTCACAAGGATTTGTTGTGATGCCCGGAGGTTTTGGAACGCTTGATGAACTTTTTGAAGCTTTGACTCTCATTCAAACCAATAAGATTGACAGTTTCCCAATTATTTTGGTAGGTACTGAATTCTGGTCAGGATTAATAGACTGGATCAAAAACACACTCTCAGAAAAATTTCAAAACATAAGCATTGGTGATATTGACCTGTTACATTTAGTTGATACTGAAGATGAAGTTTTACATATTTTGGACAGTTTCTATGGAGAATACAACTTAAGTCCAAACTTTTAATCTAATTATTTAAAAATGCCTTTAAAAAAATACATTCTCTATCTCCTTTTATTTGTTTTTCAAGGGCTCTTTGCCCAAGAAACAATTAAAACCATGTTTTACAATGTTTTTGACTTTCCATCTGCTCCACCTTCAAACAGACCTGTGTTACTTAAAGGTATTTTAGATACTTATGATCCTGACATTTTTATGATTTGTGAATTGGAAAACGAATTTGGTGCAGACCTTATTTTAAACAACTCCTTAAATGCAAATGGCACTAGTTATGAGCGAGCGCCCTATTTTGATAATCAATCAGGAAATGCTGAGTTGCAACAAATGATGTATTTCAAATCAGAAAAATTTTCATTAGCTGCCATAGATATTATTACAACAACCGTAAGAGATATTAACAGATATCGATTATTGATGAACACCATAGACCAAGCAACAAACCCCTTGTATCTTGATATATACGTAACACATCTAAAGTCAAGTACAGGAACATCCAACCAGCAATTACGTTTGCAAATGGTTACTCAACTGACAAATTATCTGGCGGCAATAGATTCAGATTCTTACGTGATTTTTGCCGGGGATTTAAACGTATACACAGCTTCTGAACCTGCATATCAACATCTCTTGGATCCAGATAATTCAATAACATTTGCAGACCCCATTGATGCTCCCGGATCATGGAATAATAATGCCAGCTTCTCTTATTTACACACTCAAAGCACTCGTTTGAGTAGTTCAGGCTTTGGAGGAGGAGCAGGCGGTGGACTTGATGACCGCTTTGATTTCATTCTTCTTTCTGAGAATATGTTTGACAATCCTGAAATGACCTATGTAGAAAACAGTTACAAAGCTTATGGAAATAACAGTAATTGCTTTAATGACAGAATTGACTCTCCCGAATGCAATGGCTTATATGAACAAAGCTTGCGGGATAATTTATATTTAATGAGCGACCACTTACCTGTTGTTATGGAGCTTCAAACTGACAGAACTTTATCATCTTCAAACTTTACAGCGACAGAATTAATTACCTTCCCTAAGGGAAATGTTACTTCGGACATTTTAGAACTAAAAATAAATAACCAGGTTTTAAACCAATTAGAATTTGAAATTTATAATGTTTTAGGACAAAAAATAAACACAGTAAACAATTCAAATAACCAACAAATACAAATAGATTTATCAGGAGTTGCTTCGGGAATGTATTACTTAAAAGTTGCACCTTACAACAAAACATATAAATTTATTAAAAGATAATTGAAAAAGAAGATTAAATTTTTGTGTTTCATTCTGGTGTTGTGCACTTTAAATAGTATGGCACAACATGACCTCCATATTGATGTTAAGCTGGAAACTAAAGAGCATCTTCTTCAAATACGCCAAAAGATAGTTTATAAAAACACTTCAGAGAATACACTGGACACTATTTATTTTCTCGATTGGGCAAATGCCTTTTCAAAAAAAACAACACCTCTGGCTAAACGATTTACAGATAATTTTCAAAGCCAGTTTCATTTTGAACGAAGTCACAAAAGAGGTAAAACTATTGTTCATTCTATTTCAAACGAAGAACTCAATAATTTACATTGGGAACGTGGCAAAGAAAGGGATATTCTAAAAGCTACTCCTCACAAACCCATAAAACCAGGTGAAAGTTATACATTCAATCTGGTATATGAAGTGAAATTACCTGACAGTAAATTTACTCGATATGGACATCTCAAAAATGGTGACTATAATTTAAGGTACTGGTTTATAACCCCCGCAGTTTTTAATGAAGACTGGAAACATTTCAGCCATAAAAATCTGGATGACTTTTATATGCCGCTTTCAAACATTAATATAAACTTTAAAACACCAGATTATTTTCATTTAACTTCCCAACTTGATGTGTTGAGTCAAAGAAAGGAAAATGGTTTTAAAAACACACAACTCTTTGGAATTAAACGAAATGCAGCTACAATCTATCTCAACCAGGAGCCAGCTTTTGAAGTGATAATAACTGATGATCTTGAAGTTCACACCAGTATAGATGACAAAGGTTTGTATCCACCATTAAAAGCCATTCAGATTGACCGAATTATTAAGTATCTTGAACAAGAGCTAGGGCCCTATCCATTCAAAAAAATGGTAGTCTCTAATGAAGATTACTTGCAAAACCCTGCTTGGGGACTCAATCAATTACCTAACTTTATTAGACCATTTCCTGATGGTTTTCAATATGATATTGAACAACTTAAAACCATCACCGGTGTTTATATTAAAAACACCATTCAAATCAATCCTCGTGAGGAACACTGGCTATTAAGTGCATTACAAATATATCTAATCAAAAAATATACAGATCGCTATTATCCTGACATGAAAATAGTTGGCAACCTCAGTAAAGTATGGGGGTTAAGATGGTTTCACGGTGCTCAATTAAATTTTAATGACCAATATCCACTTTTACACTTGAATTCTGCACGCTTAAACATTGACCAGCCATTAACTACTTCCAGAGATTCGCTCATTAAATTCAATGCAGAAATTGCTTCAGGATATAAAGGTGGTGTTGGTTTAAATTACCTGGAAAACTATTTGGGTGGTGAAACCTTATCAAAAAGTATTCAGGAGTTTTACAATCAATATGCGCTCAAAAGCACTTCAGTCTCTTCTTTTGAAACTATCTTAAAATCAAACACTCAAAAAAACATCAATTGGTTTTTTGAGGAGTTTGTGAGCACAAACAAAAAGTTGGATTATAAAATTAAAAAAATTGAACCCAGTGATGATTCACTCAAAGTCACAATAAAGAACAGACGTGAAAACGCAATGCCCTTTCCTCTTTTCGGAATGTATAAAAAAAACATAGTCCATACCCAATGGCAAGAAGGTTTTGACAGCACACAAACAATCACCATCCCAGCTTATGGTGCAGATAGGGTTGCTATTGATTATCATCAAATCCTACCGGAATTCAACAAACGAAATAATTACAAAAAAACCAGTGGCTTGTTTAACAAACCTATTCAGGTTAGGGTACTACAAGATGTTGAAGATCCTGAATATCATCAACTTTTTGTCATTCCAATATTTGAATACAACTTATATGACGGCCTTACTATAGGTTCTCGACTATACAATAAAACAGTATTGGCAAAAAACTTTCTTTTCAAACTTGATCCTCAGTTTGGCTTTACTTCAAAAACATTTGTTGGTGGAGGTAGTTTAAGGTATTTTCATGATTTTGAAAACAAAAAAATGTACTCCCTTCGGTTTGGAACTTCTTATAACAGGTTTTCGTATAACACGGATTTATTTTACAATAAATTTAATTTTTGGAGCACACTTGCTTTCAGGGAAAAAAACCTGAGAAGTAATAAAAGACGTTTTATCAATTTAAGAAATGTCTATGTAAAAAGAGATATTGATCTAGATGTAGTTATTCCTGAAGAACCAAACTACAATGTTATAAATTTTCAATATGTCTATGCCAATGTAAACTTAATAGACCATTTTACTTATAAGCTTGATTATGAGTTGGCCGATAAATTTCAAAAAATATATGCCACTATCCAATACAGGAAACTCTTTTTAAATAACCGCCAATTAAACTTAAGACTTTTTGCCGGAGCTTTCTTAAAAAATAATGATCGCTCTGGTTCAGATTATTTCAGTTTTGCACTCGATCGTCCCACTGATTACATGTTTGATTACAATTACTACGGGCGTTCAGAAAGTACTGGTTTATTTAGCCAACAGTTGATTATTGCTGAAGGTGGTTTTAAATCAAAATTTGAAACCCCTTTTGCCAATCGTTGGATATTAACTTTAAATTCAAGCACCAACATTTGGCGTTGGATATATGCATATGGTGATGTGGGTATGGTTAATAACAGAGGTTTGGGTACTCAAACTTTTTTTGATACCGGTGTTCGACTCAATCTTGTTGCAGATTATTTTGAATTGTATTTTCCGCTATATACAAGTAACGGTTGGGAGCCAGGATTAGACAGATATGACCAAAAAATTAGGTTTATTGTCACTTTAAACCCTGAAACATTGTTCAGGTTATTTACCAGAAGATGGTATTAATAATATTGAAGAGAAGATTTATAGAAGTTCAATACCATCATCTTTAATTGCAATCATTTTATCTTTATACAAAGCACCGATTGCTTTTTTAAATAATTTTTTGCTCAAACCCAGTTGATTTTTAATTTCGTCTGGAGATGATTTATCGTGCAGGGGTAAAAACCCACCGGCAGCTTTTAGTTCTTCATAAATAAACTCAGTATTGGGCTCAATGCTTTTATAACCTTCAGGCTGAATGACCACATCAATCTTACCGTCTGATCGCACTTTTTTGATATAGGCTTCCATTTTATCACCGGTGCGAATGTCTTCAAAAATATTTTCGATGTAAATCAACCCTTCGTGCTTTTGATTGATAATGACATTTGCTCCTTTTTCAGTTAAATGAGACACCAAGATGTTTACTTTATCAAATTTCTCAACACTGATATTATCATTATTTAGGTATTTTTTTGTTTTACTGGAACCCACCAAGCGATTGGTCTTTTCGTCAAGGTACATATAAGTTATATACCAGTTTCCCGCTTTCATGGGCCTCGCCTGTTCTTTAAAAGGAACAAATAAATGTTTTTCAAGACCCCAATCCATAAAGGCTCCTATTTGATTGACTTCCTCACATCTTAAATAGGCAAATTGATGGAGTTGAATAAATGGTTCAAGAGTCGTAGCAACCGGACGTTCTTCATGGTCGAGATAAACAAAAACCGAAAGAGTTTGCCATATTTTAAATTCTTTGGGCACATACTTATTTGGAAGTAACACCTCGTTGCCTTCTTCATCTGCTAAGTAAAGTCCCTGAGGCGTTTCTCTAATTATATCAAGACGATTGTATTGACCTATTTGAATCATAATTGTGCACAATTTTGCTGCAAAGGTAATCTAAAGTCACAAAAAAAGCGCCTTAAAATGGAGGCGCTTTTCTTTAATAAAATTTTGTTGTTTATTTATATGCTGCTTCTTTTTTGAAATGCTTGGTCAACAGATAGTAAACTACAGCTCTGTATTTGTTTCGGTTTGATTTACCATAAAGCTCCATTACAGCGTCAATACCTTTATCAAGATTGGGACCATCGCTTAGACCGAGTTTACCTAATAAAAAGTTCTTTTTTACTGTTTCTAATTCAGAAGGGTCTGAACCTGAAACTGTTGCAGCATCTGCATTATATATAGAAGGACCACAACCAATAGTTACTTTTGTCAATAAATCCATATCTGGATTTACTTTGCATTTGTCTTTTAAATCTGCAGCATATTTTGAAATTAATTCCTCTCTTTTACTCATAATTTGATTTTTTAAGGGTTAATGTTTTAAATTTAACGATTTAACTAGTAAAATTAAGGGATTGAAAGTTAAATTAACATTAAAATTATTTAATGAATTTAAAGTAATCTAATAAAACCTGATCATTGAATTCTCTTGGGGTAAAAATTTCGAGAAGTCGGGGTTGTTTTGATTTATTGAAGAATTTTTTCAATGTATCTTCTAATTGTATTTCCTTGGTTACAGACATATAATCCACTTGAAACATATCACACAAACTACTGGCGTTTAAATTGTGAATGGTTTCAAAATAAGTGTCAAAATTTGGAGTGTTTTTGTCACCTGGAAGAATTCTGAAAATACCACCGCCATGATTGTTGATAAGAATAATTCTGAAATTTGCCGAAATATAATTGTTCCACAACGCATTGGAATCATAAAAAAAGCTAAGATCACCCGTTAGGAAAGTGACTGCTTCATTTGAAGTAACCGAAAATCCAATTGCAGTTGAAGTACTTCCATCAATACCACTGGTTCCGCGGTTGCAATAAACACTGATTGATGAATCAAGAGTAAAAAGCTGAGCATATCTTATTGCTGAACTGTTACTGATATGCAAAACACTGTACTTTGGTAACGTCTTAAATAAATGATTAAACACTTTTAAATCGCTATAATCGATGGTATTTAAATATTCGTCATGTTTTAACTCTCTGTATTTTTTCTTGAGAAGCCAGGTTTTCTGAAAATCAGATTTTTTTAATTTTGTTTCCTTAAAAAAATCTGTGAAAAAATCATTTGGGTTTTGCTTAAAGTGTTTTGACAAGGTAAAAAAAGTATCATAAGCCTTTTTATCGTCAATATGCCAATGATGAGTCGCTGGATATTTTCGTAAAAATGATTTTACTTTTTTTGATACAACCATTCCTCCTATTGTTACCAATATTTCGGGTTGTAGAGCTTCAAATTCTTCGGGTGTAAATGATGCAATCAGCTTATCTATGGAACATATAAAATGATCATGGTGTAAATTTGAGGTTGCTTCAGTAAAAACCAGTACACTGGGGTCTTCAGCGAGAGATAGAACAACTTCATTCTCTAAACTTTTCGGATTTAAAACTCCTGTTAAAATTATTTTTCGCTTAGATGAATTCCAGAGTGCTGCATATTCACTCAAATCTTCTTTGTTGGTTTCACTTTTATTGTTTACAGGTACATTTTGTGGAAACACAGATGTCTGATCACTTTTACCATATAGTGGTTCTTCAAAAGGGGCATTGATATGTACAGGTCCTCTTAACTCTATTGAAGAATTAATGGCCACATTAATTTGAACTTCATTTTCTTTTTGAGAAGTATCTTCAACTTTAAGATTTGCGGAATATAAAATGTGATTTTGAAATACATCTTCCTGTCTGATTGTTTGGCCATCCCCAATGTCAATAAATTCTGGTGGACGGTCTGCAGATATTACAACCAATGGAATATCACTGTAAAAAGCTTCAGCAATGGCTGGATAAAAATTCAACACTGCTGAGCCCGAAGTACAAACTACTGCAGCCGGATTACCTGTTTGCTGTGAAATACCCATTGCAAAAAAAGCAGCGGCACGTTCATCTACTATACTGTAAACTTTAAAATAAGGGTTTTCTGTAAAACCAATTGTTAAAGGTGCATTTCTTGATCCCGGACAAATTACAATATGCTGAATGTCTTTGGCTTGACAAAGCTGAACAATAGTCTGTGCTAAAGGAATGTTTGAATGAATCATCTACAAGACAAAGGTATCAAACAAAAGCAGCATAAAAAACAGAAATCAAGATAAAATTTGCATTATTGTACCCGCTTTGTGAACTGTTTCATTCCACTCATCTTCCGGGTTTGAATCCTTTGTAATTCCACCACCGACATATAATGTTGCGATGCCTTTGTTAATTTTCATACATCTAAGGTTCACATACAAATCGGCATAAGAATTATCTGTTTTTTCTTTATCTGTAAAAGTTGTATCAAGATAATTTAATTCACCCAGAAAACCTGTGTAAAATTCCCTGTCATAAAATTCATTTTCCAAAATAAATTGCTTGGCTTCATCTGTGGGCAAGCCACAAACAGCTGGTGTGGGATGCAGTTTTTTAATTAAACATGGAATATCACACAAACGGGTGTTGATTGTGCCACCTACATCAGTTTTGATGTGCATAATATTTCCAGCCTTGTAAGTTGTAGGTTTTGAAATCATTAAAATGGGGACAACTTTTTCTAAAGCTTTTTCTAAAAAACTTGTTACCATCATTTGTTCTTCCTTTTCTTTTTCTGTCCACATAGCCTTTCCATTTATATCCTCTTTATGTGTGCCGGCTAAAGCCATTGTTCTGAAAGTTTTATTTTCTAAAGAAAAGAGTGATTCGGGCGATGCCCCCATCCATAAACCAACAGATGGATGATACCAGCAATATACAAAGGCTGAAGGGTAACTTACTAAAAGTCGCTCATACATAATCAGCAGTTCTTTTCCTGAATTAAGGGGTTGAATTTTCACCTCTTCCCTTCTTGAAAGCACCACCTTTTTTAAAGTATTGCTTTCAATATTTTCAATTCCTTTTAAGACTAATTTTAAATGGTCAGATTTTAAAATTTCATTTTCAGGAGTAAGTTTTGAAACCTTCGGCTCGGGAATTTCTTCCTCTTTTTTTGGATAGGAAACTGTAAGTAATTCAGATTTGCTAACTGGAAATATCAAAGCGTTTAGCTCTGTATCGAAGGGAGCAAATACAAAACCACTTTCTTTAAAATCGGAAGTTATATAAAGTTTATCATCTTGTTGTAAAACCCCCCTGATTTCATTTTTATTTGGCTTTCTATAAATTGCAAAAGGCAACTCATCGGCATAATGCTTTTGAATCACAGCATATAAACTGTCTAAATCCATAAAAGTTAAGATTTTTTGGCGGGGATGGTTATTGTCATTAATTTGATTAAAGATACTAATTCTTTGTCAGAATTTAAAATTTTGATTTGCCAAAGCTGAGTGGTCCTTCCTTTGTGAATTAAAGTGGCAACGGCATCTACAAACCCATCTCTTACAGACTTAACGTGGTTTGCAGATATTTCTATGCCACGAATCATAAAGTTTTCAGAGTCCAAAAAAATGTAAGCACCGGCACTACCCACACTTTCTGCTAAAGCTACTGAAGCCCCTCCGTGCAATACACCATCCGGTTGATGAACTTTTGGTGTCACCGGCATCCTGGCAGTAAGCGAGTTTTCAGTGAAATCGATAAACTCTATCTCTAATGTTTCCATAAGTGTATTTTTACACATGGCATTGCACCTTTTAAGGATTGCTTCTTTACTGTTTTCCATAGCTTTCAATTACCTTTGTAAAATTACAAAAATCAAAATAGAATGCACAGTCTCGAAAAAGAAGTTTCATATAAAACAATCAACACTTATTCCACGCTTAATGAGCACACTGAAAACACCAAAAACATATGGGTGTGTTTTCACGGTTTAGGCTATTTAAGTAAGTATTTTATCAATTATTTTCAAGACTTGGATCAAGAAAAGAATTATATAATTGCCCCTCAAGCCCCTTCAAAGTATTATCAAGGTAAAAGTTTTAAATATGTGGGAGCTTCCTGGCTCACCAAAGAAAACACGATGTTGGAAACTCAAAATGTTTTAAAATATCTGGATGCTGTATATGCCAATGAAAATCTTCAAAATTCATTAAATAAACTCATCCTGTTTGGTTTTTCACAAGGTGTTTCGGTTGGTTTAAGATGGGTGGCACATCGCAAAATTAATTGCAAAGCAATACTCATTCATTCGGGTGGAATTCCAAAAGAACTCACTGCTGCTGACTTCACATTTTTATCTGAAAACACAAAAGTGTATTTAATTTATGGAAAACAGGATGAATACATAAATGAAGAGCGTATTCAAGCTGAAAAATTGTTAGCCGAAAAATTGTTTGGAAAACGAATAAACATTATGTCTTTTGATGGAAAACATATTGTAAACACAACCTTAATAGCAAAGATTGCAAAAGAGCTGTCCGAGTCTAATTAACTCATATGCAATTTTTTGTATTATGCATTTCATCGAATATATTTGCAGATTAACTTAAGTTATTCTTATCTTCGTTATCAATTAAAGATTTAACCCAAATTAATCTACTTATGAAAGCATTAACCGCACTCTTTGCTTTATGCGTAATCTTTAGTACGACAGCGCAAATTTCAACCACTGAAAGACAAGCTCTTGAAGATTTTTTCCACAGTACAAACGGAACTGATTGGAATACTGAATGGGACTTAAACAAACCTGTAGAAACTTGGCACGGTGTTCAAATAACCAACAATACAGTAACAGGAATTGAATTAGGATTCAATAACCTTCAGGGAGAAATACCGGCTTCTATCCAAGACTTGAAAAACCTGGAAACTCTAAAATTATTTTTTAATCAGCTTAGTGGAGAAATACCCACTGAAATTGGTACCCTTAAAAAATTGAAAGTTCTTGATCTAAACAGCAATTTAATTTCAGGATCCATTCCATCTTCAATTTATGGGTTAGACCAGCTTGAAAGGTTGTTGTTGAGTAGTAATAATTTTACAGGTGTGGTGCCCTCTGAGATTTCAGAACTTAAAAATTTAAAAACATTAGTGCTTTTTGACAATCACTTTTTTGGTGATTTCCCGGTAGCAATTTCCAGATTAAATAACTTAGAAGAGATAGTAATTGCTGAAAACAACTTCAACTCAGAAAGTCTCAAAACTTCTTTAGCTTCTCTTTCAAAAAATGGAATTAAAATTGACTTCGATGAATTTAAGAATGGAACTCAAAATACAGAGTTTGCTATTTTAGTAATTGAAGATGAAGAGAATGATTAATTAAATTTAGCTATATATATCAAATAAAAAGAGCGTTTCTCAATTGAGAAACGCTCTTTTTATTTATGTGTGATTTGAAGGTTTTATTATTTAACTTCCTCAAAGTCTACGTCTTCAACATCACTGCTTTCTGAAGATTCGCCTGAAGGTGCATTTGCATCATCATCTCCGCCCGGAGCAGCTCCACCTTGTTGTGCTTCTGCTTGTGCTTTGTACATTTCTTCTGAAGCAGTTTTCCAAGCCTCATTGATTTTATCTAAAGCAGGTTGAATTACTTCCAGGTCTTTAGTTTCAAAAGCTTTTTTCAATTCTTCCAATGCTTCTTCGATTGGTTTTTTCTTATCATCTGATAATTTATCACCAAACTCTTTCAACTGACTTTCAGTTTGAAAAATCATAGCATCGGCTTCGTTTAACTTGTCTGCTTTTTCTTTGGCAGCTTTGTCACTTTCAGCATTTGCTTCAGCATCAGCTTTCATTTTTTGAATTTCTTCTTCAGTTAATCCTGAAGAGGCTTCAATTCTTATGTCCTGAGATTTATTGGTTGCTTTATCTGTAGCACTCACTTTGATAATACCATTGGCATCAATATCAAAAGTTACCTCAATCTGTGGCGTTCCTCTTCTTGCCGGTGGAATTCCGTCAAGGTGAAAGCGACCTATCGTTTTATTATCGACAGCCATAGGACGTTCTCCTTGCAACACGTGAATTTCAACACTTGGTTGATTGTCTGCAGCTGTAGAAAAAACCTGTGACTTCTTAGTTGGTATGGTAGTATTGGCCTCAATTAATTTGGTCATTACACCACCCATTGTTTCAATACCTAAAGATAGGGGAGTCACATCCAGTAACAATACATCTTTTACATCTCCAGTCAATACACCTCCCTGGATGGCAGCACCAATAGCTACAACCTCATCAGGATTAACGCCTTTGCTGGGTGATTTACCAAAAAACTTCTCAACTGCTTCCTGAACAGCTGGAATACGTGTTGATCCTCCTACAAGGATAATTTCATCAATATCACTTTTTGAAATTCCTGCAGCCTTAATAGCTTTTTCACAAGGTGCAATGGTTCTTTTTACAAGATCAGCAATTAACTGCTCAAACTTCGATCTTGATAACGTTCGCACAAGGTGTTTTGGTCCACTAGATGTAGCTGTTACATAAGGTAAGTTGATTTCGGTTTGTGTTGAAGATGATAATTCAATTTTAGCTTTCTCAGCTGCTTCTTTCAAACGCTGAAGTGCCATAGGATCTTTTCTAAGGTCCATATCTTCTTCAGATTTAAATTCTTCAGCAAGCCAGTTAATTATCTTTTGGTCAACATCGTCACCTCCTAAGTGTGTATCACCATCGGTTGAAAGTACTTCAAAAACGCCGTCACCTAATTCAAGGATAGAAACATCATGGGTTCCTCCACCAAAGTCAAATACAACAATTTTTTGGTCTTTTCCCTTTTTGTCTAAACCATATGCTAAGGCTGCTGCTGTAGGCTCGTTAATAATTCGTCTCACTTTCAAACCTGCAATTTCTCCAGCCTCTTTGGTTGCCTGACGTTGAGCATCATTAAAATATGCAGGAACAGTAATTACTGCTTCTGAAACAGATTGCCCTAAATAATCTTCAGCTGTTTTCTTCATCTTTTGAAGAATCATTGCTGAGAGTTCTTGTGGAGTATACATTCTTCCATCAATGTCAACTCTGGCAGTATCGTTATCACCTTTTACTACTTTGTAAGCTGCATCTTCTGCTTCTTTTTTAGACTCAGAATATTTATTTCCCATAAAACGCTTGATAGAAGCAATCGTTTTTGTAGGATTAGTTACTGCCTGACGTTTTGCAGGGTCTCCCACTTTAATTTCACCACCTTCTACAAAGGCTATTACAGAAGGTGTTGTTCTTTTACCTTCGGCATTAGGAATAACCGTTGGCTCGCTACCTTCCATCACGGCTACACAGGAGTTGGTTGTTCCTAAGTCGATTCCAATTATTTTACTCATAACTTATATTTAAAAATTTACTAGATTTATTTTTTAACTCACTACCTATTAGACAATGATTGTGCCAGCGGAAAGATTATGACAGGTTGGCAGTTTTATGTTTTCTGAATATTAAAAAGGTATTTTCAAGGCTAGGGCTTTTAAAATATCTCAACCATAACTTGCTATTTCACCCATTCAGGTATTTAATTTACTTTAAAGGAAAATTGCATTATAAAATAATGGACTGATATTATATAATAATAGTATCAGTCCGGAAATCAATTAAAAATTTGCTCGTTTAGTTCTATAGATGTTTATTTTTTCGGGATGTTTTCTAAAATTTCCAGCACAAATTTCCAGTATTTTTGAGCAGAGGAAATACTTGCACGTTCGTCAGGTGAATGTGCACCTCTAATAGTAGGCCCAAAAGAAATCATATCCATACCTGGATAATTTTTTCCTAAAATACCGCATTCAAGCCCGGCGTGACAAGCGGCTATATTGGCTTTTTGGTTATTCATTTTAAAATAAATTTCATCAAGAACTTTTAAAATAGCACTGTCAGGATTGGGTTCCCAACCGGGATAATCACCGGTCAATGTGACTTCACAGCCCATCAACTCAAAATTAGAGCGTAAACTGTTTGCCAAGTCCATTTTAGAACTCTCCACTGAAGATCGTGTCAAACAGCCAATGTGAATCTTACCATCTTTCACCAAAACACGTGCTATATTGTTTGAAGTTTCAACTAAATCTTCAATCGCCGGGCTCATTCTGAAAACCCCATTATGTGCGGCATAAATTGACTTTACTAAAAGTTCCTGAGCATCGGTGTCCATAACTTTTTCAGGCTTAGTCGCTTCAATGAATTCAATTTTTAGAGTAGGTTCGAGGGTTTTGTATTCGGCATTGATATCCTGAACCAAAAGCTTCATTTCGGCTAAAAAGGCTTCTTTTTGGGTGTTTGAAAGAACAACCTGAGCATTGCTTTCTCGAGGTATGGCATTGCGAAGACTCCCCCCATCAATAAATGCTACTTGAACACTAAACTCCTCAGTGGCTTTAAAAAGCAATCGGTTCATCAGTTTGTTGGCATTGCCTAGCCCTTTGTGGATATCCATTCCACTATGTCCACCTTGCAATCCTTTAACAGTTATAAGGTAAGCAGTACTGTTTTCTTTGGACTTTTCGGAAATGTAATTTCGGGTAGCAGTAACATCAATCCCACCGGCACAACCAATTCCTATTTCATCATCTTCTTCGGTGTCGAGATTTAACAATATTTCACCTTTTAGTAACCCTCCCTCAAGTCCTATTGCACCAGTCATTCCCGTTTCCTCATCAATGGTAAACAATGCTTCAAGTGGAGGATGTTTAATTTCATTGCTTTCCAGTATCGCCATAATAGTAGCTACACCTAAGCCATTATCAGCTCCTAATGTTGTTCCACGAGCGCGCACCCAATCTCCATCTACATACATATCGATGCCCTGCGTATCAAAATCAAAGTCGGTATCGTTGTTTTTTTGATGTACCATATCCAAATGCGACTGCATCACAATGGGTTTGCGATCTTCCATTCCGGGGCTGGCGGGCTTTTTGATAATGACGTTACCTACTTTATCCACAAAGGTTTCAAAACCCAGGTTTTCGCCAAAGTTTTTCATAAAGGCGATGATTTGTTCTTCTTTCTTGGAAGCTCTTGGAACTGCATTCAAATCTGCAAACTTATTCCAAAGAACATTGGGTTTTAAATTTCTTATTTCCTGACTCATATATTTTTTTGATTTTGCACAAAGGTAAAGAATTGTTTTGGCTTCAATTTTCAATCGTTTCAAAAATTTGCTCTATTTTAGAGGCAAAATGAATAGACGCACTAAAATCATCCTCACCCTCCTGCTTGTGGCCCAAATGATAGGCCTGAGGGTCTTATCATACTTCCCGGAGTTTGTTGAAAAATATTACAGTTTAGGTATCTTTCCCGTATTGTCAAGAATTTCAAGATATCTTTTTGGGTGGATTCCTTTTTCGGTAGGAGATTTGTTTTACAGCGCTTTGGTTATTTTGGCATTGAGATGGCTTTATTTCAATATAAAAAGGATTACCAAGAAACCTGTCGGTTTTTTCCTAGACATTACAGCTACACTTTCTATAGCATATTTTGTCTTTAATGTAATGTGGGGATTTAATTACTACCGAGTTCCGTTGCATCAAACATTAAAGGTTGACCGCGAATACACTACAGAAGAGTTGGTTTCATTTACAGAACAATTGATATTAAAAGCCAGTGAACTTCACAATTCACTCGCTGAAAATGATTCGGTTAAAGTTCAAATTCCTTATACTCACAGCGAAATATTTAATATTTCTACAAATGGCTATGAAACCCTAAGCAAGAGGTTTCCAAGCTTTTCATACCATCCTATTAGCATCAAAGCTTCAACTTGGAGTTTAGGGTTAACCTATATGGGATATAGCGGATATTACAACCCATTTACAGCCGAAGCTCAGGTAAATGATATGATTCTTGGGCATAGGTTTGCTGTAGTTACATGTCATGAAAAAGCACATCAATTAGGTTATGCTGCCGAAAATGAAGCCAACTTTTTAGCTTATTTATCTGCTACACATAATAAAGATACTTACTTTGAATACACAGGAACTATTTTTGCTTTGCGGTATTGTGTCAATGAGTTAGCAAGAAGAGATATGAAATTGTATGAAGAAATTATTGAAACTGTCCCCTTTGGAATTCTTGAAAGCTACCGAGAGGTGAGGGAGTTTTGGAATTCATATTCAGGTCCCACCGAGTGGGTATCTAAAGTATTTTTTGACACCTTTTTAAAAGCCAACAATCAGGAGAAAGGTTTAAAAAGTTACAGTTATATGGTAGCATTACTCGTCAATTATCACAAAAAAAATGCTTTGTAATGATAAATTAAAATCTTAAAGTGTTGTTAAAATAGGTTTTAGCAAGAACTTTTAATGACAAGTGTTTTTATATTTAAAAATTAAACTAAATAATCGATCCTAAGGTATGTTCATCCACAATCTTTTACAACACTTCCATATTAAATTGTGTAGTCATATTTATTTTCTTCTAAAAACTAATCTTATTTAACAAATGAAAAAACTTTTATTACTATTCCCCACAATTCTGTGTGCACTTTTAGTTTCATCACAGGAATATTTTCCGAAAAATGATGGGGTAAGTCACCCCAACAACACATTTACAGCATTTACCAATGCAACCATCTATGTCACCCCTTCTCAAAAGATTGAGGGCGGAACCCTACTGGTGCAGAATGGCAAGGTTGTAAATGTGGGAAAAAATGTAACGGTACCCGCAAATGCGACCACCGTTGACCTGCAAGGCAAACACATCTACCCTTCCTTTGTGGACCCTTACACTGATTTTGGTGTTGAAAAGCCAAAACGTCAAGGCGGTGGCCGGTCTGCCCAATATGAACCTTCCCGAAGCGGCTACTACTGGAATGACCACATAAGAACAGATATCAACGCTTATGAAAAGTTCAAGTTTGATGACAAAAAAGCAAAAGAATTTGTGGAAGCAGGCTTTGGAGCGGTAAGTACACATCATCAGGATGGAGTTGCCCGCGGAACCGGTATGGTCGTTGCCTTAAACACCCAGGGGAACAATAACGAACGTGTGTTGCAGCAAAAAGCTACGCAACATTTTTCATTTTCGCGCAGTCTTGAAATGCAACAGGCTTATCCCAGTTCGGTGATGGGGTCTATGGCACTATTGCGTCAAATGTATTATGATGCCCAATGGTATGAAGACGGAAACAGCACCACCAAAGACCTGGCTCTGGAAGCGTTAATTGCGCATAAAAACCTCCCCTCCATATTTGAATCCGGTGACAAGCTCAACAACCTGAGGGCCGACAAAGTAGGAGACGTTTTTGACATCCAATACACCATTGTTGGGAGCGGCTATGAATATGAAAACATCAACGAAGTCAAGGCAACCAATGCAACCTATATCATCCCCCTCAACTTCCCGGATGCCTATGATGTTTCCAATACCTATCAGGCAGCTTATGTCTCGCTTTCAGATATGCGCAGATGGAACCAGGCACCGCAAAACCCAAAAACACTGGCAGACAATAACATCACCTTTGCGTTTACCACGCACGACTTAAAGTCGCCCAAAGAATTAATAGCCAAAGTGCGAAAAGCCATGGAATATGGCCTTACGTTTGAAAAAGCTTTGGAGGCACTCACTACTGTTCCCGCACAGATTTTAAAGAACAACCGCGTCGGAAACCTCAACACCAATGCACACGCTAACTTTATCATCACCTCAGGTCCCCTTTTTGAAAAGGAAACTACCCTCTATGAAAACTGGATACAGGGAGGAAGACACGAAATCAATGATATGTCCCAAAAGGACATCCGTGGGAAGTATGAGTTAATGGTTGCAGGTACTGCTTATGAATTGGCAATCACCGGTGAACCCGGAAAACCCAAAGCGGAAGTCAAACAAGACACCGTGAAACACAAAAGCAATTTAAGCTACACTAAAAAATGGATGGAGCTGTCTTTTACCAAAGACGATGAAACCTACCGCATGACCGGGATTGTAAGTAATACTTCAGACGACCTTTCCGGAAGGCTGGTATTGCCAAACGGGAACGAGACCAGCTTCAGGGCACGAAAAACAGGCCCTGCAGAAGAAGCCGGTGAAGAAAAGAAAGCGGAAGAAAAAAGTAGCCCGCAAGTCATGCCAGTTACCTATCCTAACATCGCATATGGCAACTCGACCCTTCCCAGGGCGCAGGACATTTTGTTTAAAAATGCCACGGTTTGGACAGGCGAAGAAGCCGGTATCCTGGAAGAAACCGATGTGCTTATCAAAAACGGAAAGATTTCAAGAATAGGAAAAAACCTCTCTGCAGGAGGCGCCCAAGTGGTAGATGCTACCGGTAAGCACCTCACGGCAGGGATTATTGATGAACACTCTCACCTGGCCCTTTCGTCAGTAAACGAAGGCGGCCACAACTCTTCTGCAGAAGTAACGATGGAAGATGTGGTTGATCCTGATGATATAGGTGTATACAGAGCTTTGGCCGGAGGTGTGACCTCAGCACAGTTGCTTCACGGCTCGGCAAACCCCATTGGCGGTCGCTCTGCGGTTGTAAAATTCAAGTGGGGAGAAAATGCCGAGAATATGATTTATGACAATTCGCCCAAGTTTATCAAGTTTGCATTGGGAGAAAATGTAAAACAATCCAACTGGGGATCAAACAGTCGTTTTCCACAATCCAGAATGGGTGTTGAACAGGTCTTTACAGATTACTTTAACCAAGCCCTGGAATATGAAGCGAAGAAGAAAAGCGGAAAGCCCTATAGACATGACGAAGAAATGGAAACCCTTGTTGAAATCCTCAACGGTGACCGCTACATAAGCTGTCACTCCTATGTGCAAAGCGAAATCAACATGTTGATGAAAGTTGCTGAAAAATTTGATTTCAATATAAACACCTTTACACACATTCTGGAAGGCTATAAAGTAGCAGAGACGATGGAGAAACACGGTGTCGTGGGTGCTTCTACCTTCAGTGACTGGTGGGGATATAAGTATGAAGTGAATGATGCAATACCCTATAATGCTGCCATAATGTATAATGCAGGCCTGAATGTGAGCATCAACAGTGATGATGGTGAGATGATCAGGAGATTGAATCAGGAAGCCGCTAAAACAGTTAAGTATGGCGGTGTGCCCGAATATGAAGCCTGGAAGATGGTGACCATCAACCCGGCGAAAATGCTGCATATCGATGACCGTGTAGGTAGTATCAAAGAAGGAAAAGACGCTGATGTAGTGTTGTGGAACGACCACCCGCTATCGATGTATTCCAAACCCGAAAAGACCTTGATTGAAGGGGCGGTTTACTTTGACCTGGAGCAGGACCTCCAAAAACGCAATGCCGTTAAAAAAGAACGCAACGATTTAATCACCATGATGCTTAACGAGAAAAACGGTGGCGGCAAAACACAAGCACCCCGTCAAAAACCGCAACGTGATTTCCATTGTGAAACAGATCACCTGGAAGAAGGGTTTCACACACATCACTAATCAAACGAATGCTTAACACATAAAATCATTTAAAATGAAAAACATACATAAAATATTCACTTTGTTGCTCGTGTTAACCGTCAGTATCCCGGTGACCGCTCAACAAACACCTGCACCAGCACAATCTGAAGCCATTTCCATAACCGGTGTAACCGCCCACATTGGAAACGGAAGCGTGATCGAAAACACTACCATCGTGTTTGAAAACGGAAAAATCACCGCCATGGGTGCCAATGCCCCAACCAAAGGAAGGGTAATCAACGCACAGGGAAAACACGTGTATCCTGGTTTTATTACCGTAAACAATACGCTGGGGCTTGGAGAAGTAGATGCCGTCAAAGCGAGTATGGACGTGAATGAAATAGGAACCATTACACCCAACGTAAGAAGCTTGATTGCATACAATGCAGAAAGTAAACTGGTGGAAAGCATGCGACCAAACGGTGTACTTTTAGGACAAATTGTACCCCGTGGCGGCAGGATTACCGGAACCTCCTCAGTGGTTCAGTTTGATGCCTGGAACTGGGAAGATGCCGCTGTAAAAGTAGACGATGCCATTCACATGAACTGGCCCAACAGCTTCTCAAGAGGCCGCTGGTGGCTGGGTGAGTCCAGAGCTTTTCAACCCAACAAAGATTATAGTGAAGACATACAAAAGGCACGTGATTTCTTTAATGGAGCAAAAGCTTACAACAGTGGACAAACAAAAGAAAAGAACCTTGCCTTTGAATCAGTTAAAGGATTGTTTGACGGCAGCAAAAAGCTTTATGTAAATGCTGACAGCGAAAAGGAAATCATAGATGCTGTAATATTTGCAAAGGAATTGGGTATTCAGCATACTGTTCTTGTGGGTGGCTATCAGGCCTACAAAATAACAGAGTTCCTCAAACAAAACAATGTTGCCGTGATTGTGGGCAGAACCCAGAGTACACCCAGTTTTGAAGATGATGATTATGACTTGCCTTACAAGTCTCCAAAACTCCTTCACGATGCGGGACTTTTGGTTTCCATTGACCCCAGCGGAAGCATGGAACGTATGAATACCCGTAACCTTCCTTTCTATGCCGGACAGGTAGTGGGACAAGGAATGAACAAGGAAGATGCCTTGCAATTAATCACCTCAAATGCTTCAAAAATATTAGGCATTGATGCCGATTATGGAACTTTGGAAGTTGGGAAAAGCGCTACTTTGTTTATTTCAGAAGGTGATGCACTGGATGTAAGGGGAAATATCCTTACACACGCATTTATTGACGGAAGGGAACTTTCGTTGCAAAGTCATCATACAAACCTTTATGAAAGGTATTCAAACAAACTTGAGACTGACAAGTAAAAACATTTAAAAAACCTGTTTTAACCCTCTAAAACAGGTTTTTTTAGTTTATAAAATCACTTTCAGTAGGAGCTTCAAACAATGTCTCTGGTAAAACTGAATCTGAAATTTCTATATTTTCAATGGTTGAAGCTCTTTTTAATTTTGATGGCATGTCTTTTTCTCCATAAAATATTTCAATACTGTTTGGTATCTCAAAGCCTGAAACTTCCTGAAATGATGAATATTTAACAAACTCCCACCGTTTGGATTTATATCTGCCGTAGTTTACAACAGTATATCCAAACCAAGCCAATTTATAGGTTTCTTTATCATAATAAAGCACATACTCATCATCAGGCGATTTGCCTGAACCTCTCCCAAAACCAATGTGTATCACGCCATAGTTCTTCCGCATCACTTCTTCATCAAGGCGCTGTGTAAAAAGAGTTCCTTTCTGCAAAAATGCAAAAGGTCCGGAAGCTATATAATAAGCCAAGTCAAATTGTCTTTTGAATGTTTGCTGATCCAAAATCTTATTTTCATCCTGAAGCCATAAATCTTTACCGTCAAAGGCCGCAGTAAAATCGTTGTTCTGTATATGAATTCTTTCATTTGGTAAATCCACTTTATATGTGGAATTCTCGAAAGGAAAGTTAGTTGTAAACTGAAAAGTGTTGGCTGAGTTCCATTGAACCTTACCCCCATGTGCTTCAATAATTTTATCAAAATCCGGAAGTGGCTCAGTTGGTTGTTCAGTTATGTTTTGTTGATTGATGTTTTGCTTAGTTTTTTGATCTGCACAGGTAATAAACACAAACAAAACCAACAAAAGACTTATTCTTATATTCATAGTAGATTCAGAATTAATTGAACACTAAAGATAACCATTCTCTGAAAGATAAAGAGTATCCACTACCCTATAGTTTTCTAAAAAAAGGAATATCTTTGAGTTATGCAAAAATATATAAGCAGCATACAAAATCCATTAATCAAACAACTTTTACTTCTTCAGGAAAAATCCCGTGAACGTAAAAAAACAGGACTTTTTGTTGTTGAAGGTGAACGTGAAATTGCCTTGGCAGCCAAAGCCGGATATGAAATAATTTCACTCTTTTATTGTAAAGAAATTTACTCTGAAAGTGTTTTAATGCATCTCATCAATCAACCAATAGACCGCATTGAAGTACCTTTAGAGTTGTATAAAAAAATTGCTTATCGCGGAAGCACTGAAGGAATTATTGCTATTACCAAAGCTAAAACTCATTCATTAAATACAGTTATATTTAAGACCGACTCACCTTTGATTCTGATAGCTGAAGCTCCCGAAAAACCAGGAAATATTGGAGCTATTTTACGCACAGCAGATGCTGCAAACCTCGACGCTGTTTTTATAGCTAACCCAAAAACAGATTTATACAACCCCAATGTGATCAGAAGCAGCGTGGGTTGTCTGTTTACCAATCAAGTTGCCACCGGTACAACTTCTGAAATTATAACGTTTTTAAAGAAAAACAACATCAATTGCTATTGTGCTGCATTAAAGTCAAGTAAAAATTATACTGATGTTAACTTCACTTCAGCATCAGCTATTGTTGTGGGAACAGAATCAACCGGTTTGAGTGAAAGCTGGCTTGAAAATGCAACTCAAAACATCATCATTCCCATGGAAGGTGAAATAGATTCCATGAATGTTTCTGTTGCCGCTGCAATTATTATCTTTGAAGCTAAAAGACAACGCAAAAACAGTTAAAACACAATTCCCAATCCACTCAAATTTTCCAACAAGAATTTGGAACTATTAATTTCTATCAATGGAAGCAAACACTCTTTTTTACATCATAATTGGAATACTCGCTCTTAGCTTCTTTGCTGATAAATGGTTGAGTCATCTCAATGCCAAAAATTTTGACAAGTCCATCCCTGATGAATTGAAAGATGTTTATGACGAAGACGAATATGAAAAATCACAACAGTATAAAAAAGTAAATTACAAATTTGGTTTACTGAGTTCGTCAGTGATGTTTATTATTACCCTTTTATTTTTCTTTTTGGATGGCTTTGCCTTTGTAGATGATTTTGCCCGGGAATTCTCAAACAACAATATAGTAGTTGCGTTAATATTTTTTGGAATACTCTTTTATGCCTCCGATCTAATTTCAACACCTTTTTCTTATTATGACACTTTTGTGATTGAAGAGAAATTCGGGTTTAATAAAAGTACCAAAAAATTATTCTTTATTGATAAAATTAAAGGATGGCTACTCACAGCCGTTGTTGGTGGTGGACTATTAGCACTTATTATTTGGTTTTATGAAACTACTGGCTCAAATTTTTGGCTCTATGGATGGTTAATAATTACAGTCTTTTCTATTTTTATTAACATGTTCTATGCAAGACTTATCGTGCCATTGTTTAACAAACAAACTCCTTTAGAAGAAGGAAGTTTAAGAGAAAAAATTGAGGGGTATGCAAAAAAAGTAGGATTTAAACTTGACAATATATTTATAATTGATGGTTCAAAACGGAGTACAAAGGCCAATGCATACTTTTCTGGCTTTGGAAAAGAAAAAAGAATAACACTATATGACACACTAATCAAAGATCTCAATGAAGATGAAATAGTAGCTGTTCTTGCACACGAAGTGGGGCATTACAAACGCAACCACATCATTATTAATCTTGTGAGTAGTGTGGTGCTAACCGGTTTAACGCTTTGGTTATTGTCTCTTTTTGTAGGTAGTCCGTTGCTTTCGCAGGCATTGGGTGTAGAAATACCTTCCTTTCATATTGGGTTGATTGCTTTTTTTATTTTATACAGTCCCATATCTACAATTACCGGATTGGTGATGAATTATTTATCCAGAGTATTTGAATATCAGGCAGATAATTTTGCAAAAGCTACCTTTGCAGCTCAACCGTTAATTTCATCATTAAAAAAACTGTCAAAAAACAATCTGAGTAACCTCACCCCTCATCCATTTTATGTGTTTATTCATTATTCACACCCCACTCTATTGCAACGTTACAACAATTTAAAGGCATAAAATTTGTTGTATCTTATAAAACTTAATTGTACTTTTAGGTTATGACGCAAGAGGTTTTATATAAAGAAAGTAAAGAAATTGCAAAGCAATATAAAGAGCTTTTAAAAATCAGTTACCGTACTCTTACTCCTGAGGATAAAAAACTGATTCGAAAAGCCTTTGACGTTGCTGTGGATGCTCATAAAGAACAACGCCGAAAATCAGGTGAAGCTTATATTTTTCATCCTATTGCAGTTGCTAAAATTGTAGCTTCTGAAATTGGATTGGACGCTACTTCAATTGCAGCGGCACTTTTACACGATGTAGTTGAAGACACCGCCTACACTCTCAACGATATCGAACAACTTTTTGGAACAACTGTTGCAAAAATTGTAGACGGACTTACAAAAATTTCTGCTATAGAATCAGAAAGAGATGTCTCTTTACAAGCTGAAAACTTCAGAAAAATGTTACTCACTCTTAATGAGGATGTTAGGGTAATCATCATAAAAATCGCAGATCGTCTCCACAATATGCAAACCATGGAGTCTATGCGAAGGGATAAACAAGTCAAAATTGCATCAGAAACACTTTACATCTATGCCCCCCTTGCACACAGAATTGGGCTTTACAACATCAAGACAGAACTTGAAGATTTAGGTCTAAAATATACCGAACCTGAAGTTTACAATGACATCCTTTTGAAAATTAAAGAAAGTAAAGAAGAGCAAGATAAGTACATTAAAGAATTCAACGATATCATAAAAACCTCACTTGACAAAGAAAGTTTAGAGTATGAAATAAAAGGCCGTCCAAAATCAATTTTTTCCATTAGACGCAAAATGCTTAAACAAAATGTTTCTTATGAAGAGGTGTTTGATAAGTTTGCTGTACGAATTATTTACAAAAGTGATATCTCTCAGGAGAAATTTCTTGCTTGGAAAATTTATTCGATTGTAACAGACCACTTCAGGCCTAATCCCACACGATTGCGCGACTGGATTTCTTCACCGAAGTCTACTGGCTATGAAGCTTTACATATAACTGTAATGGGGCCTAAAGGCCGTTGGGTGGAAGTTCAAATAAGAAGTGAACGAATGAATGAAATCGCAGAAAAAGGATTTGCAGCTCATTATAAATACAAAAATAAAGACGAACAAGAAGATCAAAATCTGGAACTATGGCTTAACAGGCTGCAAGAAGCACTGGAAAGTTCAGAAACCAATGCTGTTGACTTTGTTGAACAATTCAAACTCAATTTATACTCTAAAGAAATTTTTGTATTTACACCAAACGGTGATTTAATTTCCCTTCCAAAAGGAGCAACAGCACTGGACTTTGCCTTTACAATCCATACAGAAGTGGGTTCTAAAACAAGGGGCACCAAAGTAAATGGAAAACTTGTTCCACTGAGCACCGAATTGAAAAGTGGTGATCAGGTTGAAGTTATTACATCAGAAAATGCAAAACCCAACTCTAACTGGCTTGACTACACCACTACCGGAAAAGCAAAATCAAAAATAAAATCTTCACTGCGAGAAGAAAACAAAAAAATTGCTGAAGATGGAAAGCAAATGCTTGCTAGAAAACTGAAGTCATTAAAAATTACACTCGACGAAAAAACAATCAATCAGCTCGTTAGCTTTTTCAAGCTTAAAACTAGTCAGGATTTGTTTTACAGAGCCGGTAATGGAATTATCGACAATCAACAATTGAGAAATTTTGCTGCTTCTAGAAGTAATGCTTTTTTAGGGTTCTTTAAAAACAGAATTCGAAAGCAACCCAAACCTGAAGAAATTCAAAAAGATGAAATTACCGTAAAATATGACCAACTTGTATTTGGCAAAGAAGAAGAAAAACTTGACTACACATTAGCAATTTGTTGCAATCCCATTCCCGGTGATGAAGTCTTTGGTTTTATAACCGTTAACGACGGTATCAAAGTTCACAAAAACACCTGTCCAAATGCTCTGCAACTTCAAAGTAACTTTACCTACCGGATCATTCAGGCTAAATGGATAGATTCTTCACAACAAGATTTTAGAGCACAATTGAAAATTACAGGTATAGATAACCTTGGGCTTGTCAATTCAGTTACTAAAGTGATTTCAAATCATATGAATATAGACATTAAAAGCCTTAGCTTTGAGAGCGATGACGGAGTGTTTACCGGAAAAATCATTGTGATTGTAAAAAACAAAAATATCCTTAATGAAGTGATTACTAAAATCAAAAAAATTAATGGTATTGATAAAGTAACCAGAGTCTAAAATTTGCGTAAATTTGCACCTGAAAATGACAGACACAAAAAAAAATACCGTAAACAATCAGACCATAGTAAAAAATGTATTTACAGCATTTTTAGAAGAAAAAGGGCATCGGAAAACCCCTGAACGCTTTGCTATCCTGCAAGAAATATACGACAGTACTGAACATTTTGATATTGAATCACTTTATATCAAAATGAAAAATAAAAAATACCGCGTGAGTCGTGCAACACTTTACAACACGATAGAATTACTTCTTGAATGTGGCTTGGTAAGAAAACATCAGTTTGGAAAAAACCAAGCCCATTATGAAAAATCATATTTTGACAAACAACACGATCATGTCATTTTAACTGATACAGGTGAAGTAATTGAATTTTGTGACCCGCGAATCCAATCTATAAAACAAACCATCGAAGAAGTTTTTGACATCGAAATAACAAATCACTCACTTTATTTTTACGGAAACAAAAAATCAACCGAATAACACAAAAACAATGGCAGTAGATTTACTACTTGGTCTGCAATGGGGAGACGAAGGAAAAGGAAAAATAGTTGATGTTTTAACTCAAAATTATGACATTGTCGCCCGTTTTCAGGGTGGACCCAATGCCGGTCACACTCTCGAGTTTGATGGAATTAAGCACGTTTTGAGAACAATCCCTTCCGGTATTTTTCATAAAACAACCATCAACCTTGTTGGAAATGGAGTGGTTATTGACCCTGTTGTGTTTGTCAAAGAACTGGAAGGACTGGATAAATTCAACATCGATTACAAAAGTAAACTTTTGCTTTCGCGAAAAGCACACGTCATACTTCCCACTCATCGACTTCTTGATGCAGCTTCAGAAGCCTCAAAAGGAAAAGCAAAAATTGGGTCCACATTGAAAGGCATTGGTCCTACTTACATGGACAAAACAGGCAGAAACGGTTTGCGACTAGGTGACCTTGAAATGCCAAATTGGGAAACGAGATACAGAGCACTTGCTGAAAAACACCTCGGACTAATTGATTTTTATGATGTTGATGTACAGTTTGATCTTGAAGAAATGGAGGAAGAGTTTTTTGAAGCAGTCAAAACTTTAAAAACACTCACTTTCATTGACAGTGAAGAATATATACACCAGGCACAAAAAGAAGGTAAATCTATTCTTGCCGAAGGCGCACAAGGCTCGTTATTAGACATTGATTTTGGAACCTACCCATTTGTAACTTCATCAAACACAACCGCAGCAGGGGCATGTACCGGTCTTGGAGTTGCTCCAAATAAAGTGAAAGAAGTCTATGGAATATTCAAAGCTTACACCACAAGAGTAGGAAGCGGGCCATTTCCCACCGAACTTTTTGATGAGGTTGGAGACAAAATGGCCAGAATTGGGAATGAATTTGGTGCCGTAACAGGAAGACCCCGAAGATGTGGCTGGTTAGACCTGGTAGCATTAAAATATGCCGTTGCTATCAATGGCGTAACCCAGTTAATGATGATGAAAAGTGATGTTTTAAGTGGGTTTGAGACCTTAAAAGTTTGTACCGCTTATCAATACAATGGTAAAAAAATAGAACACTTGCCTTTTAATATAGAACCAGAATTTATTACGCCCCTTTACAAAGAAATGAAAGGATGGAAAGAAGATCTAACCAAAATCAAAGAAACCGATAAATTCCCAAAAGAATTGAATGATTACATCGATTTTCTTGAAGGAGAGTTGGAAGTTCCAATTAAACTGGTGTCTGTGGGTCCAGACAGGACACAAACCATCCATCGATAGAAATTAAAACACATAGTCTGCTGATGAATGCTAGAAACCGAATCACAAAAACGGTATTAATTGCTTTTCAATTAGCGATTTTCAGCTCCCTTTTGAACGCTCAAGAACCTCAAAAAGTTGTTGTTCAATCTGGTTTTTTGGAAATTAGACCAGATGTACCAGATGCTGCTATTTGGACACGTGAAGCCAATGAGCAAGTCTATATTGTTCATGAAGGAGTCGAAATGTGGTGTGATCAGGCATATATGTATAACAAAGATAATTTTGTAAAAGGATATGGCAATGTACGTATCACACAAGGCGATACAATGACCCTTACCAGTAAATATGCAGAATACAACGGCAATACCAAATTTGCTTTTGCAAGTGGCAATGTTATCCTAAAAGAACCCAATACCACCCTTTCTACTGACACGCTTTATTTTGACAGAAACAAACAGCAAGGTTTTTATAGAAGTGGCGGAAAAGTAGTTGATACTTCCAGTACATTGACAAGCAATATTGGACGTTATTTTGCCGAAACTAAACGCTATCAGTTTCTATCAAACGTGGTCGTTACCAACCCTGATTATATAATTAACACAAATCAATTGGATTTTTACAGTGAAACCGGTCACGCTTATCTTTACGGACCTTCAACAATAACAGGGGAAACTAGTGATATATACTGTGAACGTGGTTTTTATGACACAAGGAATGACAAAGGGTATTTTATGCAAAATGCTAAAATAGATTATGAAAGCAGAACAATTTTGGGTGACAGTCTCAATTTTGACAGACAGAAAAACTTCGCTTCGGCAACAAACAATATAAAAGTTATAGACACCTTAAATAATAGTATTGTCAAAGGCCACTATGCTGAAGTATTTAGGGATAAAGATTCTGTATTTATAACCAAACGGGCAGTCGCAATTACTGTTAGAGATGGAGATTCAATTTATATGCACGCCGATACACTTAGAATTACAGGAAAAGCAGACCATCGCATATTGAAAGGATTTTATGAAGCCAGGATTTTTAAAAGTGATATGAGCGGAAAGTCTGACAGTATTTATAGTGACGAAAAAACCGGGATCACAAAAATGCTGAGAAATCCAATAATGTGGAATGGTGAAAGTCAAATGACCGGTGACACTATCATTTTATTATCAAATACTGAAACTGAAAAACTAGACACCCTAAAAGTCCATAACAACGCTTTTTTGATTCAAAAAGACAGTGCCGGTTTCAATCAGGTAAAAGGAGAAAAATTGATTGGTTTATTTACTGAAAATGAATTAGATACTATAAACATAAACAGAAATGCCGAAGTGATTTTCTATACCCGAAATGAAAATGATGAATTAGTGGGTATCAATCATTCAAGAGCTAGTTCAATTCAAATCACACTTAGCGAACAAGAAATAGAAACCATACGATTTATAAGGCAAGCCGAGGGAAAACTTCATCCGGAATCAGAGTTTCCCGAAAACGCACGTATTTTAAGGGGCTTTATCTGGAGAGGTGACGAGCGTCTACTTTCTAAAAATGACTTATTTAAAGGAAAACCTATTCCAAAGCTTCCAAAAATATCAGGAATTCCGCTTCCAAAATTAGAGGAGGATTTTTTTGATGAAAAACCTGATGAAAATTTAAAAATTCCCAAAGCCTCAAGTCTTGAACCAAAAGATTTGAAAAATGACCCTGAAGGGTTTAAGCCTCTAAGTGAAGAAGATGAAGATCGCAACAAAAAAAATGAGGATGGAAATGAATATTAAAATTGGTTCTCAATGGGAATAAAAGATCAGTTTTTTTTACACCAGGCACAAACTACTTCACACCCACTTGCCATGGAGATAAGCCATGCAAAAGGTTCCTATATTTTTGATTCTGAAGGAAAACCACATTTGGATTTTGTAGCAGGAGTTTCCGCTTGTACATTGGGTCATTCTCATCCGGCGGTGGTTGAAGCCATAAAAAAACAAGCAGATGAGTATTTACATGTTATGGTGTATGGGGAATATATTCAAAAACCGGCTGTTGATTTCACCTCATTACTGGCCAAACATTTACCTGAAAGCCTTTCGGTCACCTATCTTACAAACAGCGGCACTGAAGCGATAGAAGGCGCTATTAAATTGGCAAAACGCATCACTGCCAGAGCTCAGATCATAAGCGCTAAAAACGCCTACCACGGTAACACATTAGGCTCATTAAGCATAATGGGCTTTGAAGAACGTAAAAGTGCTTTCAGACCATTAATGCCTGGGGTGAATCACATTACTTTCAACAATGAAAATGACCTTGAAAAAATCACTGATCAAACTGCCGGTGTGGTTTTAGAAACCATTCAAGGAGGTGCAGGTTTTATTTTGCCAAATGACAATTTTCTGCAAAAAGTTAGAAAACGCTGTGATGAAACCGGAGCACAACTTATACTAGATGAAATTCAACCGGGATTTGGTCGCACCGGAAAACTTTTTGGGTTTGAAAATTTCAATTGTATTCCTGATATATTGGTCATCGGTAAAGGAATGGCAGGCGGAATGCCTGTGGGTGCTTTTGTATCTTCATTCGAAAAAATGAAATTACTGCAAAACAATCCAAAGTTGGGACATATTACAACTTTTGGGGGCCATCCGGTGATTGCTGCTGCTGCTTTGGCTACCCTAAAGGAGTTAACCACAACCTCCCTTGTTCAAGAGACTCTAGAAAAAGAAAAGTTATTTAGAAGTCTACTTGTTCATCCATTGATAAAAGAAATCAGAGGCATTGGTTTAATGCTTGCCATAATGCTTGAAAACGAAGAAATCGCAAATCGCGTAATCCTTGAATGTAAAAGCAAAGGCTTGATCCTTTTTTGGCTTTTATTTGAAGGCAAAGCGATCAGAATAACGCCCCCACTAACAATTTCAAAAGTTGAAATTGTACAAGGATGTAAAATTATCTTAGATGTATTAAATGACATAAAAAAATAAAACAACACTCAATCAACTATATTTCAACTATTTAGCCCATTTATAATGTTGATTATTTTGTTAACAATATAATGGGCATAACCTTTGAACAGTAAATTACATTAGTAAATTTATTAAAAGAAGAAATCCCATAAATCCACGTCTATGCATTTAAGCCATAACGAAGACAAAAATTTCTCACTTACCCGTTTTGAATCCATGTTAAAAACCAATAATGTTCTTTTCTTCGACTCTGAAGAATTTGAAGAAATTATTAATTATTATATGGAAAATGGTAAAATCGCTTTGGCCAAAAAAGCGACAAAACTTGGCCTTGAACAACATCCTACTTCCACAAACTTGAAACTCCTTCAAGTGGAAATGTATATCTTTGAAAACAAACTTGATATAGCTGAAGAACTTTTAAACGATCTTCAGGTTATTGAAAGCTCAAACGAAGAAATTTACATTCAACGTGCTAATATTTACTCCAGAAAAGACGATCATAAAAAAGCGATTAACTTACTTGAAAAAGCACTCGAAATAACAGAAGATGAGCTTGATGTGCTCAACCTTATAGGGATGGAATATCTCTTTCTGGAAGACTATGAAAATGCTAAATACTACTTCATGAGATGTGTAGAGGAAGATCCAGAAGATTATTCTTCTCTCTACAACGTTATCTATTGTTATGAAATTTTAGAACTTCATATAGATGCCATTGATTATCTAAACATTTATCTCAATTCAAACCCTTACTGTGAAGTTGCCTGGCACCAAGTAGGTAAACAATATTTCTTGCTTAAGAAGTATAAAAAAGCGCTTGCTGCGTTTGATTTTGCAATAATTTCAGATGACACATTTGTGGGTGCTTACCTTGAAAAAGGAAAAGTGCTTGAAAAACTCAAACGCTACAATGAAGCCATTGAAAACTATTCAATTACCTTAAATTTAGAAGACCCCACTTCATTTGCACTATTGCGCATTGGTAAATGTCACGAAAAATTGGGCAACGAAGAGTTTGCCCTGGAATATTATCACAAATGTGTTCATGAAGACATTCTTTTAGATAAAGGCTGGATTGCTATAACAGATTTTTATATCAAAAAAAATAATTTCCAAAAAGCACTTTATTTTATTGATAAAGCCATCAATATCGACAGTGAAAATGTGCATTATTGGAAACGATATGCAAAAATAAATAATCGCTTAAACCTTTTTGAAGAAGCTGAAATTGGATATAGAAAAACCATTGAACTTGGTAATTATGAACTGCAAACCTGGATTAGCAGATCAGATATTTTGATGCAACTTGGCGAGTTTGAAGCAGCTATTACCAATTTATTTCAAGCTATAGATTTTTATCCTGAAAATGCCGAATTGGAATACAGACTCAGCGGGCTTTATTATTTCCTAAACGACACCACAAAAGGAAGCTTTCATTTAAAAAATGCTTTAAAACTTGATTTGGAATACAAGTTAATACTTGAAGTATTATTTCCCACAGTTTATGAAATGCCTGAGGTTCAAAATTTAATAAGTAATTACGGAAATACTTCCCAATAAATTTCTTTATTTTTGGGCAAAATTTGCCCTCAATGAAAGAAAATAATACTGTGCAACACCTCTTTTTGTTCTTAAAAGGAATTGCAATGGGCGCAGCAGATGTTGTGCCGGGTGTGTCTGGAGGCACAATTGCATTTATTTCAGGTATATATGAAGAATTGATAAATACCATCCACAACTTAAATTTTTCATTTTTTAAAACCTGGAAAGAAAACGGATTTAAAAAAGCATGGATTTCATATAACCTTAAATTTTTAGCCATTCTGCTTAGCGGTATTTTGGTAAGTTTCATTTCCCTTGCTAAACTTATTGGGTGGCTTTTGGAAAACCATCCCATTTTGGTTTGGTCATTCTTTTTTGGACTCATAGTTGCCAGTATTATTTATGTGGGCAAAGAAGTTAAAACTTGGAATCTGAAAATCATTTTAGCGCTTTTAATTGTTTCTATAGGCTCTTATTACATTACCCTTGCAGAACCCATGGCTTCACCTGAAAATAATTTGTATATATTATTTTCAGGATTTATCGCCATTATTGCCATGATTTTACCCGGTATATCAGGCTCTTTCATACTACTTCTTTTGGGTTCATATGAAGTGGTTATAAATACACTTAATGACTTGACCACTGCTTTATTTTCCGGAAACTGGGATTTGCTTTGGACTTCTATGATTAAAATATTGCTTTTTATCACAGGAGCTATCGTTGGAATTAAGTTATTTTCAGGTGTTTTAAACTGGTTATTTAAAAATTTCAAAAACTTAACTTTGGCAGTGTTAACGGGCTTTATGATAGGAGCATTGAACAAAGTTTGGCCTTGGAAAGAAGTGATGAGCTGGCGTTTAAACTCAGAAGAAATTAAAGTTCCTTTACTTGAAGAAAGCGTTTTACCGGGTGATTTTATGGGTGATCCTCAAGTGCCTTCTGCGCTAATCGCTATGATTATAGGGTTTTTGAGCATTTTCATTTTGGAGCAAATTGCACAAAAAAAAACTGAAACAAAATGAAGGAACCTCGTTCTTTTTCTGACAAAATTTGGCTTATTTTAAAAGGGCTTGGTATGGGCGCTGCAAATAAAGTGCCGGGTGTTTCCGGGGGTGTAGTCGCTTTTGTTGCCGGTTTTTATGAAGAGTTTATTTACTCACTTCAAAAAATAAACAGAAAAGCATTTAAACTTTTAGTTTCAGGAAGATTTAAAAGCTTTTACAGGTATATCAACGGGCAGTTTTTAGGGTTGTTGATTTTAGGAATGCTTATAAGCTACTTTAGTGTTTCAAAGATTCTAGATTATTTAATTTTACATTATGAACTTTTTGTATGGAGTGCATTTTTTGGGATGATAGTGGGCTCCATTTATTACATCGCTAAAGATTTTGATGAGTGGACCAAAAGAAATATTGCCATACTGCTTTGTGGTATCATTGCCGGAGTAGCTATTAGTTTTTTAGAACCAGCTAAAGAAAATGACAACCTCTTTTTTGTTTTTCTATGTGGGATTATAAGTGTTTCAGGAATGACACTTCCTGGGCTTTCAGGTTCTTTTATTTTAATATTATTAGGTAACTATGTGCTGCTTTTAGTAGATTCTGTCAATGCACTGTATGACACTTTTACCGAAGTTATTCTATTTAACTTCGACTTTTTAGAAAATTCTGAGCGAATCAGGTTACTAAAAGTCTTGGCGTCTTTCACTTTGGGATCGATAACTGGTTTAGTAACACTTTCTCATCTACTTGGCTATTTATTGAAACAGTTTAAAAATGCTACATATGCTGGTATAATTGGGTTTATTGCTGGCTCCTTGGGGGTAGTTTGGCCCTGGAAAGAAAAAATCTACTCTTTAGATGCACAAGGAAATTTTCTCTATGACATTGAGGGCAATAGAATTTTGAGTAATTATAAAAGATTTATACCAAATTCCATCGATAGTGAGACATTTATCGCAATCTTTTTTATATTTGTAGGAATCCTTCTCGTATTGGCTTTAGGCTGGTATGGTGACAGAACAAAATCAAACTAAAAACCAACATTTAATCCCCAAAATGTTGATAGTTTTTAAACCTTTACAAAGCTATGGCAACCTACGGTCTTTTGGGGAAAAACATTTCTTACTCATTTTCAAAACCTTACTTTGAATCGTTTTTCCAATCGAAAAATTTACATCATCAATATTTGAATTTTGACATTTCAAAAATTGAAGAAATCACAACAGTTCTAAAGTCACATCCCGATTTAAAGGGACTCAATGTAACAATTCCCTACAAAGAACAAATACTTTCTTTTTTATACAAAACTGATAAAGAAGCAAAAAGAATTGGTGCTGTTAATACTGTGAAAATTTCAAAAAAAGGCAACCTGATAGGTTATAACTCAGATCATTATGGGTTCGCAAAATCCCTTTCAGAGCACTTCCCGCTTACTGATAAAACAGCATTGATTTTAGGCAGTGGAGGTGCCTCAAAAGCCATTGCATATGTATTAAATAACCTCAATTTTAAATACACATTTGTTTCACGTGAGAAAAACAAAACCAATTTCAGTTACAATGAACTTACAACTGAAATAATAGCAAACCATAAACTCATTATAAACTGTACCCCTCTTGGGACGAGCCCAAACATCAATGGATACCCCAACATTCCATACAAAGGCATATCAGATAAGCACCTCCTGTTTGATTTAATTTACAACCCAAAACTCACAATTTTTTTAAAACTTGGAAAGGATCAGGGAGCTAGAATAGTAAATGGAGAAGCAATGCTAAAATATCAGGCAATGAAATCCTGGGAGATATGGAATTCATAAAATCAAAACCACTCTAAAACTTTGCAGTTAGCGAAGTTGTTATTATCTTTCCATCCACAAAAATAATAGGAACCTTAACATTGAAAGAAATGTCAGACCAAGAAAAAGATCAGGAAAGAGAAGCGATTTTAAAAAATGAGCAAGAGCAGGATGTAAACGAAAATTCAGTCAATGAATCTGATACTTCTGATTTAAAGAAATCACCACAAGACACTCCTGATTCTGAAAAAGAATCAATTAAAGAAACAGAACAAAAGAAACAAGAAACTTCTGTTGATGAGTCTGACCAAAATGAAAATAAACCTGGTGATACAACTTCCGAAAAAGTTGAAAACCAGATTGAGGCCTCCGAAAGCGACGAAGATGAAGAAGATGAAATAACTTCTTCTGATGACGAAGAAACAGAAGATGATTCTGAACAAGACAAAGGGACAACAGACTATCACAGTATGTCTCAAAAAGAACTTGTGGGCTCTCTCAAAGACTTGCTGAAAACAGGTAAAATTCAAGAAATTAAAAAAGAGGTTGATGAAATCCGACACGAATTCAACTCTCAGTTTGACGATGAAATCAATGAAAAAAAGGAAGAGTTTATTGCTCAGGGAGGAAACATTATTGACTTCCATTACTCTTCTCCCTTAAAGAACGAATTCAATTCATTGTATTTTGAATATCGTGAAAAAAGAAACAATTATTTCAAAAATCTAAAAAAAGATCTTCAAGCCAACCTTCAAAAACGTTTAGAACTCATTGAAGAACTCAAAGGCTTAATAGATGTAGAAGAAAACATCAATACTACTTACAAGCATTTTAAAGATATACAAGAACGCTGGCGTGAAGCCGGACCGATACCCAGAGACGGTTATAATACTGTTTGGAACAACTACCATCACCACGTCGAAAACTTTTATGACTTTCTGCACCTTAACAGAGAATTCAGAGACCTCGATTTTAAACACAATCTGGAACAAAAGTTAAAAATAATAAACAGAGCTGAAGAACTTGCAAATGAAGAGAACGTCAACAAGGCATTTAGAGAGCTTCAATTGCTTCACAAAATGTGGAAAGAAGACACAGGTCCTGTGGCCAAAGAATATCGTGATGACGTGTGGGATAGGTTTAGCGCTGCTACAAAAGTAATTCACGATAAACGAGCAGAGTACCAAAAAGAAATTGAAAAAGATTTTGAAAAAAACCTTGAACTAAAGAACGAAATTACAAGCCGAATAGAAGAACTCACTGAAAATACTAAAAATAGCCATCAAGCCTGGCAGCAAGGTATTAAAGCTTTAGAGAAATTGAGAGAAGAGTTTTTCAATGCAGGAAAAGTACCGGCAAAAAATAACGATGAAAGCTGGAATAATTTTAAAGAAGCCGTAAGAAACTTTAATCGTAAGAAAAATCAGTTTTATAAAAATCAGAAAAAAGAACAATATACAAACCTTTCAAAAAAGCAAGAACTCATCAAAATAGCCGAAGAAAACAAAGACAGTGATGACTTTGAAGTGGTAACTCCATTGATGAAAAAAATCCAGAATGAATGGAAGCAAATAGGTCATGTACCCAGAAAGGACAGTGATAAAATCTGGAAACAATTTAAAGCAGCCTGCAATCATTATTTCGACCGTTTTCATGCAAGCCGCAACAAAGCAAGTGAAGATGAAGTAAAAAATCTTGAAGCTAAAAACACACTTCTGGAGGAATTAAAAGCATTTGACCTTTCTGGTGAACCAAAAAGTGATTTAAAGTTTATTAAAGAAAAAATCAGTACTTGGAAAGATATTGGCAGAGTTCCTTTTGCTAAAAAGAATATTGAAAGCAAGTTTAATAAAACTATTGATGCCCTCTTCAAAAAGCTTGATGTTAGCAAAAAAGAAATTGAGCTTATTAAATATGACAATAAGCTTAATAACATTACTTCACAAGATGACGAACGCAAAATTCAAAATGAACGCTTTTTTATTACCAAGAAAATAGATGAAGTAAAACAGGAAATTAACCAGCTGGAAAACAATTTAGGCTTCTTTCAATATGTAGATGATTCAAATCCTATGGTCAAAGAAGTTCACAAAAACATTCAAAGACACAAAGACGAACTTGAACTCTGGAAAGAAAAGCTTAAGAAACTAAAAGAAGTTATGTAATTAACAATTGGTTTTTTTAGTTATCTAAATTTTCAGATAGCAGTTCATCAAGGAGTACTCTAGTTTTTTTACTGTTCCAGTTGGCAACACCCGTTTTACTCATAACAATTTTTCCCTTTTTGTCAATGATATAAGTTGTAGGTAATGCATTTGAATTAAGCTTTGAAGGAGGCTGATCCAGTGATTGATATACAGGAAAATTGTATTCATTTTTATTTAAAAAAGCATTGATTGTTGTTCGCTTCTCATTAGAAACGAAATAAAACTCTACCTGCCCACCATAGTCATTATACAACTCTTGAAAAGAAGGCATCTCCGCTATACAGGGCGGACACCAGGTTGCCCATAAGTTTATCAAAACAACCTTGCCCTCAGATTCTGAAAGATTGGCAGCTGTGCCGTTTACTTCTCTAAGTTTCCACGAAAAATCTCCAAGAACCTCACGCTCTTCTTCTTCGATTGCATTGGGACTAAAAGCAATTAATCGCTGCACAAAAACCTGAATAGGTGTGCGGGTTTGAGGAATAATTAAAAGGACCAAAAAAATACCAAAAATTATACTTGAGTAGTGCTTTTTTAAAAAACGCATGAGGAAATTTTAATGAGAATTGAAAAACTTAAATGCAAAGATACTGACACTATCAGCAGAAGCAAACAATTTTAGGCAACCTTAACACCTGTTGTTATGACTTAATTTTTTGAAACAAAAAAGCATCCTTGAATGAGTCCCTAAAATAAACCCAGTCTTTTTTTACAGCTGTATTTATAAACCCGGCTTTTTCAAATAATTTTTTGCTTTGTGCATTATCTTCTAAAACAATTGCAAAGACTTGATGAACATCAAATTGCTTAAAAGCATAATCACAAAGCAAATTGATGGCTTCAAAAGCAAAGCCTTTACCTCGCTGTTCTTTGTCTTTTATTACAATTCCCAAACCTACACGCTTGTTTTTTGGGTCGAAATCATAAAGATCAATAAGTCCCAAAAAAGCGTCATCCAATGTTGTAATTACTAACCGAAGTTGTTTTACTTCATAAATATCTTTAGAAGAATTTTTGAGATACTTTTTTAAAACAAAGCGAGAAAATGGAGTTTGGCTATCACCATATTCCCAAAAATCAGTATTGTTTTCAATCTGATAAAGAAAGTCTAAATCAGTCGGTTCAAGGGCGCGTAATTTAATTTTTTCTCCTGTAATCATTTCCATTCTCCCTTAAAAACCATTACTGCTGGTCCAATTAGACATACGTTTTTATAAACTGTTCCTACCTTTTCAAAAGTCACTGTCAATTCACCCCCGGGCGTTTGAAGAGTAATTTTGTTGGATTGGGTCATCCCCTTGGAATGCATTGCTATTGCAACTGCAGTAACTCCCGTCCCACATGATAGTGTTTCTGCTTCAACACCACGCTCATAGGTTCTAACTGAAAAGATTGAATCACTTTTAGGTTCAACAAAATTAATATTGGCCCCTTCCCTACCATAAAAATCATAACGCAACTTTGCTCCTTCCTGGTGCACGTCAAATTCCGATAAATTTTGACAAACTACTACGTGATGAGGCGAGCCTGTGTCGAGAAAGGTGAAATCCTTCTTTTGTTGTATTTCTGATACTGAATTCATCTTTAAAGAAACCATTCCTTCTTTTAAGCTTGCTTCATGAACACCGTCAATGGCTTCAAAAGTCGCTTTATTTTGGATGATTCCTAAAAAATTGGCGAAATGCACCAAACAGCGACCACCATTACCACACATACTGCTTTGGTTTCCGTCAGCATTGAAATACACCATCTTAAAATCAAGATCTGGATGGTTTTCGAGAAGAATTAAACCATCGGCTCCAATGCCAAATTTTCGGTCACAAAGTGTTGAAATAAGTTTGGTATCATTTTTGGGAAATAACAACTGACGATTGTCGATTAGCACAAAATCGTTTCCGGTTCCTTGATATTTATAGAAAGTGAATTGCATACCACAAAGGTACTATTATTTCAGATGAATATCTGTTGTTAAATGCCCGTTAAAACTATTTTGATTTAAATCACAATCTAATAATTTTACAATAAAAATGTTTAAATACTTAAATTTCAGCCCTATGAAAAGACACGCTAGCTTATTTTTAATTGCGATTTTTTCGGGAGTCTTAACCTTAAGTGGTTATAAATTCTTCCTTGAAGAAACACCCGAATCTTCTATAACCACAAAAGATGAAGCTAAACTAATCCCTACAAATTATATGGCACCCAATTTTGTTGAGGGGTCAGAAATTGATTTTACGTTTGCTGCAGAAAAAACGATCAATGCCGTTGTACACATTAAAAACAGAACAGTGACAACCGGCCCAACAAATATTTATGAATTTTTATACGGAAGAGGACAGCAACGTGAAATTGTAGGCTCCGGTAGCGGAGTAATAATCACTCCTGATGGATACATTGTCACAAACAACCACGTGATTGATAATGCCTCTCAAATTGAGGTGGTACTCAATGACAATAAATCTTATGATGCCGAACTGGTGGGGACTGATCCAAAAACTGACATCGCACTCTTAAAAATTAATACTGAAACTGAACTGCCTTATGTTCCATTTGCAGATTCCAATGCCATTAAAGTAGGTGAATGGGTGCTAGCAGTTGGAAACCCTTTTAACCTTACTTCAACAGTGACAGCAGGCATTGTGAGTGCAAAAGCTAGAAATCTCAACGAATTTGACGGAAATCCACAATCATTTATACAAACGGATGCTGCCGTAAACCGCGGAAACAGTGGTGGAGCTTTGGTTAATATAAACGGTGAACTGGTGGGAATCAATACAGCAATCACGTCTCAAACGGGCGCCTTTATCGGATATTCATTTGCTGTTCCTTCAAATATCACAAAAAAAGTTGTTGAAGACATACTTGAATATGGTAATGTTCAAAGAGCTATTTTAGGCATTCAAATTTTAAATTCAAATTCAAATGAAGCCCAGGAATTGGGTGTGAATAATATTCAGGGGGTATATGTTGCCGATATTGAAAAAGGAAGTGGTGCTGATAAAAGTGGTATCAAAAAAGGAGACATCATCAAACATATCGATCAAATTCAAATCAACAAGTTTTCTGATCTATCAGGATATCTTAGTTCTAAAAGACCTAATGATAAAGTAAACGTTCTGGTTGAAAGAAACGGAAATGAAAAAATAATTCCAGTTACTCTTGCTAAACTAGAAACTTATGAAATGCAGAATTTAGGCCTTGAAGTTAAAAACTTAAACGAAAGTGAATTGAAAGCTTTGGGTATTAAAAGTGGTGTTATTGTCACCAGGCCCCTTACAAGAGAAATGGCTCAATACAATCTTTCAGGAATTGTAATCACAAAAATTAATGACCAAGTGGTAAAATCTATAGACGATGTCAGAAACATTATGGAAAATCAAACTCCAAATACTCCCATAAAGATTTCTTTCATCGATCAACAAGGTGAAACCAACACCTTTATATTCAGATAAAAACATAAAAAAAGCATTGTAGCTACCTCTTTGAAAATCAAACTTCAAAGAGGTTTTTATTTTTATAATTAAGCTTTAATATGACATTTGAAATAACTAATTTTGCACCAAATTTAATCGAGACCTAATCTTTAACAACACACGCTATGAGTTACCAAGAAGTTTATGAAAAAGAACTTTCTTTTCAGGCAGACCGCAGACGCGCTACTGTAGAGTTTATTAAAATTATCAGCGACCTTTGGTATGACAAATCAATCGAATTGGTATTGTTCAGAAATCAATTGATTGATAAAAATGTAAGTGAAATTTTAAACTTACACGAATATGCCGGAGAATTTGTACAAAAACCTATTTCAATTTTTGATTCGGTTGAAATAGCTCAGGCAATTAAAATGCTTGACCTCCCACCGGCAAAACTGGATATTGGTAAATTAACTTACGAGTTTCATCTGGAAGATGACAAATACAGTGATGCACTTGCCTTTGTTTCAGACAAATTAAAAGATGCATCAAAAGAGGAAAATAAAAAGCCAAAAGATGTTGTGCTTTACGGGTTTGGACGTATAGGAAGACTCCTTGCCAGAGAACTTATGGCTCGCACCGGAAAGGGAAATCAACTTCGTTTAAGAGCTATCGTAACTCGCGGAAGTATTGATGAAACAGTTCTTGAAAAAAGAGCTTCCTTACTTCAATATGACTCAGTTCACGGAGATTTTATGGGTACTGTTCAAATTGATGTAGAAAACTGTGCATTAATCATAAATGGAACTACCGTACATATGATTTCTGCCAACGCACCTGAGGATATAGATTATACGAAATTTGGAATAAACGATGCCCTGATAATTGACAATACCGGAGCATTTAGAGACGATAAAGAATTAGGCCGTCATTTAAAGTCAAAAGGAGCTTCAAAAGTTTTATTAACCGCCCCTGGAAAAGGAGTTCCAAACATAGTTCACGGTGTAAACCAAACTGAATACAACCCCGATAAAGTAGATATCTTTTCAGCGGCATCCTGTACAACAAATGCAATCACTCCAATTCTAAAAGTTATTGAAGATTCTTTTGGTATTGTTCAGGGGCATCTGGAAACAATTCACGCATATACAAACGACCAAAACCTTGTTGACAATATGCATAAAAAATATCGCAGAGGTCGCGCTGCAGCGCTTAACATGGTAATCACAGAAACCGGAGCCGGTAGTGCAGTTGCTAAAGCACTTCCGGAGTTAGCAGGCAAATTGACTTCAAATGCAATTCGGGTACCTGTTCCAAATGGCTCATTAGTGGTTCTAAACCTTGAACTAAAAAACAAAACATCAGTAGAAGGTGTTAATGCTGCTCTAAAAAAATATGCACTCGAAGGTGACTTGGTAGAGCAAATTAAATATTCACTGAACAACGAATTGGTTTCAAGTGATATCGTTGGTTCTTCTGCTCCTTCAATTTTTGACAGCAATGCAACCATTGTCAATGCTGAAGGAAACAATGTTGTCCTGTATGTATGGTATGACAATGAATATGGATACAGCCATCAGGTAATTAGATTGGCAAAATATATTGCTAAAGTGAGAAGATTCACTTATTATTAGTAGCTATATATAATTTTAAAAAAACCACTTCAACATCTTGTAGTGGTTTTTTTAGTTTAGAGAGGTTACCCAAAAATAATAACACTAAATTTGTAAATCGAAAATCTGTTTGATACATTTTCAATCATGCGCATAGATATTATAACCGTTTTACCTGAATTATTAAAAAGTCCGTTTGAAGCTTCAATTTTAAAAAGAGCTATCGAGAAGGGTTTGGTGGAAATTTACTTTCACAATTTAAGAGATTATGTAACTGACAATTACAAACAGGTTGATGATTATCAATACGGAGGCGGTGCAGGCATGGTGATGATGATTGAACCCATTGATAAATGCATTACAAAACTAAAAAGTGAACGTTCATATGACGAAGTCATTTATATGACTCCTGATGGTGAAACACTCAAGCAGAAAACTGCAAATTTTCTTTCACTCAAAGAGAACCTGATCATTCTCTGTGGTCATTATAAAGGAGTTGATCAACGCGTGAGAGACCATTTTGTAACTAAAGAAATCTCAATTGGCGATTATGTTCTTAGCGGTGGAGAACTCGGGGCTGCGGTACTTTGCGACACGATCATTCGGCTTATTCCCGGAGTTTTGGGCAATGAATCAAGTGCACTGACAGATTCATTTCAAGATGATTTGCTGGCACCTCCCATCTACACACGACCGGCAGAATATAAAGGCTGGAAAGTACCTGATATTTTATTGAGCGGAAATTTTCCAAAAATTGAAATATGGAGAGAGGAAGAAGCTTATAAAAGAACCAAAGAACGACGTCCCGATTTATTGGATGAATAATTCTAAAATATTGAATTAAATTTCAAATTAAATAATTATATTTGCACCCGCATTTAAAAATGCAATCTCCTCAACCTCTGGCGAAAATCGTGAATGTTGTTTTGATTTTAATTCCAACTTAAGCAACAATGGAAGATTTAGTAAAATTTGTACAAGACGAATTCGTTACCAAAAAAGAATTCCCAAAATTTAGTGCCGGTGATACCATCACTGTGTATTACGAAATTAGAGAAGGTGAAAAAACCAGAACTCAGTTTTTTAGAGGAGTCGTTATCCAGTTAAGAGGAACCGGAGCTTCTCAAACATTCACCATAAGAAAAATGTCTGGAGATGTTGGTGTAGAGCGAATATTCCCTATTAACCTTCCTACATTACAAAAAATTGAAGTGAACAAAAAAGGTAGTGTTCGAAGAAAAAGAATTTTCTACTTCAGAGAACTTACAGGTAAGAAGGCAAAAATTAGAGAAAAAAGAAAATAATTTTTACCTAAAACACACTGAAATCAAAGCTCCGCAATGCGGGGCTTTTTTTATGAACCATTGTTAATAACTCAAGTTAATAAATTGTTAATTTATAATAGAAAAAAAATTGGGTACATAAAACATTAGGTGCTATATTTGAATATCAAAATAAAATTAAACATTGTTAATTCAGGTTTAAGAGTAGTTTTGATCTAAAGTAAAGTTCTTTGTCATTTGTTTAATTATTGTTTGAAATACACTTCCTTTGGAGTTGTATTAGATAATTAAATAAAGGTGTCAATATAAGTTGTAACTATAATCTCACGATTAAAACTACAACTTATCAATTGAAACTAAGTTAAATAAAACCACGGTGCAGGATAGTAACGAGCCTGCCTCAGAAATCTTATGATTTACCGGTAACGGGATTTTTAACTAAATTACAGTTCGAAGTAGCTAACACTAAATTGAAATGTATTTTAGACAATTGAACTTTCTTTACGACAACTTTTGCATTTGCCTGAGTACAACCTGAATTTTATAATTCAGCACTTGTATGAGAATGTAAAGGTTTGGATGAGAACAAGGCCAACATTGTTGAGTCCTGGTTCAAAATCCAGTGAGGTAGTTCACGACACAGATGTTGTAATAACTCTGTCTCAGTCATCTAGCGATGAGTCGGTAAAGAATTATTATCAAGAAAGCCATCCACCTCTTGAGGCGGATGGCTTTTGTCATTTATAATATTTTAATGTTTTATTCTTGCGTTGCAAGTTGCTTGAACTTTCCTTTACTTTTTCTAATGCGGACCGCCACCACTTTATATTCGGGGCATTTTGCTTCAGAATCGTGCACATCACCGGTTATATTATTTATCATAATTTCAGGAAAATGAAAAGTTGTACTTAAAACCCCTTCCTTAACCTCATCTGTGATCCGAGCTTTTACATCTACTTTTCCTCGTGGAGATTCAAGACATACATAATCGCCTTCCGAAATAAAATGTTTCTCAGCATCAATGGGATGAATCATTAAATAATCATCTCCTAGTAACTGCTCATTGCCTGTCCTGCGTGTCATCGCACCACAATTGTAATGTTCCAATTCACGGTTGGTTGTTAAAATATAAGGGTAGTCTTTGGCATTATCAACCAACTCACTAGTTTCCCTCCATTTCTTGAAAATAAATTGCCCCTTCCCTATCTTAAACTCTTTCTGATGTAAAATTTGAGTATCTGTACCATCTTTTGCTACCGGCCATTGCTTACCGTTTTTACCAAGATTTTCCCAGGTTATTCCGGCAAAGAAAGGCACAATTTGAGAAATTTCTTCAAGCATGGTTTTGGGGTCATAATCAGGTTGTGGATAACCCATTCTGTTCATAATATCCACTATGATTTGCCCGTCTGCTTTGGCATTTCCAATGGGCTTTACTACCTGTCTAACTGCTTGCACGCGTCGTTCACCATTGGTGAAAGTTCCGCTTTTTTCTAGGAAAGATGCTCCTGGTAAAAGGACATCTGCATATTTTGCGGTTTCTGTCATAAACAACTCCTGTACAATCACCAAATCAGTATTCTGCAGGGCTTTGATAACTTTTTTAGTGTTAGGATCTGTTTGGACAATATCTTCACCAATTACCCATAATGCTTTTAATTTGCCATCAAGAGCTGCTTCAAACATCTCAGGAATTTTAAACCCAATGTGACTGGGAACATTTACTCCATAAAAAGTGTTGTATCGTTGATTTACTTCAGGAATGGTCAAATCTAAATAACCTGCTCCCTGATGGGGTTGAACACCCATATCAGCACTCCCCTGAACGTTGTTTTGACCTCGTAAGGGGTTTACACCAACTCCTCTTCTACCAATGTTTCCGGTGAGTAAAGCAAGATCCGCTATTTGCATAACAGTAAACGTGCCCTGAGAATGTTCGGTTACTCCTAATCCATGAAATGACATAGCGTTTGGTGCTTTCGCGTAAGCAATTGCAGCTTCTTTAATCAGGTTTCTGTCTACTCCACAAACAGTTTCGATATGATCCAGATCAATACTTAAAATTTCGTTTTTAAAATCATCAAATCCTTCTGTACGAGATTCTATAAAGGATGCATCCACCAGTCCGGCTTCAATGATATAGTACATCATCATATTAAGCACAGCCACGTTGGTTCCGGGACGAAGTGGAATATGGTAAGTGGCATATTTAGCCAATTCAGTACGTCTTGGGTCGATGACTATTGAAATATTACCCGTTTTCATTGCAAACTGCTTCATTTTTGCTCCGGTAACAGGGTGTGCATCTGTTGGGTTAGCACCTATAACTAAAATACAATTAGTATCCTTAATATCATCAATGGAGTTTGTTGCTGCACCGGTTCCGAAAGTTCTTTGCATTCCCAAAGCTGTTGGTGAATGGCAAACCCTGGCACAGCCGTCAATGTTGTTGGTCCCTATTACAGCCCTAATGAATTTTTGCATCAAATAGTTTTCCTCATTGGTACAACGCGCTGACGAAATCCCGGCAATGGAATCAGGTCCAAATTCGTCTTTATAGGTTTGTAGTTTAGTAGCAATAAAGTCATATACTTCATCCCAACTGACTTTTTCAAACACACCATCACGTTTAATCATGGGTGCATCAAGACGTTCAGGATGGTCGTAAAATTTAAAAGCATAACGCCCTTTTAAACAGGTGTGTCCCTGGTTGACTTCTGCATCATAGGGTGCCTGAATACTTAAAATTTCTCCGCTTCGGGTGGAAACATCAAGGTTACATCCCACACCACAATAGGTACAGATAGTGCGTGTTACATCAGTGGCTGCAATGGCTTTGGACTGAAAAATGTCTGAAATTGCCGAAGTGGGACAGGCCTGTGAACAAGCGCCACAACTCACACAATCAGAATCCATAAAACTTTGATCGATGCCTTTGATGATATGAGAATCAAATCCTCTGCCCGACATGCTTAAAACAAACTCACCCTGCACTTCGTCACAAGCTCTTACACAACGGTAACAGTTAATACATTTGGAAAGGTCTGAGGTCATATAGGGATGACTCAAGTCCTTTTCCCTGAAAAGGTGATTTTCACCTGAAGGGTAGCGCACATCACGAATTCCTACCTGAGCGGCTACTGTTTGCAATTCACAGTTTCCATTGACTTCACAGGTGAGACAATCCAGTGGATGGTCAGTTAAAACAAGTTCTATAATATTTTTTCTTAAGGATTGAATTGACTTTGAATCCGGGTAAATATATTGTCCTTCAGCAATGGGAGTATGGCAAGAAGCCAGTGTTCTTGCTTTTCCGTTTTCTTCCATTGCAACATCTACAGAACAAACCCTGCAAGAACCAAAGGGGTCAAGGTTGGGCGCATCACAAAGCGTTGGTACAGACTGTTCACCTTTATGTCTTCTTAAAAAGGATAAAATTGTTTCACCTTCTTGCAGTTCAAATGGTATATTGTTGATAAAAGCTGTTTTCATAACATTGGCTTTTCTAATTAAAATAGTGTTTTAACTCATCTTCAAAATAAGTGAGTGCATTTTTCACCGGCAACGGAATTCCACCTCCATGGGCGCACAGTGATGTTTTTTCCAGAGTCTCAAGCAAATCGTTAAATAATACCCTGTCTATTTTGTAATCTGAAGTAAATGCTTTTTGTGCCAGTTCCTGACCTCTTTTTGTTCCAAGTCGGCAAGGAAAACACTTTCCGCAACTTTCGTAAGAAGCAAAATCAAATAAATGTTCAATGAACTTTATGATTGGGAAATCTTCAGGCACACAAATAATTGAAGCGTGACCTAAAAGAAATCCATTTCGTGAAAACGATTCAAAATCAATTTCTAAATCATTTATTTTACTTACAGGTACTAATCCGCCAAGCGGACCACCTATTTGCATGGCTTTTACCGGTGATTTAAACCCGCCTCCCAGTTCGTAAACCACCTGAGAAAGCGGTGTTCCCATTTCCACTTCATAAATACCCGGATTGTTAAAAAAACTATCCAAACTGATAAGTTTTGTTCCGGTGGATTTATCTGTTCCCAGTCCTTTCCAATTGGCACCGCCATTTTCAAGAATGTAGTGCAGCGTGGCCAACGTTTCCACATTGTTGACGATAGTTGGTTTATTAAACAACCCTTGTTGGGCAGGAAAAGGTGGCCGCACCCGTACTTCAGGACGCTGTCCTTCAATGGAGTTTATAAGGGCGGTTTCTTCTCCACATATATAAGAGCCTTGCGCCTGGATGATTTTAAATTCAAAATCAAACCCACTACCTTGAATGTTTTTACCACATAAACCTGCTTTTTTTATGGCATCAATAGCTTCCTGAACAATTGCAACTGATTCGGGATATTCAGCTCTGATATATAAGACTCCATAACTGGCTCCGGTAACATAACCAGAAACTAGCATTCCAAACAAAACAGAGTGAGGACGCTCTTCAAGCAAATAGCGGTCTGAATAGGCACCCGGATCACCTTCATCTGCATTGCAAATAATAAATTTGACATCGCTTGGGGCGTTTCGGCAAAACTCAAGTTTTAGACCCATGGGAAAACCTGCTCCACCTCGTCCTCTTACGTTTGAAGTTTTGATTTCTTCAAGTACCTCTGCTGAATCTGTTTTTAAAGCTTCTTTAAAAGGAGTATAATATTCTTCAATACTTGTGAAAGTTTTTGTTAGAATTTCATTTCCATTGGCTTTTACGTTATAAGTATCTTTCCCTTGAATATTATCAGAATTTATTTGATTAAAATCCAAAGCGTTGATAGCATCTCCTGAAAAGTTTTTCCCCTGGTAATGAAATGCACTGTTTTCGTGACATCTTCCCAAACAAGTCATATGACCAATTTCTTCGGCCTTGAAATTTTGTTGTAACGTATCAATCACAGCATCTTGAGTCCCTGCACAAACACAAGCCGTACCGTTGCACACATAGACTTTTTTACACTTGTTCTCGGGCTTCATAAAATCATAAAATGAAGCTGTACCAAAAGTGTTTGCTGTTCCAATGAGAAATTCATCTGCAAGTCGTTCCAGTTCTTCATTGTCAGGAGTACCGGTTTGACGGGCAAGTTGACCCAATCGGTCAAATAGATTGTCTTCTAATCCTTTTCTGGCAGAAAGTTCACTTAAATTTTTGGACATGGACACTGAGTAGTTTTAATACCGAAAAAAAATATCCGGATATTGTTTTTACCAAAGATAAGGATTTCTGAAAAGTTTTAGGTCACATTTTCATCTAGAGAACGGGAATAGATGTTAAAACTGTCTTGTTTTAAAAACCCGATGAGTGTTTGATTGTGTTCCCGAGCTAATTCAACAGCCAGACTTGATGGTGCCCCCACTGCAACTATAGTACCTATTCCGGCCATAATGCCTTTTTGAACCAATTCAAAACTGGCACGACCACTAAGTAGTAATATGCGATCATCAAGAGGTAGCAATTGTTTTTGAAAAGCTTCACCAATGAGTTTGTCCAGGGCATTGTGACGCCCCACATCCTCTTGAACAATTTCTATTTCCCCTTTTAAGTTAAATAATGCAGCGGCGTGGATTCCACCGGTAAGACTAAAAAGTGATTGCTGTTTCTCAAGAGTTTTTTTAAGGCCAAAGAGTACTCCTTCAGAAGGAACACGTGATCTATTAATTTGAAACTGAGAAATGGTTTGTATGGCCTCTATACTCGATTTTCCACAAACACCACAACTGCTGGTGGTATAAAAATTGCGTTCACTATTTTCAAGTGCTATAGTTTCTCCTTCATTCAATTGAACAACAACTCTATTTTCACCAAAAGGAAAAGCCTTTTTAACCTGATGATAGTCTTTTATCAATCCCTCAGTAAACAAAAACCCTAATGCGAGGTCAATATCATTTCCCGGTGTACGCATGGTGACTGAAATCGATTTTGCCCGATTCTCACTGGAGTGCTGTATCTGAATTTCAAGTGGTGCTTCCACAGCAACTACATCTTCTAAAGAAGTGGTTGCTGTACTTTTATTTCGTTGTATTTGTATGTATTGAAGTCCGGGGTTCATAAATTAAAAGCCACCTAAAATTACATTTTTTTAGAACCATACTAAGGTAAGGAATATTCATAGAAAAAACAGATTATGAGGCTAAACATAATTTATTCGGTAGCTTTTATAAGGCATTTCAAATGTGTATATTTGTGAACCTTTTGAAATAATACAATCTCTCTTTTTTAAATCCGATAATATGACAAAAAAATCAACTATAATTTATACCAAAACGGATGAAGCACCGGCTTTGGCCACTTATTCATTTTTACCAATAGTTCAAGCATTTACTGGACCAGCCGGGATTCAACTGGAAACCAGAGATATTTCTTTGGCTGGTCGGATTTTGGCTAAATTTTCAGACTACCTCTCTGAAACACAAAAAATCGCTGATGATTTGGAAGAATTAGGAAAATTGGCTAAAACTCCGGAAGCAAATATTATCAAGTTACCTAATATTAGTGCTTCTGTACCACAACTCAATGCTGCAATCAAAGAACTTCAGGATAAGGGCTATGCAATTCCAGCTTATCCGGAAGAACCACAAAATGAAAAAGAAAAAGAAGTTAAAAGTCGCTATGATAAAATTAAAGGAAGTGCTGTAAATCCTGTTTTAAGGGAAGGAAACTCAGACAGAAGAGCACCAAGAGCGGTTAAAAATTATGCAAAAAAACATCCCCATTCTATGGGTGCCTGGAGTAAAGATTCAAAATCGCATGTATCAACTATGAGCAAAGGCGATTTCTTCCACAATGAAAAGTCCACCACACTTCAAAAAGAAGATTATTTAAAAATAACTCACATTGACAACTCTGGAAATGAGACGATCCTAAAAGATAACCTTAAAGTCTTAAAAAGTGAAATTATCGATGCGACTCTGATGAGTAAAAAAGAATTGCTTTCTTTCCTTTCAGAACAAATTTCAGACGCAAAAGATAAAGGAGTCTTGTTTTCATTACATATGAAAGCAACAATGATGAAAGTATCAGACCCTATTATTTTTGGACACGCGGTACAAATATTTTTCAAAGAAGTTTTTGAAAAGCATGGAGCATTACTGGATGATATTGGTGTTGACATCAATAATGGTTTTGGTGACCTAGTTTCAAAAATTGCAACACTTCCAGAGAGTCAACAAAAAGAAATTGAAACAACCATCCAAAATTCTTTAAATTCAGGACCAGATTTAGCGATGGTAAATTCCGATAAGGGTATTACCAATCTGCACGTTCCCAGTGATGTCATTATTGATGCCTCTATGCCTGCAATGATCAGAAATTCAGGTAAAATGTGGAATGCAGATGGAAAATCACAAGATACCAAAGCAGTGATTCCTGACAGCAGTTATGCCTCGATATATCAGGCTACCATAGATTTTTGCAGAGAAAATGGTGCTTTTGATCCTACCACGATGGGAAGTGTCTCCAATGTGGGATTAATGGCTCAAAAAGCTGAAGAATATGGCTCCCACGACAAGACATTTGAAATATCAGCAAGCGGAAAAGTTCGGGTAACCGATACATCAGGAAAAGTGATTTTTGAACACACAGTTGAAACAGGTGATATCTGGAGAATGTGTGCTGTAAAAGATGCCGCTGTTCAAGATTGGGTTAAGCTAGCTGTTAACAGGGCTAAAGCAACTGGAAACCCGGCTGTTTTCTGGCTTGACAAAAACCGTGCACACGATGCACAATTAATTGAAAAAGTAACAACTTACCTTAAAAATCAAGATACCACAGGTCTTGATATTCAAATTATGACCCCTGAGGAAGCAACCTTATTTTCTTTAAAAAAAATCAAAGCCGGAAAAGATGTTATTTCTGTTAGTGGAAATGTATTGAGAGACTATCTCACTGATCTTTTCCCAATTCTTGAAGTGGGAACCAGTGCAAAAATGCTTTCGATAGTTCCACTTATGAATGGTGGAGGATTATTTGAAACCGGTGCAGGTGGCTCGGCTCCAAAACACGTTCAGCAGTTTTTAGAAGAAAACCACTTAAGATGGGATTCACTGGGTGAGTTTTTAGCACTTGGTGTTTCACTGGAACACCTGGGTGAAAAAGATAACAATCAAAAAGCGCTTGTACTTGCAGAAGCACTTGACGAAGCTACTGAAAGTTATCTAGACAATGATAAATCGCCCTCAAGAAAAGCAGGTGAACTAGATAACAGAGGTAGCCATTTTTATCTGGCCAAGTATTGGGCAGAGGCTTTGTCTAAACAGGATGAAGACTCAGAGTTAAAAGAACTGTTTTCAAAAGTTGCTAAACTTATGAGTGACAAAGAGACTGAGATAATAAATGAATTAAATTCTATTCAGGGAAACCCTGTTGATATTGGTGGCTATTACTTACCTGATATCAGTTTAGCAGATAAAGCTTTAAGGCCAAGCGAAACCTTGAATTCACTCTTAAAATTATTAAACAAATAGAAAAAAGCTGCCAAAATTGGCAGCTTTTTTTTTAATTTCCAGGCATGCTATTGATGTACTTTAGTAGTTCACTTTTACTACTCGAATATGAAAGTGCTTCATTGACAACAAAATAATTTTCTGGATCAACAACTTGTGTGTAAGCAGATTTTGCAAATTGTAACCTTCCGGAATCAAATGAAAGCAAATGCAATAATTCTTTAATTTGATGTGAAGTAAAATTATTATTTCTCAAAGTGGACTCCAGTAATTCCAATCTTCCTGAATCAAAAGATTCGTTTTGTACCGTGCTTTTTAACTGATTAAACATTTCATTTGAAATTACAGGAACTTCAACAATAACCGGATCATCGACAAAGTGAGGCTCGATGGCATATACTTCAAAATTTCTATTTCTAAAAAATGAAAAAGTAGTTGCATTTCTAGCCAGGTTAATTCCGCCTCTATAAACTAAAACACGCCTGTTTCTTTTAATTTCAAAAATTAATACTTCGTGAAAACCACTTGGTAAACCTTCCACAAAAAGTATATTTCTATCAACTTGAAAATCCAACTCACCTATTTGAATGGTAAATGAAGCTCTTGAATTTTCAAATTCAACTTGTAAACTTGCATCTCTTTGTTGGCTATGTCCAAAATGGAGTACAAAAAGAAAAAGTGTCGAAATAAGTAATTTTAGTTTCATAATAATTAAGTTTAAATATTTAATCAAAGGTTTCCAATTGCTGTGCCAAACTAATTTAAAAATGTGAATTTCTACTAAAAAGCTAAGATTTTATTAAGAGGTTTATCGTAATTATGCCTTATTTTTACCTAAAAAATTTGAAAAAGAAACTACTCTTTCTTACATTATTATTTAGTGTTCAACTATTTTTTTCTCAAAGTCAGGTAAATAAATATACGGTCAGTGGAACCATTACAGATGCCTCATCAAATGAAACTTTGATTGGAGTGAATGTCATTATCCCTGAGCTACAAACTGGAACAATTACAAATGAATATGGCTTTTACTCACTAACTCTTGAAGAAGGCACCTATGAAGTCACTTATAGTAGTTTAGGGTTTTCTTCGAAAACATTGACTATCTCACTCAATCAAAACATAAGGCAGGACATTTCACTCTCTGAGTCTTTGGAATCTCTTGACGAAATAGTAATCAAGCAAAACATTGAAAAGCTAAATATCAAAAAACCTCAGATGAGTTTAAACTCACTCACTATAAATACCATTAAAAAAATGCCGGTGGTTTTGGGTGAAACTGACATTATAAAATCGCTACTATTACTTCCCGGTGTTACTAGCTCAGGCGAAGGAGCAAGTGGGTTCAATGTGAGAGGTGGTGCCGCTGATCAAAACCTTATTCTTCTTGATGAAGCAACACTCTATAATTCCTCACATTTATTTGGTTTCTTTTCCGTTTTTAACCCCGATGCGATTAAAGACCTGAAACTTTATAAGGGGGGAATTCCGGCAAAATTTGGTGGTCGCATTTCATCTGTTCTTGATATTTACCAAAAAGATGGCAACAACAACGAAATTAAAGCTACCGGTGGTGTCGGTTTAATTTCTAGCAGATTGCTTCTCGAAGGACCAATATTTAACGAAAAAAGTTCTTTTCTAATTGGAGGAAGAAGCAGTTATGCTCACTTATTTTTACCATTGTTTGACAATGACAATGTTGCTTATTTTTACGATTTAAATACAAAATTGAGTTATCGAATTAATGAAAATAACAACCTATATGTTTCGGGATATTTTGGAAGGGATGTTTTTGAAATTTCTGACAGTTTCAGCAATAGCTTTGGAAACTCAACAGTCAACATTAGATGGAATCATTTGTTCTCCAACAAACTATTTTCAAACCTTTCACTCATCTTTTCAGATTATTATTATGGGCTAACTCTTGATTTTGTTGGTTTTGATTTTGACAGCGGAATAAAAAACTACAATTTTAAATATGATTTTAAGCATTATTTGACTGAAAATTTGCAACTCAACTATGGCTTAAACTCCATTTATTATCAATTTATTCCAGGTGAAATAAAACCAAACTCTGAAACTTCAGGCATTAACCAAACTAAACTCACTGATAAATTTGCTTTTGAAAATGCCATATACCTGGATGCTGAATATACGATTTCAGAAAAAATCGCTGTGCAGGCAGGACTGCGTTTTTCTACATTTAACAGATTAGGGCAGGATGAATTATACATCTATGAAAATGATCAACCCAATGTATTTAACAATGACCTCAAAATATATGAAAAAGCACCACCCATTGACACCCTAAATATTTCGAAAGGAAGTACTATAAAATCGTTTCACAACCCTGAACCAAGGTTTTCAATAGCATACCAACTCACAGACGAATCCTCTGTAAAAGCAAGTTACAACAGAATGACACAATATATCCACTTGATTTCAAACACCACATCACCCACTCCATTTGATGTATATGCCCCCAGTGGAAAATACATTGAACCACAAGTTGCAGATCAGATTGCTTTGGGCTATTTTAAAAATTTTGAAAATTATTCACTTGAAGTAGAGTCATTCTATAAAAAAGTAGATAACAGACTTGACTATGTTGACGGTGCAAATCTTATCGCAAACAACGCTATTGAACAAGTTCTCCTTGCCGGAGAAGCTAGAGCTTATGGCTTGGAGATCCTTTTTAGAAAAAATACAGGTAAACTTCAGGGATGGATTGCTTATACACTTTCAAGAAGTGAGCAAAAAACACCCGGAAGGACCAATGAAGAATTGGGAATCAACAATAGTAAATGGTATCTCTCAGCCTGGGACAAGACTCATGATATTTCAATAACTGGAAGCTATGAATTGAACTCAAAATGGACATTTGGAGCCAACTTTATTTTTCAAACAGGACAACCGGTTACCTTTCCAAATGGTCAATATATTTATAACGGAATTGTTGTACCCACTTTTGAAGCTAGAAATAGCAGCAGATTGCAAACCTTTCATCACTTAGATCTGTCTGCAACCTTAACTCCTCAAAAAAACAATAATAGAAATTGGAAGTCTGAGTGGGTTTTTAGTATTTATAATGTTTATAATAGAATGAATGCTGCTTCAATCTCGTTTAGAGAAAATACAGATATTGGCAGAAATGAAGCTGTGAAACTCTCTATCTTTGGAATTATTCCTGCTGTAACCTATAATTTTAAATTTTAATGAAACTTTTAAGACACATATTTTTATTGGTTCTGATTAGCTTAACATCCTGTGAAGAAGAAATTGATTTGGATTTAAACACCGCAGACCCAAAACTTGTAGTTGAAGCCTCTATCAACTATTACCCTGACCCAAACGTTACAGACTTTCCAAAAATTAAACTAAGTTTAACAGCACCCTATTTTGATACTAATATCCTTCCGGTAAGTACTGCTGAAGTGACAATTACAGATGAACAAGGAAATAGCTACCCCTTTATACACAGTGAGAACGGACTGTATTTTGGAGATTTTGAACCCCAACCCAATACAGACTATACACTCGAAATAATTTATGAAAATGAATTGTATACCGCTACCAATCAACTGGTAAGCGCAGTACCTTTAGAATTTGTAGAACAAAGAAATGATGCTGGTTTTTCAGGAGAAGATATCGAATTAAAAGTGTTTTTTAGTGATCCTGCAGGTGAAGATAATTTTTATTTCTTTGAAGGAAAATCAGAAAAAGGAAACATATATGATGCGTTAACTGATGAGTTTTTTGATGGAAACCTGATTTTTGGTTACTATTTGGTTGAAGATATAGAACCAAATGATGTCGTAACGTTTAATTTATATGGCATCAATGAGCAAAATTACAATTATTTATTTACCTTAATTCAACAAGGAGATGCCCCGGCAGGTCCATTTGAAACCCAACCGGCCACAGTGAGAGGAAATATTACAAACCAAACAAATCCGGATAACTTTCCTTTGGGTTACTTTAGAATTTCAGAAGCCTTTAGTTTTTATTATACAGTTCAATAAGTATGTGTAAATTTGTTGAATGAAGTTTATTAAAACTACAGAGTCGGATTCTAACTATAACCATTTAGAAAAAATGGAGGTGAGACAATTGTTGGAAAACATCAACAATGAAGACAAAACTGTTGCCTTTGCTGTAGAAAAAGCCATCCCTCAAATTGAATCCCTTACAAAAAGAGTAATTGAAAAACTCTTAAAAGGAGGGCGCTTGTTTTACATTGGTGCAGGAACCAGCGGACGTTTGGGCATTCTGGACGCCAGTGAATGCCCACCAACATTTGGAGTATCTCATGACCTGGTAATAGGATTGATCGCCGGAGGGGACCAAGCAATCAGAAAAGCAGTAGAGTTTGCCGAAGATTCATTAACCCAAGGTTGGAAAGACCTAAAATCTTTTACTATTTGCGAAGATGACATTGTAATTGGTATCGCTGCCTCTGGAACTACACCTTATGTAATTGGAGCTCTTGAACAGTGCAATAAAAACAATATTATTACAGGATGCATCACCTGCAATCAAGACAGCCCACTATCCAATGTATCAAAATACCCTATTGAAGTTATCGTAGGACCTGAATTTTTAACCGGAAGTTCCAGAATGAAAGCAGGAACAGCTCAAAAAATGATATTGAATATGATTACCACTTCAACAATGATCCAGCTTGGAAAAGTAAAGGGCAATAAAATGGTTGATATGCAACTGAGTAATGAAAAGTTAGTAAAACGAGGTGTTTTAATGATAATGTCAGAATGTAATATTTCTGAGATAGAAGCCCATCGATTACTCGAAAAACATAAAAGCGTAAGAAAAGCGATAGTTAGTTTTCAAAACAAGAAATAATGAAAAACACCGATAAAAAAGTCCTAATGACAGGAATAAAGTTTATGGCACTCTCTTTACCCCTAATGTTTTTAGCGCCATATTTAATAACACTTGGTTTTTTAAATAAAGACAACAGTACCTTTTACATCTTTTTTCCAATCGGGTTAATAATAGGAATTGCTGCCGTCTACTTTGCTTTTAAGGGAATTCTAACGATTATGAAATCTATTTTTCATTAAAAAAGGCTGTCAACAATAACAGCCTTTTATTGAACCAATATTAAAATTCAAAACTACTCTTTAATAACTCTTATCGTTTTGTTGCCCTCTTCTGAAACTACATTAATTAGATAAATTGCTTTAGGCAAATCAGATAGATCTATTGTCAATTGATTTGAACCTACTTTTTGTTCAAGTAATGTTTGACCCAAGAGGTTTGATAAACTTATTTCTGAAATGTTTTTATCATACGATAAAGTAAGTAAACCGCCGGTTGGATTTGGATAATAAAAAAATGAGGAATCATCAAAATCATTAATACTTAATGTAATAGTTACAGTTACCGCAAAAGGTTCACTTAAACACCCTGAAACTATATTTACGGCGTAATAAGTTTCATCATCAACTAAGAGAGTACTTAAAGGCAATGGATTTGTTCCGGTTAACGCATCGGCTTCTGTTGCAAACCAAGTAACACCAGCTGGATCAATCTCAATATCAGCAAGAGTAGCTCCATCTTCAAAAGATTGTTCCGGTGCACCTGTCGGTATTGGAGGTGGAGTACACCCATCTAAATTCAATCTTCCAAAATATTGAGAAGAATTTCCTGAAATCGATGTACTTACACCGGTATCAGGATCTAATCGAAAAATACCTGCTCCACTGGACCAAAGTATTTCTCCATTTCCAAGTTTAGCGACACCTCTTAAATTACCTTCACTCCAAAAGTCAATTATAGAGCCATCTGTTTCAGAAAAGCGATAAACACCATTTTGAGGTGAACCACTAAACACCGCAGCTAAAATAACACCTGGTTCTTCAATTTCTATTTGTTGAATAAAACTTACTACACCGGGCTCTACGATGTTTCCAAGAAAATTTCCATCATAATCCCTACGCTCAATATTATCACTTGAACTGTATGAAATGTAGGCTTCTCCATTTCCGTTATCTATGACATCAAAAGGTGAGTCAGATTGTGGTGCTGTTAGGAAAAAACCAAGATTATTTCCATCAAAATCAAAACGTACAATAGCATCTCCGGGTGCACCATTGTTTGTTCCAGCATTTGTCACCCAAACCTCAGAGTTGTTTATCAAACCTAGTCCCCTAATATTATCAAGACCTCCTTGAATAGAACTTAAAAATACCCCATCAAGATCATATCTGTCAATTTTATCTCCAATTTGGTGGGTTATCCAAATCTCATCACCAACTTGCAATAGAGCTTTAGGAGTTCCGGGGTCTTGTAAATCCAAATCAATAAATGAAGGGTCTAAAATAACACCCGTTTCAGAGTCCATCAAAATAACATTTGGACTTTGAATGACCGCTATACGTTCTTGCGATTGTACTGAAAAGCAAAATACAAAATACACAAACAGAGTAATTTGTAGATATTTAGTAATTTTTTTCATGATATAATATTTTTAGAAGTCTCTAAATATAAAAATATTAACCAATATAAACAACTATTCTAGATTCTATCAATCAATTGATAAATTATTCATAGATAATAAACACTTCATCTGAGAGATTAACTATTTAGGGAAATGTGATTTATTGAAGTAGAAAAAAAGCAAAAAAAAAACCCTTCATCAAAAGATGAAGGGTTTTAAAAGAAGGCGGCGACATACTCTTCCACCGTAATGGCAGTACCATCTGCGCTAACGGGCTTAACTACTCTGT